>CAWEFS010000010.1:0-706903 GCA_963808375.1 uncultured Actinomycetota bacterium | reverse complement strand
AATCGGCAGGGCCGTCCGGGCGCGAAGGGCGGTGATGTCATCCCACGTCAGTGACGGTCGCGAATATGTGTCGAGGAATGTTTCGACGCTCGCCCGCGGTAGTGGGGAAACCAAATTACGGACGAAGTTGCCGGGCACGTTTCGCGCCAACGACAGCAATGTCTTGACCGCTGCGCGGGTGACCTGAACCGGTGGCCGCTCGCCGGCAGCCTTGGCCGCCGCCACCCGACCGCGAACCGACGCCATGAAACGCTCGTCCGAGGTGTACTGCGCGATCCCGATCGCCTGCGTGAACGGCAACGAAGCGATGTTGAGATCTTGGGGACGCCAGCCGAGCAGGGTGGTGTCCACGGTGACCACCAGGGCGTCCGCAGATATCGCTTCGGCGCGGCGGATGAAGCTTTCGACCACGGCGTCGTTGGTCGACCAGTACAGCTGGAACCAGCGCGGAGCCTTCGGCGCTACCTGGTCCATCGCGGTGGCGGTGTCTTCCATGGACGCCGACCCTTGATTGGAAAAGATGTAGGGCACCCCGACAGAGGCCGCAGCGGCGCCGATCTCGACGTCGGCGTGTGGGTACACCAGCCCGGCGGCCCCGACCGGCGCTAGGAGTATCGGTGCGGGGAGCCGACGGCCGAGCAGTTCGACCGTCAGGTCGCGTTCAGAACAGTCCCGCAGCATTCGGGGCACGATGGCCCAGCGGTCCAGGGCGGCGCGGTTGTTGGCGATTCCGCCGCCTTCACCGGCTCCGCCGGCGACGTACGCCCACGCCTGCTTGGACATCTTCGACTTCGCGGCCCGCTCCAGTGCGGCGAAATTCGTGGGCACCGCCGGTGTGTGGCCGAAGACGCCGTTGCGGTAGATCGTTTCCTGACGTTGCCGACCCGGCTGAGCTCCGGCTGCTGTCATCGCCATCCCATCTATCCCGGTACGAAGCCGACCGTGGGCCACGCTAGTCCGCACGCCGGCGGAGGGCCCAAACCCCGGGACAGACTAGCTACCCTCCTGATGACTGAGCTGCTGCGAATCGTTGCGGGCCAGCCAGCGCGTAAAGGCGATCAGGTGCCGCGCGCGTTCGGTGTCCTCGGTGAGGTCGTGCAACCGGGCGGGGAGCAGGTCGTGCAGCAGGAGATGCCCTTGTTCAGCGCCGTCCGGCGAGACGACCCGCAGCGGACGGCCGTCCGACTCGGCGAAGACGTTGGCGGCGTGGCGCAAGGTGTCGCGTATGCCGACGGTGCCACCCACCGGATCCTTCGACGGCTCCGGATGCATCACGTCGGCCACGAAGAAGGTTTCCAGCGGATCGGTGGTGTAGTCGCGGGTCAGATGAAGGCCACGACGAGCAATCTTCTCGGTAAGCACTGATCGGTCAAGCAACAATACCGACGCTGCGTATGCCGTAACTGAGGCGATCAGCAAAGGGAACAGAGTCGGCCAGGCGTGCGTGAGTTCGAGGGTGAAGACTATCCCGGTCAGGGGCGAGCGCATGACGCCGCCGACTACCGCGGCCAGTCCGAGGATCGCCCAAAATCCTGGGAAGACTGTTGGCAGCCAGTGTCCGACCAGGGCTCCTAACGCACCGCCGATCATGAACACCGGCGCGAGCACACCACCCGAGGTGCCCGATCCCAACGACAACGACCAGATCACCGTTTTCACGACGAGGATCCCGATGATCAGCGACAGGGTGGCCTGACCGGTGAGTAGCGCGCCGATGACGTCGTAACCGACGCCCAAAGCACGCGGTTCGACCAGGCCGCCCAGACCGATCACCACACCCCCGATCGCGGGCCACCACATCCAGTGAATGGGCAGACGCGAAAAGGCGTCTTCGGCTAAGTACACCAACCGGGTGGCGGCAATGGCGACCACGGCGCCGCAGATACCGATGATGAGGGCCAACAGGTCGAACTGCCAGCGGACGTTGCTCAAGGGCGCTTCGACGGGAAATATCGGCGCGGCACCCAGGATGAACTGGCGCACGATCGTCGCCACCGCCACTCCGGCGGCCACCGGAACCATGCTTCGGGGGCGCCATTCGAACAGCAGCAGCTCAACTGCCAGGAGAACGGATGCGAGCGGCGAGTTGAACGTCGCCGCCATGCCGCCCGCGGCGCCGGAAACCAGCAGGATCTTCCGTTCGTCGGCGGTCAGATGCAGGTACTGAGCCAGAATGGAGCCCAACGCGCCACCCGTCATAATGATCGGGCCCTCGGCCCCGAACGGTCCGCCGGTGCCGATGCTGATCGCCGCGGAAACGGGTTTCAGCACGGCAACTTTCCGGTCAACGCGACTGCCTCGCGTCAGAATTGCCTCGATTGCCTCCGGCATGCCGTGACCACGGATCTTGTCAGAGCCGAACCGGGCCATGACTCCAACAATCAGGCCACCGCTGATCGGTGCGCCCAACACAAGCCACCACGGGTGGTGCTGCGCTCCGGGAGCTATCAGGTCAACGGCCCAGCGTTGATAGAACACCAGGTTGGTGACCAGTCCGATCAGCCGTAGCAGGCACCAGGCCGCACCGGCCGACAGCGCGCCGATGGGCACTGCGAGCGCTGTCGTCAACAGCATCCGCCGGTCGACGGCGAAGTCCGCCAGGCGCCCGCTCATATCCGGACCTCTTCTCCGATGCGGTCGATGACTCGCCCGAGGCTGAGTGCGGTGGTCGATCCTGTCGCCGCATCGGTTTTGGCCAGTGCGTCACGCAGGACTCGTTCGCGGCAGGCGGTGACACGCCGCACAGTCGCCGCGCCTCGAGGCGTCAGCTCAAGGTCGACGGCCGAGGCGTTGGCCGGGCTGACGCTGCGCGACACCAGCGGCAGCATCGCCGGCCGCGCGATCAGTCTGGTCACCGACGAGACGCTCACATGCAATTGGGCAGCCACCGCTGAACACGAGGCGACGCCAAGATCGGACACGGTGAACAGCAGTCGCATCTGGGCAAGGGTGAGCCCTACCGACTCAGCGCTGTGTTCAGCGAGCAGGGCGAAAGTCCGCACGGCGCGCAGGTAGACGGCCAGATCATCATCGCTGAGAAGGTCGACCATTTCAGAAGTATTGCATCGTGCAAAGCTTCGGTTGCGGCAGAACTCGGTGTTCACGTTGTGTTGTCACAGCCTTCACTTCAGCGGCCCGGCGTCGACCGAAAGGCGTTGCGACCGTCCAGCACAGCACCTTTCCACGGCAGCTGCGGCGTCTTTAAGGTGTAGGGGATTGAGACTCTTATGGCGCCGGTGAGTGGGGACTGGGCGCGGCTACCCAATGGACCGAGGACCCGATGACTGACGACGCTGACGCCCGTCCGCTGACCGCGTTCAGCTTCAGCCCGAACCCGCCGCCGATCAGTCCGGCGCCGCTCAACCGGAATTGGATGGCGGCGACTCGCAGGGGTTGGGCGAATCGGTGTCTGCCGATGCTGATCGCCAACCAGAGCGGGTGGGTGGTGCACAATCCTTGCGCGTTCAGCGCGACGTGGCTCGGGCCCGAAGACCGCACCGGTGTGATGATCAATCCGGACAGCCGGGACGGTGGCCAGTTCCTGCCCAGCAGCCACTTCGGTTACGGCATTTTGACCTGGCATCTGCCGATCGTCTTCCGTACTCCACCCGGGTACAACCTGTTGGTCCGCGGGCCGGCGAATCATCCGAAAGACGCCGTCTTTCCACTGGAAGGGTTGGTCGAATCCGACTGGATGACGGCAAGTTTCACGATGAATTGGAAGTTCACCCGCAAGCTGATGCCGGTGCGCTTCGAGGTCGATGAGCCCATCTGCATGCTCGTGCCGCAACGGCGAGGTGAACTGGAGAGTTTCGTTCCGGAGCTGCGCCACATCGATTCCGACGAGGACCTCCGCCGTAAGCATGACGCTTTCCTGCACTCCCGCGACGAGCTGGGGCAAGTGCAGGCCGCGACGGATACCACCGCGGCGGTGCGGCCGGCATGGCAGGGTGACTACACACGCGGCACCCAGACCGACGGTGAGGCCGGCGCGCAGGACCACCAGACCCGCCGCCACCTTCGTTCCTTTGTCGACCGTCGTCACGACCTGCCGCAATGAGTGCCGTTCACCCGCTCCGCTGCTGGCAGAACGGACGGGCGGTAGTGTCTCTGGCGTACAACTGGCTGTTCGTGCGCTCGAGTAACCGTGGCGCCGCTTCCACCATGGCAAACCGATCGCAGGAAACGGGTGTTAGATGAGCACGACCGCAGGCGCCCTGGTGCCGAGCTTGCAGACACTGCGCCGCATCGGTGCGGTCGTCGGCATGGCCGTCACGATGCTGACGGGGCCGCAGGCGTTGCACCGCGCGGGCGCCGACGCATGCCCGAACATCGACGTGATCTTCGCGCGCGGGACGCTCGAGCCCCCGGGTGTCGGTGCGACCGGACAAGCGTTCGTCGACGCGCTGAACGCGCATCTGGCGGGCCGCAACATCGGCGTCGACCCGGTGAATTACCCGGCGTCGCTGAACTTCCAGACCGCTGCCGACGGCGTGGCGGACGCGGCGAACAAAGTGACATCGATCGCCGCTGATTGCCCGAACACCAGAATCGTGCTGGGCGGCTACTCCCAGGGCGCCGCGGTCGCCGCGTACACCACGACCGACAACATTCCCGACGGCTATCCACTGCCCGACGGCATCACCGGACCGTTGCCGCCTGCCACCGCCGCGCATGTGGCGGCCGTGACCCTGTTCGGGAAACCCTCGAGCGGGTTCCTAGATCTAGTTGACCGCAACGCGCCGCCCATCGTCATCGGCCAGAACTACGCAGGCAAGACCATCGAGTTGTGTGCGCCCGGTGATCCCGTCTGTGACCCGGGTGGCCGCGACCGGGCTGCCCACAGCTCCTACAAGAGCAACGGGATGGCCGACCAGGCCGCAGAATTCGTCGTCAACGAAGTCGCTCCGGTCGACTGAAGCCGGTTTGGCACCCACACAGGCCCCCGCGGGGCTAGCGGTCAAAACGAGGATGTAGACGTGCTCGAGACGCACCCCTTCGACCGGGCGCTGCGCCTAAGAACCATCGATGACACCAGCCGGCGGGGCCGGACCCAACCCGAATGGGCGAACATGGTCGGTCCCTTCGGAGGCATCACGGCCGCAACCCTGCTACACGCAATCGAGACGCACCCGGACCGCCTCGGCGACCCGCTGGCGCTGACCGTGAACTTCACCGCCCCCATCGTCGAGGGCGACTTCGAGATCCTTCTTCGAGTTCCGCGCACCAATCGCACCAATCAGCACTGGATCGTCGAACTCGTTCAAGACGACGCCGTAAAGACCACTGCCACCGCTGTATTCGCTCTTCGACGGGATACCTGGGCCGACACCCAAGCCGCCCCGCCGGACGCGGTGCCGCCAGAGGATATCGCCTCGGCTGCGGCCGACGGCCTCCCCGTCTGGGTAGGCCGTTACGACATGCGCTTCCTCGAAGGAGACTTCACCAACCGGAGTGGGCAACCTGATCCGTCGTCGACCACGACGGTCTGGATTCGCGACCGTGCGCACCGCGCGATGGATTATTCGGCGCTGACTGCACTGTGCGACGTATTCGTCCCTCGGATCTTTTTGCGCCTCGGCCAATTCGTTCCGGCCGGGACGATCTCGTTGACGACTTATTTCCACGCGGATGCAACGCAAGTCGACGCGATTGGCAGTGACTTCGTCCTCGGCACTGCGCGCGCCAACCGCTTCTATCAGGGCTACTCCGATCAGAGTGCGCAGATGTGGACGCGGGACGGCACTTTGCTGGCCACCACATATCAGATCGTCTACTTCAAGGCGTAGGCCGAACGCGGGATGCCCACCCCTTAAAAGCACGTCTCGTCGATACGCGCTTCGAGCGTGCGGCGCTCGCCGAGATCGGCCAGGTTGATGCCGAACCGGTGGGCTAGCACGTCGATGATAGCTGCCGCGTCGTTCAATTGTGTTCTTCGCGTGACGCCGTCGCGGTGAACGGCGAGATCACGACCGATCAGATTCCACCGGTCGCCATCGATCACCAGCGCGACCAGCAGACCGTTGACGAATATCGATGAGGGATGGGTGGAGACGTACCAACTGCCCACGGTCAGGTCGATCAACGGCTGCGGTCGGGAGGTCAACTGATAGAGCGCCTGCCACTGGTCTCGCACACGTGCGCGCAGGACCCAGCCCTCGCCCCGATCATCGAGGCGATACGGTTCGTGAGCGGTCTGCTGAACGACACCGGATTCGAGACGCAGCGGAGAAGTCGGCGTCTGGCCACCGAATCCGACATCCACCAGATACGCGCCCGCAGTGTCGGGGATCGTCACGGCCAGCACGGTATGCGTCTGTGCCGGCAGTGGTGCATCGCCCTCGAGGTTCCAGACGACTCGGCCGGCCAGCCGTCGCACTCCGAAGCCCAGCTCGGTCAGCACGTGGCCCATCAACCCGTTCTGCTCGTAGCAGTAGCCACCCCGCCGCCGACGTACCAACTTGTCGGCCAGAGCGCGAGGGCTCAGGTCGTCCACCGGAACACCGAGTAGCGGATCGAGGTTTTCGAACGGAATCGTGCCGGTGTGGGCGGTTATCAGCGCCTGCAACACATTCAGAGTAGGGGTGATATCACCGCTGTACCCGACGCGGTCGAAATACCCGGCAAGATCCAGCACCATAGCGCCATTGTGGCCCCGAGTACCGGTGGTCGGCGGGAGCATTGCTGACGTGACCTACTCAAGAAAGTCCACCGGTTTGGTGGTCATCGATCCCTACAACTACTTCATCTCCGATGGTGCCATCGGTACCGACCCGGTGATTACGAGGACTGGCGTTATGTGCCTCTGCAGCCTGTCCAGCCACCCGACCATTGCTGATCACCCCAGAAGCGACACTCCAAGAACGCGATCGAGCGATGCCATACCCAGGTTCGTCGCTCGCCAACCGCGCGATGATCGCCGACGTGAGCCCATGCGCGCCTTCAGGTTCTGCTAGGTCAGGGTCGCAGAGAGGTAGCCGGAGTTCGCGCCGAAGGAGGCCAGCTCGTCGTCGGGCAGCTGGAAGCCGTTGGCGGCGTACGCCTCTTCAGTTGTCCGGATGTCGACGCGCCAACCGTGCGCGGAGAGGTAATCGGCGGCGGTGTTGCGATCACCGGTATAGAACAACTCCGCGAGGTCGATGTCAGAACCGATGCGCCGGGACCGCTCCGTGAGTTTCTCCGCCCAGTCCGAGGGAATGTTGCGCAGATCCAGGTGTTCGGTGGCGATCCGGCTGCCCGGTGCCGACAGACCAGCGATGTTGTCGAACAAGCGGTCCTGCGCCTCGGGCGGCAAATAGACCAGTAATCCTTCGGCGCTCCAGGCGGTCGGCTGGCTGGTGTCGAACCCGGTCTCCTTCAACGCCGATGGCCAGTCCTCGCGCAGGTCGATCGCGACCGTGCGGCGCTGCGCGGCGGGTTCGGCGCCCAGGGCGGCCATCGTCGTCGTCTTGAACGCGATCACCTGCGGTTGATCGATCTCGAAGACGACGGTGCCGCGCGGCCACGGCAGCCGGTAGGCCCTGGTGTCCAAGCCGGAAGCGAGGATCACGGCCTGGCGAATTCCGGCACCGGTTGCCTGCAGGAAGAACTGGTCGAAGAACCGAGTGCGTACCGTGATCTGCTCGTTCATCGCCCGCCGATTGAGCAGCGGATCGTCGGTTTGGCCGATCTCGCCGTCGATCAGCTTCACGAACGTGTCGATACCCACCGCGCGAACGAGCGGGTCGGCCCAGGGGTCGTCGAGCAGCGGATCGGGATCCTTCGAGGCCATCGCCCGGGATGCGGCGACTGCCGTCGCGGTCGCGCCAACACTGGATGCCAAATCCCAGCTGTCGTTTTCGGTGCGGGTCATTCCCGGAACCCTCTCTAATATTAATTAGACTAGTTAACTTAGTTCGGCTCAACTGTACCTGACCTTGGGGCCGGCGCTTGCACCCGCAACCCGCGGGGTACATGCCTGCCATACCCGTGCGAGACGGAGTGAGGATGTCGGCGGATTCGGATTGCCCGAAACGGATGGAATTCGGGCCGTGCGGCGGGGTGCGGCCTGACGGCCAGTGTGAGATGCGCCCCGGGCCGTGCGCGTTCGTCGACGTGGTGGCGTGGTCAGGCGCTCCAGCCGCACCGCGACCCGCCGTTGCCCCCTTAATCCTCGCCGACTTCAGCGCCACCCCTTTCGATCGCGACGACATCGCGGTGACGGCCGCCATCTTGTCGCGAGGGTGTGATGCCGTCCTCGTCGGTGAACACCAGAACAAGCCGGACTTTCCGCCCACTTTATTTGGATCATTGCTGCTGGATGCCGGCGTGACGCCGTGGATCACGTTGTCGTGCCGAGACCGCAATCGCGTCGTTCTGGAGCAGGAGCTGCGGGGTCTGCGCAGCATCGGCGTGGACACCGTGTTGTGCGTTACCGGTGACGGTCGCGGCTACGACGTCCGCCCTGACGTCACCCAAACTTTCGACCTCGACGGGTTTCGCCTGTTGTCGCTGGCCGCCTCGGTCGGAGTGATAGCCGCGGCGCCGGAGACACCCACCGCGCCGCCCGTGCATGCCCGGCCCGCGCGGCTGGTGGAAAAGCAGCGTGCCGGTGCGAGTTTGGCGGTGCTCAACCATGTGCCGTTTCCGGACATGATCGCTGATTTCGTGAAAACTGCGCGGTCGGCCGGATTGACGATTCCGGTGCTCGCTGCTGTCGCGGTGTTCACCGACAGCGTTTCAGCGGCGGTATTGCAGGGATTGCCCGGTCTTGAACTCGACCCAGCGGTGACCGAGCAGGTGCTCAGTGCAGCAGATCCGGTGGCGGCCGGCATCACGGCAGCAGTCATCGAAGCCCGAGAACTGCTGGCCATCGATGGTGTCGAGGGTGTCAACGTGTCAGGGCTGGCGTCCGCGTCGGGCACCCGCATCGGCGCGGAAATCAAGGCGGAGGTCGGTCGTCGAATCAGGATGGAGGCGGTGGAGGCGCTGTGAGCGAAGCCATGGAAGCTGAGTTCGACACGGTCGCGGAATGGACCGCGCAGGCCGCGGCCGACCTGGGTCCCGACTACCACGTGCCGGCGGGATGCCGGGGCAGCGGCAGTCCCGCCGCCTTGGACTGGCTGATCGAGCAGATGCGGTTGAGACCCGGTGACACCTTGTTGGACTGCGGTGCCGGCGTTGGAGGTCCCGCCGCCTATGCGGCCCGCGAACGCGGTGTGCAACCGCTGCTGGTGGAACCGGAAGCGGGCGCTTGCCGCGCGGCGCAGCGATTGTTCGGCTACCCGGTGTTGCGCGCCGACGGGTCAGCGCTGCCGCTGCGGGACGGCAGCTTTGACGCCGCCTGGGCGCTGGGGGTCTTGTGCACCACTCCGGATCAGTTGACGTTGCTGCAGGAGCTGCGGCGCATCGTGCGGCCGAAAGGATGCATTGGGTTACTCGCCTTCGTGGCGCGCCGCGACCTGCCCAGCGACCGCACTGAAGGCAACCACTTCCCGACGTCTGGCCGCCTGCGTGATCTGGTGCAGGACTCACTGCTGCGGGTCGAGCACTGGCTTTGTACGGCCGATCTTCCCGCAATACCGGAGGAGTGGAACAAGCGGGTCGGCACAGTCACCAAGACGCTCGCTGACCGGCATAAGCACACGGAGGCTTGGCGGTTGGCCGAACGGCAAAGTTCAGGTATCGCGCGGCTACTCGAAGACGGCGCCGTGACCGGCGAGTTGTTGGTGCTGCGTCATGCCTGACCGGCGGCCCGGAAGGCGGCGGTGATCTCGGCGACCCTCGGGTCGGCACGCAGTTGCTCGAGGGTCTCGGGGAGCGGGAGCCGCCAGTTCGGGTATTCGTCGACGGTGCCCGGCAGGTTCGGTTGCCGGAGCTCGCCGACCACGTCGTAGGGGGAGACCAGTTTGAGCCGGCTGGGCGTGGCCGCCAAGAGCCGGTGCATCGCCAAGACGATCGTCGTTTCGTCCGGGTCAGGTGTCGTGTCCTCGTCAGGCAGCAATCCCTCGGAGCGCAGCAACGCCAACCACTCGGCGCGCTCCTTCGCAGCGGAGGCCTGCTCAGCCGGCACATCGTCGAGCAGGCCGAGTTCGGCGCGGGCCCGGACATGCTCGCCGCGCAAAAACCCGGGCGCGGTGGGCAAGTCGTGGGTGGACAGGCTGGCCGCTGCTCGCGCCGGCCACTTCGCTGGAGGAAGAAGCGGTTCGTCGGGTTCAGACTGATCTCGGGTGAACCAGGACACTGCGCACCCGAGCATCCCCCGGTCAGCCAGCCCTTCGGTGACCTCCGGTTCGACGGTGCCCAAGTCTTCGCCGACGACGACAGCTCCGGCCCGATGCGCTTCCAGCGCCAGAACCGCGAGCATAACGTCGGCGTCGTAGTGCACGTAGGTGCCGCGGTCCGGGCCGTCGCCGGGCGGAATCCACCACAACCGCCACAGCCCGGCGACATGGTCGATCCGCAGACCGTCGGCGTAGGTCAGCACGGCGCGCAACATATCCCGCAACGCGGCGTAGCCGGTGGCGGCCAGCCGGTCCGGGCGCCAGGGCGGCAGGCCCCAGTCCTGCCCGCGTGGAGTGAAGTTGTCCGGCGGAGCTCCGACACTCACGCCGGCGGCGAGCACATCGGCAAGCGCCCAGGCGTCGGCGCCGTCAGCGTCGACTCCCACCGGAAGGTCGTGCAGCACGCCCACAGCCATGCCGGCATCCCGCGCTGCAGCCCGTACCGCTGTCAGCTGCTCGACACAGCGTTGCTGCACCCAAGCGTGAAACGCCACCCGCGGCGCCAGCTCGCGGCGAGCCGCCGTCACCGCCGAACCGCCGACCGCACGCAGCGGCTCCGGCCAACGAGTCCACCGGCCGCCGTGGCGCTCGGCCAGCGCGCAGTAGGTGGCCCAGTCGCGTAACCCCTCGGACACACCGGAACTCGACGACTCCTCCAGCGGAGAAGGCCGGCCTGCGGCGCGCCACAGCAACTCCAGCGCCGAGCGCTTGGCTACCCACACCAGGTCATGGTCGATACGTTCGGTGCTGGCCGAGACGCGCAGCGCGTCCACCTCGGCGCGGGTGTCCGGGTCGGCGCGCCGGTAGGCGTCGAGGTCCTCGATGCGCAGCGCCAACGGGTTGGCGAATCGTCGGCTGGACGGCGTGTACGGCGAAGGTTGTACCGGATGAGTGGGACCCGGTGCGCCCAGCGGGTTGAGCAGCACCGCGCCCGCGTCGTGCTCATTGGCGGTCCAGTCGATGAACTCCCGCAGGTCGCCCAAGTCGCCGATGCCCCAGGAACCGGCCGAGCGCAGCGCATACAGCTGCAGCATCCAGCCCCAGGTGGCCGGCGTCGCCGGCACTTGCGGCGGGGCGGCCACCAGAGTGGCCTGTTGGCCGTCCCGAGTGTGCAGCTCATACCAACCCGGTGGTAGGTCGGCGGGTACCTCGTCACGCACCTCGATCCGGTCGCCGTCCTCAGCGATCAGCTCAGCGGCCCCGGGCAGCGGCTGGGGACGGCCGTCGACGCGCGCAGCGACCGTGGGTTTCATTACGCCTGCTTGGTCAGCTTCGGTGAGCTTCACCAATTCCCGATGCCGATCGGCTTCGGTGCCCGCGTCGACTTCAAGCAGCCCGAGCACCCGGATCACCACATCGGCATCGACCTCGACCGGTTCCCGGCGTTCGTTGCGGTAGGAAGTCGCCACCCCGTGTGCTGCGGCTAGCCGGCGCAGGTCTTCAGGTACCGGTTTCGGGTTCGCCATCACACCGCACTTATACCCGGGCGCCGGGTTTCCACACGCAGCGTGCGCCCGCTTCGGCGACCAATGCGGCGAGCTCAACCCTTGAACGACCGCAGGACCGCTCGAAAAGTTATGCGAAACAATTCGTTTGACGACTGCGGCGAGCCCGAGGCGTGGACCGGTCGCTACTGGCCTTTCAGGCTGCCGATCCGAAGCGAGTAGTCCGTGGACTTCGGTTGCGGTTGTTTTTCCAGGTTTTCGACGTAGGCTTGCGGGTCGCGGTCGATGATCTCGAGTCCCTCGGTGGTGGGGTGCTGGGCCATGAATTCGCTGAATTGGCGGCCCAGCGCTTCACGCAGACCAGCGGGAGCGTTGCGACGGAAATCGGACAAGCCTTCGCGTTCCTCTTCGCTCATGTGGTCGTCATTGGCCACCCGGGTGCGGCCGACTGCGGCCCACCATTCATCGGTGCCGATGCGGGCGGCGTTGGCGTCCCGCACTCCGTCGCGAATGTCGTTGTGGTCGCCGATGGCATCCAGCGTCTCGCCCTCAGGATCGTCGATACCGCGTTTGAGCAGTTGCGGGTAGAAGACCTTCTCCTCGATGTAGGCATGCACGTCGAGCTTGTCAGCGAGCGGGCGCCATACCCGCTCGAGTGCTCGGGCATTGACCGGCGTTTGCGCCTGCAGGTAGTCCAGCTGCGCGAATTGTTCGCGAAACCAGTCATGGTCGGCGAGGATCAACATGGTGATGTCAGCCATCTCTACTCTTCGCCTCCCTTGCCGGCTACAGGTTGAGGCCATCGTGTCGCATGCCGCCGGAACCCGTCAAACGCCCTTGGCCGCCGTTCCACCCACAGTGAGCAGAACTGGAGTAAGCGGAAGCGTCACGGTCCTTACTGCACTAGTGACGGCCCGGCTACCCCACCGAGCGAGGCGGTATCAAGTGAGCCCTAGCGCTGAACGCCGTCGATTGGCCTGTCCGGCAACCAACTCCGTCCGCGCCACCGGCTGAAGTGCAGAACGATACCGCCATATTTCGCACTAGTACACGTATGGACCGTTCGAGTGAAGCGTCGGGCCGGTTGAGCAGCGGTGGCGTCAATCGTGTAGTCGGACCTTGACTGTGACACGTCCCTCGTGGTCGCGCTCGGCCACCGCGTGTCCGCTGTGTTCCCTGCCCTCCAGCCGCAGGGTCAGTGGGCCGCCGGCACCGAGGAAGTTGCGCCACCACGTCTTGGCCTCCGGCATGTGCACGCTAACTGTGACCAGGTCACCGTTTCGGCGGTAAGCCACGGGAATGCGGAACTGGTTACCGGAGCGGCGCCCGTTGTAGGTCAGCATCGCGATGTTGCGGTGCACCAGCCGGCCGAGGCGTGGCGAATTGGCCAGCACGGTAACGGGTACGTTCAGCAACGGCGCAGCGCGAAAAAAGAGCCGCTCGAGTGTCTTCAGTCGTGCTGATGCCATCGTCATCTCCCGATCACTTGAGGTGTTGGCTGTCGTCGCGATTCAAGGCGTGGCGACCATTATCCGCTCGGCGTCTTCGAAGCGTCCCTTGGCATCGTGAGGCCCCAGACCAGAGCCAGGGCATGTCGTCGCCGGCGGCTGGCCCTAGTCTCGAAGCGTGGTCATCTCCTATGACGATGCCCTGCGGGAGCGCATCCGGGAACATCTCGCGAATCACGACAGACGGATCGTGAACGACTCGACCAAGCGTCACGCAGCGGTTGCGGTGGTCCTGGTCGACTCCCAGATTGGCGAGGACAGAGTCGACCCCGCGCCGGTGGACGACTGGATCGCCGGGCGCCCGATGCCGGCGGCAGGTCTTGACGGCCGCATGGTCGACGTGTCCGGTGGCGCAGCGTTCCTGTTGTCTCGCAGAGCGTCTCGGCTCAGCGCGCATGCTGCGCAGTGGGCACTCCCCGGCGGCCGGCTCGATCCGGGGGAGACCGCCGTCGAGGCGGCGCTGCGAGAACTGCACGAGGAGGTCGGCGTAGACCTAACCGATGTGGCCGTTTTGGGCCTGCTCGATGACTACCCGACTCGCTCCGGTTATGTCATCACCCCGGTGGTGATCTGGGGCGGTGGACGGCTTGATCCGCGACCGGCGCCCGACGAAGTGGTGGCGGTATACCGGGTGGGTCTGCATCAATTGCAGCGCCAGGATTCGCCGCGCTTCATCGCCATTCCCGAGAGCTCACGACCAGTCGTGCAGATCCCGTTGGGTAACGACCTCATTCACGCACCGACCGGTGCTGTGCTGCTGCAGTTGCGTTGGCTCGGCCTGGAAGGGCGGCACGATTCAGTCGCTGAACTCGAGCAGCCCGTCTTTGCCTGGAGATAGCAGGACCTGCGCTCGAAGTCCATGGGGAACTCGGGCGCAGGGCCTCGCGTCTTTCAGCCCCGAATCAGCTTGTGCTGCAGACGCTATGTTTTGTCGGGACTGACTGCATCCTTCAGCTTGCCGACGACGCCCTTCTCAGTGCCGAACGCAGGCGTCTGCGGTTCGCCCCAACTCCCATCGTAGGTGACGTACAGCTTGGGGTCCGGCGGCGGTCCGTGCTGTAGGTCGCCCAGCGGTCGCGTGTCCGTGCGAAACCGGTTGACGTGCCGCCCGTCTGGTGCGGTGCCGAAAGCCCAGCGACCCTTGTCGGCGTCGGCACCATCGGACAGGTGCCACAGTTCGCTGGCGTGTTCCTCGTACTCTTCATCGAACAGGTCGTTGGGAGCCACGACGCCTTCCAGTCCGTCGGCCTGCAGTTCCTCGATGGCGGCGAGCCACATGTTTTGGTGATAGGTATCGCGGGCCAGGTTGAACTTGAGCATCGCCTTGACGCCCGGGTCGTCGGTCATGTGCCACAACCGAGCGGTCTGCACCCGGCCCTGGGCCTCAGCCGCCACGTTGGCGTGGAAGTCGGCCAGCAGGTTGCCGGACGCCACAATGTATTTGCCGTTCCAGGGCGCGCCATGACTGTCCGAGAGGGTCGGTGCCCCGCCAGAAACGATGGCCTGTTGCGGGTCCATACCGCCCATGACCGCGGCTACCACAGGGTCGCCGAGAGCATTTTGCGTGGCGTTGGTCGCCGGAGCACCCTCCAGCAGTCGGGCGATCATGGTGGCGATCATCTCGACGTGTCCGATCTCTTCGGTTGCCACGTCCATGATGAGATCTTTGTACTTGCCTTTCATACGACAGTTCCACCCCTGCATCAGGTACTGCATGGTGACTGTCATTTCGCCGAACGCGCCGCCGAGCAGCTCCTGCAGCTTCTGCGCGTAGACAGGGTCGGGCTTCTCGGGCTTGACGTCGAATTGCATGTAATCGGTGTGCCTAAACATCAGGACCTCTAATCGATTCGAAGATTTGACGAGCCGGTCTGGCCGCAGATCCGCTTCATGGCTGAGCGGTCTCTCTGCGATACCCACACTTAGGGTGGGCAAACCCACCTGGTCGCTGCTGTGTGCCGACTACCGCCGTCCACGCCCGGATACACGTTCGCGCTCGGGCACACGCCTCCGCTCGGGCACAAAAGGCGGCGTCGTGCTGTTCTGCCAAGCATTGCGCGGCGGCGAAGGGAACAAGTTGTGAAGATCCGGTTCGGGGTGGGGCTCGGTGCGGACACCGCTCCGAGTCAGCTAGCCGACATCGTTGATCAGCTGGAGAACTCTGGGGTGGATTCACTGTGGTTCTCCGAATTGGTCTATACGCCGGCGGTGGACCCGGTGGTGGGCATGGCGTTTGCATTGGCACGGACGAAGCGCTTGAAGGTGGGAACCTCCGTTGCGGTACTGCCCGGGCGCCATCCCGTGCTCGTCGCCAAACAGCTGGCATCCCTGGCGGCCGTGGCGCCCAAGCGCGTGCTTCCGGTGTTCGGATTGCGGTCGGCCATCCCGGCCGAGCGCGAGGTCTTCGTCGTTCCGGACGGTGAACGTGCCGCAGTGTTCGACGAGTCGTTGCGGTTGTTGCGCTTTGCGCTGGCCGATGGCGCGACCGACTGCTCCGCCGGCTTTCGCGGCCGGTACTTCACGGTCAGTGGTGTCGCGATCACCCCGCGGCCGGCGCCGCCGCTGGATATCTGGCTGGGCGGCTCGGCGCCGGCGGCGTTCCGGCGCATCGGTGCTCTGGGCGACGGCTGGTTGGGTAGCTTCCTCACGCCGGACGAGGCCCGGTCAGGGCGGCTGGCGATCGAACACGCTGCCGCTGAAGCCGGCCGGCAGATCGAACCCGACCACTTCGGGATTTCGCTGGCCGTCGCCGACGGTGACCTGCCACCGCAAATGGTCGCCGCCGCGCGTCAACGCCGGCCCGACCTCGATCCCGGTGCCGTGATCGCGGCGGATTGGGAGCAGTTGCACCGTCAACTCGACGGGTATGTGGAGGCCGGCTTGACGAAGTTCGTCATCCGGCCGGCCGGTCAGGCGTCGCTGGCGGCTTTCATCGACCGGTTTGTCGAGGAGTTATCCGGGCGGCAGGACTGACCGGGCGTACCATGTAGTTAGCTTTGCAAACGAACCTTGGATGCCGCAACAGGAGGCTGCGATGGCGCGAACTGCCGGGGACACGTGGGACATTGTCAGCAGTGTCGGCTTCACGGCGCTGGCGGTGACCGCGGCGCGTGCGCTCGACGCCGCGCTCGATCCGCCGCTGGCCGGTGACGGTTACGCTGCGAAGTTCGTTGCCGCGGCCGGTGAACCGAATCTGGCTGCCGCAGTGGCTGACACCGACATGAGCAGTGCCGCGGCGTTCAACGCCCAGTGGGTCGGCGTGCGAACCCGCTTCTTCGACAACTTCTTCACCCGTGCCGGCCGAAGCGGTGTGCAGCAGGCCGTCATCCTGGCCGCCGGTTTGGACAGCCGGGCATACCGATTGGCGTGGCCGGCAGACTTCACCGTCTTCGAGATCGACCAGCCGCGGATCCTCGAGTTCAAGCAGCAAGAGCTCGACCGGCAAGGCGCGGTGGCGGCCACGCGACGTGTCACGATAGCCACCGACTTGCGCGACGACTGGGCCGGTGCGCTGCTCGCGGTAGGCTTCGATGCCGGCCGTTCGACGGCCTGGGTGCTCGAGGGTCTGCTGCCCTACTTGCCCGGTGCTGCCCAGGACGCGCTGTTCGAAAAGCTGCACGAGCTGTCCGCCCCGGGCAGCCAGGTAGCCGCCGAACTGGGGCCGGAGCCGGGCGAGGTGCAGGAATTCGCCGACAGCATCCCGCCGATCGCCCAGGACGGCACCCAGCCGCAGATCGCGGATTTGTGGTACGACGATCCACGCACCGACACGAAAGCCTGGTTAGCCGCACACGGTTGGGCGGTCCACGGCGCCGACCTGGTGCAGAAGGCCGCCGAGGAGTACGGCCGGCCCTTCGAAGAACTGCCGTCGGCCTTCGAGCGACTGATGCGTAGCAAATTCTTCACCGCAACGCGCAAGCCGTGACGTGCCACAGCTCAGCTTGACCCGCCGTGTCATAGCGACAGACGTTGAGCTGCAATAACGTTCCTCACACTGCACCTCGCCGGGCGACGTCAGATAGCGGTCAGCTCGACCGGCAGCTCGTCGGTCAATACCGACTGAGCGAGCAATTCTCCGAGCAGCGGCCCGAACTTCATCAGATTGCTGCCCACGAACGCGACGACGTTGCCGCGGCGAGTGACCGTCCAGCCGTCCCCGCCGTCGTCAAGCCATGGTGCGCGCACCGTCACGCAGTCCACCCGGTCGACGACCGTAAGTGACGGGAACATGTCATGCACCGCGTCGGGGTCCGGCGTCGGCTGACCGAAAGCCCAGCGTCCGGTGCTGCCGAGCGGTAACCCGTAGCCTTCAGGTGATGACAGGCACGCCGCGCCGGTGGCGTCGGCGCCTTCGTAGGTGAACCGAGTGTGCGGGCCGAATTCGATGTCCAGTGGGCCGTGAAGTTTCGGCGTCTCTACCCCCGCGCAGATCAGCACGCAGTCAGCCGTCACGACGGTGCCATCGGCAAGAGTTGTCGCACCGTCATCGGCCACCGACACCACCTCGCCGCGGCGCACGTCGACCCGCTGGGCCAGCGCGGTCAGGGCCCGACGGATGCGCAGGCTGCCGCCGAGCGGATCGAAGACCCCGTGTTCCCACGGGACAGCGAGAAACGGTATGCGTGCGGCGATCTCGATACTGCTCAACAACTGAAATCTCGCATCGGCGGCCGCCATCGCCGCCGTGGTGTCCGCACCGGCGCCGGCGGCGATGAAACCTTCCGCACCGAGCAGCCGGCCAATGCCCAGCTCCGCCTCCCAACGCTGCCAGCCGCTGCGTGCCCGCATCGCCAATTCACACAGGACAGCGCGCCGGTGAGCGACCCGAAAGATCCGCGCCAATCCGATCGACTGTTCGCCAAACGGCGCACCGCGCTCGAAGACGGTCACGGTGTGTCCCCGCTTGGACAGCTCGTAGGCGGCGGCCAGTCCGCAGATACCCGCACCGATGACAGTGATCATGCGTGATTTCGATCCCGGACAACCGTTTTCACTGCATTAGAAGAAGAACCCAGCGTAGGGCGGGTCGGGAACGGCGAACAGACGGTCAGCGAGCCCGATTGCCGCCGGGTCTTCGGCGCGGGCCAACCCGGCGACAGCCAACGCGCGCCAAGTCGACCCGCCGAGAAGTACGGCGGACAGACCCGCCACCCCGACATGCACATCGGGGTGTCGATCCGCCGGTTCGGCGCCGCTGCGGCTGAGCGTGAAGGCCGCCGTGTTGTCGGCCAGCAGCGGGTCGTCGACGGCGACGGTGACGGTGCCGTCGCCGAAATACCGGCGCGCGGCCAGGGCTCGGCCGACGTCGACGATGCGAAGCCAGGTTTCGTCATGTACAGCGGTTACCCGTACAGCCCGGCGGTCAACAAGCAAACAAGGTAGTGGATCGTCGAGGGGCAGCATCCAGAACACCACCCGGTCGATCAGGTCGAGACCCAGCAGGAAACGCAGCAGACCCAGGTAGGCGTCGGTGGTGGGCGCAAAGAAATCCTCCACCACGATGGTGCGCTGGTCGCTGACGAACCACGCGTCAGTGTTGACGGGACGGTAGCGCGCAAAACCGGACTCCGAACCAGGACCACCATGTACAGCGAAATACGTGGGTGCGGATGATGATTCAGCCCGCCGCCGTGCGCCTTGCCACCACACCTCCGGACGGCCGAGAGTACCTGGTCGAGCCGACCGGTTTTCTGCGTAGATGCGGGGCAGCACAGCCCACGCTTCGGCGCCGTCCAGCAGGCGCACCGGACCGCTGGCTTCGATGCCGGGCCGTAGCGCCGCGCGGGCGGTCACGACTTCGACGGTCTGCGATGAACTCGCTACGCCGTAGCCGTACCGCTCATAGATCGTTGCCTCAGACGCGCGCAACGTTGCGACCACCTCACCGCGTGCGGCAATGTCGCGCAACTGATGGTGAATCAATTCGGTGGCGATCCCTCGGCGAGTGAACGTGGGCAGCACGCCGATGTGCGTTACGGCGGCGTGTTCTACGACGGCGCCGCCGGGAAGTGTCAGGCCGCTCGTTGTTGCGTCCACCGTGCCCACGAGTTGTCCGTCGACGAAAGCGCCCACGGTCCGGCCGGGTTCCAGCAGTGTGCTGATCTGCCCGGGAGCCAGATCCGACAGGGGCGGAAAGCCGACCATGGCGGCGCGGAACAGGTTTGCCGCCGCGAGGAGGTGTTCTTCGCTGTCCAGCACGCGGATTTCGGTGGTCATACCGCCATCATCTCTGGTGCCGGTCAGCGGCGGCGTCGGGCCGGCCGGCGGGGTGAACGTACTCCGCCGAGACCGAGAAGCTGACGGTTGAAACTGGGAAGAAACCAACTTGTCGCCGGAGGCGTGTTACCGCTGGTGGCCGCGACTTCATATGCCGGCGGGTGACGCGGTGGCCGGAAATAACTGAACTTGGTCTGTCGTTGCCAGGACGGTTCGATGACCGCATGCGTTTAGGGAGGCGACTTCATGCCCGATCCGTCAAGCCAGCTGCACCTCGCCGTCGCGTTGGACGGCACCGGGTGGCATCCGGGAGCTTGGCGGGAACCCGACGCTCGGCCCGCCGAACTCTTCGACGCTCGGTACTGGAGCGACCTCGTCTCCGAAGCTGAACGCGCAGCGCTCGACTTCGTCACGATCGAAGACTCGCTCGGCTTGCAGTCTGACGATCCCTTCCGGCCCGACCAGCGGGTCGACCGGGTGCGCGGCCGGTTGGACGCGGTTCTGGTCGCTGCGCGGATCGCCCCGCGCACCAGCGGTATGGGATTCGTGCCCACAGTCAACGTCACGCACACCGAGCCTTTTCACGCGTCGAAATCGATCGCCACACTCGATTACGTCAGCACCGGTCGTGCCGGGGTGCGAGTCCAGGTGGCCGGTCGTCGAGACGTGGCCGCGCAATTCGGACGCCGCACACTGCCTGCACTGTCGTCCGAGGAGGCCAACGACCCGGTCAGGCAGCAGCAGATCAGAGAATTGTTGGCAGAGACGGCTGATTACGTGGAAGTGCTGCGCCGGCTGTGGGACAGCTGGGAGGACGACGCCGAAATCCGCGACGTTGCCACCGGCAGGTTCATCGACCGGGACAAGCTGCACTACACCGACTTCGAAGGGCGCTGGTTTTCCGTCAAAGGACCGTCGATCACGCCCCGGCCGCCGCAGGGCCAACCGATTGTCGCCGCGCTGGGCCACGGCGGCGCGTCTTACGAGCTGATCGCGGGCAGCGCCGACGTCGGCTTCGTCACCCCACGTGACGCCGCACAGGCCACAGACATCGTCGGGGAGATCGGCGCACTGCAATGGGCGGCCGGCCGTCGTCGCGACACCGTGCACCTCTTCGGTGACCTGCTGGTGTTCCTGGCCGAAACCGAACAAGCCGCACAGACCCGACAGAGTCAGCTCGACGAACTCGCCGGTGTGCAATACCGCAGTGACGCCCACACTTTCGTCGGCACTCCGACCCAGCTCGCCGATCTGCTGCAGGAGTGGCACGCCGCCGGGTTGTCGGGCTTCCGACTGCGGCCCGCGGCCCTGCCGCACGACCTCATCCAGATCACCGCAGCTCTGGTCCCGGAGTTGCGCCGTCGCAAGGTGTTCCGCGACCACTACGAAACGGGCACGCTGCGCGGGCAGCTGGGCTTGGCCCGGCCCGCCAACCGTTATGCGACCGCCTGACCACTCGACTACGAGGACATCCAATGAGCAAGCCGTTGAAACAGATTCACCTGGCCGCACACTTTCCGGGCGTCAACAACACCACAGTTTGGAGCGACCCGGCCGCCGGCAGCCACATCGAGTTCAGCTCGTTCGCCCAATTCGCCCAGACAGCCGAGCGGGGGAAATTCGACTTCCTGTTCCTGGCTGAGGGGTTGCGGCTGCGCGAGCAGAACGGCCAGATTTACGACCTGGACGTCGTCGGCCGCCCGGATACTTTCACCGTGCTCGCCGCCTTGGCGGCGGTCACCGATCGGCTGGGCTTGACCGGCACCATCAATTCGACGTTCAACGAGCCGTACGAAGTGGCCCGGCAGTTCGCCTCGCTCGACCACCTGTCCGCCGGTCGGGCCGCCTGGAATGTGGTGACATCGTGGGATGCGTTCACCGGCGAGAACTTTCGCCGGGGAGGTTTCCTGCCGGAAGATCAGCGCTATGAGCGGGCGAAGACGTTCCTGCAGACCACCCACGAGCTTTTCGACTCGTGGCGCGGTGATGACATCGTGGCGGACAAAGCAAGCGGTGTTTTCCTGAACGATCCGACTGCTGGCGCGTTCTCGCACAGGGACGCGCATTTCTTCATCGAGGGCCGATTCAATGTGCCGAGAAGTCCGCAGGGCAGGCCGGTCATCTTCCAGGCCGGTGACTCCGACGAGGGTCGGGAATTCGCGGCCGCCGCTGCGGATGCCATCTTTTCCCGGCATAGCACTCTGGAGGCCGGTCAAGCGTTCTACACCGACGTCAAGGGTCGGCTTGCGCGTCACGCTCGTCGCCCGGAGGAATTGCTGATCCTGCCGGCGGCGACGTTCGTCATCGGCGACACCGACACCGAAGCGCAAAACATCGCGCATGAGGTGCGGCTGGCGCAGGTGTCCCCGCAAACGGCGATCAAATTCCTCGAGCAACTGTGGAACCGCGACCTGTCCGATCACGACCCGGACGGCCCGCTGCCGGCATTGGACCCGCAGGAAGGGGAGAACACCGTGTCGCGCGGGCGGGCCAGCGTCCGGATGTTCCGGGACCGGATAGCGATCGCCAACGACTGGCGGGCCAAGGCTGAAGCCGAGAACCTGACCACTCGGGAGTTGATCGTCGAGGTGACTGGACGCCAGTCATTCATCGGTTCACCGCAGACCGTCGCCACCACCATCAACGACTTGGTGCAGGCTGACGCCAGCGACGGGTTCATCCTGGTCCCGCACATCACGCCGACCGGACTCGATCTCTTCGTCGACCGGGTGGTGCCGCTGCTGCAGGAGCGCGGCGTCTTCCGCGCCGACTACACCGGCACCACTTTGCGCGAGCACCTGGGATTGGCGGCGTTGCCGGAACCGCGGCGGTCCGCTGGCCGAGACGCCGCCACCGAAGCGGCGTCCTAAATGGTGCTGCGCAAGAGTGGATCGAGCAGAGCGAGCGCCTGACCAGCCGTCGCGGACACCGCATCAGTTATCGCCGACGCGGGCACGAGCCCACATGCTTCTGCTGCACGGGAACGGTCCGGCTCAGCCGCCTGGTGCGGGTCGCCGTAGCTTCGTAGAGTCCGACGCCGCTACCGGTTCCCTCACTTGCAATGGCAGGCGCACCTAACGTTTGATCCACAAGCCAGCGGCCCAGTCAGCGACGGTCGAGGTACCGTGACAACAAACGTTAGGTTATGGACCTGGTTACAAAATAGAAACCTCGGTCGTGATCTTCGCTGAATTCACACCCTGGCTTCTGTCGCGAACCGGCCGAGGCCGCGGAGACAGGAGAGCGACTGATGTTCACGCTCAGGTTCGACATGCGCGCTCCAGACTGGGGCGCACCGGCCGTCGACCTCTACGCCGCGGCCATCGACATGTGCTCGTGGTCGGAGACCCATGGCGCAATGCTCGCCGTGTTGTCCGAGCATCACGCCGCGGCTGACGGCCATCTGCCGACGCCACTGATCCTGGCCTCGGCAATCGCCGCCCGAACGGAGCGGCTCGCCATTCTTATTGCTGCCGTGCCGGTTCCGCTCTGGGACCCGGTGCGCCTGGCTGAGGAGATGACGGTCTTGGACTTGATCAGCAGGGGACGCGTGTCGTATGCCCTTGCTGTCGGGCATCGCCGCGAGGAGTACGACCACTTCGGTGTGAGCATGACGACCCGCGGCCAGGTGGCTGACGAGATCCTGGCCGTTCTCGGCCCGATGGTGCGCGGCGAACACGTTGAATACCGGGGGCGCGAAGTCACCGTCCGCCCGCGGTGTGCGTCGGTCGACGGACCGCTGCTGATGATCGCCGGTGGAAGCAGGGCCGCCGCCCGGCGGGCAGCCGTGCACGGTCTCGGGTTCATCTCACAAATCGACTCACCAGGCTTGAAGGAGTTTTACGAAGCGCAGTGCCGCAGGTACGGACAGCAGCGTGGAGTCGTCCAATTTCCGGAACCTGGCCGGCCCACGGTGGTGTTCGTCGCTGAGGACGTCGACCGGGCTTGGCAGGTGCTTGGTCCGCATCTGGTGCACGACGCGGTGACTGCAGCGTCATACCGGCCGCACGATGACGCCGTCGCAAGCATCACCCGTGCCGACAGCGTGGATGCGCTTCGTGAGGCCGGAGGTCCGTACCGCATCGTCACCCCCGGCGAGGCGACCGACTATCTGCGCAGTGGGCGGCCGCTGCCGCTGCATCCGCTCTGCGGCGGCCTCCCGCCCGCGGTGGCGTGGCCGCATCTGGAACTCGCCGGCGCCGTCGCCGCCCGGCTGGTCGGGCAGTAAGGAGAACGAGGTGTCGATCCAATCGAACGCACTAAGCGTCGTCGTCTGGTCCACCGGCGGCGTCGGCGCGAACGCGATTCTGGCGATCATGAGCCGACCCGACCTCGAACTCATTGGCGTATGGGTGCATTCACCGGAGAAGGTGGGCAAGGACGCCGGTGAGTTGGCTGGTGGAAAGTCCGTCGGGGTGACGGCCACCAGCGACGCCGACGCGCTCATCGCGCTGAAACCCGACTGTGTGGTGTACGCCGCGAGTGGTCCGGAGCGCGATGGTGCAGCGGTGCCCGACTATCTCCGGTTACTGAACGCAGGCATCAACGTGGTGTCGACCTCCTCGACCTCGCTGATCCATCCGCCGTCCTACTTCGCCCCCGACTGGCGCGACCAACTCGATGCGGCGGCCCAGACAGGTCGCGCCTCGTTCTACGCCTCAGGCGTATTCCCAGGGTTTGCCTCCGACCAGCTCGCGTTGCTGATGGCGACGCAGTCCAGATACATCCGTCAGATCACCGCCAGCGAAGTGGCGCTCAACGATCACTATCCGGTCGCCGACGTCATGATGAACGGAATGGGTTTCGGCCGGCCACTCGATTTCGAGCCCATGCTGAAGACGCCGGGCTTCATCGAGTTGGCTTGGAAAGCACCGCTATACCTGATCGCTGAGGGCCTCGGTGTGCGCATCGAGGAAGTGCGCGGCCAACTGGACCGCCGGTTGACCGAACGGGACATCGAAGTTGCTTTCGGCACGGTGGCGGCAGGCACCTGTGCTGCGGTGCGGACCCGTGCGGTAGGGATGGTGCGGGGCCGGCAGGCGATTGTGATCGAGCATGTCATTCGGATGGCACGCGACGTCGCTCTTGACTGGCCCACTTCGGATTTCGACGCGACTTACCGGGTCGACATTGAAGGCGAGCCCGACATTCACTGCGAGATGACGCTCGGCGAAGCCGCAGGCCACCGGGCGGGGCATGCGGCGATGGCGTCGACGGCAATGCGGGTTGTCAACGCCATCCCTTATGTCGTCGAGGCGCCGGCCGGGCTAATCAGCTCGCTGGATATTCCGATGACCCTGCCGCGGCGAGTGTTCGGCTGAGCAGCACGGCCGGCAGTCAACCGAGTTTCACCCTGCGGTGATGATGTCCATGATCGGCTTGCCCGGCGCGAACGACCCGGTGAGCGACGCCATCGCGTGTCCGCTGTCGACGATGAGCGTGATGCCGTTGACGCCGCTGGCCGCGGCACTGTTGAGGAAGATCATGGCGTTGCCCATTTGCTCGGCTTGGTGCACGGCGCTGCCGGTGTCGTCACGGTAGTCCTGCGCGAAGGAGAGCCATAGGTTTGCATTCGCCCGTGCCAGCGGCGTGTCCGTCGGGCCGGGACAGATCGCGTTGATCCGCACCCCCTTCTTCAAGAAGTGATAGCCCTGCCAGGCGACGTAGGCGTTGATCGCCTGCTTGGTGAATCCGTAGTGGATGAAACCCTCGGCTTCGTGCGCCTTGGCCCACTCGTCGGCCGACCGGTAGTCGGGGGTGGCGAGGAACTCCTGCACCCGCTCGAGATCGTTCTCCCATCCCATGCCGGCCACCGAAGAGATGAGACACACCGCAGAGCCTGCGGGGAGCAATTCGTCGTCGAGCAGACGTTCGATCAGGTGGCGATGCCCGATAAAGTTGGCCCGCATCAGGTCGGGTCCGTCGGCGATGCCGGCAGCGGCGAACACTTTGTCGATCGGACCGTCGAGTTGGTCGATCGCTTCGTCGATGGAATCCGGGGTCGCGCAGATCCATCTTGATGACTTTGTCGACATCGTAATCGACGGAAGCGCAATCCATTACGGTGACATGAGAACCCAGGTTGCGGGCTGTCCTGGCGGCGGCGGCGCCCATGCCGGTCGCGCCGCCAACGACCAATGCCCGAGTCCCGTCATATCCCAACAGCTCCTCAGCCGCCATCTTCGCCCTTTCGATCTTCAAGTCGATAGTTGTGGCCACCGTAGACGGAACAGATATTAGGTTCAAGACCGCCCGCGCCGCGTGGTCGCCTCAGACCGCACCTGAGCGGCCCCACGCAGCAAGGTGTCACGGACGTGAACCAGGGATGCGCGGGGGCCGATGGCATGGAGAATGTTCTCCGGCAGCCACTGCAGTCCGATGACGCAGCGCGCCAGCATCTCTTTTGGAGCGTCGTCGATAGCGATACTGGCAGCACGGATGCCTTGATTGAGCAGGCGTTTAGTCTGCTGCAGCCGGCCCGGGAACTCGACGCTCGGGTTCGGAGCGTCCGGCGGGATCTGGCGCATCCACGCGAGCTGGATGCGGAACTCGTCACCGAACCGGCTCAGGGCGTTGATGTTCACCCAACTCAGTGCATCCAGCTTCTCGACGGCTGACGAGTCGGATGCGAGCACTGCCCTGGCGCCTTTTTCCGTCTTCTCACCGAAGGTGCCCATGATGGAAGCGAGTAGTGCCTCCTTCGAGCCGATCAGCCGGAACACACTGCCGTGCCGGATACCTGCCGCGGCGGCGATGTCACGCACAGTGGTGCCTTCGTAACCTCGGCGCCCGAACTCCGCACGCGCCACTGCGCGGATGTGGGAAGCCTTATCGTCCGGCTCTGGTTCGGCTGTCCAGCTTTGAACAACCCGGTCAGCGGCGAAGAACGCGGCGGAGCCGTCCAATTCCGCATCGGACGGGCGGCCGGTGGCCAGACCGTCGAGCATGATCCGGCACAACAGCCGCGCGACGCGCTCGGCCGGGGCGTTGTGGCGCAGCACGTCCAAGCCGATTTGCAGCATCGTCTGGCACATGCGGTCGGCCAGCACGCGAAGATCGATGTCTGACCCGAGGTAACCACTCCACCGCCCGGCCCGCAGCAGTTGGTACATCGCCTCCAACGTGGCGGCGGGGCGTCGCTGCGTCCACTCCAGGAGTTCGCGGTTCGAGCTCGGCGTTTCATACATTGCTATTTGTATCGCTGCACGATGAGCCACCGCGCGCTGAGCGATTGCCGCGGCCAGGGCGTGAATCTCGCCGAGCCCGGGACTCGAGGAGGGTTTGTCGAGCGCGCTGAGTGCGTGATCGGCCACCCGATCGAGGTCGGCATGGTAACGGCGCAGCAACTCGACCAGAAGCGCTTCTTTGGATTCGAAGTGATGGTAGAGGCTGCCGGTCTTAACTCCTGCTGCCCGCGCGATGTCGTGCATCGAGGTGCGCAGGCCCGATGTGGCGATCAAAGACGCCGCGATCTCCAGCACCTCTGCGCGCCGGGCGCTGTCGTGCTGCGCGCCGCCGGGGCAGGCAAGCAGTGGGTTGGGTCCACGGGCTATCACCTTCGGCTCACCCAACCTTGCTCCGTCCACTCCCAGCCCGCCTCAACGTTAGCTGCCCGCCGCGGACGTAAACGAACCTTTGGTCGGTCAGGCACAGGTTGCGCGCGAATCGTAGCGTCCCCCCGCGATTGACTCGCTGCGTGAGTTACATTACCGTCCGAACAAACGTTAGGTTTGCCGATGCAGTCGGTGTGTGACCGCCTCCGGTCGCTCGATGACCGGGGACCTGGCTTTGCGAAAGGTGCGGACGTTGGGCGCAGTCGTCATGCTGGGCACACTGTTCGGGCTGATAGCCCTCATCTATGGTCTGGTGCTGCGCTACGACCCGGAAGCTCGGCGCACCTCACGCTCCGACGGGCCCGATGAGCGCTGAGCTGACGCCCCTGCTGCGGGCATCCGTCGCCTTCTCCTACATCGGGGGTTTCACCTTCCTTGCGGCCGGGGTGTACCTGTCCTACCGCCAGCGCCGTCTGAGCCCGCTGCTGCTGATCTGCGTTTCGGCGATCTCGTTCTCCTGGATCGAGGCGCCCTACGACTGGGCAATGTATGCCCAGTTCCCGCCGGCGCTTCCGCGCATGCCGGCGTGGTGGCCGTTGAACATGACCTGGGGTGGACTGCCCTCGGCAGTGCCCATCGGCTACGCACAGTATTTCGTGCTGCCTGCGGTAATCAGCACCCTGCTGGGGGGTTGGCTGAGCGCAAAGTTCCATTGGCGCCGGCCACTCACCCTTTTAACCATCGGGCTTGTTGTCGGGTTCTTGTGGGCCTTTGTCTTCAACGCGGTCCTGGGCGCTCGATTCGGGGTTTTCTACTACGGCCGGGTGATCCCTGGGCTGGGGCTGTGGGAGGGAACCAAGCACCAGTATCCGATCTACGACTCTGTCGCCATGGGCGTGCAGATGATGGTCTTCGCCTATCTTCTCGGCCGAACGGATTCCACCGGCCGCAACGTCGTCGAAGCGTGGGCCGATAAACGGTCGACGAGCCGCCTTGGATCGGCAGTCTTGTCGGTTCTCGGCGTCATTGTCGTCGGCAATCTCCTCTACGGCGCGGTGTTCGCGCCACATCTGGCGACGAAAATGGCGGGGTGGGCGACCGCGGGACCTACCGCTGAGCTGTTTCCCGGAGTGCCGAACCAACCTCCGTAATCCGCCTTCGCGGCGGGCCATCACCAGAAGACCGGCAGGAACAGCGCTTCGCTGAAGGGATCACAACAATGACAGGCACCGATGCTGCCGTGTTGTACTACGACCCGTTCGACTTCGACATCGACGACGATCCGTATCCGGTGTGGCAGCGCATGAGAGAAGAAGCGCCGCTCTATTACAACGAGAAGTTCAATTTTTATGCCCTGAGCCGCTACGAAGATGTAGCCCGAGAACTGCCGAACTGGCAGACCTACCGGTCCGGCCGCGGAACGACCGCCGACATCTTGTTCAACAGGATCGAGGTCCCGCCGGGAATTCTGCTCTTTGAAGACCCGCCTCTGCACGACCTGCACCGACGACTGCTGTCGCGGGTTTTCACGCCCCGGCGCATGCTGGCCGTCGAATCGATGGTCCGCGAATTCTGTGCGCGTGCACTTGATCCGCTAGTCGGGGAGAGCGGATTCGACTTCATTGCTCACCTGGGGGCGATGATGCCGATGCGGACCATCGGGTTCCTGCTCGGCATTCCCGAGCGGGACCAGGCGTCAATCCGCGACCTGAACGGCACCTTCATCGAGATGGCCGCCGGCAATGAGCCCGGTGAGGTCAATCCGAATTTGTTCGCCGAGTCCATCGCGCTGTTCGCCGAGTACATCGAGTGGCGTGCCGCCCACCCGTCCGACGACCTGATGACCGATTTGTTGCAAGCCGAAATCGAGGAACCCGCTGGCACCCGGCGCCGGCTGTCCCGGACCGAGGTGCTGGCCTACACAGCGATGATCGCGGGTGCGGGCAACGAGACCACCGCCCGGCTCATCGGCTTCATGGGACAACTGCTGTCGGAGCACCCAGACCAGCGTCGGGAGATCGTCGCCGACCCGTCTTTGATCCCCGGCGCGATCGAAGAGACCCTGCGCTACGAGCCGCCGTCGCCGGTACAGGCCCGCTACGTCGCCCAGGACGCGTCGCTCTACGGCCGTGTCGTGCCGGAAGGCTCGTTCATGTTATTGCTGAACGGCTCCGCCAACCGCGACGAACGGCACTTCGACGACCCGGACCGGTACGACATCCATCGACACGGCGGACACCTCAGCTTCGGGCAGGGACTGCACTTCTGCCTGGGTTCGGCGCTCGCCCGACTGGAGGCGCGGGTGGCCTTCGAAGAGGTGATCAGACGCTGGCCCGACTGGGAAGTCGATTACGCGAACGCCGAGCGAGCCCACACCTCGAGCGTGCGGGGCTGGGCGCGGCTGCCCGTATTCACCGGCTGACCGGGAGGCCCGATGTCGCACGAGAGCATCGCCGATCGAGATTCGAGCCGAGGGTTTCTCAGCGGTGGTGTCGAGCGAAGAACTGCCAGATCGTGCTGGTCGCATCGAGTGCGGTCGACGGCGCAAGAATGCCTCCCGCCTTCTCGGCCAACGGGCTTCGGGCGCCGCCGGGCCATTGGTGACCCGCGTCGGCCACCGAAATCAATTCGACTGTGCGGCCATTCGGGCATGACGCGTTCAGGGTCGTCACGGGCCCGGCGGTGTCGGAGGAGGGCGGCCCGCAGTTGTCGATGGAACGCCACGTCGCGGTCACTGACGGTACCGACGGGCCGTCGACGCGTGGACGCGCGTTGGCCATGACGGCCTTGCCCGGTCCGCCGTTGTAGGGCACCCGATCGTCGGCAGTGCCATGGATTTGCAGCACCGATGTCGGGCGCGCGTGCGAGCAGTCGGTCAACAGGGTGCCGGCGACCGCCGCGATTGCGGCGAAAACGTCGGTCTGGCAGGCCAGTCGAAGGGCCATCATCGCTCCGTTCGACATGCCGGTGACAAACACGCGTGCTGCATCGATCCGAATCTGCTGCTCGACGGCCGCGACCGTCGCGGTGATGAAGCCGACATCGTCGACGTCGGCGTTCTGTGGCTCACCGCAACAACTTCCGGCGTTCCACGCGTGGTGCAGGCCGTCGGGATAAGCGACCAGAAATTGGCCGTTGTCGGCTGCGCTGTCCCAATGGTAGGACCGCTCGGCCTGTGCTCCACTGCCCAATCCGCCGTGCAACATCACCACCAACGGCATTGCGCCGGTCAGTCCCTGCGGCCGGTAGAGGTGAAACGTCCGGGCAACCCCGCCGGAGTGGATGCTGTGGATAGATCGGCCCACCGGAATGAACTCGGGTCCGGGTGGTTCCGGCGACAGACGGCCCAGACAGCCACTGACCAAGACGACCAGCCCGAGAAGGCCGATACTGACCAGCCGACGGGATCGGGAACGCATGACTTATCGTCGCACCTGAGACACGCTCCCGACAAGCACCTCGTCAACCCACCCGGCACGACGAATACTGCAGAAGACGTTCAGCGGCAACAGACTTGGAGAAGCGGTAGCAGCAGCTTCCGATCCGGCATCCACTCGGCGATCCGCGTTGAAGCCGCCAGATGCTGCTCGCCGCGGACAGCGCGTAGTGTCCTCATCGAAGTAGCGGGCTGTAGTCGGTCGGCGGGTCGATGAGGTTCATGGCCCGAAACAACTTCTCGGTGAGCACCGGGCTGTGCTCCGCCGCTGCCAGCACCTCTTCGCGGAACTCCAACAGCTGCTCTGGTATCGATTCCCGGCCACTGCCGTTAGCCATGAAGATGTCGTTGAATTGGTTGGACGACCAAAGCGGGCCGATGAGCCCGGCGGCGGCGTCGAAAAATCGGCGGCTCAAGTCGCCGTTCGCCTCGGAAAGACATTCGCGCAAGAAGACCGCCTCGAGTGCGGCCACCGTCATGCCTTGACCGTAGATGGGATTGGTGCTGCAGATGGCGTCCCCGAAAACCAGGAACCCTGTTGGGAACCGCGACATCTTGTCATATCGCCGCCACGTAGCACCGGGGTAGCGAAACACCGTGACCTGTCCGAGGGGCTCACCGTGTTGCAGCGCCTTCAGCACCGCAGGCGGCGCGAACCCCGCTGCTAACGACAACATCTCGGCGAGGTTGTCGGGGGGTTCGCTCCCAGCCAAGCGTGCGACGGTGAAAATCCATGTGTCGTGTTCATAGACGGAAAACGCTCCACCGGTCTGTCGCTCGGCTTCCGGTATGACGAACGTCATCTTCTCGTCGATCACCCCGGCCGGGATCCGCACCAACTGACTGGAGTAGCTGGCGTTCGCCAAAGAGCGCTCAACCGGTGGCCGGCCGTAGCCCAACTGATCCAGAAACGCCGGGGTGCGCGCGCTGCGCCCCATCGCGTCGACCACCAGGTCGGCCTCCAACGGTTGCTCGACTCCGCTGTCGCGGTTGACCACCAGCGCACCGGTGACCCGCTCCGGCAGGGCGGTGATCGGCTCGACCAGGTCATGGCCGTCGAGGAACTCGACGTTGTCGATAGCGGCAACCCGCCGCCTGACCTGCGATTCGAGCAGCGGCCGACTGAGCAGGTGGATGACCACCGATCTGGGATCGGTGAACTTGCCCGTCCTGTTGTACTCGTGACCGGCCACTCGGATGGACACCTGGGCCAAGCTGCCGTCATCACATACCGTTGCGCCGGCCGCGACTAATTCGTCATGCAAGCCGGGGAACAGGTTTCCCAACTCCCGCGATCCGCGGCTCCACAGGACGTGGAAGTGTCGTCCTTGCGGGACGCCGCGGCGCGGGGCGACCGCGTCGGACAGCTTGTCCCGTTCGACCACCGTCACGGTGTCGTAGAACTCCGAAAGCACCCGGGCGGCGAGCAAGCCACCCATGCCTGCGCCACCTACGATGGCTCGATCACCGCACTTGGCCATCTCCACCCCTCTACCGCCGATGCGCGGAATCCGCCGCGGCCGGTTCTCGTCCCGGCTTAACGGTACTGACAACGCCGGGCGATATGTCAGGGTCTCAGAACGTCGTCAGCAATCAACTGTCGTCGGTACGGCGCTCAACGCGATGGAAATACCGCCCAACTGCACCTGACCGGCTGTGCGTCAGCCGCGTTTGGCGCGCACCCATTGAAGCGTGCCAGCGTTCTTCGTCCGCACGCTGACGAAGCCGTGGTCCTCCAGGATGTCGGCGATCTCGTCGTCGCCGAAGAAGTGTGCACCGGTATTCGGCAGCAGCTTCCACAACGGGCCCGCCGTCCCGGCAGTAGGGACCATCAGGGCGAACCGCCCGCCCGGGCGCAACACCCGCGCTATCTCCGCCAGTGCGGCGGCCGGTTCGGGGATCAGCTGCAGGACAGCGATCGAGACGACCGCGTCAACAGTCTCGCTGCGAAGCGGAAGGCGCTGGGCGTCCGCACGTAGAAAGCCGGTGCGCGGCCCGGCGTGGTTGCGGACAGCCCGAGCCAGCATCGGCTCGGAGATATCGACGCCGATGGCCAGACCGTTCGGAGCCGCTGCCTCAGCAAGTGCTGCGGTGACGCTGCCCGGACCGCTGCCCACGTCGAGCGCGACTCCGCCGGGCGGGATGTTCAACCACTCCTCGGGATGCTGCCAAGCCGTGAACAGCCGCCGCACGAGCCTCTGGGCGTTGTCGTACAGCAACGAACCGATCGGTGAAGCCCATGCGGCCTGGATGGCGCCCCTGTTTTTCGGGACCGCGGAACTCTCGACCGGTTCCGGTCCCAGTAAATCGAGATAGCCCTTAGTGAAGTCCGGCGTCGCCGGCGGATCTGCAAGCAGCTCCAGAGCCCGGTGCAGCGCCGGCGGCAAAGTCGTTGCGGTCACTGGTGTCCTCCCGTCATTGGCAGTTCAGTCTTTGATCCCGACGGTGATCGCGTCGGAGACGAATCGAGTGGCCAACGGGCGCGGAATACGGTGCTGCTCGGCAACGGTCAGGCCCGCGCTCTCGTACAACGTGCGCATTTCGGCCGGGGAGGCGTGATGCGCCGGCTTCCACTTGCTGGCAACCGGACCCTGCAGCAACGGTTGACGCGCGCTGAGCGCCGCCACCGCTACCAGTCCACCAGGAGCAAGCACACGGCTGAACTCGCGCAGGGCCGCCGGCTGGTCGAAGAAGTGAAACGCCGACGTCGTCACCACGGCGTCCAGCGATTGATCGTCGAAGGGCAGCTGCTCCGCCGGCCCGAGTAACCACCGCACCTGAGTCGACCTGGCCCGGGCCTGTTTGAGCATGCCGTCCGACATGTCTACGCCGTAAACCTGCTCCGGCTGCAGTTCCCGCTGGACTCGGTCCGCGAGGATGCCCGTGCCGCAGGCTATGTCGGCAACCCGGCGGGACGGGTGAGCGCTGAGCCGCGCAATCACCTCGTCGTGCGCCGGTCGGTAGATCCACTGCTGCAGCACCGGCAGGTTGTAGGCCGGCGCGGCGAAACTCCAGAACCGGGTGACGGCTTCGTTGAGCCCTCTTCTCGAGACTGTCGGCATCGCCGTGGGTTACCCGTTTTTCAGCACGGAGGTGTAGTAGACAGTGTCGGCGACCGAGACGGAATCTGTGATCTGCGGCAGCACCGTCAATCCGTTGGCGGCGAACAGCTCACTCATCCGCGCGCCGGTCGACTGCCAGCCCAGCCCGTCGAGGTAGTCGGCCACGTCGTTGCGCTCACCCTGGTAGCCCAGGTCGGCGAAGTCAAGATCGAAGCCGTGTTCCTGCCACTTGGCCGTCGCCTTGCGCATTACCTCGCGGACTTCGTCGGCGTTCACGTCCGCCATGTTGGGCACCGCTTCGCTGGCGAGCCGGCTGCCGGCGGCGCTGAGGGCGGTGATGTTGTCGAGCAAGCGGTCCTGCGCTTCCGGTGGAAGATATCCGAGCAAACCCTCGGCAATCCAGGCGGTCGGGCGGGTGCGGTCGAAACCTGCGTCGAGCAGCGCTTTCGGCCAGTCGTCGCGCAGGTCGACGGCAACGGCACGCCGCTCGGTGGTCGGCGCCACCCCCAAGTCGGCCAACGAGGCCGTCTTGAACTCGATGACCGACGGCTGGTCGATCTCGAAGACCGTCACACCATCGGGCCAGGTCAACCGGTAGGCCCGGGCGTCCAGACCGGATGCCAGGATCACCGCCTGTCGAATGCCGGCTTCCGTCGCCTCCTGGAAGAATTCGTCGAAGAATCGTGTGCGGGCAGCCATCGCGTCGGGCATGTGCGCGAGTTTCCAGCCCGAGTCGTGATCGTCGACATCGAGGGCGGCGAGTTCTCCGTCGATCCACCGGTTGAAGAAATCCACGTTCACCGCGCGTACCAGCGGTTCGGCGAACGGATCGTTGATGAGGGCATTGTCTGCATTGGTGGCGATCGCTCGCGCCGCGGCTACCATCGTCGCCGTGGCACCCACGCTGGTCGCCAGATCCCAGGTGTCGTTCTCTGTACGCGGCATGTGCATCCTCCAGACGTCAAGGCAAGCTAATTATTAGCTAGCTTAACCGCCAGCTGCTGGCTTTCGCAAGAAGGTTGACATCCAATGATCTCGATCACATCCGGCCGGACTCGGGCAAATCGGCGGGCGGGCTTACGCGCGAGCTCAAGCGGGTAGCCGCGCTGTCGCGGGTCGGAAAGGTCGACAGGAGAGTCCCATGCAGTTGTCGGGCAACATCATTGTGGTGACCGGTGGCGGTACCGGTATCGGCCGCGGGTTGGCCGAATCGTTCCACCAACTGGGCAACCGGGTGGTGATCGCCGGCCGTCGGCAAGAGCAGCTGCAGGAGGTGGCCGAGGCGAACCCGGGAATGGAATATCTCACGTTGGACCAGGGCGACGCCGCCGACATCACCCGGTTCGCCGCGGAACTAGTGGATCGCTATCCCGATCTGAACGTGTTGGTCAACAACGCCGGTATTCAGCGTCCCGAAAACCTGCAGGTCGGTGACGTCAGCGCCGCGGAGCAGACCGTCGCGATCAACCTGCTCGGCCCGATCCGGCTCATCGCGGCATTGTTGCCGTCGCTGCTGGCGAAACCGCAGGCGGCGATCCTCAACGTCAGCTCCGCGCTGGGGTTCATGCCGAGCGCGCTCACACCGACCTACTGCGCCACCAAGGCGGCGGTGCACAACTACACCGAGTCGCTGCGGTTCCAACTGCGAGACACATCGGTACACGTGATCGAGATCGTGCCGCCCCAGGTGCAGACCGCACTGCAGGGGGAAAAGCGGGGATTCGATCCGCGCGCGATGCCTTTGGACGAGTACATCGCCGAAACGCTGAGCCTGCTGAAAGACCATCCGGACGCCAAGGAAATAGTCGTCGAACGTGCGAGGGGCTTCCGCAACGCCGAACGCGACGGGGCCTACGACAAGATTCACGCCAAGTTCAACGAGCAGATGATGGCCGCACTCGCGGAGGCGGTGAAAGAGTGACTCGCGTTCTGATGGTCGGGGCGACGGGCCGGCACGCCAAGAGGGTGCTGCGCGCGCTGCTGGACCGCGGTGTTTCGGTGCGGGCGCTGGTGCGCAACGACGAGCGCGCCAAAGTGGCGCGGGACAACGGCGCCGACGAGACAGCCATCGGGGACTTGACCGAGCCGGCGAGCCTCACCGCGGCGGCCGCCGGGGTCGACGGCATTTTCCACATCGGGCCGGCCCACGCCGCCAATGAGGCCGACATGGGTCTGGCGATGGTGGAGGCCGCGAAAGCCGCCGGCGTACGAAAGTTCGTGTTGTCCGGGGTGATTCACCCATCCATTTCGGCGTTGACCAATCACGCCGCCGCGAAGTTGCCGGTGGAAGACGCCCTATACACCTCGGACCTGGACTTCACGGTGCTGCAGCCGGCGCGGTTCATGCAGAACTTCGAAGGTTCCTGGAACGATGTCGTCGAGCACGGCCGGTTGGCGCAGCCGTATTCGCTGACGGTGAAGATGTGCTCGGTGGACTACCGCGATGTGGCCGAGGTCGCCGCTTTGGCGTTGACCGGTGACGAACTCAGTTACGGCACGTTCGAGTTGTGTGCGCCCGGCAACCAGGACACCCACGAGGTTGCCCAGATCATCAGCGAGGTACTCGGACGCGAGATCACCGCGGTGCAGACACCGCTCGACGAGTTTTCGGCGCAGCTGCCCGAAGGGTCATTCCGCGACGGCATGACCCGGATGATGGCGCACTACGACCGGCACGGCCTGCCCGGCGGCAACCCGCTGGTGTTGCAAGCGATCCTCGGCCGCGGCCCGCGAACGCTCAGGGACTATTTCCAGGAGCTTGCGTCTCGTTGAAAACCCGGTGAATCTGCGCGCAGTCGCGAAGGTGCGGATTGTTCGCCCGGTCGTCGATGCGCCAGGATCGGTGCCATGGCCGCCCCGAACTCGCCGGACTTCGCCGTGTTGGACGTACCCAGAGCGGCGCCGGTTGACGACCCGCAGGCCTATCTGCGCACCGCTATCGCCTGGCATTTCGGCCCCGACACCGGCTCGCCGTTCTGGCTGCGCGCCGCCGAAACGCTGCCCTTCGACCCGTTGACCGACGTCCACACCTTCGCCGATTTGCGCTTGTTCCCCAACCTCGTCAACGAGCTGCGCAGTGTTCCGGTCGAGGACCTCGTCCCGCGCGGATACGGAACACCTCGTCCGATACCCCGGATCTTCGAATCCGGCGGCACCACCGGCGCACCGAAAAGGACTGCACAACTACCTGATTGGATTGCGCAGGTCATCGAATGGCAGACGGAGGACTTCGTCAGCGGCGGCTTCCGGTCCGGGCAAGGCTTTCTGTGCCTGATGCCCAGCGGACCACACGGAGTCGGATATTTCTCCCGCATCGTCTCTGAGCGACTCGGCTCGGTGTTTCACGGAATCGACATCGACCCACGCTGGGTCAAAAAGGTAGCCGCCCGCAACGCGGCTGCAGAGGTAGCGGCGTACGTCGACCACGTGATCGAGCAGGCGGTGTTCATCCTGCAAACGCAGAACGTCGCGAACATGCATTTGACGCCTCCGCTGCTCGAGGCGATCGCCCGCAACGACCAGGTGGTGGACTTGGTCAACGACAAGATCCGCTACTTGCTGCTCAGCGGCGCGCACGTCGACGCCGACACCCTGGACCTGCTGCGCGACATGTTCCCGGACACCACGATCACCATGGCTTTCGGCAGCACCATGGTCCTTTCCCAGGCGGTCACCCGCATCGACGACGACGCCGAGACGTTCGTCTTCGATCCCCGCTCGCCTTACGTCGTGTTCTGGGTGATTGACCCCGACACCGGAGATCAAGTGCCGTACGGCGAGTCGGGCCAAGTGGTGATGAACCACATCAGCAAAGGGATGTTCATCCCGAACAACCTAGAACGCGACCTGGCGATCCGGCGGCCTGGGCCGGCAACCCAGATCGGCGATTCGGTTTGTGCCGTGCGACCGGTGAACATCTTCGACGGGGAAGCCGTCATCGAAGGGGTGTACTGACGGTGGCGCCCGAACGAGGCCCTGCTGCAACGGATCTGGGTTGCATCGACGCGCTGGGCCCGGGCGCACCGTACCGGACACGCAGCCGCGAGGCCGTCACCACCGTTGCCGGAGAAACGGTCGCCGAGCTCAGCCTGGTGCCACCGCTGTACGTTTCGCGGACCATCACCGCGCAACGTCACGCACGGCCGCTGCCCGTCGCGCAGCGCCGAGCCGGGTTGGCGGCCGCTGCCGAGGCGTTCACCACCGCGGTCATCGCCGGCCTGGACTTCCCGACCTATGTGGAGCTGGCCAGCGGGGTGTCCGGGCTGCCGATCAGGGTGACTCGTGCCGCCGCCGCGCGGGTGAGCGAATCCGTCGGCGCGGCCTGGGATGGCGTGCGACCGGCTCAACCGGCCGGCTCGACGTTGAATTGGCGCGACGAACGCATCCGTCATGGCGGCGCGGTATGGGCCCGGCGCGGCGAGGTGTTCGCCGTGCACGCCGCCGGCAACAGCCCCGGTGTCCACGCGCTGTGGCCGCAAGCACTCGCGCTGGGCTACCGGATAGCCGTCCGTCCGTCGCGACGGGAACCGTTCACGGCGCAGCGGCTGATCCTGGCCCTGCAGGTGGCGGGGTTCCGTCCCGAAGACGTCACGTACCTGCCCACCGATCATCGCGGAGCCGACGCGGTGATCAACGCGGCCGACCTTGCCATGGTGTACGGGGATCAAAGCGTCGTCGACAAGTACGCCACCGACCCGACCGTGTTCGCCAACGGTCCGGGCCGCGCGAAGACGTTGATCACCGCCGACCAGGATTGGCGGGAACATCTGGACATCATCGTCGACTCGATCGCCGACCTCGCCGGGATGGCTTGCGTCAACACCACCGCCGTGCTCTACGAAGGAGATCCCGCCCCGCTGGCGTCGGCGATCGCCGGACGGCTGTCCGCCCTGAAGCCCTATCCCGCTACCGACGAACGAGCAGTCCTGCCCACCCAGAGCCTGGACAAAGCGCAGACGCTCGCGCAGTACCTGGCGGCCAAGGCGGCCGGAACGACGATCGTGCTGGGAGCCGATCAGGTGGTCGCCGACCTCGGTGACGGCTCTGCCGCGCTGCGCCCGGCAGTGCACCTGCTGGGTGCGCCGGACGTCGACAAGCTCAACGTCGAGTTGCCGTTCCCGTGCGTATGGGTCTCCGGGTGGTCCCGAGCCGATGGCATTGCGCCGTTGCGGCAGTCCCTGGTCGTCAGTGCCTTCACCGACGACGACGCTCTGATCGACCAGCTGTTGGCCGACTCCACGGTGGCCAACGTCTACTGCGGCCGCCACCGCAGCTATCACGAGGCGCCGGAGATACCGCACGACGGATTTTTGGCGGACTTCCTGATGCGCAACAAAGGCTTCATTCGGGACTGACGCCGCTGACCAGACCCGCCGAACCGGTGTCGGGCTGCCTGCCACTTCGGGTAGAACGATTCAAGATGAGCACCAGTAAGCGAGGCCGCGCGATGAATCTGGCAGTGCATGCGATCGGCAAGGTCGCCAACCCCCGGGGCAGCACCGATCCCGACCGGCTGCGCGCCGCCGTGTCCGGCAAGACGGTGCTCGTCACCGGGGCTTCTTACGGGGTCGGTGAGGCGACCGCTCGCGCGCTGGCCGCGGCCGGGGCCTCGGTGCTCACGGTCGCCCGGTCAGCGGACAGACTCGACGACCTCACCGCCGCTATCAGGGCCGGCGGGGGGCGGGCGCTCGCCTACCCGGCCGACCTCACCGACCAGGACGCCGTGAGCGCACTGGTGCACAAGCTCACCGACCGGCACGGCGCACTGGACATCGTGGTGAACAACGCCGGCAAGTCGCTGCGCCGCCCCCTGCATCACCAATACGACCGGCCGCACGACTTCCAGCGCACCATCGATGTGAACTACCTAGGGCCCATCCGGCTGCTGCTCGGCGTACTGCCGGCGATGCGGGCTGCAGGCGGCGGGCACATCGTCAACGTCTCCAGCGTCGGCGTGCGGGTGCCGCCCGGCCCGCAGTGGGGCGCCTACCAGGCGTCGAAGGGGGCATTTGACCGCTGGTTGCGCAGCGTCGCACCGGAATTGCACGCTGACGGTGTGGACGTGACCTCCATCTACTTCGGCCTGATCCGCACCAGGATGATCGAGCCCAGCCCGATGCTCGGCCGCCTGCCGGGCTTGACGGCGGATGAGGCCGCCGACGTCATCGCCCGAGCGGTCGTCGAACGGCCCCGCACCATCGCGCCGCCCTGGACCTTCGCCGCCGAAGTGGCCTCGGTGTTGTTGGCCGGTCCCGCGGATCGGGCCGCGCGGCTCTGGCAACGCCATGTGCTCGACTCCGGGGCGGATCGGTGATGACGCTGCTCGGCACAGTCGCAGTGGCAGGCCGCGCGGTGCTGCGCTCCCGAATACTCAGCGTCCCCGGACCGGCGGCGACGCTGCGACTGGCGCGCGAGGCCATCCGGGGTGGCACCAACCCGTTCACCCTGTTGGCGATCAGCGCCGCCCGCTGGCCGAACCGGGCCGCGGTGATCGATGACGACGGGGTGATCAGCTACCGCGAACTACAAGCAAGGGCCGAGGCACTCGCCGCTGACCTGGGCCGCCGAGGGGTGAAACCGGGTGACGCCATCGGGGTGTTGTGCCGGAACGGCCGCGCCTTCGTCGAGGCGCTGTTCGGCGCCGCTTCGGTCGGTGCCGACGTGGTGCTGATCAACACCGAGTTCCGCACCGATGCGCTGGCCTCCGCGCTGGACGCTCACGACATCGCGACGGTGGTTTGCGAACCGGAATTCGACGAGCGGGTCAGCGCCGCCGACGAATCGATCGCGGTGCTGCACCCGGCCGCCGTCGACGAGACCCGACCTGGCGCTGCCCGACCTCAAGTGGCGCCGGCCGGACGGATCATTCTGCTGACGTCGGGCACGACCGGAAAGCCCAAAGGGGTGCCCCGTGCCCCGCGGGTCAACACCGGGGTGGTCGGCATCGGGCTCACCATCCTCGATCGAACCAGGCTGCGCGCAGGATTACGCAACGCCATCGCGGTGCCGATGTTTCACGGTCTGGGACTGGGCATGACGATCCTCACCGTCGGCCTGGGCGGGACGCTACTGACGCATCGGCGCTTCGATCCGGAGGCGGTGCTGGCGCAAGCGTCCCTGCACCGCGCTGATGCGATGACCGCCGTCCCGATCATGCTGTCCAGAATCCTGGACCTGCCGGACACCGTCCGGGCACGCAACCCGCTGCCGGCGCTGAAAACGGTGCTGTCCAGCGGTGACCGGCTCGACCCGAGCCTTGGCTCAACGGTTCATGGACAGTTACGGCGACGTCCTCTACAACGGCTACGGATCGACCGAAGTCGGCATCGGAGCGCTGGCCACGCCGGCTGAACTGCGCAAATTCCCCGAAACGGTAGGGCGGCCCAGCGCCGGGTGCCGGGTCCGCATCCTCGACGAACGCGGCGCCCCAGTCGGGCCGGACGAGACCGGTCGCGTCTTCGTCGGCGGCGAGCTGACCTTCGAGGGATACACCGGCGGCGCGTCCCAAGACGTCAAGAAAGTCGCCGACAACATGACCAGCACCGGCGACCTGGGGTATTTCGACCGGTCCGGCCGGCTGTTCATCGTCGGCCGGGAAGACGACATGATCGTCTCCGGTGGCGAGAACGTGTATCCGCGCGCGGTGGAGAACGCGCTGGCCGAGCACCCCGACATCACCGACACCGCGGTCATCGGCGTCCCGGACGAGCGATTCGGTCAGCGACTGGCGGTCTTCGTCGTACCGAGACCCGACAGCGGGATCGACGACACCGCGGTGCACGAGTATTTGAAGCCCAGGGTGTCCCGGTTCGAACAGCCCCGAGACGTCCACATCGTCGAGAGCATCCCCCGCAATCCGGCCGGCAAGGTCGTGCGACGCGAGCTGCCGACGTAACTGCCGGCCAGCCGTTAAACCGGCGAATCTACCGGCTCGACGACCCGCAACAATGGGACGCGGTCAGGCCTGTCTCCGTTGACGGCCGATGCGAGGTCGACCTCGCCGACCGGCACCGCATCCTCGGTGGTCTTGATCAGCCAGTTCGGCGCGATCACCGAAACCGCGGTGGCTGCCGCCGTTGCGCCGACCACGCTCGTCCAGGCGACCGGACCCAATGGTGTGCAGCCGAAGAAGTGGCTGACGCCCGGCGTCTGCACGATCGCCACCAGCACGGCCGCGCTGCCCAGCGCGGTGGCGACTACCAGTGGGCTGTGCCGGCGGGTCAGCAGCGTCTGCGCCAGCTGGGTGCTCACCAGTGCGGTCAAGCCCATGGTGGCGGTCCGTCGCTGCGTGCCCGGCGTCCAGCGCCCCACCGCCCAGGCCGCGGTCGCCCCGGCCGCGGTGACGACGCCCCGGGTGGCGATCTGGCGCATCAGTGGCGCATCGAGCGACGGCGTCGGCTCGGACAGCACCGCGCGTTGGTACTCGCGACGGGCGGCTTCGACCTCTTCTTCGGTCTGGTCGGGGTCCTCCTCTGGTTCCGGGATCTGCGGGGTCACAGCGACGGCCAGGGCCGGGAACATGTCGGTGAGCAGGTTCACCAGCAGCAGTTGGCGGGTTCCCACGGGTGCCCGGCCGGTGCCCAATGCGGTGCCCAGGATGGTGAAGATGACTTCGCCGATGTTGCCGCCGACCAGGATGGTCAACGCGTCGCGCACCGCGCTCCACATGCTGCGACCTTCCACCAGCGCATCCAGCAGCGCGCTCAGGTCGTCTTCGGTCAAGACCAGGTCCGCGGCGCTGCGGGCCGCTGACGAGCCGCGGCCGCTGACACCGATGCCGACGTCGGCCATCCGGATCGCCGCGGCGTCGTTGGCGCCGTCACCCACCATCGCCGTCACCCGTCCGCAGCGCTGCAGCGACGCGACCACCTGAACTTTCTGTTCCGGGCTGACCCGGGCGAAGACCTGCACGTCGGCGGCCAACCTGGTGCAGGCCTCTTCGTCGAGCGCGGCGAACTCGGCACCAGTGATCACCTGCACGTCGGCCGGCAGGCCGAGCTGGCGGGCGATCGCCCGGGCGGTGACGGGGTGGTCGCCGGTGATCAGCACGACCTGGCGGCCGGCCTGGTGCAGCGCCTCGATCAGCGGCCGCGCCGACGGGCGGGCGGTGTCCGCCAGCCCGATGTAACCGATCAGCTCCAGGTCCTGTGCGGCGGCGTCGACGCTGTCGGCGTCGGTTTCTTCCTCGTCGGTCGGGTCGTCCTCCCAGCCGCGTCGCGCCACCGCCAGCACCCGCAGGCCCTGCTCGGCCAGACTTTGCACCAGCGACTCGGCTCGCTCGCGGTCGGCCTGCGGATCGGCGAACCGGCACCGCGGCAAGATCTCCTCCGGCGCGCCCTTGAGCATCAGCGTCGGCGCCTTGGCGTCCGACTTCGCTGTGCCGATCGCGGCGGCAAAGCCGCGACTGGACTCAAAGGGTACTTCGGCGAGCGTGGTCCACTCCGGGTCGTGCGGCCCGAGCGCCGAGCTGGCGGCGCTGAGGATGGCCTCGTCGGTGGCGTGCGCGTGGCCTTGCCCGTCCTGTGGCCGCGGGCAGGCCCGTGCGGCCGCGCGCAGCACGTCGGCGGCGACCGGATCGTCGGCGCCGGGCAGCGGGCCCGCCGGATCGGCACCTGCGGGTACCGCGCGGACAACCCGCAGCCGGTTCTCGGTGAGGGTGCCGGTTTTGTCGAAGCAGATCGTCTCGACCCGACCCAACGCCTCGATGGTCCGCGGGGCCCGGACCAACACACCGCGCCGGGTCAGGCGTTGCGCGGCGGCAAGCTGCGCGAGCGTGGCTACCAGTGGCAGACCTTCCGGCACGGCGGCCACCGCGATCGCGACGCCGTCGGCAACGGCCTGCCGCAGTGGTGCGCGACGCAGCATCGCCAACCCGGTCACCGTGGCCCCACCGGCCAGTGTGAGCGGAAGGACCTTGTTGGTCAGCTCTCGAAGCCGCGCCTGGACGCCGGCGCCCGACTCGACGTCAGCGACGGCCGCAATAGCGCGTTGCGCAGCGGTAGCACTACCGGTCGCGACGACGATGGCGCGCGCACTTCCTGCGACGATGGTGCTGCCCTCGAAGAGCATGCTGGCGCGTTCCGGGTCGGCGGCGGCTACCGGTTCCACCTGCTTGTCCACTGGCAGCGACTCGCCGGTGAGCAGCGATTCGTCGACCTCGAGATCGTCAGCCACCAGCAGCCGCGCGTCGGCGGGCACCACGTCGGGCGCCGCCAGGTCAATGACGTCCCCGGGACGCAACGAACTGGCGGTGATGGTCACCGTGCGTTCGGCTCGGCGGGCCGCCTCGAGCCGGCGCCGCGTGGTGGCGACCACCGGGACGACGACGCGGCGTGCCAGCTGGTCCTGCTCGGCGAACAGTTCGGCGGCTGCGGCGTCGGCCCGCAAACGTTGCGCGCCACCGGTGACCGCGTTGGCCATCATCACGCCCGCGACCAGCAGCGCGTCGACGTTGCTGCCGACGATCGCCGAAGCCGCCGCGCCGACGGCGAGTATCGGGGTCAGTGGATCGGCCAGCTCGGCCCGGGTGGCGCTTAACAACCGCCCCACTCGCTGGGCCGGTCCACGCAGCGGCGACATCACCGGGCTGTAGGACAGGTCTTCGAGTCGTTGCCGCCACGCCGAGGTCTCGGAGTCGACCGCCAGCGGGCGGGCACCGCCGGTCAACCGCGAGTAGACGATCTCGGGGTCGAGCGCGTGCCAGGCGGTCAGCGGCTGCGGACTGGGATCGGGCCGCCGCAGCACGTTGGCGGCGGACAGCGCACCGGACAACAGTGCGCTCGCGGCGGCCGCGTTCACCGGATTGAACCAACGCCGGGCGGACAGCGCATTGCCGGGTCTGCTGGGGTCACCCGTCACCAGCAGCAGACCGGCCAGCGTGGTACCGCCCTTGGCCAGGCGCACCGCCGACTCACTGGCCTGCCGGGCGGCCGGCAGCGCCGACAGGATCCGCACCGCCGCGGCGAGGTCGGTGCCGGTGATGATGTCCGCCGTCCAGGGTGTCGCGGCCTGCGGATCGTCCAGCGCCACTCCGACGTCGGCCACCGCCAGCGCCGCGAGGGTGTCCGTCGAGGCGAAGTCCCGGTGCAGTGCGGTGATCAGCAGCACCGGTCCGCGATCCGAACGCAGCTCACGCACCAGCTTGAGCAGCGGTGTCCCGGCTGCATGCGCCGCCCCGACGCTGGCGGCAAGATCATCGGTGCCGGCGACGTGCCGCAGCACCACCCGGGCCCCGGTCCGGTGCGCGGTCTGCAGCAGCGGAACCGCATACGGGTCGACCTCCCAGGCCACATCGACGCTGCCTACCTGCTCGCCATCTACCACCAGGTCGGCACGTTCAAGGCCCTGCGCCGGCGCAGCCGACGGTGCCGCGCGGACCCAGCGCAGCCGTGCCCCGGTCGCCGGCAACTCGTCCGGGTCCGGCTCGGGTGCCTGCTCGCCATGCAGTAACGCGTCGGCGACTTCGTACACCCGGTCGTCGTCCCAGCCGGGTAATTCTCCGCGCGCATGCAGCACGGCGCGGGCGTCGCCCCGCAGCGCAGCTCCGTCGATGACGACGACTTTGATGCGGTCCAGCCGGCGCAGCGCGCCCGGGTCGAGGACCAGTTGCCCGGCGTTGGCCAGCCCGCGCCCCAGCACCGCGGCGAAGGTCTGCCGGCCCATAGTCGCTGCTTTGGGCGCCGCAGCCAGCACCGCACCGGCGGCCTCCTCGGCGCCTCCCCCACCGAGCAGGGCGCCGGCGGCGGCGACCAATGCACCGTTGGCGGCCTGATCCACGTACTCCTCGACCGGGCCGGCGCTAGCGCCCTTTGCGGTGTCGATGGCGGCGTCGACGGCTCCGTCGACCACCACGTGCGATGCCTCGCCGGCGGCTGCCGCCTTCGCGCCGGCCGACGAGATCACCGGGACGACCGGAGCCTGCGGCCGCTTGGGAGTTGCCAACTCACGTTCCCGCCGCCGCCACACTTCGCGATGCGCCGACGCCTCAGAAAGCTGGAAGCCGCGTTGCGCGAGGTCGAGCAGCGGCGTACTGGCGACTTGCGTCAGCCCGTTGGTGATCGCCATCGAAGCGGCCAACGTGAGGTCGGTGCCCACCCGACCCAGCCGAGATTCCAGCATTGACACCAGCCGCGGCTGATTGCTGAGCAGTGACGATGCGGCCCGGGCGGCTTTGGGTCCGGCGGGCAGCCGGCCGAACCAGCCGGTGACGGCAACGCCGACCGCCACAACGTCCATTGCCGCTGCGGTCAGCGGCACCGCCAGCGCCAGCGGATTACCTGGGTCGGCGAACGGCGCGGTGCGGGGCGCGGATTCCACCCCTGTCGAGGACACCTCGTCGGCGACCGCCGCGACCGCGGCCCGGACCTCGTCGAGGACGTGGTCGTCGTCGGCGTGCTCGTCCAGTTGAATGACCAGCCGGCCCAACGCCCCCTCGACGTGGGCGCTGTTTACACCGGAAATTTGACGGACCGGCTCTTCGAGTTGCGTCGCGTGCTGGTGCCAGCGGGGAAAGGGCAGCAGCGAGTCGAGGTCCAGATGCACCCGCTGCCCGCTTTGCCACCGCACCGGCGGAAGCACATGTGCCGCGGGGCCGTCACCCGTGTTCCGGCCCAGCATCCGCCCGGTCGCCTGGCCTACCGACCGGGCCACCGGGTCGACCAGCGTTTGCATCGCGCCGGCGGCGTCTGCGGCACCGTGCGCTCCGACGCGCAACGCCTGCACCGCCTGGCCGGTCAGTCCACGGACAACACCGTTTACACCCGGCACGTTCATTCTGATCAACCCTTCAAGCAGGTCGTTACGCCAGCGCCAACCGACGGCGTGTTGCACTATCCATCAATAGTCCTCATTAGCCTCGCACGGATTATGTGTGCCTGCGCCGCCGAGGGCGCTCAGTGGTGTGCTCGCCGAGCCAGGGTGGCGCCGAGACCGGACACGATCTCCCTCGGGCGCTGCTGTTCACCTTGCTGAGCGCCCAGCACCAGGATCGCGCCAGTCAAGACCGGTAGCGCCCACTGCAGGTACTTCAGCTGCTGTTGTGCTGTGGCGACGTCCGGGGGTGTCTGCGGAGCCGGCTCGGTCGCTCCTTGTGCGGTCTGCTCGTTGCTCTGCGCGATCTTGCCGCCCAGCGCCCCGCTCCAAGCGGTCGCACCGAGGGCCGCCCCGGTCACGGCGAGCTTGGCCACGGTGTTCGCCCGGACGCCGGTTTGATACTTCGCCCGACCGCGGTTCGCCAGCAAGATCCCAGCACCGCCGATGAGGTGGGCACCGATCGCCGCGGCGTTGACCGGGCTCCACTTTGCCCAGCCCGCGGACGCGACCCGGCCCCGGTCCTGCGGCTCGCGGACCGCAGCGGCGGCGCCGTTGAGCCCCACCGCGCCCATCAGGGATCCGCCGAACCACGCGGCGGCGCCGAGATCATGAAGTGAACGAATGATGGTGTTACGTGCGGACATGAAAAATCTCCCTTGAATCGTGCACACGTGGTATCAACCGAGCAAAGTTGCCGAAGACGATCACGATGCTTGCTGAGTAACGAATCGGCCCTGCAGCCAACGCTACGACGCACAGGTTCACCAGTTTCGGGTGATTGAAACCTTCAGCCAGTGCGGGCCTGCGAACCTTGCCCCGGTCACCCTACCGATATTCGGCGTCAATGCCGTTGCCGCCCGGGGCATTTCATAGATGCGGACCAAGGAACGCGGCGGTGTCGTAATAGGTCCGGAAAGAGTCAATGGTGTCTCCACGGACCTCCAGCACGCTGACGCCCTCGTAGCTGAAGTCGACGCCGTTGCGCAGCGTTCCCGCCGACGTCCACTCCAGAAAGGCGATACCGTCACTGCGCGCGACGTGCTGGAATTTTGAATCGACGTCGCCGAAGACGTCGCGGTACTGAAGCCAGAACTGACGCGCACCTTCCTTGCCGCGCTCCTCGTGTGGCATACCAAGCTTGCGCAGTGTCGCGTGCTCCGCGAAAAGCTCGACCAGCGGATCAGCATCCCGATTGCTGTGCAAGTCACCCAGCGCGGCGACGAAACGGTCGACGATGTCAGTCATGCCGGCGGATACCCGCAACGGATCAGCGGCTAACCCCGACCCGAGCCGGCCAATCCGATGGTCTGCCACACTCAAGCCTGTTGACGGCCTGGTTCGGAGAGGATGGCCTGACCATGATGGAGAACCTGCTGTCGGCGCTGGCGTCCAACGGGCGGCCAGCTTCACTTTCGAACTCGAGCATGCGGCCAGCCGCACGCTCGGCGAGAAGCGCAGGCCGTTGCCGACCTGGAATACGCCTGACGGCCAAACCGGTATGACCAACGCAGCTACTCCGCAGACGCCGGCGTGTTACCGGCACCCCGACCGCACGACCTATGTCAGCTGCACGCGCTGTGAGCGGTACATCTGCCCGGAGTGCATGCGGGACGCCACCGTCGGCCAGCAATGTGTGGAATGTGTTCGTGCTGACCGCAGGACGGCGCCGCAGGCACGTACCCATTTTGGCGGGCGGCTGCGCTCGGGCGCACCGGTCGTCACCTACGCACTCATCGGGATCAACGTCGCAGCGTTCATCCTGCAGTCAGCGTCGGTCGGACTGGAAAGCCACCTCACGCTTTGGCCGCCGGCGGTGGCCGACGGCCAGCTGTACCGCCTGGCGACCTCAGCCTTTCTCCACTACGGCCTGACTCACTTGGTGCTGAACATGTGGGCGCTCTACGTCGTGGGCCCGCCGCTGGAGATGTGGCTGGGCAGGTTGCGGTTCAGCGTGCTGTATGCGTTGAGCGCGCTCGGCGGCTCCGTACTCGTGTATCTGCTCACCCCCTTGAACTCTGCGACGGCGGGCGCGTCCGGCGCCATCTTCGGCTTGTTCGGTGCCACCTTGGTGATACTGCGGCGCCTCGAACTGGACTACCGCTGGGTGGTCGCGGTGATCGTGGTCAACCTGGCTTTCAACCTCGTGGTGCCGCTGATCAGTTCGCAGTCGATCAGCTGGCAGGCCCATCTGGGCGGATTGGTCAGCGGGACGGTGATCACCTCGGCGTACGTCAACGCCCCGCGAGACCGCCGCGACCTCGTCCAGATCGTCGCGACCGGCGCCGCTCTGCTGTTGTTCGTGACGCTGATCTGGTGGCGAACCGGCGTTTTGCTGGCCGAGGCCGGTGGACACTTCATCCTGCGATGACGGTATTCACAGTGCCGAACACTGGCCGGTGACAATGCCGACTGCACCAGTGCGAAAACGGCGCTAAAGCGCGCTGGAAAGCGGCGATATTCCCTCTGGTTGATTCCAAACCTCAGGTGAACTGCGCAAAGCCCGTAGATTGCGCCGTGTTCTGTCTGTGCTTTTACCGCGAGGCGCCGCTGCCGCGTGGGCAGGCCGGCGTCGCAGAAGCTTGGTAGTGTCCGCCCGATTTTCTTATCGACCGACAGAGGAGCGCGATGAGTCACCTCGATCACCGGCGCGACGAGCCGATCACGTCAGCGCTGTGCGTCTGACTCTCGACCGATAGCGCTCAACAGCTTTTCTGCCGACGATAGGAGTTCACTTGCGACCCGAAGATCATCCGCCGTGGCCGTGGCCGTGGCCGTGGTCGCGGCGGGCACCGGGACGGCTGTCGTGACCGGCATCCAATGGTCGAAGCCCGCCGTCGCGGCGGGCGATTTCTTCGTCCTGGCCGGTGAGACCTTCGGCGCCATGTTTCGCCGACCCTTCGCCGCGCGGGAGTTGCTCGAGCAGATCTGGTTCGTGGCCCGGGTGTCGATCGTCCCGACCGTCGTGCTTTCCATTCCCTACACGGTGCTCATCGTGTTCACGCTGAACATCGTGCTGATCGAGGTCGGCGCCGGCGACCTGTCGGGTTCCGGTGCGGCGCTGGCATCGGTCACCCAGGTGGGTCCAGTGGTCACCGCCATCGTCGTCTCCGGCGCGGCGGCCACCGCGATGTGCGCCGACCTGGGCGCCCGGACGATCCGCGAGGAAATAGACGCAATGAAGGTGATCGGCATTAACCCGATCAACGCTCTCGTGGTGCCCCGGGTCATCGCCTCGACCTTCGTTGCCCTGATGCTCTATTCGGTCGTCGCGGTCGTCGGGCTCTTCGGCAGCTACTTCTTCGTGGTGTACGTCCAGAACGTCACCCCGGGCGCTTTCGTCGCCGGCATGACGCTGCTGACTGGACTGCCGCAGGTCGTCGTCTCGCTGGTCAAGGCTGCGCTGTTCGGTCTGTCGGCAGGCCTGATCGCCTGTTTTAAGGGCCTATCGGTCGGCGGCGGCGCGACCGCGGTGGGCGACGCGGTCAACGAAACCGTGGTGTTCGCCTTCATGGCGCTGTTCTTGATCAACATCCTGGCCACCGCGTTCGGCGTGAAGGTGGCCCCGTCGTGACGAGCCAAGCGACTCGGGAAGAGGAATCGCAGACGTCGGAGAAGACCGGCGATCAGAACGGGCCGCAATGGGCCAAGTCCGAGCAAGGCAGCAGCTCCCTGCGCAAGTTCGCCGCGCGGACGCTTAACAGGGCGGAACCCGACATATCCGTCCCTGGCAGCGAAACGTGGCACAAGCTAGTCGACAGCATCCGCAGACTGGGCGAGCAGACCGCGTTCTACGGCAGCGCGCTGGCATCCACGCCTGATGCCGTCCGGCGATACCCGGGCGAAGTCCTGAGGTTGATCGCCGTGATGGGGCTGGGCAGTGGCGCGCTGGCCGTCATCGGCGGCACGGTAGTCATCGTCGGATTCTTGACGCTGACAACTGGCGCGCTGATTGCCGTGCAGGGCTACAACACATTGGAAAACGTCGGGATCGAAGCCCTCACCGGTTTCCTCGGCGCCTTTCTCAACGTCCGCTTCATTGTGCCGGCAACCGCAGGGGTGGCGCTGGCGGCCACCATCGGTGCCGGCGCAACCGCACAACTCGGGGCGATGCGCATCAACGAGGAGGTCGACGCGCTGGAATCGATGAGCATCCGGGCGGTCACCTACCTGGCGTCCACCCGCATCGTTGCCGGAGTCGTCGCGGTCATCCCGATCTACACCGTCGCAATGCTGATGGGGTTCTTGGCGACCCGATTCGGTACGACGGTCATCTACGAGCAGTCGAAAGGCGTGTACGACCACTACTTCTCCAGCTTCCTGCATCCGACTGATCTGCTGTGGTCGTTCGTCGAGGCGCTGGGCATGGCTGCAGCGGTGATGTCGGTGCACACCTATTACGGGTACAACGCGACCGGCGGCCCGGCCGGCGTCGGCGAGGCGGTCGGTCGGGCCACGCGCAGCTCCATCACCGCGGGGGTCTTCATCCTGCTGACCATCACGCTCTCGGTCTACGGTCACTCCGGCAACTTCCACCTGTCGGGATAGCAGCGATGAGCAACGGGAACAAAAGGGCGCGGATCGATCCGATCTGGTGGTCGCCCGTTCTGCTGCTGATCATCGTGTCGATCAGCATTTTGACCGCGATGCTGTTCTCCGGGACGCTGGACGAAACCGTACCGCTCACGCTGATCTCCAACCGGTCCGGTCTGGTCATGGAAGACGGCGCGAAGGTGAAGCTGCGCGGCGTCGAGATCGGTGAGGTCGACTCCATCGACGCCGAGTCACGGTCGGCCGGAAGCGATTACTCCAGCCTGAAACTGAAAATCAACCCGACCGACTTTCGCTACCTGCCAAGCAATGTCGAAGCGGAAATCAGGTCGACCACCGCCTTCGGCGCAAAGTACGTGGAGCTCATCGTTCCGGCCGCGCGCAGCGCCACACCGCTTTCGCCGGGCGCGGTGGTGCGGTCGCGCAACGTGACCGTCGAGGTCAACACCGTGTTCCAGAACTTGGAGGCAGTGGTCCGCGCGATTGATCCGGCGAAGCTGAACGGGGTTCTCTCCGCGGTGGGTGAAGCCGTGCGCGGCAAGGGGGATCGCATCGGGGAGGCAATCACAGGCGCGAATAACGTGCTGCTTGCTGTCAACCCGAGGATGCCGACCATTCGGAAGAATTTCCAATTGTTCGGCAAGACCACGGCTGCGTATTCGGCTGCCGCGCAGGACCTGCTGTCGATTTTGGATTCGTTCTCGACCACCAGCACCACGATCAGCACGAACTCGAAGGCCCTCGATGAACTGCTGTTGTCGGCGATCGGTTTTTCCGGTGCGGGCATCAACACGCTCGGGCCGAACCAGAAGAATCTGGTGGGCGCGTTGACCACCCTGGTGCCGACTTTTGATCTGCTGCTCAAGTATTCGCCGGAGTACACCTGCCTGTTTCAGGGCGCGCAGTGGTTCCTCGACCACGGCGGCAGGGATTCGTTGGGCGGCAACGGTAAATCAGTGATCATGGACTCAGCGCTGCTGTTCGGCGACGATCCTTACCGCTACCCCGACAACCTGCCCAAGGTCAACGCGAAGGGTGGGCCCGGTGGCCGGCCGGGTTGCGGCTCGCTACCCGACGTGAGTAAGAACTTCCCGGTGAAGTATCTGGTCACCGACACCGGGTTCGGAACCGGCCTGGATCTGCGGCCCAATCCCGGCATCGGCTTTCCCGGCTACAACAACTACTTCCCGGTCACCAAAGGCACGCCCGAGCCGCCGAGAATCCGCTATCCCGGTGGTCCGGCACCCGGCCCACCGCCGCCCTACCCGGGGGCGCCGCCCTACAACGCACCGCAGACCGTGCCTGCGCCGGAAGCGGTTCCGCCGCCTGCCGCACCAGCACCGTGACCGCCAAGACACCAAGGGCCACTTGATGAGACGTAAACTCGTGGGCGTTGCCATACGCGTGGGACTGTTCAGTGTGGTGTGCCTCGCCTTCGTCTTCGTTCTGGTCACGGTGTTCGGGCAGTTCCGATTCGAATCACGCGCCAACTTCAACGCGGTGTTCACCAACGTGTCAGGCCTGAAGGGCGGGAACTTCGTCCGCATTGCCGGCGTCGAGGTCGGCAAGGTAAGCAATCTCAAGCTGAACAAAAACGGCACCGTCACCGTTTCCTTCGACATCGACAAGGGGCTGACGCTCACCGACGGCACCAAGGCGGCGGTGCGTTACGAGAACTTGATCGGCGACCGCTACCTGTCCCTCGAGGATGGGCCGGGCACGACACAAAAGCTGCATCCCGGCAGCACTATTCCGCTGGCGCGGACATCACCCGCGCTGGATGTCGATGCGCTGATCGGTGGTTTCCGTCCGCTGTTCCGGGCTTTGGATCCCGATCAGGTCAATGCACTGTCCGGTCAACTGCTCAGGGTGTTCCAGGGACAGGGTGGCACCATCTCGTCGGTGCTCGCCCAGACCTCGGCACTGACGTCGACGCTCGCGGGCCGCGACAAGCTCATCGGTGATGTGATCACGAATCTGAACGTCGTGCTCCGCTCCTTCGCCGTTCACGACGACCAGTTTTCGGACGGGCTGGACAAGTTGTCGCAACTGGCACAGACGCTGTCCGAACGCAGAACCGACATCACCAACGGAGTCGCCTACATCAATTCCGCGGCGGCATCTGTTGCCGACCTGCTGTCCACCGCCCGCCAGCCGATCAAAGAAGCCGTGGTGCAGACCGACCGATTCGCCGGACAGGTGGAGGCCGATCACGACTACTTCGACGATGTCGTCAAAACGCTGCCCCAGGCCTACCAGGTGCTGGCCCGCAACGGCCTCTACGGCGACTACTTCGGTTTCTACCTTTGCGATGCGATCCTGAAAGTCAACGGTCAAGGCGGTCAGCCCGTGTTCGTCAAGCTCGTGAGTCAGGTGACAGGGCGGTGCAAACCCAAAAATGACTGACTTCGCAAAACCCTTCCGGGCAGTCAAAAACAAGCTGAAGCGGATCAACAGCAAGCCGCTGGCCGAGCGCAACCGGCTCGCAGTCGGCGGGGTCGGGATCGGCATCGTCGTCGTCTTGGTCGTTGCGGTCTTCTCCTACAACAAGATCCCGATCATCAAGGGCACGAAGGACTACTCCGCCTACTTCGCTGACACCGGCGGAATCAAGTCCGGCGGTGAAGTGCGGGTGTCAGGCATGCCGGTGGGCAGGGTCACCGGCTATGAGCTGGAAGGGACGAAGGTTCTGGTGACTTTCGCGGTCGATTCCGATGTCTCGGTGGGAGACCGGACCGAGGCCGCGATCAAGACCGAGACGGTGCTCGGCACGAAAATGCTCGAGCTCACCCCTCGAGGCGACGGCAAGCTCAACGGCCCTATCCCTCTCGAGCGGACACACTCGCCATACGACTTGCCGACGGCCCTGGGCGACCTGACCACAACGATCAGCGCTTTGGACACCACCCAGTTGTCCTCGTCGCTCACCACGCTGGCCGACACCTTCAAAGACACGCCACCCGACCTGAAGATCGCACTCGAGGGAGTGGCACGCTTTTCCGACACCCTCGACGCGCGCGACGCGAAGCTGCGCGATCTGCTCGCCCACGCGAACAAGGTCACCGCGGTGCTCGGAAAGCGCAGCGATGAGATCGCCAAGCTGATCATCAACGCCAACGCCCTGCTGCGGGAGCTGCTGACGCAACGAAGTTCGGTGGACGCATTGATGAACAACGTCACCGCTGCAACACGGCAGATCTCCGCGGTCATCGGGGACAACCGGACTCAGCTGAAACCGGCGCTCGACAAACTCAACGGGGTGCTGGGGGTGCTGGACAACCGCAAGCGAGAACTGCAACGCACGTTGTATCTGCTTCGGCGGTATGCGATGTCATTCGGTGAAGTGTTGGGATCCGGCCCTTTCTTCAAAGCTTCGGTGGTCAATCTGTTGCCGGGCCAATTCGCCCAGCCGTTCATCGACGCCGCGTTCTCCGACCTGGGGCTCGATCCCAACGTGCTGCTGCCCTCACAACTCGTCGATCCGCCGGTCGGCCAGCCCGGAACGCCGCCGCTGCCGCTGCCCTATCCCCGCACCGGGCAAGGCGGTCCGCCGAATCGCTCACTGCCGGACGCGATCACCGGCCAGCCGGACGACCATCAGTGCGGCCCGTCGGGGGTGGCTCTGCCCGGCCCCGGCTGCTATCCCTACCGGCCGCCGCTGCCGGCGCCGCCGCCGGGCGGACCGCCGCCGGGGCCGCCGGCTCCCGGTCCACTTACCGACATTCCACCGTCCATCCCGCCGGTACCCCCGTTACCCCCGGCTCCGCCGGCAGGCCTGGAAGGGGGTCACTGATCGATGTCTGAGGACAATCCGACATCCGCCGAGGATAGCGCGCGGCACGCAAGACGCCGGCGCCTCGTGCGGATCGTGACCGGTATCAGCTTGATCGTCATGCTCGTGTTGGCGGTCGCGGTGTTGGAAACGCCGTGGGGCAAGCAAGGCGCCCGGAACACCTACGTCGCTTACTTTTCCAACACCAACGGTCTCTACGCCGGTGACGAGATCCGCATCCTCGGCGTCCCGGTCGGGACAGTGGAGCAGATCGACCCGCAGCCCAACGCCGCGAAGGTCACCTTCACGGTCGATTCGCGGTACTCGTTGCCTGCAGACGTCAAGGCGGCGATCTTGAACCCATCACTGGTTACCACGCGTGCGATCCAGCTGGTCCCTGCGTACTCCGGCGGCCCGAAACTGGCCAACAACGGCACCATTCCCGAGAACCGCACCGCGGTTCCCGTCGAGTTCGACGATCTGCGCAAGCAGTTGGAGAAGCTGACCGATTCTCTTCAGCCCACCGCGCCCGGCGGAACCAGCCCGGTGGGCGAATTCATCAACACCGCCGCGGCCAACCTGCGCGGCGAAGGTGACACGGCGCACGAGACGGTCATCAAGCTCTCCGAGGCGGTCTCGGCGCTCGGCGATCACAGCACGGACATCTTCAGCACCGTGCGCAACTTGCAGTTGCTGGTGTCCGCCCTGAGTTCGAGTAGTGATCTGCTTGCCGCGTTCAACGTGAACCTGGCCGACATCAGCACCGTGTTGACCAACTCGCCGAACGAAGTGGCCAACGCTTTGCAGGGTCTTGACGGCGCGGTGAACGATCTGCGCGGCTTCGTCGCTGGCAATCGGGAAAGCATCGGCACCACGTTCGACCATCTGACCGCGGTCACCACGGCGCTCAACGACAGCCGCGGTGACATCAAGCAAATTCTGCACAGCACGCCAACGGTGTTCCAGAACTTCGTGAACATCTATCAACCCGCGCAAGGCGCGATATCGGGCATTTTGGCTCCGGTCAACTTCGCCAGCACCGTCCAGTTCATCTGCAGCGCAATCCAGGCGGCCGCGCGCACCGGGTGGCAGCAGTCGTCGAAGCTGTGCGTCCAGTATCTGGCCCCGATCATCAAGAATCGTCAATACAATTACCCGCCACTCGGTTTCAACCCTTTCGTAGGCGCATCGGCGCGACCGAACGAGCTCACCTACAGCGAGAACTGGCTGAACCCGGATCTGCCTCCACCTCCAGATGCGCCACCCGCGCCGTTCTCACCGCAGGCGCTGCCGCCGGCCGACGCCGCACCGCCGGTCACCACGCGAACCGCTGATCCGACCCAAGGGCTTTCGGGCCTGATGGTGCCTGCGCCGCCCCCGCCGGGAGGTTCGCCGTGAGCCGGATCCTGGCCGCAGTCCTGACACTGGCGTGCCTATCCGCTGTGCCGGGGTGTGAATGGCGGGGCCTCAACACCCTCAGGCTGCCCGGAACCGCAGGCACGGGAAAGGGGGCCTACACCATTCAGGTGCAGCTGCCTGACGTGGTTGTCATTCAACAGAACACCCGGGTGCGGGTGGCCGATGTCAACGTCGGCAACGTGACCAATATCGAGGTCCAGGATTGGCATGCCCTGGTCACCATGCGCATCGACGGTGACGTCCATCTGCCGGCCAACAGCGTTGCCAGAGTCGGTCAGACCAGTTTGCTGGGGTCCATGCACATCGAACTGGCCCCGCCTACCGACGAACCACCGCTCGGCGAACTTCGCAACGGTTCGGTGATCCCGCTGGCAAAGGCGAGTACCTACCCGACCACCGAGCAGACGTTGGCCTCGGTGGCGATTCTGCTGAACGGCGGTGGGCTGGGCCAACTTCAGGAGATCACCCAGGCGTTCGCGAAAGCCCTGACGGGGCGCGAGAAGGAGATGCGCAGCCTGCTCACCCAACTGGACACCTTCGTTGCGCAGCTCAACGACCAGACTGACGACATCATCGCCGCCACCGAGAACCTCAACTCGTTGGCTGGGCAGGTTGCGGCCAAGGACGATTCCGTCGAAAAGGCGCTCAAGACGTGGCCGCAGGCGCTGGACGTGCTGGCCGATTCGCGGCGGAAACTGGCGGATGCGATCGACGCGGTGGGCAAATTCAGTGCGATCACCACGTCGACGATCAACCAGAGCAAGGATGCGCTCGTCACCAACCTGCGCGACATCGCACCGCCACTCCGGGAACTCGCCAACGCCGGTCCCTCGTTGACCAAGGGGCTCGACTTCTTGAGCACGTTCCCCTGGGTGAAAAGTAAGCTGGCCAACTGGTTTCGCGGCGACTTCGCCAACATCAGCCTCGTCGTGGACCTGACGTTGAGCCGGATCGACAGCGGCATCTTCACCGGGACGAGGTACGAAGGGAACCTGACCGAGCTCGAAATGCAATGGGGGCGCACGATCGGCCAGATGCCCAGCCCATACACCGCGGGCAACCCGTTGATCGTCCCCTACCACTTCGGGGGGTACTGACATGGCGCGCACCGCCTCGCTGCGCTTGTCCCGTCGGGTGTGGACACAATTGAGCATCCTCACAGCGGTCACCGTAGTCGCCTTCAGCGTGATGGCTTTCGGCTTCGTGCAGGTGCCTGCACTCATGGGAATCGGACGCTACAACGTAACGGTCGAGCTTTCCTCCTCCGGCAATCTGTACCCCTCGTCGGTGGTGAACTATCGCGGCAGCGAGGTGGGCACCGTCACGTCGGTCGACGTCACCCGCGACGGCGTACGGGCCGTGCTGAAACTGAAGTCGGACATTGCCATTCCGTCCAACGTGTCAGCCTCGGTGCACAGCCGCTCAGCCGTCGGTGAGCAGTTCGTTGAGTTGACGCCTCCCCCGACCACGTCTGCAGTTGTCGGTCAGAAGCTACGGGACGGGGATGTCATTCCCCTGGGAGGGCGTCAGTTCCCGTCGACATCGGATTCCTGCTCGACGCCACCAACAAAGCGCTGCAGGCGATCCCGCACGACAATCTGCGAACCGTCGTCGACGAATCAGCCAAAGCCGTTGCTGGACTGGGCCCCGAACTGTCGCGCATCATCGACGGTTCGACGGCGCTGGGCATCGAGGGTGGTAAGACCGTCGACCCGTTGGCACAGTTGATCGATGAGGCACCTCCGGTGCTGAATGCGCAAGTGCAGACGACAAACTCGATCGCGATCTGGGCTGCGCGGGTGAACTCCATTACGGCTCAGTTCAAAGCTCGGGACGCGCTGTTCGCGGATCTGCTGAATGTCGGTGGTCCAGCGCTGGACGAGGGCACAGCACTGTTCCACCGGATAGCGCCGGATCTGCCGGTGCTGTTAGCCAATCTGGTGAGTCTCGGTAATATCGCGGTGACCTACCGAAACGATATCGAGCAATTGCTCGTCCTCTTTCCGCAAGGGACCGCGGTGATGTCGTCGATTGCCCTGCCGGACGCCTTCGCCAAGCAGGACTACAAGGGCATTTACCTCGACTTCAACCTCAACCTCAACCTGCCGCCACCGTGCAACACCGGATTCCTGCCGGTTCAGCAGCAGCGTTCACCCTCCGATCAGGACTATCCCGAGCGACCTGCCGGTGAGTTGTACTGTCGGGTACCGCAGGACTCGGATCTCAATGTCCGTGGGGCACGCAACACCCCGTGTGAGGAAAAGCCGGGAAAGCGGGCCGCGACCGTCGAGTTGTGCAACAGCAACGAGCCGTACGTCCCCCTCAACGACGGATACAACTGGAAGGGCGACCCCAACGCGACGCTCTCGGGGCAGGGCGTGCCGCAGTACGCGCCGGGTACCGATCCGAGACTGTCGGCCGATCTGGCCGGCCGAGGCCCGTCACCCGCCCTGACCGGACCGGTTGAGGCCGCGCGGCCCAACGCGCCGCCGTCGGTCGCCGTGATCCCCTACGACCCAGCCACCGGCAATTACCGCGGGCCCGACGGACGTACCTACACTCAGTCGGATTTGGCCGACAGCGCGAAAGGCAACAGGACATGGCAGAGCATGCTGATCCCGCCGAGCAGCAGGTAAACGATGACGCGACTCCCAGTGCGGGCGTTGAGGGCACCGAGGAGAGCGACATCGACATCGCAGAGCCGGAACCGCAGGGCGCGGCGGTGCCGGATGTCGAGAAACGGCATTGGTTTTCGGGTACCCGCCCGGCCATCGCGGCCGGGTTGGTAGCCGTTGTCGTTTTGGCCGGGACGGCCGGCTGGCAGGGTTACCGGGCTCAGCAAGCCCGCGAGACGAAAAGCCGGCACAACCTGTTCCTGCAGGTCGCCCGTCAGGCGGCGGTCAACCTCACGACTATCAGCTACACCGAGGTCGACGCCGATATTCAGCGGATCCTGGACTCGGCGACCGGTGCCTTCCGGGACGATTTCCTGAAACGATCCGGCCCGTTCGTCGAGGTCGTCAAACAGGTGCAGTCGAAGTCGGAGGGCACAGTCAGTGAAGCCGGTCTACTCACCGAAACCCGCGATCAAGCGCAGGCGCTCCTTGCGGTCTCGGTGAAGACGTCGACTGCGGTTGCCCCGGAACAAGAGCCGCGCCACTGGCGGTTACGGATCGACGTCCAGAAGACGGACGATGGCGCGAAGGTGTTCAATGTCGAGTTCGTACCGTGACCAACCGGACCGCCACCACTGCACAGAGGAAGAGTTCCGCAATGCAGGCCGAATCTGATTTCAAGGCCGACCCAGCACCACCGGAGAAGGAAGAGAACAGCTCGCCCGACGCTTCCGACGTGGTCGCCGACACCGATGCGGTCGCCGAGACAGAAGCGGTCGACGACACGGACGCAGCCGACGACGCCGAGGCAGCTGACGATGGCGAAACAACCGGTGACACCGCAGCGACCGAGCCGCCGGCCGAAGAGGGCGGCCGATTCTCCGGTACGCGTCTTCTCGCGCATGGGGTTTTGCCGGTGCTGGCGTTGCTCCTCGCCTTGTCGGCCGGTTACTTCAAGTGGGTGGCCGGTTCGGTGCAAGCATCGCGTACCGCCGCCGCGGAGTCGGTGAAAGTCGCCTCGGACAGCACGGTCGCGATACTGTCCTACGGGTCTGACAGCGTGGACCGGGATCTCGCGGCGGCTACCGACCGGCTGACCGGCGGGTTTCGTGAACAATACAAACAGCTGGTCGGCGATGTCGTCGCGCCCGGCGCCAAACAGCAGCACATCACGGCGGTGGCGAAGGTGCCTGCTGCTGCCTCGGTTTCGGCAACCGAAGATCACGCCGTCGTGCTGGTCTTCGTCGACCAGACCACGACCATCGGCAACGATGCGCCCACTCAAACCACCTCCAGCGTGCGCATCACCCTGGACAAAGTGCGCGGCCATTGGCTGATCTCGCAGTTCGACCCGGTGTGATCTCCGCGCTAGCGGATGTTGGCGGCAAGATCGCCGGACAGCGCTGCAAGCTGCGACCCCCAGGCGCCCCAACCATTGTCGCCGCCGCCACCTAACTCGAAGTGGCCGTTGTGCCCGTTGACCTCTCGGTAGTGGGAGTAGAAGGTGGCGTTGGTGCCTTGGGCGATCTCCGGAAACCCGATCATGGCAGCCGGGTCACTGGCAGCCCCGCTGACCGGACTGTAGACCCATAACCGGGTGTTGTTGTCAGCCAGTAGCTGGATGTTCTGGTTGGGGGAGTGCCATTTCCAGCGGCCCAGCTGCGGCGCGCCCCACATGTTGACGGTGTCGACGCCACCGCCGTCCCGAAGGCCTTGGGTGATGGCTCCGTCAACCCCGGTTCGCTCGGGTGCCAGAAACCCTGACAGCGATCCGGCGTAGCGGAACCGGTCAGGGTGGAAGGTCGCCAGCGCGGCCGCCGCGTAGCCACCTTGAGCAGCGCCGACGACGCCGTGACCGCCGGGGGCCAGGCCCTTGTTCGCGGCCAGCCAGTTCGGCAGCTCGCTGGACAGGAAAGTCTCCCACTGCCTGGTGCCGTCTTGCTCCCAGTCGGTGTACATCGTGTACGCCCCGCCGGCCGGTGCAGCCACCGAGATGCCCTTGCCGGACAAGGTGTTGAACGCATTTCCCGCCGTCACCCAGTTGCTGACGTCAGGGCCTGCGTTGAACGCGTCGAGCAGATAGACCGCGTGCGGGCCGCCAGCCAGGAACGCCACCGGGATGTCGCGACCCATCGCCGCCGAGGGCACCTGCAGTGTCTCGTAGTTCGCGCTCCTGGCCGTCCCGGTTGAACCCGCCGTCGTCGTGATCCCGCACATGACGACTGCCAGCACAACAGCGCACAGCGCCCGCAGCGGCGTCGCCAGATCCCTCATGCCCACCTCCCTTGTGCTGTTTCGTGTCGGTGTGGCAACCGAATTTCTACAAGCTCCCAACACTCGTCGGGGAGTGAACCACATTCCACGGCGCTGCGCGACGCTGCGGAGAATTAATCGGTGGCCCATCCCACGAAACATCCGACACGGGGTTCATCGAGACTTTGCGAGCCACAGGTGGAACACGGGACGCCATTCCGATTGTGCCGAGATAAAATGCGGCTGAATTTATCTACGCACGAATTCTGTGTAACGATGAGATGCATGACGACACTGAGTGGCACAGCTCGGCGTTGCGCAGCGGTACTGCGACGGGCGGTATTGCTGGAGTTGGCCGGACTGTGTGCCGTGACCGTTGCCCTAGGCGCAGTCACCGCCGTGCCGCCGGCCGGCGCGGACTACAAGCGGCTCAACGACAGCGTCGTCGCCGGGGTCTACACCATTCAGCACACCGGCGGCTGCACCAACGACGTGAATTACCAGCCCCAGCTGCAGCAGGCCGCGGTTCAGCACGCCGATGACGTGCTGCAGAACCGGGATCTGGACGGCGACATCGGCTCAGACGGTTCAACCGTGCAGGACCGGGCGCGGGCCGCAGGCTACCGCGGGCCGGTCGCCGAGACGGTGGCCATCAACCCGGCGCTGTCCATCAGCGGTATCGAGATCATGAACAACTGGTACTACCGTCCTGACTACTTCGCCATCATGTCCAACTGCGCCAACAGCCAGATGGGGGTGTGGACCGAAAGCGTCCTGGACCGCACCGTCGTTGTCGCGGTCTACGGTCAGCCGGTTCCGTAGCAGATCGAGGCGATCGCCGAGTGACGCCTGAGCGCTGGGAGGGGCCTGATGAGGAAGCTGCTGATGGCTCTCGTTGTGGCGGCCATGGTGGTCGGCGGATCAGCCGGATGTTCGTCGGGTCCGCCGCCGAAGCCGAAACGCGGCACTTTGCCTCCCGGCACGGCTCACCTCAGCGTCGACGGCGGCGATCTGGGAACCACCGATGCGGTGATCTGCACGGACATCGCGTGGTCGACGACGATCACCACGGGTGATGAGGACACCGGAGCGACGGTCATGGTCTCCAGCGCGAAGAAACTTCTCGTCGAGTCCGTGCAGATCCACAACCTGAACAATTTCACCGGTAATTACAACCGCGACCTGAACGGCGCCGCCTCGATTGCCATGGTCGATGCCACCTACCACATCACCGGCGACGCCCTGGGTTACGAGCCCACTTCGATTGCGCCCATCACCCGGCCATTCGACATCACAGTAGCGTGCTGAGACGAGTCACTGCAGTGCCGCTGAACTCGTATTCGTTGCGATATGAAGATTGTCAATCGCGACTGTCGGGAAGAATTTTCGATCTCGGCCGGTCACTTCAGGCGAGGAGAAATGAAATGGTTTCGTGCGGCAATTCCAAATCAGCGATCAATGGCGAAATAATGCCCGGGCATCAGCCGTGAAACGCCGCATGGTGCTTGCCGCGCTGCTGGCTGCCGCGGCGTTCGGCGCCGTCACGCCTGCAGTGGTGGCGCGGGTGCACGCGGCGCCGGCACCGGAGATCGAGTACACCTACGACGTGACGGTGCGCAGGCAATACAACTGGCCGGCCGGCACCGATCCGGTCGGTTACGGACACAGCATCTGCGACAAGGTGGCTCAAGGCGCCAGCTACGCGCAGGTGATGGGCGACGTGAAGAACGATGTCACGCCCAACGACGAGTTCGCGGCGAACTATTTGGTCTCCTACGCCGTCAATCTGCTTTGCCCGGAACAGCTTTGGCAGCTGCGCAGGTCAGCGGCGTTCTACGTGCCACCACCGCAATGAGCTGACGGATATCACGTTCCGGGCGCGGGAGCGCCCAGGTCCGGTGCATACGCCGGTGGCGGGTAGACGCCCCTGAGCAGCCAGGCAAACGCACCGAAGCCGTATTCCAGCTCGTCGCTGGCGTCGTAGTCAGGGTTTGGATTCATCTCGATTGACCCTTCGTTGTGAACGGCTTGAGCTTAACGCGCTAAGCGACCCCTGGCGCGGGCTGCTTCGTGCCGGCGGTTGCACTCAGCTGGCTCATCACCTGTGGTGCAGCGAGTTCTGCGGCTGCCGACGATGCCGCCACCATTTCAGTTCCGGTGATTCTAAAGTCGCTTCGCCGACACGTTGGTCACAAGCGCACCTGCCGGTTTAACTGGTCGCTGTGAGTCGGTGGACGGTCAGTGCCGAGCGGACGATGGCCGAAGAAGTGCCGGCGCCACCGGCAGACGTACGTGCCTTCTACGTCGACCTGAAGAACATGAAACTCGTGCACCCGCTGGTCGTGTCGGTGCGCACGACAGCACGCCGCGAAACCGCCGACGGTTACGTCGAGGATTACCGCATCGGGGATCGAATTCCGCTGTGGCGGCTGAGATTTCCGATCAGCTATCGGGTGCGGCTGACAGTGCCCGCCGACGGCGACGTGGTCACCTCGGCTCGTCAGTTCCCGCAAGTGCGGCTGGACGGGACACTGTCTTTCGAAGCAATCGGCTCCGGTACCCGCATTGTCGAGCGAATGCGAATCGCGGCTCCGGCGCCGTTGGTGGCGGTCACGACGCGGCAGGCGGTCCAGGCGCACCGCGCGATGCTGGCGGCGATCCGCCGCCGCTTCGAATCGGGACCGTGAGGCACCGGGTTTGTGGTTGACTCACCGACGGAGGCAGTCAATGACCGAGCGAGAAGACCGCCAGGACATCACCGAGGTGCTGCTGAGATACGCCACCGGGATCGACCGGCGCGACTGGACGCTGTTTCGCACCGTGTTCACCGACGACTGCGACCTCGACTACGGCGAGATCGGTGCCTGGCAGGGTGCCGAAGCGGTCACCGAGTTCATGCAGCAGGCGCACTCAGCGGCCGGCCACACCCTGCACCGGCTGACCAATGCGGTAATCAGGGTCGACGGTGACACCGCCGAGGCACGTACCTACGTTGACGCGCTGATCATGTTCGCGGACAACAAGTCCGGTGTGAACGGAATCGGTTTCTACGATGATGAAATCGTACGTACCGCCGCCGGGTGGCAGGTGGCACGGCGCCGTTTCACCACGGTGCGGGTCGCAACGGTGGGTGAGCCGGCATGACGTTCGCGGCGAAATACGGTCCGTGGGCAGTGGTTGCCGGTGCGTCGGAGGGCGTCGGTGCCGCGTTCGCCGAAGCACTGGGGCAACGCGGTGTCAGCGTCGTGCTGATCGCCCGGCGTCAGGCCGCGCTCGACGACGTCGCCGCCGGCATCATCAGTCGCACAGGGGTCGAAACCCGGACATTGGCAGTCGATCTCGCCAAGCCGGACGCTGCGTCGAAGATCGCGCGTGCCACTGCGGACCTCGACGTCGGTTTCCTGGTGTACTGCGCCGGAGCCGACACCAGCTTCAAGCCCTTTCTGGCCAACCCGATCGGCACCGCCGAAGCGATGGTGCAGCGCAACTGTGTGGTCCCTATGCAGCTGTGCCACCATTTCGCGGCAAGCATGGTGCAGCGCGGCAGCGGTGGCATAGTGCTGTTCAGTTCGGGCGCCGGACTGGTCGGTGGGCCCAACATGGTGGCCTACGGCGCCACCAAGGCGTTCGACATGGTGTTCGCCGAAGCCCTGTGGAGTGAACTGCACGGCCAGGGCATCGACGTGCTGGGCCTGGTGCTGGGCAAAACCGATACGCCGGCCCTGCGCCGCCTCGAACACGCCCGCGGACTGCTGAGTTCGGAAGACGAGTCACCGCCGGACGCCGACGCGGTGGACGACGTCGTTGCCGAAGCGTTCGAGAACCTCACCAACGGGCCCACCCTGATGGTGGGTGACCAGGTGCGCGGAGCAGTGCAGCTGATCAGTTCGATGAGCCGCAACGACGCGGTGCAATTCATCGCCCAGGCTGTTGCCGGTGCGATGGGCGGCGAGTGAGACGCATTACCGGTAGCGGCGCCGGATGCCGTGAAAGCGGGCCCAGAGCGCTTCTGCGCGTTCGGCTTCGGTTACTGTCCGGGTCTCCGGCGGCAGGACGCCGGCCAGTTCGGCAGCGCTTGACCAGCTCGACATGCAGCGCGGCCGGCTCGCCGGCGAGCATGTGGCGGTAGGTGACGTTGCCCCGTTCGAAACCTTGGGTGTCCAGCCAGTTGTGATAGCCCGGGTCCTCGTGCGCCAGGATCAACCGCACCTTGCCGTCGTTGTCGACCGCGGTGCGGCTCGGCGTGTAGCTGACCGGACGGTACAGGTAGTCCATGCTGTTGAAGAACACGCCCATGTTGGTGAACATCCACAGCCCGTCGTGCGCCTCGAATTCGATGATGAGCGCCTCGTCGGGAGCCAGCTGCCAATGCATGTTCACCGCGGCACGTCCGCGTTTCTGGTCCGGCCCGGTCGATTCGACGGCTGGGAAGTGGTTCGGTGTTCGGCCGTCGACACCGCCGTAAGTGAACGGGAATTCGGGCCAGTCGCTCATCACGCCGGTGAGAAATTCCGCGGCCCAGTCGATTGCTTCGATCATCGACTGCGGTGTGGGCAGCGGCTTGGGGGACGTCATGTCGACCCGTTCGATCTGCAGGCGCGCCGGCTGCTCGTCCCAGTGGTCGAACCCTTGGCGGATGAACAGCTTGCGGGAGCCAGCGGTGGTGGGCAGCCAGTTCGGCTCCCGACGTGACCCGCCGACGTACAGCTCGAACGCGCCGTCCGGTTCGGTGTGCAGCTGGTCACCGGTCAGGTTGGCCTCCGGCACGTCGCCGAACGGTTCGTGCAGCACTCCCGGCGCATCGGGCCGAGGCCCTTGGACGGTGATGTTGAAGAAGGGCGCGGTGCCGCGGTTGCCGCTGATGCGGTAGGTGGACTGCCCGTCTATCCAGGCTTGCTGGTAGACGAAGTCGGCGCAGTCACCGCCCAGCTTCCGGGTCGGGTTGCAGAACGTGTGGATCGCCGGATAGCGGGTGTCTCTGGTTTCCAGCGCGAGATCGTATGCCTGCCCGAGATTTTGGGTGAGGAACCGCAACGCGTCCGCGCGGTGCAGCGCCGATGCGGGATTGTGGTCTTTGAAGACGCCCGCACCGGCGGCCTTGAGCCGGTCGCAGAAAGACGCCCAGGCGTCTTGCAGCGCCCTCGTCGTCGGGCCCGTCACCGAAAGCCATCGTCGATCTCCTCACGCACCCGAGTTGTCCAACAATGCCGTGATTGTGCTGCATGCGCGACGCACTGCTGCGAAACGGCCTTCGGCATCGATGCGCGGGCCGATAAATTCCAGGTCGAACCCGTACGGGTAACCAGCGGAAAGGACCTGAGCAAGAACCGGTTCGATCGGAATCATGCCGTCGCCTGGCACCGCGCGGGCCGGAAGCGCGCGGTCCCCGAGCACATAGTCACTGAGCTGGATCACCCGCGTGCGCGGCAGCGCGCGCGCAACAGCGCAGCCAGGTCGGCTTCGGCCCAGCAGTGGAAAAGGTCGACGCAGACGCCGATTTCGGCCCTCTCAGCCAAGGTCAGGGTGTCACGCAGGGTGTGGGCGAAATGGATGTCCGCATAAAGGCTGGAGGCGTTTTCGATGGCCAATGCCACGTCGGCCCGCTCGGCGTGAGCGACGCACTGGCGCGATGACCGAACAGAAATGCTCGGCCGCCTGCTCCCAGGTCAACGCACCGCGCCCGCCAGTCAACAGGTATACGGTGCGGGCACCGACCGCCGCCGCGGCGTCGACAACTCGGTTGAGACCGGTTCGTGCAGCGATGATCTGCGCCGTTCGGTCGGCAGCCGGCCCGCCGCGAACAAGTGATACACCGCCTCGACGGTGTAACGGTCTCGCTCAATCAACGGAAGCAGTGTCGGATCGAGCAGCTGGTGGTCGATGAGGCTCAATCGCCGAACACCCAACGCTCGCCAGTGTCGAGCCAACTCGTCGAGCGTCGCGCCGGAAAAGGACACGGCGTGGACAGACAACCTCTCGTGCACGCGGGCCTTCAACCGCGTTTCTCGATACCGATTCCGAATCGCTCTCGGAATGGTCGAAATTCGTCGTGCAGCGCGTCGATGTCTACGCCGATGTCAGTGAGCACCGTGGTCGAATATCTGAACCTGCCGTAGCGGTCACCGCGGTTTTCCGCGAGGTAGGTGCGCATCACCGTCTCTGCCTGAGTGGTCAACTGCCGACCGCAGAATTCATAAAAGCGACGAGCCGTGCCGACCGGGTCGGCGATGAAATCGGTGTAGCGCACGTGCAAGATACGCGGATCCTCGACCAGCAGGTCGGCCATCGTATTGGTGATACCCGCACGGGTCATCTCCAGATGCTTCTTTGCTTCGGCGTGCAGATCAACGGGTCCGACGATACCCTCGAGGATGTCGGCCATCATCATCGTGCGAGACGCCGCGACTTGCACGGGGTCGCGATGCAACCAGACGATTCTCGCGTCCGGATACGCATCGAACAGCTCCCGTAGTCGAAAGGTGTGAAATCCCTTCAGCACCCAGTATCTGGCTGGGCGCTGAAATTGGAACTGCTGCAGCATCGCCCGATGGATTCGGTATTGAGCCGTCGCATCGAGTGGCAGACCGGCCACCAGTGTCTGCATCGGCACCCGCCACCAGGCCGTCGGTGTCATCACGCGGAAGTCGAATGCCCAGGTGCGCTCGTCTTCGGGAAGGCCGGCGCCGAGCATGTCATTGTAGGGGTGGCTCAGGAGCCATTTGGGCATCTTCGCGTTGATCTCCCGCCAGTCGGAATCGGCCTGCGCCCGACGTGCCTCGGATGGCCGAGTGGGAACGCCCGGTGGCGGCGAGGGGTACATCACCTCCCAGAAGCGCAGCGCCCGGGCGTCGGGGTCTGCCGCCATCAACGCGTGCATCAGCGTGGTGCCCGAGCGGGGCTCACCGGTGGCGATCATCGGCCGCTCGATGCGTTCTGCGGCCACCGGATAGCGGTTGCGGTCTTCGAAGAATTCCAGCCGCGACGTCAGCAGCCAGTGGCACACCGCTGCGGCCCGTTGCCGGCCGGCCGCATCCAGCCTTAGCCGATTGAGGTGCTCGACCACAAGACCGAAACGGTCCGGCAGCGTGGGATCACCGTAGTCGTTGAGTCCGGTCTCGGTCTGGGCGCGGTTCAAGATGTCAGTGGCGTTGAGCGCAAGGTTCATCACTCCTCGACGTCCCCACACAGGCACAGCAATTCGTCTTCGGTGGCGCGCACGTTCGCTGCGGAGACGGCGGTGTATCCCAGCCCAGCCATGGCCCCGTAATCGAGGATCTTGGGCACCCGCAGGCCGGCCTCGACGTAGCTCTTGAGAGTTCGGGCCACCTGCTTCGGCGTGCCGTGTGGTATCGCCGCCAGCACCGTTTCGGGGTGCACACGATCGAGGAAGCCGAGGATCCGTTCGCGGGTCAGCGTGGCCGGGTCGATGTCCTGGAAGCCGCGCCACTGCGCGCCCATCGGGTGCTCGTGCCCGAAGCTGTGCAACGTCTCCGCGGAGAGCTGCAACAGCAGTGCCTTGACCAGCGGCGCCTGCACGATGTCGGACAGCGCTGTGTCGTCTTTGGCCAGAATGCAGATTTGAATCAGGCAAGGCGTTATCGCCATCGGGTCGCGGCCGGTGCGGTCCGCTGAGGTCCGCACAGCGGCGAGCTTTTCGGCGTACTGCTCAGACGTCCATGCGCCTGCCGGCCACCATCCGTCGGCATAACGCCCGGCGATGTCGAGCAGCCGGGGACCGCTGCCCGCCACCCAGATTTCCGGGAACCGTCCTGCGTAAGGTTCGGTGTCGAGACGGGCTTGGTGCAGCTTGTAGAACGAGCCGGAGAAATCCACCGGGCCGTCGCTTTCCCAGAGCAGGCGGATGACGTGCAACGCCTCTTCGAAACGGCTGACCGCCTTGGTGAAGTTGAAACCGTAGGGCACGGTGTTCTCCGCCTCACCGCTGCCCAGACCGAGGATGAACCGGCCGCGGGCCAGATGGTCGATGGTCAGCGCACCTTGGGCCAGCAACGACGGATGGCGGCGGACCGTGTCGACGACGCTGGTCGCCAGGGGCGCCTTGGAGGTCAGCGCGGCGACCGCTGCCGCCACGGCCATGGCGTCCAGGTGACGGTGCGGAGACGGGGATGCGGTGGCCAGGTCGGTGAACTCCGGTGTCCATATCGAGTCCGGCCAGAAACTGACCATGTGATCGGGCAGCCAGATTGAGTGATATCGGTCGTCGTCCAACTGCTGCAGTTGCGACAGGTCCAAGGGCAATGTGGTCCGGAAGAACGCGGCCGGGCGGACCTTCATTGGTCGCCAGTCCGGTCGTGCTGTGGTGCCGGCAGCTCGAAGCGATCGAGATAACTTTCGATGAACGCCACGGCCTGGGCGTGTCCGCGGGTGATGCCGAGATTTCGCTCGAGCATGAGTATCCGGGCGAGACTGGTGACGATCATCGACATCACGACTGGCGGGAAATCTCCGACGTCGACGCCGTGGATACGCAGCGCCATGGTCACCGCGGCCTCTTCGCTGTCCCGGAAACGCTCGGCGTGCGCAGCGATCTCGGAGCGAATTGCCTTGCGGTGATTGGCCAGTGCCATGAATTCCATCCACAGCTGACTCTCCCGGGTGCTGTTGAGATCCCACAGTGAGTGCAGTGCTTTGCTGCCGGTCAGCGCTTGACGCTGGCGCTCCAGGTTGTTCTGGCCGCCGCTGCGCAGCACCGCAAGGTACAGGTCGTCCATGCTCGGGAAGTAATAGTGCACCAGAGCGGGCTTGACGCCGGCCTGGGCGGCGACGCGCCGCGACGTCGCCGCAGCGTAGCCTTCTTGCAGCATGACTTGGGCGGTCGCTTGGATTAGAGCCCGGCGCGTTGCCGTGTCGCGCGTTCCCGCTTTCGGTGAGGTCATGCCCCCTCTGCTTTGCAATAATCTGTTGGCACTGTGACCTTACGCTACCGTGCGCGGACCCTTGACGGTCGACAGCAGGTGATGCTAGACATGCCCCCACATCGGCGCTTGGGCGTACGCCCAACTCGCCGGTCTTTGGGCTCGACGTGCCGGGGAGTCGTGGGAGGACGTCATGGCCGGCAGGGTGTGCACACCGTTTACTACGACCCGTACGACGTCGACATCATGGCGGACCCCTATCCGACGTTCGCCTGCCTCCGCGAACAGGCGCCGATCTACTACAACGAGCGCTACGACTTCTGGGCGCTGTCCCGCTACGACGATGTCGAGAAGGCGTTGTCGAATTGGGAGACGTTCTCCAACCTGCGAAGCGACATCCTGGAACTGGTGAAGTCGGACTTCGACATGCCCAAGGGCGTGATGATGTTCGAGGATCCGCCCGTTCACACCATGTTGCGCGGTCTGATGTCGCGGGTGTTCACGCCTCGGCGCATGGCCGCGATCGAAGACCAGATCCGGCGGTTCTGTGTGCGCTGTCTTGACCCGTTGGTCGGATCAGACGGTTTCGACATCATCGCCGAGCTCGCCTCGATGATGCCGATGCGGGTCATCGGCATGCTGCTGGGCATCCCCGAAGATGCGCAGATCGGTGTCCGCGACGCCAACGACGCCAGTTTGCGTACCCGGCCCGGCACCCCGATGAAGGTGGCCAAGGCCGACGCGATCGCCGACGGCCGGATCTACGCCGACTACGTCGACTGGCGTGCGAAGAACCCGTCCGACGACCTGATGACAGCACTGCTCAATGTCGAGTTCGAAGACGAATCGCGGCTGGTGCGCAAGTTGACCCGCGGCGAAGTGCTGCATTACACGCAAGTGGTCGCCGGGGCGGGTAACGAGACCACCGGGCGGCTGATCGGTTGGCTGGCCAAGGTTCTCGCCGAACATCCGGACCAGCGCAGACAAATCGCCGAGGACCGGACGCTGCTGATCCGCGCGGTCGACGAAACGTTGCGCTTCGAGCCTACCGGGCCGCACGTCGCCCGGTACGCGATCCGCGAATTCGAGCGCTACGGGACGACCGTGCCGGCGGGCAGCGCTGTTCTGCTGCTCTTCGGTGCCGCCAACCGCGATCCGCGCCGCTACCAGCATCCGGACATCTTCGATATTCACCGCGACAACGTCAGCCACCTGACGTTCGGCAAGGGCCTGCACTACTGTCTGGGCGCAAACCTGGCCCGCCTGGAAGGCCGGGTCGCGCTCGACGAGTTACTCAACCGTTTTCCCGAATGGGGTATCGACTATGACAGCCTCGAACTGGCGCCGACATCGACCGTTCGCGGGTGGGAGCGGCTACGGATCGTGCTCCCCTGATCTGGCGCAACGGCTTTCGCCGATGAGGTGGTGACGGTGCCTGACGAGTGCAGCGGCAAGGTCGCGTTGGTGACCGGCGCCAGCCGAGGCTTGGGTAAGGCGATTGCGCAGCGGCTGGCCAATGCGGGCGCCACAGTGGTACTGACCGCCCGCACCTTGGAACCCGATCCCAAGTATCAGGGCTCGTTGCAACAGACCCTCGATGAGATCACCGCAGACGGCGGATCGGCCGTTGCCGTGCAGGCGGATCTGTCGAAGCCCCAAGACCGCGAGCGCCTGTTCACCGAGGCAGTTCAGAGAGTCGGCGCGCCAGATATTCTGGTCAACAACGCCGCGGTGACTTTTCTGCGTCCCCTCGACGAGTTCCCCGAACGCCGGGTCCGCCTCATGTTCGAGATGCACGTGCTGGCCCCGCTGCACCTTACTCAAATGGCGATGCCGGCCATGCGGGAGCGGGGCCGCGGCTGGGTGCTGAACGTCACCTCAGTCGGCGGTGACCTGCCGGCGGGCCCGCCGTTCGCCGACTTCGACCGCTTCGCGGGATTCGGGATCTACGGGACGGTGAAGGCGGCGTTGAATCGCTTGACGAAAAGCCTGGCGGCCGAACTGTATGACGACGGCATCGCGGTCAACGCTGCCGCGCCGTCCCACCCGGTGGCCACGCCGGGCGCCGGCACGTTGGACCTGGCCACGACCGACACTGAGGACATCGAACTCATCACCCAGACGGCGCTGCTGCTTTGCACCGGCGACCCCGCGACGATGACCGGTCGGATCGCTCACACCCAGCCGTTCCTGCGCGAGACCGGTTGGCTGCGCTGACCGATTCGTTCCTCGATCAACTTCGCAAAAGGTTGGCGAAGCGGCAGGTCTCGGCGCTACGGCCGTTGACCGGGGGAGCATCGAGCTTGACATACGCGGCTGTCTTCAACGACCGACAGGTGGTCGTCAAGGTTGCTCCGCCCGGGGTGCGCCCGATCGCGCATCGCGATGTCCTACGACAAGCGCGGATATTGCGAGCGCTGAGCCAAACTGCGGTGCCGGTGCCGGAAGTGATCTTCACCGACGCAGGTGACCCACCCGAGGTGCCGCCGCTGTTCGCGATGAGCCACTTGGACGGCAACGCGTTTGAGCCGCTGTTCGACCTCGAGGCCGCCGCCGACGCCGGGTCACCGCATGTTGTCGCCGAACGCTTCCGGCGGGCTGCAGCCACGCTGGCGAATCTTCATCGCATCGACCCCGCTTCGCTGAACTTGTCACCTGAGCAGGTGGCCGAGCCGTCGGCGGAGGTCGAACGGTGGTGTCGCACGCTGGAAACCGTTGATCCGGCGCTTGCTCCGGGGTGGCGGGAGGTCGCCGCCGCACTGCTGACCGGCACACCGACCGCCCGACCGTCCGCAGTGGTACACGGTGACTTCCGGCTCGGAAACCTGCTCGCCGTAAAGGATCGCATCACGGCGGTCATCGATTGGGAGATCTGGTCGATCGGTGACCCCCGGATCGACGCCGGATGGTTTCTGATCAACGCCGATCCGCGGACCTACCGCCGTGCCACCCGTTACGCCGCTGTGGTGCCACCGCTGCCTGAACTAGCCGGGATTTACCACACCGAATCAGGTTGCCCGCTCGACGATTTGGACTGGTTTCAGGCGCTGGCGTGCTTCAAGTCCACAGCCACGTGGTCGCTGATCGTCAAACACAACCGGCGACGCACCGTCCCCTCCGCAGAGTTGGCGGCAATGGCACCGGTGTTGCCGCGGCTGCTGGCTCGGGCGGCCGAACTGCTCGGCTAGCCGCGGGGCAGCCCGGCGAGCTGGTCGGCGAACTTCGCCTCGGCCGCCTCCCGCAGCCGCAGCAGGTGTTCGGACGGGAACACGTCGGGTGAGGGTTTGCGCTCTTTGAGCAGCAGCCTGGCCAGAGTGACCTTGTGGACCTCGGTGGGCCCGTCGGCCAGGCCCAGCACGAACGACTCCACCAGGTGTTGCACGAAAGGCATCTCGTGGGTGGTGCCCAGGGAACCGTGCAGTTGCAACGCGCGGGCCGACACGTCGTGCAACACCTTTTGCATCATCGCCTTCACCGCGGAGATGTCGGTCCGAACCGCCTTATAGTCGTTGTGCAAGTCGATCTTCCAGGCGGTTTGCAAGGTGAGCAGCCGGAACGCCTCGATCTCCATCCACGAGTCAGCGACCATCTGCTGCACTAGTTGTTTGTCGGCCAGCAGTGATCCCTGAGTGCGGCGGGAAACCGCACGCTCGCAGAGCATGTCGAAAATGCGTCGCACCAGGCCGACAGTGCGCATTGCGTGGTGGATGCGGCCGCCGCCGAGCCTGGTCTGGGCGACCACGAAAGCACCACCGCGCGGGCCAAGCATGTGGTCGGCCGGAACCCGGACGTTCTCGTAGCGCACGTATCCTTCGCGTCCACCGCCGCCGAGCGGTTGATAGCCGAGTCCGACGTCGCGCAAAACGTTGATGCCCGGCGTCTCAGCCGGCACGACGAACATCGAATGCCGTTCGTAAGGTGGCGCTTCGGGATCCGTCACAGCCATCACGATCAGGAACGACGCCATGGAGGCGAACGACGAAAACCATTTTTCCCCGTTGATGATCCAGTGGTCGTCGTCCTGCACTGCCTCGGTGGTGAACTCTTTCGGGTCGGCGCCTGCTTGCGGCTCGGTCATCGAAAAGCAGGACACGATCCGGTTGTCCAACAGCGGCTCCAGGTAGCGCTTCTTCAATTCCGGCGTGCCGTAGTGGGCGAGGATCTCGCTGTTGCCCGAATCCGGCGCCTGCGACCCGAAGACAATCGGTGCGCATTCCGACCGGCCGAGAATCTCGTTCAGCAACGCCAGCTTCACCTGCCCGTAACCGGGTCCGCCGAGATGCGGCCCCAGGTGGGTGGCCCACAGCCCGCGCTCTTTGACCACCTTCTGCAACGGCGGTATCAGTGCCTGGCGGACCGGGTCGTTGAGGTCGTGGGATTCTTTGATCAACAGGTCGATGGGCTCACATTCCGAGCGCACCAACTCGTCAACCCAGGCGAGCTGCGCGGCCCAGTCCGGGTCGGTGGAGAAGTCCCAGGCCACTATTCGTCCTCTCGGTACCGGTGTAGGTGCGGCCTGGTCATCGAGCTGGCTTCGTAGACTTCGATGACCAGGCCTGGCGCGCGGCAGCCGCCTCGTCGGTGGCATGGCTGAGCACCTGGTTGCGGTTTTCCAGTTCCAGAGCCGCCGGCAGCCCGGCGGCGTCGGCGTTGACCTGTATCGCCCGCTTGGTCAGCTGGAGGGACAGCTGACTGTGTTCGGCTATCGCACAGGCAATCTCAAGCGCGGCATTGAGCAGCTCCGCTGGCTCGACGACTTTGCTGACCAACCCCCGACGGTGTGCTTCGTCGGCTGCGACCGTGCGCCCGGTGAGCATCCAGTCGGCGGCGACACCGGCGCCGACGATGCGAGGCAGGAAGTAGCTCATTCCCATTTCGGCCCCGGACAGCCCGAGGTGGATCGCCGCATTGCCGAAAGTCGCAGTGGTCGAGCAGATTCGGATGTCGGTGGCCAGGCACAATGCCAGGCCGGCCCCCACACACGGACCGTTCACCGCGGCGATCACCGGTTGCGGCAATGCGTAAATGGCTTGCGGGAGCAGAGCCATCATCTCCTGAAAACGCAGCCGGTCGACCGCCGGAGCGGTCGCTTCGAGCATCCCGGGCCCGAAATCGCGCATGTCGATACCTGAGCAGAAGCCGCGTCCGGCACCGGTCAGGATGATGGCGTTGACGGCGCGGTCCGCCCCGAGGGCGCCGAGCGCGGCGCGCAGTGCGTCGGCCGTGGCTTCGTCGATCGCGTTGAGCCGTTCGGGCCGGTTGAGCGTCAGCACAGCCACGCCGGCGTGCGGCCGCTGCACACTCAGCGGGTCTGGCACCGTCAGATCCGCTCGGCGATGGTGGCGGTGCCCGTGCCGCCACCGGTACACAACGTGACCCGGCCTGCGGCGGCGGTCAGGCACTGAGCAAGCGGTTCCTGCGGGTGAATATTGTGCAGCGCTTCGTGGGGGCGGCCCCCGCCCCGCGATGTGCGCACCGCCTCGACGATCCGGGCGTTGTTGATGACCGGACTCCCTTCATTGCGGGCACCGCATGAGACACTGATTCGCAGAGCAGGAGAATCGTATTCTTGCCCACTACGTGCACGCAATCTTCTTCGGGGCGGGCCGGTGAACGGCTACCGTCCTAGCAGGCGACGACGAGGAGGTCGGCATGTTGCACGGTCTGGTACTGGCAGCTCAGGACAACCCGCAAGCGGCCGGGTTCATCTTGCGCGGTGTCAAAGCGATCATCGTCGGCATCGGCAGCGTTATCGCGGCTATCGTGTCCGGGGTCATCGCAGCAACAAAGGGCCGTAACCCACTCGGCTGGGGCATCCTTGGCTTGTTCTTTTCCATCCTGACTCTGATCGTCATCATCGTCATTCCCAGCAAGAAGTAACTGCGCGCAGCGCCGGCAGGCGCGGCACCGGACAATTGCCTCGCTCTATCACGCCAACCGGCGCCGCACCTCTCGTTTCAGCACCTTCCCGTAGCTGTTCGTCGGCAACTGATCCACCCGCACGTAGCGCTTCGGCCGCTTGAACCGGGCGATGCGTCGCAGCAAATGCGCGTCGAGCTCGTCGAGATCAGCCGTGCCGACGATGAAGGCCACGACAACTTCGCCCCACTCATCGTCGCGCTCACCGACCACACATGCCTGCGCCACACCGGGATGCTCGACTAGCGCTTCCTCGACCTCCCGCGGATAGATATTGGTGCCGCCGCTGATCACCACGTCCTTCGAGCGGTCCCGCAGCGTCAAGCATCCGTGCGCGTCGAACGATCCGATGTCCCCGGTGCGCAGCCAACCGTCTCGCAGCGTCTCGTGCGTGGCTGCCGGGTTGTTCCAGTAGCCGGTCATGACAACGTCTCCGCGGCAGGCGATCTCACCGGTTTCGCCGACGGCCGCACGGGTGCCGTCGGCGAGCAGTACCACCACTTCCACGCCGGAACGCGGGTAGCCGACGGATGCCAGCACCTCGTCACCGGCCTGCTCGTGGTCGACGCGACGCAGACCGGTGATGGTCATCGGTGCCTCGCCCTGCCCGTAGATCTGGGCGAAGATCGGCCCGAACGCGGCCAGCGCCTTCTTGATACTCGTCACGTACATCGGGCCGCCGCCGTAGATGATCGTGCGCAGTTGCGGTGGCCGTGCCCGCCCGGTGTCCACCAACCGCTGCACCATCGTGGGTGCCAAAAATGCGCTGCAGCCAGGATGTTGGTCGCACAGGTCCAAGAACTCGTCGGCGTCGAATCGGCCTTGCGCCGGAAGCACCTGCCGGGCACCGCGTGCCACATAGGCGGGGATGTAAAGGCCGGAGCCGTGTGACATGGGGGCGGCATGCACCAGGCTGCAGTGCTCGTCGGGGGCGTCGATGTCGGCCAGGTGGGCAATCGTCATCGCCATCAGGTTGCGGTGCGTGAGCATGGCACCTTTGGAGCGCCCGGTCGTGCCGCTGGTGTAGAACAGCCACGCCAGCGTCGACGGGTCGCTGCTCGGCGCCACCACGCCCGGGGTGCTCAACCGGTGCGAATAATGTTCGCCGGCAATGTCTTCGACCGGGCAAGAAGTGCGGGAGGTAAGCTCGGCGGCGATCACCGGGGAGGCGAAGACCTGCGAGACGCCGGCGTCGTCGATGATGTGCAGCATCTCGCGGGGATGCAGCTTGTAGTTGATCGGAACGGCCACGCACTCGGCCGCCCAGATGCCGAACAGCAGCTCGATGATCTCCGGTCGGTTCTCGCTGGCGATCGCGACACGTTGCCGGGCCGGGCCGTCGCGGCGAAGGGAGCCGGCGAGCCTGAGCGCACGGTCGCGTAATTCTCGCCAGCTGGCAAGGCGTTGCGCACCGTGATACACCGCGCCGCCGTCGCCGAAGCGCAGCGCGGCCTGATCCAAGACCGCGAACAGGTTCACCGGGCGGTCCACTGCGAGGTGAGCGCGAAGTCCGACAGGTATTTCGTCGCACTCCAGCCGCCGTCGACGACAATCGTCTGGCCGTTGATGAAACTGCCGCCGGGTGAGCACAGGAATGCGATGACGGCCGCAACGTCGTCGACCGTGCCGAGCCGCTGATGCGGTGTCATCTCGATGTTGAGCCGCTGGAACCGCTCGTCGGCGAGGCGGTGTTCTGTCATCGGCGTCTGGATCACCCCGGGAGCGACTGCGTTGCAACGTATTCCCTGTGAGCCGTATTGGCAGGCGATATGGGTGGTCAGCGCCGTCAACCCGCCTTTGGCGGCTGAGTAGGCGCCGCCGCGGAGACCTCCGACCACCGCGAACGTCGATGTCACGTTGATGATCGCCGAACCGGACCGCAGGTGTGGAATAACCTCACGCGCCAAGCGGAACGGCGCCCGCAGCATCAAATCCAAGAAGTGATCCAGTGTTTCGTCATCGGTCTCGTGCAGCGGCTTGGGGCTGCCCACGCCGGCGTTGTTCACCAGAAAGTCGATTCGTCCCCAGCGTTCGACCGCGGCGTCGACGATACGACGGGGCGCGTCTTCTTCGGTCAGGTCGACGGCCAGGGTGCTGACCCGCTCGGCGTCGTCGATGGTGTGCCCGAGTGCTTGCAACCGGCTCTCGTCGCGGCCGGTGGCCATGACGGCCACCCCGGTCTCGGCCAGCCGGGTGGCGCAACCGAAGCCGATTGCTCCGCTGGCGCCGGTTACGATCGCTACCTGCATGTCCGGTCCGCCTTCTGCAGCGTCGCTTTGATCTGATGCTTCAGTACCTTGCCCGCGTCGTTCTTCGGCAGCGCGTCGAAAAGCACCACTTGCTCAGGCACTTTGAATGTGGCGACACCGCGGGCTTCGAGATGCCCGCGCAGCGCGGCGACATCGGGACAGCCGGAGGCCGCCGGGACGATCGCCGCGCATGCCCGCTCACCGGTGCGCTCATCGGGCACACCGACGATGGCGACCTCGGCTATGTCGGGGTGATCGGCGAGCAGATCCTCGATCTCTTTCGGGGAGATATTCTCCCCGTTGCGGATGATGATGTCCTTGGCCCGCCCGGTAACGATAAGGTAGTCACCGTCAACCCACCGGCCCAAGTCGCCGGTGCGGAAATAGCCGTGCGCGTCGAAGGATTGCAGCTCGTCCTCGGGATGCAGGTAGCCGACCAGCATCTGCGCTCCGCGGGCGCGGACCTCACCGTCCGGGGCGGCGGGATCGTCGGGAACGAGCCTGATCTGAGCCGAGCCGGCGCGGCCGTCGGTGTCGGCGGCGTGCGCGGCGTCCCGCGGTGAGCCGATGGTGGTGATGGGCACTTCGGTCGAGCCGTACACCCGGGTCACCACCGCCTGTTCGAAATAGGCTGCGGCAGCCCGAATCAATGACGGCGACACCGACGCGCCGCCGCACACGAACAACTTGAGGTCGGGTAGGCGAGTGCCGGCGCGCCGGGCGGCGACGAGGATCTGCTCGAGAAACGGGGTCGCACCCGCGACGTGCGTGCAGTGCTCGGCGCGCATCAGGCGCACCGCATCATCGGCGTTCCAGCGGTCCATCAGCACCGCGGTGGTGCCCAGCAGCAGTGGACACTCGAAGGCATAGATCGACCCGCCGATGTGCGCGATCGGGGAGGGAACGAGGAACCGGTCGCCCGGCCGAACCGACCAGTACTCGCTGAGCTGACCGATCAGAGCGTGCATCGAATTGTGGCTGTGCAGCACCCCTTTGGGTCGGCCGGTGGTGCCCGAGGTGTAAAGGATCATCCGCACCGAGTCCGGGTCCAAGGCCGGCCGGGTGGCCGCGTCCGCCGGTGAGCACAGCAGCGACGGGAACGGCGTGTGCCGACCGTTTACGTCGTCGCCGCGTAACACCACTACCTCGATGGGCCCGTCCAGTTGTGCGGCAACCCGATTCAGCATCGCTGCGTAATCGTAGCGGCCGAACCGCTCCGGTATGAAGACCATGCGGCTGCCGGCATCGCGAAGAATGTAAAGGAGCTCATGGTCGCGCAGCGACGGGAGGATCGGGTTGACCACCATGTCTGCCAACGTCGCCGCCAAGTAGATGACTGCGGCTTCGTGCCAGTTGGGCAACATGAAGGACACCACACTGCGCGCCGGCATGCGCTTGGACATGGCTGCCGCCAGCGCTGTTGCCTGGTCGTGCAGCTGACCGCAGTCCAGCCGCAGGTCGCCGTCGACGAGGACGGTGCGCCGAGGCGTCGTCTCGGCGGCGTCGCGCAGCGAATCGGCGAGCGTTGACTTCACCCACCAACCGCGGGTGTAAGCGTCAGCGGCGCGTGCACTGTCCCGGCGCAACGGAGTCAGCCTCGAACGCGTCGCATCGTCATCGCGTGCCGGAATCGTGCCGCCGGATGCGCGTTGATGGTGACCTGGGCGATCTGCCCCTCCGAGGTGGTGTAGGTGCGGTGCACTTCCAGTGCCGGGGTGCCCGGCTCGACCCGCAGGCCGGGCGCCAGCTCAGGTGAGACCAACACCGCGGAAATCTCCTGCTGCACTTCGACGATGCTCAGTCCGAACAGATCCTCGATAAGGGGGAAGATCGGGCCACTGTGACGTTGCAGCATTCTGCCCACCGAGGCGAACGCCCGGTTGATGTAGTACTCGGTCCAGCAGAGCGGGACGTCGGACCCTTCACTGCGCCGGAAACCACTGACGGCGAGCCATTCCTCCCCGCAGCCCAGCCCGGTGCGGGCGGCGAGGTCGGCATCGACGATCGCCATCTTGACCGATTCGATCGCGAACCGGGCGCCGGTCGCGAATGCCAGCAGGTCGTTAATCGAGACGACGTCCTGCACGTAGGAATCCGACGACGGCCGCGGAACGACCAGTGTGCCCGCCCGCGGCCGCGACGACACCAGGTTATCGTCGCGTAGCCGCCGCAGCGCCTCCCGGACCGTGTAGCGGCTGACCGAGAACCGCTCGCACAACTGGTGTTCGGTGGGCAGGTGGGATCCGACCGGATACACGCCGTCGACGATCTCTTTCCGCAGGGTTCGTGCCACCTGCAGGTACCGGTGGTCGCTGGCCCGAGCGTCAGCCATGAGCGTCGACTCGGCGTAACGCCAGGACGCTGCCTTCGGCGTCAGCCGAAAGATACAGCGTGCCATCAGGTCCGGCTGCGATACCGGCGAACGGCCCCTGCGGCCCGGAGAACGGGGGCAGTCCGCGCAACGGCTTGGGCGCGACGCCCGGCGGCGCGCCGACGGGTAGCGCAGCGGCGATTGTGCTGCGGGCGTGCCGATCGAGGTCGAAGGCGATGAGCGTCTTCGTGCCGGCGTCGACGACATACAACTGCCGGTTCCGCAGCAGCAGTCCTTGCGGTCGTTGCAGCCCGTCGACCACCGTCTCGGCGCCTCTCCCGGCGCCGGAGCTGTGCACTCGGACCACCCGCCCGGCGCCGGCTTCGGCGACCAGGCAACCACCGTCGTCGCCGATGACCACACCGACCGGCTCCTGCAGCCCGGTGGCAAGCACCTCGACGCTGCCCGACTGGATCGACAGCACCCGGCCGGTTCCCAGCTCCGTCACCACCACGGCGTTGTCCGGCGTGATCGCCACCCCGTAGAGTTGATCGAATCCTTCGGCCAGTACTTCACTTTCGTTGACGGCGGGCCGGTAGCGACACACCTGGCCGCCGGAGGTGGTGACGACGAACTCCCCGGGACCCGATGGGACCAGGCCGCGCAGGAATCCGGGGTAGCCCGGTGTGAACAGCATGCCGACAGTGTTTAACTGCCCGGCGGAACCCAACGAGTAGAAGTAGGTTCCGTCGGCGATGTAGAGCCGGCCATCTGACCCGACCGCCAGATCCAGCGGCCAGTTCAAACCGCCCGGCAGCACCGTCCGCGTCTGCCCAGTACCGAGGATCTCGGTGATCTCGCCGGTGAAGTTGGAGACGAAAACGCGGCCGCCGGCGAACGTCACGTTGTCCAAACCGGGGTTGAGTGCGGCCAGCACCACACGTTCGCCGTTGCGCGGATCGATCCGCAGCACCTGCCCGCTGTGCACCTGCGTCGAGACGATCCGGCCCTGCGAGTCGAATTTGACCGAGTCGGGAACTCCGAGGTCACCGGCGACACGTTCGGCTTCCCCGCCGTCGGGATGAACCCGCCAGATCTCGTTGGCGCCCATCAACGGGAAGTACAGCAAGCCGTCGGGGCCCACTTCCATGGCGTTGGGTGACGGCAGGTTTTCCAGCAGCACCCGTGCGGCGCCGCTGTCGCGGTCCAGTTCGAGAAGACGTCCGCCCTCCCGGCACTCACCGATGAACAACCGGTTGTGGTGAACCGTAATACCGTTGGCGCAGGGGATGTCGTCGCGCAGCACCCGGGTGCGGCCGTCGACGCCACGCACGCTGACCCGCCCGTCCATGACTTCGGTGGCGTACAGATTGCCCTGCTCGTCGAAGGCCACATCATCCGGAGCGATGATGTCGCCGCCTTTGGCGCTGACGGTGTGCACCTGGCGGCTCTTGAGGTCCAGTGCGCTGATCTGGCTTCCGGTGACCTGCGCGATGTAGATGTGGCCGTCCGGGCCGGTGCGTAAACCGTTGGCGCCGAATAACCGACTCGGTGGTGTCAGCCGTTCCAGCCGCCAACCCGCCGCGACGTCGGGCAGCGTCCCGGCGGCATAGCGGCCGTCATTCAGCGACACGTCGATGGCCACGTCGGTTCGTCCGGGTCCTTTCGTCCTACCGGCTTGCGCTGTCGGACCCTAGCAGCGCTGACTAGTCCAGACAATAGCGGCGATTTTCAGGTCCTGCGCCCCTTGACGGAACAACGCTTCGGGAGAATCATGTTCTCGATTATGCATATCAGACTATATTGTCCGGACAAAGAGGTTGCTAGGTGGTTTTCTAAGTGGCGTTGGACAGCCCGCTGAGCCTGGCCGGCCGTGTGGTGGTGGTGTCCGGTGCCGGCGGCGGTGGCATCGGCACCGCCGTGACACGAAAGGTTGCCCAGGCCGGTGCGACCGTGGTGGCGGTGAGCCGGCGGCAGGACAACCTTGATCAGCACCTGGGACCGTTGATCACACAGGGACTGTCGATCGTTCCGGTCGCTGCCGACGCCGCCACCGACGACGGTGTAGCGGCCACCGTGGCCGCGGTCCACAGCACCGGCGGCGCGCTGCACGGTCTGGTGAACATCGCGGGCGGCGCTGCCCCGTCGACATGGATGCCCTGGACCCGGGTGAGCCGCTCCGACTGGCGAGACCTGTTCACCCAGAACCTGGAGACCGCGTTCTTCATGAGCCAGGCGGTCGCTGCGGAGCTGCGCGACCGCCGGCGCCCCGGGTCGATCGTGTCACTGTCGTCGATCAGCGGAATGAACAGCGCCCCCTTCCACATCGCCTACGGGGCGGCCAAGGCGGCGCTGGTGGCGGCGACTCGGACCATGGCGGTCGAGTTGGCCCTGGACGACATCCGGGTCAACGCGGTCGCCGCCGGAGTCACCGAGACACCGGCCTCGCAGACTTATGTCGACGAGGACGCCGAGCGCGACCGGCGTGCCATCGCGATGGGACGGCGCGGCCGCCCGGACGAGGTGGCCGACGCAATTCTGTTCCTGCTGTCGGATCTGTCGAGCTACATCACCGGGCAGACGCTACTCGTCGACGGCGGGCTCAGCCTGAAGTGGACACACCTGGGCGCGGACAACACCTCCTTATTTCTCAAAGACGACTCGTTTCGCGCCGCGATTCAACGCTGGAACGGCGACGCCATCGAAAAGGAAGCGAGGGTTCCATGAGCGGGAACGGCGAGACCGCGCGAGCCGCTGCCGACCTGACCGGTCCGGTCACGATCGGGGTGGAAGCCTACGTCTCGGAGGACTATGCCCGCGCCGAGCGAGACCGGTTGTGGCGCAGGGTCTGGCAGCAGGTGGGACGCGTCGAAGACCTGCCCGATGTGGGCAGCTACCTCACCTACGACATCCTCGACGACTCAGTCGTGGTGGTGCGCACCGCACCCGACACGCTCAAAGCACACCACAACGTGTGCATGCACCGCGGTCGCCGACTCGTCGACGTCCCGGCCGGAGCCAAGAACGCGTACGGGCGAGCGCGGAAATCCTTCGTCTGCGGCTTCCACGGCTGGACCTACGACCTGGACGGTGCCTGCACGCACATACCCGAACAGCAGGACTGGCAAGGCGCGCTCACCGCGGCGAACACCCACCTGGCCGGCGTCAAAGTGGACACCTGGGGCGGCTGGATCTGGATCAACATGGATCCGGGCTGCCAGCAGCTGCGCGACTACCTGGAGCCCGCCGCCACCATGCTCGATCCGTTCGCCTTGACCGACATGCGCTGTAAGTGGCGCAAATGGCTGGATTTCGGCTGCAACTGGAAGGTTGCCGTCGAGGCGTTCAACGAGACCTACCATGTCGCAACCACGCATCCGCAGTTCAACAAGTTCGGCACCTTCCGCGGCTGGGCCAAAGCGCAGGGCCGGCACAGCAACATCGGGTACGACGCACCGAAAGATCTGGAGAAGACCAAGTCCAAGATCCGGCTCGGCGCCGGCGCGGACCCGCGCTTGTCGACTGCGGAAATGCAGGCCTACACCCTGACCGAAACCAATGCCACCACCACGAAAACACTCGTCGACGCCGCGCTGCGACTGGCCGACGAACTGCCGGAAGGAACGCCGGCCGACAAGGTGCTCGAGCACTGGCTTGACTCCGCGCGCCGGGACGACGAAGCCCGCGGAGTGCGCTGGCCCAGTATCGATCCGGAACATCTGGCGAAAAGCGGAACGGCCTGGCAGATCTTCCCCAACTTTCAGATCGGCCAGGGCCTGACCACCGCCCTGTGCTACAGCGCCCGCCCCAACGGCTACAACCCGAACTCGTGCATCTTCGAGGCCGCATGCTACGAGCTCTACCCGAAAGGTGAAGAGCCGCAGACCACCTGGGAATACACTCCGGAAGGGGATCCGAGCTGGCGCACCGTGTTCCCGCAGGACTTCTCCAACATGGCCGCGGTGCAGCGCGGAATGAAGTCGCTCGGCTTCCCGGGTACCAAACCCAACCCGTACATGGAGACCAGCACCGCAAACCTGCACCGCAACCTGGCCGAATACATGGGTACCGGCGCACCACTCGAACTCAGAGGACAGTGACCGATGACTGTGGCGCGGTCCGGGAGTTCGCCGGCATGACGACTGAGTGCGGACCGACGAACACCCCCGACGAAATCGACATCGCGGCACTGCGTGAGAAGTACCACCAGGAGCGCAGCAAACGACTGCGGGACGAAGGCTCCAAGCAGTACCTGGAACTGGAGGACGATTTCGCCGGCTACTACGAGACCGATCCGCACTGCCCGCCGGTCACCCGCGAGCCCATCTCGGCCGATATCGATGTCGCCGTGCTGGGCGGCGGCTTCGGGGGCCTGCTGGCGGCGGCGCACCTGAAGAAGGCCGGTGTCGAAGACGTCCGGATCATCGAGCTGGGCGGGGATTTCGGCGGCGTCTGGTACTGGAATCGCTATCCGGGCATCCAGTGTGACAACGAATCCTACTGCTACATACCGATGCTCGAAGAGCTCGGCTTTATGCCGACGAAGAAGTTCGCCGACGGCGCCGAAATCTATGAGCATTGCCGGCGCATCGGAAAGCATTTCGGCCTCTACGACGCCGCCATCTTCTCCACCCAGGTTCGCGCGTTGCGCTGGGACGAAGAGGTCAAGCACTGGCGGATCGAAACCGACCGTGGCGACGATCTGCGCGCACAGTTCGTTGTCATGGCCTCCGGGCCCTTTCACAGACCGAAGCTCCCGGGCATTCCCGGCATCAAAGACTTCCAGGGACACAGCTTCCATTCGTCGCGCTGGGACTATGCCTACACCGGTGGCGACAGCAGCGGCGGGCTGGACAAGCTTGCCGACAAGCGGGTCGCACTGGTCGGCACCGGCGCCACCGGCGTGCAACTGGTGCCCTACCTCGGCCGATATGCCCAGCATCTCTACGTGTTTCAGCGCACACCGTCGTCGGTGGATGTTCGCAACAACACCCCGACCGACCCGGAATGGGTGGCCTCGCTGCAGCCCGGCTGGCAGAAGGAGCGGCAACGCAACTTCCACGCCTGGACGTTCGAGGGAATGGCGCTCGGTCAACCCGACCTTGTCTGCGATTTCTGGACCGAACTCGGCCGCAACACCGCAGCCCGGGTACTCGCCCTCGACGACCCGGCGGCGCTGACCCCTGAGCAGTTCATGGCCATCAGGGAAGAAGAAGACTACAAAGTCATGGAGCGGTTGCGCCGCCGCGTCGAAGCGATCGTCGACGACGAAGACACCGCGGAAGCGCTCAAGCCCTACTACCGATTCCTGTGTAAGCGGCCCTGCTCGAATGAGGAGTACTTGGCGACGTTCAACCAGCCCAACGTCACGCTGGTGGACGTCTCATCGTCGAAAGGTGTCGAACGGGCCACCGCAACCGGTCTGGTCGCCGACGGCGTTGAGTACGAGGTCGACTGCGTCATCTACGCCAGCGGGTTCGAGATCACCACCGAGATCAGCCGGCGGTACTCGATCGACACCATCGAGGGCCGCGATGGCCTGTCGCTGTTCGACTACTGGCGCGACGGCTACCAGACGCTGCACGGGATGACCAGCAGGGGGTTCCCCAACCAATTCTTCACCGGCTTCACCCAGGTCGGGATCTCGGCGAACATCGCCGCCAATTATGAGCTCCAGGGCGAGCACATCGCCTACATCATCGCCGAAGCATTGGCGCGCGGCGTGACCACGGTCGAGCCGAGCCGGGAAGCCCAGGACGAGTGGTGTAAAACCATCCGGGACAACGCCATCGACAACTCGGCGTTCGACCGCGAGTGCACGCCGGGTTACTACAACAACGAAGGCGGCGGCGGTGGTGAGGGCATCCGGTCGCACCTCGGTGAGCCGTACAGTCCGGGCTTCTATGCCTTCGGCGACTTGCTGGCCGATTGGCGGGCCGCCGGTGACCTCGACGGTCTCGTGCTTGGGCGATGAATGGCTGACTTGAGATTCGACGATCGGGTAGCCGTCGTGACCGGTGCGGGCCGCGGGCTGGGACGCGCCTATGCGCAGCTGCTCGCCTCGCGAGGCGCGCGCGTCGTCGTCAACGACACCGGCACCAGTCTCACCGGCGACGGGGTCGATCGCGGGCCTGCCGACGACGTGGTCGACGAGATCCGTTCAGCCGGGGGAGAAGCCGTCGCATGCTCGGAATCCGTGGCGACTGCCGCCGGAGGGCAGGCGATCATCGAGGCGGCGCTGGACCACTACCGGCGCCTCGACATCGTCATCCACAACGCCGGCACTGTGCGCCGATCGCCGCTGACCGAAATGAGCTACGACGACTTCGACGCGGTTCTCGACGTACACCTGCGGGGCGCGTTTTACGTCGTGCGACCGGCGTTCCCGGTGATGTGCGAAGCCGGCTACGGGCGCATCGTGTTGACGTCGTCGATCGGCGGGTTGTACGGCAACCGCGACGTAGCGAATTATGCGGCTGCCAAGGCCGGCATCATCGGCTTGTCCAATGTCGTGGCGCTCGAGGGTGCCGCACACGATGTGCGCTGCAACGTGATCGTGCCCTCCGCGGTGACCAGAATGGCAGCGGGACTGGACACGTCGGCGTACCCGGCGATGGAACCAGACCTGGTGGCACCGGTGGTGGGTCTGCTGGCACACGAATCCTGCCCGATCACCGGTGAGATGCTGACATCCATCGCCGGCAGGGTGGCGCGCGCCGTGGTGGCGGAATCCCCAGGCGTCTATCAGCCGTCCTGGTCGGTGGAGCAGGTGGGTGAGCAACTTGAGGCTATTCGGGACTTGACCGCGCCGCTAGTGTTTCCGCCGGTTCCCGACGGTCACACCGAGCACATCCGCTACAGCTTCGCGATGGCCAACGCGGGGAGCTTGGAGGAGGCGAAACATGGCTAGCCCCGGTAACTTCCGGGGGCCGCTGGCCGAAGTTCGGGTGGTCGACCTTACCGCGATGGTGATGGGACCGTACTGCACCCAGATCATGGCGGACATGGGTGCAGATGTCATCAAGGTGGAACCACCCGCCGGCGACAACACGCGCTACATCTCGGTCGGTCCGGAGCCGTCGATGAGCGGTGTCTTCGTCAACGTCAACCGCGGCAAACGCAGCGTTGTGTTGGATCTGCAGTCCCAGGCGGGTGCGACCGCGCTGCGTACGCTGATCGAAAGTGCGGACGTGTTCATCCATTCGATGCGAGCCAAGGCGATCGCCCGGCTCGGCTTCGATTACCAGCAGGTGTCGGTCATCAATCCCGCCATCGTCTACACCAACTGCTACGGCTACAGCCGGCGCGGGCCGGACCGGGACTTACCGGCTTATGACGACACCATCCAGGCGGCTTGCGGATTGCCTGCGGTGCAGCAGCAGTTGACCGGCGAAGCCAGCTATGTCGGCACCATCATGGCTGACAAGGTCGCCGGCCTGACCGCCCTGTACGCCACGATGATGGCGCTGTTTCACCGCGAGCGCACTGGTGAAGGGCAAGAGGTCGAAGTCGGTATGTTCGAGACGATGGCCTCCTTCATGCTGGTCGAACATGCCAACGGCGCCATGTTCGACCCTCCGCTCGGGCCGGCGGTCTATCCCCGCACGGTGGCGCCGAATCGTCGCCCTTACCGCACCAAAGACGGCTACATCGCCGCACTCATCTACAACGACAAGCATTGGCAGGCGTTCGTCGATGCGGTGCAGCCCCCGTGGGCGAGTGATGTGTACGCCACCCTGGACCGCCGGGCCCGCCAGATCGACGCGGTGTACGCCTTGATTGCGGAGACGTTACTGGAGCGGACAACCGATGAATGGCTGGCCCTGTTTCGTAAGCTCGAGATACCCGCCGCGGCGCTCAGCACGCCGGCTGAACTGTTCGACGATCCGCACCTGAATGCCATCGGCTTCTTCGAGACCGTGGACTCCCGGCACGGGCCGGTGCGCTTCCCGGGGGTGCCGACGTGGTTCTCCCGCACCCCCGGCCGGGTTGCCGGGCCCGCCCCGGAGCTCGGCGCCGACACCGCCGACGTGCTTGCCTCCCTCAGCGCGAGCAAACACAAAAGTACCCGACACGCCGACGAAAACGGTCAGTTTGCGTCTGCCCGCCGCGGAGAAGTCAAGGAGTAGTGACATGAAAGTACCCGTCTACCAGCGAATCCTGGACCTCTTCGAGGCCGAAGGAGTCAACACGCTCTACGGCATTCCCGACCCGAACTTCGTGCACATGTTCCTCGACGCCGAGTCGCGTGGCTGGACGGTCGTCGCGCCGCATCACGAAGAAAGCGCCGGTTTCATGGCAGAGGCGACGTCGCGGATCACCGGCAAGCCCGGGTTGTGCATCGGGACGCTCGGACCCGGTGTGGCGAACCTGGCCGGGGCGATGATGTGCGCCAAGGTCGAGAACTCGCCCGTCATCTTTCTCGGCGGCCAGCGGGCCCGCATCACCGAGCGCCGGGTGCGTCGCGGGCGGATCCAATTCGTGCAGCAGGAGAGTTTGTTCGCCAACGCGGTGAAATACAGCGCCTCAATCGAATACGCCGACCAGACCGACGAGATCATTCACGAAGCGATCCGCCGTGCGCTGGCCGGTACCCCGGGCCCGGCCTATATCGAATACCCGGCGCATATCATCACCGCAGAGCTTGAGGTGCCCGAACCGGGTGCGCCGAGCAGCTACCGATTGGTCAACCAGGGAGCGGGCGCCGCCGAGATCGCCGCAGCGGCGCGGCTGATCGCCGCGGCCGAACACCCGATCATGCTGGTCGGCCACGGGGTACACACCTCCCGGACCGGGCAGGCGGTCAAAGCGCTGGCCGACGTGCTGCAGTGCCCGATCATCCAAACCTCAGGCGGCACATCGTTCATCGCCGGGCTCGAGGACCGCACCTTCCCCTACGGCTTTTCCGAAGCCGCGGTCGAAGCGGTCGTCACCTCCGACCTGTGCGTCGCGCTGGGCACCGAACTCGGCGAGCCGGTTCACTACGGGAAGTTCCGGCACTGGTCAGAGAACAACGCCACCAGAAAGTGGGTCTACGTCGAGCAGGATCCGCTGGCAGTCGGGGTGAACCGCCCGGTCGACGTGCCGCTCGTCGGTGACTTGCGGGCCGTGGTACCGCAATTGGTGCAGGCCCTGCAGGATCGTCATCGCCCGGCGGCGCCAGACCTGGACCGCTGGATCAAACAGGACGCAGATCAGCTGGCCAAGCTGGCCGACGCTGCGCCCAGCGGTCAAATCCCGATCCACACCGCGCGGTTCGTGGTGGAAGCGACCAAGGCCTTCCCGGCAGACGGCATCATGGTGCGCGACGGCGGCGCGACCGTCATCTTTCAGTGGACGTACTCGCAGGCCAAGCCGCACGACGTCATCTGGAACCAGAATTTCGGTCACCTGGGCACCGGTTTGCCCTACGCCGTCGGGGCTTCGGTCGCCGAGGGCGGCAAACGGCCGGTCATGCTGCTGACCAGCGACTCGTCGTTCCTGTTCCACATCGCAGAACTCGAGACGGCCGCCCGGTTACGCCTCCCACTGGTGTGCGTGGTCGGGGTGGACCATCAATGGGGCCTGGAAGTCGGGGTGTACAAGCGGACTTTCACCGAGCAGACCGCAGAAACCGGTGTGCACTGGAGCAAGAACGTCCGGTTCGACAAGATCGCCGAGGGCTTCGACTGCCACGGTGAGTACGTCGAACGTGAGGAGGACATCGGCCCGGCGATTCAGCGGGCCTACGCCAGCGGACGGACCGCTGTGGTGCATGTCTGCATCGACCCGAAAGCGAATTCCGAGGAGATGCCCAACTACGGGGAATTCCGGACCTGGTACGCCGAGGGCACGCAATGAGCGGAAAGAAGACAACATGCGCGAATATCTGAAGTTCTACATCGACGGCCGGTGGGTGGACCCTGTCGAACCCCACGTCATCGACGTCGAAAACCCAGCCACCGAACAGGTTTCGGGGCAGATCGCGCTGGGCGCCGCAGCCGACGTCGACGAAGCGGTCACCGCCGCCCGGCGGGCTTTCCCGGCATGGTCGCAGAGCAGCCGAGCGGAACGTCTGGATTTGCTGCACGCAATCTTGACCGAGTACCAGCGTCGCGCTGAGGATCTCGCAGCCGCCGTGACCGAGGAGATGGGCGCGCCGATCGGGCTGGCTTCGGGCCCGCAGGTGGGGCTCGGGTTGGGCCACCTGTCGACGACCATCGACAACCTCAAGAACTTCGCGTTCACCCAACAACGCGGCGCCACTCTGGTGGTGAAAGAGCCGATCGGGGTTTGCGGCCTGATCACGCCCTGGAACTGGCCGCTCAACCAGATCTCCGTGAAGGCCTTTCCGGCCCTTGCCACCGGCTGCACGATGGTCCTCAAGCCGTCGGAGATCGCGCCGTATTCCGCGCAGATCTTCACCGAAGTGCTCGACGCCGCCGGAACGCCGGCCGGGGTATTCAACCTGGTCAACGGTGACGGTGCCGGGGTGGGCGTCGCGCTGGCCAGCCATCCCGGCATTGACATGGTGTCGTTCACCGGATCCACCCGCGCCGGAACCGATGTCGCGAGGAACGCCGCAGCGACGGTCAAGCGGGTCACTCAGGAGCTTGGTGGCAAAGGTCCGAACATCATTCTCGACGACGGAGACTTCGCCAAGCACGTCGCCGGTGGCGTGGCCAATATGATGGCCAATTCCGGCCAAAGTTGCAGTGCGCCTTCACGGATGCTGGTGCCGAAAGCACGGATGGACGAGGCGGCAGGCATCGCCCGCAAGGTTACCGAACAACTGACTGTCGGCGATCCCACCGGCGACGTCAACCTCGGTCCGGTGGCCTCCAAGGCGCAGTTCGACAAGGTGCAGCGGCTGATCCAACAGGGTATCGACGAGGGTGCCATCGTGGTCGCCGGAGGTACCGGACGGCCAGACGGACTGGCCGAAGGCTATTACGTCAAACCTACGGTGTTCGCCGATGTCACCAACGACATGACCATCGCACGTGAGGAGATCTTCGGTCCGGTGCTGTGCATGCTGGGCTACAACAACCTCGATCATGCTGTCGAGATCGCCAACGACACCGACTACGGTTTGGCCGGCTACGTGGCCTCAGCCGACCTGGAAAAGGCACGCGACGTCGCCCGCCGGATCCGGGCCGGCTGGGTGGTGATCAACGATGCCTTCGACTTCCAGGCACCCTTCGGCGGCTACAAGCGCAGCGGCAATGGTCGCGAGTGGAGTGAATTCGGTTTCGACGAGTATTTGGAGATCAAAGGCGTCCTGGGCCACACACCTCAATAGGCCATCCCAGCAGGGTGTCTCGCTTGCAAAGGAAAGAGTGCCATGTTTTCGGCGATTCTGATCGACAAGGGTGAGGCGGGGCAGTCGGCCGCGCTGACAAGCCTCGACGAAGAACAGCTTCCGGACGGGGATGTCAGTATCGACGTGGAATTCTCGACCTTGAACTATAAGGACGGGCTCGCGATCACCGGCAAGTCGCCGGTCATACGCAAGTTCCCGATGGTACCCGGCATCGATCTGGCCGGCGTCGTCACCGCAAGTACGCATGCCAAGTGGTCACAAGGCGACTGGGTGGTGCTCAACGGTTGGGGAGTAGGCGAAACCCATTGGGGCGGATTGGCGCAACGAGCGCGGTTGAACGGTGACTGGCTGGTGCCGTTGCCCGCGGCGTTCAACTGCAAGCAGGCCATGGCGATCGGCACCGCCGGCTACACCGCGAGCCTGTGCGTGAACGCCCTACTGGCGCATGGGGTGCGTCCCGAGCACGGTGAAGTGCTGGTGACGGGCGCGACGGGCGGCGTGGGAAGCATCGCGGTAGTGCTGTTGACGGCCGCCGGGTTCAAGGTGGCGGCCGCGACCGGGAAGCACTCCGAGGCAGCGTATCTGCAGGAGCTGGGCGCTGCCACGGTTCTGGACCGCGCCGAATTCGGCCAGGCCGGAAAGCCGCTGCAAAAAGAGCGCTGGGCCGGCGTCGTCGACTCGGCGGGAAGTCACACGCTGGCCAACGCGTGCGCCCAGACCCGGTACGGCGGGGCGGTCGCCGCCTGCGGACTGGCGCAGGGCATGGATTTGCCGGCGACGGTGGCCCCTTTCATTCTGCGCGGTGTGTCCCTGCTCGGCGTGGACAGCGTGATGGCGCCCGCCGAACGCCGCCTCGCAGCCTGGGAGCGGTTAGCGCGGGACCTGGATCCGGCACGGCTGGAGGCGATCGCCCGGGAGGTTCCGCTGTCGGAAGCGATCGTCGCTGCCGGTCAACTCCTGGACGGACAAGTGCGCGGACGCATCATCGTCGACGTCAACGGCTGATCGGAGCTTCGATGAGCGTAGAACCATCCGGCACCGCCGAACTCGACTTGTCCGACGTCGATCACCGTGTCGGTAAGCCGGTCGGCGGCGGACAATTGTGGGATCCGTGCAGCAGCTCTGACGTTCGCCGTTGGGTGATGGCCATGGACTACCCGAACCCGCTGCACTGGGACGAGGAATTCGCCCGTGCCTCGAGGTTCGGCAGCATCGTCGCGCCACAGTCGATCGCCGTGGCCCTTGATTACGGGCACGGTGCACAGCCGGCCTGCGTGGGCCGCATTCCGGGCAGCCACTTGATCTTCGGTGGCGAGGAGTGGTGGTTCTACGGTTGCCCGGTGCGGCCCGGCGATCAGCTGTTCCAGGAGCGACGCTTCCACGACTACAAGGTGGTGCAGACCAAGTTCGCCGGACCCACCATGTTCTCCCGCGGCGACACCGTGCACACCAACCAGCACGGCACCCTGGTGGCCCGCGAGCGCTCGACGGCGATCCGGTATCTGTATGACGAGGCGACCAAGCGCGGCGTGTACGGCAACCAACTCGGTGAGGTCAAACGCTGGACGCAGCAAGAGCTGATCGATATCGAGCAAATCCGTCGTGCCTGGCTGCTGTCGAACCGCGTCGGGCTGTCACCGCATTTCGACGACGTGAAGGTCGGTGACACGTTGCCGCGTCGCGTGATCGGCCCGCACAGCATCGCCACGTTCACCACCGAATACCGGGCCTTTCTGTTCAACATCTGGGGCACTTTCCGCTGGGTCGCTCCTGCGGGTGTCGACGACCCCTGGATCAACCAGGATCCCGGCTGGGGTGAGGATTTCGCGTTCGACGAGGAGGACGCCAAGATCGACCCGCGTAAACGCGACGGGTTGTACGTGGGACCTTCCCGCGGGCATATCGACAGCGACCGGGCCAGCCAAGTGGGCATGTCCCGCGCCTACGGATACGGCGCGACGATGGGCGCCTGGTGCACCGACTATCTCGCCTACTGGGCCGGCCACGACGGGCTGGTGCGTCACTCGAGAGCTGACTTCCGCGGCCCGGCCTTCGAGGGCGACGTAACCTACTTCGAGGCCGAGGTCATCGGTAAGCAGACGGAGTCGGCGTGGGGTGTGCCTCTTGTAGAGGTGAAGCTGCGCTTGACCAACCAGGACGGAGGGGTGCTGGTGGACTGCACTGCTGAAGTCGAGTTGCCGCTGTAGACATGACCCTCGATCCGAATCCTCCTGTCAAACAGCGTTGTTCCGTTATCTCCGGTCCACCGTTGATCGAGGAGCCGGGTCTTGGAACGCTCACCCTGCCCGGCTTTCTTCGCGAAGTGACGAGCCTGTACAGCGAGCGCGAAGCCATCGTGGCACGCAGCGGCCACACCGTGACCCGCTGGACCTACGCCGAGCTGTGGCAGCAGGCGATGGAAGTGGCGTGCGCTTTGCGGGCAATTGGTCTGGCCAGGGACGGCCGGGTGGGGATCTTGATGACCAACCGCCCGGAGTGGATCGCGGCGGTGTTCGGCACATCACTGGCCGGCGGTGTGGCCGTCACGCTCAGCACTTTCTCAACCCCGACCGAGCTCGAGCATCTGCTGCAGTCTGCCGCGGTCTCGGTTCTGCTGTTCGAGCGAGACGTGCTGGCCAAGGACTTCGCCGCAGTGCTGATTGGCTTGGAGCCGAAAATCAGCACAGCATTGCCGGGCACGTTGCAGTCGGCTAAGTTCCCGTTTCTGCGGCGCCTCGCGGCGATCGGTGAACCGTTTCCGGGCATCGATTCGTGGGCTGCGTTCTTGGCGCTGGGCCGTGGTCAACCGCGCGAAGTGGTCGAAGCCGCCGCTGCGGCAACGCGTCCCAGTGATGCGGCCGTAGTCTTCTTCTCCTCCGGATCGACCAGCAAGCCGAAAGGGATTCTCAGCGCCCACCGCGGCGTCACCATTCAGATGTGGCGCTTCCGCCGCTTGTACCAGTTCAGCCCGGCAGATCATGTGCGCTGCTGGAGCGCTAACGGATTCTTCTGGTCCGGCAACTTCGCGATGTCGCTGGGCTCGACGCTGGCCAGCGGCGGCGCTTTGGTCCTCCAACCGACCTTCAGCGCCGCCGAAGCGCTCGACCTGATGGCTGCCGAACACGTCAACTTCCCGTTCGCTTGGCCGCATCAGTGGGCCCAACTTGAAAGCGCACCGAATTGGCCCGAGGTGGATCTGAGCAGCATGCGGTTCGTGGACTTCAAGACGCCCGTCGCGCGCCACCCAACTGTCTCGGTGAAGTGGTACGAACCGGGCCATGCCTACGGCAACACCGAAACCTTCACCATCACCACGTGCTACCCGGCGAACACACCGCCGGAAATCCACGCCGGCAGCAGCGGTGTAGCGCTGCCGGGTGTGACGCTCAAGATCGTCGATCCGCTCACCGGTCAAGTCGTCCGGCGGGGTGAACGCGGCGAGATCTGCGTCAAAGGACCCACGTTGATGCTGCGTTACCTGGACACCCCGCTGGACGAGACCCTCGACGCGGAAGGGTTCTTCCGCACCGGCGACGGCGGTTATCTCGACGACGTCGGCCGGCTCTACTGGGAGGGCAGGCTGACCGACATCATCAAAACCGGCGGTGCGAACGTCTCACCACGCGAGGTCGACGAAGTGCTCGCCGGGCACGCCCTGGTGAAAGTGGTGCAGACCGTCGGCGTTCCGCACGAAACGTTGGGCGAAGTCGTCGTTGCCTGCGTGGTGCCGCGTGACGGGGCGATCCCGGAAGCTGACGATGCTGAAGCTATCCGCAACTTTGCGCGCGAGCGCCTAGCGAGCTACAAGGTGCCGCGAAAGGTGCTGTTCTTCAGCGAAGACGAAATCGCCCTCACCGGCACAGCGAAGATCAAATCTGGTGAACTTCGGGAAGTGGCGGCCAAGCGCCTGCGCACCGCGTCGGCAGGCGTTCCTTGATCGAAGCTGTAGTCAGCGCGGGGCCTACTCGCACTTTCTCGCGCCAACTACAGCTTCGCGGCGGACTTTTCGAGTCCCCTTCCCCGCCGTGTCGTCGGCTCGGCGAGCCTTCTCGCATCTAAGCTTTGCCCTGATTCGACAGCCCCTGATTCGACCACACCAAATTCAACCCAGAGGGACATCGACGTATCAGCGGCAACGAGAGCGTCGTTCGGCCAGAAAGTCCGGACGCGCAGCAAGCGATCAGCGAGCCGGCCAAGATCACGCCCACGCCGGTTCGTGGTATCCGGCGACCCCGCTGGATAGCGCCCGTCCCGCAGCGCCGCCGTCCGTCGACCTGGAGCCGTAGCGGGGGCACCCGGCCGCGACGTAAGCCCGGTATCCCCGCCCTGGACGGCGTGCGGGCGGTGGCTGTCGCGCTGGTGCTCGCCGACCACGGCGGCCTGGCCGGCATGGGCGGCGGTTTCATCGGCGTCGACGTGTTCTTCGTGCTCAGCGGTTTTCTCATCACCGCTCTGCTGCTCGACGAACTCGGCGGGAAGGGTCGCATCCACCTGCCGGGCTTCTGGATACGCCGCGCCCGACGGCTGCTGCCCGCGCTGGTGCTGATGGTGTTGACCGTCAGCGCGGTGCGGCAACTGCTTCCGGCCGAAGCCGTCGCCGGGCTTCGGGGCGACGCCATCGCGGCGTTCTTCTGGATGGCGAACTGGCGGTTCGTCACCACGCAGACCGATTACTTCACGCAAGGGGCAACGCCTTCACCGCTGCAGCACACGTGGTCGCTCGGAGTGGAGGAACAGTATTACTTCGTCTGGCCGCTGCTGCTCATCACCGTGGCGGTGCTGCTCGCCGCGGCGGCCAAACGCCGTGGCGCCCGGGCCACCCTCGGTTCAGTCCGAATGGTGGCCTTCGTTGCCGCCACGACTGGAGCGCTGGCCTCGGCGGCTGTCGCGGTCATGCTGGCATCGGATTCTGCGCGCGACCGAGTGTATTTCGGCACGGACACCCGCGCGCAGGGCTTGCTCATCGGTGCCGCCGCCGCGGCGCTGCTGGTTGAGGACTGGACAGCGCTGAATCGCGGCTGGTCGGTGATCCGTACACGCTGGGGGAGGCGGGTTGCGCGGGTACTGCCGGTCGTCGGCGTGGCGGCGCTGGGGCTCGCCGCACACCGGGCCACCGGCAGCGCGCAGGAGTTCCGGAGCGGTCTGCTGGTCGTGGTCGCGATCGCGGCTGTCGCGGTCATCGCCTCTGTAGCGCTCGATCAGCGGGGTGCGGTGGCCCGGGTGCTGGCGTGGCGTCCGATGGTGTGGCTGGGCGCCATCTCCTACGGCATGTACCTCTGGCACTGGCCGACCTTCTTGGTGGTCAACGGAGAACGCACCGGTTGGTCCGGGACACCGCTGTTCGTAGCGCGCTGTGCCGCCACGGTCGCGGTCGCCGCGGCGTCGTGGTGGCTGATCGAACAACCGATCCGGCGGTGGCAGCCCGTTCGTGTCCCGTTGTTGCCGCTGGCCGGCGCCACTGTTGCGTCCGCGGTCGCGGTGACGGTGCTGTTGGTGCCGGTGCACGGAGGTCCGGGCGGGACGCCGGACGGCAGTCTGCCGCCCGGGGTGTCGGCGGTCGCCGCCGTGTCCCCCTCACCGCCCGGAAATCCGGTCGCCGCCCGGCCGGCGGCGCGGCGTGACCCGAACCGTCCCTTCACCGTGTCCGTGTTCGGCGATTCCATCGGGTGGACGCTGATGCACTACCTGCCGGCCACCCCGGGATTCGACTTCGTCGACCACACCGTCATCGGGTGCAGCCTGGTGCGCGGCGGCCCCTACAAATACCTCGGCCAGACACTCGACCCGAAGCCGGAATGCGACACCTGGCCGAGCAGATGGTCGGTACAGATCGACCGCGACCGGCCCGACGTCGCGCTGCTGATCATCGGTCGCTGGGAGACGGTGGACCGGGTCAACGAGGGTCGTTGGACCCATATCGGTGACCCGTCCTTCGACGGGTATCTGACGCAGGAACTGCAGCACGCCCTCGCGGTGCTGGGCTCCACGGGTGCTCGACTCGTCGTCGCAACCGTGCCTTACAGTCGGCGCGGTGAGAAGGCGAACGGAAGTTTGTGGCCGGAGGACCAACCGGAGCGGGTGGACCAGTGGAATGCGATGCTGCGCCAAGTGACCGCCGGGGATCCGAAGATCGGCATCCTCGACCTGAACAAGAAACTCTGCCCGAGTGGGGTTTACACAGCCAAAGTCGACGGTGTGCAGGTGCGCAGCGACGGCGTCCACCTCACCGAAGAAGGCGTGGAGTGGCTGACGCCGTGGCTCGAGGAATCGATTCGGTGATGAACGGTCAACCGACTGCGCGACAGCTGATTTCCATACTGTCGGCGTCGCGGGCGTGGAAGTTGACACTCACGTAGCCGTTATCGGAGTCGCGTAGGTATTCCAGATACGGTCTGGCATCAATTATTTCGATGTTGTCAGCGATTCGGGCGGGCAGAGTCATCTACCTGGGTACACCGTGCAGTGCCGAAGCTTTGACGAGCGGGGTTGCAGGCCCGTCGGTTCTGCCGGGCGCGAAAGCTCCCTCGCGTTTGGCATGTCGTGACTGCGAGACGTGCGGACGAGACATTGAGTGACGTTGTGCAGTAATCCCTTTCGTTATTCTTGGGGAAGCAGCACGATCTTGCCGTGAGTGTGACGTTGCTCCAGCTCGGCGAATGCGTCGGCCACCCGGTCGAGGGGATAAGTGGCGGCGATGTCGAAGTCGACGGCCCCGCTGGCGACCAAGTCGGCCATCTCCGCCAATACCTCGGGCGTCGAGGCGTCCGTGCTGCCTTCGGTTTTGGCGCCCACTTCGGCTGCCTTCTGGAAGGAAATGATCGTCTCGATCCGCTCGGGCGGCACACCGACGTCGACAGCCAGTTGCACGTAATCGGGTCCGAACAAGTCGATGAATGCGTCGATTCCGTTCGGTGCGGCCTGACGCAACCGGTCCGCCAACTCGTCGCCGTATTCGATCGGGGTGACGTCGTGGGCATGCAGCCATTCGGCGCTGTTCTGCGAAGCGATGCCAAGTACCCGCGCCTGGCGTCGCACCAGCAGTTGCACTACCAGACTACCGACTCCGCCGGCCGCCGCAGACACGGCCACCGTCTCATCGGGTTGCGGTGCTACCGCCCGTACGGTGGCATACGCGGTCGCGCCGACGACATAGAGCGAACCCGCTGCCGCCCAACTCAACTGTGCCGGTTTTTCAACCAGCTGGCCCACCGGCACAGTCGTGTGAGTGGCGTGGCTGGAGCGGCCATGACTGAATCCGAGGACTTCGTCGCCGACGGCGAATTCGGTGACGCCCGGACCTGCCTCGATCACCACGCCGGCCAGGTCGCTGCCCTGGCCGGACGGGAACGTCGCGGGAAACATCTCATGCAACGCGCCCTTCCGGATGGCTGCCTCGCCAGGGTTGATGCCGGCGGCGCGTACTTCGACCAACACTTCACCGGGGCCGGGCGCAGGCGTGTCGACCTCTGCGATGTACAACACCTCGCGGTCACCGTAGCGGTCGAACCGCACTGCACGTGTCTTCCCGGATGTCATCCTCATCCTCCTTGCAACAGAGCCCGAACGGGTCGCCGTCTCTCGTGGCGATTACGGCCGGGGTTCGACAGGCCGCTACAGCGCCAACTCAACGCAAGACTTCGGCATTCCCTCGACAGGGCTGAGCCACACCTGCCGCAGCCTGAATGCGCCGCTACTGGACGATGATCGGGTCGCCGATGTGCACGGTGTCGAAATACCAGGCAGCGTTGTCGGGGCTGAGGTTGATGCAACCGTGGCTGACGTTGGAATAGCCTTGGGAGTCCACTGACCATGGCGCTGAGTGCACGTACACACCACCCCAAGTGACCCGCACTGCGTACTGCCCCTGGATCAGGTAGCCCTCGGACGAACTGAGCGGGATGCCGATGGTGCGCGAATCGAAGGTGACGGTCCGCTGTTTCTCCAACGCGGTGAACGAACCACGTGGGGTGGGGCGGCTGGGCTTGCCCATCGACGCCGGCATTGTGCGCAGCACCTCACCGTCGACACTAACCGTGAACGTGTGCGCGCTGACGTCGGCGACTCCGAGTACCGCCGAGCCGGTGTCGAAGCCGGTGGACAGGCCGTGCACCTCGACGGCGACGCGGCTGTGGGCGGGCCAGTAGGTGTCGGGAATCCACTGCAGCACTTCGTCGCTGACCCAATCAAAGTGGCCGGTGGGGCGGTTCGGCGCAAAGATTTTGACGCTCCGCTCCACAGCCCGTCGGTTGGCGACGGGTCCGGTGAAGGTGACGATCACCGGATGCCCGACGCCGACGACCTCGCCCGGAGTCGGTTTCACCGACGCAACGGCAAAATCAGGTATTGGCGGCGCGACGGCTGCCGCGCTGAGGTTGACCGGCCCGCCCAGCGTCAGCGCCAAGGCGCCCGCCGCGACGGCGGCCAACCGAATCACCCTATGCACGGCCCATCCCCTCCGAAAGGCGCACTGACCAGGACATCACCATAGTGGCGTGGGAGATACCCGGCGAGCCGATTCAGCAAACTCGCAGACGACGGCAACGGACTGCCGGCGGCTCACTTGATGCGGCGCCGCCCCGGCGGCCGCATGTTCAGTCGGCCGGCTGCACCCGCGCGGCAGCCGACTCGGGCATGGGTTCATAGCGAACGAACGAGCGCGTGAAGGACGCCGCACCGTGTGACAGCGAGCGCAGGTCGATGGCATAGCGAGTCAGTTCAACCTGCGGGACTTCAGCTTTGACCGCGGTGCGCTCACCGCGCGCGGTGTCGGTGCCGAGGACGCGGCCGCGACGCCCGGACAGGTCGCCCATCACGGTGCCGACCAAGTCGTCGGCCACCACGACGGAAACTTCATCGATCGGCTCGAGCAAGCTCACCTTGGTCTCCGCGGCGGCCTCCTTGAGCGCCAAGGCGCCCGCCATCTGAAAGGCGAAGTCCGACGAGTCGACACTGTGTGCCTTACCGTCGAGCAACGTGACTCGAATGTCGACAACCGGATAACCGGCGTGCACGCCCTTGTCCATTTGAGCGCGAACGCCTTTCTCCACGCTGGGAATGAACTGCCGCGGCACCGCACCGCCCACGACCTTGTCGTGGAATTCGAAGCCGGAGCCTTCCGGCAGCGGCTCGACCTCGATGTCGCAGACGGCGTACTGCCCGTGTCCGCCGGACTGCTTGACGTGTCGGCCGTGACCTTTTGCCTTGCCGGCGAACGTCTCTCGTAGCGGCACGCGCAGCTCCACCATGTCGACGGTCACGCCGTACCGGTTCGCCAGGGCGTCGAGCACCACACCGGCGTGCGCCTCGCCCATGCACCACAGGACGGTTTGATGGGTCTCCGGGTTCTGCTCGATGCGCAGGGTCGGGTCTTCGGCGGCGAGCCTTCCGAGTCCGACCGACAGCTTGTCCTCGTCGGTCTTGGCATGCGCTGCAATAGCGATGGGCAGCAACGGCTCCGGCATTGTCCACGGTTTGAGGACCAGGGGATCGGCCTTGTCGGACAGGGTGTCTCCGGTCTCGGCACGGCTGAGCCGACCGATCGCACAGATGTCACCGGCCATCACGACCGAGGCCGGCCGCTGCTGCTTGCCGAGGGGAAACGACAGGGCACCGATGCGTTCGTCCTCATCGTGATCGGCGTGTGAATTCGCGGAGCCGGCATTGAGCCCGGCAGGTGCTCCGAAGAAGGCGGTGAAATGGCCGGACACATGCACCGTCGCGTCGGGCTTGATGGTGCCGGCGAAGACCCGGACCAGGCTGACGCGGCCGACGTAGGGGTCCGACGTAGTCTTGACTACTTCGGCGAGCAACGGCCCTTCGGCGGTACAGGCGAGGCCGCCGCGCCGGGCGCCTTGCGGTGTGAACACTTCGGGCAGCGGGTGTTCCAGCGGCGACGGAAACGCTTTGGTGGCAATCTCCAGCAGTTCGAGGGTGCCGACGCCGGTTCCGCTGCAAACCGGCAGCACTGGGAAAAACGAGCCGCGCGCAACCGCTTTCTCCAGGTCGTCGATGAGCACCGACTCGTCGATGGTTTCGCCACTCAAGTAGCGCTCCATCAGAGATTCGTCTTCGGACTCCTCGATGATCCCCTCGATCAGGGTGCCGCGATGCTCTTCAATCTGCGTGGCGTAAGACGCGTCGGGCGGGTGCATGGTCCGCTTTCCGCCGGTGTAGTCGTAGTGGGTTTGCGAAAGCAATCCGATCAGTCCATCGCCTGCCGGCAGGTACAGCGGCAGCACCTTGTCGCCGAACGCGTCCTGCGCGGCGGCCAGTGCACTGGGGTAATCGGCCCGAGCGTGGTCGAGTTTGGTGACCACGACCGCGCGGGGCATCCCCACCTGGGCGCATTCCTGCCAAACCGACTTCGTCGGCTCGTCGACGTCTTCGTTCGCCGCGACGACGAACAGGGCGCAGTCAGCGGCGCGCAGACCAGCTCGCAATTCGCCGACGAAGTCGGCGTATCCGGGTGTGTCGATCAGGTTGACTTTGACGCCGTTGTGCGACAACGACGCCAACGCCAGTCCCACCGATCGTTGCTGGCGGATCTCTGCTTCGTCGTAGTCACTCACCGTGGTGCCGTCGACAACCGAACCCGCACGCGACAGCACACCGGAGGCGACCAGCAGGGCTTCGATGAGAGTGGTCTTGCCGCCGCCCGATGGCCCTACCAGCACCACATTACGGACGGCGGCCGGGCTGTCCGCAGCCGGAGCGGCTCCCTGACCCTGAGAATTGGTCGCCTTATCGGCCATGACGTACCTCCCTGTACCCCATCGGACTCAGTAAGTCACCTTTCCCCTTTTAGCCCGGGCAGCACAAGACTTGGCGAAGAACCTCTCGGTGACCGCGCGGACCGCGATCAAGATTGCCAGCTCGCCCAGCGCTGCACAGTGACGGCGATCAACGGGCCGTTCAACGGAACCTGTTGGTATTGGGCATATTTGGCGCGCAACGCAGCATAGCCAGCAGCCATTACGCCGCCGCCGTGGTGAATAGCCGCGACGCCGTCGACTCGGACCCACCACAGCTGCGTCCAGTCATCGTCGTAATGGTCGACCAGGAAGCTGACGTTCGGGTTGTGTTCGATGTTGGCCAGCCGGCGCAGCTTCTGGGTGGTCTTAGGTTTCGCGTCAACAGCGGTGTACACCACATCGCCGCGCACCGCGAAGACCACCGGCACCAAATGTGGTTTCCCGCCGGGCGTCACAGTGGCCAGCCGGGCGGTCGAAGCCTGCTCGAACCGAGCCCTCGGGTCGAAGTCGACCACCGGGTCAGCCTAGCGGGTCGCCGCCACCGAATCGCGGGCGTGGCTCAAAGCCTCAACTGATGGTCAGGCCGCCGTCGACGATGATGGTTTGCCCGGTCACGTATCCGCCGGCCGGCGAAGCCAGCCACACGGCGGTGGCGGCGAGTTCGGCCCCATCGCCCATTCGGCCCAGAATCAACCGGTGTGACTGGCTCTCCAGATAGCCCGGCTTGTACTCGTCGGTCATCTCGGACTTGAAGAAGCCGGGGGCCAGCGCGTTGACCCGGATGCCTTTGCGTGAGCCCCACTGTTGCGCGAGATCACGGGTCAGTCCGGTGAGGGCCGCCTTACTCGCGCTGTAGGCGGCCTGCGGCAGAGTGGCGGTGGTGAAGCCCAGCACGCTCGAGATGTTGACGATCGAGCTGCCCGGCTGCATCACCCGGCCGCAAGCCTGCGCCATCCAGTAGGCGCCGTTGAGATTCACGTCGATGACCGAGCGGAACTGCTCGGGTGTTTCGCGGGTTGCCGGCACCGCGGTCCCGATGCCCGCGTTGTTGATCAACACGTCGACGCGGCCGAAGGTCTGTATCGCCGCATCGACCAATTCCTGACACTGCTCCGGCACGCTGACGTCGGTTCCCACCGCCAGCGCCTTGCGGCCGGCGGCTTCCACCAGCGCCGCGGTCGCCTGCAGTCGGTCCGCGCGGCGTGCACCGATCACCACGTCCGCACCGGCCTCGGCAAAGGCTTGCGCGAAAGACACCCCCAGCCCCGACGACCCGCCGGTGACGACCACGACCTTGTCGTCGAGTCGAAATGAATCGAGTACGCCCATCAGCAGTATCACCTTCCGCTTGTCAACCGGCCTCGCGCACGGCCGCAACCGCTACGTTGACACCCATGTCGGCCGAGACGCAGATCGTCAACCTGCTCTACTGCTACGCCGAGCACATGGACGGCGGCGACCTCGTCGGAGCGGCAGCGCTCTTCCAACATGCTCGCATTCGGGTCGCCGTCGGCAGGCAGGGCTCCCCGGACGGCTCCACCGCCTCGAACGACGGCACCGTCGACGCCGGATTTCTGTTGGCGTTCTGGCAGGCCGCGGTGGTGCTGTATCCGGATGGGACGCCCAGGACCAAACACGTGGTGACCAATCCGATCATCGAGATCGACGAGGGAGCCGGTACGGCCAGTTGCCGCAGTTACTACACGGTGCTGCAGCAGACCGACGATTTCCCGCTCCAGCCGATCGTCAGCGGGCGCTATCACGACCGGTTCGAATGCGTGGGTGGACGGTGGCGATTTTCTTTCCGGGATTACACGCTGATGGATTTGGTCGGTGATTTGAGCCACCATCTGAACCGCGCTGTCGCGCTGGGCTTCGCCGGCCGCTAATTCATTTGCCGAACCGATTCGTTTGCCGAACCGATAGTGCGGTTATTCCCTTCCGGTGCTCGACCGGCACAGCTGGTACCGCTTGTTCGCAGGCTTCATAGAGCCGTCCTGCATCGTGCGGTCTAGGGTGAAAGGTCGAGCATGTCGCGGCCTGACCGCTGGGACAATTGCAGCCGTACGCCACAGTCGTACGCCTATCGGGAGGTGACGGGATGAGCAGGAACCACCGCCGCACGCCGCGACCGAAATGGTCGTTGTGTGCGGCCAGTCTGGCTGCCCTGACTGCCGCGGCTGGCTTCGGCCTGGCGCCGGCGCAGGCGTCGCCGATGGGTCCGCTGGCTCCGGTGCCCGCCATCCCTGCGGCGCCCGCCCCGCCGATCGACCCGTTGGCAACGGTGTCGCAGGTAGGACCGGAGATTGTCGATATTGACACGAAGCTCAATTACCAAGGTGCCGTCGGTGCCGGAACCGGCATCGTCATCGATCCGGGTGGTGTGGTACTCACCAACAACCACGTCATCGCGGGTGCGACGGACATCAGCGCCCGGGACATCGGCAACGGGCAGACCTACCCGGCGGAAGTGATCGGTTACGACCGCACCAACGACATCGCGGTCGTGCAGCTCGGCGGCGCGGGCGGGCTGCCGGTGGCCAACATCGGCAATTCCTCCGGAGTCGCGGTCGGTGACCCGATCGTGTCGTTGGGCAACGCCGGCGGTGTCGGTGGAACACCGAGCGCGGTTGCGGGCCGGGTGACCGGGGTCAACCAGACCGTGTCGGCGTCCGACTCGTTGACGGGCAGCACCGAGACGCTCAACGGTCTCATCCAGGTGGACGCCGCCATCCGTCCCGGTGACTCCGGCGGTCCAACGGTGAACAGCGCCAACCAGGTGATCGGCGTCAACACCGCCGCGGGGCAGAATTTCAAGCTGGGTCGCGGCGAAGGGTTCGCCATTCCGATCAACCGCGCCATGGCGATCGCCGGACAGATCCGGTCGGGTGCGGGCTCGGGCACCGTGCACATCGGACCCACCGGATTCCTGGGTGTCGGCGTCAACGATGCCCGTGGCGGAGGTGCCGCCATCGCGCAGGTGATCCCAGAAGGCCCGGCCGCCGGAGCCGGCATCGGCCAGGGATCGGTGATCACGTCGGTGAACGGTGCCCCAGTCAATTCAGCCACCGCATTGACCAATCTTCTCGACCAGCACCACCCGGGTGACACGGTCACGCTGGGCGTGCAGGAGGGCCCGGGCGCACCGCGGAATGTCCCGGTGACCTTGGCGCCCGGACCGCCCGGCTGACGTCCAGTGCGGACGCCGACAAAGTCGCGGCCGTCAATTCGTTTGGCACGCATAGTGTTTTCCGTGCGTGCTCTCGGGTACCTGTAAGCTCGTGGACTTGACGAGGAATACAAGCGACAACGTCGAGCACGATCCCGCAGCCGGCAGCCACGTCGAGGCCGGTGTGGTCGAGCACCCGACCGCCGATGACTTCCGCGACGCCCGTCAGATACCCGCCGATCCGACCTGGTTCAAGCGCGCGGTCTTCTACGAGGTGCTGGTGCGGGCGTTCTACGACTCCAATGGGGACGGCTTCGGTGACCTGCGCGGCCTGACCGAACGTATCGACTACCTGCAGTGGCTCGGGGTCGACTGCATCTGGCTGCCGCCGTTCTACGATTCACCGTTGCGCGACGGCGGCTACGACATCCGGGACTTCTACAAAGTGCTTCCTGAGTTCGGGACGGTGGACGACTTCGTCGAGCTCCTCGACGCCGCCCACCGCCGCGGGATCCGGGTCATCACCGACCTGGTGATGAATCACACGTCGGACAGCCACCCGTGGTTCCAGGAGTCGCGCCGCGACCCGGACGGCCCCTACGGCGACTACTACGTGTGGAGTGACAGCAGCGAAAAATACTCCGACGCCCGAATAATCTTCATCGACACCGAAGACTCGAACTGGACCTACGACCCGGTCCGCAAGCAGTTCTACTGGCACCGGTTCTTCGACCACCAACCCGATCTCAATTACGACAATCTCGCTGTTCAGGACGCGATGATCGACGTCATCCGGTTCTGGCTCGATCTCGGTATCGACGGATTCCGGCTGGACGCGGTGCCCTACCTGTTCGAGCGGGAGGGCACCAACTGCGAGAACTTGCCCGAGACGCACGCCTTCTTGAAACGCGTCCGCAAAGTGGTCGATGACGAGTTCCCCGGCCGGGTGCTGCTGGCGGAAGCAAATCAGTGGCCCAGCGACGTAGTCGAGTATTTCGGTGACGCCGAAACCGGCGGCGACGAATGCCACATGGCGTTTCACTTTCCGCTCATGCCGCGCATCTTCATGGCGGTTCGCCGCGAGTCGCGTTTCCCGATTTCGGAGATCCTGGCGCACACGCCGCCAATCCCGAAGATGGCGCAGTGGGGGATCTTTTTGCGTAACCACGACGAGTTGACCTTGGAAATGGTCTCCGACGAGGAGCGCGACTACATGTACGCCGAATACGCCAAAGATCCGCGAATGAAGGCGAATGTCGGTATCCGGCGACGGCTGGCTCCGCTGCTGGAAAAAGACCGCAACCAAATCGAGTTGTTCACCGCGTTGCTGCTGTCCCTGCCCGGCTCACCGGTCATCTACTACGGCGACGAAATCGGAATGGGTGACGTCATCTGGCTGGGCGACCGCGACGGGGTGCGCACGCCGATGCAGTGGACCCCCGACCGCAACGCCGGATTCTCCACCGCCAACCCAGGGCGGCTTTACGTGCCACCGAGCCAGGATCCGGTGTACGGCTATCACACGGTGAACGTGGAGTCTCAGCGCGACACCTCGACCTCGCTGCTGAATTGGACACGGACCATGCTGGCGGTGCGGCGCCGACATGACGCGTTCGCCACCGGCACTTTTCGCGAGCTGGGCGGGTCGAACCCGTCCGTTCTGGCTTACGTGCGGGAAGCGGATGAGGACGTCGTCTTGTGCGTCAACAACCTGTCCCGTTTTCCGCAGCCCATCGAATTGAATCTGCAGCACTGGAACACCTACACGCCGGTCGAGCTGACCGGGCACGTGATCTTCCCGCACATCGGTCATCTGCCGTACCTGCTGACGTTGCCGGGGCACGGGTTCTACTGGTTCCAGCTCTGCGATTCCCGGGAGGCGTAATGAATTTGCCGTTCGCCGAATGGCTTCCGCAGCAACGCTGGTATGCCGGCCGCACCCGGCGGTTGGCCTCCGCCGAAGCCGGTCTGACCGTCTCGCTGCGTGACGACCTGGATCTGGTGTTGATCGACGTGTCCTACACCGACGGTTCCTCGGAGCGCTATCAAGTCCTGGTCAGGTGGGATTCCGGGCCGGTGTCCGAGTACAGCACGGTCGCGACGATCGGCTCGGACGGCGACCGCACGGCCTACGACGCGTTGTACGACCCGGCCGCCACCCGGTTTCTGCTGTCGCTGCTCGACTCCTCCGAGGTGCGCGGTGACGTGAAGTTCACCAAGGAACCCGGGGTCTCGCTGCCGCTCGAGGCGGCGCCGTATGTGTCGGAGGCTGAGCAAAGCAATTCCAGCGTCGTGTTCGAACAGGACGCGATCTTCAAGATGTTTCGCCGGGTGAGCAGCGGCATCAACCCCGACATCGAGCTGAACCGCGTGCTCGGGCGCGCCGGCAACCCGCACGTGGCGCGGCTGCTGGGTTCCTACGAGCTGGAGTCTTCCGGCGGCGAGCCGGTTCCGTTGGGCATGGTGACCGAGTTCGCGGCTAACGCCGCGGAGGGATGGGCGACCGCCACCGCCAGCGTGCGCGACCTGTTCGCCGAGGGCGACTTGTACGCCTACGAGGTCGGCGGCGACTTCGCGGGCGAGTCCTACCGGCTGGGCGAGGCGGTGGCCTCGGTTCACGCCACGCTGGCCGACCAGTTGGGCGCGTCGCAAGCCACCTTTCCCGTTGAAACCATGCTGGACAGACTGTCGTCGACGGCTTCCTCGGTGCCCGAGCTGAGCGATTACGTCGCCACCATCGAGGAGCGGTTCCGCAAGCTGGCCGGCGAGACGATCACCGTTCAGCGGGTGCACGGCGACCTGCACTTGGGTCAGGTGCTGCGGACCCCGGAGACGTGGCTGCTCATCGATTTCGAAGGCGAACCCGGGCAGCCGCTGGAAGAGCGACGGGCACCGGATTCCCCGCTGCGTGATGTGGCGGGCGTGCTGCGCTCCTACGAGTACGCCGCCTACGGGCCGCTGGTGGACCAGTCGGCCGACAAGCAGCTCGCCGCGCGCGCCCGCGAATGGGTCGAGCGCAACCAGGCCGCCTTCTGTGATGGTTATGCCGCCGCGTCGGGAAGTGACCCGCGTGACTCGGCTCTGGTGCTGGGCGCCTACGAGCTGGACAAGGCGGTGTACGAGACCGGCTACGAGTCGCGGCACCGGCCGGGCTGGGTACCTATCCCACTGCGCGCGATAACTCGGCTCACCACCGCCTGACCGGCAGCCGGATACCTTGCGAATCGGCTGGGCAGTTGGTCGGCGGTTGACCTGAATTTCGCCTGAACCTGCTCGCCGGCCGCGCCCGGAGATGTCGGAGTCTGGAAACATCGTCCGCGTGATCCGTGCGAAGTTTGACAGCGAAGTAAAACTGTCCTGGGTGCTGGCCGCGCTGGCCGGGCTGTTGGGTGCGACGGCGTTCGTCCACTCGTCGGGTTACCTGGTGACCTATATGACCGGCAACGCTCAGCGGGCGGTGCTGGGTTACTTCGTCAACGAGGAATGGCGAGCGTTCTCAGCGGCGATCGTGCTGGCGGCTTTCCTCGGCGGCATTGTCAGCGCATCACTATGTCGCCGCCATCTATGGTCGGAGCGGCCGCACGGGGCCACGCTGCTCACCACATCGGCTCTCGTACTTGCCACCGTCGTCGACGTCGTCGTGGGTGGTGAGTACTCCCATCCCCTTTCGTTGCTACCGATTGTTTTCGTCGCCTTCGGCATCGGTGCGCTGAACACGACGTTCGTCAAGAACGGCGAGGTCTCGATCCCGTTGAGCTACGTCACCGGGACGTTGGTCAAGCTGGGCCAGGGTATGGAACGTCACCTCAGTGGCGGTGAAATCTGGGACTGGCTCGGCTATTTCCTGCTGCTCGGCGGCTTCGTGTTCGGCGCCGGCGTGGGCGGGTTCGTCAGCCTGGTCACCGACGGCAGTCAGATGTTGGCTATCGCCAGCGTGATCTGCGCAGTGACCACTGCGTACACCTTCTTCTACGCCGATCGGCGTGCGATCTGGAAGTAGTTGCCGTTGCGCCGTACGAAGACATCGGCAGCAGCGCCGCGCTGCGCTGCCGCCGATGCATCTCGCCGTATCAGCTGGGGTTCGGTGCGCCGGCCAGCACTCGCTGGATGTCCGGCTTCATGGCTACCAGCTGGGTGTTCCAGTAAGGCCACGCGTGGGTGCCGTCGGCGGGGAAGTTGAACACACCGTTGTTGCCGCCCGCGGCCAGGTAGCTGTCGCGAAAGGACTCGTTGGTCCGCAGCGTGAAGCTTTCCAGGAATTTCGCCGGCATGTTATCCCCGCCGAGTTCACTGGGCTTTCCGCTCCCGCAGTAAACCCAGACCCGAGTGTTGTTCTGCACCAGACGCGGGATTTGGACCGTCGGGTCATTCCGTTTCCACGCCGGGTCGCTCGACGGGCCCCACATGCTGTTGGCGCTGTAGTGTCCGGCGTCGTTCATCGCGAGGCCGATCATGGTCGGCCACCACCCGTCGGAGGGATTGAGGAAGCCGGACAACGAAGCAGCGTAGGGAAATTGCTGCGGATAGTAAGACGCAAGGATGAGTGCAGAACCGCCCGACATCGAAAGACCCACTGCCGCATTGCCCGTCGGGGAGACGCCTTTATTCGCCTCCAGCCAGCCGGGCATCTCCCGGGTCAGGAAGGTCTCCCACTTGTAGGTGTAGTCCTGGCCGTTGCCCTGCGACGGCTGATACCAGTCGGTGTAGAAACTGGATTGGCCGCCCACCGGCATGATCACCGACAGGCCGGACTGGTAGTACTCCTCGAACGCAGGGGTGTTGATGTCCCACCCGTTGTAGTCGTCCTGGGCGCGCAGCCCGTCGAGCAGGTACACCCCGTGCGAGCCGCCGCCCTGAAATTGCACCTTGATGTTGCGGCCCATCGAGGCCGAGGGCACCTGCAGATACTCAACTGGCAGACCGGGTTTGGAAAATGCGCCCGCCGTTGCCGAGTCACCGACGACACCGGCCAGTCCGGGCAACAGGACAGCGCCTATGGCCGCGATCGTCAGCCGGCGCGGCAACCCGGCCACTGCGCCACGCAACTTCTCAACGAACTTCATAGCTACTGACCATCCCAACTTTCATCTGCCGCATGTTGCGGTTGACTGCTGTCTTCGGCAGTGAAACACAGCGGGATGCGTCCATCGCAGCGTCGACGCCGAGGCGCCGCGTCGCGGTTGGCTAACGATTGAGAGTCGGCCTGAACTCGCTCACGCTCGGCCGCCACTCGCGTTCAGCGCACCAGCCGGCGCAGCAGGGCTGATGCGGTGGTAATACCCAAGCCGGCCGCCAGCACCAGGACCACCAGGTCCAGCGGGTTGAGCGGAGTGCCGATCAGCAACGCACGCAAAGCATCTACCTCGTAGCTGAGCGGGTTGACGGTGCTCAGTGTGCGCAGCCAAGCCGGCATCACGTCAACGGGATAGAGCGCGTTGGAGGCGAAGAACAACGGCATCGTGATGGCCTGGCCGATGCCCATCAGGCGGTCACGATTGCGCACCAGCCCTGCCAAGGTCATCGACAAGCAGGCGAAGAACGCCGCCCCGAGCATCACCACCGCCATGGCCGCCACGATCCGCAGCGGATTGACCGTCAGGTGCACACCCATCAGGTAGGCCAACGCCAGCACGCCGATGACCTGGGCGACCGAACGTACACCGGCGGCAAACGACTTGCCGCTGACCAGAGCTGAGACCGGTGCCGGGGTAACCATCAGCTTCGCCAGGATGCCGGCATCTCGCTCCCAGATGATCTGGATGCCGTAGAAGATCGAGATGAACAACGCCGATTGAGCGATGATGCCTGGTGCCAGGAAAGCCAGATAAGACACGGAACCGGTGTTCAGGACGTGTAAGTGGCTGAACGTCGTACCGAATATCAGCAGCCACAACGCCGGCTGCACCATGCGGGTGAACAGCTCGGTGCGGTCGTGCTGCAATTTCTGCAACTCGACGAGGGCGAATGTGCCGACACTGGTAAGTGTTTGCCGGACGCGGCGCCAGCCTTGCGGGGCACCGGTGAGGTGGCTGCTTAGCGCTTGCTCAACCGGCACGGCGCGCAACCCTTCTGCTGGAACGTATCTCACTCAGTCGCGGTGGCACTGTATCGTCGGTCAGTTCTGTTCCCGCATAGTGGCGGAAGACGTCTTCGAGCGTGGCGTCCGGTGCGACGGTCGACTTCAGTTCGGCGGGTGCGCCGACGGCCTGCAAGCGCCCCCGGTGCATGAGCGCAACCCGGTCGCACAGCGCATCGGCTTCTTCCATGTAGTGAGTGGTCAGCAGCACGGTCATGCCCAGCTCGGTTTGCATGCTGCGCACCCGGGTCCAGACACTGTCGCGGGCAATAGGATCCAGGCCTACCGTCGGTTCGTCGAGGATGAGCAGCGACGGGCGGTTCACCAGTGCCTGAGCCAATTCCAGACGGCGCACCATGCCGCCGGAGTAGGTGGCGGCAACCTGGTCGGCCACGTCGAGCAACTGCATGGCGACCAGCGCCTCCTCGACCCGGCTGCGCCGGTCGGCGCGGGGCACGCCGTACAACCGGGCAAACCACTCGACGTTCTGCCGCCCGGTGAGAGCCGGCTCAATCGAGAGTTGTTGCGGTACATAGCCGATGTTGCTGCGGATGTCGAAGGAGTGCTGCCGGGCGTCGAGGCCGAAGATACGCAGGTCGCCGTGCTGCACCGGGGTCAAGGTGATCAGCATGCGCACCAGCGTGGTCTTACCCGCGCCGTTAGGCCCCAGCAGACCCAAGGTTTCACCGGCCCGCACCTGCATTGTCACCTCGTCGACCGCGGTGAACTGTCCGTAGCGGTAGGTCAGCTCGCGGCAGTCGACAGCGATCGGTTCGGTCGGGCTCATGTCGAACGTTCCTGCAGTATTCGGGTCATGTTGTCCAGTACCTCCAATCCTCGGGCCAAGTCGGTGACTTCGCCCGGATCGAGCGTGTCGAGCACTTCGGCGAGCAGCGTTCGGCGGGCGGCCCGCGACGTGTCCGCCATCTGCTGGGCCGGCCCGGTGAGCTCTAAGCGGTAGACCCGGCGGTCGGCCGGGTCGACGGTGCGAACCAGCAAACTGTCACGAGCGAGCTTGGACACCAGGGTCGAAGCGGTGTTGGCGACCAATCCGAGCTCCGCGGCGGCGTTGCTCACCGAGATCCCGGGCCGCCGCCCCACCAGCCGTAACAGTTCGGCCTGCGACTCGGTGAGCTGAGCCGACTCGAAACTTCCGCCGGCCGAGCGTCGCACTTGGCGGCGGAACCGTCCGACCACACTGAACAGCTCGCTCGTCAGGTCGGTCGGTGGTTCCACTCAACCGATAATACCTCTGCAATAGAGCTATTTGTCGAGTCGGTGTAGAACCACGCCCGCAAGCGCGTCGTCGGTGACGGTCGCGGTCATGTAGGTGCAGAACGGCTGGCGCCGGCGATCGGTGGGCGAGCCCGGGTTGAGCAGCCGCAGACCGGTGGGCGTCGTGGTGTCCCACGGAATGTGGCTGTGCCCGAAGACCAGCACATCGCTGTCCGGGTAACGGTTCGACATCCGTGTCTCGCGGCCGCTGGCCGCTCCGGTCTCGTGCACCACGGTGAATCGCAGGCCGCCCAGCGTCACGTCGGCGCGTTCAGGCAGTCGGGCGCGCAACGCCGAGCCGTCGTTGTTTCCCCAACAAGCCACCAGCAGCGCTGCGCGGGCCTCGAGGTCGTCCAATAGCTGAGGTGACACCCAGTCACCGGCGTGAATGACGACATCGGCCCTGGCCACTTCGGCCCAAACTGGGGCAGGCAGATCCCGTGCGCGCTTGGGAACGTGGGTGTCAGCCAGCAGTAGCAGCCTCACCCGCTGCACGCCTACTTCTGCTGAGCGCGCGCTTCAGCCCCGCTTTCGCCGGCGTCGAACACGTCGTCGTTGAACGTCCGCCCGACGTACGAGCCCTCCTCACCGGCCTTGCCGGCCCGGGACTGTGTCTGGTGGTCTTCCGGTTCGATGTCCGATTCGGCCTTGTGGTGGTCGGGTTCGGGTGCAGCCATGCTTTTGATTTCCTTCCAGTACCGCGTCGGGGTCGGCTACCCGTAACTCGAGCGAAGCAAAACATGTGTGACCGGGATGACTCGCCCGATGGCGTCACTTGGCTGGGGACCCCGATCAGTGCCTCGTTGAGCTCCTCGGCACGGCTGATGTTGCAGCCGCCGTGCAGGACGACCGTCGGAACGCGCATGACGGACGGTCAGACCGTCGTGGGTGTGGTGATTCGGCGCCCCGCTCGGCGGTCTAAGATCAGTGCCCGGCAACACTGTTGTCTTGCAGGCGGTTCGGTACGGCAACCTGAACTCAAGGAGAACCCATTGCGCACCTTCGATTCGGTCGCTGAACTCGGCGCCGCCAAAGGCCAGGAGATCGGGCACAGCGAATGGGTGACCATCACCCAGCACGACGTGAATCTGTTCGCCGACGCGACGGGGGACCATCAGTGGATTCACGTCGATCCGGAGAAAGCGGCGGCCGGTCCCTTCGGTGGGACGATCGCCCACGGCTTTATGACGTTGTCGCTGCTGCCGCGGCTGATGCACCAGATCTATTCGGTCAACGGCATCAAACTCGCCGTCAACTACGGATTGAACAAAGTTCGGTTCCCCGCTCCGGTCCCCGTCGGCTCGAAGGTGCGCGCTCGCAGTTCGCTGGTCGACGTCGAGGATCTCGGTAACGGCGCGGCGCAAGCGACGTTGTCGACGACCGTCGAGATCGAGGGCGCAGCCAAACCGGCGTGCGTAGCCGAAAGCATCGTGCGCTATATCTCGTGACCGGGCAGGGCCCGGCGAACACCGCTGGCGGAAGTTCAGTATTCTGCGACCGCGTGCTCGAGGCGCTCGGCCAGCCGCGCCTGCGCCTCGGCCCGCCGGGTCGGCAGGTGCTGAGACGGGAAAAGCGTTGACACCGGCTGGTATTCGCGCAGTGTTCGACGCGCCACCGTCATCTTGTGCAATTCGGTCGCGCCGTCGGCGATGCCGAGCGACTCAGCGGCGACCATCATCTTGACGAACGGCATTTCGTTGGAGACCCCCAACGCACCATGCAGGTGCATGGCGCGTTGCACGACGTCATGCAAAACCGTCGGCATCGCCACCTTGACCGCGGCGATGTCGCGGCGCACCTTCTGATAGTCGTGATGCTTGTCGATCAACCATGCGGTGCGCAGCACCAGCAACCGGAACTGTTCGATCTGCAGCCAGCTGTCGGCGATCTTCTCCTGCGTCATCTGCAGGTCACCCAGCCGCCCGAAGCGGGTTTCGCGTGAGACCGCACGTTCGCACATCATGTCGAATGCCCGCTTCGCCAGCGCGATAGTGCGCATGGCGTGGTGCACGCGGCCACCGCCCAGTCGGGTCTGAGCGATCGCGAACGCCTGGCCCTCGCCACCGAGGACGTGGTCGTCGGGCACCCGCACATCTGTGTAGCGGACGTATCCGTGGGTGGCATGGTTGGACGACGCTGAACCCTCTCCCAACCCGACACCGACGTGCCGCACAATCTCAATTCCCGGCGTCTCAGCGGGCACGATGAACAGCGACATCTTCTCCCGAGTGCGGGCGTCGGGGTTCGTGACGGCCATGACGATGAAAAAGGTGGCGTGTCTGGCGTTGGTGGAGAACCATTTCTCGCCGTTGATCACCCACGAGTCGCCGTCGCGCTGCGCGCGGGTGACGAACAGACCCGGGTCGGAACCGCCCTGCGGTTCGGTCATCGAATAGCAAGAGCTGATATCGCCGTCGAGCAGCGGTTGCAGGTAGCGCCTCTTTTGCTGGTCGGTGCCGAACAACGCGAGGATCTCAGCGTTCCCCGAGTCCGGTGCCTGGGAGCCGAACACCGACGGCGCCCAGCGTGAGCGCCCGATGATCTCGTTGAGCAGCGCCAATTTGACCTGTCCGTAGCCTTGACCGCCGAGTTCGGGGCGCAGGTGAGCGGCCCACAGACCCTGGTCTTTCACCTTCTGCTGCAGCGGCCGCAGCACCGCCATGGTTTCCGGATTCTTTTTGTCGTAGGGATCGAGCGCCACCAGATCAAGCGGCTCGACCTCGTTGACCATGAACTTCTCGACCCAATCCAGCTTCTGCTGATATTCGGGGTCGGTCTCGAAATCCCACACGTTGCGTCCTTTGCGTCATTGACAGACAACGCCTTAGCTTAAGTCCTGGCAATCGTCGAAAAAGCCGTCGTCGCTACCCTGAAGCCGTGACGATCCAGGTCCGTCCCGCAGCACAGGCCGATGTCCGCGAACTGTCTGCCACGCTGGGTCGAGCTTTCTTCGACGATCCGGTGGCGATGTGGATGCTGCCCGGCGAGAAGACACGCACAGCTCGGTTGGGCAAGTTCTTCGCGACCATGACCCGGCACCATCATCTAACCGGTGGCGGCGTCGAAGTGGCCGCTGCAGAAACCAGCGCCGGGACGAAGATCGGCGCAGTGGCGCTGTGGGACCCGCCCGACCGCTGGCAACACTCGGTCGGTGAGCAGCTGAGGATGTTGCCGTCGTTTCTCGTCGGGTTCGGCTTGCGGCTGGCCATCGGTCGTAAGCTAACCGAACTGCTGGAGTTGATGAAGCGCCAGCATCCCGAAGAGCCGCACTGGTATCTCGCCACGATCGGCAGCGACCCCAGCGTCCGGGGTCGCGGTCTCGGCCAGGCGCTGATGCGGTCGCGGCTGAGTCGGTGCGACGCCGAACACGCCCCGGCCTACCTGGAGTCCAGCAAGCCGGAGAACATTCCGTATTACCAGCGCTTCGGCTTCACCGTCACCGGCGAGATCACCATCCCTGCCGGCCCGACCTTGTGGCCCATGTGGCGTGCGCCGCGCTCGGGCTCCGTTTAGTGACCGAAGGCGACGGGCAATCGGTGCCCATGGCGACAGACACTGGCGACGGACTCGACCCCGCGGATTTCCCCGAAGAGGGCGGCCCCGGCGACACACTCAACCAGAGCGAGTCCCTGGATTCCGACGAGGTTCACAACGACGACGGTGACATCGTCGTCGACCCGCCAGAGGGGTGGAGCGGCGTCGACAAGTTCGGCATCACCCCGCGGGAAGAACGCGAGGGCGAACCGCTCGACGACCGCCTCGCCGCGGAAGAACCCGACGTCACCGAAGTCAACGAGGACTTCTTGGACGAGGGCCCGCCGGGCCGCGCGCATCACGGCCAGATCGACGGGGCGCCGGAGGACGGCGACTCGCTGTTCGAGGTCGTCGACGAGAGCGGTGATCTCTAAAGCGACGGGCTGATCGTCACGGTTTGCTGCGCCAGGCGGTGACTCCGACGACGATCATCCGCAATTGTTTCACCGCGGTCCGCCGGATCTCCTCGAGCGCCTCATTGCTCTGCGCATCCTCGATCGCCTCGGCGATGACGATCATTGCATTGACGAACAAGGTCGCCAAGATATTGAGGTCTTCGGTGCTCCAATCGTGCAGGCCGGGGAAGCGCGCCAGGTCGGTCGCCAATTCCGACGTGATCAACCGGATCTCGGTGCGAATGGCGTAGCGCAAGACGGTGACACCGCTGGAGCGCTCGCGACCGATGAAGCGCCAGTGCTCACGCCGCTCGGCCACACTGGCGATTAGGATGTCGACGGACGACTCGATCACCCGATTGGGGTCGAGCCTGCCGGCGCGAGCACCGCGCAGCATGTCGCGCAACGTCCGAAACGATTCGTCGATCAGGACCAGGCCCAAGGCCTCCATCGACTCGAAGTGCCGGTAGAAAGCCGCGGGCACTATGCCGGCCTCACGGGTCACCTCGCGCAGACTCAGACCGCTGAAGCCGCGGTCGCCGAGAAGCTTCAACGCCGCCGCAACAATGGCGCGCCGGGTCGCCTCTTTGCGCTCGACCCGCGACGGAATTTCTCGGGTTCGCTCGCGTCCGGCCCGGTGTGAACGTGAGCTAGGCGTACGGCTGTTCACTGTGTGAAACCTAGCACAGACCAGTGGAAATGCTTGACGATTAGGCGCTGATCATTACAGGGTGTACACATGTTCACTCAGACTCTTGCTCGTAGCGTCAGTCGGCGGGTGCTGGGTTCGCAACTGGTCGACCTCCTTACCGGACCGCACGGCGTCGACCGGTACACCGAGCTCCTGGCTCCGACCTGGACGCTCAACGAAGCCCGCGCCAAGGTGGTCGAAGTCCGGCGAACCACCCCCCGCAGCGTCACGCTCATTCTTGCTCCTAATGCAGCGTTCCCATACCACACTCTAAGGGCCGGTCAATATGTCAACGTCGCCGTCGAGATTGACGGTCGCCGGCACACCCGGTGCTATTCCCCGGCCAATGTCGAAGGCGCGCCCACCCTCGAGCTGACGATCGGCCGGCACGATGACGGCCTGGTGTCGTCCTACCTTTACGAGCAGGCCCATCCCGGCATGGTGCTCGGTTTGAGCGGCGTCGGCGGCGATTTCACGCTGCCACGTCGGCGTCCGCGGCGCATCTTGTTCGTCTCGGCCGGCAGTGGCATCACCCCGGTGATGGCGATGCTCCGAACGCTGATCGCCGAGCGTGCCGACGGGGCTTACGAAGGGGACATCGCCTTCGTTCATTACGCCCGTACGCCCGCCGAAGGGTGCTACAGCGCCGAACTGGCCGCACTGCCAGGGGTTCGCGCGCTCCACGGCTACACCCGTTCCGGTACGGGTGACCTGTGCGGCCGATTCGGGCCGGACCATCTGGCCGCGGCCATGCCGTCCCCGGAAGCGGTGTTCGTCTGCGGTCCCCGGTCGCTGGTGGACGCGGTTCGCGAGCACTGCCCGTCTGCGCGTTCTGAAAGCTTCGTCGGCCCGGCCACCGCACCGCCCGCCCAGCCGTCCGGCGGCCGAGTGACATTCGCGGGCAGCGGAGTAGCGGTCGCCGACGACGGCCGTTCGCTGCTCGAGCAGGCTGAAGCGGCCGGCTTGACACCGGAGAGCGGATGCCGCATGGGCATCTGCCACACCTGCACCCGGCGCAAGACCGCCGGGGTCGTACGCAACCTGACCACCGGCACCGTGTCGACGAACGCGGGAGAAGACGTGCAGATCTGCGTGTCCGTACCCGTCGGCGATGTCGAACTCGCCCTGTGACAGTGACTGACAAAGACTTGGAGGATTGACATGACTCAGCCAAAGATCACCCTTACCCGCGAAGAGGCCGAGGCTTTCGGCCGTGAACTCGACGCCATCAAAGAACGCGTGATGGCCGACCTCGGCGAACGCGACGCCGACTACATCCGGCGCGTCATCAAAGCGCAGCGGGCCCTCGAAGTAGGCGGGCGCACACTGCTGTTCGCCGGCATCCTGCCGCCCGCCTGGCTGGTGGGCACCGCGATGCTCGGAGTGTCGAAGATCTTGGACAACATGGAGATCGGGCACAACGTGATGCACGGCCAATACGATTGGATGCGCGACCCGGCGATCAGTGGTCGTGCTTTCGAATGGGACACCGCCTGCCCCGCCGATCAGTGGCGGCACTCGCACAACTACATGCACCACACTCACACCAACATCGTGGGAATGGACCGCGACATCGGCTACGGCATCCTGCGGATGAGCGAGGATCAGCCGTGGGAGCCGTACTTCTGGGGCAACCCGCTCTACGCCTTCCTGCTGATGGTGCTGTTCCAATACGGCGTTGCGCTGCATGAACTGGAAACCGAACGCATCCGTGCCGGCGAGATCACCGTCGCGGATAAACGCGAAGTGCTGCAAGCTATCTGGCGCAAGACTCGTCGCCAGGCGCTCAAGGACTATGTGGCGTTCCCGTTACTGGCCGGCCCGTTCGCGCCGTTCGTCTTCGCCGGCAACCTGTCGGCCAACCTGATCCGCAACGTCTGGTCGTACATGATCATCTTCTGCGGCCACTTCCCGGACGGCACGCAGGAGTTCTCCGTCGAGGAAACGCGTAACGAGTCCCGCGGCATGTGGTACTTCCGCCAGGTCCTTGGATCGGCGAATCTGACCGGCGGCAGACTCTTTCACCTGTTGTCCGGCAACCTGTCGCACCAGATCGAACACCACCTTTTCCCGGACATCCCCGCACACCGCTACGCCGAGATCGCGCCGGCGGTCCGCGAAATCTGCCGTCGCTACGGCGTCCCCTACCACGCCGGGCCGCTGCCCAGACAATTCGCCACCGTCGTCCGCAAGATCGTGCGGCTGGCCTTGCCGCCGAAGAAGCGGGTCGTCGACGAGGAATCGGCGGCCGCCGAACACCCGATCGCCGCGTAGCTCTGGCGCGGTGCTGCACGGTACGTAGAACCTGCGTCCACGTCGTCATCATCGAGAGATATTGACCGCACGCGCAGTTTCGGCGCCCTGGGTGCAAATTCCGCGCCTATGCAAGCGAAGGGGCAGCTTCCTGAGCCGTTCCTGCGGGCATAACGGCGCATACCACGGGGTACCGTACCGCAATAGATCCGTGGTACATCCCGTACCAGGCTGACACCGGGGGTGCACCGCTATAAGCGAAGCAGCCACATTCGACATCCCACCAGCGACGACGCCGACTGCGATCAAGCTGCCGCCAGGACCGCGGATCCCCAAGATGCTGCAGGGCGTTGCGTTCTCCACTGCGCGTCGATGGATCGTGCCGCGGTTGACCCGCCGCTACGGTGACACCTTGACCCTCAACATCCCGGTGTACGGCCGCAGCGTGGTGGTCGCCGACCCCCGGCTAGCCAAGCAGATCTTCACCACCAGCCCGGAGGATCTCGGCAACGTCCAACCCAATCTGGGCCGGCTGATTGGCTCAGGGTCGGTGTTCGCGCTCGACGGTGACGATCACCGGCGGCGCCGACGACTGCTGGCGCCGGCCCTGCACGGGAAAAGCATCAAGAACTACGAGCGCATCATCGAGGAAGAGACGCTGCGCGAGACGGCCGGGTGGCCGGAAGGCCAGCCGTTCGCTACATTGCCGTCGACGAACCGGATCACGCTCAACGCGATCCTGCGCGCGGGCTTCGGGGCCGACGGTGCCGAACTTGACGAGTTACGGCGGATCATCCCGCCCTGGGTGACCCTGGGGTCGCGCTTGGAGACACTGCCGACACCGTCTCGGACCTACGGCCGCTACAGCCCCTGGGGGCGGCTGGCCGAATGGCGGCGCAGATACGACATCGTCGTGGACAAGCTCATTGAAGACGAGCGAGCAGACCCGAACTTCGAAAACCGCACGGACGTGCTGGCACTGCTGCTGCGCAGCACGTACGAGGACGGTTCGGTCATGTCGCGCAAGGATATCGGCGACGAGCTGTTGGCCCTGCTGACCGCCGGACACGAGACCACCGCGGGAACATTGGGCTGGGCGTTCGAACGTTTGAGCCGGCATCCCGATGTGTTGGCGGCGCTGGTCGCCGAGGCTGACACCGACGAAGACGAGCTACGCCAAGCGGCGATCCTGGAAGTGCAACGCACCAGGACGGTTATCGATTTCGCCGGCCGCCATGTCTGTGCGCCGGTGTACAGGCTTGGTGAGTGGGCAATTCCACGCGGGTACACGATCATGGTCAGCATTTCCCAGATGCACACCAACGCCGACGCCTTTCCCGACCCCGACCGTTTCGATCCGCAGCGCTACATCGGCGCCAAACCGTCCCTAGCGTGGATCCCGTTCGGTGGCGGCACTCGACGTTGCGTGGGTGCCGCGTTCGCCAATATGGAGATGGATGTGGTGCTACAAACGGTATTGCGTCACTTCACGATCGAGACCACCACCGCGCCCGGGGAGAAGTCACACTTTCGCGGTGTCGCGTTCATGCCGAAGGACGGCGGCCGTATCGTGGTGCGCCGTCGTCCGGCTCGACCGATACGATGACCCGCTATGACCGAGACCGGTAACGCAGCTGAACTTCTCGAGATGATCAACGGCGCGATGGAACACACCATCCCGCTAGCGCACAAGATAGGACTGCGAGTTGTCGAGACGGGCCGGGGCCATGCCGCCGTCACCGTGCCGGCGCACGGCAACGGCAATCACTTCGGCGTCGTCTACGCAGGAGCGCAATTCACCGCAGCCGAAATCCTCGGCGGCATCATCGGTTTGACCACCTTTGACAGGAACAGGTATTTCCCGCTGGTCAAGGACGTAGACATCAAATTCGTCTGCATGGCCAGATCCGACCTTCGAGCCGAGGCCAACCTCGACGACGACACCATCGCCCGCGTGGAGGCCGAAGCCGCGGAGAAAGGCAAGGCAGATTTCGATCTCGAAGCCGTCGTCACCGACGCCGAAGGCCAAATCGTAGCGACCACTCGCGGCCGTTACCAACTACGCGCGCACGGCCGGTGAGGCCTGCGGACCTCAGCTGTCAACTGCGGCCCGCCGCGGCAACTTCCAGCCCGGCCGGATGTAGTGACAGGTGTATCCGCTCGGGAAGCGCTCGAGATAATCCTGATGCTCAGGCTCGGCCTCCCAGAAGTCGCCGGCGGGACTGACCTCAGTCACCACCTTGCCGGGCCACAGGCCCGACGCCTCGACATCGGCGATGGTGTCCAACGCGATCTGCTTCTGGTCGTCGTCGACATAGAAGATGGCCGAACGGTAGCTGGTACCGATGTCGTTGCCCTGCCGGTTCTTCGTTGTCGGATCATGAATCTGGAAAAAGAATTCGAGCAGCGTGCGGTAATCGGTGCGCTGCGGGTCGTACACGATCTCGACGGCTTCGGCGTGCGTGCCGTGATTGCGGTATGCCGCGTTTGGCACGGTGCCGCCGGTGTAGCCGACTCGGGTCGACAACACGCCCGGCTGTTTGCGAATGAGGTCCTGCATACCCCAGAAGCAGCCGCCGGCCAAGATGGCCTTGCTTTGAACGGTCATTCGTATCGCTCCTTGATCCCCGATCCGGAAGGTGCGCACCTCACTTGTTAGGCTACACACGATTTTCCGCCGCCGACGTCGGCAAACAGGCCGCCGACCCACACGCGCGAGGTGCTCGGGTGACGACCGCATTGTTCAGCCGCGAGGAGTTGTCGGCAGCTTTTGCCAGATTCGAGCAGACCGTTGCGCAGGCCGCCGGAAGCCGCGATTGGGACGCCTGGGTCGAGCACTACACGCCGGATGTCGAGTACGTCGAACACGCGGCGGGGACCATGCACGGCCGCGACGAAGTACGCGCCTGGATTCACACCACCATGACGACTTTTCCCGGCAGTCACATGGTCGCGTTTCCGTCGCTGTGGTCGGTCATCGACGAGGCCGGCGGGCGAATCATCTGCGAACTGGACAACCCGATGGTGGATCCGGGTGACGGCACCACCATCAGCGCGACGAACATTTCGATCATCACCTACGCCGGCAACGACCACTGGTCTCGGCAGGAAGACGTCTACAACCCGCTGCGCTTCGTGCAGGCAGCACTGAAGTGGTGTAGGAAAGCGCAGGCGCTGGGCACCCTCGACGACGACGCCGCGGACTGGATGCGGCGCTACGGAGGCAGACCGTGACTGCCGCACCCAAGTTGGTCATCGGCGCGAACGGTTTTCTGGGTTCGCATGTCACCCGCCAACTCGTTGGTGACGGCGTGGACGTGCGGGTGATGGTGCGGTCCGGCGCGGACACCCGGGGCATCGACGATCTGCACGTCACCCGGTTCCACGGTGACGTCTTTGATTCCGACACATTGCGCTCTGCGATGGACGGTGTCGACGACGTGTATTACTGCGTTGTCGACACCAGAGCCTGGCTGCGCGACCCGGCGCCGCTGTTTCGCACCAATGTCGACGGCACCCGCAATGTGCTCGAAGTGGCCCTCGGAGTGGCGGAGGACACCGGCCTGCGGCGGTTCGTCTTCACCAGCTCTTACGCGACGGTGGGCCGGCGGCACGGGCATGTGGCGTCCGAGGACGATCAGATAAACCGACGGGGTCTCACGCCCTACGTCGCATCTCGGCTGCAGGCCGAAGACCTGGTGCTGCGCTACGCGAAAGAGCGCGGCCTGCCGGCCGTGGCGATGTGCGTGTCGACGACCTATGGCAACGGCGATTGGGGCCGCACTCCGCACGGAGCTTTCATCGCCGGGGCGGTGTTCGGCAAATTGCCGTTCATGATGAACGGCATCCAGCTGGAAGTGGTCGGAGTCGACGACGCCGCCAGGGCGCTGATCCTGGCCGCCGAGCGCGGCCGCAACGGCGAGCGATACCTGATCTCCGAGAAGCTCATTGCGTTGCGGGAGGTGGTGCGGATCGCCGCGGAAGAGGCCGGCGTCCCGCCGCCGCGGCGGTCGATCTCGGTGCCGACGCTGTACGCCCTGGGCGCACTGGGCACACTGCGGGCCCGCCTGGCCGGCAAGGATGCCGAGCTCAGCCTGGCGTCGGTGCGGATGATGCGCGCCGAAGCTCCCGTCGACCACAGCAAGGCGGTGCGTGAGTTGGGCTGGCAGCCCAGGCCGGTGGAGGAGTCGATCCGCGAGGCCGCGCGGTTCTGGGCGCAGCTGAGAAACGCACGGGGCCGAAGCGCAACGCCGAGCTGACGTCTGCCCCGCCGGCGGTACGTCGGGAATCTTGGCCGCCTACGGGTGTTGCAACCCCTATCTGCAACCGAGGAGACCTGATCATGACCAACCGGCCAGTTCTGGAGCCCAGCGCCAAGCACCCCATCACCATCGAACCGACGAAAGGACACGTCCGGGTCCGCGTCAACGGTCAGGTCGTCGCCGAGAGCGACGCTGCTCTGCAGCTCAACGAAGCCAGTTATGCTGCCGTGCAATATATTCCGCTCAGCGACGTTGCGCAGGAGCTGCTGACGCGCACGGACACCAGCACGTACTGTCCGTTCAAGGGCGACGCCAGTTACTACAGTGTGACCACTGCCGGCGGCGACACCGTCGGTGACGTCATCTGGACCTACGAGCAGCCCTATCCCGCGGTCTCTGCCATCGCGGGCCACGTCGCCTTCTACCCGGACAAAGCCGAGATCAGCGTCGACGCCGACTGATCGTAGGCGCGCAGGCGGCGGTGAGCCCGGGCGCCGAGCGTGCGGCAGGCGTCACGTTCCACGCCGGTGACCATATGATCATCTGGTTCAGACCATGATGATGAGCGCTCGTACCGTTACCTTCCCGGGCGTGGTCAGCCCCGGCCTCACGCTGGCGCCGCTGCGACGCGGCCCGTGGGACCCGTGCTTCCAAAACTGTGCCGACGGCACCATCTGGCGGACCAGCCTGTTGCCCACCGGCCCGGTCACCGCGCGGTTCAGCCGCACCGCGCCCAATGCGGTGTCCTGTACGGCCTGGGGCGACGGGGCCGCGGAGTTCCTCGACGCGCTGCCGGCGCACCTGGGCGCTGAAGACGACGCCTCGGACTTCGCGCCGCAGATGGCGATAGTCGCGACGGCGCACCGCCGGGTTCCGCATCTGCGGCTGGGCCGCACCGGCCAAGTGCTGGAAGCGTTGATCCCGGCGATCCTCGAGCAGCGCGTCCCCGGTGCTGACGCGTTCCGGGCCTGGCGGGTGCTGGTGACCAAGTACGGCACACCGGCACCCGGTCCGGCACCGCAGCGGATGCGGGTGCCGCCGTCGGCCGAAGTGTGGCGAAACATCCCGTCGTGGGAGTTTCACCGCGCCAACGTCGACCCTCGACGGGCCCGCACCGTCGTGAGCTGCGCGCAACGGGCGCCCTCGCTGCGCAAACTGGCCTCCTGGCCGGTGGCCGCGGCCCGCGACGCGCTCACGTCACTGCCGGGCGTCGGTATCTGGACTGCAGCCGAAACCGCACAACGCGCGTTCGGCGACGCCGACGCGCTCTCGGTGGGCGACTATCACGTTCCGAAGATGATCGGGTGGACGCTGCTGGGCCGGCCAGTCACCGACGACGTCATGGTCGAACTGTTGGAGCCGGTACGACCCCACCGGCACCGGGTGGTGCGACTGCTCGAAGCCAGCGGACTGGCCTACGAACCGCGGCGGGGGGCCCGCCTACCGCTGCAGAATATTCGCTGCCTCTAGCCGGTTACCTGCCGCAGTGCGCGGGTATGTGACGTCCGACGTGACCGGGATAGACGTTTAGGGAGTAAGCGATGACACAGTTCACCGTTCCAGGTTTGACCGATAAGGACGGCGCGCAGATCGCCGAGCTGTTGCAGAAGCAACTCAGCACCTACAACGACCTGCACCTGACCCTCAAGCACGTGCACTGGAATGTGGTAGGACCCAACTTCATCGGCGTTCACGAGATGATCGATCCACAGGTGAAGCTGGTCCGCGGTTATGCCGACGAAGTCGCCGAGCGCATCGCGACCCTGGGTGGCTCACCGCAGGGCACCCCCGGCGCGATCATCAACGACCGCACCTGGGATGACTACTCCGTTGGGCGCGACACCGTGCAAGCACATCTGGCCGCCCTCGACCTCGTCTACACCGGCGTCATTGAAGACACTCGCAAGGGCATCGCCGAGACCGAGGAACTCGACCCGGTCAGTCAGGACATCCTGATCGGACACGCCGCCGAGTTGGAAAAATTCCAGTGGTTCGTGCGGGCTCATTTGGAGAACGCGGGTGGTCAGCTGGTGAACGAGGGCACCTCCACCGAGAAGGACGCCGCCAACTCTGCTCGAAGTTGATGTCGTTACATGTCAAGAACGCGGGCGCTGGCCGGTTGGCCGGCGCCCGCGTTGTCGCGTTCGGCTGCAGCGGTTTCACGGTTGAGGCGCTGCGCGTGGTAGATCGACACTTTGGTGTGATACAGCAGCAGTGAGGCGATCCCGACTGCGATGATGGCGCCGGGGACTACCGAAAACGATCCGGTCATCTCGGCCACCATGATCAGCAGCGCCAATGGCGCGTGAGCGATGCTGCCGAAGCAGGCCATCATGCCCACCACCACGAAAATGCCGGGGCTGTGGGGAATTCCGGGCAGGTGGAGCAAGTCACCCAGCCGCCAAGTCGCGGCGCCGACGAACGCCCCGATCACAATGCCGGGCCCGAATATTCCGCCCGATCCGCCCGTGCCGATGGACAACGACGTCGCGACGATCTTCGCGATCGGCAACACCAGGACAACCCACAGCGGGATAGCGGTCAGGGTGTCTTTGGCGGTGGCCAGCTGCACCCAGCCGTACCCGCTGCCCAGAACCTGCGGCAGCGCCAACCCCAGCAGGCCCACCAGCAGACCGCCCACCGTGGGTTTGAGCACCGGGCCGCCGGGAAGTCGGGCGGTCAGTCGCCCGGTGGCGTAGAAGAGGCGGGCATACAGGTAGCCCACGGTCGCCGCCGCGATCCCCAGGGCGACGAACCACAGCAACGGCCAGGCGTCCTCGAAGCGGTATTCGGCATCGACATAACCAAACATCGGGTCAAAGCTCAGGAACGAACCGAATACGGCGTAGGCCGTCGCCGAGGTGACGAAGCCCGGATACAGCGTGCGGTATTCGAAGTCGTCGCGGTAGATGATCCCCGCCGCCAGCACCGCACCGCCCAATGGTGCACCGAAGATGGCGCCGATGCCCGCTCCCACACCGAGCGAGACCAGGATCCGCCCATCCTCGGGGGAAAGGTGAAGCCTGCGGGTCAGCAGCGACGCGAAGCCCGCCGAAATCTGGGCCGTCGGGCCTTCGCGGCCGCCAGAGCCGCCCGAGCCGATGGTCAGTGCGCTGGAGATCATCTTGACGAGGACAACCCGGAGTCGGATGTGCCGTGGGTCGGTGTGGATTGCCTCGATCGCGCTGTCGGTACCGTGGCCGCTGGCCTCGGGAGCGAACCTGGCCACGATGAGTGCTGAGACCAACGCGCCGGCTGTCGTCACCAGCGGAAGCGCCCAAGGCCGCAGATAATGCGGAACTCCCGCACTGCCGCCCTCCACCTTCGGGGTGGGCATCCGGTAACCGGCCAGGTCGCCGAGCAGGAAGTCGCCGGTGTAGCGCATCGCGAGGTAAAACGCGACCGCGCCGAGACCCGCGATCACTCCGATGATGATCCCCAGCAGCAGCCACTTCTCGACGTACTCCAGGTTCCGCACGAAACGGCCCACCCGGCCACCTGGAGCGTCATGCGGGTCTGGTTCAAGTTCTTCGCGAAGCTCGGTGTCGGTGTCGTCGACCGGCGGCATGCTGGAACGCTAGCAGTACAGAGCAGATCGGCCGAAAGGAATAATCGGACCGTGGTCCGGTTATACCGGGTGACGCGAAGGAGGCGCACATGCCCGCCGTAACCGCAGATGTCCTCACTCTGCCCCGCCTCACCAACGCCGGTCCGGCTGACACGGAACGCCCTGTTCGGTCGATCACGACCGGCCCGCGCGGCTTCGAAGGCGAGGGATTCCCCGTGGTCCGGGCCTTCGCCGGTGTAGACCGCGCGGTGCTTGACCCGTTCGTGCACATGGACCAGATGGGTGAAGTGGATTACCAGCCGGGGGAGCCGAGAGGCACCGACTGGCACCCGCACCGCGGCTTCGAGACGGTCACCTACATGATCGACGGCCGGTTCGCCCATCAGGACTCACACGGCGGCGGTGGTCTGATCACCGACGGTGCCACCCAGTGGATGACCGCCGGCTCAGGGATTTTGCACATCGAGACTCCACCGGCGGAACTGGTGGAAAGCGGTGGACTGTTTCACGGCATCCAGTTGTGGGTGAACCTCCCGAAGAAAGCGAAATTCGCCGATCCGCGGTATCAGGCCATCGAGGGCAATGACGTCGCGCTGCTCGCATCACCAGATGGCGGGGCGCTGGTCCGCGTCATCGCCGGCGAGATCGACGGTCACGCCGGTCCGGGTGTCACCCACACCCCGATCACCGTCGCCCACGCCACGGTCGAACCCGGCGCCGCGCTCGACATCCCGTGGAACCGGCAGTTCAATGCCTTGGTGTACGTATTGTCCGGTCGCGGATCGGTGGGCCCGGTCCGGCATCCGATACAGCAGGGGCGGTTGGCGGTCCTGGGACCCGGGGACCGAGTCACCGTCGCCGCGGCCCCTAGCCAGGACTCGCATCAGCCCGCCTTGGAGGCGTTGCTTCTCGGTGGACGGCCGATCCGGGAGCCGGTGTTTCACTATGGCCCGTTCGTGATGAACAGCAAGGTCGAGCTGATTGAGGCAATCGAGGACTACGAAGCAGGGAAATTCGGCACCATTCCGCCCAATGCCTTGATGCCGCATCGCCACGGGCGGCGTCCGACCGGCTGAGATATGGCCAATGGGCGAACTCCCGGGCATTGTTGTGATATGTGGCACAATCTTTGTCGTGCCGCATTTGGCGAGTCGGGGCCCAGGCCGCCCACCTGCTGCGACAGCGGCCGGTACGCGCAAGCGCATCGTGCGGGCTGCCCGCGCGGTGTTCAGTGAGTGCGGCTATGAAGCGGCTACGTTTCAGTCGATCGCAATACGAGCAGACCTCACCCGGCCCGCGATAAACCACTATTTCTCCAGCAAGCTGGTGCTTTACCAAGAGGTTTTGGAGCAGACGAACAACCTCATAGTGGTTACGGCCGTCGAGCGGGCCCGGCGGGAAGCCACGCTGATCGGCCGGTTGGTGGCTTTCATCGCCTCAGCAACGCAGGGTGATTCGGAAAACCCGTCGTCGACCGCGTTTCTGCTCACCTCGGTGGTGGAGTCGCGGCGGCATCCTGAGCTGAGCGCGCTGGAAAACAAGTCACTCCGACTCACCCGGGAGTTCCTCACCGCCGCGATCGAAGAGGCCATTCAAGACGGCGAACTCACCACCACGACCGATCTGGCGTCGTTGACCGAAATGCTGGTCGCCGTGTTGTTCGGCGTCGGCTTCTACGCCGACTTCGTCGGCAGCCGTCGGCAATTGAGTGTGATCACCAGCCAGTTGCAGCAATTGATGGCGGGCACACTGTGGCGCTTCTCGAAACCTCAACCGCTGGGCGGCGCATCGCAGTGAGATAGCGCACACCACCAAATAGCTTGCCTAACTTGTTGGGTAGCATGGTCTGCGTATGACCGAGTTAGGCGAAACGCGTTCAATTCGAACCGAAGGTGATAGCTGGGATATCGCCAGCAGTGTCGGCAGTACTGCGCTGATGGTGGCAGCCGCCCGGGCTGTTGAGACCGCATCGCGAGACCCGCTGATCCGCGACGAGTTCGCTCAGGTTCTGGTGTCGTCGGTCGGGCCGGCCTGGCGACGGTTGGCCAGCCCCGACCTGGAGTGGCTCGGTGCTGACGGGCACGGCCGGCGTGCGCACCGGATCGCCTGCAATTACCAAGCCGTGCGGACGCACTTTTTCGACGAGTACTTCAAGGCCGCCGTCGATGACGGCGTTCGGCAGATCGTTATTCTGGCCGCGGGTCTGGACTCGCGGGCCTATCGGCTGGACTGGCCGGCAGACACCACGGTGTACGAGATCGACCAGCCCAAAGTGCTCGCGTACAAAGCGAGCACGCTGCTGTCCCACGGGGCTCGTCCGAAAGCCACCCAGCACGCGGTGCCGGTGGACCTGCGTGACAACTGGCCGGCCGCACTCATCGCGGCCGGTTTCGACCGCACCCGACCGACCGCGTGGCTGGCTGAAGGCCTGCTGCCCTATCTGCCGGTCGACGCGCAGAATCGCCTTTTCCAGAACTTGACAGCCCTCAGTGAACTCGACAGCCAGATCGCCGTCGAGGCGTTCCATACCGGCTCAGCTGACACCGAGCGGCGCAGAGCGGCGCGACGCGCCCGATGGCTGCGGATGCGCGAGCGGCTCGGTCTCGACATCAACGTCGAGACCCTCACTTACCAGGACGGCGAACGCCCGGACGCCGCGAAGTGGCTGAAATGCCACGGTTGGCAGGTGCAGGCTGTGGACAACGCCGAGGAGATGGCCCGGCTCGGCCGTCGGATACCCGAAGACCTGGCCGACGAGGCTGTCCGCAGCACCCTCCTGCGGGCCCGTCTCGCTCCAGCCGACTGACCTGCGTAGGCCGGTTGATCCTCACAGAAAGCGACGTCGCATGAGTAGTTCCCGCACCGATGACGACACCTGGGACATCGCCACCAGCGTCGGCACCACCGCGGTGATGGTGGCAGCGGCCCGCGCCGCGGAGACCGACAAACCTGATCCGCTGATCCGCGACCCTTACGCAAAGATCCTGGTCAGCGACGCCGGCACCGGGGTGTGGGAAACCATGCTCAACGAGTCGATCGTCGACACGATCGAGAAGATTGACCCGGAAGCAGCCGCGATATTTCAGCACATGCGCAGTTATCAGGCGGTGCGGACGCACTTCTTCGACGCCTACTTCACCGCGGCGGTCGCGGCCGGCATTCGCCAGGTGGTGATCCTGGCTTCGGGGCTGGATTCCCGCGCCTACCGCCTCGACTGGCCGACCGGCATGACGGTGTACGAGATCGATCAGCCTAAAGTGCTCGACTACAAAGCGGCCACACTAGCCGCACATGGCGTCACTCCGTCCGCTCATCGGCGGGAGGTGCCGATCGATCTGCGCCAGGATTGGCCGACCGCACTGCGCGGCGAAGGCTTCGACCCGCAGCAGCCGACTGCCTGGCTGGCTGAGGGCCTGCTGATGTATCTGCCCGCCGAAGCCCAGGATCGGCTGTTCGAGCGGATCACCGAGTTGAGCGCACCGGGCAGCCGGATCGCAGTGGAGACCGCGGCACACCACGCCGACGACCGGCGCGCAGAGATGCGGGAGCGGTTCCAGAAGGTGGCCGATGAACTCGGGTTCGATCAAACCGTCGACGTGCAAGCGCTGATCTACCACGACGAGGATCGGGCGGTTGTCGCCGACTGGCTGAACGGGCACGGCTGGCAGGCCTCGGCGCAACACGCGCACGACGAGATGCGTCGGCTGAACCGCTGGATCGACGGCGTGCCGATGGCCGACGATAAGGATGCGTTCGCCGACTTCGTCACCGCCGAGCGCAGGTAGGCCCGGCTGGGCCGGGAGTACGCGACCCGATGTGTCCCGCCTCATCCACCCGCCGTATACAGAGAAGGCGCATTAGTTGGCGCGCCGGCTGTGCTAGCCCTGCCGGTCGCCGAAGCCAAGGTCACCTGAAAGGAAGTTCATGCCCGGAGTGCAGGATCGTGTCATCGTCGTCACCGGAGCCGGCGGGGGACTGGGCCGCGAGTACGCCCTGACGCTGGCGCGCGAAGGTGCCAGCGTCGTCGTCAACGACCTCGGTGGAGCCCGTGACGGCACCGGCGGCGGCTCGGCGATGGCCGACCACGTGGTGACAGAGATCAAGGAAGCCGGCGGTCGCGCGGTGGCCAACTACGACAGCGTCGCCGAGCCCGAAGGCGCCCAGAACATCATCAAGACGGCTCTCGACGAGTTCGGCAAGGTCGACGGAGTAGTCAGCAACGCCGGCATCTTGCGGGACGGGACCTTCCACAAGATGACCTTCGAAAACTGGGACGCTGTGCTCAAGGTGCATCTTTACGGTGGGTACAACGTGATTCGCGCCGCGTGGCCGCACTTTCGGGAGCAGAGTTTTGGACGGGTCGTTGTCGCCACCTCCACCAGCGGGCTGTTCGGCAACTTCGGGCAGGCCAACTACGGCGCGGCCAAGCTCGGTTTGGTCGGGCTGATCAACACGCTGGCGCAGGAAGGTGCCAAGTACAACATCAAGACCAACGCGCTCGCGCCGATCGCAGCCACCCGGATGACCGAGGACATTCTGCCGCCGGAGGTGCTGCAGAACCTGACTCCGGAGTTCGTGGCACCGGTGGTGGCCTATCTGGCAACCGAGGAGGTGCCCGACACCGGTTCGATCTTCATCGTCGGCGGGGGCAAGGTGCAGCGAGCGGCGCTGTTCCAGAACGAGGGTGTCACCTTCAAGACGCCGCCGTCGGTGGACGATGTGGCCGCGCACTGGTCGGAGATCGACGACCTGTCCGCCGCGAAGCAGGCGAATTTCGCCATCCGGTGACTTCGCGTCGCATGAAATTTCGTGCCGCATGAAAGCCTGCGTAGTACAGCAACTCTCCGGTCCGTCGGGTTTGAGCTACACCGACGTCGAGGACGTCAACGGCAACGAGAACACACTGGTACTCGACGTCCGTGCGGCCGGTGTGTGCTATCCCGACCTGCTGCTGAGCAAGGGTGAATATCAGCTCAAGCTGCCGCCGCCGTTCATCCCGGGCATGGAAGCCGCGGGCGTGGTGCGCTGGGCGCCAGAGGAATGCGAATTCCGCGTGGGAGATCGGGTTTCGGCTTTCGGTGTGCTCGGTGGCTACGCCGAGCAAGTCGCGGTTCCGCTGGCCAACGCAACGCGCAGCCCCGACGAGCTCGACGACGCTGAAGCAGTGTCGTTGCTGGTGAACTACAACACGATGTACTTCGCGTTGGCTCGCCGGGCCGCGATGCGCCCCGGCGACACGGTGCTGGTGCTGGGTTCTGCCGGCGGGGTGGGCAGCGCAGCGGTTCAGGTCGCCAAAGCAATGGCTGCCGGCTTGGTGGTCGCGCTGGTACACCGCACTGCGGCAACAGCATTCGTCGAGTCACTGGGTGCGGACGTGGTGTTGCCGTTGACCGACGGCTGGGCTGAGCGAGTGCGTGAAGTCACCGACGGCCGCGGTGTGGACATCGTCGTGGATCCGGTCGGCGGTCCTGCCTTCGACGACGCCGTGCGCGTGCTCGCACTTGACGGCAAGCTGCTGGTTATCGGTTTCGCCGCGGGCGCCATCCCCACCGTGAAGGTGAATCGGCTGTTGCTGCGCAACGTCGGTGTGCTGGGCGTTGCGTGGGGAGAGTACCTGCACAAGGTCCCGGGCTCGGCCGCACTATTCTCTTGGGGACTGAGCCAGCTGGTGTCCCATGGTCTCAAACCACCGCCGCCGCAGCGCTTTACGTTGTCCGAAGGACGCAAGGCTTTGCAGAGTCTGGCCGACGGCGGGGTGCTGGGCAAGGTGGTGCTGGAACCGTAACCGTCCTGCCTACGGAACAAGGCCGCCGATCAGTTCGTACCCGGTCGTTGCCAGCGCCTCCCCGAGCACCGCGAGGTCCAGACCGACCGGCAGTGGCAGGATGCCGATGTCCGCTGCAAGCGGATCACCGAGTGCCGACACCAGGTTCCCGGATTCGATGCCCTGTTCGAACAGGCTGATGTCGTAGTTCGGCAGGGAGACTCCCAGCGCCAGGGCGGTGTCGAACAACGGCAGCACCGTTGAGGCGTCGGTGGAGACGACATTGGTCAAGCCGTTGACGATGTCGGTCGGTGACGAGTAGTCGATCGGCGTGATCGGGACGTCTCCGTGGAAGTAGGTGGCACCCGCGCCCAAGAGCTCTGAGAGGGTGGGCGTGTCGCTCGGGGTGAGGTTGAACGTGTGCGCCGCGTCCAGCACTGTCTGCAGTGACGAGTAGTCGGTCCACTGGCCCGCTTGGATGTCGGCTATTGCTTTGGAGATTCCTTCGGGAATGCCTTGTACGAGGGCAGTGAGGACCTGGGCCGGGTTGATGTCGTCGGGCAGGAACCCGAACGGGGTAGGGACGTCCGGGTTGTTGCCGATGTCCCAGCCGACGCTGGTATTGCCGTAGCCCAGGTTCACCAGGACCGACATGTCCGGTTGCAGCAGATCGGCCAACGGATTTCCGCCCGGGATGAACCGCAGTATGTCGAGCAGCGGCAGTTCTTCGGTCGGATTCATGTAGTAGGTGGTCTCACCGAAGTGGCCGAGATCGATTGCCTTTGTTGGGTCTTCGTCCACGTAGGCGAGGTGCTCGAAGATGATGCCCAGGTAAGCGTTGAGGTCAGATAGGATGTCGATCGGGTAGCGCGGGAAGTCGGCGAAGCCGTCGTATTCGTTGGTGATGATGTCGGTGGGAAACAGGTCGCTCGGGGTCGCGCCGGTGGCTGTCACGCCGAAACTTGGTATGGTTCCGCCGACGAAGCGTTCCAGAAAGCCGCCGTCGGGATTGCTCGGGTCGCCGACGAGGATGAAGTTCACCGGTGCAGTCGGGTCCTCGTTGTGGAGCTGTGTCATCTCCAGCGAAGCGATCGTGGAACTCTGCGAGTAGCCGAAAACGTCGACGGGTGCTTTGGCGTTCAGGAGGACGTTGTTCAACGTCTCTACGCCCTGCGCGACCGACGGGTCCAAGGGCAAGCTGTTGACCCCGGTGATCGGATAGAGCCCCTCCGGAGTGGTCAACGGCAGCACGGAGTTCGACGGCAAGTTCAAATACAGGCTGTTGGCCGCATCCAAATAGCTCTGCGCCGGTACCGGAAAGCCGCTGGGGCCCATGACCCACGCCGTGTCGGCATCGAAGCCGCCGCCTGGCTCGAAGCTGCCGGCGTCGGCCAATGCGGACCCTGCGGCCAGCGTCGACGTCAACGCCAGCATCCCGGCCCCGCCGCTTGCTATCAGGCCCAGACCCAGCCAACGAAGTTTGTGCCCTGGCATGTCGTTTCAGCTTTCCGGTCAGCCTTAAAAGAGACTCGTGATCGCGCTGACTGCGCTATTGAGGACCTCGTACTCGAATCCGGCCGCCAAAGTGCCGATCGCGGTGTCGGCCGCCAGCGGCAAACCGACGGCGTCAAGCAGATTGCCGGCCTGCAAGTTCTCCGTGAACAAGCTGACGTCGTAGGCGGGCAGGCTGGTCAACAGGGAGTTGGCGATATCTGCCGTCGGCAACAACGTGCCGTAGGCCGTCGAGAGCGCGCTCGAGAGGTTAGTAGCGAGGTCGGTGATTGACCCGGGATTGCTGGCGAGGTCCGACAACGTCGTCAATGGGTCGAACCCGCTCGTCCCGGACGAGAAGTTCAGCAGCGAGCCCAGCGAGTCGAGCGACACCGTGTTCGGGCCACCGCCGGTGAAATCACCGATGAAGTTCTGGAAGCCCAGTTCGGTCTGCGAAGGCACCGCTTGCAGGGCCGCTAAAACCTGGATGAAAGACGGGAACAAGCCGAACGGGGTCTGCACGTTGGCCGGCCCGGCCGACCAGCCCTCCAGGGGGTTGGGGTTGTCATAGCCCAAGTTGACGATGAGCTTGAGGTCCGGTTGTAACAGGTCGGCGATCGGGTTGCCGACGACCGGGATCCCGCGCACCGGGTCCAGCAGCGGCAGATCATTGACGGGAAGTATGTAGTAGGAAGTGTCGGTGGGTCCTGACGTCGCCACCGGAATCGCCTCGTTTGCGATGTCCTGTGGGCCTCCGAATTCCGTGAAGTAGTGGCCGTGAATGTCTTGAATGCCCAGGAAGGCGTTGAGGTCGGACAGGAAGTTGATCGGATACTGCGGGAAGTCGGCGAAACCGTCATACTCGGCCGAGTAGATGACCGTCGGGAAGTCATCGGCCGGGGTCGAGTTGCCGAAAGCCACGCCCAGGCTCGGGAGATTCAAATCGGGGAAGCGCGCCAGCAGGCCCCCGTCCGGGTTGCTCGGGTCACCGATCAGCACGAACTGCACCGGCGCAGCGGGGTCGGTCGCGTGCAGCTGCGCCATCTCATAGCTGGCGATGGTGGCGCTCTGCGAGTAGCCGAAGACCGAAGTAGGTGTGTTGCCCGCCGGCCCTATGGCCTGCAGGATGTCCTGATTCAGGATGGTCTCGCCCTGTGCCACCGAAGTTTGCTCTCCGGGCGTATAGCCATCGGCACCGACGGGGTAGTTCAACGGCAAGGTCTTGACGCCGGTCAGCGGATAGAGCCCTTCGGGCGTGTTCACGCCGTTGGGGAACAATGTGATGTTGGGCAATCCGCCGTAGGGCAAGGCGACGTCCGCAGGCGCTTTCGGGGCGAAGTTCAATGTGTTGTCGAGGTATAGCCCGAAAGCACTGGGGAAATATCCTGGGACGGCGTTCGGTATCGGTGTTCCGCTGGCGCCGATGATCAACCCGACCGGGTCGATACTGGGGTCCGTCTCCCCGAATGCGAACGCGGAGTTCATGACCGCGGTCATCGACAGCATTCCGGCGCCGGCGGTGGCGAACAGTCCAGCGGTGAGCCAGCGAAGCTTACGACCTGACATTCCGACCTCCTGATTCGGGAGGACTGCTGGTGTGCGAGCTCTGTGGGCGCTGTCCGGGCAGCACGGCGGTATGAGACGCATGTGGATTATGCACCCCGCACTTACCTTATGTCTAGGAAAAGCTCAGGTTTCTTTAACAAACTCCGCTTAGCAGCGGCAGCGTCAGCCGAGCAGCGCTTGGCGCAGCCGACGCACGTCGGCCTCGGAGACACCCGCGCTGCGCAAGTAGCCGTCGAGCGAACCGAACTGCTCGTCGATGGTGCGCCAGGCGGAATGTAGGTACTCCTCGCGCACCCCGAGCACATCGTCGGCCAGACGCGCCTCGGTGAAGGCGATGAGGTCCGGCGTCACTTCGACGTCGGTGCGTTGGCGCACCGACTCCAGGATCCGCTCGCGCAGCTGCGGAACGGCGTCGTTGCTGCGCAGGAAATCCGCGACGATGACGTCTTTGTCGACTCCTGCGGCTTCGAGCACCAGCGCGACCAGGAAGCCGGTACGGTCCTTGCCGGCAAAACAGTGCGTCAACACCGCACGTCCGCTGCCCAGCAAGGTCACGACGCGGTGCAACGCCCGCTGAGCTCCGTTGTAGGTGGGGAATCGGCTGTACTCGTCCACCATGTAGCGGCGAGATGCGTTCGCGGCGGATTCGTCGCCCGGCTTGTCCTCCAAGAGTCGCTTGAAAGCGTGTTCGTGCGGCGCGTCGCCGTCCGGATTGATGTCATCGGGCTCAATGTCCGGGATGGGCAGCAGGTGGATCTCGACGCCGACGGGCACCCGGCCGGGGCCGTGGCGCTGCACCTCACGACGCGAGCGCAGATCGGCGACATCCGTGACCCCCGAACGGCGCAACTCCTGGCGGCCCTCGTCGCCGAGTTCACTCAACTCACCGGAACGGAACAACCGCCCCGGGACCAGCACGCCGGTGCTGTCTGCAACGTCGCGAAAATTCCACGAGCCCTGCAGATCTCGCACGCCGACCGCCAACTCAGGTGACCGCCGCGGCGAAAGCGCTTTTCTCGCGGCCGAGCTCGGTGCGCGCGATCGTGCGCAGGTGCACCTCGTCGGGCCCGTCGAAGATCCGCATGGCGCGATGCCAGCCGTACAGTCGGGCCAGCACAGTGTCGTCACTGACCCCGGCGGCGCCGTGCACCTGGATGGCCCGGTCGATCACTTCGCACGCCACCAGAGGAGCGACCGCTTTGATCTGCGAGACCAACAGATGAGCGGCCCTGTTGCCATGCTGGTCGATGGTCCAAGCGGCTTTCTCGCACAGCAGTCTGGCCTGGTCGATTTCGTTGCGGGACCGGGCGATCGCTTCCCGCACCACACCCTGCTCGGCCAACGGGCGACCGAACGCCACCCGTTTCTGAGCTCGGTCGACCATCAAGGCCAACGCCCGTTCAGCGGCGCCCAGCGCGCGCATGCAGTGATGGATACGGCCGGGACCCAGCCGCGCCTGGGCGATCGCGAAGCCCGAACCTTCCTCGCCGAGCAGGTTGGTGGTCGGCACCCGCACGTTTTCGTAGCTGACTTCGCAGTGCCCGTGCTGATCTTGCCAGCCGAATACCGGTGTGGAGCGGACGACCGTCACGCCGGGGGTGTCGATCGGCACCAGCACCATGGACTGCTGTTGGTGGCTGGCCGCTTCGGGATTGGTGCGGCCCATGACGATCAGGATTTTGCACCGCGGGTCGGCCGCGCCGGAGGTCCACCATTTGCGGCCGTTGATCACATAGTCGCCGCCGTCGCGGACGATCGACGTCTCGATGTTGCGCGCGTCGCTGCTGGCGACCGCCGGTTCGGTCATCGAGAACGCGCTGCGGATCTCCCCGTCCAGCAATGGCTGCAGCCACCGCTTGCGCTGCTCGTCGGTGGCGAACAGATGCAGAGTCTCCATGTTGCCGGTGTCCGGCGCCGCGCAGTTGATCGCTTCGGGGGCGATCTCCGAACTCCAGCCGGTCAACTCGGCCAGCGGCGCGTACTCCAGGTTGGTCAGACCCGACTCGGCGGGCAGGAACAGATTCCACAGTCCGCGTTCTTTGGCCTTGTCTTTCAGTTCCTCGATGATCGGCGGCACGCTGTGGTCGTGCGGGCCGGCGTCGTGGCGGTACCGGTCGTATTCGGCTTCCGCCGGAAAGACCAGCTCGACGATGAATTCGGACAACCGCTTGTGGTAGTCGTTCGCCTTGGCCGATCTCGCGAAGTCCATGGCCGCCACGATAGGCCACCGTGAGCCGACGACCACCGCCGGCATCCTCGCGTTCTGTTGCCGCCGGCGGTGGCTGCCCCGCTGAGCGAAGGGGCTGAGCCTTTAGAATGGGAGGCCCGTTGTGGGAAGCCCCATCGTCTCACCTATCTGCTGTGTCGCGAGGGAGCCAAACTCGACGAAGGCCATGACGGAGAGGTGAAATGCGCGCCGACAACGGTGACTCGTCAGCTGAGCAGGCGATAGACGCCAAGGTTTATACGAGCGCCTCAGCGGACGTCATCGAACGCAAGTGGCGCGGGCGCTGGCAAGAAAGCGGTGTCTTCGAAGCCGCCAATCCGGTCGGAGCGCTGCAGGGTCCGACGCCTGCGCGACGTTCGTACATTTTGGACATGTTCCCCTACCCGTCCGGAACCGGGCTGCATGTAGGACATCCGCTCGGCTTCATCGCCACCGATGTGCTGGCCCGGTATCTGCGCATGCGCGGCGACAACGTCCTGTACACCATGGGTTACGACGCGTTCGGTTTGCCCGCCGAGCAATATGCCGTGCAAACCGGTACCCACCCTGCGGTGACGACCGCGACGAACGTGGCGAGGTACCAGGCTCAGCTGCAACAACTGGGCATGTCCTACGACAACCGCCGTGCCCTGAACACCACCGACCCGACGTACTACCGCTGGACGCAGTTGATCTTCACCCGGCTGTATGACGCTTGGTATGACCCGCAGCTCGGCTGCGCACGTCCCATCGCGACGTTGATCGACCAGCTGATTTCAGGGGCTGTCAACGCTGGCACTGCGCCGTGGGCGGAGTTGACGGTCGCCGAACGCGAAAATGTCTTGAACGACTACCGTCTGGCTTACGTCGATGAAGCTCCGGTCAACTGGTGTCCGGGATTGGGCACTGTTCTCGCAGACGAGGAAGTGACGGCCGACCGGCGCTCGGAACGCGGCAACTACCCGGTGTTCTTGACGAATCTGCGCCAGTGGAAACTCCGGATCACCGCGTATGCGGATCGTCTGCTCAGCGATTTGGAGCCACTCGACTGGCCGGACTCGATCAAACAGCAACAACGCAACTGGATCGGCAAGTCCTATGGTGCGACCATCCGGTTCGCACTCGTGGACACCGACGAAACGCTGGACGTTTTTACCACCAGAGCCGACACAATTTTTGGTGTCAGCTATCTGGCGGTCTCTGCCGAGGCCGACATCGCCGACCGGTTGTTGCGCGCGGAGTGGCCGGATTCGACACCCGAGTCGTGGAAGGCTGCTCAGCCGTCGCCGGTGGCAGCCGCAGCAGTGCTGCGCGCCAACACTTCTCGGGACGCTGAAGTGACTACCAGCGGCGTGTTCACCGGTTGCTACGCAACACATCCGGTCACAGGTACTGCGCTGCCCATCTTTCTGGCGGATTACGTGTTGGCCGAGTACGGCGCGGGCGCGGTGATGGGGGTGCCTGCCCACGACACCCGCGACTATCAGTTCGCCACCACGCACGAGTTGCCGATCGTGACTGTCATTGTGCCCGATGGCGAACAGTCAAACGACTCAACGTTAGCGGCGTACACCGGCAAAACCGGACGTGTGGTGAATTCCGCCTTCGGAGACCTCGACGTCAACGGTATGTCGCCGCCGGAAGCGGCTGCGGCGGTGGCGAATTGGATTGAATGTAAGGGGCTCGGCCGGGTCGCAACCATGTTCAAACTGCGTGACTGGCTTTTCAGCCGACAACGTTACTGGGGCGAACCTATACCCATCGTCTACGACGCTGACGACGTACCGCACCGCATCCCCGACTCGATGCTGCCGGTCGAATTGCCGGAACTCGAGAATTATTCACCACGAACCTTCGACCCCGACGACGCCGCCAGCACCCCGGAAACGCCCTTGTCACGTGACCCATCCTGGGTGAACGTCGAACTCGACCTCGGAGACGGTTTACGTAAATACCGGCGCGACACCAACACCATGCCGAACTGGGCAGGTTCGTCGTGGTACGAGCTCCGCTACATCGACCCCACCGATGACGCCGTGTTCGTTCGGCCGGAGAACGAGGCGTACTGGATGGGCCCGACGGATCAAAAACCGCTGGGCGGAACAGATCTGTACGTCGGGGGGACAGAGCAGGCGGTGTTGCACCTGCTCTACGCGCGATTCTGGCACAAAGTGCTACACGATCTGGGCGAGTTGAGTTCCAGCGAGCCGTTTCACCGCCTGTTCAACCAGGGCATGATCCAGGCGTACGTCTACCGGGACAGCCGCGGTCTGGTCGTTCCTGCCGAGGAGGTGATCGAAACAGACGACGGGACCTTCCTCTACCGAGGCGCACCGGTCACCCAACAGCTCGGGAAGATGGGCAAATCGCTGAAAAATTCTGTCGCGCCGGACGATATCGTCGCCGAGTACAGTGCCGATACTTTCCGGGTCTACGCGATGTCGACCGGGCCGCTCAGTGCGTCCCGCCCCTGGATCGCCCGGGCGGTGGTCGGCGCGGAGCGCTTCTTGCAGCGGGTGTGGCGCTGTGTCGTCGACCAAGAGACCGGCAAGGTGGTGGTGACGGAGGACGAGCCACCGAAGGCCGTCATTCAGGCGCTGCATGAAACGTTGCTCGCATACCACAGCGAGGTTCCCGAGTTGCGGTTCAACTCGGTGATCGCGCGGCTCATCGAGTACACCAACCTGTTGACCAAGACGGAGATCAACGCCCGGGCCGCGGTGGAGCCGCTGGTGCTCATGCTGGCACCCTTTGCCCCGCACCTGGCCGAGGAGTTGTGGGAACGCCTCGGGCATCCGGGCGGACTGACCCGGGTCGAAGTGCCGCAGGCTAATGCCGAACTGGCGAACCGGCCTTCAGTGACGGCGATCGTCCAGATTAACGGGAAGGTGCGGGCCCGCATCGAGGTCCCGGAATCGATTGACGCCGATGACCTGGAGCGACAGGCCGCCAAAGATCCGGTGGTCGCCTCGCTTATTGCCGGGGGCAACCTGCGCAAGACCATCGTCAAGCCGCCCAAAATCGTCAACTTCGTCGTGTCATGAGCGCAGGTGGTCAACCGCATGCCCGACCCGCTTCCGCCGCTGCCGCCGTTCACCGTCGAAACCGCAGTGCAGAAGGTGCAGGCCGCTGAGGACGCCTGGAATACCCGGGACCCGGAGCGCGTCAGCCGCGCCTACACCGTCGACTCACAGTGGCGTAACCGCGACCTGCATATCGTCGGGCGCGACGAGATCGTCGCCTTCTTGACCCACAAATGGCAGATCGAGCTCGATTACGTGCTGCGCAAAGGTTTGTGGGCCTTTACGGACGACCGCATCGCCGTCCGCTTCCAGTACGAATGGCACGACGACGGCGGTCAATGGCACCGCAGCTACGGCAACGAGCTATGGGAGTTCACTGAGGCCGGGTTGATGGCGCGGAGGGAGGCCAGCATCAACGACGTCGCGATCACCGAATCGGAACGCCGCTTATTCGGGCCGCGGCCACCAGCCGAGCACGGGCAGGACTTCCCGCTCTGGTGAGTGGCGGGTTGAGGACGTGACCGACACGCCGCGCATCGCTGAGTTAGCTACCAGCTAGGCTCGGCGAGGCGCGGCCGAGCCGTGCCTCAACGCAGGCAGGGGAAGGCTAGAAGTACGGGCCATGACAGATACTCAGACGACGGTAGGGGTAGTCGCCGAGTCGGGATCCGGTGAGCGGCGTGTCGCGCTGGTCCCGAAGGCGGTCACGTCGCTGGTGAACAGTGGCGTAGCGGTAGTGGTGGAAAGCGGTGCGGGCGAATCGGCGTTGCTGCCCGACGACCTTTACACCGGCGCTGGCGCGACCATCGGTGACGCCTGGGCAGCCGACGTCGTGGTGAAGGTCGCACCGCCCACCCAAGACGAGGTGGGCCGGCTGCGCCCCGGCCAGACCCTGATCGGTTTCCTGGCCCCCCGAGACGCCGACAACAAGATCGACGCGCTGGCGACGGGCGGCGTGCAGGCCTTCGCGGTCGAAGCCATCCCCCGAATTTCGCGAGCCCAGGCCATGGATGCGTTGTCTTCACAAGCCAACGTCGCGGGCTACAAGGCGGTGCTGCTGGCCGCCTCAGAGTCGACCCGGTTCTTCCCGATGCTCACCACCGCCGCCGGCACCGTCAAACCCGCCAGCGTGCTGGTGCTGGGCGTCGGCGTGGCCGGATTGCAGGCGCTGGCAACGGCCAAGCGGCTCGGCGCACGTACCACCGGATACGACGTCCGGCCCGAGGTGGCCGATCAGGTCCGTTCGGTCGGTGCGCAGTGGCTGAAACTCGGTGCCGAAGAGCTGGCCGCATCGGGGGAGGGTGGCTATGCCCGCGAACTCACTGAACAGGAGCGCGAGCAGCAACAGAAGGCTTTGGAGAAGGCGATCACCGGGTTCGACGTCGTCATCACCACCGCCCTGGTGCCGGGCCGTCCGGCGCCGCGGTTGGTGACTGCGGCGGCGGTGGAAGGAATGAAGCCCGGCAGTGTGGTGGTCGACCTGGCCGGCGAGACCGGCGGCAACTGCGAGTTGACCGAGCCGGGCCGCACCGTGGTCAAGCACGACGTCACCATCGCGTCTCCGCTGAACCTGCCGGCGACCATGCCCGAGCACGCCAGCGAGCTGTACAGCAAGAACATCACCGCGCTGTTGGAGCTGCTGATCAAAGACGGCAAGCTGGCTCCCGATTTCGGTGATGAGGTCGTGGCGGCTGCATGCGTGACTCACCGTGGCTCGCCGGTGAAGGAGGGCGCCTGAATGTATGACTCACTTCTGGCCAACTTGGCGATCCTGGTGCTGTCCGGGTTCGTCGGCTTCGCGGTGATCTCGAAGGTGCCGAACACCTTGCACACCCCGCTGATGTCGGGCACCAACGCCATCCACGGGATCGTGGTGCTGGGCGCGCTGGTGGTGTTCGGTTCCGTCGAGCACCCCTCGCTGGCGGTGCAGATCATTCTGTTCGTGGCGGTGGTGTTCGGCACGCTGAACGTCATCGGCGGCTTCATCGTCACCGACCGCATGCTGGGCATGTTCAAAGGCAAGAAGAAGGCTGCGCAAGCCACTCCGGTCAAGACCGAGGATCTGGCGGCCAAATGAACTACCTGGTCACGATCCTCTACGTCATCTCGTTCGCGCTGTTCATCTACGGTTTGATGGGCCTGACCGGGCCCAAAACTGCGGTGCGCGGCAACTTGATCGCCGCGGTGGGCATGGTCATCGCGGTGGTAGCCACCTTGATCTCGATCCGGCACACCAGTCAGTGGCCGCTCATCATTGCCGGCCTCGTCGTCGGCGTGGTGCTCGGCGTGCCGCCGGCCCGGCTGACCAAGATGACTGCGATGCCGCAACTCGTGGCGTTCTTCAACGGCGTCGGCGGCGGCACCGTCGCGCTGATCGCGTTGTCGGAGTTCATCGAGACCACCGGCTTCTCCGCCTTCCGGCATGGCGAGTCGCCGACGGTGCACATCGTGGTGGCCTCGCTGTTCGCCGCGATCATCGGGTCGATCTCGTTCTGGGGATCCATCATCGCGTTCGGCAAGCTGCAGGAAGTCATCTCCGGGTCGCCGATCGGCTTCGGCCGGGTTCAGCAGCCGGTCAACCTGCTGCTGCTGACCGCTGCCGTCGCCGCTGCGGTAGTTGTCGGCCTGCATGCGCATCCCGGCAGCGGCGGCGCGTCGCTGTGGTGGATGGTGGGCCTGCTGGTTGCGGCCGGCGTGCTCGGCCTGATGGTGGTGTTGCCCATCGGTGGCGCCGACATGCCGGTGGTCATCTCCCTGCTCAACGCCATGACCGGGTTGTCGGCCGCCGCGGCGGGCCTGGCGCTGAACAACACCGCGATGATCGTGGCCGGCATGATCGTCGGCGCCTCGGGTTCGATCCTGACGAACCTGATGGCCAAAGCGATGAACCGTTCTATTCCCGCGATCGTGGCCGGCGGCTTCGGTGGCGGTGGGGTGGCTGTAGGCGGCGGCGACAGCGGCGACAAGGTCGTGAAGTCCACCTCTGCCGCCGATGCGGCGATCCAGATGGCTTACGCCAACCAGGTGATCGTGGTGCCCGGTTACGGCTTGGCCGTCGCGCAGGCCCAGCACGCGGTCAAAGACATGGCCGGGCTTCTGGAGAACCGCGGTGTGCCGGTCAAGTACGCGATTCACCCGGTCGCCGGCCGGATGCCCGGTCACATGAACGTGCTGCTGGCCGAAGCCGAAGTCGACTACGACGCGATGAAGGACATGGACGACATCAACGACGAGTTCGGGCGTACCGACGTCACGCTGGTGATCGGCGCCAACGATGTCACCAATCCGGCGGCCCGCAACGAAACGTCGAGCCCGATCTACGGCATGCCGATCCTCAACGTGGACAGAAGTAAATCGGTCATCGTGCTCAAGAGGTCGATGAACTCAGGCTTCGCCGGGATCGACAATCCACTGTTCTACGCCGACGGCACCACCATGCTGTTCGGCGACGCCAAAAAGTCGGTGTCCGCGGTCACCGAGGAACTCAAAGCCTTATAAAGCGCGTCGCTCGACGCGGCGGTCAGCGTCAGACCGGCGGGTAGGCGGGCGGCGGGTAGCCGTTGCCGTCTTCGACGCCGCGCAAGCCCCAAAGAGAGTAGCGCAGGAAGAACTCGATCTCGTCGGAAAAGTCGTAGCTCGGGTCCGGATCCACGTGCCCACCTCACATCTCGTCGTCTTCCGCCTGCGTCCTCCGAAGTCTAGCCCCATCCGTCCGCGGCGCGTCAGGATTAACCGCGTTGCCATAGACTGGCCAACCAGTTGATTGAGAGACGAGGTGACATGGCAGTCGAGGCCGGCACGCCCAACGGGCTCAGCCGCCGCGAGGAGTTGTTGGTCGTGGCGACCAAGCTCTTCGCGGCGCGCGGCTACCACGGCACCCGGATGGACGACGTCGCCGACGTGATCGGGCTGAACAAGGCGACCGTGTACCACTACTACGCCAGCAAGTCGTTGATCCTCTACGACATCTATCAGCAGGCAGCCGAGCGCACGCTGGCGGCCGTGCACGACGATCCGTCCATGTCTGCCCGTGAGGCGCTCTACCAGTACACCGTGCGGCTGCTCAATCAGATTGCGGCCAACCCCGAGGGTGCGGCGGTGTACTTCCAGGAGCAGCCCTACATCACCGAGTGGTTCACCGAGGAGCAGGTGGCTGCGGTCCGGGAGAAGGAGACGCAGGTCTACGAGCATGTGCACGGTCTGATCGATCGGGGCATCACCAGCGGGGAGTTCTACGAATGCGACTCCCACGTGCTGGCTCTCGGCTATATCGGCATGACGCTCGGCGCCTACCGGTGGCTACGGCCGAGCGGCCGGCGCAGCGCCAAGGAGATCGCCGCTGAATTCAGCACCGCTTTGCTGCGCGGACTGATCCGCGACGAGTCGATCCGGGCGAAGTGCCCGCTGGGTGCGCAGACCGAAAGTGACACAGCCGGTCACAGTTCCTGATCTCCTCCGCTAGCTGAGGTGCTTGTCGAGGAACTTCAGCTGATCGGTGACGACACGCTCGAACGCGTCACCGACGTAGATCTCGAAATGCCCTTCCGGATAGACCTTCACCTCGCCGCGCGGCGCTTTGGCGGCGTGGCGGCAGGTCGCCGCGGCGGGCGCGACCGAGTCGGACTCGCACACGCAGAACAAGATTGGGCACGGGACCTTCGCGGCGAGCCGGCCCGGGTGGTAGGTCAAAAGTTTCAACCCGAAGCGGGCGGCGACCTCATTGATCAACGGCGAGCCGTCAGGAACCAGCCTGGTGTAACCGGGGTAGACGTCGGGCGCGTTCATCAGCGCCACTTCGTGCGGACGGCCGGCGACCGGCACCATCACCGGCGGCTTGCCCAGCCGCGCTGCAACCAGGTCGCGCAGCGCCAGAGCCGTGATGCGCGCCGTGACCAACGGGGTCAACGTCCGGGCCGAGGCGATGCCGTCGGTAAAGGGGCACTGCGCGACGACAGCCGCGATGCCGGGCAGCCGGGCCGCGGTGGCGATCACGTGACCGCCGCCGAAAGAGGTGCCCCACAACGCGATTCGTCTGGCGTCGATATGCGGCAAGGTCCGCGCGTACGCCACGGCTGCGGTCCAGTCCTGCAGCTGCATGCCGACGTCCACCAGTTGCCGGGGGCGGCCTCCGCTGTCGCCGAAGTTGCGGTAATCGAACACCAGGCAGGCGTAACCGGCCGCGCTGAACCGCTCGGCGTAGGCGTCCAGCCGCATGGTGCGCACCGCCCCCAGGCCGTGCGCCATCACCAGCAGCGGCGAATTGCTGTTTGAGTCTGGTCGGTAAAGCCAGGCGCTGATCTGATCGTGACCGGAATTGAACCGCACGTCTTCGCGATTCGCAGATCCCATCAGCGCGCTCCCGGGAAGGTGTTGCCGGCAAAGTGTAGGCAGAGTTTAAGTCCACTGGCGTCGGCGCCTACGGTAAAGCCATGAAGTCCACCTTGCTGTCGCGGCGCGACCTCGATTTCCTTTTGTTCGAGTGGTTGCGGGTCGAGGAGCTGACGAAGCGAGCCCGATTCGCCGATCATTCCCGGGAGACCTTCTCCGACGTCCTTGACCTGTGCGAGCAAGTGGCAACGCGATACTTCGCCCCGCACAACAAGAAAAGCGACGCCCGGGAGCCGAGCTTCGACGGGTCGAAGGTCACCGTCATCCCCGAGGTGAAGCAGGCGCTACAGGCGTTCGCCGAGGCCGACCTGATCAGCATGGCGATGGACGCCGAACTAGGCGGGGCCCAGCTGCCGGTGACCATCGCGCAGGCGGGATTCGCGTGGTTATCGGCCGCCAACGTCAGCACCGCCGGCTACGCCATGCTGACGATGGCCAACGCCAACCTGATCGCCAAATTCGGCACCGAAGAACAGATCGACACCTACGTCAGACCGATGCTGGCCGGCCGGTTCCTCGGGACGATGTGCCTGTCGGAAACGCAGGCGGGGTCGTCGCTCGCCGACATCACCACCCGCGCCGAGCCCCGCGACGACGGTCAGTTCCCAGGCAGCTACCGGCTGTTCGGGTCGAAGATGTGGATTTCCGGCGGCGATCACGAGCTCAGCGACACCATCGTGCATCTGGTGCTGGCCAAGATCGCCGGCGGTCCGCCCGGCACTAAAGGTATCTCGCTGTTCATCGTGCCCAAGCATCTCCTCGACGCGGACGGTGGGATCACAGAACGCAATGACGTTGTGCTGGCGGGGCTCAACCACAAGATGGGTTACCGCGGCATCACCAACACCGTGCTCAACTTCGGCGAAGGCGCCTTTCACCCCGGCGGCGAGCCGGGAGCTGTCGGGTATCTGGTCGGCGAGCCGCACCGCGGGGTTGCCTACATGTTTCACATGATGAACGAAGCCCGGCTCGGGGTCGGCATGGGCGCCATCGCGTTGGGCTACACCGGATATCTCAAATCACTGCGCTACGCCGGAGAGCGACCGCAGGGTCGTCCGGTGGCCACCAAAGATCCAGCTGCGCCGCAAGTTCCGATCATCGAGCACGCAGACGTCAAACGAATGCTGTTGGCGCAGAAGTCCTACGTGGAAGGCGCCATGGCGCTGGCGTTGTACTGCGCCAGGCTCGTCGACATTCAGCACAGCCCGGAATCGGACGAGGAACTCGACCGCGCCACGCTGCTGCTCGACATCCTGACGCCGGTCACCAAGAGCTGGCCCTCGCAGTGGTGTCTGGAGGCCAACAGCCTCGCCATCCAGGTGCACGGTGGCTACGGCTACACCCGGGAGTACGACGTCGAACAGCACTACCGCGATAACCGACTGAACCCGATCCACGAGGGAACGCACGGCATCCAAAGCTTGGACCTGTTGGGCCGCAAGGTGGTTCAGCGAGGTGGTACCGGCCTGCAGGCGTTCGGCGACGCCGTCGCGGCATCAGTGGCAGCCGCGCACGCCGCCGGTGGTGACCCTGCCGGATTCGCCGCCGAACTCGATGCGGTCAGCCGGCGACTGATAGCGGTCACCGCAGCGATGTTCTGTTCCGGCGACGTCGAGGCCGCGCTGGCCAACAGCGCGGTCTACCTGGAAGCGTTCGGCCACATCACCATCGCCTGGATGTGGCTGGAGCAGGTGCTGGCCGCTCACGGGCTCACCGGTGACTTCTACGACGGCAAGCGGCAAGCCGCGCGCTTCTTCTTCCGTTACGAACTGCCCCGAACCGCACCGCAGCTCGACCTGCTGGAGCGGCTGGACCACACCACCTTGGAGATGCGGCCGGAGTGGTTCTGACCGATCTCGTGACGGAGCTTTCCGCTGTGGTCGGTGCGCGGCACGTGAGCACCGACCCCGATGTGCTGAAGGGCCGCAGCGCCGACTGGACCGGGCGCTACCGGGGGCAGGCCAGCGCGCTGGTGCGGCCCGCGACAGCCGGGGAGGTGGCCGAGGTGCTGCGAATGTGCCGGGCTGCGGGTGCGTACGTGACCGTTCAGGGCGGTCGGACCTCGCTGGTGGCCGGCGCCGTTCCCGAACACGACGACGTGTTGTTGTCCACCGAGCGACTCGACAGCGTCGGTGAGGTGGACACCGTCGATCACCGCGTCACCGTGGGTGCCGGTGCCACACTGGCCGCAGTGCAGCACGCCGCCGCCAAGGCCGGGCTGGTGTTCGGTGTCGACCTCGCCGCCCGCGACACCGCGACGGTCGGTGGTATGGCCGCCACCAATGCCGGCGGATTGCGCACCGTGCGCTACGGCAACATGGGCGAGCAGGTGGTCGGGTTGGACGTCGTGCTGCCCGACGGCTCGGAGTTGCACCGGCACTCCCAGGTGCGGGCCGACAACACCGGCTATGACCTGCCGGCGCTGTTCGTCGGTGCCGAAGGGACCCTTGGCGTGATCACCACGCTGGACTTGAAACTGCGTCCCGCCCCTGCTCATCGAGTGACCGCAATGTGCGGTTTTGCCGGACTGGGCGCTGTCGTGGACGCCGCTCGGTTGTTCCGCGAACTCGACGGCATCGCGGCGCTGGAACTGATCGACGGACGTGCTGCCGCATTGACCGGCGAACATGCCGGCGCGCCGGCGCCGGTCGACGGTGAATGGCTGCTGCTGGTGGAACTGGCCGCTGATCACGACCAAACCGTGCGGCTCGCCGACGCCTTGGCGGACGTCGGCACCTGCGGGGAGCCCGCCGTCGGGGTCGATATCAGCGCGCAGCAGCGGCTCTGGCGGGTGCGCGAGTCGCTTGCCGACGTTCTGGGGGTCGACGGGCCGCCGCTGAAATTCGACGTATCGCTGCCGCTGTCGGCGGTCGAAAGGTTCGCGCGCGACGCCGGCGAGATGGTGCACCGGCATGCGCCCGAGGCGCTGCCGGTGTTGTTCGGCCACATCGCCGAAGGCAATCTGCACCTGAATGTGCTGCGCTGCTCGGCGGACGCCGAGGCCGGCCTCTACGGGGCAGTGATGGACCTGATCGCAGACTGCGGAGGCAACGTCAGCTCCGAACACGGGGTGGGCTCCCGCAAACGGGCCTTCCTCGGGATGACGCGGGAGCGGGCCGACATCGCGGCGATGCGCACTGTGAAGAACGCCTTCGACCCGACCGGTTACCTGAATGCGGCCGTGCTGTTCGACTGAGTCAGGGCAAGCCAGCCGCCCTGAGACAATGCGGGCCGGAGGGCGGACCGAGGCGGGGGCGTGGCGTTTCCAGCCGCGAAGCGGCGAGGGGCGAGCAAGGCGGTCAGCGAGGATTGATGCCGACGGCGTGGCGCAACTGCGCCAGGAACTGGTCAGCGTCGTCGCTGCGCACGATGTAGTGCGAGATCGCCACCCGGATCGCCGTTGCCGCTTTGACCGCGCCCCCCGGGCCCGGCAGCAAACGTTGCAGCCCCTCCCGCATCTGCGGCAGGACATGCGCGAACTGGGCGAGTACATGCTCGGGCTCGATGTCCACCATCCGGACACCTGAGTAGGAGTTCTGGTAGTCGACGATGAATCGCAGGGCGGCGTCGAGCTTGTCCACGCCGTTGAGGCCGGCGGTCGCCATGGCGAGACCGCTTTCAAACGCCTGCCGCTCGTAATGCCCGCAGGCCGACACCAACTCCTCTTTGGAGGCGAACCAGCGGTACAACGTCGGCCGCGAGACGCCGGCCTGCGCAGCCACATCCGACAGGCTGAGTTTGCGTTTCCCGTTTCGGCTGAGCACCTCAGCAGTGGCCGCCAGGATTCGCTGCTGGGTCGAGGTGTCACCCTCGCGAGCCGGCGTGCGATCCATAGGTCAACTTTACGAATTCTGTCGAATTGTCTCGAACTTCTCCCCCCGGGGATCGGCATCGTCGACGAGCTCGTAGTACGAGTCGGTCATCAGGGCAGTCCGGCCCCCGGGCACTGCACTGTCAGGGTGTCGATGCGGGAGAGCCGGGTGCCGGCCGGATCCTCGGGGCAGGCGCCGCTGCTCGACAGCAGAAACAACGTCCGGCGACCGGGACCGCCCAGCGTGCAGGCGTTGGCGGCCGACACGCCGAGTTCGACGCGGTCGGTCACCACACCGCCGGACTCGATCCGCTGGAATTGGCGCGCCAGGGTGAGCGCCGCCCAGACGCCGCCGTCAGCGTCGAGGGCGATGCCGTCGGGTGGTCCGTCAAGGCCGTCGGCGAAGACGCGTCGGTCACACAGGGAACCGTCGCCGTCGATGCCGAACGCGGTCAGGCGCCGGCCGGCGGACTCGGCGACGATCAGCGTTGCGTGGTCCGGGGTGATGACCATGCCCTTGGGAACGTCGAGCCCGTGCGCGACGGTGGTTGTGCTGCCGTCGGGATCAACGCGCACGATCACCCCGTCCGCGAAGCCCTGCGAGCCGATGTAGGCGCGGCCGAGATGGTCGATGATCATGTCGCCGAGGTTGGCCGGTATGTCATCGGTCAGGTCGGCGACTTGCGCGACGATCTCGCCGTCGTAGCGCAGTAGCCGGTGAGTTTCGGCGCATGCGATCAGCAGCGCGCCGTCCGGGCGGAAACCGAGTCCCGACGGGGCGTGCCCGGGCAGCGCCAACGTGGTGACCGAGCCGGCCAGGTTCACTGTGTGTACGGCCTCGCCGAGCTTGTCGGAGAACCACAGCAGCCCCTCGAACCAGCGTGGGCATGTACCGAAGCGGAAACCCTGGGCAAGCGGTGTGACTGTGTCGACGGTTGACAGCATGTAAGTGTCCAATTCTCGTGCGGTCGCGTCCGTTGCGGGTTCGCCTTGCCTGAGACCACCCGGGACGGCCATCCAGGCTAGCTTTACAGATTATCGTCGAACTGTCATGCGAAAGGTTAATACCTCCGCACGGTGGGTCACCAGCCAAGGGAGCGGCAGATGAAATTCACCATCACCCACCCAATGCACCGTCACCCTTATCACCCGGAACTGGTCAGCGGCGAGGGCATTGCGGCAGTCGCCGCGGCGGCCGAGGCGGCCGGCATCCACGGCTTCGGTTTCACCGACCACCCGGCGCCCAGTCAGCGGTGGCTTGAAGCCGGCGGACACGACGCGGTGGACCCGTTCGTGGCGATGAGCTTCGCGGCCGCCCGCACCACCAGCTTGCGGCTCATCCCCAACATCGTGGTGCTGCCGTACCGGAATCCTTTTCTGGTTGCCAAAGCCGGCGCCACCCTCGACTTATTGTCCGGCGGCCGGTTCACCCTCGCGGTCGGAGTCGGCTATTTGAGACGCGAATTCGCGGCCCTCGGAGTCGACTACGAGCAGCGCGCTGAACTCTTCGACGAAGCACTGGAGGCGATCCGCGCCATCTGGACCGTCGATGACGTCTCGCTCGAAGGCAAGAATTTCAGCGCCCGTGGCATAACCGCGCATCCCCGCCCGGTCAGCGACCCGCATCCGCCGATCTGGATCGGCGGTAATACCGGCGCCGCCCGTCGCCGCGTCGTCCGCAACGGCGATGGCTGGTGCCCGTTCGCGGCGCCCGCCGCGCTGGCGCGGACCGCCGGCACGGCAGCACTCGACTCACTGGAACGTCTGGCTGACGGGATCACCGATTTGCGCCGGCGGATCGACGATGCAGGCCGCGACTGGTCGACCATCGACGTCGTCTTCAACAACCTCGAAGGCGTTGATCCGGCAGCCGACGACTTCAACGCCGACGCCTACCTTTCCGGTTTGGACCAATTGGCCGGTCTCGGCGTGACCTGGGTGCAGGTCGGTCTGCCCGGCGACAGTCTGGCGCATGCGCTCGAGGTCATCGAGCGATTCAAAACTGCGGTGATCGACGCCGCCTGAGATCCGGGCGGTACGCATAACGAGCTTTACAAGATTCGACGAGAATGTCATTCTCGCTTAGTGGCAACGGAATCTGAGCAGACGCACTGGTCAGTCGCCGGCTTGCTGGACTTGTTCGATACGCAGCTTGGTGAGGGGCCCGACCGGTTCGGCGGTGACACTGGGCTCGCCGGCGAGGACGAACGCCAGGTGGTGGAGGGCACCCAGGTGCTCGCACAGGCCATTGTCGCGGTGGCCAAACGGTTTCCGGACAAGTCCGTCCGCTCCGCGCATGCGGTATTCGCGCGTGCGGTGATGGTCGGGCCGCCGGTGCAGTTCGACATCGACGTGGTGGCGGAGGGTCGCTCGACGGCCACTGCGGTGGTCAGCGTGACCCAGAACGGCCGGCGCGCGATCACGGTGACCGCCTTCTTGGACGTGCCGTCGCCCGACGTCATCCGCCACCACCTGCCCCGACCGGACGTCGCCGCACCCGCCGACGCCCACGTCTCGCCGATGCCGATGGCCGGGCGGGACGTCCGCCTGGTCGACGTGGTCGACGTCAACAGCCCCGACGAGGTCGGACCGCCGGAGCTGTATGCCTGGCTGCACTACGACCCGATCCCGGCCCGCGACGACCTGGCCAAGGCGCTGGTTGCCTACTTCACCGGCCACTTGGGCATCTCCACCACCATGCGCGCGCACGAAGGCATCGGTACCAGCCAGTCGCACCTGACGGTGTCCACCGCTCCCATGACGGTCACGGTCAGTTTCCACGAGCCGGTGAGCTGGCGCGGGTGGTTGCTCTACACACACGAGAGCACCCAGGTCGGTGCGGGCATGTCCTATGTCCGCGGCGCGGTGCACACCGAAGAAGGCGAGCTCATCGCATCGTTCACCCAGGAGGCCCTGATCCGCCCGCTGCGCACCAGCGACACCGCGATCAAGACCCAGGCGCGGCTGTAACCGGTAGCGAGCAATGGACTTCTCATCCGTCGCACTCTCCGACGACGACCAGAAATTTCGCGACGAGCTGCGCGACTTCTTGGCGGTGCACGTCACCGACGAGGTGCGCCGGCGCGACCGGGAAACCGGCGAGAATTTCGACGAGGCCGTGCACCTGGCGCTGGGCGCCGCAGGCTACCTGGCCGGCGACTGGACAACCGAAGCCGACGGAGGGTTCAACGCGCTTCGTCGCCGCATCTGGAACCTCGAAATCGGTCGGGCGCACACCCCGTGGTTTCATTGGGGCACAACAGGGTTGGTGGCGCGCACGGTGCAGCAGTGTGGATCGCCCGAACTCGTCGAAGAAGTGCTGCCCGGTGTACTGACCGGGCACATCCGGCTGTGCCTCGGCTACACCGAGCCCGACGGCGGGTCGGACATCGCGACGTGTAAAACCCGTGCGGTGCGCGACGGTGATGAGTGGATCATCAACGGCGCCAAGATGTTCACCTCCAACGCCCACAACGCCGGCTACGTGTTCCTGGTCACCAACACCGACCCTCAAGCGGCGAAGCATCAGAGCCTGACCATGTTCCTGGTGCCGCTGGACTCGCCCGGCATCGAAATACAGCCCATCCGGACCGTAGACGGCGACCGGACCAACGCCGTGTACTACACCGACGTGCGGGTCGGCGACAAATACCGCATCGGAGGGGTCAACGGCGGCTGGGCGGTGTTGCGGGAGGCGCTGAACGCCGAACACGGCACCGTGCAACGCGACGCCGACGGGCTGGAGGACATCGCGGCGATGGCCAGTCACGGCACGCTGCTGGCCGAAGCGGTCGACAAGGCCGTGGCTGTCGCCGCCCAGACCCGTCCGGACGGCCGGCGTCTGCTCGACGATGGATCGGTGGCCTACCGGCTCGGGCGTGACATCGCCCGGACCGAGGCGGCGCTGAGCAGCCCGGGAGAGCTGGGACGGGTGGCCATCGCGCAGACCATGCGTGAAGTCGCACCGGATCTGATGGACATCCTGGGTGCGGCGTCGGCGCTGCCGACCGGCACCGGCGGGTCCGCCGATGATGGCGCCGCGGAATACGTGTTCCGGCTGGCCGCACCGATGGGAATTTACGGCGGCACCCTGGAGGTGTTCCGCAACATGATCGCTCAGCACCGGCTGGGGCTAGGGCGGCCCAGTTATTCGCCGCCGCGGTCCTGAGCTCGCGCGGGTATTGCGGCGAAAACAGCCGCGCGGTCGGCGTCGAAGCTGAAGAACCCTTTGATAGGCAATGTCTCGGGTGGTGGATCGGGGTAGCTCCACGCCACGTCACGCACGGCAGCGTCGGGAAGAATCGCTGACCAGTAGGTCGCCGCGCCTTTGTAGTTGCAGTAGGTCGACGTGTCGGTCGGTCGCAGCAGGTCGGTGCGCACGTGCGCCGGATCGACGTACAAGCGCGGTTCCAGGGCCGTCTCGAAGACGATGACGGTGTCGTCGGTGTCGACCAGGACGCTGTCGGCGACCGTCACCCGCAGCCGGCGCGTGGTCGGGCGGCAGTCGACGCGATGGTATGGGTTGGGCGGGTAATGCACCAGCACGCGGCCCTCCTCTAGCCAGGTGTCGACCGCGTCCCACGGCACGTGAACGAATCCGGGCGCCTCGGGCACCGGCTGACTGGGCAATTCGTTCACCTCGTCGGCGGGAAACGCATAAGACAGTGGGTGATTGCGCCGGTGCACCAGCAGCGCGTGTTCGGTGTCGATCACTTTCTGACCACTGCGGTAGGCCTGAACGCGTCGCGGGTGGGGTTCGATGTAGACCACCTTGCCGGGCAGCGGCGGAGTGAACCACCCAGCCGGATCATCGGCGAGTGGACCGCGCCCGGCGACCAGAGTCATCGCACCTCCAATCGATGCCGAAAGCCTTGCACTCGAAGCTCCAGGTTACTTCGCCGGGACTGTGCAGGCGTCGCGCTTGACATGGCAGGGTTTGTCGCTGAGGCGGATTCGCTTGAGAGGATGAGTTATGCCCGGACCACTGGACGGCGTCAATATCGTGGAACTCGGTGTCTGGGTGGCGGGACCGGCCGCGGCCGGCATCCTGGCCGACTGGGGTGCCGACGTGGTGAAGATCGAGCCGCCGAGCGGTGACCCCGCGCGCCGATTCGGCACGATGCTGGGCTTGGATATCGACGTCAACCCGCCGTTCGAACTGGACAACCGCTCCAAGCGCAGCGTGGTTCTGGACCTCGCCGCCGATGAAGACCGCCAGCGTGGACTCGAACTGATCGCTCTGGCTGATGTTTTCGTGACCAATGTCCGCGTCGGCGCCTTGCGCCGACTCGGATTCGACTTCGAGTCGTTGGCGCGCGCCTATCCGCGGCTGGTGTACGGGCTGATCACCGGTTATGGCGAGACCGGGCCGGACGCCGACCGCGCCGCCTACGACATCGCGGCGTTCTGGTCACGTGCCGGCGTGGCGCACCTGCTCACCCGACCGGGCGACACTCCGCCGTTCCAGCGTGGCGGCATGGGTGACCACGCGGCCGGTATGACGCTGGCCGGCGCAATCTGCGCGGCACTGGTGTCGCGCGACCGAACCGGTCACGGTCAGCTGGTCAGCACCTCGTTGTATCGGCAAGGCGCCTACACGGTGGGTTTCGACCTGAACACCTACCTGATGACCGGCTATCCGATCGCGGTCGGCCGACGTGAGTCAATGGCCAACCCGAGCATGAACAACTACGCCGCGGGCGACGGGCGACGGTTCTGGATAGTCGGCTTGCAGGTCAACCGGCACTGGCCGCCGCTGTGCCGGGCGGTGGGCCGCCCCGAGTGGCTGGACGATCAGCGATTCGCCGATGCGCGCTCGCGTGCCGTCCATGCCACCGACTTGATCGCCGAATTGGACCAGATCTTCGCGACGAAGCCGCTCGCCGAGTGGGCGAAGGTCTTCGCCGCAGAACCGGATCTGTTCTGGTCACCGATCAACTCCCTTGAGGACGTCGTCGCCGACGAGCAGTTCCACGCTGCGGGAGGCATCGTCGACGTACCCGACGGAAACACAGTCGTGCCGATGGTGGCAACGCCGGCGGACTTCCACAACACGCCTTGGGCGCCACGGTCACCGGCACCCGCCCTCGGGCAGCACACCGACGAGGTGCTGGCCGAACTCGAGGCACGCCGCGGCTGATTTCGACGGCCGCCTGTTGGCATCAGCGCCGAGGCATTGAATCCCGCAGTCGGCGCGTTGGGCGACGACGGGGTCTCGAAGACCGCAGCGAACTCGTCATCGGGTGGTCAGCGTCTGCGCATTCAGTGCGCTCCGAACGGCGGGTCTTCAGAAGGTGATGAGCTGGCGTACTGCGACGCCCTCGGCCAACCGGTCCATAGCACTGTTGATGTCCTCGAGGCCGATCGTCGAAGACACCAGCGACTCGACCGGCAGCCGGCCGGAGCGCCACAGCTCGACGAATCGCGGGATGTCGCGCGCCGGCACCGCTGAACCCAGGTAGCTGCCGATCAGCGACCGGCCCTCGGCCACAAAACCCAACGGTGCCACTTCAATCCGGGCACTCGGCGGCGGCAACCCGACGGTGATCGTCCGTCCGCCCGGCGCGGTCAGCGCGATCGCCGTCTGCAGGGCGGCGGGATGGCCGGCAGCTTCGACGACGATCGTGGCCTTGACCGCGGCCTCGGTCGCCGCTTGCGGCGTGTAAGCCTTGTGCGCCCCGAGAGCCTTTGCGGCATCCAGCTTTTCGGGCAGCTGGTCGACCGCTATGACGCGAACGTCGTCGTGAGCAAGCGCGGTCATCACCGCGGCCATGCCGACGCCGCCCAGGCCGACGACAAGCACCGTCTGACCCGGTTGCGGCCGGCCGACGTTGAGCACCGCACCCCCACCGGTCAACACCGCGCACCCGAGCAGCGCCGCGACCGGCGGTGGCACGTCATCGGGCACCGGCACCACGCTGGCGCGGTGAACGACGGCATGGGTGGCGAAGCCGGACACTCCGAGGTGGTGATACACCGAGTCGTCGCCGCGACTCAGCCGCATACCACCGCCCAGCAATGTGCCGGCGTTGTTCGCGGCGCTGCCGGGTTCGCACGGCGTCAGCCCGTCGGTCGCGCATGCCGCGCAATGGCCGCAGCGCGGCAAGAACGTCATCACCACCCGGTCGCCCACGCTCAGATCAGCGACGCCAACGCCGGTGCGCTCGATGATCCCGGCCGCCTCGTGACCCAGCAACATCGGCGTCGGGCGGACCCGATTGCCGTCGACGACCGACAGGTCGGAGTGGCACACTCCGGCGGCCTCGATGCGGACCTGCAGCTCACCCGGCCCTGGCGGCGACAGTTGCACCTCGGCGATGCTGATCGGCCGCGACTCGGCGTAGGGGCGCCGAGACCCGATGTGCTCTAGCACGGCTCCGCGGATCTCGGTCATGATCGAATACAACCATGACTGCGTTTTCTGCGGTCCCGCCGCACTCGGACGGGCTCACCAGTCGCGACTTCCCAGTGCATTGGCCAGTGCTCACCCGTTGGGCCGACAACGACATGTTCGGACACCTCAACAACGCCGTCTACTACCAGCTTTTCGATACCGCGATCAACGGCTGGATCAGCGCGAACGTCGACATCGACCCGGTCACGACGCCCGCTCAAGGCATCGTCGCCGAATCCGGTTGCCGCTACATCTCCGAACTGCATTTCCCTCAGCGGCTGGTGGTCGGACTGGCGGTGACGCGGCTCGGGCGTACCAGCACCACCTATCGGTTGGGCGTGTTTCGCGGCAGCGAGGAGTCGGCCGGCGACGAACCGCAGGCCGTCGCCGCGCTTGGGCACTGGGTGCACGTCTATGTCGACCGCACCAATCGTCGGCCGGTACCGATTCCGGACGCGATCAAAGCGCTGCTGTCGACCGCCGTCGTCGGCTGACGGCGATCGCGAGTGCGGCTGGGAGCCGGGCGAAGCGGGTCGCCGTCATCAGCTCAGTCGCCGCGTATGCTCGGCCGATGCCGATTGTGAGTAAGACCGTCGAGGTTGCCGCTGACGCCGCCTCGATCATGGGCATCGTCGCGGACTTCGAGTCCTATCCGCAGTGGAACAAAGAGATCAAAGGGCTGTGGGTGCTGCATCGTTACCCCGACGGCCGGCCCAGCCAATTACGCCTGGATGCGGTTTACGAAGGTTTCGAGGGCGTTTTCATTCAGGCGGTCTACTATCCCAGTCCCAACTCAAATCCAGACGGTCATGCAGCAGGGTGACCTGTTCGCCAAGCAGGAGCAACTGTTCAGCGTCGTCGAGATGGGCCCGAGTTGTTTGTTGACGGTCGACATGGACATCGAGCCGAAGATGTCGGTGCCCAAAATGGTGGTCAAGAAGGCCGCCAACGACATCCTGGATTATCTGGCGGACAACCTGAAACGGCGCGCCGAGCAACTGGCCAGCCGCTGACGCCCGAACAGATGACGGTAATCATCTCCCGCGTGGCCAACGCGCTGATCGAGAACGTCGACGTCGCTTTACCGATGGCGTCGTCGCAGCGACGAGTTCTGAACCGTTACCGGCGCCGCTACGGTGAGCTATGGGGGACGGCTCACCGTCAGCACTACCGACGTTCAGTTCCACGCTAATGGCCTCAACCGTGCGATCCAATCTGGACAGCTGGACGTGACAGTCGACCTCCACTCGATCCAATCCGTCGAACTGCTGCCGGGCGTGCTCACCAAGATCATTGCCGTACGAACCGGTAACCGGGTGGCCAAGTTCCGCTGCTTCGGCGCAAATAAGGTCGCTGAGCATATTCGCGCCGCCGCGGCGGCCGCCGGCTCGAACTCCTAAGCGTCAGAAGACAGGTCCGAAGGGGAACAGTCCGACGCCGCAGTGTGGAGAAGTCCGATACGACACGGAGGATGAGGACCTGTAACTGGGTCAGTTGTAGCTCGATGAAGAAGGGACCTGCAGGTGACCACGCAGTTCACCGGGAAGAGCACCGCCACCGAGCAGCCGTACCTGGCGAGGCGACAGAACTGGGTCAACCAACTCGAACGGCACGCGTTGATGCAACCGCAGGCACCGGCACTGCGCTTCCTGGGCAACACACTGACCTGGGTGCAGCTCCGCGACCGCGTCACCGCGTTGGCCGGTGCGCTGCACCGCCGCGGTGTCGCCTTCGGAGACCGGGTGATGATCCTGATGATCAACCGCACCGAATTCATGGAATCGGTGTTGGCGATCAACATGCTGGGCGCGATCGCGGTGCCCGTGAATTTCCGGCTGACGTCCGCCGAGATCGCTTTTCTGATCAGCGACTGCGAAGCGCGTCTGTTGATCACTGAACCGGTGCTCGCTGCGGTGGCCACCGGTGTGCGCGACATCGAGCCGTTGGTCGACACGATCGTCGTAGCCGGAGGCGGTGGCTCGGGGGACGTGCAAGACGGCTTGCTGGCCTACGAGGACCTGATCGAAGAGGCCGCTGCGTCGCCCGCACTCGGGCCAGTGGACATCCCGAACGACTCACCTGCCCTCATCGTCTACACCTCCGGGACCACCGGGCGGCCGAAGGGCGCCGTGCTCACCCATACCAATCTGACCGGGCAGACGATGACAGGCCTTTACACGCACGGCGCCGACATCAACAACGACGTCGGCTTCATCGGGGTGCCGTTTTTTCACATCGCCGGAATCGGCAACATGCTCACCGGGATGGTGCTGGGTGTGCCCACCGTGATTCACCCGCTGGGAGCGTTCGATCCCGGTCAACTGCTCGACGTCCTGCAGGCAGAGAAGGTGACCGGCATCTTCCTGGTGCCTGCTCAGTGGCAGGCGGTTTGCGCCGCCCAGCAGAAGAAGCCGCGTGACCTCAAGCTGAGAGTAATCTCCTGGGGCGCCGCGCCGGCCTCGGAAACCCTGCTGCGCGATATGTCGGAGACCTTCCCGGACGCCCAGATCCTGGCCGCGTTCGGCCAGACCGAGATGTCGCCGGTGACCTGCATGCTGCTCGGTGATGACGCGATCCGCAAACGAGGGTCGGTGGGCAGGGTGATCCCCACGGTCGCCGCCCGCGTCGTCGACGAGAACATGAACGACGTACCCGTCGGTGAGGTAGGTGAAATCGTCTACCGCGCACCGACTTTGATGAGCGGCTACTGGAACAACCCGGAGGCCACCGCGGAGGCTTTCGCCGGCGGCTGGTTTCATTCCGGTGACCTCGTCCGGATGGACGAGGACGGTTACGTGTGGGTGGTGGACCGCAAGAAAGACATGATCATCTCCGGCGGAGAGAACATCTACTGCGCCGAAGTCGAGAACGCGCTCGCGGCGCACCCCGGCATCGTCGAGGTCGCGGTCATCGGTCGGGCTGACGAGAAGTGGGGTGAAGTACCGATTGCGGTGGCGGCTGTCGCGCAGGAACAGCTACGCCTCCAAGACCTCGACGAGTTCCTCACTGAACGATTGGCGCGCTACAAGCATCCTAAGGATCTGGAGATCGTCGATGCCCTGCCGCGCAACCCGGCGGGCAAGGTCCTCAAGACGGAGCTGCGGGCGCGGTACTCGGCCGGCGCGCAGCGGCGAAGTGGGCGCGACGAGGAGACTTGAAAGTTGCTGAAGAGCAATCGATCCTGCCTCTGCCAGACAACTGACGGCAGCGATAATTTCACTGTGGAGTCGACAGAGGCCCAATTGTGCGGATGCCGCACCCACCTCAAGCCGCGTCGGGTACAGTCCTGTGGTCTCGCTTACTACCTGTGAGTAAGGAGATGGCGGTCACACGCATACAGCCGGGGCGAGGAGGCGCAGTGCGACACGATCGGCCGTTGAGCCGTGGCATCGACGGTCCCGGGGGGAAGGGGCCGAGTTGACGGCGTCTACGGGTGGTTTGGTTGGTTACGTTCGCGATCAGGTAAAGGGCCCGCTGACCACAGTCGGCGGTTTCTTCCGGATGTGCGTGCTCACCGGTAAGTCGTTCTTCAAGTGGCCGCCGCAGTGGAATGAAGTGATCGATCAGTGCTGGTTCATCATGCGGGTCGCGCTGCTGCCGACGATCATGGTTTCCATCCCGTTGACCGTGTTGCTCATCTTTACGCTCAACATCCTGCTGAAGGAGGTCGGCGCGGCCGACCTGTCCGGCGCAGGAGCGGGAATCGGTGTGGTCACCCAGCTTGGCCCGCTGGCCACCGTGCTGGTGGTGGCCGGCGCCGGGTCGACGGCTATCTGCGCTGACCTGGGCGCACGCACGATCCGCGAGGAGATCGACGCGATGGAAGTGCTGGGCATCGACCCGATCTACCGTCTGGTGGTGCCCCGGGTGATTGCGGCGACCATCGTCTCCACCCTGCTCAACGGTCTGGTGATCACCGTCGGCCTGGTCGGCGGATACATTTTCGGGGTCTACTTGCAGAACGTGTCGGGCGGCGCCTACCTGGCCACGCTGACCACACTCACCGGCCTGCCCGAGGTCATCATCGCGACGGTCAAGGCGGCTGTGTTCGGCCTGATCGCCGGCCTGGTCGGTTGTTATCGCGGGCTGACCGTCGGCGGCGGCTCCAAGGGTCTGGGCACCGCGGTCAACGAGACTGTGGTGCTGTGTGTGGTCGCGTTGTACGCGGTGAACGTCATCCTCACCACGATCGGTGTGCGGTTCGGAACGGGTAAGTGACATGAGCACCGCTGCCGTACTGCGCTCCCGCTTTCCGAGAACGGTTGAGAATCTTCGCCGGTACGGCGGTGCCGCGGGTCGAGGATTCGACCAGTCCGGCCGCTTGGCCTGGTTCGCGGTGGAAAGCGTCGTCAACATTCCGCATGCGATCCGGGAATATCGCAAGGAGACGCTGCGTCTGATCGCCCAGATCGGCATGGGCACAGGCGCCATGGCTGTGGTCGGCGGCACCGTCGCGATCGTCGGATTCGTCACGCTCTCCGGTAGCTCACTTGTTGCGATCCAAGGCTATTCGTCTCTGGGCAATATCGGCCTCGAGACGTTCACCGGCTTCCTCGCCGCGTTCGTCAACGTGCGCCTCGCCGCCCCGGTTGTCACCGGTGTGTCGCTGGCGGCAACGGTGGGCGCCGGCGCGACCGCCGAACTGGGCGCCATGCGTATCGCCGAGGAGGTTGATGCGCTCGAAGTGATCAGCGTGAAGTCGATCTCCTATCTGACGTCGACCAGAATCATCGCCGGAATGATCGTCATCATCCCGCTCTACGCGATGGCCATCATCGCGACCTTCCTGTCCCCGCAGGTCACCACGACGCTTCTCTACGGACAGTCGCACGGGACCTATGAACACTATTTCCGGACGTTCCTGCGCCCCGAGGACGTGTTCTGGTCCTTCGGAGAAGTCATTCTCATGGCCGCGATCATCATGATCAGTCACTGCTATTACGGCTACAACGCAAGCGGTGGACCGGTCGGCGTCGGCGAGGCCGTTGGCCGGTCGATGCGCTTCTCGCTCGTATCGGTGGAGTTGGTCATCCTCCTGGCTGAGTTGGCACTGTACGGCGTCAACCCGAACTTCGCTCTGACGGTGTAAGGCCATGACGCATCCGGAGGGGAAAGAAAACAAACTCAGCAACCCGCCCTTCAAATGGGTCGGTGTCGGACTGATAGTGCTCTTCATCGTCATCGTTGGGCTGGTGTACGGGCAGTTCCGCGGTGACTTCACGTCCAAGGTCCACTTAAAGATGTTGTCCGCTCGAGCGGGCCTGGTGATGGACCCCGGGTCGAAGGTCACCTATAACGGGGTGGAGATCGGCAAGGTGGCCGACATCTCCGAGGTGACGCAGGACGGTAAGCCGGCGGCCAAGTTCTCGCTCGATGTCTATCCCAAATACCTCAAGCTGATACCGCAGAACGTGCGCGCCGACATCCGGGCGACCACTGTGTTCGGCGGCAAGTACGTGTCGCTGACCACTCCGAAAAACCCGACGCCACAGCGGATCACGCCACAGCACGTCATCGATGCGCGGTCGGTGACCACCGAAATCAACACAGTGTTTCAGACGGTCGCCTCGATCGCTCAGCGGGTCGATCCGGTCAAACTGAACCTGACGCTGAGCGCGGCGGCACAGGCGTTGAGTGGACTGGGTGACAAGTTCGGCCAGTCGATCATCAACGCCAATGCGGTGCTCGACAACGTCAACCCTCAGCAGCCGAGGGTGCGTCGTGATATTCAGGAACTCGCCGCTCTGGCAGACACTTACGCCGACGCCGCGCCGAACTTGTTCGATTTCCTTAACGATGCCGCGATTACGGCACGCACCCTCAACCGGCAGCAGAGCGACCTCGATGCGGCTCTGATGTCGGCTATCGGTTTCGGCAACACTGTCGGTGACATCATCGGGCGCGGCGGCCCGTACCTGGATCGCGGCGCGTCCGACCTGGTGCCTACCGCCAAGTTGCTCGACGAATACAGCCCGGAGCTGTTCTGTACGATCCGCAACTACCACGACGTCGAACCGAAGGTTGCCGCGTTCACCGGCGGCAGTAACGGTTACTCGCTGCGAACCGAAAGCGAGTTGCTGTCCGGGGCTGGACTTCTGCTGAACCCAGCGTTCGCGTTAGGAAGCTTGTTGTTCCCGGGCCTGTTGCTGGCCTCGCCGGCCGCAGCGATCAACGGTGCGCCGAACCCCTACATCTACCCCGAGAACCTGCCGAGGATAAACACCAAGGGCGGGCCCGGCGGTGCGCCCGGCTGCTGGCAGCCGATCACCCGTGATTTCTGGCCAGCGCCGTATCTGGTGATGGACACCGGCAACAGCCTCGCACCTTACAACCACTTGGAAGTCGGTTCGCCCTACGCGATCGAATACGTCTGGGGCCGTCAGGTAGGGGATAACACGATCAACCCATGAGCATCAAAGGCACAGTAATCAAGCTGGCGATCTTCGCGGTGGTGCTGGTGTTTTTCACCGCAGCCATCATCGTGGTGTTCGGCCAGATTCGGTTCGACCGGACGAACAGTTACACCGCGGAGTTCACCAACGTCAGCGGGCTGCGGGAAGGCCAGTTCGTGCGCGCCGCCGGCGTGGAGATCGGCAAGGTCAAAAGCATCGAACTGGTAGACGATGGCCACCGCGCTCAGGTGAAGTTCGACGTCGACCGTTCTGTGCCGCTGTATCAGTCGACGACCGCGCAGATCCGCTATCTCGACTTGATCGGCAACCGCTACCTCGAGCTCAAACGCGGCCAAGGTCCGGGGGCGGACCAAGTGCTCACACCGGGCGGGCTCATTCCGCAGTCCCGGACGTCGCCCGCGCTGGATCTCGATGCGCTGATCGGCGGTTTCCGGCCACTGTTCCGGGCACTCGATCCGTCAAAGGTCAACAACATCGCTTCGGCCATCATCACCGTCTTTCAGGGACAGGGCGGAACTATCAGCGACATCCTCGACCAGACAGCGCAGTTCACCTCCACCATCGCCGAACGAGACCAGGCGATTGGCGAAGTGATCAAGAACTTGAACGTCGTGCTCGACACCACGGTGCGCCATCGCAAAGAGTTCGACCAGACCGTCGACAACTTCGAGAAATTGGTGACCGGTCTGGCGGCTCACTCGGACAGCCTGGCGGCTGACGCTGCCAACATCAGCAGCGGCACCGGCGCAGTCGCCGATCTGCTGGGCGACAACCAGGCGCTGCTGAAGAAGACGATCAACTATTTGGACGCCATCCAGCAACCGATCATCGACCAGCGCGATCTGTACGCCGACCAGCTCCACCGCACGCCGATCGCCCTGGACAAAATCGGGCGCGCAATCGGCAGCTACGGCGACTTCGTGAACTTCTATTTCTGCGACATCTCGCTGAAGATCAATGGACTTCAGCCTGGCGGCCCGGTCCGTACGGTGCGGCTTTTCCAGCAGCCGACGGGAAGGTGCACGCCGCAATGAGAACACTGGAACCGCCCAACCGGACACGCATCGGGCTCATGGGCTTCACGGTAGTGCTGTTGGTCGTCGCCTTCGGCCAAACCATGACCAGTGTCCCGATGTTGTTCGCCTCGGCCGCTTACTACGGAAATTTCAGCGACACCGGCGGATTGAACAAGGGTGACAAAGTGCGGATCGCCGGCCTGAATGTTGGGGTCATACAGGCGATGAGGATCGACGGTGACCACATGGTGATGAAATTCACGACTGGCGGCAAGCCCATCGGTTCGGAAAGTCGGCTCATTATCCGCACGGACACCCTGCTGGGTAGGCGCGTCCTCGAAGTAGAGCCGCGCGGCACCCAGAAGTTGCGTCCGAACACGACGCTCCAGGTAAGCCAGACCTCACAGCCTTACCAGCTCTACGACGCCGTCTTCGACGTCACCAAAGCGGCCTCCAACTGGGACATCGACACCGTGAAACAATCGCTGAATGTCTTGTCGCAGACCATAAATCAGACCTATCCGCACCTGAGCGCGGCCCTGGACGGGATAGCGCAGTTCTCCGACACTGTCGGCAAGCGCGACGAAGAGATCAAACATCTACTGGCGCAGGCTAACAAGGTGGCTGGGATCCTGGGGGACCGCAGTGACCAGGTGGACCGGCTGCTGGTCAACACCAAGACTCTGGTCGCTGCGCTCAACGAGCGCGGACAGGCGATCGACGCGCTGCTGAGCAACATCGCGGGCTTCTCGTACCAAGTGCAGAAGTTGATCAACGACAATCCCAACATCAACCACGTGTTGGAGCAGTTGCGCACCGTCAGCGACCTCCTTCGGGAACGCAAGCAGGATGTCGCCGACGGCATCATCAAGGGCGCACGCAACGTCACACAGCTGCAAGAAACGATCGCCTCGGGCCCGTACTTCAAGACCCAGTTTTCCAACATATTGCCGTATCAACTGTTGCAGCCTTATGTCGATGCCGCGTTCAAGAAGCGCGGAATCGATCCGGAGGAGTTCTATCGCAACGCGGGGCTGCCGTCGTTCCGGTTCCCCGACCCCAACGGCACCCGATTGCCCAACGGCGCACCGCCGCCGGCGCCGCCGGTGCTCGAGGGCACCCCGGATCACCCGGGCCCGGCAATTGCACCAGGGTCACCGTGCTCCTACACCCCGACGGCGGAGGGGTTGCCTCGGCCGGGAAATCCTCTGCCGTGTGCCGGTCTCGATCAGAACATGGGGCCTTTCGGTGCGTTGGCCGGACCACTCCTCGGCGTGCCCGACGTGTTGGTCTCGCCGCCAAACCCCAACGGTCTGCTGCCGACGCCGGGCATTCCGATTGCCGGGCGGCCCGGTCAGCCGGCACCGGACCTGCCGGGCACCCCGGTGCCGTTGCCGCCGAACGCACCGCCGGGAGCACGCACGGAGAATCTGCAACCGGCCGGCCCCACGCCGCCGCCGTCGACGTTCGCGCCGGGGTACCCGCCGCAACCGCCGGCGCCGCCCGGACCCGGGGCGCAGCTTCCGGCCCCATTCATCGCACCCGGCGTACAAGGCAGCCAGCCCGGCGGAGGCGGAGGTGACTCAGGCGGAGTCACAGGCAACTTCGGGGGTGGCGGAGGTAACCCATGAGCACCATCTTCGATATCCGCAACTTGCGGCTGCCGAAGCTGTCGCGGGCCTCCGTGATCATCGCTTCGGTGATCGCCGTGCTGGCGTTGATCGCAGCATTCGTCGGCTGGCAGCTTTACCAGAAGTTGATCAACAACACCGTTGTCGCCTACTTCTCGGAGGCCAACGCGCTGTACCCGGGCGACAAGGTCCAGATCATGGGCTTCCGGGTGGGCGCACTCGACAAGATCGAGCCGGCCGGCGACAAGATGAAAGTCACCTTCCATTACTTGAGTAAGTACAAGGTGCCTGCGAACGCCTCGGCGGTCATCCTGAACCCCACGCTGGTGGCGTCGCGAACGCTCCAACTGGAACCGGTCTACAAGGGTGGTCCGGTGATGGGCGACAACGCGGTGATCCCGATCGAGCGCACTCAAGTGCCGACCGAGTTCGACGAGTTGCGCGACAGCATCGCCAACATCATCTCGAAGCTCGGCCCCACGCCTCAGCAGCCCAAGGGACCCTTCGGGGACGTCATCGAGTCCTTCGCCGATGGTCTTGCCGGCAAGGGCAAGGAAGTCAACACCGCCTTCAGCAACTTGTCACGGGCGCTGACTGCCCTCAACGAAGGCCGCGGCGACTTCTTCGCGGTGGTGCGCAGTCTGGCGCTGTTCGTCAACGCCTTGCACCAAGACGACCAACAGTTCGTCGCGCTGAACCAGAATCTGGCGCAAGTCACCGACCGGCTCACCCGGTCCGACCACGACCTGTCCAATGCGGTACAGCAGTTCGACAGCCTGCTGTCCACGGTGCGGCCGTTCTTTGCCAAGAACCGTGAAGTGCTGGCGCACGACATCAACAACCTGGCCGACGTGACGACGACGCTGGTTCAACCCGATTCGCTCGAAGGGTTGGAGAATCTCCTGCACGCCGCACCGACCGGGGTGTCAAACATCAACTCCATTTATCACCCGTCGCACGGCGCCATCGTCGCCATTCCGGCCATCGTGAACTTCGCGAACCCGATGCAGTTCATCTGCAGCAGCATTCAGGCCGGCAGCCGGCTCGGGTACCAGGAGTCCGCGGAACTTTGCGCGCAGTATCTCGGGCCGATCCTCGATGCGATCAAGTTCAACTATCTGCCGTTCGGTCTCAACCTCTTCCAGACCGCCGAGACGACACCGAAGGAAGTCGCCTACTCCGAACCGCGGCTGCAGCCGCCGAACGGGTACAAGGACACCACCGTCCCGGGGATCTGGGTGCCGGACACCCCGACGTCGCACAAGAACACCCAGCCGGGGTGGATCACCGCGCCCGGCATGCAAGGCCAAAAAGTAGGTCCGATCACGGCGGGACTGCTGACCCCGGAGTCTCTCGCCGAACTGATGGGCGGCCCGGACATTCCACCGGTGCAGTCCAACCTGCAAACTCCGCCCGGCTACCCGAACGCCTACGACGAACAACCGGGTCCGCTGCCCTATATCGGCCAGCCCGACCATCCCGCGCCGATACAGCCGCCGCTGCCGGGCCCTGACGTGCGGCCGGGACCGGTGCCGCCGACGCCCGCAGGGCCGGCACCTGGGCCGCCACCCGCGCCGGCACCCGCGGGGCCGCCGCTGCCCGCCGAGATGGGAGCGGGTCAGTGAGACGCGCAAGGAGCGCTGAGAGCGCGAAAACAGCGAAACCGTGGGGGTTGAAGGTGGCGTCGGGTTTTCGGAGCTGGGGCTGGCGCGGGCTGATCCTGTTGGTGACGGCACTGATGCTGAGTTCGTGCGGCTGGCGGGGGATCGCCAGCGTGCCGATTCCAGGCGGACCGGGCAGCGAGTCTGGCTCGTACAAGATCTACGTACAAGTCCCTGACACGTTGGCTATCAACGGCAACAGCCGCGTCCAGGTGGCTGACGTCTTCGTCGGCTCGATACGTGAAATCAAGCTGAAAAACTGGGTTGCGACGTTGACGCTGGGCTTGAACAAAGACGTCAAACTGCCGAAGAACGCCCTCGCGAAGATCGGACAGACCAGCTTGCTGGGGTCCCAGCACATCGAGTTGTCCCAGCCGCCCAATCCGTCCCGCGAGATGTTGAAGAACGGCGACACCATTCCGCTGAAGAATTCGTCGGCTTACCCCTCTACCGAGCAGACGCTGGCCAGTCTCGCGATCGTCCTGCGTGGCGGCGGTATTCCGAACCTAGAAGTGCTGCAGAACGAGGTCAGCAGCATCGTTTCCGGCCGAGCCGATCAGATCCACGCGTTCCTCGGGAAGCTGGACACGTTCACCCGCGAGGTCAACGCGCAACGCAATGACATCAACCACGCCATCGATTCGACCAACCGACTGCTGGCCTACGCCGGCAGCCGCGCTGACGTGATCGATCGGGTGCTGACCGACGTGCCACCGTTGATCAAGCACCTGGCGGACAAGCGCTATCAGGATCTGCTGATCAATGCGAGTGACGCCCTGGGCCGGGTCACCGGCGCGGCCGGACAGTATCTGGGTGCGGTGCGGGGCGATCTGCACACGGATCTGCAGGCGCTGCAGTGCCCCTTGAAGGAGCTGGGCCGCGCGTCTCCCGACCTGCTCGGCGCGTTGAAGCTCATCCTCACCCAGCCGTTCGACGTCGACACGGCGCCGAAGGTGTTCCGGGGTGACTACTTCAATCTATCGGCCCTCATCGACGTAACCTACAGCGCTGACGACAACGCGTTCTTGACCGGCACCGGTCTGTCCGGTTCCTTGCGCGCACTCGAGCAGTCGTTCGGTCGCGACCCGGAGACGATGATTCCGGACGTCCGCTACACGCCCAACCCGAACGATGCGCCGGGCGGACCGTTCATTGAGAGGGGGGACCGGAATTGCTGACTCCCTATGTCCGCCGTCAGCTGATCATCTTCGTCAGCCTGTCGGTCCTTGCTGTGCTCGTGCTGGGCATCTATTACCTGCAGATTCCGACCCTGGTCGGTATCGGTCGGTACACCTTGAAGGCGGATCTGTCTGAATCGGGCGGTTTGTACAAGACCGCGAACGTCACTTACCGCGGCATCACGATCGGCAAGGTCACCGACATCGAACCGACCGAACGGGGCGCGCAGGCGATGATGAGCATCGACAGCCGTTACAAGATCCCCGTCGACGCAATCGCCAACGTGCACTCGGTGTCGGCGGTCGGGGAGCAGTACCTTGACCTGACTTCGCCGCATAATCCGACCAAGTACTTGTCAGAGGGACAAACCATCACCAAAAGCACGGTGCCGGCTCAGATCGGGCCGTTGCTGGATGCCGCCAACAAGGGGCTGTCGGTGCTGCCGAAGGAGAAGATCAGCGCACTGCTCGACGAGACGGCGCAAGCCGTCGGCGGTTTGGGTCCCTCACTGCAACGGCTGGTCGATTCGACCCAGGCGATCGTCAAGAACTTCGACACGAATATCGGGGACGTCGACGACATCATTGAGAACTCCACTCCGATCTTGGACAGCCAGGTCAAGTCGAGCAGTGCGATCGAGCGCTGGGCACGCAATCTCAATAGCCTGGCCGCACAAACCGCGCAAAACGACGGACATGTGCGCAGCGTCCTGAGCCAGGCGGCACCGACTGCCGATCAGGTCACCGCCGCGTTCAGCGACGTGCGTGAGGCGCTGCCGCAGACGCTGGCCAATTTGGCGATCGTTCTTGAGATGCTGAAGCGTTACAACAAGGGTATCGAACAGTTCGTCGTATTCCTGCCGCAAGGCGCGTCGATCGCACAGACGGTGGGGGCGCCGTTCCCGCCACTTGCCGCGCTCGATATCGCGACAACGATCAACCAGCCGCCACCGTGTCTGACCGGCTTCATCCCGGCATCGGAGTGGCGCTCGCCGGCCGATACCAATGACCTGCCGGTACCCAAGGGCATGTATTGCAAGATCGCGAAGGACACGCCGGCCAACGGCGTCCGCGGTGCGCGTAACTTCCCATGCGTCGACGTACCCGGTAAGCGGGCCGCAACGCCCAAGGAATGCCGCGACCCGAAGCCCTATGTTCCGCTCGGCACCAACCCGTGGTACGGCAACCCGGACCAGATCAAGAACTGTCCTGCACCGGGCGCGCGCTGTGATCAGCCGATCACCCCAGGGATTGTCGAGCAGGCGCCAACGGTTGATACCGGCCTCAACCCGGCACCCGCCGACCGAGTGCCGGGAACGCCTCCGCCGATGAGCGATCCCTTGCAACGGCCGGGGTCAGGTACGGTGCAGTGCAACGGGCAGCAACCGAACCCCTGCGTCTACACTCCGGGCGGTCCCCCCACAGCGATCTACAGTCCGCAGAGCGGTGAATTGATGGGACCGGATGGCGTCAAATACGCGGTCCGAAATTCGAGTAACACAGGAGACGACGGATGGAAGGAGATGCTGGCGCCAGCAGCCGGCTGAACCTCACCGATGCCGACGACTCGTCGCTTTCGGAGGTGACGCCCGAGGAATCGAGAGATTCCGCGGGCGGAGCCGACCAGATCAGCACCGTGGTGACGCCCGAGGAATCGAGAGATTCCGCGGGCGGAGCCGACCAGGCCAGCACCGCGGTGACGCCCGAGGAACCGGGAGATTCCGTGGGCGGAGCCGACCAGGCCAGCACCGTGGTGACGCCCGAGACGGTCGGGGATGATGACGCCGAACCGGACACCGCCCTCGACCAGGAAGGTGATGGCGCGGCAATAAGCGACGCGTCAGCCGGATCCCGTCTGGGCCGGGGTTGGTTTGTCGCCGCTACCGTGTTCCTCCTCCTGCTGGCCGGCGGCGTCGGCTTCGCAGGCTTCATCGCATTGCGCGACTACCGCGAAAGCCAGACCATCGCCCGCAATGACGCCGCGGCCCTGCGGGCCGCAGAGGACTGCGTGGCCGCGACGCAGGCGCCTGACACCGCCGCCATGGCGGACGCCGCAAGGCGGATCATCGAGTGCTCCACCGGCGATTTCGGCGCGCAGGCCGCGCTGTACAGCGGAATGCTCACGGAGGCCTACCAGGCCGCGAATGTCCACGTCCAGGTCTCGGACATGCGTGCGGCGGTGGAGCGGAACAACGGCGACGGTTCAGTCAACGTGCTGGTGGCAATGCGCACCAGAGTGTCCAACATAGAGGCGCAGAATCAGGAACAAGGTTTTCGGCTGCGGGTGACGATGTCACCGGTTGACGGGCAGTACAAGATCTCCAAGCTCGACCAGGTGGCGAAGTGACGGCGGTGGTCGAGGAGCCGAAGACCACGCCAGCGATCCCGAACACAGGACAGACGGTTTCTGTGGCGCCCTGGCACCTGCGCGCATGGGCGTTCGTCATTGACCTTGTGCCGGCCTTAGCGGTGGTGGCGACGCTCGCGTTGGTTCTCATGACGGTGCCGGCCGGCGGCGTGTGGTGGTGGGTCTGCGGTGTCGTCGCGGGCTTGGTCATCCTGGCGACGTTGGTCAACCGGCTGCTGCTGCCGAGTGTCATCGGATGGAGTCTGGGGCGCGCCAACGCCGCTATCAAGGTTGTCCGGCGAGATGGAACGCCCGTCGGGCCGTGGCGGCTACTGGCACGAGACCTCGCCCATCTTCTGGACACCGCGTCGCTGTTTGTGGGTTGGCTTTGGCCGCTTTGGGATCCGCGCCGACGAACGTTCGCTGATCAATTGTCGCGCACCGAAGTCCGAGTCGCCGAGCAACGTGTGCCGCCGCCGCGCCTACGGCGGGCGAATGCCATCGTCGTGCTGGCCGCGACGTCGCTGTCCTTACTGGGTGCGGCGACGTCCTATCTGGTCGTCTATCAGCATGAGCATGCGGTGAAGCAAGCCTCCGACCAGATCACGGCGCAGGGGCCGAAGATCGTCGTTGAAATGCTTTCCTACGACCCGAAGACCATGCGGGACGACTTCGCGCGCGCTCAGTCGCTGACCACCGATAAATACCGTCAGCAGTTGATCAAGCAGCAGGACGCCGTGCGGAAGCACCCCGTCCTCAACCAGTATTTCGTCACCAACGACGCGATTCTGCAGTCCGCAACGCCGGATCGCGCGTCAATGCTGATATTTCTGCGCGGTGAGCGTGGCCTCGCGGCGGAGCAGCGCCTGATCACCGCGACCGTGCGGGTGGCGTTCGCCAAAGGCGCCGGTGGCCGGTGGCAGGTTGACGACCTGACGGTACTGACCAAACCCAAGCCGGCTGGGGGTGGCAAATGAGTCCCCGTCGCAAGATTGACGCCGGTGAGCAACCGCTGCTCACCGCCCAGACTGTGCAGCTGCCGCGGAAGTGGCTGCCTCCCTTGCGAAAACCGAGGCGGCCACAACGTTTCCGGCTACTCGTTACGTTCGCCGCGGTTTTGACGGCAGGTGCGCTCGCCGGCTGCGCCCTGATGCTGGTTTCGCATGTCCGCGCTGATGCGGCAGCGGAGAAGAATCGTGCCGTGCTGAGCTACGTGTCGTCGTTCATGACGGAGTTCACTTCCGTCGACCCGTATCACGCGAACGACTATGTGGATCGAATGCTGGCTCAGGCAACCGGCGACTTTCAGAAGCAGTATCAGGGCAGCGCCAACGAAATACTGTTGCGGATCGCTCAAGGAGAACGGACCAAAGGTACCGTCCTCGACGCCGGTGTCGATCGGTGGAACGACGACGGCAGCGCCAATGTGCTGGTGGCCACCGAAGTTACCTCGAAGTCTCCGGACGGCAAGCAGACCTTCGACAACACCGATCGATGGGTGGCAACGGCACGGCAGGAAGGAAACGCGTGGAAGATCAGCAACCTGTCGCAGGTGCTCTGACCGACACCGACGACCAAGATGCGCCGGCCGAGTCAGCGGTCGATACCGAAGCAGTCGAGATGGAAGCCGTCGATACCGAAGCAGTCGAGACCGGAGAGGAATCGCCATCCGCTGCCGGAGACAAGGCGCCCGCGCTGCCCAAGTTCTCGAAGTTCGGCAAGCGGACGGCCGCGCGCCAGACTCGTCGACGTCGTCGCGGTCGGAAGCCTGCCGTTGATGTGGCGGAAGACGAATCCGTCGGGGTCGCCGAGGACAAGACGACCGACGCTGTGGACGACAGCGAAGCACCGGCTACCGAACCTGCCGGCGATGCCGACACTGTGCCGCGCGCCCGTAAACCGGTGGGCAGGTGGCTTGTTGCCGCGGTGTCGGTCGCTGCCGCATTGTTCGTCGGGTCAGCAGCGTTCGCAGGTGCCATGGTGCAGCCGTATCTGGCGGATCGCGCGATCGTGGCGACCAAACTCAACATCGCCCGGACTGCGGCCGACGCCATCACCACACTGTGGACCTACAATCCCGACAATCTCGAGAAGCTCGCCGACCGAGCGTCGCTCTATCTCACCGGTGACTTCCAAGCCCAATACCGCAGCTTCGTCGACGCGCTGGTCGCGCCCAACAAGCAAGCCCAGGTCACGAACAACACGCTGGTCACCGGCGCGGGAGTGGAGTCACTCGAGGGCTCGAACGCCGTAGCCATCGTCTACACCAACAGCACATCGACCAGCCCGATGACCAAGAACATCCCCTCGCTGAGATACCTGTCCTACCGACTGTTCATGAGACGCGATCATGCCCGGTGGCTGGTCACCAGGATGAACACCATCACTTCGCTGGATCTGACCCCGCGCCTCTAGCGGTAACGCGCCGCCGCCTGAACAAGATCCGGCGACGTCGTCCCTTTCGGACTCGTCGTCGGCCACGTGGGCTAAGTCGTGGTGCCGGCACCGGGGCGCCGGTGAACGCAGCGGCGCCGGCGTGCCCGCGACGAGCCTGTCGGTGTTCCGGTTCGGGACCGACCGGTCAGGCGAACCAGGATGACTGGTTCGAACTGGGCGCGTCGGCACTCGCCTCCTGGTTGGTCGTCTCCCCGGCGTTCGCCGTGCGGGTGCGTGCCGTATCAGCGCTCGCAGTCACAGTGGGACCCGCCGTCGGCGCGTCGGCCTCGTGGCGACCAATCCCGCTGGCTTCCGTGTCCTCCGCCGATTCGACTTCGTCCGCCGCTTCGGCGGTGGCGGGCGTAGCCTCGGCGTCGACGGCCTCAGCAGCGGCTGGAATTCGGTGATAGCCGCGGCGGTCGTACATGCGGGTAACGATCGCGCCCAGAGCCAGGCCGACCGCCAAACCGACGGCCGTTAGTATCACCGACTGCAACAGCCCGGCGTCGGCCCGGCCATCGAAGTACAGCAACGACCGCGTGCCCAGGAAGACCTGATGCATCGGCTCGAACTTGGCCAGCCAGCTGTAGAACGGCGGCGTCGCCTCGAGCGGAATCGTGGCGCCGGCCGATGGCAAACCGAGGATGACGAAGATGAACAGGCTGACCAGCAACCCCACGGTGCCCAGCACCGCTAGCAGCGACGCAGAGGTGATCCCGACCGCAGTGATGGCGAACACCCCGAAAAGCCAGAGCATCCACGTGTTATGGGAAGGCATGCCAAAGCCCTTGGCGATGCCCAGATACGCAGCCGACGTCAGCAGCGCGACCACCACCGTGACACCCCACTTGATCAGCAAAGTTCGGAACCGCGAGATCTTGACCTTCTCGGCGAGTCGGTACACCGGACCGAATTCGGCCGGCACGAACCCCAGCATGGAATCCACCAGCGTGCTGATCACGATGCTGCCGGTGAATCCGGCCAGCAGCAGCAACAGGGCGTAGTAGAAGGCCGACAGGCCGCTGCCGGTGCCTTCCGGTAGCGGCTTATAGACCTGACTTTCAATGGCAACGGGATGCGACAACAACGCCGCTGCCGAGCTGGGTAGCTGACCACCCTGCGTCTGCTCCGCCAGATCCTCGATGAGCCGCTCACCGATCTTGCGATCGATACCGGCGGCGGCCCGGTTGAGCGCCTGGCTGGCAATGTTGGAGCCCATCGTGCCGGCGCGTGGGTTGGACAGCACCGAGATGACCGGCCGGCTCACCGGTCCGTGCTTGATCGCTGCCCTCGCCACGCCCTGCAGCTTGGCGGAGAAGGTCGGAGCTATTCCGACCGCACCATAAATGCCCGCGGTGTCCAACTGTTGTCGGGCCGATTGCGGCGTCAATACCCGAACGTCGAACTTGTCCTTGTCGATCCCGGCGACCATACCGTTCACGACCTGTTTCCCGGTCGGGCCGGAATCTTCGTTGACGATTGCGATCGGAAGATGCCGCAAGTTGGTCGTTGGATTCAATATCCCACCCAGGTACAAGGCGGCCAGCCCCGACAACACGGCCAGGCTGACCAGGATCGGCGCAGCCCAAAACCGCACTGAACGGGTGGGTGCTGCGCCGGCCTGCTGGCTGCGCTTTACGCCGGGCTTCCGGCTCCGCTTCGCGCCGGCCTTCCGGCTGGGTGCTTTGCGCTTGGTCTTGGCTTGCGTCATGCAAGGCTCCTTTTCGTCTGGCTTACCTTATGTGTCGCTCAGGCAGTTGTGGTCGCGGTCCCGGCGAAAAGTTAGGAGTACCGGATAAGTGGGCATCCCGACCGGAGACGGCGCCATCTGGTGCCTCAACACAGAGGAGCAGCAATGATAGGAACGATTTTCAGCGCCCTCATCGTCGGTTTGCTCGTGGGAGCGCTGGCGCGCCTGGTCATGCCGGGTAAGCAGAACATCGGCCTGATCATGACGATCGTGCTGGGCGCCGTCGGAGCGTTCGTCGGCTCGTGGCTGACCTACAGCCTCGGTTACAAGAACTCGAACGGCGGGTGGGCAGTCATTCCGTTCCTGGTCGGCATCATCGTGGCCGTGATACTCATCGCCATCTATCTGGGCGTGACGGGGCGGCGTAGCCGGATACGCCACTGAGCGACCCAGGCAGCTGCTTCAGCCGCCCAGCGCGGCGTGCATCTCCCACGCCAGCAGTTCGACATTCTCGGTGGCGGTGACGCGCCCGCCGTCGAAGTCGGTGAACCGAACGGCGTCACCCGTCTCGAGTGCGCCGCCACCCTCAACTGTCACCCGCCCGCGCGCGACGAACAGGTGCAGATAAGGCGCGTGTGGCAGGACAACCGTCTCGCCGGTGGCCAGTCGGGCGCCGTGTAGGGCGGCATGACGGTTGTGCAGCGAGATAGCGGCGTCGCGCCCGGGGATGCCGGAGGCGATTGTGACGAGGTTTCCCTGCAGTTGCCGGTTGCTGATCTCGTGCTGCTGGTAGCTCGGCGAGATGCCCGACTCGTTGGGAACGACCCACATCTGAACGAAGTGCACGGGTTCGTCGGCTGCGTCGTTCATCTCTGAGTGCATGATGCCGCTGCCTGCCGACATGCGTTGTGCTAGGCCCGGATAGATGACACCGCGGTTGCCAATGGAATCTTGATGCGTCAGCGATCCCCGCAGCACCCACGTCACGATCTCCATGTCCCGGTGCGGATGGCGGTGAAACCCGCTGCGGGGTTCGACGACGTCATCGTTGTTGACCATGAGCAGCCCATGGTGGGTGTTGGCGGGATCGTAGTGGTCACCGAACGAGAACGAATGCCTCGATCTGAGCCAAGGCGTCCTGGTGATCGCCCGATCGGCGGCACGCCGAACTTCCACCAAGACAGGCATACTTCACCGTACCGAGCCGCGTCGGCGCACCCGTTCAGACCACTTCCGATGCCAGCAGCTGCTGCGCATGTCGTAGCGCCGCATCGAGTTCGGCAACCGTGAGCGACTCGGTGTGACCGAGATGAATCTCAATCTGATACTCCGGTTGGCCGTTGCGCCCAAAGATCGGTAACACGATGAACTCCGCTGCCTGCAACCGAGATTCCAGATCGCGGGTCACCGACTGCAAGGTGACCATCGTCATCAGAGTGCTGAGCTGACGGGCGACCTGCTCGGTCGGCGTGAGCGACGCCAAGACTTCGGCGAGTCGATCGTGCAGCGATGCGTGTGCGTCATCGAACCGCCAGGCGCCGAATCCGCGGTCGCGGATGTCGGCGAGCACAGCCCGTTGCTGCAAGACGTCGGCCTGCGCCATCCGCGGTTTGACCGCACGCAACCATGCGTCGATGGCGGCGTCGTTTCGCCAAGCCATGGCAACCAAACCGAACGGCGGGTCGATCGGGAAACGCTGACCGACGGCGTGTTGCCCGTCGGTTGCATGTCCGACCGCGTCAACGGTGATCAGGTGCTGGTCGGTGATTTTCGACATCGAGCAACCGGCGCCCAACGTGTTATGCAGCGATGTTAAAGCGTCTCGGCCCCGATCCAGCAGCGGGAACTGCTCGCGTAACCCATGCACCAGGCCGAGCAACCCGCTGCCGAGCAAATAGCGGCGATCTTCACGGCGGGTCACCCATCCGCCCTCCTCGAGTTCGGCCAGCAGCAGGGCGCACGTGGAGGTGCTGATTCCGCAAGTTTTTGCTGCTTCGGCCGAGGTGCGACCGCCCGGCGACTCCGCCAGCACGGCAAGGACGTTCATCACCCGCCGGGTCGGTGGCGACTTCAGGCCCGGCGAGATCCCGGGTATCGCCGTTGACGAAGCCATGCGGTCCTTCCTACGATGTACACAACAAAATATCGGATCACACTTCCAAATACTAGGAGAGCAGTGCTGAAAGTCGGCGTATGGGGCCCCGGGTCGATGGGCATCGTCGCGTTGCGGGGGGTGATCGACCACCCGCAGCTGACATTGGTGGATCTGGTCGTGCACAGTGCCGGCAAGGCCGGCATCGACGCGGGACCGCTGTGCGGGGTAGACCCGGTCGGTGTAATGGCGACTCAGGATCCTGCGCCGCTTCTTGCCGGCGATGCTGATGTGGTCGTCTATGCCGCCGCCGCGAACCTGCGGCCGTTGGAGGCGATCGAAGACATGGCTTCTTTGCTGCGCGCGGGCAAGAATGTCGTGTCCTGTTCGGTGGTGCCGCTGGTGTTTCCCGAAGCCGTGGACGAAGCCTTCACCGCCCCGCTGCAAAACGCGGCCCTCGAAGGGAATGCGTCCTTTTTCAGCACCGGCATAGACACCGGTTTCGCCAACGATGTTCTACCGCTGGCCCTTACGGGTGTGTCGCGGATCATCGACACCGTGCGTGTCACGGAGATGTTCAACTACGCGACATATCCCGACCGGTCTGCGGTGTACGAGATTCTCGGATTCGGCAAGCCGCCGGAGTTCACTGCGATCGCGGCCATGCCGGGAGTTTTCACCTTCGGCTGGGGTCCGGTGCTGCACCAGCTCGCGGCAGGGCTGGGTGTCATGATCGACCACGTCGACGAGAACGTCGAACGGGTAACCGCCGACGAGTCTTTCGACACGCCCACCGGCCACATCGGGGCCGGCACGATCGCTGCGATGCGGTCGACCCTGACCGGGATCGTCGGCGGCAAGCCGAGTTTCGTCGTCGACCATGTCACCCGGATGCGGGATGACATTGCACCGGAGTGGCCGCAACCGCACATCTCCATTCCGCCCCGCGACCTGGGTTATGGCGCGGCATCCGGTCGCGGCGTATATCGCGTCGAGATCGAGGGCTCGCCGAGCATTCGTTGCGAGTTGGAGTTGGCCGAAGAGCACGACCATGACCTGGGCGCCCGCATCGCCGGCGCATCCCGAATGGTGAACGTCATTCCCGCGGTGTACGCCGCGCCGCCTGGCCTACTCTCGGCGTTGGATCTGCCGCTGATCACCGGCACCGGACTGGTCCGTCCGGTACCGGGGCCGGCACCGGACAGCCGGCTGTTTGCCACCTCGTCTACCGGCCGGGCGGCCGGCGGCGAGCAGGAGTTGAAGGCGTCGAACCCATCCGAGGGGGTGGCTTACTGGCCACCCGGCCAGTCGGGGCAGTCCCCGTCTACGCTGCCCTGGTGACCACCCGCACCGACCGGACCTTTGACGGGGTCGGCGGCGTCCGCATCGTCTATGACGTCTGGACACCGGCCACCACGCCGCGAGGGGTCGTTGTGCTCTCGCACGGATTGGGCGAACACGCCCGCCGCTACGACCACGTTGCGCAGCGTTTCGGCCAGGCAGGGCTAGTGACCTACGCACTCGACCATCGCGGACATGGGCGCTCGGGTGGCAAGCGGGTGCTGCTCAACGACATCTCCGAATACACCGGTGACTTCGACACCCTGGTCCGCATCGCCGGTAAGGAACATCCCGGCTGCAAGCGCATCGCGCTCGGACACAGCATGGGTGGGGGCATCGTGTTCGCTTACGGGGTGGAACGTCCGGATAATTACGACTTGATGGTGCTGTCGGGCCCGGCGATCGCCGCACAGCATGCGGTGTCGCCGTTGCTGGTGCTGGTCGCAAAGATCGTCGGAGCGGTGGCACCGGGTCTGCCGGTGCAAGAGCTCGACTCCAAAGCCGTATCCCGGGACCCTGCCGTGGTGGCCGCATACGACAGCGACCCGCTGGTACACCACGGCAAGGTGCCGGCCGGCATCGCACGCGCGCTGCTGCTGATCGGCGAGACAATGCCGCAGCGGGCCGCTGCGTTGACCGCCCCGCTGCTGGTGGTGCACGGAGTGGACGACCGGTTGGTCGACATCAGCGGCAGTCGCAAGCTGGTCGAGGTAGTCGGATCTGCGGACGCCGAGCTCAAGGAGTATCCGGGGTTGTATCACGAAGTTTTTAATGAACCCGAGCGCAACCAAGTGCTCGACGATGTCCTGACGTGGATCGATGCGCGACTGTGAACAAACGACTTTGGTAGCAGATGGCTACCGGTCACGCTGTCCTGGAATGTCGTAGCGGTCCCGTAGTTTAGCGATCATGAGTGACGACAAGATGCTGGCCCGCATCGCCGCCCTGCTGCGCCAGGCCGAGGGTACCGACAACGTCCATGAAGCTGAGGCGTTCATGGCTGCGGCGCAACGGCTCGCCACGGCGACATCCATCGACTTGGCTGTGGCACGGGCTCATTCGGCGACCCGCAGCCAAGCGCAGGCGCCCGTGCAGCGCACCATCACTATCGGGGCGGCGGGCACCAGGGGACTTCGGACCTATGTGCAGTTGTTCGTGGTGATCGCATTGGCCAACGATGTGCGATGCGACGTGGCGTCGAATTCGACCTTCGTCTACGCCTACGGGTTCACCGAGGACATCGACGCCAGCCACGCGTTGTACGCCAGCTTGGTCGTCCAAATGGTGCGGGCATCGGACTCCTACATCACCTCCGGGGCGCACCGGCCGACGCCGACGATCACCGCGCGGTTGAATTTCCAGATCGCATTCGGCGCGCGGATCGGTCAGCGGCTGGCGGAGGCTCGCGAAGACGCCCGTCGCGAAGCCCAGAGAGACCGCAGCCGGGCACCTGGTACGGCAATCGCTCTGCGAGACAAGGACCTCGAGCTCCGTGACTACTACCGCAGCGCGTCCTCGGCCCGCGGCACCTGGCAAGCCAGCCGGGCGTCGGCGGGATACTCGTCGGCGGCCCGACGCGCGGGAGACCGCGCCGGCAAGCGCGCCCGGCTGGGCAACAACCCGGAGCTGTCGTCGGCTCGGGCCGCCCTGAACCGGTGACCGCGACCCATCCTGCCGAGCGCGACACCCAGCGCTCCAAGGTCTACGCGGCCGAGCACTTCGTCCGGACGCTCTTCGACCGCGTGGCCGAGCATGGATCACCGGCCGTCGAATTCTTCGGCACGCAGTTGACTTTGCCGCCGGAAGCTCGGTTCGGCTCAGTTCCTTCGGTGCAGCGCTACGTCGACGATGTCCTGTCGTTGCCGGCAGTACGCCGGCGATGGCCGGTGATCTTACCGCTGACAGTGCGGCCGAGGCGAGCAGCCACTGCGGCACACTACGAGCAACGTGACGGTTCCGGAGTGATCGCCGTGCCCGACCATGACACCGCCGACTGGGCGATGCGAGAGCTGGTGGTGCTGCACGAAGTGGCTCACCACCTCAACAGCGCCGGACCTGCACACGGCCCGGGTTTCGTAGTGACCATGTGCGCACTGACCGAATTGGTGATGGGCCCGGAACTCGGGCATGTGCTGCGGGTGGTCTATGCCAAAGAAGGCGCCCGGTGAGCGAGCCGGCGTCCGAACCCGATGTCCGCGCTGGCCGCGTCGAGGCGCAATTGACCGACGACGAGCGGTTTTCGCTGCTGACCAGCGTCATGGGCGGCAGCGAACTTTTTCCGTTCCACGACGAGCGTTTTCCGCCGAACGTTCCGAAAAGCGCCGGTTATGTGCCCGGCATCCCGCGGTTAGGGGTGCCCGCGCTGCGGATGAGCGACGCCAGCTTGGGCGTGACCAATCCCGGTTACCGCCCGGGCGACACCGCCACCGCGTTTCCGGCGGCCCTTTCGCTGGCCGCGGCCTTTCATCCGGCATTGGCACGCTCGGCAGGCGCTGCCATCGGTGCCGAAGCCCGCGTCCGCGGCTTCAACGTACTGCTGGGGCCCGGCATGAACCTGGCGCGCGACCCACGCAACGGTCGTAACTTCGAGTACCTCTCCGAAGATCCACTGCTGAGCGCCACCATCGCCGCACAGTCGATCGCCGGAATTCAGGAGCAGGGCGTGATCGCAACGGTCAAGCACTATTCCTTGAACTGCAACGAGACCAACCGGCATTGGCTCGACGCGGTGATCGACCCCGAAGCACATCGTGAATCGGATCTGCTGGCATTCGAAATAGCCGTTGAGGCAGCACAACCCGGTGCGGTGATGACGGCCTACAACAAAGTCAATGGCGAATACGCCAGCCGCAACTCGGTGCTGATCGACGACGTCCTGAAAGGCCGGTGGGGTTACCTCGGTTGGGTGATGTCGGACTGGGGCGGTACACCGAGCTGGGAGTGCGCGCTCAACGGTTTGGACCAGGAATGTGGCGTGCAGATCGACGCCATACTGTGGCAGGCCGAGGCATTCACCGCTCCGCTGCGCGCCGCCTACACAGACGGCAGGCTGCCCGGGCCGCGGCTGTCAGAGATGGTCCGCCGCATCTTGCGTTCGATGTTCGCGGTGGGGGTCGACCGCTGGGATACTGCCCCTTCACTGGATATGGCCACGCACAACGGTATTGCGTTAGAGGTGGCTCGGCAAGGAACGGTGCTGCTGCAAAATCGCGGCCTGTTACCGCTGGTACCCGAGTCGGGGTTGCGGGTGGCTGTCATCGGAGGCTACGCGCAAGTCGGTGTGCCGACAGGGTTCGGGTCGAGCGCTGTTGTCCCGCCCGGGGGATACGCGAGCGTGATACCGATCGGTGCGCCCGGCTCGGCCGGGGCCGGCCGCAACTTGTATCTGCTGCCATCAAGTCCGCTCGAGGAACTGCGAAAGCGACTGCCCCACAGCTTGATCGAGTTCGATCCCGGTATCAGCCCGGCGGAGGCGGCGCTGGCGGCACGGCGAGCCGACGTCGTCATCGTGTTCGGCATCCGCGTCGAAGGGGAGGGCTTGGACAGTGCCGACCTGTCGCTGCCGTGGGGCCAGGACGCGGTGATTTCGGCTGTGGCCGAAGTCAATCCGAATACCGTGGTCATCCTGGAGACCGGCAACCCGGTCGGCATGCCCTGGCGAAACTCGGTCAACGCTATTCTCCAAGCCTGGTACCCGGGGCAGGCCGGCGGTCAGGCGATCGCCGAAATCGTTGTCGGCGAGATCAATCCGTCGGGGCGATTGCCGGTAACCTTTCCGGTCGATCTGGCCCAGACGCCGCGCCCGGAGCTACCCGACCGCGAGTGGGCAACGCCGACGACAATCCACTACTCGGAAGGATCCGACGTCGGCTACCGGTGGTTCGCGAAGACCGGGTCCACCCCGATGTTCGCTTTCGGGCATGGTCTGTCCTACGCCAGCTTCGAGTACCGGGACTTGACGATTCACGGCGGAGACACCGTCAATGCAACTTTCACGGTGGTCAACACCGGCGACCGTGCGGGCGCCGACGTTCCGCAGCTGTACTTGACGGCCGGTCCCGACGGGCCGCAGCTGCGGTTGCTGGGTTATCGGCGTGTCGAGCTCGGCCCCGCCGAATCCTGCGGTGTCTGCATCGAGCTCGATCCGCGCCTGCTGGCCCGTTACGACGGCCGCATCGGCAGCTGGCGAATCAAACACGGCATCTACCAGGTGGCGCTGAGCAGTTCAGCGGTGCAGCCGAAGCTCACCGCAGACGTGGAGCTGAATCCGCGCGTCTTCGGCCGCTGACGTCGGGGCGGTGTTAGTCGACCGCCACCAATTCAGCCCCGCAGGTGCAGCGGTAGGCCTGGCTGGCCTCGGCGCAGTGGCACTCCTGCTCGACAAGCACCCGGCAACCGCAGCCGCCATGGCCGCAGGTGAGCACAGTGCCCTTCGCGTAATCGGTCATCTGAGGAAGCCCTTCCCGGTGTGACGAACTCTCAATGCGGGTTCATGTCCGCCTCGCCAGGATACCCCCTACCGGTATTTGTCGCGAGCGAATCGTCGTGACACGCGAACATGTCATCCGGCCTGGGTCTATCCGCTCGCTTCCGCTTCGGGCCGCAATCTTGCTTCCGGCGAGGCGCTAGCGTGGAAGCCATGAGCCAGGAACCCACCCCGCAGCAGGTCGATACGTTCCTCGACGGCGCCGTGATCGGTGATGACCCGGCGCTGTCGGCCGCGCTGCAGGCCAGCGACGCCGCCGGGCTGCCGGCTATCGCCGTATCCGCTCAGCAAGGCAAGTTGCTGTCGCTGTTGGCCGCCCTGGCAGGAGCCCGTCGCATCCTCGAGATCGGCACGCTCGGCGGCTACAGCACGATCTGGTTAGCGCGTGGCGCCGGCCCTCAGGGGCGCGTCGTGACGCTGGAGTATGAACCCAGGCACGCGGAGGTGGCGCGGACCAACTTGGAACGGGCCGGTGTCGGCGATCGGGTCGAGGTGATCGTCGGGGCCGCACTGGACACCCTTCCCGGTCTGACCGGCGACACGTTCGACCTGGTGTTCATCGACGCGGACAAAGAGAACAATGTCGCCTACCTGGAGTGGGCGATCAAGCTGAGCCATCCCGGCTCAGTGATCGTGAACGACAACGTCGTCCGCGAGGGCCGCATCCTCTCGCCGTCACCCGACGACCACGCGGCCCAAGCGATCCGTCAGACCATCGAGCAGATGGGTCAGCATCCGCGGCTGGACACCGCCGTGATTCAGACGGTCGGCGCCAAGACGTGGGACGGCTTCGCCATCGCCTTGGTCAAGTAGCGCAGACGTTCCGGCGACCGTGCACAGAAATGCTGCCGGCAAGCTCGCCGTCCGGGGGGTGCCGGCGTCAACCGCAGACGGCGCCGCCTGCCGCCGAACCGACCAGCTTGACGTACTTGCCGAGCACTCCCGTGGTGTAGCGGGGCGGGAGGGGAGCAAAACCGTCCTGCCGGGCAGCCAATTCGTCGTCGTTGACCAATAACTCCAGGGTCGCCTCGGCGACGTCGAGCCGGATGCGGTCGCCGTCGCGCAGAAAGGCGATCGGTCCGCCGTCCGCCGCTTCCGGCGCGATGTGCCCCACACACAACCCGGTGGTGCCGCCGGAGAACCGGCCGTCGGTCAGCAGCAGCACATCCTTGCCCAGGCCGGCGCCTTTGATCGCACCGGTGATGGCGAGCATTTCCCGCATCCCGGGTCCCCCCTTCGGCCCCTCGTACCGGATCACGACGGCATCACCTGCGGTGATCGTGCCGTCTTCGAGTGCATCGAGCGCCGCACGTTCACGGTCGAAGACCCTGGCGGTGCCCTCGAATACGTCGGAATCGAAGCCTGCCGATTTGACGACCGCGCCGTCCGGCGCCAGCGAGCCGCCGAGGATGGTGATGCCGCCGGTCGGGTGGATGGGGTCGCTCAACGCGCGCAGCACCTTGCCGTCGGGGTCGGGTGGGGCGATGTGCGCCAGGTTCTCCGCCATCGTGCGCCCGGTCACGGTGAGGCAGTCGCCGTGTAGCAGGCCAGCGCCTAGCAAGGCTTTCATTACCACCGGCACCCCGCCGATGCGGTCGACGTCGAACATCACGTGCTGCCCGAACGGCTTGACGTTGGCCAAGTGTGGCACTTGCGAACCGACACGACGGAAATCGTCCAACGACAGCTTGACGTTGGCTTCATAGGCGATGGCCAGCAGGTGCAACACCGCATTGGTCGACCCGCCGAAGGCCATCACCACCGCGATCGCGTTCTCGAAGGCCTCCTTGGTCAGGATGTCTCGCGCGGTGATGCCGCGGCGCAGCAGCTCGACGACGGCCTGGCCGCTGCGCCGGGCGAAACCGTCGCGGCGGCGGTCGGTTGCCGGCGGCGCAGCACTGCCGGGCAACGACATCCCCAGCGCCTCCGCGGCGCTGGCCATGGTGTTGGCGGTGTACATGCCGCCGCACGCGCCTTCGCCGGGACAGATGGCCCGCTCGATGGCGTCGACGTCTGCTCTGGACATCAGCCCGCGGGCACACGCGCCGACCGCCTCGAACGCGTCAATGATCGTGACGTCGCGTTCAGTGCCGTCGGACAATTTCGCGCGTCCCGGCAGGATTGATCCCGCGTAGAGGAACACGGCGGCGAGGTCTAGCCGCGCCGCGGCCATCAGCATCCCCGGCAACGACTTGTCGCAGCCGGCCAGCAGCACGGAGCCGTCGAGCCGCTCGGCCTGCATGACGGTTTCCACGCTGTCCGCGATCACCTCGCGCGACACCAGCGAGAAGTGCATGCCCTCGTGGCCCATCGAGATACCGTCGGATACCGAAATCGTGCCGAATTCGAGCGGATAACCGCCTGCGGTGAACACACCCTCCTTGACCGCCTTGGCCAACCGGTCCAGCGACAGGTTGCAGGGGGTGATCTCATTCCACGACGACGCCACCCCGATCTGCGGCTTGGCGAAGTCGTCGTCGTCCATACCTACCGCCCGCAGCATCCCGCGGGCGGCGGCCTTCTCCAGACCGTCGGTGACATCCCGACTGCGGGGCTTGAGGTCGACGGCCGGCGATTGGGCCTCCGTCGAGGCAAAGTCAGCGGTTTCGGTCACCGTCCAAGTATGCTCGCGGCGTTATGAGTGCCCAAAATTACTCACCCGCCCTGCGGAGGTACACCCGTCCCACACGGACGCGAATACTCCGCGCCGCAAGCACAGTTGCGGCATTCGCAGCGTTGTTGATGCTGTCCGCCTGCAGCGGGTCCTCGAACAACACCGGCGGCGCTCCGCCGCCCACCCACAATCTCGCCGACGTCGTCTTCGCGACGCACATGATTCCGCATCACCAGCAAGGCGCCGATCTGGCGGCCATGGCGCCGGCTCACACCGACAATCCCGATCTGCTCAAGCTGGCGTCGGGCATCCTTTCGACTCAGCAGTCGGAGATCAAGATGCTCGCGGGCATGTTGACCAAATGGAGCGCCCAAGCCGACTCCGACACCCGGGGCCCCGCCGACATGGCCATGACCGGCATGGTCGACTCGGCGAAACTGACCAAACTGGGAACGCTGAACGGTCCCGATTTCGACAAGTTGTGGCTGCGGTCCATGATCAGTCACCATCAAGGTGCAATCGACATGGCCAATACCGAGGCCAAAAACGGCAAAGACCCCGACGCGATCGCAATGGCGAAGAAGATGGCCGGCGTGCAGCAGGGCGAGGTCGACCAGATGGTAAAGATGCTGGGAGGCTAGATGGCATCGGCGCGCGGCTATTCGTCGCAGAAGGACAACTACGCGAAGCGGTTGCGACGCATCGAGGGCCAGGTGCGCGGTATCGCGCGGATGATCGACGAGGACCAGTACTGCATCGACGTGCTCACCCAGATCAGCGCGGTCAACAGTGCTTTGAAGGCGGTGGCGCTCAACCTGCTCGACGAGCATCTCGGCCACTGCGTCAGCCACGCGGTGGCCCGGGGAGGCGACGACGGCGACGCCAAGCTGGCGGAGGCGTCGGCGGCCATCGCGCGACTCGTCCGCTCCTGATCACACACTTTCCCGGTCGGCCATGGTTGAGTAGTTGTCGTGGCGGCACTGCGTACCGACGGAGCTGCGCGGCCGCGCAGTGAGCCGCCCGACGCCGCTTTGCACGCAGTCGGTGCGATGATCCGGCCCGGCCGTAAGAGCCCCTGGACACCCCGAACCGTCACGCAGCTGGCGGTGTTGGCAGCCGCCGCGTTCATTTACGTCACCGCGGAGATCCTGCCGGTAGGCGCCTTACCGGCCATCTCGCGCGACCTGCACGTCAGTGTGCTGGCCGTTGGCACCCTGCTGGCGTCGTATGCCTTGGTTGCGGCGGTGACGACGGTCCCGCTGGTGCGGTGGACGGCATACTGGCCGCGGCGGCGAACGTTGTTGCTCGCGCTGATGTGCCTGACCGTCTCACAACTGATCTCGGCGATGGCACCCGACTTCCTGGTGCTCGCGGGCGGCCGGGTGCTCTGCGCGGTGACCCACGGTCTGCTGCTATCAATCCTCGCCCCGGTCGCCACCCGGCTGGTGCCGGCCAGTCACTCCGGGCGTGCAACGACACTGGTGTACGTCGGGATCGGACTGGCCGTAGTCGTCGGTAGCCCGCTGACGGCCGCGATGAGCCTGCTGTGGGGCTGGCGGATGGCGGTCGTGGTCATCACCGCAGGTGCGGCGCTCATCACCATGGCGGCCTGGGCTGCGCTACCCGAGATGGTGCTCAGCGGCCGACAACTCGCCACCGTCGGACGCGGTGCTCGCCACCATCGCAATCGCCAACTCGTCACCGTGAGCCTGCTCGCGTTGGTCGCTGTCATCGGCCAGTACCTCTCCTACAGCTACATCGTCGTGATCATCCGGGACGTGGTCGGCGTGCGTGGGCCAAACCTGGCCTGGGTGCTCGCCGTCTACGGCATCGCCGGGTTGAGCGCGATGCCTCTGGTGGCCCGGCCCCTGGACCATCGGCCCAGGAGCGCGGTGATCAGCTGCGCCGCCCTGCTCTGGGTGACCTTAGTGCTGCTCACCGCACTGGCGTTCGGGAGCGGGCCGACCACGGCGACCGCGCTGATCGGCACCGCCGCGATCGCGCTGTGGGGCGGTGCGGCCAACGGGGCGGCACCGATACTGCAGGCCGCGGCGATGCGCGCCGGCGGTGAGGACCCCGACGGGGCCTCGGGGCTCTACATGGCCGTCTTCCAAGTCGGAATCATGGTCGGGTCGCTGGCCGGCGGGCTGCTGTGCGAACACAGTGAGCGGGCGATGCTGGCGGCCTCGGCGGTGCTGATGGGCATCGCGCTGGTCGGTGTGACGGCTGCCCGGCACATGTTCGACGTGCCCGCCCTGGCTAAGTCAAGGTAACGTTCCCGCTCGCACAGCCGAATGAATTAGCAGCTCAGTCACCCGGAGCCGGCCGCGTCTGCGGCTGAGGCGGGTGCCGGAGGGAGTGGCTTGTCCCGGCGTTGTGCCACACTGGGCAAGACTGTGACTGGAGGTAGGTAAATGTCGCGCTGCACGAGGGGCACGCTTCTCGGCGCTCTTGCCACGACAGGGCTGGCGGTGCTGCTGACGCTGGGCACCGGTTCGGCGCTGGCCGATCCGGACCAGCCGCCACCTCCCGGGGACCCGGCGGCTGTCGACGCCGGTCCTCCGCCGGCGCCCGAGGCTCCCCCCGCGGCGCCCGAGGCGCCGCCCGCGCCGGCGGCTCCGGCCGACCCGCTGGCCGGACCGCCGGGAGGCCCGCTGGTGCCGGTGCCGGGCGCCCAGCCGGCCGCTACTGAAGGTGTGCCTGCCGGGGAGAACCCGAATCCCTTTGTCGGCGACCCGCCGTTCGTGCCGCCGTCGTTCAACCCGGTCAACGGATCGACGGTGGGTGTGGCTCAGCCGATCCTCATCAACTTCCAGCGGCCGATCGCCGACGCGGGGATGGCCGAGCAGGCGATCCACATTTCGTCGACACCGCCGGTAGCCGGCAAGTTCTACTGGATGACCCCGACCCAGCTGCGGTGGCGTCCGCTGAGCTTCTGGCCGGCTCACACCGCGGTTCACATCGACGCCGCCGGCACCATGTCAGACTTCAGGACCGGCGACACACTGGTAGCCACCGCCGACGACGCGACCCATCAGCTGACGGTCACCCGCAACGGCGTCGTAGAGAAGACCATCCCGATGTCGATGGGCATGGCGGCCGGCGGCCACCAGACCGCCAACGGCACCTACTACGTGCTCGACAAAAAGGCCTCGGTGGTGATGGATTCGTCGACTTACGGCGTGCCGGTCAACTCCACGTACGGCTACAAGGTGACGGTGCAGGACGCGGTCCGGTTCGACAACAGTGGCGACTACGTGCACAGCGCGCCGTGGTCGGTGGACGATCAAGGCAAGCGCGACGTCAGCCACGGCTGCATCAACATCAGCCCGTCCAATGCCAAGTGGTTCATCGACAACTTCGGCACCGGCGATCCGATCGTGGTGAAAAACTCCACCGGCACCTACTCGAAGAACGACGGTTCCAACGACTGGCAGCTCTGACAGCTGCTGTCGTGGGCCGTCAGTTCCAGATCCTGACCCGGTGCTGCGGGTCCAAATAAAGCCCGTCGCGTTCGGCGACGTCGAAGGCGTCGTAGAAGCCGTCGATGTTGCGGATGACGCCGTTGCAGCGAAACTCCGGGGGCGAATGCGGATCGATTGCCAGCCGCCGGATCGACTCGGCCTCGCGTGACTTGGTGCGCCACACCTGCGCCCAGCCCAAGAACACCCGCTGCGCACCGGTGAACCCGTCGATGACCGGGGCCGACTCGCCGTTCAGCGACAGCTGGTAAGCCAGTAGCGCGATGGACAGGCCACCCAGATCGCCGATGTTCTCGCCGACGGTGAACGCGCCTTGGACATGAGGCGGGCCGTGATGCCCCGTCAGATCCCGAGGGGTGTAGGCGTCGTACTGCTCGATCAGCGCCTTGGTTCGGGAGGCGAACTCGGCGCGGTCGTCGTCGGTCCACCAGTCGACCAGATTGCCGTCCCCGTCGTACTTCGAGCCTTGGTCGTCGAAGCCGTGCCCGATTTCGTGGCCGATCACCGCGCCGATGCCGCCATAGTTGGCGGCGTCGTCGGCGTCGGGATCGAAGAACGGCGGCTGCAGGATGGCCGCCGGAAACACGATCTCGTTCATCCCCGGGTTGTAGTAGGCGTTGACGGTCTGCGGGGTCATGAACCACTCGTCACGGTCCACCGGGCCGCCGAGCTTGGCCAGTTCGCGATCGTAGTTCACCGCGACTCCCCGCCGGTAATTGCCGTAGAGATCGTCGCGGTCGATGACCAGTCCGGAGTAGTCCCGCCACTTGTCCGGGTAGCCCACCTTGGCGATGAATTTGTCCAGCTTGCGCAGGGCACGTGCACGGGTCTCCGGGGTCATCCAGGCCAGGTCGGTGATGCTGACCCGATACGCCTCGCGCAGGTTGTCGACCAGAGTGTCGATGCGGGATTTGGCGTCCGGCGGGAAATGGCGCTGCACATACAGCTTGCCCACGACGTCGCCGATCAGGCTTTCGACCAGCGAGACGCCCCGCTTCCACCGGTCCCGGATCTGCTCCGCCCCGGTCAGCCGGCGACCGTAGAAGGCGAAGTCTTCGGCCACCAGCGCCTCGGTGAGGAGATCGGCCCGCGCAGCGATCAACCGCCACCGTGCCCAACGTTTCCAGTCCTCGAAGTCCTCGCCGCTCCACAGTGCGGCGAACGCGGTCAGATAATCTGGTTGCCGGACCACCACCTCAGCCGCCGCGTCGGGTGAACTGCCGAGTGCGATCAACCAGCTGGGCCAGTCGAAACCGGGGGCCTGATCGGCCAGCTCGCTGAAGGAACGCAGGTTGTAGGTCAGCTCGGCGTCGCGGCGCTTGACCACGTCCCAGTGCGCGGCGGCCAGCTTGGTTTCCAGCCGCACGATTCGTGCCGCCGTGTCGGCGTGCTCGTCCGCACCGCCGAAGACCAGGTCGAACATTCGGGCGATGTGGCCCGGGTAGTCGGCGAGCACGTCGGCATGCTGCGGGTCGCGGTAGTAGGACTCGTCGGGCAGCCCCAGCCCGGACTGCGTGAGGTGCACCAGGTAGCGGGCCGAGTTCTTCGAGTCGGTATCCACGTAAGCGCCGGTGCCACCGCCGACGCCGGTGCGTTGCAGGGCGCCGACGACGGCGGCCAGCGCGTCCGGGTCGGCGGCCCGGTCGATCGAGGCCACTTCGTCAAGCAACGGTTGCACGCCCCGGCTTTGCACGGTTTGTTCATTTAGGAAGCTGGCATACAGGTCGCCGATCCGCTGCTCATCCGTGCCGGCCGCCGCGCCGGATTCGCTGGTTTGCATGATCAGATCGCGGACCTGCTCCTCGGCCCGGTCGTATAGCGAACGAAACGCTCCGTCAGTGGCGCGGTCGGCAGGAATCTGGTACTCCGCCAACCAGCGACCGTTGACGAAGCCGAACAGGTCATCTTGCGGGCGGGTGGCGGTGTCGACATAGCTGAGGTCGAGGCCCGAACGCGTCGCCGCAGAAGTCGCTTCGGAAGTCACCTTGCCCATACTTCCACGCGGTTTGGCGGAGGCGGCCCGGCCGAGCCGTCGTCTGGCGCCTAGTACCCTCACGGCCATGCCTGACGGCGAACAGACCGGCGAACAGATCGGCGAACAGATCGTAGTACCGGCCGGTGAAGATGAGGCCGCTCAGGATGAGGCCGAGGCGACCGGTGACCGGCTCTTCTCCGGCTACGGTGTTGCCTCCGCGGCGCTGGGCATGCTGTCGGTGGCGGCTGTCGTACTGCTGGTGCTGATCTGGTCGTCGCATCGCAGCGACGTCACCGAACGGCGCTATCAGAGCCGAGTCATGCAGACCGCAGTCGACTGGACCGGTGTGTTGATCAACATGAACGCCGACAATGTCGACGCCAATCTGCGCCGGCTGCACGACGGGACCGTCGGCGAACTCAACGTCGACTTCGACTCGGCCGTCCAGCCCTACCGTCAGGTGGTGCAACAGCTGAAGTCGCGCAGCGCCGGCCGGATCGAGGCCGTCGCAGTGGAGTCGGTGCATCACGATCTGGGCGCCGAACCAGGCGCGCCACGTCCGGCGCCGGCGCCCGAGGCGCCCCTGCCGGCCGGCACCCGCACCGACTCCGTCATGGTGATCGCCACCTCGGTGGCCGAGGCCGCCGCCGGCAAACCCAAAGCGGTGCACTGGAACCTGCGGCTCGACGTCTCCGACGTCGACGGCAAAATGCTGATCTCGCGGCTGGAGTCGATCCGATGAGGCGGCGTACCAGATGAGGAATGTCTGGCGGGTGCTGGCGTTCGACGTGGCCGCTCCGATGGGCGCGGTCGCGGCGTTGGTGACGATCGGGATCGTCCTCGGCTGGCGGATGTGGTGGGTGTCGCTGTGCTCGGTGCTCGTGCTGCTGATCATCGAAGGCGTTTTCATCAACTTCATGTTGCTGCGGCGCGACTCTGTGACAGTCGGCACCGACGACGACGCCCCTGGCCTGCGGCTCGCCGTCGTCGGCCTGTGCACCCTGGCGATCGTGGCGGCGGTGGCGACCGGCTACCACCACTGGACGCTGCCCGACCGCCAACTCAAACGCGACTCGACCGAGGTGGTGCGGATCGCCACCGGAATGGCCGAAGCAACGGCAACATTCACCCCGCAGGACCCCACCGCGTCCGCAGACCGGGCTTCGGCGATGATGGTGCCCGAGCAGGCGGGCCCGTTCAAAGACCAGTTCTTGAAGTCGACGGCCGACTTGGCGCACCGCAACGTCACTGCCCAGGGCCAGACGCTCGCGGCCGGCGTCGAGGCGCTCGGCCCATCGGCGGCCAGCGTGGCGGTGATCCTGCGCGGCACTCAGAATGTCCCCGGTGAGCCGCCCAGTCGCGCAGTGTTGGCTTTGCGGGTCACTTTGACTAAGAACAGCGGTCGCTGGCTGGTGTTCGACGTCTCGCCGATCAACGCTCGCTGAGCTGACCGGTCGAGAAGTGCCCGCCGCGAGATGGCGGTCGTGATCCTGGCACATCCGACGACCGTGACCGCTGCTTTGCGGCAGAGCAGGACTCAGAACAGCCGCGCGTGGTCGACTTTCAGACAACGATCCATGACGACCTGCAGACCGGCAGCACTGGCGTCGCGAGCCACCTGCTCATCCCACAGCCCCTGCTGCAACCACAGTGTTTTTGGCAGTGGTGCCAGCGCGAGGGTCTCGGCCAGCACTGCGGGCACCTCGTTGAGCCGGCGGAACACGTCGACGATGTCTGGCACTACCGGTAGCTGCGCCAGGCTGGGATAGACCGGAGCGCCGTCGATGTCGGTGATCGTCGGGTTGACCGGATACACCTGATAGTCGCCGGTCGCAACCAGGTAGCGGTAGACGCCGTAGCTCGGCCGGGCGGGCTTGTTCGACGCGCCCACCACCGCGATGGTGCGGGTCTCCCGCAGGATGCGCTGTAAGGCGACGTCATCCGGCCACAAGTCGGTCATCAGGCTGCCGCTTTCAGTTGGTCGCCGGCGGTCGTTGGGCCCGGACCTTGACGAACCGGTCGGACAGTCGGCGCATCCGGATCATCAGCGAGGCGGAGGGGCTGACTCTGGCGTCGAGGAAAGCGGCCAAATCCTCGACCGGCACCCCGATACGGGACGCGAATTCCGGTTGGCCGAGCCCGGAGCGCTCAATCAACAGGCGTACATGCCGCGCCACTTCAGTGCGTTCGTCGGCCTCCAGATGGGCCCGCGCCCGCTCCAGCACTTCCCAGAGCGCCTTGGAGATGCCGTAGGGATGATTGCCCTGAAGCACCTCCTCGACCTGCCGGGCGGTTCGCCCGAACGGGTCGCGCTTGAGCGCGACTGCGATCCGTTTCCAGATACCGATATCGCCGCTGTCCAGCGCCGACCGGATCGCAGACGTGGGCCAGAATTCCACCGGCTGGTCGGTGCTGCGGGGGCGCGCGCCCGAACGCTCCGGCGGGGGACCGGAACGGCGGTCGGTGTCGGACCGCTGCGGATTCGGCCCGGGGCGCCGGTCGGATGCCAACGTCACCTCGCCTCCTCCAGCATGGCTACCGCTACCGACATGCAGCGCCTCGTGATGTTCTCCCATTCTGCCTTGGCCTCCGGTTCCGACCAACGTTCATCGTCAGTGTTGGAGGGACGCGGGTCGGCGAGCCGGCGGACCAGTTGTGAGGCGATCCACTTCCGGCCGGGGGGCTGACCGCGGTAGTACTTGTCGATACCGGACAGCACCACCGCGGCGGTCTCGGCGTCCATCGCCTCGACCAGTTCGGCGAATTCGGCATAGTCGCGGCGGGTGTTGCGGCTGATGAGCAGATATCCCTTGAGCCGCAGCGTCTCTGCGCCGGTCGGGATCTGCAGCCGGTCGCCGGTGGGAAGCTGCACGTGGGCGGTTTCCACCGGACTGCACCGCTCGAAGGCCGCTTGGTCTGCTTCTTCCGCCGACGCCGCCGCATCCAGGGCGTCCAACGCGACCGAGAGCCGCCCCCGCCACACCGTCACCGGATGTACCGGTCGCGTCGTTCGCGAGGGTTGACGGCTTCGGCCGTTGCGGTAGGGCAGGCCCGGTCCGAACTTCCGCGACTCCGGGTGGCCGTTCGGGGCGCTGGTCGCCTCGACCAGCGCGCTGCGCTGCCGGGTCGAGCCAGCGCTGACACCGACCTTCACCCGCTGATCGCGACTGCGCTCGCAACCGGTGAAGGCCAGCGGATCGGTGACGCAGATTGCGTTCGGCACAAGGTGTTTGAGCTTAGCCGCCGATTTGATCACCATGCGCAGGTCGGCACTGGGCACCATCGGCGCCGAGACGTCGTCCGGGATCATCACGACGTCGCCGAGGTCAACCCGCGGCAACGGCTTCTCGAAGTCGACCGACGGCAGAACGCGCGCCAGCCAGGCAGGCAGCCACCAGTTCCACTGGTCGAACATCGCCATCAAAGCGGGCACCAACACCAGTCGCACGATGGTGGCGTCCACTGCGATCGCGACAGCGCAGGCGACCCCGATCTCGGCGACCAGCGGCATACCGGCGAACGCGAAGCCGATGAAGACCGCGATCATGATCAGCGCCGCGCTGGTGATCGTCCGAGCGCTGGTGCTCACGCCGTAGGCGACGGCGTCATGGGTGTCTGCCGAGTGCAGGAACCGCTCCCTGATCCGGGTGAGCAGGAAGATCTCGTAGTCCATCGACAGCCCGAAGGTCATCGCCAGCACCAGCGGCGGGACGGTGCTGTCGATCGAGGTGATCGGATGAAACCCCAGCTGCTCCAGCCAGCCCCACTGGAAGACCATGACCAGACTGCCGTAGGCGGCGGCCACCGACAGCATCGTCATCACCACGCCCTTGAACGCCAGGAACACCGAATGCACTGAGATCAGCAGCATTCCGAAGGCGATCAGCGCCACGACCACCAAAACCAGCGGCTCCGTTCTCGAAACCCGGTCGTCGAAGTCTTTGATCAAGGCCGTCGGGCCGCCGACGTCGATGCGGACCGACTCGGCATCCTGGTCCGCCGCTACGTGCGTGCGGATCCAGGCGACGCTTTCGCGCGCGGCCATGTCCTCGGGATCCACCGACAGCACCGCGTTGATCAGGGCGCTGCTGTTGTCGTTGGCGAAGATCGGCGACGACACCGAGATGATGTCAGGAGCGCTGCTCAACTGGCGGCCGATCGCGCTGAGCGTCTGATGATTGGCGGGCGCGGACGCGTCGTCGTCGGGGAAGGTCACCAGCAGCTGAACCGGGCCCAGCGCCCCTGGTCCGAGTGCCTGCGCAGCGGCCCCCACCCCGCCGCGGATCTCGTGCGTCGAATTGAACTGGCGCAGCAAGCTGTTGCCCAGAACCATCGACAACGCCGGTATCGCCATGACGAGCAGGACCGCCGACGCTGCCAACGCCGACGCCCACGGCCGGCGCATCACGCCGCCGATCCAGCTGGTCCAGAACCGCGACTGGGTGGACTCCGGTCGCCGCGACCAATGCAGGGCCGCCGACCTTTTGGCGGCGGCCCTGCCGAACGTCGCCAGCACCGCTGGGGTCAAGGTGGCTGAGGTGAGCATTGCGACCGCGACGGCCAGAATCGCGCCGGTCGCCATGGAAGCCAACGCCGGGGTGTCGATCAGGTAGATGGCGGTCAGCGAGGCCACCACAGTCATCCCGGACAGCACCACCGCAAGACCGGAACTGGCCATCGCAGCGTCGACTGCGTCCTGAGGTTGGCGGCCGACCCGCAACTCCTCCCGATAACGCATCAGGATGAACAGCGAGTAGTCGACGGCCAGCGCGATGCCGAACATCGAGACCGTCGGTGTGACGAACACCGACATCGTCGTGAACGCCGACAACAGGTACACCAGCCCCATCGTGATCAGGACCGTGCAGATGCCCAGCGTCAGCGGGATGGCGGCGGCGGCCAGCGAACCGAAGACGGCAAGCAACACGACCAGAATGATCGGCAGGTTCCACCGCTCGGCGAGTGCGATGTCGTGCTTGGTGTTCGCCGCCGCAGCAGTACTCAGTGCGCCTTGTCCGATGACATACAGGCGGACGTGACCGTTCTCGATTTGCCCGGCCTTATCTCCTTTGACTCCGACCTTCTGCCGTAGCTTCTTGGCGACGTCGCTGGAACCGGTGTTGTTGAAGTCGACCCGCAGCGTCACCACATACGGCCGGTCCGGCTGCGGCGCGGGTTGCCGTGGGTCGGCCACCATCGACACCGCAGGCACTTCGCCGGCGACCCGCTTGAGCAGCGCGACCGCAGCGTTCATGTCCTCGAAGGTGGCATCAGCACGGGGCGCCGCAACCAGCGCCAGCCCGGAAGCGCCCTGGTCGGGGTAGTGGTCTTCGAGCTGGTCATGCACGGACAGCGACTGTGAGCCGGCCACCTCGAAACCGCCTCCGGTCAGATGCCCCGACTGGGTGGCGAGATAGACCGCCGGAATCAATGTGAGCAACCAGCCTGAGAAGACCAGCCAGCGGAATCTGCGCAGGTAGCCGCTGAAGCGCATCATGAAGTGCTGGATTTTTGTCTCCCCCGCAATGTGCCGCGTTGCGTGCAGGCGAGCCTACCGCAGCGGACTGTGGAAAAAGCCGAGTTAACCGCACTGACCTGTGGTGACACCGTTTGCAACGCGGGCGCGGGAGCCGGTTTTCCCGCCGATGGCTGGGAGCAGATTCACAGCGTTCCGAATGGCGATTGCCCCGCGCACGATGGCACGATGTCGGGTGGCCTTCCGACGAGCCGGCGATGTCGCCGTCGAGACCAGCCATCTGTGAGGCGGGTGAGATGCCGCAAACTAGGAGGAGTTTTTTGATGACTTCGGTGACTTCGACGTCAGTGATCACCGGCGCCCTGCGGTACGGGTTGCTCGGCGTGATGACTGCCGTCGCGCTGGGAGGAGCCGCCGCGCTGAACGGGTCCGCTCCGTCGGCGACCGGTTCCAACGACCCGTGTGCCGCCAGCGAGATGGCGCGTACGGTCGGCTCTGTCGCCAAATCCGCAGGCGACTACCTGGACTCGCACCCGGAGACCAACCACGCGATGACCAGCGCTATTCAACAGCCGGCCGGTCCAGCTTCGGTGAACACGCTGAAGGGCTATTTCGACGCGAACCCAAAAGTGACCAGCGATATCCAGAAGATCGGGGAACCGCTGGCGGGCCTGTCCACCAAGTGCAAGCTGCCGATTTCTTTGCCGCAGGTACTCGGTCTCCTGCAAAACGCCCAGGGCGGGCTGCCCGGCGGTTTGCCCGGCCTGCCGGGCGGCGGCGTTCCGGCGCAGCCGGTGGCCGGAGCGCCGGCCCACGCGCCCGCTGTCGGTCCTGCGCCGGCGGCTCCGGCGCCGAACCCGGCGGCACCGCCGCTCAGCGCGATCCGGTAGCTCGACATGTCTCGAGCCCCCGTCCAGCGAGCCCTAAGCGAGCTCTGCAGTGATGGACTCAGTATCTGATCGACGAGGTTGTGATCAGCGACAGTTAGCCAGCCCTGCTGTCTGTGTTTCGTATCATGTGAAACCGGCTGCCGACGGTCGTCCAGAACCCGGCTCCGGTGGCGGCAGCGGGCCCTGTAGCGCGGTATCGGCCGAGTCGGTTGCGGGCCGTTCCACGGCGGTCGCGGCTGACTCGGGTGCGCCCGCCTCGTCTACTTCTTCCGCGTCCGCCCCTTTCTCGGTCCGGAACAGGAAGAAGAAGATTACCCAGCCGATGGCGGCGATCAGCAGCCAGCTGATCAGCCGGTAGATCAGCATCGCGGAAATGGCGTTGGGCAGCGACATGCCGCTAGACACCAGACCGGGAACGAGCACTGCCTCGACGACCAGCAGACCTCCCGGCATCAAGGGGATGGTGCCGACGGCGCGGGCGGCGGCGTAGGCGACGGTCAGCCCGGCCACCGACACGTTGTCGCCGGCCGCGTACGCCGCGAAACCCAAACAGGCGACATCGGCGGTCCAGTTGAACAACGACCAACTGAACGCCACCGTCAGGTCACGGCGGCCCAGGCTCACCGACTCCAGTTGGCTGAGCATCTCGCGCCACTTGTCCAGGCCGGCGTCGACCGGCCGGCCGCGAACCGAATTGATCCACGACAGCACCCGCACGCCGATACCGTCGATGAGTTCTGGCCGTGATGCCACCGCCTGTCCGAGCAGCAGCAACGCAATGAAGCCACCGAGGGTGAACAGCAGCGAGAACGGGTTGTTCTTGGCGCCCAGGAAGAAAGCGCCGCCCAGACCGAGCAATGCCAGCCCGACCGCCTGCAGTACGCCCGACATCACCAGCTGCCAGGACGCCACGACCGTCGAGGCGCCCCAACGTCGTTGCTGCCGTAGCAGAAAGGTGGCTGAGATGACCGGACCGCCGGGAAGCGTCGTGCTCAACGAGTTGGCCGCGTAGTAGGCGGCTTCGGACCGCCACTGCTTGACGTCGACGCCGGCCGACCTGAGTAGGGTGCGCTGTATCTGGGCGAAGCTGTGCATCGAGGCGCCCGCCGCGACGGCCGAGGCCAGCAGCCACCACCACTTGGCTCCGTACAAGCTCTTCCACGCCTTGAGCAGCTGATCCCAGACCAACGCCACCTCGACGGCGAGCACGATCGCCACGATCGCCAGGACCACCCAGCGCAGCCACCAGTATCTGCCGCGGACAGGATCTGCCCGCTGACGAAGAGCACTGCGGGCGGGCGCGTCGTGCGACACGTGCTTCAGCGTAGCTGTGCAGGTCACACCATCAGCGCCGCTCGGCTCTGCCGGGGTGTCGCCGTTTGACAGAAGTCCGCCGCTGCAGGCGGCACGCGGATGCCTGCCGCGGCGCAGCACACCGCTAGTCTTGACCACATGCCAGCGACCGCAGATGCCCACTCGGTCGTACCGATCGTCCGGAAGACCGCGGAATGGGCGTGGCGGCTGCTGGTCATCCTGGGCGCGGTCGTCGCAGTCCTGTGGGCGATCGACCGACTGGAAGTCATCGTCGTTCCGGTGTTGCTGGCCCTGATGTTGTCTGCGCTACTGGTGCCCGCAGTCGACTTGCTGAACCGGCGCGGAGCCCCGCGCGGTGGCGCAGTGGCGCTGGTGCTGTTGACCGGCTTCGCGCTGCTCGGCGGAATCCTGGCGTTCGTGGTCAGCCAGTTCGTGGTCGGCCTACCCAGCCTGGTCGACCAGGTGGCCCACAGCATCGATTCCACCCGCAAGTGGTTGATCGAGGGGCCGGCGCATCTGAGCCGGCAGCAGATCGACAACGCGGGCAACGCCGCGATCCAGGCGCTGCGCAACAATCAAGACAAGTTGACCAGCGGCGCGCTGTCCACCGCGGCCACCATCACCGAAATCGTCACCGCCGCGCTGCTGACGCTGTTCACGTTAATTTTCTTCCTCTACGGCGGCCGCAACATCTGGCATTACGTCACGAAGATCATCCCGGTTGAGAATCGGGAGCGGGTGCGCGCTGCCGGCGTCGCCGGATACGGGTCGCTGATTGGCTATGTGCGCGGCACCTCCCTGGTGGCGTTGGTCGACGCGATGGGCGTGGGCACCGGGCTGGCGATCATGAGTGTGCCGTTGGCGCTTCCGCTGGCCTCGCTGGTGTTTCTGGGTGCGTTCATCCCGCTGGTCGGTGCGGTGTTGAGCGGTTTCCTGGCAGTCGTGGTCGCGTTGCTCGCCAAGGGCTGGGTGTACGCGCTGATCACCCTGGGTGTGCTCGTCGGCGTCAACCAGCTCGAGGCGCACATCCTGCAGCCGCTGGTGATGGGAAGAGCGGTGTCGATTCATCCGCTGGCGATCGTGCTGGCCATTTCCTCCGGGGGTGTTTTGGCTGGGATTGTCGGCGCTTTGCTGGCCGTGCCGACGGTCGCGTTCCTCAACAATGCCTTCCAGGTGTTGCTGGCGCGTGATCCGAAGGCTGAGGTGGCTGCGCAAGACAGCGACGCAACCGCGATCATCGAAGCAGAGCCCGACAGCGTCGAAGCTGAGGAAAGCAGCGATGACCGCGTCAAAGAGACCGCCGCCAATACTTAGCCCGCCGGCCGCGCCTAGAAGCGGCCTTCTCGGCGCAGCAGGTCCTGGGCGCTCAGCCCACCGCCGCGCCGCTGGCGCGGCTTTTCCACTCCGCCGTCGCCGCCCGAAGTGTTCAGCTTCTCAGTGGCCGTAGCGGCGTCGCCGCCATCGCGCGGCGGCGTCGGGAGGGCGGTGGTGTCGCCATCGTCGGGCCGCTCGTGGCTTGCCGGGCGGTTGTTGCCGGCCGGTATCGCCTGGGCCTCCTCAGCGGAGGGCGTGGGCCGAGCGGCTGGCGGGTCAGCGGAGTCGTTGAGCCCTGCACTTGGGGCGGGCGCGGCGCGCAGGTCGCTCAACCAGGACTCGATCTCGCGTTCGGCCGGCTGAGACGGCGTCGGCGCGGTGTTGCGCTGCTGGGTCGGCGGTGTGTCCGCTGGGCTGGTGTGTGGCGCGGCTAACCGAGTGGTTTCCGGCTCGGATTCCCGAGCGTCAGCCACCGGTATGCGCGTGGTGCTGGTCTGCGACGACCTGTCTTGGACCGGCGGCCGGGCCTCCGGGCGGCTGGCGACGCGCTGACGCGCGGATGCCGGCGTCCCCGGGTGGGTCGGGTCGTGCGGCGCAAGTGGTTTGCCGGCATGCGCACTGCGCGGCCCGGCGGCGGCGGTTGCAGTACGGGTACGGGCGATGGGCTGCTTGCGCTCGTCGGGCAGGTGGATCTCGCCCAGTCCGAGCCGGGTCTGAACCCGCTTCATCCAGCGCGGTGCCCACCAGCAGTCGTCGCCGAGCAGCTTCATCACCGATGGGACAAGGAACATCCGCACCACCGTGGCGTCCAGCAGCAGCGCCGCCATCAAACCGAAGGCCAGGTATTTCATCATCACTAAGTCGGAAAACACGAACGAGCCGGCGACCACCGCCAGGACGGTCGCCGCTGCAGTGATGATGCGACCGGTGGTGGCTGTACCGATCCGGATTGCTTCTGTGGTCGACATCCCGCGTTCTCGTGCCTCCACCATCCGGGACACCAGGAACACCTCGTAGTCGGTCGACAGACCGAAGACGACGGCGATGATCAGCCCGATCACCGGCGCGGTGAGCGGCGTCGGAGTGAAGTTGAGCAATTTGGCGAAGTGGCCGTCGACGAAGATCCAGGTCAAAATTCCCATGGTCGCACCGAGCGTCAGTGCGCTCATCACCGTCGCTTTGAGCGGCAGCACGAGGGATCCGAAAGCCAGGAACATCAACAGCGTCGTCGTGGTCAACAAGATCACCAGCATCAACGGCAGCTTGTTGAAGATGCCGTGGATGCTGTCCTGCACCAGGGCCTGGGTGCCGCCGACCATGATGTTGAGACCCTTGGGTGGCGTGACGGACCGCAGCTCGACGATCTTCTTCGCGGCGTCATTGGTGTTGACCAAGCCGTCCTGGATGACCCGGGCAGTGTCGTCTTTGGGACGCGTCGTTCCGTCGGGGCCCGGAACGCACGGGTTGTCCGCGACATTCGGGCAGGGACGTTCCTCCCACTTGTTGTCGGTGAAGCCGGTGATTCCCGATATTTCGTTGCGGATCTCGGCGACCTGCTGATCGGTGACCTTCGCGTGGTTCTTGCTCTGGATGACCAGCGTCACCTGCTCGGTGCGGTAGCCGGGGAAGAGCTTGTCGAAGTGTTCCTGCGCCTGGCGCACCGGGTTTGTGGGCGGTAGGTACTTTTCGCTGAAGCCGCCGAGGGAGAGCCGGCCCAACGGAATGATGAGCAGGATCATCGCGACCACGATGGGGATGGCGAACAGCAGCGGCCGCTTCATCACCCGGTTGACCAGCTTGCCCCAGAACTCGTGCTCGACCTCTTCGCGCGTCTTGGTCTTCTGCAGCAGGTTCGCCAGCCACTCCAGGTAGACCCGCGACGCCCTCCACTCCTGCAAGAACGGCACCCGCAGCAGCGTGCGTACGCCCAGCGCGTCGACGTGGCGGCCCAGGATGCCGAGCACCGCCGGCAGGATGGTGATCGACAAAATCGCCGAGAGCATGACCGCCGCGATGGTGGCGTAGGTCAACGATTTCAGGAAGCCCTGCGGAAACACCAGCATGCTCGCCGCTGAGACGGCGATCAGCACCGCGGAGAACGTCACCGTGCGCCCCGCGGTCATCACGGTGCGACGGACCGCCACCTCGCTGTCGTAGCCCTCGGCGATCTCTTCTCGGAACCGGCTCACCACGAACAATCCGTAGTCGACGGCGATACCGAGGCCGATCATCGTCACCACGGGTTGGGCGAAGAAGTGCACCGGTCCGAAAATCGCGATGAATCGCATGATGCCCAGAGCGCCGGCAATGGCCAGACCGCCCACGATTGCCGGGAGGCAGGCGGCGATCACCCCACCGAAGACCAGGAACAGCACCACCGCCACCAGCGGAAGGGCCAGGACTTCCATGCGTCGCTGGTCGGTTTCGATGGTTCCGGTCAAGCCGCTGGCCACCGGCTCGAGACCGGCGAGCTCGACCTTGCCGCCGTCGAGCTTCTGCAGATCGGGCGCGATCACCTTGTAGTTGTTCAAAATGGAATCGTCGTCGTCACCCTTGAGTGCGATGGACACGAAGACGTGCTTCTTGTCCTCGGTCGCCATGCCGTGCACGCGCGGGTCGGTGGAGTTCGGTGCTCGCAGGTAACTCACCCAACCGAGGAATTGATCCGGGTGACTCTTCTGGAAGTTGTTCAGTGAGTCGATGATCTGCTTGGACCACGCCGGGTCGTCGACCGTCTTACCTTTCGGCGCGGCGAACGTCGCCACGACATGGCTGGTCCGATCGCGGCCATAGGTGTCGTCACCGAGGACCGACGCCTTGACGGACTGGGAGCTGTCGTCGTAGAAGCCGCTCTGGGTGACGTGTTTGCCGAGACTGATCCCGAAAACGCCGCCGCCGAGGCTCAAAGCCACCATGACGCCGATTACGATGAACCGGTAGCGGTACACAATTCGACCCCACCAGGCGAACACGTAATCTCCTTACTGGATCGGTAGCGACCCGCGTCGGTTTTCCAGTCTCACACACGCGAGGTCAATAGCGCCGACAGCGGCCGGAACGGCTGGAGCCAGGCGCCCTGCTCAGGCAACGAGTCCAGCCCGATTCGCGGCAGCGGTTCCCGGAAAACACCGTCGATGTCCTCCAGGTCGACAAACTCCAAGGTATCCGACGCTAACGCCCAACTCGCATGTTCGCGAAATCCAAGGACCTGCACAGGTACTCCGCCGCGGCAAATCGCTTCCAGCGGCTGCCGGAAAGCCTGGCCATCGGCTGAAGCCACCACCAGGGCGGCAAGTCCTTCGCTGCACCGCAGGTTGATGTGGCGCAGCATGTCGGCGTCGACGTCGCTGCTGTCGTCGACCTTCGGCTTGGCGAAGACAGCGAAACCCACATTGCGCAGCGCGTCCACCCAGGGGCGAACCACTTCGGCGTTGCCCGGCGCGATGTTGGTGAAGACCGTGGCCTCCGGCTCGGCCGACACATTCTGCCGGCCGGTGGCGACTTCAGCGGTGCGGGCCAGCAGCCAGCGGCCCAACGCGTCGAATCGGGGACGTTCCAGCGCCGTAGGGCGCCGGCCCAAGATCGAGCCAAGCCCCATGTCGAGGTTGGGCGCGTCCCACACCAGCAGGACCCGACGGGCCAACGTCGGATAAGCGCTGCTCTCGACGGTCGAGGGGTGCGCTGAGGCGTCCTGCACAGACGGCGGCAGCGCCTCCACCGCGGCGGCTGTTTCGGTACTCGCTTCTTGCGTCATGCTCATGGTTCGTATCTTTCCCAGAGCAACTCGGTGACGGCGCTGCCGGCGTGGCGGGCCTTTGTCTCGTATTTCGTCGTCGGTCGGGTGACCGAGATCGCCAGTCCCGCCGTGTGCTGCACCCGGCGAAGCCGCGGCTCGGCGTCTCCGGTGTCGGCGATGTGCGCGGCGTAACCGGCGTGGTCGGTGGCGGCGTGCAGCAGGCCGCCCGGCCGCAGCCGGTCTGCGATGAGCGCGACTGTCGCAGGTTGCAGCAGCCGCCGCTTGTGGTGGCGCGCTTTCGGCCACGGGTCGGGGAAGAAAACCCGAACCCCGGTCAGCGAAGCGGGCGCGATCAGCTGGGCCAGTACATCGACGGCGTCACCGCGGACCAGCCGTATGTTGCGCAGGTCCTCTCGCTGCACAGCGCAGAGCAACTGCGCCAGTCCGCGGCGATACACCTCCACGGCGATCACGTCGATGTCCGGCTCGGCTTGCGCCATCGCTACCGTCGACGTGCCCGCACCACAGCCGATCTCCAGCACCAGCGGAGCTGTGCGCCCGAACCAGGCAGTGGTGTCGAGCGGTCGAGCCTCAGTCGTGCCGTCCGCGCGGGGAGCGTCCATTCCGAATTCCGGCCATAACCGCTGCCAGGTCTGCTGCTGGGCGCTTGACAGCGCCGAGCGCCGGGACCGGAAACTGGTGACTCGCGGCAATCCCGCCGTGTCGCGCTGCGGGGGCGCATGCCTAGCGGGTAGGTCCGGCAGAGCTGGACCGGTCGCCGCGGCCCCGCACTGCGCATGCATTTGTCCATCGTGGCTCATGAACTGCCGATGTAGCCGCCCTGGGGTGCAGATTGATACTCAACAGTTGCCTTTCGCTGATAACCGTCTGTGCTTTCGGGGGCTCAACTGGGCATGGTGGCTCGCGTCTCGGCAGCGTGGATGTCACCATTCGGTAGGTGCCCGCCAACGGGGCGGGCCAGCAGAAGATGAGGTCTAGCGATCGGACCAGCAGGCCGCAGATGAGCGCACCGGGCTACCGACTTTTCGCCGATGAACTGGCTTGGTTCGCCGCCGAGCTTTCCGAGCCGCGGCTTGCGGCGATCGCGCAACGCGTCGTCGCACCGCTACGGGTGGCGCTGCTGGGGCGTCGCGGTGTCGGCGTTAGCACGGTCACGCAAGCTTTGACAGCCGCTGGTCTTTCGCTCACCGCGCCGCCGGAGTCTGCTGAGGTGGCGGTGCATGTCATCGCCGAAGTGGTGAAACCCGAGGACCGGGATACCATCGCCGCCGCCCGCCGTCCGGTGCTGGTGGTGCTGAACAAAGCCGACCTGGCCGGACGCCACTGTGCGGAGTTCGCCCAGCTCACCGGAACGCCGACGACGCCGATGGTCGCGCTGCTCGCCGACGCCGCGCTCGATGGCGTCCTGTGGGCCGCGTTGCGGCTGCTGGCCGATCGGCCGGCCGATCTACGGTCCCGCGAGCGCTTCCTTGCCCAGACGCATCCGGTGCCCACCGCGACGCGTCGGCGCCTGCTGGAAACCCTCGACCTGTTCGGTGTGGCGCTCGTCGTCGCTGTGCTCCGGCAGGGCGCGTCCGAAGCGGCGACGGCTGCGTTGTTGCGCCGTGCCAGCGGTGTCGACGAAGTTGTCAACGAACTCGACAAGCTCGGCGTTGAGGCGCGCTACCGGCGGGTGTCGGACGCCGGCGCGGAAATGGAGACCCTGGCCGTCACTGACGAGCGGATCAGCGACTTGCTGTGCAGCGACCGGATGGTCATCGCCCGGATGGCGGCGGCCATCGACGCCGTCGAGGTGACCGGCCTGCGCGTCGGCGTTCGCAACGACGCGGCCGCGCATCTGCAGCAGGCGGTGCACTGGCGCGGCTACAGCCGCGGTGCGGCGTCTGCCGTACACCGCAGCTGCGGTGCGGACATCGCCCGCGGTTCGCTTCGGCTCATGAGTCGCGCGGCGGCCGATGGCACTCGATCGATGATCCGGGGGCACCTCCCGCTTGCGGGTGAAGAGCGGCGCTGATGATTCCCACCCGAGGTGCGCTGTGAGCGACCCGCCGCACGACGACCCGGTCGCCGAGGTGGATGCGCTGCTCCATACGCTCGCGCCCCAGTTGACCGCGCCGGCCGTGCAGCGGGTGGACGCGGTGCTGGTTACTGGCCCGTGGCTGGCGGGCGTCAGCTCGGTGGCCGCCGCGCTCGCCGAAGAGGTGCCGGAGCACCCGTTCGTCGAGGCGGAGGATCTGCGCGCGGGTGAGGCGCCTACTGCGGTGGTGTTCGTCGTCTCGGCAGCTGCAGCCCTGACCGAGTCGGACTGTGCGTTGATCGACGCGACGGCCGCCGACACCGATGTGGTCATCGCCGCGCTGGCCAAGATCGATCTGCATCGGCAGTGGCGTGAACTGATGGCTGTGGATCGCGACACACTGTCCGGGCACGCCGCACGGTACCGGCGGGTGCCGTGGATCGGCGTGGCCGCAGCACCCGAGGGCGGTGAACCTCAGGTCGGCGAGCTGGTTGCTGCGGTGCGCCAGGAGCTCGCCGCCCCTGACGTCGCGCGTCGGAACCGGTTCAGAGCGTGGGAAACGCGCCTGCAGTCGGCTGTGAGCGGATACGAGCGTGATGCCGAAGGCGCCGGCCGGCGGGCGCGGACGGCGGCGTTGCGGGAACAGCGCAGCGCCGTGCTGCGGCAGCGACGGTTGTCGCGATCAGAGCGCACGATAGGTCTGCGCAGCCAGATTCAACAGGCCCGGATGCAGCTGTCCTACTTCGCCCGCAACCGCTGTGCCTCGGTGCGCAACGAGTTGCAGGAGGACGCGACGGCGCTTACCCGGCGTGCCCTGCCGGGGTTTGAGCCCTACGCCCGACACCGTATCGAGGAAGTCATCACCGAAGTCGACGAGGGTTGCACCAAGCACATGGCTGACGTGGCGCAGGTTTCTGGACTCACCGCCTGCGCCCAGCCGGCGTCCGCGCCGTTGCCGCGGCTCGAAGTTCCCGGTCCTTCGCTGCACTCCCGGCGGCTGGAGACCCGGCTGATGATGCTGCTGGGCGCCGGCTTCGGCTTGGGTGTCGCCCTGACGCTGGCCCGACTGCTGGCTGACCTGACTCCGGGGCTGACCGTCGCGGGCGTGATCGCGTGCGTGGCGATCGGTTTGGCGCTGGCCGTGTGGGTGGTCAGCACCCGAGGGCTCCTGCACGATCGTGCGGTGCTCGACCGCTGGGTCGGTGAGGCGACTTCGGCGCTGCGCGCTGCGGTCGAGCAACTGGTTGCGACCCGAGTGCTGGCCGCGGAGTCAACGCTGACCAAGGCGCTCGGGCAGGCGGACGAGGCGGACGCGGCCCGGGTGGCCGATGAGGTCAGCGGGCTGGATCGTGAACTGCGCGAACACGCTGTTGCCGACGCCCGCGCTGCAGCCTCACGCGATCGGGAGATGCCGGTGCTGCAGAGGGCGCTGAACCGCGTGCGAGCCGAACTGGGTGATGATGACGTCTCGAAGTCGACCGACGATCAGGGAACCGCACTGCCGGTCGAGGTGTCTGGCGGTGAGGGTGAAGCTGCTGAGATTGAGTCTCAGGGTGGCGAAACACCGCACGTAGAACGCTTCTGAATCGTTCCTGTGAGTGAGCTGATACAAACCCGACCCGTTTTGGGTATCCGATAAGCGATAACCTGTTCTAAGAGCTACCGAAAAGTTGCAGGGACGAATTCGTCACCTGCTTGTGAACATGTAACGCAGGGAGAGTTCGATGACCTCAGCGACCATTCCCGGTTTGGATACCGCGCCGACCGATCATCAAGGCCTGCTTTCGTGGGTAGCCGAGGTTGCTGAACTGACCCAGCCGGAGCGGGTGGTCTTTGCTGACGGCTCTGAAGAGGAGTGGCAGCGCCTTGCTGACCAGCTCGTGGAAGCCGGCACCTTCAAGAAGCTCAATGAGGAGAAGCACCCCAACTCCTACCTGGCTTTGTCCGATCCGTCTGACGTGGCGCGCGTCGAGTCGCGGACATTCATCTGCTCTGAGCGCGAAATAGATGCCGGGCCGACCAACAACTGGATGGACCCAGCCGAGATGCGGGCCACCATGACCGAGCTCTACCGCGGCAGCATGCGCGGACGCACCATGTGGGTGGTGCCGTTCTGCATGGGCCCGCTGGGTGCTGAGGACCCGAAGCTCGGCGTGGAGATCACCGACTCCGAGTACGTCGTTGCCTCGATGAAGGTGATGACCCGGATGGGCAAGGCCGCGTTGGAGAAGATCGGCGACGACGGGTTCTTCGTCAAGGCGCTGCACTCCGTCGGTGCACCGCTGGTAGACGAGTCAGGCTCCGAAAAGACGATGTGCCGTGGCCGTGCAACGACACCAAATACATCACTCACTTCCCGGAGACCCGGGAAATCTGGAGCTACGGTTCCGGCTACGGCGGCAACGCGCTGCTGGGCAAGAAGTGCTATTCGCTGCGCATCGCCTCAGCGATGGCCCATGACGAGGGCTGGCTGGCGGAGCACATGCTGATCCTCAAATTGATTTCGCCGGAGAATAAGGCGTACTATTTCGCAGCGGCGTTTCCGTCAGCTTGCGGTAAGACCAATCTCGCGATGCTGCAGCCGACCATTCCCGGGTGGCGCGCCGAAACCCTCGGTGACGACATCGCCTGGATGCGGTTCGGCAAGGACGGCCGGCTCTACGCGGTCAACCCGGAATTCGGATTTTTCGGTGTCGCTCCCGGCACCAACTGGAAGTCCAACCCCAACGCGATGCGCACTATCGCGGCGGGCAACACCGTCTTCACCAATGTCGCACTCACCGACGACAACGATGTGTGGTGGGAAGGCCTGGAAGGCGACCCTGAGCATCTGATCGACTGGAAAGGTAACGACTGGTACTCCGGTAAGACGGAAGCCAATGCGGCACACCCGAATTCACGGTACTGCACGCCGATGTCGCAGTGCCCGATCCTGGCGCCGGAGTGGGACGACCCGCAGGGCGTGCCGATCTCGGGCATCCTGTTCGGCGCCCGCCGCAAGACCACTGTGCCGTTGGTGACCGAGGCCCGTAACTGGCAGCACGGTGTCTTCATGGGAGCCACCATGGGTAGCGAGCAGACCGCGGCCGCCGAAGGCAAGGTCGGCACCGTGCGCCGTGACCCGATGGCCATGATTCCGTTCCTGGGCTATCACGTCGGTGACTACTTCCAGCACTGGCTGGACCTGGGCAAGAACTCAGACGAGTCCAAGCTGCCGAAGGTGTTCTTCGTCAACTGGTTCCGCCGCGGCGAGGGCGGCGAGTTCTTGTGGCCGGGCTTCGGCGAGAACAGCCGTGTGCTGAAGTGGATCGTCGACCGCATCGAGCACCGGGCTGGTGGCCAGGACACCCCGATCGGTGTGGTGCCGAACGCGGAGGACTTGGATTTGGACGGACTCGACGTCGATGCGCAAGACGTCGCCAAGGCGTTGGTCGTCGACCCCGCCGAGTGGCGGCAGGAATTGCCGATGATCGAGGAGTGGTTCGAGTTTGTCGGCGACAAGCTGCCCACCGGCGTCAAGGACGAGTTCGAGGCGCTCAAGCAGCGTCTGGCTGACTAGCCCGAGCAGACGCAAGCGCTGCTTCTTGAAGCGCGGCGTATCGCGGCTTTTGGATTTGCCCGGCGGCTGGTGTGCATCGCGCGGCGCTTCGGCGCCACTTGACACCCGTCAAAAATGACGGCGGTACAGTCCTCGCATGCAGATCCGCGAACATCTCGGCACCGGTAAGCCGGCTGTAATCCTGCATCCGCGTGGCACCGTCGTCGCGTTCGACGACCTGGAAGCCCGGGCCAACCGACTGGCGCACTACTTCCGTGCGGCGGGGTTGGTTGAAGGTGATGTCGTCGCGATCCTGATGGAGAACAACGAGCACATCCACGCGGTGATGTGGGCGGCGCGCCGCAGCGGTCTGTACTACGTGCCCATCAACACCCACCTGACCGCGGCCGAGGCCGGCTACATCGTTGACAACAGCGCGGCCCGAGCCATCATCGGCTCGGCTGCACTGCGCAAGACGTGCGAAAATCTCCAGACGCACCTGCCCGCCGGCCTGCCCGCCCTGCTGATGATGGCGGATGACGACTTGGATGGCTGGCAACGATACCCCGAATGCGTTGTATCGCAGCCTGATACGCCGATCGGCGACGAACGCGAAGGCGACCTGCTGCAGTACTCGTCGGGCACCACCGGCCGGCCCAAGGGCATCAAGCGCGCCCTGCAGCATGTGTCGCCGGCCGAGGCGCCGGGAATGATGTCGGCGTTGGTCGGCTACTGGATGAATTCCGATTCGGTCTACCTGAGCCCTGCACCGCTGTACCACACTGCGCCGTCCGTGTGGTCGATGACTGTCCAAGCCGCCGGGATTACGACAGTGGTCCTGGAAAAATTCGAGCCGGAAAGCTGTCTGGAAGCCATTCAGCGCTACCGGGTCACCCACGGCCAATTCGTGCCGGCAATGTTCACCCGAATGCTGAAATTGCCTCTGCAGCAGCGTACTTCGTACGACTTGTCAAGCCTGCGACGGGTGATACACGCGGCAGCACCGTGCCCGGTGGAAATCAAGAAACAGATGATCGACTGGTGGGGTCCGATCATCGACGAGTACTACGCGTCATCGGAAGCCATCGGCTCGACCATGATCAGCGCCGAGGAGTGGCTGGCTCATCCCGGCTCGGTCGGCAAACCGATGATGTGTGAGATCCACATCCTCGACGAAGCCGGAGACGAGTTGCCGCCGGGCCAGGCCGGTGAGATCTACTTCAGCGGCGGCTTCGACTTCGAATACCTCAACGACGCGGCGAAGACAGCGGCGTCCCGCAATCGCCACGGCTGGGTCACCGTCGGTGATGTCGGATACCTCGACGAGGACGGCTACCTATTTCTCACCGACCGCCGCCACCACATGATCATCTCGGGCGGGGTGAACATCTACCCGCAGGAAGCCGAGAATCTGCTCGTCACCCACCCGAACGTGCTGGACGCCGCGGTATTCGGCATTCCCGACGACGAGATGGGTCAAAGTGTCAAAGCGGTGGTGCAGACCGTCGACCCCGCCGACGCCACCGAAACATTTGCCGAGGAATTGCTGCTGTGGCTGCGAGACCGGTTGTCGCACTACAAGTGTCCGCGCTCGATCTCCTTCCAGGCGCAGCTGCCCCGCAGCGAAACCGGCAAGATGATGAAAGCCGAACTGATCAAAGCTTATTCGGTGTGATGCTGCGCATCGTTGGCCTGACGGACCCGCCGCAGGTGGACGATGCGCCGCTGCCCGGTGTGCTTGTCGCGACCGGGCCGACGTCGGGTGCTTGGCAGTATTGGCTTGAGAAAGCGACTTTCACGCTCACCGAAGACCGCAGCCAGGACCGGCGGGTGATCCCCGTCGAGTCGGTGCCAGATGCGCTGGCCGTCCTGCAGCAACGATGCGACCGCTGGCCACGGGCCGGCGCCGTCTGCGACGACGTGTTGCGCGCAGTGGACCCTTCCGGGCCGACACCCGCCGGCGTGGTGGCGGAGTCGCTGGCTTACTCCACCTTGCAGGCGGGTCAGGAGTTTGCCCGGTGGCTCGCCGAACGCGGACCGGCGGAGATGCCGGTGATCCCGGACCCGGTTCTGGCGGAGCGGGAAGGCAACACTCTGCGCGTCACCTTCAACCGTCCGCAGCGGCACAACGCGTTCTCCACCGATGCACGGGCAGCGCTGCTGGAGGCGTTGACCATCGCCGTGCTCGACCCGTCGGTCGACGAGGTCGTGCTGAGCGGCAACGGTCCGTCGTTCTGCAGCGGCGGTGACCTCGCCGAGTTCGGCACGTTCGCGGATCCGGTCAGCGCGCACCTGGCCCGCACCCGGCACAGCCCGGCCCTGGCGCTGGACACGATCACGGCGCGACTCGGGGCGGCTTGCCGCGCTGAAGTTCACGGTCAGGTGCTGGGCAGTGGATTGGAGATGGCGGCGTTCTGCGGACACGTCGTCGCGACACCAGACGCGGTCTTCGGCCTGCCCGAACTCGGACTCGGGTTGACTCCGGGCGCGGGCGGAACTGTAAGTGTGACGCGGCGGGTAGGCCGCTGGCGCACGGCTTATCTGATTCTTTCGGGCCGTACCATCGACGCGGACACCGCGCTGGCCTGGGGCCTGGTCGACGAGATCGCCGGTTGAGCGGCTCGGCTGTGACTAGAGGCCACCCCGGGCCACCAACTGGCCGGCGATGACGTTGCGCTGTATCTCGTTGGTGCCTTCGCCGACGATCATCAGCGGCGCGTCGCGGAAATAGCGCTCGACGTCGTATTCGGTGGAGTAGCCGTAGCCGCCGTGGATGCGCACGGCGTTGAGCGCGATTTCCATGGCGACCTCGGAGGCGAACAGTTTGGCCATTCCCGCCTCCATGTCGCAGCGTTCGCCGCTGTCGTAACGTTCGGCGGCGTAACGGGTGAGCTGGCGCGCCGCAGTGAGTTTGGTGGCCATGTCAGCCAGGTAGTTGCCGACCGATTGGTGCTTCCAAATCGGCTGACCAAAGCTTTCCCGCTGCTGGGCGTACGCCAGCGCATCCTCGAGCGCCGCCGTCGCCACCCCCAACGCCCGCGAGGCCACTTGGATACGTCCGGTTTCCAAGCCCTTCATCATCTGCGCGAACCCGCTGCCCGGCACGCCACCGAGGACCGCCGTAGCAGGAACGCGGCAGGCGTCAAATGACAGCTCGCAGCTCTCGACGCCCTTGTAACCCAGCTTCGGTAGATCCCGCGACACCGCGAGGCCCGGCCCCGGCTCAACCAGCAACACCGAGATCCCCTTGTGCCGCGGAGTGGCATGCGGGTCCGTCTTGCACAGCAGCGCGATGAGCCCGGAGTGGCGAGCATTGCTGATCCAAGTCTTGGAGCCGTTGATCAGCAGATCCGAGCCCTCCGGTAGCGCAGTGGTCGACATGTTCTGCAGGTCGCTACCACCGCCCGGTTCGGTGAGTGCCATGGTGGCGCGCAGCTCCCCGGTGGCCATCGGCGGAAGGTAGCGGCGCTTCTGTTCGTCGGTTCCGAACAACGACAGCAGCTTGGCCACGACGGTGTGTCCGCCCATTGCACCGGCCAGGCTCATCCAGCCACGCGCCAACTCCTGGGTGACCAGGACATAACAGGGCATCGATACCAAAGACCCGCCGTACGCCTCGGGTATCGCCAGGCCGTAGATGCCGATGCGCTTCATCTGCTCGATCCATGCTTGCGGATAGGTGTTGGCGTGCTCCACCTCGCGGACGGCCGGTTTCACCTGCTTATCGATGAATGCGCGCACCGTCTCAATAAGCATCGCTTCCTCGTCAGTCAATCCCGCGCCCATCCATCGCCTCCGTATGTGTCACGATCACTAAGCCTGTTAGCCATAGTTCCCGCACCGGAGGCGCGATGAGCGGCGGACCTTACTTCGAGGATCTCAGGGTCGGCCAAGTCTTCGAAGAGGCACCGTCGCTGACGTTGACCGCCGGCATGGCCGCCGTCCACCAGGCCATCATTGGTGATCGGTTGCGGCTGGCGCTCGACGCCGACCTGTCGGGGGCAGTGATCGGCGCGCCCGCCGCGCTGGCGCATCCGGCGCTGGTGTGCGACGTGGCCATCGGGCAAAGCACGCTGGCCACCCAACGGGTCAAGGCCAACCTGTTCTACCGGGGCCTGAATTTTCACCGGTTCCCCGTCATCGGGGACACCCTGTACACCCGCACCGAAGTGGTGGGGCTGCGCGCTACGACGCCGAAGCCCGGGAGGGCGCCGACCGGCCTGGCGGCGCTGAGGATGACCACCATCGACCAGGCCGACCGACTGGTGCTCGACTTCTACCGGTGCGCCATGCTGCCGGCGAGATCAGACACCGGCACCGGACGGCACGACGATCTGTCCGCCATCGGCAGCGACGCGGTGGCGCCGGTGTCCGACCCCGCGGCTGACTGGAACGCCGCGGCGTTCCGCAGTCGCGTGGCAGGTGACCACTTCGACGGCGGCCTGGCCGGAGCGGTGCTGCACAGCACCGCAGATGTGGTCACCAGCGCTCCCGAACTCGCTCGACTCACCTTGAACGTCGCTGCCGTGCATCATGATTCACGCCCAACCGGACGCCGGTTGGTTTACGGCGGGCACACCATTGGGTTGGCGCTTGCGCAGACCACCCGGCTGCTGCCCACCCTGGTGACGGTGCTGGGCTGGCAGTCATGCGAGCACACCGGCCCGGTGTATGAGGGTGACACGCTGTACAGCGAACTTCACGTCGAATCCGCTGAGCCGGCGGACCGGGGCGGGGTGCTGACCTTGCGGTCCCTGGTTTACGCCGCCGCTAACAACGACGCAGACGAACCGGACCGGCAGGTGCTGAACTGGCGTTTCACGGCGCGGCAGTTCTGAGCCGCCTCGCAGACAATGATGACCATGGGTGCGGACGTGTCCTCCGCCGCGGCGGACTGGGCCGGTAGCGGCCTGGCCTTTCTGACCGGCGCGCCAGACGGCCCGCCGGACTTCTCCTGCGCCGCCGTGCTGTCCGAAGCCCGCCGGGTGGCAGCAGAGATCACCCGCCTGCTGGGCGTCGATTTCGACGCCGCCACGCTGTTGGCCGGTCGGGCTGCGCTGCTGGGTCTGAGCCGCCGGGGCAGAATCTCTGCCGGCGGTGCTACCCGACTGCTCGCCACAACCGACAACTGGTGTGCCGTCGCGCTGCCGCGCGCCGACGACGTCACCGCAGTGCCCGCGCTGCTGCGCTCCGACACCGAGCCAGCCGACCCGTGGTCAGCGCTGGCTGCCTGGGCCGCAACGCAATCGGCCCAGGATGTCGTTTCGCGAGCTCAGTTGCTCGACATCGCCGCGGCGGTGCTGGCCGAGACGGCCCCGGGCGAGCCGGTAACACAGCGGCATGGCGTTCCTGCCCAGCCGCGCCAGCGGGGCGAGCTGCTGGTGGCAGACCTCTCGTCATTATGGGCAGGCCCGCTGTGCGGGCAACTGCTCGCGCGAGCAGGTGCGGTTGTCGTTAAAGTGGAAAGCCCGGCCCGCCCGGACGGCACCCGCTCGGGTGCACCGGCTTTCTTCAATTGGATGAACACGGGAAAACTCAGTTACGCAGTGCGATTCGACGCTGACGACCGCGAGCTGCGAGACCTGCTGACCGCCGCCGACGTCGTCATCGAGGGATCACGGCCCGCAGCGTTGCGGCGCCGCCGGCTCAGCGTCGACGACGTGCCGCCCCGGCCGGGGCGGGTGTGGCTGCGGATCACCGGTCACTTCGGTCAGCCTGATCGGGCGGCGTTCGGCGACGACGCCGCAGTCGCCGGCGGACTCGTCGGTGCCGGGCCTGCTGGCCCCGTCTTCTGCGGTGACGCCATCGCCGATCCGCTGACTGCCATGGAGGCGGCGCGGGCCGTGGCGCAGTCACTGCGACGCGGTGGTGGTGAGGTGATCGATGTGCCGATGGCGGCGGTCGCCGCACGGTATGCCGCTCTGCCGAAAACCGGTGAAAGCGTTACATCTGTTGCTCGTCCTGAACCGCCGGCGCTGAGCCGGCAAGCCGCGCCGCTAGGCGCAGACAACGCCGCCGTGCGGCGAGTGGTCTCCGAACGGCTCACCGGCGCATGCTGATTCAGCGCGGCACGCTGTTGGACGGCAGAGTCGTCGATATCCGGGCCGGTTCACGTATCACCCACATCGAGAACCGCTTGACACCGCTGCGCGGGGAAGACGTCCTCGACGCCGCGGGCGGCGCCGTGTTGCCCGGCCTGCACGATCACCACGTTCACTTGTTTTCGGCGGCCGCTGCCGAATTTTCGCTGCGAGTCGGGCCGCCGCAGGTACATGACCGCGACGGCCTGGTCGCTGCTTTGGCTGGCGCGGATGTCGGTGAGGACGGCTGGATCCGCGCCGTCGGATATCACGATTCGGTGGCCGGTCCGCTGAACCGCACGGTGTTGGATGTGCTGACCCCGGCGGTGCCGGTGCGGGTGCAGCACCGCAGCGGACTGGTGTGGATATTGAATTCGGCAGGCCTGGCCGCGATCGGGCTGGCCGACCATCCGGACGGCCGGCTCGACAGCGCAGACCAGAGTTGGTCGGTTCCGTTGCAGCGCCGCGATGCCGGCCTGGCCGCTGTGAGCCATCGGCTGCTGAGCTACGGCGTCACCGGGATTACCGATGCTACACCGGATCTCGGTGCCGGTGAGATCGTCGACGTGACCGAAGCGCAGCGATGTGGCGTTGTGCACCAGAGCGTGCGCCTGCTGTCTCCAGGCAAACGCATCCTGCGCGACGACGACCTGAATCTCGACGAGCTGGCGCACTGGATCGCCGACCGCCACACGCAGAACACGCCGGTCGCCATCCACTGCGTGACCGTTGCACAACTCGTGGTGACCATCGCGGCCCTGAATCAGGCCGGCACCCGCGCCGGTGACCGCATCGAGCATGCGGCCGTTACGCCACACGACGTGCTTACCGACTTGTCCCGGCTCGGCGTCACCGTGGTGACTCAACCCAATTTTGTCGCCGAGCGCGGCGATCAGTACCTTGCTGACGTTCCGGCTGACGAACACCGCCAGCTGTGGCGGGTGGCATCGCTGCTCAGCGCGTCGATTCCGGTTGCACTGTCGACCGACTCGCCATTCGGCGGTGACGATCCGTGGGCCGCCATGCGCGCCGCGGTACACCGCACCACACCTACCGGCGCTGTGTTGAATCCAAGCGAATGCGTCTCGCCCGCAACGGCACTGGCAGGGTTTATGGGGCATGCTGAGCGGCCCGGTCAGCTGCGTTACGTCGAGGTCGGTGCACCCGGGCAGTTGTGCGTGCTGGCCGTCGGACCCTCGGTGGCGCTGGCGGAGCTGGACGCGGGGACGGTCGCGGCGACCATCATCGCCGGGCAGGTCGCATACACCGCGCAGTGACTCCGCTCAGGATAATTCGCCGACAAGATAGCGCTGCAGCGTCGGCGCCACGGCATCGACGAGCGCGTCGACTTCCATCGAATGGATCGGCTCGACTTTGACCGCGTAACGCATGATGCCCAGACCGACCACCTGTGAGGCGCACAACGACGCCCGCAGTTTGATCTGGTCAGCACCGAGCGCCTTGAGCAGCGGATCGAAGACCGGCCCGATGAAGAGGCCCTGCGCGATGTCGGCGGTTTTTGCCAGACCCGCCGAGGCGACCGCGCTGGCAGCGAAAGGCCCGCCGCCGGTGTGATCCCACGTAGAAAGCAACATGTGCAAGGTGCGCCGACCGGCTTGGTTCACGCCACCGCTGACGATCTTATCGATGAAGTCCCGCGTGCCGAACGGCAACCGGAGCGTCCGCGCGACCGGGTCAAGGAGCCCGCGTGTCAGCTTCTCGCGACGGCTCATTGCGCCAGAATATCGCAGAATTCACTGAGCAACGCGGAATTGGTCAGCCCGGCGTGTGCAGCGCCGCGCGCAAGCCGGCACATTGGCTGGCGAAAAACCTTTGCGACACTGCTGCTTTGGGTGCTACGTGGTCGAAACCGTGGAATGCGCCCGGCACCACTTCGACCTGGCAGGGCACACCGGCGTCTAAGAGTCGCTCGGCGTACCTGAGGTCCTCGTCATGGAGTAGATCGCGGGTGCCCACCCCGATCCACGCCGGTGGCAGTCCGGTGAGGTCTTGGCGCCGCGCCGGAACCGCGACCTGCGGGTCGGTCGCACCGAGGTACGCCGCCCAGCCGAAGCGATTGCTGCGCGGGCCCCACAGCCGGTAGCCGCGATTGACAGCGCGGCGCGGGGTGCGGTCGTCCAGCATCGGATAGACGAGCAGTTGTAGCGCCAAAGCGATCTCGCCGCGGTCGCGGGCCAGCAGCGCCAAGGCAGCGGCCAAACCCCCGCCGGCGCTCGGCCCGCCGATCGCCACCCGCGCCGGGTTCACCGTCGGCGCTGCAGCCAGCCAGCGCAACGCTGAATAGCAGTCGTCGAGCGCAGCCGGATAGGGGTGTTCGGGTGCCAGCCGGTACTCCACCGAGGCGACGGTGATGCCCAGCTGTGCGCTGAAGCGCCGGCACACTTTGTCGTCCTGCTGCGCGGCGCCCATGACGAAACCGCCGCCGTGGATCCACAACAGTGCCGGCGCGACGTCGTCGCCGTCAACCGGCCGATACACCCGAATGCCCGTCCCGTCGCTGAGCATGAGCACCTCGACGTCGTGGGGTTTACGCCGGGACTGCAGCTTCATCAGCGCCCGCATCAGCGGCAGGGTCCGCGGCGTGATCAGCGTGCGCGGCGCGATGCGGGCGATCCGTCGAAGGTCGGGATGGAAGTCGGTGCTCGGCACCAAGTCAGTATCGCCTGCCGGCCGGCAACGGTGGTTCGATACCGGTGTGGGTCAATCCTTTGGCACAGCAGCGGTCGCGAACAACTCACTGCGCCCGATCTGACTGACCAGGCTCGCGGCGTCGAAGTAGATGCGCTCGTTGACAATTCGGTCGTCTTCGAAGAAGAACACCGCGATCACCGGGACTCGGAACGACTCGCCGGTCGGCGGCAGCGCGTAGAACTCGCCCAGGTTGGTGCCCAAGAGGTCGAACTCGACGATGACGGCGTCGTCGACGACGTGATAGCGGACATTGTCGTGACGCTGATCCGGAAACGCCGTCCTAGTGGTCCGGTAGTAGCCCATCACTTCGTCGGCTCCGTCGAAGACCTGACCGGTGGCCATGATTTCGTAGCGTGGGCGTCCGTGGAAAGTCTGCAGTGTGCGGTCGAAGTCGTGCGTCACTTCGGTATCTATGTGCTCTTTGATGACGTCGAGACGACGTCGCCGCAGCTCGTCACTGACCATCGGGCCGCTCCTTCGTGCGCCTCGTTCCGTACAGTTGGTTAGCAAGCTACTGAACCATCCTCGTGCTGACGATTCGGCTTCTGTGATGCGGCGACACGGGCGAGCCTCTCGGCCTGGGATGCCGCCCAAAGCGGGCATCTAGGTCGTCGGACGTGACGACGGCGCGCTACAACGCGATGCCACCGCTGCGGGCCGGTTCGAGTATGTCGAAAGCAGCGGTGAGCCAGTTGAGGACAGCTTGGACCAACGCCTCCCGGTTCTCCCGTTTCGCAATCTCATGTCCGTCAGGCGTCGATCAATCGGGCACCGGAACGTTCGTCCAGAACGACGGTGTCACCGTTGGTTGGATCGATCAGACACGAAACACCAATCCCGTTGTCCGCGACCAAGATTGCAGCAACCCACGCACCGGACCAGCCGACAAGCTCAGCGGTGCCCTTCTCCTGGCGGTCAATTCGCCAAGCCGATGGATCATCCGGATCGGTTGTCACCAACCAGATTTGCTTGACTGTGCCGCCTGCGGGCGCGACTTCGCAGGCCAGCCAACGACCATCGGGGGAGTGGATGACCCGGCTGACCGGCCCGTCGATCGGGAGAACGACGTCGCGTACCGAATCTCCCGCAGGTGAGCGGCGCCCCCAGGCTCGCCGGCTGTGCAGGAAGCGTTGTACTGCCCGCGGATAGCAGCCGTCGTCGACGATGTGGGCAAAGATGGTGCCGTCGGGGGACAGTGATGCGCCGTAGTTCGCCCGCACGTGCTGGTCCGCCATGGCAGCCATGCTAGAGGTGAGCGCTGTCAATGAAGTGCTCGAACGTCGTTGTCGCAGAATTGAAAACATCAGGTTAACCGCTTGGCAGAGCTCAACACGGACTCGGCGGTAACCGTCCGAAGGTTTCAAACACTTTGCGGTGCAACCTGATCGACGCGGGCGGTAGAGGCCTGGCCGGTGCGGAGACGCCTCAAGGTGACCCAACGATGGCCGTTTCTCGTCATTTGTTGGTAGTGCTGCGGAAATTCGCCGGCAACGATCCCGAAGCGCGACGGACGACTGAAGTGGGCACAGATGCGCTCAAAACAGCGGTCGGGTGAGGTATCGCCGGCCGGCGCGGAATTGCTGTGCGACGGTCGCTGACCTGCGCAAAACCTCAGAAGATGAAAACTTCCGCGATTACCGTTTGCCGGTGGGTTCGCGGGGTACAGTCCCCGCATGACGGCACGACCGGCGACGCGTTACCCGGGACCGAGCATGGCGACCCGCATGAGATGGTTGCTGCGAGCCCGGCCCGCCGACTACATGCTGGCGTTAAGCGTCGCGTCGGCTTCGCTGCCGGTGGTCGGTAAGCGGTTGGAGCCGCTGGGCGGGGTTGCGGCTATGAGCGTGTACGGCGCCCGCGTGGTGCCGGAGCTGGTCTCCCGGGCGGCGAAGTTGCGTTTCACCGCCGATGACAGCGAGGCCCGGCGAGCGGACCGCGATCAGACCCGAGCGGTATCCGAGGCGGCTCTGCGCGGCGTGGTGCCGGCCGAGGACTTGGCCATCGACTGGCCCGCACCGGAGCGGACGCCGCCGGTGTGTCGCGCACTGCAGCACCGCCGCCACCTGCACCGGACATCGGTTCGTTACGGCGACCATCCGACTCAACTGCTCGACGTGTGGCGGCGCAACGACCTGCCGGCCGGGCCGGCACCTGTAATGCTGTTCGTGCCCGGCGGAGCCTGGGTGCATGGCAGCCGCACGCTGCAGGGCTATGCGCTGTTGTCGCACATGGCCGAACAGGGTTGGGTGTGCCTGTCCATCGACTACCGGGTGGCACCGCACCACCGCTGGCCGGCACACATCATCGACGTCAAGACTGCGATCGCGTGGGCACGGGCCAATGTCGACAAGTTCGGCGGCGACCGCAATTTCGTCGCGGTGGCAGGCGCGTCCGCCGGCGGTCACCTGGCTGCGTTGGCCGGACTGACGGGCAACGACCCGGAACTGCAGGATGAACTTCCGGAGAGCTCGAACACCGCCGTCGATGCGGTCGTCGGCATCTACGGCCGCTACGACTGGGAAGACCGGTCCGACGCCGAGCGGGCGCGGTTCGTCGACTTCCTGGAGCGGGTGGTGGTGAAACGGACCATCAAACGTCATCCCGAGGTGTTCCGAAAGGCCTCACCGATCGCCCGGATACATCAGCAAGCCCCGCCGTTCCTGGTCATTCACGGCAGTAAGGACACTGTCATCCCGGTGTGGCAGGCGCGCACCTTCGTCGAACGGCTGCAGGCGGTGTCGCACTCGGTGGTCAGCTACGCCGAGCTGCCGGGCGCCGGGCACGGCTTCGACCTGACCGACGGCGCCCGCACCGGGACGATGGCCACTACGGTCGGATTGTTCCTCAACCAGGTGCACCGCAGCCGTCCACCGATTGGCGCCAAACAGGTCATCTGAGCGCCGACCGCTTGTAGGGTCCTCTCGAAAGGGGTGGGCAAGGAGGCGGTTCGTGCAACGGCTCAGTGGCTGGGATGCGTTCCTGCTCTACAGCGAGACACCGAATGTGCACATGCACACCCTCAAGCTGGCCGTCATCGAGCTGACCCAGAAACGGCGCGACTTCGACATCGATGCGTTCCGCCGGGTTATTCACAGCCGGATGTACAAGCTGGATCCGTTCCGCTACCAGCTGGTCACCATCCCGTTCAAACTGCACCACCCGATGTGGCGGGAGAACTGCGAGGTCGATCTGAGCTACCACATCCGGCCGTGGCGGGTGCAAGCCCCGGGCGGCCGGCGTGAGCTCGACGAGGCCGTCGGCGAGATCGCCAGCACACCCTTGGACCGCAGCCGACCGCTGTGGGAGATGTATTTCATCGAGGGCCTGGCCAACGGCCGCATCGCCGTCCTCGGCAAGATTCACCACGCACTCGCCGACGGGATCGCATCAGCCAATCTGATGGCGCGGGGAATGGACCTGGCGCCGGGCCCCGAGCCGGATCGCGACGCCTCCTACCAGACCGACCCCGCACCCACCTCGGGCCAGTTGCTGCGCTCGGCGTTCCGCGACCATCTGCGGTACCTCGGCCGAGTCCCCGCGACGCTGAAGTACACCGCCGAAGGATTCGGGCGAGTACGCCGCAGCTCACGCAAGCTGAGCCCGGAACTAACCCGTCCGTTCACGCCACCGCCGACCTTCATCAACCATCGGATTACCCCGGAACGCCGATTCGCGACTGCCACACTGGCTTTGGCAGACGTCAAAGAAACCGGCAAGCGGCTCGGTGCGACGATCAACGACCTGGTGCTGGCCACGGCAGCGGGTGCACTGCGAACCCTGTTGCTGCGCTACGACGGTCACGCCGACCATCCGTTGTTGACGTCGGTGCCGGTGAGCTATGACTTCTCACCGGACCGCGTCTCGGGCAACCGGTTCACCGGCGTGCTGGTGGCGCTGCCGACTCACGTCGACAATGCGTTGGACCGAGTGAGTCAGGTGCACGAAGCCGCGGCAGCCGCCAAGGAGAGCAACAACCTGGTGGGACCTGAACTCGTGAGCCGGTGGTCGAATTACATGCCGCCGGCCGGCGCGGAATCGCTCTTTCGCTGGCTGGCCACCCGTGACGGGCAGAACAAGGTGCTGAATCTGACGGTGTCCAACGTGCCCGGGCCTCGTGAGCGGGGACGGGTCGGCGGTGCCCTGGTCACTGAAATTTACTCGGTCGGACCGCTGACCGCAGGAAGCGGACTGAACATCACGGTGTGGAGCTACGTCGACCAGCTCAACATCTCAGTGCTGGCCGACGGCGCCACGGTCGACGACCCGCATGAGGTGACCGACGCCATCATCGACGACTTCGTCGAGATCCGCCGTGCCGCCGGGCTTTCCGACGAGCTGACGGTCGTCGAGACCGCGATGGCGCCGGCTTAGTTTGCACTGGTGACGTGCGCCAGCAGCTCTCGGCGCACGATCTTGCCGGTGTTGCTGCGCGGCAACTCGTCGAGCACGATGATCTCGCGCGGCACCTTGTAATTGGCCAAGCTGTCGCGGACGTGCTGCTTGAGCGCCTCCGTTGTCACTGAACCGTCGGTGGTCAACACGACGAACGCGGCCAGTCGCTGCCCGTACTGCTCGTCGTCGACTCCTATCACGCTGGCCTCGGCGACGTCCGGATGAGCGACCAGCGTCTTCTCCACCTCGATGGGGTAGACGTTCTCGCCGCCGGAAACGATCATCTCGTCGTCACGCCCGACGACGTAGAGCCGGCCCGCCGCGTCCAGCCGGCCGATGTCCCCGGAGGCCATGAAATTCTCATGGAAGTCTTTGGTGTTGCCGGAGGTGTAGCCGTCGAACTGGCTGGAGTTACGCACGAAGATCTGACCGACCTCGCCGGTGGGCAGCTCACGCAGTTGGTCGTCGAGGATGCGAATGTCGGTGCCGGGCACCGGCTTTCCCGCGGTGTCCGGGGCGGCGCGCAGGTCCTCAGGTGTCGCCGTGGCGATCATGCCGGCTTCGGTCGCGTTGTAGTTGTTGTACATAACGTCGCCGAACTCGTCCATGAATGTGGTGACCACATCTGGGCGCATCCGGGAGCCCGACGCGGTGGCGAACCGCAGTGAGCTGCAATTGTATTTGCGCCGCACCGCCTCGGGCAGGTCCATGATGCGGTCGAACATGACCGGCACAACGCAGAGCCCGGTGGCGCGGTGGCGGTCGATGAGGGCCAGCGTGGCTTCCGGGTCGAATTTCCGTCGGGTGGCGATCGTGCAGCCCAACGATGCGGCGAACACCAATTGGGAGAACCCCCACGCGTGAAACATCGGTGCCACTACGACGATGGTCTCCTCGGCGCGCCAGGGCACACGGTCCAGCATCGCCTTGAGTTCACCGGCGCCTCCGCCGGAACGCGCGGCGCCCTTCGGCGCCCCAGTGGTTCCCGAGGTCAGCAGGATCAGCTTGCCCTTGCGGTCCGGCGAGCTCGGACGTTCACCGGTGTGGGCGGCTATCAGCTTCTCCACGGTGCAGTCACTGCTGTCGGGCTGATCTGTCCACGCGATGATCCCGGCGGTGTCTGGCCGGCCGGCAAGTGCGTGATCGACCGACTGGGCGAACTCCTCGTCGTAGACGATGGCATCGACGCTCTCCCGCTGCACGACGTCGGCCAGCGCCGGCCCGGCGAAAGAAGTGTTGAGCAGCAAGACGTCGGCGCCGATGCGATTGGCGGCGATCAGCGCCTCGACGAAACCCCGGTGGTTTCGGCAGAGGATTCCCACGACGGCCGGCGTTCCGGCGGGCCGCGCCGGAAGCAGGGCCTGCAGCGCCGTCGCGAATGCGTCGCTGCGCCGGTCGAGCTCGCGGTAGGTGAGAGTGCCTAACTCGTCGATCAGTGCCGCCCGGTTCGGGCAGCGTTGCGCTGACATCGCGAATCCACTCGTCATCGACATGCGCTCACGACGACCGGCGGCGGCGATGCGCAGGTATTTGTCCGGACGAAGCGGCGCAATGATGCGGGCCCGCACCAAGGTTGACAGGAGGTCTCCGGCTTCCCTCATCCGGGCGAGTGCGGCCGGGCCTGACATGACGCTGCTCTCAGCCGATCACCGGGAGGCGGCGTTCTCTGGCCAGCTTGGCCAGCGCGTGTTGCATGACCCGTCGGACATGAGCGTCGACGGCGTCGATGTCGGGATCCGCACCGAACTCGGCCACCAGGTCGATCGGTTCGAGCACCTGCATCACGATTTTGGCCGGCAGCGGCATGTTCACCGGCAACACCGCGGAGAGCCCGAACGGAAAACCCACCGAGATCGGCAGGATTTTGACCCGCATCAGCTTGTCCAGCCGCAGCAGACGGGCCAGTCCCATGCCCCGGGACAGGTAGAGCTGAGTTTCCTGACCGCCGATGCCGACGGCCGGCACAATCGGCACCCCGGCGTTCAACGCGGCCCGCACATAACCGGTCCGGCCGTCGAAGTCGACTTTGTTCTCCGAGAGTGTCGGCCGGTAGACGTCGTAGTCCCCGCCGGGGAAGACGACGACCACTCCGCCGGAGCGCAACGCCTCTTCGGCGTTCTCATGGCTGGCGCGGATGAAACCGGTGCGGGTGAGAAAGTCCCCTTGGGGGCCGTTGAACAGCATGTCGTGGCTCAATGTGTAGACCGGCCGGTCGTAGCCGAACGCGCTGTAGAAACCGGTGGCGAAAACCGGGACATCCATGGGGAACAGACCGCCGGAGTGGTTGGACACTACCAGCGCGCCGCCGGGCGGGAAGGACTCCAGACCCCGGACTTCTGCGCGGTGATAACCCTTGATCAGCGGACGCAGCCACCCGATGACCCGCTCGGTCAGACCCGGATCCCATTTGGCCACTTCGCTCGGTGACAATTCGGTGGACTCGACATCGGTTGCGGTCAACGGGTCCCCCTGGCAGCAGCGCGGGAATTCGGCTTTGATGCTAGCGTCCGGGTTTTCTCCCCGGCTGTCCGGGTTCTGGTGAAGAGCCAGCTAGTGCGAACGTCAACGGAACCGCCGGCGCGGTCGGCACCGACCGATACGATCGCCTGGTGAGCGACGCCGACGCGCAGCCCGAGGTCCTGGTCGAGCAGCGGGACCGCATTCTGATCATCACGATCAACCGGCCGAAAGCCAAGAACGCCGTCAACGCCGCGGTGGCGAGGGGGCTTGCCGACGCCGTAGACCGGCTCGACGGCGACCAGGGTCTGTCGGTTGGCGTCCTCACCGGAGCGGGCGGTTCGTTCAGCGCGGGTATGGACCTCAAGGCGTTCGCACGCGGTGAAAATCCCATCGTCGAGGGGCGCGGTATGGGCTTCACCGAGCGTCCTCCGGCCAAGCCGCTGATCGCTGCCGTCGAAGGTTACGCGTTGGCCGGGGGCACCGAATTGGCGCTGGCGACCGACCTGATCGTCGCGTCGAAAGACGCAGCGTTCGGCATCCCCGAGGTGAAGCGCGGTTTGGTGGCCGGCGGGGGCGGCCTGCTGCGGCTGCCGCAGCGCATCCCCTATGCCGTCGCCATGGAGTTGGCCCTCACCGGTGACAATCTGCCCGCCGACCGGGCTCATGCGCTCGGGTTGGTGAACGTATTGGCTGAGCCGGGCAAAGCGCTCGACGAGGCGATCGCACTGGCCGAGAAGATCACCGCCAACGGCCCGCTCGCCGTGGCCGCGACCAAACGAATCATCGTCGAATCACGCGGCTGGCGCCCGGAGACGATGTTCGCCGAGCAGATGAAGATACTGATGCCGGTGTTCTCCTCCAACGACGCCAAGGAAGGCGCGGTCGCGTTCGCCGAGAAACGCCCGGCTCGCTGGACCGGGACTTAAGTCACCCGATAGCGCTTCTGATCAGGTCGCCCGACTGCTACCCGGCAGGCCGATTCGGTTAGATGGCCTACGATACAAGTTAGGCCATCGGTGTAAAGTCTTAGCCGCCGACTGGCGCTGACCGGGTTGAGCCGCAAGGACATCGAACATGAGTATTTCGCTGCTTCTCGAGATGGCCGTGTCGAGCAACCCCGACCGCACCGCCGTCGTCTCCGAAGACATGCGGCTGACAACTCAGCAACTCAGCGACCTCGCTGACGGCGGCGCCGGTGTCATCGCAGCCTCCAACGCCCGCCATGTCGTGTACGTGGGCACCGGCGGGGTGATGTTGCCGCTGCTGATCTTCTCTTCGGCGCGCGCCGGCCGCTCGTTCACTCCGATCAACTACCGGCTGTCCGCCGAGGGTGTCCGGTCGCTGATCGACCGGCTACCCGAACCGTTGGTGGTCGCGGACGAGCGGTATTGCGAAGTCGCCGCTTCCTCGACGCACCAGGTGCTGACCTCGGACGAATTTTTGACCGCTGCCCGCAGCACTGAGCCGTTCGTGGACTTCCCGGATCCCGAGTCGGTCGCCATCGTGCTGTTCACCTCGGGCACCACGTCGTTACCCAAAGCTGTGGAGCTGTCGCATAACAATCTGACCAGCTACGTCACCGGCACCGTGGAGTTCGACTCGGCCGCTCCTGACGACGCGGCGCTGATCTGCGTGCCGCCCTACCACATCGCCGGCGTCGGTGCGGCGCTCTCTAACCTGTACGCCGGCCGCAAGATGGTGTACCTGCCCACCTTCGATGCCCACGAATGGGTGCGGCTGGTCAACGCTGAATCGGTCACCACCGCGACAGTGGTGCCGACCATGCTCGACCGCATCGTCGCACTGCTGGAGACTAGTGGACACGCATTGCCGTCGCTGCGCAATGTGGCTTACGGCGGGTCGAAGGTCGGATTGCCGCTGGTGCGTCGTGCGCTGGAGCTGCTCCCGGGCGTCGGTTTCGTCAACGCCTACGGGCTGACCGAGACCAGTTCGACGATCGCGGTACTGACCCCCGAGGATCACCGCGCTGCCCAGACGACAACTGACGCCAACGTCGCCAAGCGGTTGGGCTCGGTAGGTCAGCCGGTCCCGGGGATCGAGCTGCAGGTCCGTGACGAGGACGGCAAGGTGCTGGGGCCGGGTCACAGCGGTGAGCTGTTCGTGCGCGGCGAGCAGGTCTCCGGCCGCTACACCGGCATCGGCTCGGTGCTCGACGAGGACGGCTGGTTCGCCACCAAGGACATCGCCGTCCTCGACCAGGACGGCTACCTGTTCATCGGCGGACGCAGCGACGACACCATCATCCGCGGCGGAGAGAACATCGCCCCCGCAGAGATCGAGGATGTGCTGATCGAGCACCCACGGGTGCGGGACGTCGCTGTGGTCGGCGTCGACGACCCGCAGTGGGGTCAGGCAATCGTCGCCGTCGTCGTGCCGATACCGGGCGTCGGCCCCGACCCGGAGGAACTGCGCGCATACGTGCGCAGCACTTTGCGCGGTTCGAGGACCCCCGATCGAGTAGTGTTTCGCGACGAGCTGCCTACCAATGCGACCGGCAAGGTGCTTCGCCGCGAAATAGTCCAAGACTTGCGCGTTGCGCCCATCGACCGGTAAACCCCGTCAACGCAGTAGCGACTCGTGTGAAGGACCGATAGTGATCAAGAACGGAACCCGTCTGGCCAGCCAGGTCTGCGACACTCAGGTGATCGTCGTCAAGAGTGCCGAGAGCCTCGACGACCTCCGCTGCGGCGGCGCCCCGATGGTCGAGATCGGCGCGCCGCGTGCCGGTGTAATCGACCCGGCGTTCTCCGGCGGCACCGTGATGGGCAAGCGCTATGTCGACGAGACAGGTGCTGAGGTGCTGGTGACCAAAGCGGGGGCCGGAACGCTGGCGGTCGGTGACACCGCCCTGAACGTCAAGGAAGCCAAGCCACTACCGGCCAGCGACTAACCGCGCTCGGCGACGATGCAGAGCGCCCAGCGCGACGAGGAGGAACCGGGCGATTCAGCCGGCCTATTAGTTGCGCAATCCGTTGCGGCGCACGAATTCCTTTGCCTTGATGAGGAATTCGAGCTGAGCGTAGACCTCGCGCAACGGCTCGGTATTGCGCGTCGAGCGGCACAGCACCACGGCGCCTTCCAGCGCGGCGATCGACATTACGGCCAGTGAGGCCGAGTCCGACTCGTCGAAACCGTCGGCGAGGTAAGCCCGGGTCAAGGCGCTGCGCCAGCGGTCAAGGATGTGTCCAGCCTCAACGGTCAACTGTGGCTCGTCGGGCGCCGACCCGATCGCCGCCGCGACGACCGGGCAGCCGGCGGTGAAGTCGCTTTCAGTGAGCAGCCGTTCCCAGTACCCGACGAATCCGCGCAACAGCACTTTCGCGCCGCGGTGTGCCGCGTCATCGATTGCGGCGGTGATGGCGTCGCCTGCGTAGTGCAGCGCCTCGGTCAGGATCTGGGTGCGCCCCTCGGGAAAGTGGTAGTACACCGAACCTCGCGGGGCGCCGCTGCGGGTGAGCACCTCGTCGATGGTCACGCCCGCAGCGCCGCGTTCCCGCAGCACCTCAGCAGCGCTGGCCAGCATCTTGGTGCGGGTTGTACCGCGCGTCCCGCGCGCGGCGCGTGTCGTCACTGACATTGTCGTGTTCCCTCGCCGACGAGGTGTCAGGCAGCGTGCTGCTGGCGGAGCTGCGGTACTCGCCAGGGCACGCTACGCGGGCTGAACCGGGCGGACCAGGAAGGGTGGCGGGGTAAATCGTCGACCTGACGGGTCAACCGCCACCCGGCGATGTTGAGTTCGATGTTGAACATGATTATCGACCTATCTCGCGCCGGATTGACCGGCCCTTATTATGCACTTCAGCATAACCAGGCGCCTGAAGATTAGGCAAGTGATAAATAGCGTGGGCGTCGTCGGAGCGTTAAAAGCGCAGCTCTGCCCGGGTTACAACTTGGTTACGAGCATCGCCGGCAAACTTAAGCGTTATGCATAACGCCATAGAGTGGCAATCTCGCCGTCGCGCAATCCCGCGCGTCCCGCAGCCGCCGACAAGACCTGTCGGCGGAGTGACCTCGCCAGTGATGTCACCCGCGACGTGCCACTACACCTATCGCGTCGAAGGGGCGTTGGACACCTTCGAATACGTCGGCCGATGCATCGCAATGCAGGGTAGTGGCCGGGTTGGTACCGGCGTTACTGATGTGACTCGCCGCGAGGAGCCCCCGAGGACGGTTCAGCTGTCGAGTGTGTAACCCAACGGCATCAGCACACTCTTCTGCTGAGTGAAATGCTCGACACCTTCCGGCCCGTTTTCGCGGCCGACGCCGGAATTCTTGTAACCGCCGAACGGGCAGCAGGGATCGAAGGCGTACCAGTTGATCGCATAGGTTCCGGTGCGGATCTTCTCCGAAATTTCGATGCCGTGCGGCACATCGGCCGTCCACACACTGCCGGCCAGGCCGTACACCGAATCGTTGGCGATCGCGATCGCGTCGTCCTCGGTGTCGTAAGGAATGATGCTCAGCACCGGCCCGAAGATCTCCTCTTGGGCGATCGTCATCGTGTTGTCTACGTCGGCGAAGACGGTCGGTTGGATGAAGTAGCCGCTGTCCAGACCCTCCGGCCGGTCGCCGCCGCAGACCAGCCGGGCGCCCTCCTCGACGCCCTTGGCGATATAGCCCTCGACGCGGCTGCGCTGCCTATCGGAGATCAGTGCCCCGATCTGGGCGGCCGGGTCTGACGGCGGCCCGACCGGCAGGGCTTGGACGAAACTGCTCACCGCTTCCACGACCTCGTCGTAACGCGAGCGGGGCGCCAGAATGCGGGTCTGCGCGACACAGGCCTGTCCGGTGTTCATGATCCCGGAGAACACCAGCATCGGGATGGCGGCCGGCAGGTCGACATCCTCGAGCACGATGGCCGCCGACTTGCCGCCCAGTTCCAGCGTGCACGGCTTGAGCAGGTCGGCAGCACGCTTGCCGATCTCTTTACCGACAGCCGAACTGCCGGTGAAAGTGAAGATGTCGACGTCAGGATTCGACGTCAGCGCCTGCCCGGTTTCGACACCACCCGGCACCACCGAGAGCACGCCCGCGGGCAGACCGGCCTCGGCGAACACCTCGGCCAAAGCGTTGGCGGTCAACGGGGTTTCGACGGCCGGCTTGAGCACGATCGTGCAGCCGGCCAGCAACGCGGGCCCGAGCTTGTTCACCGCCAGGAACAGCGGCACGTTCCACGCCACGATCGCGGCGACGACGCCGATCGGCTCCCGATGCACGATGGTCTGACCGTAACCGCCGGTGCGGATCTCCTTCCACTTGACCTGGTCGACAGCCGGCCCGGCAAAGAAGTTCAGCGCACCCATCGAACTCATCCAGTGCATGGTTTCGACGACCATGGGCGGTTGACCGGTTTCCTGCGCGAGCAACTTGGTGAACAACTCTTTGCGGTCCTCCAGCAGTTTGACCGCCGCGGCAATCACCGCCGCCCGCTCGGCGGGCGGGGTGGCAGGCCAGGGTCCGGTGTCGAACGCCTCCCGGGCGGCGGCGACGGCGGCATCGACGTCAGCCGCCGCGGCCAGCGGTACCTTGCCGACGTACTCGCCGGTGGCCGGACAGTGCACTTCGATGACTTCACCGGTCGACGGCGTGGTCCATTGCCCACCGATGAAAAGCTTGTCGTATTCGGTCTTGTCGCTCTCGGTCATGCAGGTCACCCTACTCAGCGCGGCGCAAAACGAGAACACGTTTCAGTCAACTGCTGCCATCGGCCGGCGGCGGCCGCAGCACGAGCACCAAGTTGCTCACCACGAACTCACGCAGCACTGGCACCGATGTCGTCCACCAAGCCCATCGAGGGTGGTAGCGCGGGAAAGCACCGATGAGCATGGCGGTGTTCGCCGCCCACTGCAAACCCGCGGCGGCGGACACCGCGAACAGTGATGACCCGTAGTTGTTTTTGGCCGGATGACCGTGTTTGGCGGCGTAGCGCGCCGCGGCGCGGGCACCGCCCAGGTAGTGCGCGCAACCGAGTTCGTGGCCACCGAAGGGTCCCAGCCACACCGTGTAGGACAGCACCGCCAAGCCCCCGGGCCGGGTCACCCGCAGCATTTCGGCGCCCAGTTGCCAGGGTCGAGGCACGTGCTCGGCGACGTTCGAGGACAAGCAGATGTCCACGCTGTCGTCGGCGAACGGCAACGCCATGCCTGACGCGCGGACGAACTGCCCCGGTGCGTCGGTGACGCCGTGGGCTGCGGCGTGCATCTCGCGGGGATCGGGCTCGACGCCGATGTAGCGGAGCCCGGCGGCGGCGAAGGCCGTCGCGAAATAGCCCGGTCCGCCGCCGACGTCGAGCAGGCTGCGACCGGCCGCGGACTCGCTGTTGACGGCTTGCCACAAGTCGTCGATCATCGCCGCGGTGTCAGCGGCCAGCACGCCGTAGAACCGGGCCGGATCAGATTGCTCGTGGCGGAACTCCGAGAGCAGCCGCAGTGAGCGGGACAGCTTGGCCCGCCGCGCGAACACTTCTGTGGCGTCCACCGGTGTCAGCCTAGGCGAGCCAGCGGCGTGGCATTCGTGGCAGTTAGGCTGTCGAGTGATGTCTACTCTGCGCTCGGTGTTGCTGTTGTGCTGGCGAGACACCGGGCATCCGCAGGGCGGTGGCAGCGAAGCCTATCTGCAGCGCATCGGTGCTCAACTGGCCGCGTCCGGAGCTGCCGTCACGTTGCGCACTGCGCGGTATCCCGGCGCACCGCGGAAAGAGACCGTCGACGGTGTCCGCATCAGCCGCGCCGGTGGGCGGTACTCGGTGTATCTGTGGGCGCTGGCGTGGATGGCCCGAAATGAGCTCGGAGCGCGCCTGGGGCTCGGAACGGTGCGGCGGGTGCGCCCCGACGTCGTGGTCGACACGCAGAACGGCATACCGTTTGCGGCCCGGCTCATCTACGGCCGACGAGTCGCGGTGCTGGTCCACCACTGCCATCGCGCACAGTGGCCGGTGGCCGGCCCGGTGCTCGGGCGGTTCGGCTGGTTCGTGGAGTCGAGACTGTCGCCGCGACTGCACCGGCGCAACCAGTACGTGACGGTGTCGTTGCCGTCGGCCCGGGACCTGGTAGACCTCGGTGTGGACCGCCAGCGGATCGCGGTGGTGCGCAACGGCCTTGACGAGGCGCCGGCGCAGACGCTGTGCGAGCCGCGCGCGGCTGACCCGCGGGTGGTGGTGTTGTCGCGGCTGGTGCCGCACAAGCAGATCGAGGACGCATTGGACGCCGTCGCGGTGCTGCGCGAGCGCATATCCGGTCTGCACCTCGACGTCGTCGGTGACGGCTGGTGGCGCCGAAGGCTGATCGATCACGCCGCGCGCCTCGGCATCTCCGACGCGGTGACCTTCCACGGCCACGTCGACGACGTGACCAAACATCATCTGGTGCAACGGTGCTGGGTGAATGTGTTGCCGTCCCGCAAGGAGGGCTGGGGCCTGGCGGTCATCGAGGCCGCGCAGCATCGGGTCCCGACGATCGGCTACCGGCACTCCGGCGGACTGTCCGACTCCATCATCGACGGCGTGACCGGGGTTCTGGTCGACGACGCCGACGAGTTGGTGAGTCGGCTGGAACAGCTGCTCACCGACGCGGTGCTGCGCGAACAACTCGGCCTGAAAGCGCAGACCCGCAGCGGCGAATTCTCTTGGCGGCAAAGCGCGGAAGCGATGCGCGGTGTACTTGAAGCGGTGCACGCCGGTGACCGCCTCAGCGGCCTTGTCTAGCCTTTGCTGAACCCTGGTTGGAATAACGGCGCCAAACGCTGACCGCCGTGGCCGCCGTGCTCACGCCGAGCATCGCCAGCCACACCAGGTGGGCGATCAACACAGTTCGGCGGACGCCTGTCGCCGCTTGGCGGCCGGTTTCCCCGCCGACCCGGTACAGCGTGAGATCCGCGTCGCGGTAGGTAGTCGGCAGGGTGCTCAGCGTGCGCGCAGCTGCACCGGTCTCGCCGAATGTGCGCGATTCCACCACCAGCCAAGTAACGCCGGCAGCGCGTAACGCGGCGGCATCCCTTCCGCCGAGCAGCATGAACTGAATCGCGCGGGCCCGGTTGCCTTCACCGGCGACCGTGACGCCGGAGACGGTCAGATCGCCGGTCGTCAGCACGTCGGCACGCACCCAGCGCGGCAGCGGATCAAGCACCGGTGCCCGGCCCGACCAGGCGAAACGCCGCAAACTGCCGGCCGGCAACACCGCCACCGTGCCCGGTTCGCGGTTGATCAGTGCCGACAGCGTCGACCACCCGGCCGGGTAGTGCACCGGCTGGATGCGCCCGGAAACGCCCCACGCCAGATCGGGCAGCGTGGCCAGCAGCGCCAGGCTACTGACCAGGGCCGTCGCCGCCGGCGGCAACCAGCGCCGAAGGGTCATCACTGCGCCGGCCGCGGCCAGTGCATAGGCGGGCAGGGCCAGCGCCACCCACTTCTGGGTGTCGCGGACCACGGCCAGGCCCGGTGCGGCGTGGATACCTGCCCGCAGCAACGCCAATCCTGGCTCGGTGGCCAGCGCGGCGGGTAGCACGATGGCCGCCACCGCCAGCCCCAGCAGCGGCCACGCTGTCGCCCGACGCAGTAACACTGGGAGTCCGACCGCTACGAGGCTCAACAACACGGCCGTCGACACCACTGCGAAAGACGTCGTCCGGGAAGGCGGGACGGCCTCGCCGTTCCAGAATCCGCCAAGGCCGGCAAGGCTACCCAAGGTGCCCAGACCGCGCTCGGCTCTGGCCGCGAACGCGCCAACGCCGTTACCTGCGACAGACTGCGCCGACGGGCCACTCGCAGACCAAGCGCCAAGGGCCGACGCGGTCAGCCACGGCAGCGCCGCAAGCAGCGCCACCGCCCCGGCGATCGCGGCGCACACCCGGCGCGACCGTGCCTGCCCCGGCGCCGCCACGCACACCAAAGCCACCGTGGCCGCCAGCAGCAGTCCGGTCGGCGTCAGGCCGGCCAAGGCGATCCAGCACGCCGTCCCGGCAAGCCCCGACCACAGTGGCTGCTCAGCAGAGCGCAGCGCCAACATCGCCGTCGCGACCCACGGCAGGCAGCCGTAGCCGACCAACAGGCTCCAATGGCCTTGCAACAGCCGTTCGGCGACGTAGGGATTCCAAATCGCCACCGTGCCTGCGACGAGCTGGCCGCTCAACCCGGCCTCGGGCAGCACCGCCCGGGTCAGCTGGGCTGCACCCCACCCGGCCAGCCACAACGCCAGCACCAGTAATGCCTTGACCACGATGCCGCCGTCGACGACGTGTGACGCCAGCGCTACCGCAAAGTCCTGAGGCGTGGCCCGGGGAGCCGACTCGGCCAGTCCGAGCGCGGCATCGGAAAGATAAGACCGCGGCGTCGACACCGCGTCGCGCAGCAGCAGGTAACCCGGACGCAGCAGGGGGGCGAGGATCAGCAGCGCCAGGGACAAGGCGTACAGCGATGGCAGAGCGCGGCAGCGCGCGCCCGTCACTGTCCGGCTCCTTCCCGGGCTGAGTACGCCCGTTTTGTCGCCGGGCGGGTCACTGCCCGACTCCGCCCCGGGCAAAGCACGCCCGCATCGTCGCCGGGCGTTCAGGGCCGTTCGGTTGACCCTGAGCTCGGCTCCGACGATCCGGGCGGATCGGCCTCCGGCGGGCCGGTCCCCGGCCGAGCGGAATCGTCCAGATCCGGGCGCGTCGGCAGGATCTCGGTTTCCGCTTCAGCGCCCGACGGCGGTTCCCCTTCAGGTACGGTGCGGCCGAAGAAGCCGTGGTCGGCCCGGTCCAGGCCAGGATCGATCAGCGCGGCTTCGGTCCGCAGGCTGAGCGCGGCCAGCAGCACACCGCCGACCAGCGCCACCAGCCCCGCAGCGGTGAATGTGATGGGCAGCACCCGCGACCACAGCGCCAGCCGATCTCGCTCATCCCGGGCGGCGTTGACCTGCGACTCCACCGTCTGCTCGGTCGAGGTGACCTTGTACTCGACCAGGGTCGCTTCCGGCTTCAACGGGTCGCGCGCGAAGTAATGGTTGACGTGATTTTGTTCCTTGACAATGGTGCCCGACACCGGGTCGACCCAGAAGGTGCGCTGCGCCGCGTAGTAGCGGGTCATCGTGATTTTTTCGTCCGGGTCGTCACTGGGCACACCCCACATCGCCGCGCTGGCGGTGACTTTGCCGTCCTCATCGTTGGCGTACAGCGAAGGGTATTTGACTGGCGCGACCAGCTTGCCCGAACTGTCGTAGCCGATGTTCTGGGTGAAGCGGTAGGTGCTCAGACCGTTGACGTCCTCGTCGTCGTCATATTTCGCGTCGAACGCCTTCTGGGCGATGGGGTCGAAATACTGGTAGGTCTGCTTCGCGGTGTGGAACGGAAAGCGGTAGGACAATCCGTCGTGCGGCAGTGCGATGTTGGTCGGCGGATTGTCGTCGTTGATCGTGCGTGGCTTCTGGACCGCGCCCCCGGGGTGGGTGTCGTCGGATACCGCCAGTGCCGTTTTGCGGTTGAGTGTGACGGTGTCGACGATCGCCAGCAGCAGGCCGGTGTCCTTCTGTTTGTCAGTGCGCCGGACCGAGTCACCGACCTGCAGCGTCACCACTTCAGCGTTTGCCGGCGACTCGACACCGACCTGCTGCTGCGATACCAGCGGCACATTCTGGTTGACGACGAACCTGTCCCCGGACAACGATCCGGGATCCAACGCTTGACCGTTGCCCTCACTGATCAAGGTGGTGTCGATGTCGAGCGGGATCTTGGTGATGCGACTGCTGGTGTAGGTCCACAGCAGGAGAGCGGCGATCAGCAGGGCGGCTCCGAGGCCCATGATTCCGCATGCAGCTATCCGCAACACGACTGCTCGGTTCACCTTGCGGTGACCTCCTTCTGCGTTCGGTTCACAATCGCCTCAGTGCCCCGGCGTGGCCCGCTAATTAGCGCAGCGAGCTAAAACCCGTTCGACCCTAACAGCAGAATTTAAGGTCACGGCTTAGGTATCCAGCAGTGTGCAGGTCGGCGAACAGCACCCGCGGGGATGTACCCGTTCGGTTCGGACACAACCCACGGCAGACTGTTGCTATGACCCGCGCCGGCGACGATCTACTGGGCAGCGATGAGGTGGGGGCACCTCCCGCTTGCGGGGGCGAGCGGCGCTCGTGACCCGCGCCGGCGACGATCTACTGGGCAGCGATGAGGTGGGGGCACCTCCCGCTTGCGAGGGCGAGCGGCGCTCATGATCGAGCACCACCGAATCGGTGGGACCCGCAGCTTCCTGCCCGCGGTGGAAGGCATGCGCGCCTGCGCGGCTGTCGGCGTCGTGGTCACCCATGCCGCTTTCCAGACCGGCCACTCCACCGGCGTCGACGGCCGGTTGCTGGGTCGCTTCGACTTGGCGGTGGCGGTGTTCTTCGCGCTGTCCGGCTTTCTGTTGTGGCGCGGTCACGTCGCGGCCGCCCGCGGCCTCGGTAAGCGGCCGGCGACGGGTCACTACCTGCGCTCGCGCGTGGTCCGCATCATGCCGGCCTACCTGGTCGCGGTCGTCGTCATCCTGACGCTGCTGCCCGACGCCGAGCATGCCAGCCCGACGGTTTGGCTGGCCAACCTCACGCTGACTCAGATTTACGTGCCGCTGACACTGACCGCCGGGCTGACGCAGATGTGGAGTCTGTCCGTCGAAGTCAGCTTCTATCTGGCGTTACCGGTCCTGGCGCTGCTGGCCCGCAGGCTGCCGGTGGGGTGGCGGATCCCGGCGATCGCCGCCCTTGCCGTCGCCAGCTGGGCGTGGGCCTGGGTACCGATCGGTTCGCGGTCGGGACTCAATGCACTGAACTGGCCACCGGCGTTCTTTTCCTGGTTCGCCGCAGGCATGCTGCTCGCCGAATTTCTGTACACCCCGATCGGAGCGCCCCACCGACTGGCGCGACGCCGAGTGGTGATGGCGGCGGTTGCGGTCGTGGCCTACTTGGTGGCGGCTTCGCCGCTGGCCGGGCCGGCCGGGCTGGTGCCCAGCACCTCGGTCCAGTTCGCGGTCAAGACGGCGATGGGCGCGGTGGTGGCGCTCGCGTTGATCGCCCCGCTGGTGCTCGACCGGGCCGACACCCCGCACCAGCTGCTGGGCAGTACCGGCATGGTGACACTGGGCCGCTGGTCCTACGGCTTGTTCATCTGGCACCTCGCGGCGCTGACGATGGTGTTCCCGGTGATCGGGGAGTTTTCCTTCCGGGGCCACCTGCTCGAGGTGCTGACGCTGACCTTGTTCTTCGGCGTCGCCATCGCCGCGGTGAGCTATGCGCTGGTCGAATCACCATGCCGGGAAGCGCTGCGACGCTGGGAGAAACGCCGGCTGGACAGCGCGGCCGGGGACCGTCCTGTGCAAGAAGACGCGATCGCACCGTGACGGGTCTTCCGCGCTGTTATGGCAACGGGTCGAATCGCAGCACCGGCAGTGTGCCCGCGAGCGATTCGAATTCGTCGGGCGTGCCGTGGGTGACCATGCCGGATCGTTTGACGAAGCCGACGCCGGCGGGCACCAGGCGGGGGTAGGCGCGCAGTACCGGGCGGGCCTCGTCGGGTCCGACGTCGCTGATGCGAACTCGCCGTTGACGCCGTCCACGGGTCAGCGTGCCGACTCCGGCGGCGCGCGCATTGCGTACCCAGTCCGCACCGGGGAAGCCGGCGACTACGTACAGCCGGCCGCCGAACCGGAGCGGCGATACCGGCGTGCTGCGAGGCCTGCCCGTCCTGTGTCCGGTCACCGTGAGGACCATTGTCGGGCCGGTCGGGAGTCCGATGCGGTGCCCCGCCTTCGTCACGGCATTGACTACTTTCAGCCACCGTGGCGGCTTCTTCGTGCGCACGGGTCACCGCCCTGAGATGAAGACGGCTCGATGGGCCTCGGCCCAGTCGGCGAACGAGGTGGCGGGCCGGCCCAAGACGTTATCCACGTCGTGGGTCACCACGGCCGGCTGCTCGAGTGTGCGGGCCAGCATTGCGACGTAGGCGTCGGCGAAACCGGCCGGGAAGCCCATTTCGGCGAAGCGGTCACGAACGGCATGCGGCGGGACTTCCTGATAGCGAATCGGACGGTCGAGCACCGTGCCGATGACACCGGCCAATTCAGCATTGGTCAGCGCCTGGGGTCCGGTCAACATAATGCGGTGTCCTACGAGGTCATCGTCAAGCAGAGCATGCACAGCTACCGCGGCGATATCGGCATCCGCGATCGGCGCCAGAGATGCTCCTGAGTGCGGACCGTAAACGCAGTCACCGGCGCGGATCTGAGCCGCCCACATACCGATGAAATTCGAGGCGAACAACGTCGGGCGCAGACTGACCCAGGGAAGGCCCGAGCCGGCGGCGAGCAGTTCGACCTCCCGGTTGCGGTCACCACGGAAGCGGGACGGCTGACGGGAGTCGTCATCGTCGGCATTGATCGCCGACAATGCGACGAGACGCCGGACGCCCGACCGGGCGGCAGCATCGACCAGCGCGGCCATCTGGCCGCCCAGCGCCCGCGAATTCAAGAACACCGCGGTGGCGCCGCGCAGCCCGTCGAAGGGTGACGGGACCACCTGCACCGCGGCGGGCAGATCGGCCGCGGACGGGTCTCGGCTGACAGCGCGCACATCGGCACCGGCGGCCAGGAGGTAATCGATAAGTGGGCGACCGACGTTGCCGGTTGCTCCGGTGATGAGAATGGTCATGCATCAAGGACGATGCGGCGGCCGCAGAAAGTGACAGCTGCGATGGGTAACTTTTGGGCGCTTGAGATCGTCGTAACGGCATGGATTCCGTAACGATGGCTGAGGCCTGGCGGTCGCACCGGGCTTACCTCGTCAACATCGCTTACCAGATGCTCGGTGACGTCGGTGATGCTGAGGACATGGTGCAGGAGGCGTTCGTGCGCTTCCACGCGTTCCCCGGTGATATCGACGATGCGCGGGGTTGGCTGACCGTCGTTACGGGTCGGCTGTGCCTGGACTTGCTGCGCTCGGCGCGGGTGCGACGCGAATCACCGGGGACGGCCGACGATATCGAGCGCTCTGCAATGTCGCACGGCCGACCCACTGTCGACCCGGCCGACCGGGTGACCCTTGACGACGCGGTCAGCCACGCGCTCGGCGAGATTCTGCGCCAGCTAAGCCCTGGCGAGCGGGTGGCGTTCATCCTTCACGACGTCTTCGCCGTTCCGTTCGACACCATCGGCGAAATGACGGGACGACCCGCCCCCAGCTGCCGGCAGCTGGCCAGGCGCGCCCGCGCCAAGTTGGCTCGTGCCGACCCGCGCGCCGCGATCGACGTTGGGGCCAATCATCGCGAAGTCATCGACCGCTTCATCACCGCATGTGCCGGCGGCGATCTGCACGCCTTGGCCACGGTCCTCGACCCGTCGGTATGGGGCGTGGGGACGGTACTCGCCGACCCGGCGCCCCCGCCGCAGGTCAATCACGGGCCGACGGATGTGGCCACCAATCTGATGCGTTACCTGGGAACCGGCGCGACGCTGGTCAGCATCCCAGGTCCGAGGCCGACACTGCTGGCATTCGCCGACCGTCGATTGTTCGCGGTCATCACGCTGACGCTGCGCGACGGCCGTGTCTTGTCGATCGAAGCGATCGCGGATCCCGAAGCACGATTCGGCGGCACAACTCAGTTGTAGGCGCCCGGGTGCTCGAAGATCCGGCGCGGGTTGTCGACGAGCATGGTGTGCAGCTGCTCGTCGGTGACGCCGCGCTGTTTGAGCGCTGGGATGACATCGTTGTGAATGTGTAGGTAATGCCAATTCGGCATCACCTGTGAAACCAGGTCGGCGGGAAGCGCGTCGAAGTAGCAGTTGGCGTCGTGCGAGAGCACCATCTTGTCGGCGTGCCCACGCGCACACATCTGCGCCACGATGTTCACCCGGTCCTCAAACGGGGATATCGCGTCAATGCCGAATCGGTCCATTCCCAGGTACGAACCGGCGGAGACGAGTTCTTCAAGGTAACCGATATCGGTGCTGTCCCCGGAATGGCCGATGACCACTCTGCTCAAGTCGACGCCCTCCTCGGCGAAGATCCGCTGCTGCTCCAGCCCGCGACGTAAGCCGGCGTGGGTGTGCGTCGAGATCGGGACGCCGGTGCGGATATGCGCCTGGGCCACCGCGCGCAACACCCGTTCGACGCCGGGAGTGACGCCGGGCGCGTCGGTGGCACATTTGAGCATTCCGGCTTTGATTCCGGTGTCGGCGATGCCCTGTTCGATGTCGCGCACGAACATGTCGGTCATGATTTCCGGGCCGCCCAACTCCGCGCCGGGGCCGAGGTAATGAAAACGAAACGGGACGTCGTTGTAGGTGTACAGACCGGTGGCTACGACGATGTTCAGTTCGGTGGCTGCTGCAATGCGCGCGATGCGCGGAATGTAGCGGCCCAGCCCGACCACGGTCAGGTCGACGATGCTGTCGACTCCGCGAGCCTTCAGTTCGTTGAGGCGGTCGATCGCGTCGGCTTCGCGCCGAGCCTCGTCGCCCCAGTCTTCCGGGTAGTTCTGGGTGATCTCGGTGGTCATGATGAACACGTGTTCGTGCATGAGCGTGACACCGAGGTCCGCTGTATCGATTGCTCCCCGAGCGGTATTCAGTTGCGGCACGCACCCGATGCTATGTGACGGCGGTCACCCCGGCAGCCGCGCCCACCAGACGCGGCTTGCGGCCTTCGATCAACACCCTCGAGGTGGAGGTGACGAAGGAGCCGTCGTCTTCGATCTGTTTATGCATTCTGTACAACGCGTCGCGATGTTCAGCGACGGTGAAGCCCGGGATCGCCCAGACCACTTTGCGCAGAAAGTAGATCACTGCCCCGACATCGAAGAACTCGACGCGCAACCGCTCGAGTCGCAGGTCCACTACCTCCAGTCCGGCCGCGGCAGCCTGGTCGCCGACCGCGTCGGGGCTCAATTGTCCATGACCCAACACCTCTAGCCGCGGGCCTCGGAAATGGTCGGTTAATTCTCGGAGCGACGCCGGGCCGACATGCTGGCCGAGGTAGGTGCCGCCGGGCTTGAGCACACGGCCGATCTCGTCCCACCACAGATCGACGGGATGCCGACTGGTCACCAGATCGAATGCAGCATCGGCGAATGGCAATGGCCGCGCGGCGCATTCGACGACCACCACGCCCAGCGGGTGGAGCAACCGGGTGGCCAACGCCAGGTTGGGCGGCCACGACTCGGTGGCGACCGTCGCCGGCGGAAAAGGGCCCGCCCCGGCCAGCACCTCACCTCCGCCGGTCTGGATGTCCAACGCAGACGTCACTTCGGCCAAACGACCTCGTAGCAGTCGCTGATAACCCCACGATGGTCGTTCTTCGGTGGCCCTGCCCTCCAACCAGGAGAAGTCCCAGCCGTCGACCGAAACCGAGTCAGCTTCAGTCATGAGCTCGTCGAAGGTTCGTCCCATGCCCTAATCATGGCGGGCGTGCCGGTGGTGCGGTGACGCGTCAAGCCGTGTCCTGAACTTGCTCAGTGACCTGGCTCACAGTAAAATGACCAGTGGTCATCGACACGAGGAGGTTCGATGCCGACCGTCACGTGGGCCCGCGTCGATCCGGCTCGTCGCGCAGCCGTCATCGAAGCCGCCGAAGCCGAATTCGCCGCGCACGGTTTTTCCCGTGGCAGCCTGAACGTCATCGCTCGGCGCGCCGAAGTGGCCAAAGGCAGTCTCTTCCAGTACTTCGCGGACAAGCGTGACCTGTACGCCTTCATCGCCGAGATCGGCTGCCAACGCGTGCGGTCTTACATGGAGGCCCGCATCCGCGCCCTCGACTCGAGCAGACCGTTCTTCGAGTTCCTCATCGATCTGCTCGACGACTGGGTGGGCTACTTCGCCGACCATCCGCGGGAACGCGCGCTGCACGCCGCGGCCAGCTTCGAAGTGGACACCGATGCACGCATCAGTGTGCGCAGCGTCATCCACCGTCACTATCTCGACGTACTGCGTCCGCTGGTGCGCGACGCCCGGGCGCGCGGCCACCTGCGCCCGGACGCTGACACCGACGCGCTGTTGTCGCTGCTGCTGATGATTTTCCCGCACCTGGCGCTGGCTCCGTACGTGCGTGGTATGGACCCGATTCTCGGGCTCGACGAACCTACGCCCGAGCAGCCGGCGCTGGCGGTCCGCCGGCTGGTCGCCGTGCTGTCGGCCGCATTCGCCGCCACACCGCAAGCTCACCGAAATCATCTGAAGGAGGTCAACTCATGACACGGACACGCTACGGCTCGCTGGCCGCCGGCGGGCTGAACTGGAACAGCCTGCCGCTCAAACTGTTCGCCGGCGGCAACGCCAAATTCTGGAACCCGGCCGACATCGACTTCTCCCGCGACCGAGCGGACTGGGAAGCGCTGTCCGATCGCGAACGCGACTACGCCATCCGGCTGTGCGCCCAGTTCATCGCCGGCGAGGAAGCAGTCACCAAAGACATTCAACCGTTCATGGGCGCAATGCGCGCCGAAGGCAGGCTGGGCGACGAGATGTACCTGACCCAGTTCGCATTCGAAGAGGCCAAACACACCCAGGTATTCCGAATGTGGCTCGACGCGGTCGGCATCCGCGACGATCTGCACAGCTACCTCGACGAACTGCCCGCCTACCGGCAGATGTTCAACGACGAACTGCCCGACTCGCTGGACGCCCTGGCCACAGATCCCTCGCCGGCCGCACAGGTGCGTGCCTCGGTGACCTACAACCACATCGTCGAAGGCATGCTGGCATTGACCGGCTACTACGCCTGGCACAAGATCTGTGTGGAGCGTGCCATCCTGCCCGGCATGCAGCAACTGGTCCGCCACATCGGTGACGACGAGCGACGCCACATGGCATGGGGGACCTTCACATGCCGGCGTCACATCGCCGCCGAAGACGCCAATTGGACGGTGTTCGAAGACCGGATGAACGAACTCATCCCGCTCGCCCTGCAGCTGACCGAGGACGGCTTCGCCCTCTACGGCGATCCGATGCCGTTCGACTTGTCCGTCGACGAATTCCTGCAATATTCCACCGACAAAGGCATGCGGCGGTTCGGCACAATCAGCAGCGCCCGCGGCCGTCCGCTCGAAGAGATCGACCTGGACTACTCGCCGTTGCAGCTCGAGGACACCTTCGCCGACGAAGACGAGCGAGCCTTGGCGGGCGTCTGACGACCAAACATCGGGCTCGATTCCCAAGTAGCTCGGAGCCGAACCCTCCGTGGTTCACAGGCTCGGGTACGAAGCTTTGTGAGTGCCCGGACGACTGCACCTCACGCGGTGCACAGTGCTAAACAGCAGCGCTTACTCGACCTTTCTGCTGCCGCCGGCGCTGCCGGCGTCGGATGGCCCGACCCAGACGGTTTTGGCGTTGCAGAACTCGCGGATGCCCAGGCCGGCCAGTTCGCGACCGTAGCCGGACCGCTTGACACCGCCGAACGGCAGCTCGGGGTAGGACACCGTCATCCCGTTGATGAACACCTGACCCGCTTCGATGTCATCGATGAAGCGCTGCTGCTCGGCCTCGTCATCCGTCCACGCATTCGATCCCAGGCCGAACGTGGTGGCGTTGGCTATCTCGATGGCTTCGTCGATGTCGGCGGCCCGGTAGACCGAAGCGACGGGGCCGAAAACCTCTTCGGTGTAGAGCGCCATGTCCTTGGTGATATCGGTGACCACCGTGGGTGGATAAAACCAACCCGGCCGGTCGGGACGCTGACCACCGCAACGGATCACCGCCCCGGCTGCGGCGGCATCGTCGACCTGCTTCTGCACTTCGTCGCGGCCCGACTCGGTGGCCAGCGGACCGACGTCGGTGTCGGAGTCGGTGGGGTCGCCGACCTTCAACGCCTGCATTTTGTCGACGAACTTGTCGACGAACGCGTCGTAGACGTCGGTGTGGACGATGAAACGCTTGGCGGCGATGCAGGATTGCCCGTTGTTCTGCACGCGAGCGGTCACCGCGGTTTTGACCGCCTCTTCGAGATTCGCCGACGGCATGACGATGAACGGGTCGCTGCCGCCGAGTTCGAGCACTGTGGGTTTGATCTCCTCACCGGCGATGGCACCAACCGACTGGCCGGCCGGTTCGCTGCCGGTCAGGGTCGCCGCCGCGACCCGGGGGTCGCGCAGAATCTTCTCGACGGCACTGGAGGAGACGAGCAGCGTCTGGAAGCAACCCTCCGGGAAGCCGCCGCGGCCGATGACGTCGGCGAGGTATAACGCGGTTTGCGGCACGTTGGAGGCGTGTTTGAGGAGGCCGACGTTGCCCGCCATCAGCGCCGGCGCGGCGAACCGGACCGCCTGCCAGAGCGGAAAGTTCCACGGCATGATCGCCAGTACCACGCCGAGCGGCTGGTAGCGGGTGTAGGCCTGCTTCGCACCGACCTTGCCGGCGTCGGCCGGCTCGTCGGCCAGGATCTTTTCCGCTTGCTCGGCGTAGAAGCGGAACCCCTTGGCGCACTTGACCACTTCGGCTTTCGCGGAAGCCAGCGTCTTGCCCATCTCGAGGGTCATCATGGCGCCGACCTCGTCGGCTTCGGCCTCTAACAGATCGGCTGTGGCGTTGGCCCACTCGGCGCGCTGCGCGAAAGTGGTGGAGTGGCGGTAGTCGAGGAACCGTTCGTAGGCGCGGGCGATGGCCGCCTCGACCTCCTCGTCGGTTGCCGCGGTGAACGTTTTGACTGTCTCTCCGGTGGCGGGGTTGATCGTCGCGATAGACATGCTGGCGTCCCTTGGGTTCGTGTCCTCTAGAAACCTGTAAGCGTGCAAACGGCGTTCGCCATTCCAGCCTGCCACTTCGTTCTTCCGCTGCACCGCGCTACCTTCTACTCAGACCGTGGCCCGCAGGAGGTGATGGGTGAGTACCGCCGCCCAATTGTTGGTGAAATGCCTGGAAAACGAAGGTGTGACGGTCGTCTTCGGAATACCGGGGGAAGAGAACATCCGCTTCGTGCAAGCCCTCGCCGGCTCCGAGATCCGCTATGTGCTCACCCGGCACGAGCAGGCCGCGGCATTCATGGCCGAGATGTACGGCCGGGTCACCGGTCGGGCCGCCGTCGTCTCCGCCACGCTGGGTCCCGGCGCGATCAACATGCAGCTCGGCGTCGCCGACGCCACCACCAACAGCACTCCGCTGGTCGCGATCTCGGCGCAGGTGGGTCAGGACCGGGAATACAAAGAGTCACACCAGTACGTCGACCTGGTCACCATGTTCTCGCCGATCACCCGCTGGGCCGACGGCGTCCCCACCGTGCGGGCGATCCCGGAGATGGTGCGCAAGGCATTCAAGCTGGCCGAAAGTGAACGGCCGGCCGCGGTCTACCTGGCGATTCCCGAACACATAGACGCAGATGTGGCCGACTACTCCGACCTTTCCCCGCTGCGGCGCAATGTGGTGCACGCCGAAGCCCCTGCCGCCGGACAGGTCCGCCGAGCCGCTGACATCCTGCGGAAGGCGCGACGGCCGGTGGTGCTGGCCGGCCACGGTGCCGCCCGCAACGACGCCGCCGCGGCTCTGGTCCGGTTCGCCGACGAACTGGCGATACCCGTCGCCAACAGTTTTCACGGCAAAGGCGTGATGCCCGACGACCATCCCCACAGCATCGGAACCATCGGCTTCATGCGGCACGACTACGTCAACTTCGGCTTCGACAACGCCGACGTCGTGATCGCCGTCGGCTACGAACTGCAGGAGTTCGATCCGGTCCAGATCAACCCGGACGGTGATAAGAAAATCGTCCATGTGCACCGGTTCCCGGCCGAAGTCGATGCGCACTACTCGGTGGACGTCGGAATCATCGGCGACATCAGCGCCTCGTTGGACGCGTTGACCGACGCGCTGTCGGCTCACCGCTTCGCCGGTGCTGCAGCGCCGCCGGGTGGTGGCTTGCTGACCGAGGAGTTCGCCCGCGGACAGCAGGATTCCCGCTTCCCGTTGGCGCCACAGCGGGTGGTCGCCGACACCCGCGCCGCGCTGGGCCGCAGCGACGTGGTGCTCGTCGACACCGGCGCCACCAAGATGTGGATGGCCCGGCTGTACCCGACCTATCAACGCAACACTTGCCTGTTCTCGAATGGGTTGTCCACCATGTCGTTCGCGCTGCCCGGAGCGCTCGGCGTGAAACTGGCCCAGCCGGACAACAAGGTGCTGGCCGTAGTCGGCGACGGCGCGTTCCTGATGAACTCCCAGGAGATCGAAACCGCGGTGCGCGAGCGTATTCCGCTGGTGGTCTTGATCTGGGAGGACGGCGGATATGGACTGATCGAGTGGAAGATGGACCTCGAGCTCGGCGACCACTACTACGTGTCCTTCAACAATCCGGACGTGGTCAGCTACGCCGAAAGCTTCGGCGCCAAGGGTTATCGCATCACCAGCGCCGACCAACTGTTGCCGACACTCAAGGCGGCGCTCGACGATGACGGGGTGTCGCTGATCGCTTGTCCGGTCGACTATTCCGAGAATCTACGGTTGACCGACCGGCTGGGCCAATTGGACGCGACGCTGTAGTCGCGTTGCTGGCCAACAGATCCAGCCCACCGCACTCACCGATCACCCGGGCCACCAGTTCCTTGATCTGCGCCGCATCACTGATGTCGGCTTGAAAGGCGGCCGCCTGAGCACCGGCGCTACGGACCTCCTCGACCAGCGCGTCGGCCGACGCCGCGTCGGACCGGTAGTTCACCGCGACCGTCGCACCTTCGGCGGCCAGCCGGCGCACAACTGCGGCGCCGATACCGCGCCCGACTCCGGTGACCAGTGCCCGCTTACCGGCGAGCCGAAGCGGCTGTGCCAATGCTTCAATCCCTGTGTAGGACTGCCCTGAGGCCCTCGCTGGTCAGTGCGTAGAACGTGGGCAACGCCACGAACACCACCAGCGCGACGGCCGGCAGCCACAGCGCACCCACTACCCCCGCTGCCGTGTACGTGATGATGCCGATAGTTGCGCGGGCACGCTCGGTGCCGAACATCTCCCGGTCGACTTTCTCCTCGACCAGCCGATCGCGGTGGCGGTGAACCTGGTGATACAGCAGCAGCCAGCTCACACACATCGCGGCGGCCACGGCAGCGTACAGGCCCACCGCGGTGTGCGCATCTGCGCTGTCGATGCCCGCGATGAAGGTGTGCGACAGGACCGCGGTGGGAAACGGGATCAGCGCCGTGGTGAACAGCAGGCACAGGTTGGCGATGTGCACCCCGCGGTTGACCCGCTGAATCCCGACGAACGTCTGATGATGGTTCAGCCAGATCACGGCGACGTAGGCGAACGACGCGAAGTATGCGAGATAGGCCGGCCACTGACGGCACAGTGCCATCAGCAACTGGCCTTCAGCGTGGTCCGGATCCTTCAGGTCCAACACCAGCAAGGTGACCACGATGGCGAAAACACCGTCGCTGAACGCTTCCAGGCGGTCCGTTTCGGCCAGGTGCACGAAGCGCCGGATGCCGCGGCGCCGGTCGGTGTCGTCGCAATTCGGGGTCTGCGTGCTTTCCAGAGTCAAGTCAACTTCCCGTCTAAGTCCTGATCGACGTCCACCACATACCCGGCGGGCGCCGACATGATTCCTGCCCCCTAAACGCCCGACCCGGGTAGGGATTCCGCTTCGTTGCCGGCGATGGGCGGCAAGTACTGGCCCACCAGCGTGCGATGCCACCACGCCCGGTCGCGCCGCAGTTCGCGCCAGGTGGTGAAACGGTACCGGTAGAGCTGAGCCCGGACATAGCGCGGCGGCGACTCGGGGAAGGGGTTGCGCCGCAGCAGGCGCAGGGTGGGGGCATCGTTTTCCAGCAGCCGCAGCAGCAGGGGCCGCATCCACTGCTGCGCGTACAGCGGTGAGAGCGCCGCGAACCACATCAGCCAGTCCAGGCGCAGATGGTAGGGCGCCCACTGCGGTGGCAGCCGGCGCACCGCTCCGGGTTTGCCTTTGAACTCATATTCCTGCCAGTGCGTCCGCTCGCTGATCTCGGTCGCGTCGGTGCCTTCGATCACCACTTCGTCGCGGGCGCGGCCGACGGTCCCGAAGGCACCGTAGGTGTTGACCAGGTGCAGCGGGTTGAACGACATGTTCATTCGCTGCCCGCGCGAAATCATGTTGCGCACCGGCCAGTACCCCAGGAACACCGTGAGCGCCGCGAACGCGACAACCAGGGCGGCGAACCACGTCGGCGGCCCGGGCAGGCCCGGGTGACTCGGCACCGGGAGCACCGCTGCCAGAGCCGAATCGTTGATCGCGCTGAACGCCAGCAGGATCGTCACCCAGTTGAGCCACGCGAAGTTGCCGGAAAGCACCAGCCACATCTGCGTGACCACGATGATTGCCGCAGCCAGACTGGCCACCGGCTGGGGCGCGAACAAGCCGAAAGGGACGACGAGCTGCGCAATATGGTTTCCGGCGACTTCCACCCGGTGCAACGGCTTGGGCAGGCGGTGAAAGAACCAGCTCAACGGTCCGGGCATCGGCTGGGTCTCGTGGTGGTAGTACAGACAGGTCAGGTCACGCCAGCACCGGTCGCCGCGCAGTTTGATCAGCCCCGCCCCGAACTCGAGCCGAAACAGCAGGAAACGGGCGAGCCACAACGTCAGCACGGGCGGCGCGGTGCGGTCATTCCCGAGAAAAATCGCCAAGAAACCCGTCTCGAGCAGCAGAGATTCCCAGCCGAAGGAGTACCAGGTCTGGCCGACGTTGACTATCGACTGATAGAGCACCCAGATCGCCAGCCACACCAGCATGCCTGCCCATAACGGCACCACGTCGCTTACGCCGGCGACAAGCGCCGCGCTCGTCGCCGCGCCCAACCAGCAGGTGAGGGCAAACAGCCGGTCGGAGTAGCGCCAGTGAAAGATGCTCGGCGTCCGCCAGAACGTCTGCCGCGCCAGATAACGCGGTATCGGCAGCAGTCCGTGCTCGCCGATCAGCGGCCGGAACTGGCCCGCCGCGGCGATGAAGGCGATCAGGTAGACGGCCGCGATGCCCCGGCCCAAGACCAGCCTGCCCAGCCAGTAATCGGGTGCCGTGAACCATCCCATGCCGCATCTCCGCCGACGGTGGACCCTTGGTGCCCAACTCCGCGTGTTCTGCTCAGCCTAATTCTGTGCGACGGTGCGGTCGGGCGGAAGCTCTCGTTCAGGTGGGCGGGCCGGGATCGTCACCGCGGCAGGGTCCGATTGCGCCGGCTCCTCCTCGGGCCGGTACTCGGCCCGCATCGTCACCGACGCGGCTACCGCCGCCAGTGAGATCAGCGCAAGCAGCTGTACGGCCGGGGCGTGCCCGGCGTAGCCGTCGACGGAGCGCCACGGATGCCGCGACAGCGCGGCGCCGGCCAGGATCATCCCGCCGGCGCTTAGCCCAAGGGTCACCGCGGTAGCAAGCTGTCGCCGGTTACGCAGCGCGTACCGCAATCCGAGGACGGCGCCGAAGACGGCGACTCCGGTCGCCCCGGAGATCACCGCGCCGACGCCCAGCACCGCGACCGCCACCCACCGCCCGCCGGGCCACGGTTGCGCCGCCGCGTCACCGCTCGGCGGCCCCGCCTTCGTCCTGCGCCGCGGCCACGCCGCCAGCAGAGCCAGCAGAGGCAGCAGGGCTAGCCCGCCGATCAGTCCGGCCCGGTACAGCGAGTTGCAGGCGAAGGTCAGGGTGACCGTGCCGGCAGCGCCGGCGGGCACCACCCAACCCTGCTGCCACCCGTTGACGGTCACCGCGGTCAGTCGGGCCCCGTCGCCCGCGCGGGCCACCCAGCCGGGGTTGACGCTTTCCGGCACCACCAACACCCGCGACGTTGCTGCAGTGGGCACCCGCACCTCGCGCCGGGCCGCTCCCCACACTCCGGTGGTGGCGGGCACCGCAGTCGCGCCGGTGGCGACAGCATCTGCAGCCGACAGCTGTGCCCCGTCAACGACGAACGCGTCGCCCGGACTGATCAGCAGTTCCTGCTGCCCGGCCGGCAGCACAATCGGGTCAGGTTCGCACGGTTGAGCGGGCACCGGATCACCTCGCAGTAGCGCCCCCACGGTGGTGTGGATCGAGGTGTGCACGAACCGGCCTGCCACCGCGACAACCGGGCCGCGGCCACAGTCCAGGACGACTTGGCGGGTTTGGTTGGCGGTCGCGTCGGCGGAAGCAACGGGGTGGCCGTCCTCGCCGAGCACCGCAACCTCGGCCAGCCCCGGCGGTTTGAGCTGGTCGAACCCCAGCGCGGTGCGGTCGATGACGTCGGTCCAGTCCAGCAGCCGCAGGGTGACAGTCCCCGTGACGCGGGGTCGCAGCGACAAGGTCTGCAGGCCTTCCCCGGCACTGCCGTCATTGGCTGACTTCAGCTCTCGGACCTGGGGCCCGTCACCCAGGTCGACGCTCACTTTGGTCGGATGCGCCGGGAGTGCCGACCCGCTCGGAAGCAGCCGCAGCCCGGTCACCTCGGTCGGCCGCGGCAGGCTCAGCGTCAGGGTCGGCGAGGTTTTGTGCTGGACGACGTGCTGGGGTGCTGTCCACGCGGTGCGCGGGTTGCCGTCGGCGGCGGCAAAGGCGGACCCCTGAAGGTCGAGTACGTCGGAGTCTCCGCGGGCCCGTACGGCGGTCGGATCGGCGACCAGGTCGGCGAGATTGGGGCCTTGCCGCGGCCTCACCCAAACCGTTGGCGTCACGGACACCGCTTGCGGCACGGTCAGGGTGCGGCTGAGGTTGGCCTGCTCCTCCGGCGCCAACGCCATCGACGCTGCGCAGCGCACGCTATCGGGACCGTCGGCGCAGCCGGGCCGGCCGAGCAGTTCTGAGCCCAGGTCCCATTGCGCAACCGTCGCGCCCGGCGGCGGGCCAGGAACCAGCGCGGTGTGCCGCAGCCCGACCGGGTGGGCGTAGCCGGCGGCGTCGTACTGGGTCACCGACAGGTCGGTGATGCCGAACTGCACTCCGCTGGACTTGTCGTCGGTGCCGATGGCGATGACCCGGACCCACGGTGTTTCGCCGTACGGCAGCGCCACACTGAGCGGCTTGCCCGCCTCGTCGAAGCGCAGAGTGGTAGTGCCGTTGACGGTGAGGATCTGCATCCGCCGCACCTGGGGCCCGACGGCGGTGGCGCTGGGTGTGACCGTGATGGTGGCGTTGGTCACCGGGTGATCGAAGTCCACCTGCAGCCATTGGCCGACCGCGGCCTGCAGCGAGTTCGACACCCACGCAGTCGCCGGGTCGCTGTCGATGGCGGCGGCCGGTGAGCTCGCGGGCGCAACGTCGGGCAGCGCGGTGGCGTCCGAGGACGAACTCGATACGGTCAGCCGCCCGCCGGTCCAGCCGCCGTAGACGGGGTCGGCGCCCGGTGCGGGGTAGTCCGGCACCCGGTTGAAGGTGTGCCGGGTGTCGCCGCGAGCGGTGATCGCCGACGAGTGGTCGTCGACGCGGCCGTAGTCGGTTTCGCGGGCGGTCGGGCTGTCGGTGACGGTGACGACGGGCACCGCCAGTCCGGCTCGCCGGGCATCGGCGCTCAGCAGCACCGGCCCGAGCCGGGATTCACCGAGCAACCGGCGCCGCTCGTCGAGCCGCAGCAGTGCGTCGGGGCCGCCGTCGACGCGGACCATCCGGTCGGTGTCGGTGAAATAGGGTGCGGCGGGGTTGTCGGCGGCGGCGGCGACCTGGTAGATCTCCACCGCCGGGTAGCGCGGTCGCAGCCCGCTGTCGGTGACGAAGCCGGGTACCGCGCCGGGGCCGACCGGTGCGCCGAACTGGGCTACTTTCGACAGCCCGGGCGAGCCGGTGATGGCCCGGTGCACCAGCAGCGGACGCGCTGAGCGTGACGTGTCGGGGTCCAGGTCGTTGCGCACGACGACGTAGGCGACGCCTTGTCGGAACAGAGTGTCGGCGAGACCGGCTGACGGCCGACCGGCCGCCAGCAGGCGCTGCACCGAGTCGAGTGCCCGAATGGTCTGCGGCGGTGTCAGGGGAATGGAGTCCCGCACGCCCCAGGGGCTGTCACCGAGGACCTGCAGGGGCTCGTCGTGGCTGTTGCCCCAGACCTGAGTGGCGAACGGCGCGCCCGGGACGACCAGTACCCGCCCGGGGGTGGGCGCGCCCCGATTGTGCTCGGTGAGCCAGTCCGCGGTGTCGTGCCAGTACTGCGGTATCGCGCTGAACGCTCCGGGCGGCGTGAGCCGGCCGGTCCAGGCCAGCGATGTGGCGACGACCAGGGCCACCAGGGCAACGATTCCAGCCGCGACACGCCGGTCTTGTTCGGGGTGCGTGAGCGCACGCAACCAGACCCGGCTTGGAGCGCTGCCCGGTAGCGGGATGCGGCCCAGCAACGCGGCCATGCCGAGGACCAGCGGGATCCGGATCACGGAGTCCAACTTGTGCACGTTGCGCAGCGGTGCCCCGTGGGCGTCCAAGAACGCCTGCACGTCATGCCCCAGCGGCGAGCCCAGCCCACCCACGTAGCCGACGGCCAACAGTGCGACCCCGGTCACCAGCATCGTGACCAGCCGACCGGTGCCGGCGGTGTCTGCCGCGGCGAGCACCGCCAGACCTGCCAAGCCGCAGCCGGCGACGAGGGACGTCGCCAGGATGGCCACTGATCCGGTGACCAGGTGCGCGCCTGCGGTGGCGTTGGGTGCCACGAACGGTGTCCAGCTGTCGGTGCCGCGTAATACCTCCACCAGCGACGACCACTGCGTGGTGACACCGGACGACTCGATGAAGTCCAGGAACGGCGGGCTGATGTGGAACAGCAAGATCAGCGCCACCAGCCACCACAGCGTCGCCAGCGCCAGCGCCAGCAGCCACCACGCGGTGTAGCGCAACCACCGTCGATTGGGACGGTGGCAGGCCCACCAGATCAGCGCCGGCAGGCAACCCGCCAGCGTTGCGATCGCGTTGACCGCTCCCATCAACGCGACCGCGAGTCCGGCCTGGCCGGCGAGTCGCCGCACCGAGTCGTCGGCGTCGCCGCGCAACGCCTTGATGGTCGGCAGCAGAACCCACGGCGCCAGCATGATCGGCAACGTCTCCGAGGAGATCGACCCCAGGGTGATCAGGACTCGCGGTGACAGCGCGAACGCTGCTGCGGCGATCACACGTGAGGTCGGGCTGCCGACGCGCAAGACTTCAGCAACCCGCAGCAGTCCCCAGAACCCGGCCGTGAGCAGCAGTGCCCACCACAACCGCTGGGTGATCCAACCGGGCAGGTCCAGCAGGTGGCCGAGCAGGAAAAAGCTGCCATGCGGGAACAGGTAGCCGTAGGCCTGATTCTGTGCCTGCCCGAACGGCAAATCGCTGTTCCACAAGTTGGTGGCCCGAGCCAGAAACCGCAGCGGATTAGCGGTCAGGTCGAGTTTGGTGTCCGGCGAGATCAGGCCGGGCGACTGGGCGAAGCTCAGGATCAGCGCCGCGGTGGCGACCAGCCACAGCCGGCGCCGCGGGGTGGGCGGCACCGTTACTGACGCCGCCCGCACAGAAGCGGCGGAAAGAACCTGCGCGCTCAGCGTGTAATCGTCACCGGGGTCAAGTGAGGGTCGCCCGGCTCCTCCCCGGGCCTTGCCGGCCCGCATCGTCGCCAGGCTAGGTGCGGTTGCCGTACTCGACCCGGTTCAGCACCGATGACTGCGGGTCACCACCGGGCAGCGCCGGCTTGGTGTCCTGCTGCACCATCAGCGTGACTCCGAAGATCGCGGCGGCCCCTAGCAGCAGGCCGACCACGATGCTGGCTGCGGCGGGCGCAACGAACCGGTTCATCGATGGCTCTCCTCAGACCTGGCGATCGTGGTAGCCGCCAACCTAGCAGAGTCGCGGGCGACGCCCGCCTGGCTGGCCTGCGCCGCCGCCCGGCGCACCGGCATCAGGGCAGGATGCTGTTGCCGTGCCGGACGTTGTTGGACAAGAAGCAGTCGTCGTCATCGTCGTCATCGCAGCGGTCGCCGTATTGCACTTGATCGGCTCCGATGGATTGCTCGTACCGCTGATCGAGCGGATGGGGGTCACCCTGAGCGACCAAGGTGACCCCGAGAACCGCGGCTGCGCCGAGCGCAAGCCCGGCTGCGACGCTGGCCGCGGCGGGCACCAGGAACCGGGTCATCGATCGCTCCTCGGGTCTGGATGTGTGTCGTCGCCAAGGTACCGGATACCTGACCTCGGTGGACGGGTGAGCGTTCGCTCACCGGGTCGGCAGCCGGGGTGGCGCGGGCACCGGCCCGCGTCGTGACAGCATGGGCGGATGCCTTTTCCGCGCACCTTGGCAGTGCTTGCCGCGACGGCGCTGGTGGTTTCCTGCGGCCACGCTTCCGAATCGTCCAAGTCGTCGAAGACGCCGTCGGCACCGGCCCGTCAGCAGGCTGCCAAACCGATCCCGCCGGCCTGCGGGGACCCAGCGGCGGTATTAGCGGGCTTGTCGGTGCACGACAAGCTGGCCCAGCTGCTGATGGTCGGCGTGCGTGACGCCGACGACGCCCGGTCCGTGATCGGCGACCATCACGTCGGGGGCATCTTCATCGGCAGCAAGACCAACTTGTCGATGCTGACCGACGGCTCGCTGGCCGACATCGCCCGCAAAGCGGGACCGCTGCCGCTGGCGGTGAGCGTTGACGAGGAAGGCGGTCGGGTGTCGCGGCTGTCGTCGCTGATCGGGTCGGCTCCGTCGGCCCGGGTGCTGGCTCAGACGCGTAGTGCCGACGAGGTATACCAGCTGGCGCTGGACCGCGGGCGCAAGATGCGGGGCCTGGGCATCACCATCGACCTGGCGCCGGTGGTCGACGTCAGCAACGCCTCGGACGACACGGTTATCGGCGACCGTTCCTTCAGCGCCGACCCGGCGGTAGTCACCGCTTTCGCTGGTGCCTACGCGCGTGGGCTGCGGGACGCGGGGCTGCTGCCGGTGCTCAAGCACTTCCCGGGCCACGGGCACGGTTCCGGTGACTCGCACACCGGGGCGGTGACCACACCGCCGCTCGCTGACCTGCAGACCAACGATCTGGTGCCCTACCGAACCCTGATCACCGCACCTCCGGTGGCGGTGATGATCGGTCACATGCAGGTCCCCGGCCTCACCGGTAATGATCCGGCCAGTCTGAGCCGGCCTGCGGTGCAACTGCTCCGCGACGGGACGGGTTACGGAGCTCCGCCGTTCAACGGGCCGGTGATCAGTGACGACGTGTCCAGCATGGCAGCAATCAGCGATCGCTACGGTGTGGCCGAAGCGGTGCTGCGCACACTGCAGGCGGGCAGCGACGTCGCGCTGTGGGTCACCACCGACGAGGTGTCTGCCGTGCTGGATCGTCTGCAGAAGGCCGTGGCCGCAGGGGAGTTGCCGATTCGCGCTGTCGATGCCTCGGTGTTGCGGATGGCTGCGGTGAAGGGGCCGAACGCGTCCTGCCGGCATTGAGCCCGGTTCGTTGACGTGTGCCAGGGCTTCACAGTGCTTACCCTGGATTCTGAGTCACGTCGAGCCGCGGCGCGCAGAGCACAAGAGGTCGAAACATGGCAGGTGGAAGTAAGCGCCTGCCGCGTGCTGTTCGTGAGCAGCAGATGCTCGACGCCGCCGTCGACATGTTTTCGGTCAACGGCTACCACGAGACGTCCATGGATGCGATCGCGGCCAGGGCGCAGATCTCCAAACCGATGCTATATCTGTATTACGGCTCGAAGGAGGACTTGTTCGGCGCCTGCCTCGACCGTGAACTGACCCGGTTCATCGACGCGGTAAGCGCCGACATCGACGCGCACCAAAGTGCAAAAGGGCTGCTGCGCAACGTCATTTTGTCGTTCATGCGCTACATCGACGAGAACCGTGCGTCGTGGATCGTGATGTACACCCAGGCCACTAACTCCCAGACTTTCGCGCACACCGTGCGCGAGGGCCGCGAGCGGATCAACGAACTGGTCGCCGGGCTGTTACGTGGCGGCACCCGACACCCCGACCCGGGCATCGACTTCGACATGATGGCCGTGGCTTTGGTTGGTGCCGGTGAGGCGGTCGCAACCCGGCTCAGCACCGGCGACACCGACGTCGACGGCGCGGCCGAGCTGATGATCAACCTCTTCTGGCGCGGACTCAGAGGTGCGCCCGGTGACCGCGACGTCGTCGAGTCCGTGCCCACCGCGGCCGCCGGTTCGGGCTAGCGGCGATCGCAAGCGCGGCAGAGCCGGGCGCCGCGGGTCGCCGCCATCGGGCTAGCGGCGATCGCAAGCGCGGCAGAGCCGGGCGCCGCGGGTCGCCGCTGATTTGACTAGTCCAAAGCTTCGATCGTGCCGGTGAGATGCGGATAGCCCTTAGTGATGTTGCGCAGCACCAAGTCCCACCCACTCTGGGTGCGATCGACGTAGAGTCCGATCGTAGCGGGCAGCAACACCGGCTTCCCGAACCGCACCGAATACTTGACGGCAGGGCCGAGCTGGCCCTCAATGTTGGCCAGAACTGCTGCTGCACTGAACATTCCGTGCGCGATGGCGGTGGGGAAACCGAACAGCTTGGCGCCGATCGAACTGGTGTGGATCGGGTTGTGGTCGCCGCCGACCGAGGCGTAGCGGCGGATCTGTCCCGGCGTGATCCGCAACACGGTGTTCGGCGGCGGTAGTTTCGGCTGCTTCTGCGGCGGCGGTTTCGGCTGGTCACTCAAGCTGGTGCGCTGCTGATGAAGGAAGGTCGTGACCTGGTGCCAGGCGGTGTCGTTGCCGACGCTGACGTCGGTGATCATGTCCACCAGGATGCCTTTGCGGTGTTCGCGCAGGTTGTCCGCGTGCACGGAGATGCCGACTGTATCGGTGACCGCGATCGGCCGGTACTGCACGATGTGATTCTCGGTGTGCACCGCGCCGATGGCGGGAAAGGGAAAGTCGAATCCGGTGACCACCGACATGACTGTCGGGAAGGTCAGCGCGAACGGGTAGGTCAGTGGCACGGTGTCGCCGAACCGCAACCCGGTCACCGCGGCGTAGGCGGCGACGTGCGAGCGGTCGATGGGCAACTCGTTCACGGTGACGGCACGGGTGGGCAACTGGTCGTTGCGCGGCACGAACGGCAGCGCGCCCGCTGCGGCTCGCAGCATGTTTCTCAGTCCGCTTGGTTGCGTCACTGCGATCTCCTCAGGCGCCGAGCATGGCTTGGCCGCAGACTCGAATAGTGTTGCCGGTCACTGCGTTTGATCCGGGGCTGGCGAAGTAGGCGATGGTCTCGGCGACGTCGACGGGCTGACCGCCTTGGAACAGGGAGTTGAGTCGGCGGCCGACCTCCCTGGTGGCCAACGGAATCGCCGCCGTCATCTGCGTCTCGATGAACCCCGGTGCGACGGCATTGATGGTGATGCCTTTATCGGCGAACTTCGCGGCGAGCGCCTGAGTCAGGCCGATCATGCCGGCCTTGGTGGTGGCGTAGTTGGTCTGCCCGCGGTTGCCGGCGATGCCGGCCATGGAGGACAGCCCGATCACCCGGCCGCCTTCCCCGATGGTTCCGTTGTCTATCAATCCCTCGGTGAGACGAAGCGGCGCAAGAAGGTTGACGTTGCTGACCGCGTCCCAGCGGGCCTCGTCCATGTTGGCCAGCAGCTTGTCGCGGGTGATGCCGGCGTTGTTGACCAGAATGTCGGCGCGTCCGTCGTAGTGCTGGCGCAAGTGCTCGGTGATCCGGTCGACCGCGTCTTCTGCGGTGACGTCGAGCGTCAGTGCCGTCCCGCCGATTCGGGTGGCCGTTTCGGCGAGCGGTTCGGCGGCAGCCTCGACGTCGATCACCACGACCTTGGCGCCGTCGCGCGCAAAGACCTCGGCGATCGTCGCCCCGATGCCGCGGGCGGCGCCCGTCACGATCGCGACCTTGCCGTCGAGCGGCCGGTCCCAATCTGCCGGCGGCGTGGCGTCGGCCGGGCCGACGTAGAAGACCTGCCCGTCGACGTAAGCCGATTTCGCCGAGAGGATGAACCGCAGCGTCGACTCCAGCCCGGTGGCGGCCGGTTTGGCATCAGGCGACAAATACACCAGCGCCACTGTGGCCCCGCGCCGCAACTCCTTGCCCAGGGAGCGGGTAAAGCCCTCTAAAGCGCGCTGTGCGATCTGCTCGTCGGCGTTGCCGGTCTCGGCCGGAGTGGTGCCGATGACGACCACCCGGCCGGAGGCGCCGAGATTGCGCAGCAGCGGATTGAAGAATTCGTAGAGCGCCTTCAAGCCGGCCGGCGTGGTGATGCCGGTGGCGTCGAACACCAGCCCGCCGAACGAATCGGCCCACCGACCGCCGAGATTGTTGCTCACCAGGTCGTAGTCCGCGGCGAGCGCTGCCCGCAGCGGTTCCACCACACGGCCCTGGCCGCCGATCAGCAGTGAGCCGCTTAGCGGCGGGTCGCCGGCCCGGTAGCGGCGCAGCGTCTCAGGCTGCGGGACGCCGAGCTGCTTGGCCAGGAAAGTCCCTGGAGCAGAGTTGACGACCTGGGAGAAAAGATCCGATGAAACCTTGGGCGCCACTTGAGTTGCTGCCTTCCCTGTCGAGCGTGCCGTCTGCCGGCGACCGTACCGAGGACCGAACTTACTGGAGAGTAAGAACAGTGGGTAGTATGACTCCTATCCGCGGATAACCCCAACTGACGGAGAGAAACGTGGCCCCCGATACATCACAGACGTCCAACCAGTCGCGGCGACGCGTCGCGGTGCTGGGCGGCAACCGGATTCCGTTCGCCCGCTCCGACCGAGCCTATGCGGAGGCGTCCAATCAGGACATGTTCACCGCGGCCCTGGGCGGACTGGTCGACCGCTTCGACCTCGCCGGCGAGACGCTGGGCGCCGTCATCGGCGGTGCGGTGCTCAAGCACAGCCGCGACTTCAACTTGATGCGGGAATGCGTGCTGGGCTCGGCGCTGTCGTCCTATACGCCGGCGTTCGATATGCAGCAGGCCTGTGGTACCGGTCTGCAGGCGGCGATCGCCGCGGCCGACGGCATTGCCGCGGGCCGCTACGACGTCGCCGCAGCAGGCGGGGTGGACACCACCTCCGACGCGCCGATCGGTCTGGGCGACAACTTGCGCCGCGCTCTGTTGGGACTGCGTCGCGCCAAGTCCAACACGCAGCGGCTGAAGCTGGTGGGGAAGCTGCCCGCCAGCCTGGGCATCGAGATCCCGGTGAACAGCGAACCGCGCACCGGACTGTCGATGGGCGAGCACCAGGCCGTCACGGCCAAGCAATTCGGCATCAAGCGCGTTGACCAGGACGAGCTGGCCGCCGCCAGCCACCGCCACATGGCCGCCGCCTACGACCGCGGATTCTTCGACGACCTGGTGACACCGTTTCTGGGGCTCTACCGCGACGACAACTTGCGGCCGGACTCGTCGGCGGAGAAGCTGGCCAAGCTCAAGCCGGTATTCGGCGCCAAGGCGGGTGATGCCACCATGACTGCGGGCAATTCGACGCCGCTCACTGACGGTGCTTCGGTCGCCTTGCTGTCCAGCGAAGAATGGGCCGCCGAGCACTCGCTGGAACCCCTGGCCTATTTCGTCGACGCCGAGACCGCCGCGGTCGACTACGTCAGCGGTGCCGACGGCTTGCTGATGGCGCCGACGTACGCCGTACCCCGGTTGCTGGCCCGAAACGGTTTGAGCTTGCATGATTTCGACTTCTACGAAATTCACGAGGCCTTCGCCTCGGTGGTGCTCGCACACCTGCAGGCCTGGGAGTCCGACGAGTACTGCAAGGAGCGGCTCGGACTGGACGCGGCGTTGGGGTCGATCGATCGCTCGAAGCTCAACGTCAACGGATCGTCGCTGGCGGCCGGGCACCCCTTCGCGGCCACCGGCGGGCGGATCCTGGCTCAGGCGGCTAAGCAGGTTGCAGAGAAGAAGGCGGCATCGAATGGGCAGCCGGTGCGCGCTCTGATCTCGATCTGCGCGGCCGGTGGTCAAGGCGTCGCCGCCATTCTGGAAGCCTGATGGACGCGCCCCTCCTCTCATCGCTGCGCTCGGCATGTAGCCGGCGGGTTTGGTAACAAAAGTCGAGGGGTAGCCGATTGGTTGGATAGCTCCGTGTTGTCGTCCGACCCCCCGACCCGATGGCAACGCGGGGCATCCCCGGAATCGACGGATCGGGCCGTGTCGGTTGAAGGGGTCGCCGCTGCGCAGAGGGGATGCAGCGCCGGCCCCTTTCCTTTTCACCACGCCGCCCGACGCGAGAATCCCCGGCACATCACGGATGTGCCGGGGATTCGCTTACTTAACGCGGATGGTGATCAGAAGGCGGCTTCGTCGAGCTCCATGATGTCGTTGTCCAACGTCTCGATCACCTGCCGAGTGCTGGTCAACAGCGGCAGGTAATTCTTGGCGAAGAACGAGGCCACCGCGACCTTGCCCTCGTAGAACGCCTGGTCTGCACCACTGGCACCGGCATCGAGGGCGTCGACGGCGACCGCGGCCTGACGCTGCAGCAACCAGCCGATCATCAGGTCGCCGACGCTCATCAGGAAGCGCACCGAGCCCAAGCCGACCTTGTAGAGGCTGGACGTTTCTTCCTGCGCGGCCATCAGGTAGCCGGTCAGCGAGGCCGCCATCGCCTGCACATCGGTCAGTGCGGTGGCCAGCAGCTCACGCTCACCTTTCAAGCGCCCATTGCCCGACTCACTCTTGACGAACTCGTCGATCTGTCCGGCCACATGCGCCAGGGCGACACCTTTGTCGCGGACGATCTTGCGGAAGAAAAAGTCCTGTGCCTGGATTGCAGTGGTGCCTTCGTAGAGCGAGTCGATTTTGGAGTCACGAATGTACTGCTCGAGCGGGTAGTCCTGCAGGAAGCCGGACCCACCCAGGGTTTGCAGGCTCTCGGTCAATTTGGCGTACGCCTGCTCGGAGCCCACTCCCTTGACGACCGGCAGCATCAGGTCGTTGACCTTGACCGCCAGCTCCGCGTCGACACCGTGCACCGCCTGCGCAACCGGGGCGTCCTGGTAGGTCGACGTGTACAGGTAGAGCGCGCGCAGGCCCTCGGCGTACGCCTTCTGCGTCATCAGGCTGCGCCGCACATCCGGGTGGTGGGTGATGGTCACCCGCGGAGCGGTCTTGTCGGTCATCTGGGTCATGTCGGCGCCCTGCACCCGCGACTTCGCGTATTCCAGCGCGTTCAGGTAACCGGTGGACAGCGTGGCGATCGCCTTGGTACCGACCATCATGCGAGCTTGCTCGATCACCTCGAACATCTGCGCGATACCGTCGTGTACCTCGCCGACCAGCCAGCCCTTGGCCGGCACGTCGTGCTGGCCGAAGGACAGCTCACAGGTCGCCGATACCTTCAGGCCCATCTTGTGTTCGACGTTGGTGACGTACACGCCGTTGCGCTCACCGATCTCGCCGGTTTCGGGATCGAAGTGGAACTTCGGCACGAAGAACAGCGAGAGGCCTTTGGTGCCCGGTTTTGCACCCTCGGGGCGCGCCAGGACCAAGTGAAAGATGTTCTCGAACAGGTCGCCCGAGTCGGCCGACGTAATGAACCGCTTTACACCGTCGATGTGCCAGGAGCCGTCGTCCTGCTTGACGGCCTTCGTGCGGGCAGCACCCACATCGGAGCCGGCGTCGGGCTCGGTAAGCACCATGGTTGAGCCCCAGCCGCGCTCGGCGGCCAGCACAGCCCACTTCTTCTGCTCTTCGGTGCCGAGGTGGTAGAGGATGTTGGCGAAGCCGGCGCCGCCGCCGTACATCCACACCGCCGGGTTGGCGCCGAGGACGTGCTCGTGCAAGGCCCATACCAACACCTTGGGCATCGGCATGCCGCCGAGCGCCTCGTCGATGCCGACTTTGTCCCAGCCCGCCTCGATCATTGCGAGCACGGACTTCTTGAACGTTTCGGGCAACTCGACAGAGTGTGTCTTCGGATCGAAGACGGGCGGATTGCGGTCGCCCTCGACGAACGACTCGGCGACCGGGCCCTCGGCCAGTCGGCTCATCTCCGTCAGCATCTCGTGAACCACGTCGGCGTCCAGGTCGCTGTAGGAGCCTTCGCCCAACGCTTTGTCGACTCCGAGAACCTCGAACAGGTTAAACTGCTGGTCGCGGACATTGCTCTTGTAGTGGCTCACTGCTTCCTCCTCGATGAGAATGCCACTTCATGGTTGGGTACTAGGGTTAAGTTACCCACCAGTAACAGGCTCAAAACTATAACGGTTGGGAAGTCAACGCAAGTTGATGTGAGGTAAATAGCATCAGTTATCCAACCAACCGGTTGGACTCACGTCGATCAGGACGGTGGCATGTCGGGATACCTGCGGTGATGATGGTGGCGTGATGACCGTGGCAGCTCGCAGGTCAGATGCTTGCGCACTGCCCGTGGTGGACCTGCGCGACGAGGCCGCCGACCTGCGGGAGCGGCTGCGGGCAGCCGCGCATGACGTCGGCTTCTTCTACCTGACCGGCCACGGAGTGCCGGCGCAGTTGTCCGGCGAGATGCTCCGGGCGGCGCGCCGGTTCTTCGCGCTCCCGCAGGCCGACAAGGACGCCATCGCGATGGTGCGCAGCCCGCACTTCCGCGGCTACACCCGACTGGGCGGCGAACTGACCCGTGGTGCAGTGGACTGGCGAGAGCAGATCGACATCGGTCCTGAACGCAGCCCGATCGGCGGCCCCGGCAGACCCGACTACTTCTGGTTGCAGGGGCCCAACCAGTGGCCTACCGCGCTGCCCGAACTGCCGGACATCGTCGCCGAATGGGACGCTGCGCTCTCCGGCGTGGCGCGCACGCTACTGGCATGGTGGGCCAGCGCGCTCGGCAGCCCCGCCGATGCGTTCGACGCGGCATTTGCCGATGCCCCGGCGACGCTGATCAAGATCGTGCGCTATCCGGCGCGCGCTGCCACTGAACAAGGGGTGGGGGCGCATCGGGACTCCGGTGTGCTCACCTTGCTGCTGGCTGAACCGGAGAGCGACGGACTGCAGGTCCGCAGCCCCCAGGGAAACTGGATCGACGTTCCGCCCAAAGACGGCGCCTTCATCGTCAACATCGGCGAGCTGCTGGAAGTGGCGACTGGGGGCTACCTCCGCGCGACCGAGCATCGGGTGCACTTGAGCCGGCCGTTCCGGGAGCGAATCTCGGTGCCGTATTTCTTCAACCCCCGCCTCGACGCGCAGATACCTGTCTTGTCATTGCCTGGCGAACTGGCCGATCGAGCCCGGGCACGGACAGATCCGGCCGATCCGATTTTCTCGGTATACGGCCGCAACGCCTGGAAAAGCAGACTGCGCGCACATCCCGATGTTGCGGCGGCCCACGGCCACTCGCCGCGTACTGCTGACGTCGCGATGCCCGCCGAGTAAGGTCGGCACTACCTTATTGGCCCGCTCTATTTCTTTTGGTCCGCTCATCCGACAGAGAAGCCGGTGAACTCGACAAGCAAGCTGACACCGTCCTCGCTTCGGGAGGCGTTCGGGCACTTCCCGTCCGGGGTGGTGGCGATCGCGGCCGAGGTCGACGGAGTGCGGGAGGGGTTGGCGGCCAGCACCTTTGTGCCGGTTTCACTGAACCCGCCGCTGGTGTCGTTTTGCGTTCAGAACACATCGACGACGTGGCCGAAGCTCAAGGGCGTTCCACGCTTAGGTATCAGCGTGCTCGGTGAAGCCCATGACGAAGCCGTGCGGACACTGGCCGCGAAGACCGGCGACCGTTTCGCGGGACTGGAAACCGAATCCAACGAGGTCGGAGCGGTGTTCATCAAGGGCACGAGTGTGTGGCTGGAAAGTGCCATCGAGCAATTGATCCCCGCCGGCGATCACACTATCGTCGTGCTGCTTGTCAACGATGTCCGCGTCAATCCTGAAGTTGCGCCGATTGTATTCCACCGCAGCGGCTTTCGACGGCTGGGTGCCTGAGCCCGGACTTCGTCAGGGCCGTTGGCTCAGTTCGTCGCGGTAGCCCTGGATGCGCTGCTCGATCTCGCGCGCGTCGTCGTGCCGGTTTTCTTTGTGCGCCAGATCAGCTCGCGCAGACAACTCTTCGATCGCGTGCCGGATCTCGTTGATGCTGGTGGGCTTGCGTAACGTCATCACTGCTGCCTTTCCGGTCGTAGATAGTCGCCCGGTCAAATTCGGCCATCCGTGAGGCTACCCCCACTAGCTGTGATCCAACCCAGTCAGCGGCGGAACAGCTTGTTGCCCAGCCACACCACCGGATCGTATTTCCGGTCGACCACGCGCTCCTTCATCGGAATCAGGGCGTTGTCGGTGATCTTGATGTGCTCGGGGCAGACCTCAGTGCAGCACTTGGTGATGTTGCAGTAACCGAGTCCGTGCTCCTCTTGCGCCTGGTTGCGCCGGTCTACGGTGTCCAGCGGGTGCATGTCCAGCTCCGCTACCCGCATCAGATAGCGCGGGCCGGCGAACGCCTTCTTGTTCTCGTCATGGTCGCGGATTACGTGACAAACGGTCTGACAGAGGAAGCACTCGATGCACTTGCGGAACTCCTGCGAACGCGCAACGTCCTCCTGCGCCATCCGGTACTCACCGGGCTGGAGCTCCTTGGGCGGCGCGAAAGACGGTACTTCGCGGGCTTTCTCGTAGTTGAACGAAACGTCCGCGACGAGGTCGCGTATCACCGGGAAGGTTCGTAGCGGCGTCACCGTAACGACCTCGTCCTCGGCGAAAGTGGACATCCGTGTCATACACATCAAGCGCGGCTTGCCGTTGATCTCAGCCGAGCACGAGCCGCACTTGCCGGCCTTACAATTCCACCGCACCGCGAGGTCAGGTGTTTGGGTCTGCTGCAGGCGGTGAATGATGTCGAGCACCACCTCACCCTCGTTGACCTGGACATGAAAGTCCTGCAGCGCACCGCCGGCTCCGTCGCCGCGCCACACTCGCAGGCTTGCGTTGTAGGTCATGTCAGCTTCTCCGTCCTGGGTGTTCGGCCAGCTCTTCGTCCGTGTAGTACTTCTCCAGCTCGGAGATGTCGAACAACTCCAGCAGATCCGGCCGCATCGGCTCCTGGTCCTCGCGGGTGACCTCGACCTCGGGGATCACGTCGTCGCCGCTGGCCTTGCACACCAGCAGCAGCTTGCGCCAGGAAGAGTCCATCGCCGGATGGTCGTCGCGGGTGTGTCCGCCGCGGCTTTCGGTGCGCTCCAGCGCGGCCTTGGCGACGCATTCGCTGACCAGCAGCATGTTGCGCAGGTCGATGGCCAGGTTCCAGCCGGGGTTGTACTGACGGTGACCTTCCACGTGAATGTGCTTGAACCGCTCGCGTAATTGGCTGAGCCGGTCGAGGGCCTGGGAGATCTCATCGGCGTTGCGGATGATGCCCACCAGGTCGTTCATCAAGTCCTGCAGCGTCAACTGCAAGGCGTACGGGTTCTCCGCCGCCGAGCCGTTGGTCGCCGTTTCGAACGGTGCGAGCGCAAGCTTCGCAGCGGCCTCTACCGCGGCCTCGGAGACCACCGGCCGGCTGCTCAGCGCCCGGACGTAGTCTGCGGCGCCCAAGCCGGCGCGCCGGCCGAACACCAGTAGGTCCGACAGGGAGTTGCCGCCCAGCCGGTTCGAGCCGTGCATCCCGCCGGAGCACTCGCCGGCGGCGAACAGCCCGGGGACCGTGGCTGCTCCGGTGTCGGCGTCGACCTCGACGCCGCCCATCACGTAGTGGCAGGTGGGCCCGACTTCCATCGGCTCCTTGGTGATGTCGACCCCCGCCAGCTCCTTGAACTGGTGATACATCGAGGGCAGCCGCCGGTTGATCTCCGCAGGCGTCAGGCGCGAGGCGATGTCCAGGTACACACCGCCGTGCGGGGTGCCGCGACCCGATTTGACTTCGGAGTTGATGGCGCGAGCCACTTCGTCACGGGGCAACAGGTCCGGCGTGCGACGGGCCGAGTCGTTGTCTTTGAGCCACTGGTCGGCCTCTTGTTCGGTTTCGGCGTACTGACCTTTAAAGACCGACGGGATGTAGCCGAACATGAAGCGCGTGCCCTCGGAGTTCTTCAGCACTCCGCCGTCACCGCGGACACCTTCGGTGACCAGGATGCCTTTGACACTCGGCGGCCACACCATGCCGGTCGGGTGGAACTGGACGAACTCCATGTTGATCAGCGTGGCGCCGGCTCGCAGCGCCAGCGCGTGCCCGTCGCCGCTGTACTCCCAGGAGTTGGACGTCACCTTGAACGATTTACCGATCCCGCCGGTGGCCAGTACCACTGCCGGCGCCTCGAACAAGACGAACCGGCCGCTTTCCCGCCAGTAGCCGAATGCCCCGGCGATGACACCTTGCTCGCCCGGGGCGCCCGTACCCGAGTTGTCTTTGAGCAGCTCGGTGATGGTGCACTCGGCGAATACCTTGATCCTCGCCTCGTAGTCACCGAGTTCGGCGTGGTCTTCTTGTTGCAGCGACACGATCTTCTGCTGCATGGTGCGGATCAACTCCAGGCCGGTGCGGTCACCGACGTGCGCCAGCCGCGGGTAGGTGTGCCCGCCGAAGTTGCGCTGGCTGATCCGGCCGTCTTTGGTGCGGTCGAACAACGCGCCGTAGGTCTCCAGCTCCCACACCCGGTCCGGCGCTTCCTTGGCGTGCAGTTCGGCCATCCGCCAGTTGTTCAGGAATTTGCCACCCCGCATCGTGTCGCCGAAGTGGGTCTTCCAGTTGTCTTTGGGGTTGGTGTTTCCCATTGAAGCCGCGCAGCCGCCCTCGGCCATCACCGTGTGGGCTTTGCCGAACAACGACTTTGTTACGACTGCCACTTTCAAGCCACGTTCGCGAGCCTCGATCACCGCGCGCAGCCCAGCGCCGCCGGCACCAATCACCACTACGTCGTAGGAGTGCCGTTCGACCTCAGTCATGAAACCTCGCTCAACTATCTACTTGTTAACTTCGAAGATCGCGCTCAGCCGACGAATCGCAAGTCGTGAATCACACCGCTGGCCACCAGCGAAACGTACAAGTCGGTGAGCACCAGGGTGCCCAGCGTGATCCACGCGAACTGCATGTGGCGGGTGTTGATCCTGCTGACCTGCGTCCACAGCCAGTACCGCACCGGGTGTTTGGAAAAGTGCTTGAGCCGGCCACCGGCGATGTGGCGGCAGGAGTGACACGACAACGTGTACACCCAGAGCAGGACCACGTTGGTGACCAGGACGACGTTGCCTAGCCCGAAGCCGAATCCGCCGGGCGAGTGGAAAGCCTTGATCGCGTCGTAGGTGTTGAGTACGGATACAACACACGCGATGTAGAAGAAGTACCGGTGACTGTTCTGGATGATCAGCGGAAGCCGCGTCTCGCCGGTGTAAGTCGAATGCGGTTCTGCCACAGCGCATCCGGGGGGAGATTGCCACACCGATCGGTAGTAAGCCCGGCGGTAGTAGTAGCAGGTCAACCGGAAACCGAGCAAAAAGGGCAGCACCAGGCTGCCCAACGGGATCCACCACGGGAAGTGTCCGAACCAGACGCCGAGGTGGCTGGCGCCGGGCGCACATGACGAGCTGATGCACGGGGAGTAGAACGGCGTCAAGTAGTGATAGTCGTCGACCCAGTAAGAGCTGCCCCAGAACGCCCGGATGGCCGCGTAGATGATGAACGTCGCCAACCCGAGGTCGGTCAACAGCGGGGCTTTCCACCAGCGGTCGGTGCGCAGCGTTCGCTGCGCGATCTGCGCGCGTTTGGAGGAGAAGACGCCGGTACCGGGACGGTTCGTCGTAGGTGCGCTCATCTGCTGTTAATCCTCTTCTGTGACCCTGCTCGAAGGGTACTCAAATCTGGCGACCAGCCGCCGCGGGGGGTCGTGCGAGAATCCGGCCGGGTTCGCCCGCGCCCGAGGCGTACCCACCAGGTCATCGAACCATTACCCGCCGCGCGTCGGTGACAAAGTTTCCGAGGCACTTTGCGCGCGGGCGCATGGCAAGGACGGAGTTATCCTGCTGTGCAACGCTATTGGGGATCAGGGTCCGTCGTAGGCCGGCGGATCTGCGGGTCGGAACACATCAGTGTGGACGCGGCGCCGCCGCGGGGCGCCTCGGGGGCCGCCGCACAACTCTGCGGCGTAGTGTCGCTGCGGTCGAAAATCAGATTCACCTGCGCTCGACGGTGTCCGGAATCACAACGTGTGACGTGCGGCTCCTTCCGCGTTCCGGTACGGCAAGGGCGGCTCAGGCGAGCGCCGACCCGCTGGATCTCGCCGAAGCACGATGCCGGACAACGGTTTTCGCCTCGCAGCTGCGTCCGGCCAGAACTGCGGAAATGCTCCGCCCCGGCAGCGCGACCGAGGCTAGCCTAACCATACTTGGAGTGTATATACTCCGTCGCCATGGAATGCTCCGGCGTGAGCTCGGGTTTGGCGGCGATCCTCCGTGACGACCTTAATGTCGACGTCTCTCGAATCACCCCGGACTCACACCTGATCGACGATCTCGGCTTGGACTCTGTCGCGATCGCTGTCGGCATGATGGCTATCGAAGACCGCCTCGGTTTGGCGTTGTCTGAAGAGGATCTGTTGACCTGCAACACAATCGGTGAACTCGACGGTGTGATCAGAACCAAGGCGCAAACGTGAACGTGCTCGCGTCGGCGCTCACCGAGGCGATGACCGGCTCGCGCTGCGACCTGATGATCTTCGACCGCGGCAGCGACCGGTGGCTGCGGTTTCCGTGGCCGGAGGTGTACAGCCGGGCGGCCACCGTCGCCGCGCGCGTCAGCAACGACGACAACGCGGTGGGCAGGGCTGTCGGCGTGGTCGGAGAGGCCGGCGTGGATGTGGTGGCGGCGGTGCTGGGCGGTCTGCTGGCGGGCTTCGGTGTGTCGATTCTGCCCGGCGTCGTGCGCGGCGCGGATCCGGACCGATGGGCCGAGGCGACACTGCGCCGCTTCATCGATATCGGCGTCGGCACGGTTTTCAGCGGCGGCGCCGAACTCGACCTGCTGTACGCGAGCCAGTCCCCAGTCACGGTGCTCGATGCGTCGGCAGTCGGTCGAGGCGGTGACACGGAGACCACCGCGGCTCCGCACGCTTGTGTCGCCGCCGTCCTGCAAGGTACGGCGGGTTCGACGGGCATCCCGCGGACGGCGGTGCTGAGCCCGCAGGCCGTGCTCGCTAACCTGCGCGGCTTGACCCAGCGCTTGGGCATCGACGCCTCGGCTGACGCTGGCTGCTCATGGCTGCCGCTGTACCACGACATGGGTCTGATGATGTTGCTCAGCGGTGCGGTAACGGGTGCATCGTTCTGGCTCGCGCCTACAGCGGCATTCACCGCTGCGCCATTTCGCTGGTTGAGCTGGCTGTCCGAAAGCCGGGCCACGATCACCGCGGGGCCCAATTTCGCGTACAACCTCATCGGTAAGTACGCGCGCCGGGTGAGCGACGTGGATCTCGGCAGCGTTCGTGTCGCCATAAATGGGGGCGAGCCGGTCGACTGTGCCGGCTTGGCTCGTTTCACAGATGCGATGGCGCGGTTCGGCTTTCCCGCCGGCGCCGCCGCGCCGGCCTACGGACTTGCGGAAGCGGCCTGCGCGGTGACGATGCCCGCGCCCGGCGTCGGTTTGCGCGTTGACGATCCTGGCGCCGCTGATCGCACCACTCAGCACGCGGTCCTCGGGCCACCCATCACCGGCATGCAGGTCCGCATCGCCGCCCGGGACGGAATCGACGACGACGACGTCGGTGAAATTCAGATCCGCGGTCAGTCGATGATGACGGGCTATCACGGAGAGGCCGCACTCGACGAACAGAGCTGGTTTCCCACCGGTGATCTGGGCTACCTCACCGATGACGGGCTGGTGGTGTGCGGGCGGGTCAAGGAACTGATCTCGTTGGCCGGGCGCAACATCTTTCCGACCGAAGTCGAACAGGTTGCCGCGCAGGTGCCCGGGGTTCGGGCGGGTGCGGTCGTTGCGGTCGGAACCGGAGACGGTACGGCGCGGCCGGGCCTGGTGGTCGCTGCCGAGTACCGGGGACGCGACGAGGCGAGCGCCCGCAGCGAGGTGACGCGACGTGTCGCGTCGGTGTGCGGAGTGGTTCCGGCCAGTGTGCTGCTGCTGTCTCCGGGGTCACTGCCCCGCACGTCATCGGGAAAGTTGCGCCGACTTGAGGTCAAGCGCCACCTCGAGTCGGTCAGCACATGAATGGCACTGCCGGCGACGAAGATCCCGGCGTGGCCGGGATTGAGGAGTGGCACAGATGAGCACTGCCGGCGACGAAGATGCCGGCTTGGCCGGGATTGAGGAGTGGCACAGATGAGCACTGCCGGCGAAGAAGATGCCGGCTATTGAAGTCTGCTGCAAGCAGCTTACGACGACAAGGTGGTGGCGTGGACGGCCGAAGCTGAAGCGACAGAACGATTTCCGCGCCAGCTGATCGAACCTCTCGGCGCCACCGAGGTATTCGCGCACACGCGGGCCGATGCGACGCAGCCCGACGTCGCCGAACTGACTGCGCTGGCTACGAGGCGTTGTTCGGGCGGTCGAACGCGTAGAGCGCCATCCGGCGGTTCGCCATATCGTGTTCGCCGAGAAACCGGCAGCCCACGTACTCACACAAACGCCGGACAGCGTTGTTGCGGTGATCGGGGTCGAACATCACCCGTCGGCAGGCGGGTTCGATCTCGAACACGTTGGCCACGATCCGCGGCAGCAGCAACGGCGCAAAACCGCGGTTGACGAATTGCTGGTCGGCGATCGCCGCGTGCAGACCCAAGTCGTGCGGGTGCGCGTCGTAACGGTCAGCTATCGAATCCTTTGCGGCTCGGTACAACTCGAGGTAGGCGCGGTCGACTCCGCGCAAGGCGCCGATCAGCGGCAGCGAGTAGGCGCCTTCGAGCTGTGCTTCCAGATGACGGCGCCACCTCGCCACCGGCCAGTCATATTCCCATGCCGCCGCCAGATGTGGGCGGTTCATCCACTCCGCGACAAGTTCGGCGTCTCCAACTCCGGCGACCCGCAGCGAGTAGGGGTCTTTCAGCACCGGAACCGGGGGCGCGGGCACTTGCCGGATCTGCTCCGGCAGGTCGGTGAGCTCCCGGGCGAGCACTGTCTCCGTCATCCTGCCCACACACTAGCTGAGCTGGTCCTTTGACTTGCGCCGTCATAAGGCTTTGATCGGCTCCAACAGCCGGTGCGGCCGGCGCAGTGTCCGGCTGACCGGGTCGTCGCGTATGCCGCGGTCAAGGGGCCGGCGTGGCGGGTGCACGACGAGATCCGTGACTTCCGGACTTTGTCCGCACTCTGCGCATACCCGAACGGACGTGATGGTGCCGCCGCAATCCGCGTGGCGGTATGTGCGCCGGTTGGCCTGCGTCAGAAAGTTCTCGTTGCCCCACTCGATCAGCGACCAGATCGTGGGCCACAATCGCCGGCCTTTGACGGTCAGCTCGTATTCGTCGCGTCCCCTGGCGCCGGCGACCCGCTGTAGGACGCCTTCTTCCACCAGCAAGGTAAGCCTCTCGGCTAGAACGGCTTTGGGGATGCCGAGATGAGCGCGAAAGTCGGTGAACCGCCGGACGCCGTAGAACGCGTCCCGCACGATCAACAGAGTCCAGCGCTCCCCGACGATCTCGAGGGAGCGGGCGATGGGACAAACTTCGGACGAATACTCGCGGGGCAGGGCCACACGGCAATCCTACCTTGCAGGTTCGGTCACCGAACCGTAAGATGAGCTTGTTGCATGGTTCGCTGATTGAACCGTAAAGCGGAAGGCGGCATGATGACCGAAGTTCACCGCGAACAGCACCGCATCACTCGAGTTGAGATTGCCACCGGTGTGGCGTTCGAACAGTTCGTTACTGCTCTGGAGAAGGCAGCACCACCATTCGACCCGGAGCCGATGCACCGAATCGCTGCCGAGGGCGGCACTTGGGCACAGGTGCGCCACGTCGTCGCCGAGAGTGCACCCAACGACCTGATGGTGTACGCCAGAATCGATGCAACTCCGCTGTTCAGCATCGCAGGGCACCGCGTCCGAGCCGTCGAGTACCTGATCGGCAACCATGTCATCGCCGAGACCATGTTTCGTCACGACCCTAGAGCGCTGCTGTACGCGCCGCTGCGCATGCTGGTCTACAGCGACGCCGACGGCAACGCCGTATTCACGATGGACCAGCCGAGCGCCGCATTCGGCAGCCTGGGCGTGGCCGAGATCGCCGACGTTGGTGAGGCACTTGATGGGAAGGTCTCCAGGCTGCTCCACGTCGCCGGAGTGGATGTTACGGACGCATTCGACGGAAACGTGCCGGTTTAGGGGAGGTCCGGTGGCGCGCGAGGGTGCGCCACCGGACCTGAAACCGCGCTACTTGGTGATTGCGATGCGCTGCGCCTGTGCGCCCGCGTAGGCGCCGGCAACCCGAACGGTCAGCACGCCGGCGTCATACGAGGCCGAGACGGCTTCGCCGGTGATATGTGCCGGCAGTTGGAATGACCGCCGGAACGAGCCGTAGCGGACTTCCTGCAGGGTGCGGCCCTCCTTCTCTTCGGCGTGCTCGTCGCGGCGCTCGCCGTGGACGACCAGTCGGCCGTCGACCAGCTCGACATTGACGTCGTTGTCGACGTCGACGCCGGGTAGCTCCAGCCGGACTACCGCGTCGTCGCCGTCCTTGACGATTTCAGCGGCGGGGTTGAAGCCGGCCAGTGGCTTGGCCCAGTCGCTTGCGGCCGCGGGGCCGAAGAACTCACGCAGCCAGCGGTCGGTGTTCCAGGCGGGTCGCGACCACAAGGTCAGATTGCTCATGTGTTGTCTCCTCGATCTAGGCGGCCGGCCCCACGCCGACCTGCTATATCGGTAAACATGAGTCGGGTACGCTAAAGTTCCGCCGCGGGTTCGCCGTGAGCGAACGGACTCACATCCCGGCACGTTGGGTGTGAGAACACTGTCATCACCGCGTGACAGCGTGCGACGTTCTTGCAACACCGCCTTCCTAGCCTCTAGGTCATGGTTCCCGTCGAGCGCCCCTGTCTCCCGCGCCAGATCGTGGTCGTTGGGCACGGGATGGTGGGCCACCGGCTGGTGGAAGCACTCTGCTCGCGCGACGTCGATCCACCGGTACAGATCACCGTCTTGGCCGAGGAGGGTGACGCCGCCTACGACCGGGTGGGGCTGACCTCCTACACCCAGAGCTGGGATCGCAGCCTGCTCGCGCTGCCGGGCAACTCTTACACCGGCGACTCGCGGGTGCGGCTGATCCTCAACGCCCGGGTCGTGGAGATCGACCGTGCCGGCAAATCGGTGATCACCACCGACGGCCGCCAGTTTTCCTACGACCAGTTGGTGCTGGCCACCGGTTCCTACGCTTTCGTCCCACCGGTACCCGGCCACGACCTGCCCGGCTGCCACGTCTACCGCACGCTCGACGACCTGGACGGGATCCGCGCCGACGTGCAGCGCACTTTGGCCGCCGGACACACCGATGCCGGTGTGGTCATCGGCGGCGGTCTGCTCGGCTTGGAGGCCGCCAACGCGCTGAGCACGTTCGGGCTGTGCACACACGTCGTTGAGATGATGCCGCGGTTGATGGCCCAGCAGGTCGACGAAGCTGGTGGTGCGCTGCTAGGCAGGATGATCGGCGAGCTGGGCATCATCTTGCACGTCGGGGTCGGCACCGATTCGATCGAGGCCGTGAAACACGGCGACGGCTCTGAATCGGTGCGCGTGCAGCTGTCTGACGGCCAAGTGATCGACGCCGGGCTGGTCGTGTTCGCCGCCGGCATCCGCCCGCGCGACGAACTGGCCAGGGCCGCCGGTCTCAAGCTGGCCGAGCGTGGCGGTGTACTGACCGATCCCACTTGCCAGACCAGTGATCCGGACATCTACGCAGTCGGTGAAGTCGCCGCGATCGCGGGGCGCTGTTACGGCTTGGTGGGGCCGGGCTATACCAGCGCCGAGGTGGTGGCCGACCAGCTGTTGCACGGTGAGGCGGAATTCGGCGCAGCCGACATGTCGACCAAGCTGAAACTGCTCGGTGTCGACGTCGCCAGCTTCGGTGACGCGATGGGCGCAGGCGAGAACTGCCTCGAGGTCGTCGTCAACGACGCGGTCAGCCGCACCTACGCGAAGCTGGTGCTCTCCGACGATGCCAAGACGCTGCTCGGCGGCATCCTGGTCGGCGACGCCTCGGCGTACGGAGTGCTCCGGCCGATGGTCGGCTCGCAGCTGCCCGGAGACCCGCTCGCCTTGATCACCCCGCCACAGAACGGCCGCGGTACGACGGGAATCGGTGTGGGCGCGCTACCGGAAGCGGCACAGATCTGTTCCTGCAACAGCGTCACCAAAGCCGATCTTTGCGCTGCCATCGCCGACGGATGCGCCGACGTGCCGGCCCTGAAAACCTGCACCTCCGCCGGTACCTCGTGCGGTTCGTGCGTACCGATGCTCAAACAACTGCTGGACTCCGCGGGAGTCGAGCAGTCCAAGGCGCTCTGCGAACATTTCAGTCAGTCGCGCGCGGAGCTCTTCGAGATCATCAGCGCCACTTCGATTCGCACATTCTCCGGCCTGCTGAAGCGATTCGGCTCCGGCAAAGGTTGCGACATCTGCAAACCGACTGTCGCATCGATCCTGGCGTCGACAAGCTCCGAGCACATCCTCGACGGCGAGCAGGCGGCGCTGCAGGATTCCAACGACCACTTCCTGGCCAACATCCAAAAGAACGGTAGCTATTCGGTGGTGCCGCGAGTGGCGGGCGGCAGCATCGAACCGGAACACTTGATTCTGATCGGCCAGATCGCCAAAGATTTCGGCCTCTACACCAAGATCACCGGTGGGCAGCGCATCGACATGTTCGGTGCCCGGGTCGACCAGCTGCCGGCCATCTGGAAGCGGTTGGTCGACGGCGGCATGGAATCCGGGCACGCCTACGGCAAGGCGCTTCGCACGGTGAAGAGTTGTGTGGGAACTGACTGGTGCCGGTACGGGCAACAAGATTCGGTGCAGCTGGCCATCGACATGGAGTTGCGCTACCGAGGTCTGCGCGCGCCGCACAAGATCAAGCTGGGCGTCTCGGGCTGCGCACGGGAGTGCGCCGAGGCACGCGGCAAGGACGTCGGCGTCATCGCCACCGAGCAGGGCTGGAACTTGTATGTCGGCGGGAATGGCGGGTTCAACCCCAGGCACGCCCAGTTGCTTGCGAGTGACCTCGACGAGGAGACGTTGATCCGCTACGTCGACCGGTTCTTGATGTTCTACATCCGCACCGCCGACCGGCTGCAACGCACCGCACCGTGGATTGAATCGATGGAGGGCGGACTGGACCACCTGCGCGAGGTGATTTGCGATGACTCATTGGGGCTCGCTGGAGAATTCGAAGCGGCGATGGTTCGGCACGTGGCGAACTACAAGTGCGAGTGGGCGGGTGTGCTGGAAGATCCGGACAAGCTGTCCCGCTTCGTCTCGTTCGTCAACGCCCCGGATACCCCTGATCCGACAGTGACATTCACCGAAAACAACGGACGCAAGAGACCAGCTGCTGCGCAGCGGGGGGATACCGACTCCGTGTTGATCGGGATGCCGCGGATTCGGGCATGAAAGCGTCTGGACGAGAGGTTAACTCATGACTTTGCTTGACGACGGCATCGAACTTCAGGCACCTGAGAGCGACGCCTGGATTGCGGCCTGCCCGTACGATTATCTGATCACCGGCCGCGGGGTTGGGGTCCTGCTGCCGGACGGTGCGCAGGCGGCGCTGTTCCGCCTCGACGACGGATCGCTGCGCGCCATCGGCAATATCGACCCGTTCTCCGGCGCCGCGGTGAACTCGCGAGGGCTGGTTGGGGACCGCGGCGGGCGGGCAATGGTCCAAACGCCGATCGGCAAACAAGCTTTCGCACTCGACGACGGCAGCTGCCTGGACGACCCGACGATCTCGGTACCGGTGTACCGCACCCGCGTCACCGGCGGCGTCGCGCAGGTGAGTCGCAGAGCCGGACACTTGAGCCGAAGTTAGGCCACCCCGTACTCGTCGTCGATCGCCAGCCGGTAACCGCGTTTGACGACGGTGGCGATAATGTCTTTGTCGCCCAGAGCTGCCCGCAGTCGCAGCACCGCAGTGTCCACAGCGTGAGTGTCGCTCCCGTTACCCGGTAGTACCCGCAACAACTCCGAGCGCGACACCACGGTGCCCGGACGGCTGGCCAGTGCCCGCAGCGTCGCCATACCCGACGGCGACAGCGATCTGACCGTCCCGTCCACCAGTACGCAGGAACCGCGTATCTCCACGACGTGCCCGGCGGCGTAGACCGTGCGCGATCGGAGTGCCGGAAGTTCCTGGGCGATATGGCGAGCCAACGCGCCCAACCGCATTCGTTCCGGTGCCGAAGTCGGGATACCCAACCGCACCAACGGTTGTGCCGTGACGGGGCCGACGCACATCGCTCGGACGTCGGAGCGCAACGCGTCGATCATCTTGTCGGACAGCCCGAGCTCGCTGGCACGCAGCAGCGTCGCGGCGGCCGCCGGTGCGGAGGTAAACGCGACGGCGTCGACCTGGCGCTGAGCGATCTGGGTGACCAGCTGGTCGAATTCACCGGCCCGGGGCGCCGGAAGCCAGCGGTACACCCGGATCGGAACAACCTCGGCTCCGGCGGCGCGCAATTCGGTGACATATTCCGGGAACGGGTCCCAATCGTCGGTGGCGCCGTGCAACTGCAGAGCGATCGATTGACCGTCGACTCCGGCCTGCAGCAGATACGCGAGCACGTCACGCGACGATTCCGACTTCGGCGACCATTGTTCGCGCAGACCGGCTGCCCGCAGCGCGCCGGTCGCCTTCGGCCCGCGGGCCACCACCAAGGCCTTCGACAGAGCCGTCATGAGTTCGTTGGCCAGCCCCCACCCCTCGGCCGCAGAGATCCACCCGCGAAACCCGATTCCCGTCGTCGCGATCAGAACATCCGGCGGGTCGGCGATCAACGCCTCGGTGCAACGCTGCAGTTCGTCATCATCCGGCAGCGACACCATGGTGATCGCCGGGGCGCTACAGACGGTTGCGCCGTGGCGGCGCAGCAGCGCGCACAACTCCTCAGCGCGGCGGGCAGCGGTGACCGCTATCCGATAGCCGGTGAGCGACACTGAATCTGGGTGACTCATATGACGTGTGTAAGTTAAGCAGATTTCAGTGGCGTTACCGACGAATTGCCGACCCGTTGCTCCATGATGCGACCGCACTTACCTTCGCGGTGACGGCCATCATCGAAGCGTCACGGCAGCGGTGCGCTCCGTCGCGGTAGGGGGAGCCACGGTATGAGGCGCCGGCACGGCGTGAGCCGCGGGGTGGCGAACGTATCGGGCCCAGGTGAGGACCGCAGCGGCAACGTAGTAGCCGGTGAACACCCAAAACGCCGTCGTCGCCGAGCCGCTGGACAGATAAGACTGTCGTAACACCAGGTTGATGGCGACGCCGCCGAGCGCCCCGACCGCGCCGGCGAACCCGATCAGTGCCCCGGACATCGCTTGCGACCAACGCCGGCGGTCGGCTTCAGTCAAGCTCAGCGAGCGGCTGCGCGCTTCGAAGATCGACGGAATCATCTTGTACACCGAGCCGTTGCCGATTCCGGACAGAATGAACAGCGCGATGAAGCCAGCGACGTAGCCGATCATTGTGACGCCTTCGACGTTGTCGGGGACGTCGTCGTAGGAACCGGTGGCGGCCAGCAGCACCGTCGGCAAAATCATCAGCGCGAAAGCCGCCAAGGTGGCGCGGCCGCCGCCGATGCGGTCGGCCAACTTTCCGCCGTACACCCGGCTCGCCGACCCGAACAGCGGACCGAGGAACGCCAGTTGCGCGGCGTGCAGCGACGCGTGTGCGGTGGTTTCGCCGGCCTCGACGAAATTGATCTGCAGTACTTGGCCGAAGGCGAACGAGAATCCAATGAACGAACCGAAGGTGCCGATGTAGAGCAGCGAGATCACCCAGGAGTCCGGCACGGTGAGCACTTTCCGCATGGCACTCAGGTCGATCTCGTGCTGGTCGAGGTTGTCCATGAACAGCGCGGCACCGAAACCGGCGGTCGCCAGCAGACCCAGGTAGACGGCGCACACCCAGTAAGGGGCTCGGTTGCCGGCGACGGCGATGACCAGCAGGCCCACCAGTTGGATCACGGCCACCCCGATGTTGCCGCCGCCGGCGTTGATGCCGAGCGCCCAACCTTTGAGCCGTTGCGGGTAAAAGGCATTGATGTTGGTCATCGACGACGCGAAGTTGCCGCCGCCGAAACCGGCCAGAGCCGCGCACACCAGATACGGCCACAGCGGTAACCCGGGGTGGGCCAGCAGCCACATCGTCGTCACGGTGGGAACAATCAGTACGGCTGCGCAGAACACGGTCCAGTTGCGGCCACCGAACTTCGCCGTGGCCAGGGTGTAGGGGATACGCAGAAAACCACCGACCAGTGTTGCGGTCGCACCGAGCAGGAATTTGTCGGCGGTGGAGAAGCCGTAGATGGCTTGCGGCATGAACAGCGCCATGACCGACCAGATCGACCACACCGAGAAGCCGAGGTGCTCGGCGACGACTGACCAGATGAGGTTACGGCGGGCGATGTCCTTGTTACCTGCTTCCCACGCCGCGCTGTCTTCAGGGTCCCAGTGCGAAATGCGGTGCGTGCGCGGCATGCACTCTCCTCATGCTTCGACTCTGCATAGATACGAATAGTCACGACTTGAAATGACTCCGCCCACGCTATGAGTGGTTTGTTAAGCCGACAGCGGCGAGCGTTAGCCGGGCGTGAAATAGCGATCACCGAGCCGCTGACGGCCAGTGAGCTACCTGGATACCGAACTACCAGACGTCGCCGTCGCGCCAGTCACACATCAAGTCCGCCGAAGTGTCCAGTTTCGCGCTCACCGGCAAGACGAAAACCGAGCCGTCGTCGTCCGGGCTGCGGGTCGGGCCGTGCGGCGTCAGCACCGAGGTCGGGCCGCGCCAGGGCAGCCAGCCGCGTGCGGTGAACAGCCGGCGGCCGCGCTCGGAGGCACTGAGCGCTCCGAGCGGATAACCGCCACGGATCACCTGCTCACAGGCGTTGAGGATCGCGATGGCCAGTCCCTGGCCGCGCCAGTCCTCCCGAACTGCGACGGCTTCGACATATCCGCAGCGAAACGAGTTGCCGCAGTGCACGAGTCGCCGTTGCACCACTGCGCCATGCGCGATGATTGAGCCATGGCGCCAGATCAGCGCGTGCATTCCACCTAGGGCATGGTCCCAGTCCGTCTCGGTGATTTCACCGGCGAACGCCTCGATGACCATCCGGCGGGCGCTTTGCCGGGTTTCGCTGTCCAGGTCGGCAGTATGCACCAGGCGGGCGGTGTGTACCTTGCTGCGCACGGTGCCTGTCTATCAGTTGACGGGTTAAAAGCTCAGCGCGTTGCGACGGCGCTGCGCAATACGGACAGCGGCTTGCGGGGGCGCGACCAATGCAACCGCACATACTGTCCGGGACGAATCTGCGCCACCTTGTCGATGTCGTCTTCGGTCACCACGCCGACCACCGGATATCCACCGGTTACCGGGTGATCAGGACCCAAGATGACGGGTAGACCATTGGGCGGCAATTGGATCGCACCGCGAACAGTACCTTCGCTGGGTAACTGGCGATCCGGTCGGCGATGCCGCAGCGGCCGTCCTTCCAATCGCATTCCCACCCGATCGCTGCGGTCGGAGGCCATCCAGATCGTGTGCACCACCGCATCTGGATCGACCAGCCAGTCTTCGCGCGGCCCCGGCACCACGTTCACCTCGACCAGGTGTTCGTCGATCGCCTGGACCGGAGCCTGATCGACCGGCGGGTAGTCAGCGGTGTGCTCGCCGATCGGTAGCATCTCACCGGTTCGCAGGGGCGGTGGCCCGATCATCGACAGCACGTCGTAGCTGCGTGACCCCAGTACCGGTTCGACGTCGAGACCGCCACGCACCGCCAGATAGCTGCGCAGGCCGGCGCGCGGCGTCCCCAGCGAGATCACGTCTCCATCGCGCACGTGATGAATGCTGTTGACGCCGCACAGCGTTCCGTTCACCACGGGCTCAGCGTCGGCGCCGGTAACGGCGATGGCCACAGCGCCGCCGGACACGCGCGCCGCGAAGCCGCCCAGGGTTACTTCGATGGTTGCGCGGTCGTCGGGGTTGGCCACCAACCGGTTCGCCAATGTATGGGCACGCCGGTCAGCGGCGCCGGACCTGGTGACGCCGAGGTGCGCGAATCCCACCCGGCCGAGGTCTTGGATCAGCGCCAGCGGTCCGGTACGCAGTATCTCCAACTTCGGCACGTGACCTCCTTGCTCTTCAGTCGGCGATCCGAAATTGGACCCACATGCCCGGCGTCAGCAAGGCCGGGTCGGGCCGGTTGATGTCCCACATGACGGCGTCGGTGCGGCCGATCAATTGCCAGCCGCCCGGTGATCTACGCGGGTAGATACCGCTGAATTCGCCTGCCAAACCGACAGATCCGGTCGGCACCGATGGGCGGGGGTCGGGCCGTCGCGGCACCGCCAGGCGAGGGTCACCGCCGACGAGGTAGGCGAATCCGGGAGCGAATCCGCCGAAGGCCACCTGCCACGGCGTGGCGGTGTGGGCGTCGACCGCTTCGGCCGGGCTCAGTCCGGTGTGGCGGGCGACATCGTCGAGGTCGGGGCCGTCGTAAACGACGTCGATCACCAGGTCGACGCGCCCGGCAGGTGGCGAAGCCGGCACCGAACCAGCGCTCACCCTCAGCTTGGTCAGCCGATTGCGGACACTGCTCTGCCAGCGCGACCCGTCGAGTTTGAGCAGAACCGTGCGGGACGCGGGCACGATGTCCTGCACACCAGGCAGCGCGGCTTCGCGTACGGCGGCTGCGCATGCCAAAACGTCAGTGCTGCTGTCGAACTGCAAGAGCAGCGCTTGGTCGCCGTAGTCAGTGATACGGGCCGAGAGGTCAGCGTTCACTGCCGAATCCGTTGCCACGCTCATTACTCGACGGTAACCCCGCTGAACGGCTGTGGCCACCTGTCTTCGAGCTCTGCCAGAGGTGCCTTAGCGTACGCTCAGACCGGTTGGCAAAAAATCACCGAATATGAAGTGCGGCAACCACTTCAGCCCAGCGCCTTCGCGATGAGCGGTGGCAGTTGGTCGGCCACCAGTGGGTAACTCAGCGGCGAGGCGTAGGCCAGCGCGCCGGCTTGATCCTTTGTGGTGAACACGTTGCGCGTCCCCAGTGCCGAGACGTCCGGGTCGGCCAGCAACGCGAGCCGGTCTTCGTCGGTGTTGGTCCTCCAAATCAACACATCCACGGCGCCCAGTACGTCTTTGATCTGTTTGTGCGGAATGAAGGCACGCTGCGGGTCGACGGTGAAGGAGCTGATGTTGTCGGCGACGACCAGATGCATCTGAGTCAAGAATTCGGTGCGCCAGCGGGCCACGGAAGCCACCACATTGTCTTGGTGCAGCGTGCCTTCCAGCAGCAACACTTCCTTGCCGTTGAATTGCGGATACTTGGTGCCCACTTCGGAGAATCTCTTGTCCACCGCCGCCACGAGTGACTTCATCTGCTCGGCCTGAAACACGGCTTCTCCGACCGCCGCGGCCTGGTCCTTCCACGGCTCGAAGAACGCGTCGCCGCCGGATTGCGGAACGGTTGGGGCAATCGCCGACAACTTCTGGTAGGTGTCGGCATCCACGCCGGCGTCGGTGGCCACGATCAGATCCGGTCTGAGGCGGGCGATCTGGTTGACCTGTATTCCGTTGTCCAGGTTGAGCACGACCGGTTTGGCGTCACCCAGCTTGGGCTGAGCCCACGGCCACACCCCGAACGGTTGGTCGCCGAACCAGTTGGTCACCGCGATCGGCACGATCCCTACCGCCAACAGATCGTCCTGGCAGGTGTAGCCTGCGCTCACGACGCGCTTCGGCGGCGCGGGGATGGTCGTCTCGCCGAACTGGTGCCGAACGGTCACCGCGCCCGCATCGCCGTCGTCGGACTTCTTCGAGGAACAGGCCGCCGAAAGCCCCGCAGCGCCGAGCGCCGTCGCCCCGGCGAAGCCGAGGAACGTGCGCCTGTTGAGCCTGTTCGGTTGTCGATCCCCCCGGAACGACGTCACGTCAGTGGCATGCCGGCGTCGAGGAACTCCGTGCGCTTCCGCGAACCCAGCGGATGGTCGGTCGCCTGCATGCCGCAATTCTGTAGCATGCGGTGCTGCGGTGTGATGGAGATCGCGCTAAGCCGTGGGTCGGCTCGGCTGGGTGTGCTGTGACGATTGGGCGGGCTCGGTTCGCCAGGGACTGTAGTCGGCGATCAGCTCCTCCTGCGGCGGGCGCTGCTGGGCGGGGACGTGCTGGAGATTGATCCGGATCCGGTACCAGATCGAGCTCGGCCCGCGCATGCCGTCGACGAGCACGTCGGCCGGCTGCAGCAGCTCAGCCGCGGCGGGGTGGCGGTCCCGCCAGAGGTCCAGGGCGGCCATCGCTTCGTCCCTGGTTTTGGTGCGCGCCACCTCGATCAGCGGCATGACCGAGACGCGTCTGCCCGCGCGACTGCTGCGGCCGGCTCCTTTCGGCGCCTTGTCGGCAGGGCCCAGTTCCTCGGCCAGCTCGAGCAGCGAGTCGAGTTGTCCGCCCGGATCGTCGTCCATGTCCGCCCACGGGTCGCCGATCTCGGCGAACCGCTGCGGCACGGTATCCATGGTGAAGGTTTCCGGCCGGCAGTCGGGCACTTCCTCCCACTTCAGCGGCGTCGAAACCCGGGCATCGGCAGTGGCACGCACCGAATAGGCCGACGCAATGGTCCGGTCTTTGGCGTTCTGATTGAAGTCGACGAAGACGCCTTCGCGCTCCTCCTTCCACCAGCGGCTGGTGGCCAGGTCGGGTGCGCGTCGCTCGACCTCGCGGGCAATGGTCTGCGCGGCTACCCGGACCTTGCTGAACGGCCACTGCGGGGCGATGCGGGCATAGATGTGGAAGCCACGCGAGCCCGACGTCTTTGGCCAAGCGGTCAGCCCGTAGTCTTCGAGCACCGTGCGGGTGACCAGCGCGACGTCCAGAATCTGTCGCCAGTGCACTCCGGGCATCGGATCCAGATCGACGCGGAGTTCGTCAGGATGGTCGAGGTCTTCGGCGAGCACTGGATGTGGGTTGAGGTCGATGCAGCCCAGGTTGACCGCCCACACCAGACCCGCGGCGTCGCGAATGACCGCCTCCTTCGCCGAGGTGCCCGAGGCATAGCGCAGTTCGGCAACCTCGACCCAGTCCGGCCGCTTCTGCGGAGCCCGTTTCTGGAAGATTGCCTCCTCCTCGAGTCCTTTGACGAAACGTTTCAAGATCATCGGACGCCCAGCCACTCCGCGAAGGGCACCGTCGGCAATGCTGAGGTAGTACCGGATCAGCTCGAGCTTGGTGCGGTCGGCACGTCCATCGCGGCCGGGGAAGACGACTTTGTCCGGGTGGCTGACGGCAACGCAAATTCCGTCCACTTCCAGCGACATCGAGCCGGTCATACTTTCATCGTAGATTTTGCCCCCGCTGTGCGAACTGCGTCACATATTGTGAACTCATGCCTAACTTCAGTGACTTGCTGCCGTGGAAAGCGGTGCCCAAAGCCCAGCAGTACGCCGACCGCGGCCTTGCCGAACTGCACTACGTCCGCAAAATCCTCGAAGCGGGCGGCTTTCCGCTGCAGCCACCCCAGTACGTTGCCGCGATGGCGAACGACATCCGCAAGTGGGGCGAGATCGGGATGCTGCCCGCGATGCACGCCCGACGCACGCCGGACAAGGTGGCGATCATCGATGATGACGGCGAAATCTCGTGGAAGGAACTTGACGACGCCGCGAACGCCGTCGCCCACGGCTTGCTGGACAAAGGCGTCAAAGGTGGGGACGGGGTCGCGATCCTGGCGCGCAATAGCCGCTGGTTCTCCGTCGCGCTGTTCGGGTGCGCGCGGGTCGGCGCCCGCATCATTTTGCTGAACAGCTCGTTCTCCGGCCCCCAGATCAAGGAAGTGTCCGAACGCGAAGACGCGAAACTGATCATCTACGACGACGAATACGCCGAAGACGTCAGCAAGGCCGACCCTCCGCTGGGCAAGATGCGCGCGTTGGGCACCAATCCGGACTCGGACAAGAAGTCGAACAGCAAAGACGAGACGCTTGCCGAACTGATCGAACACAGCAGCGGCAAGCCGGCGCCCAAGCCGAGCAAGCACTCGTCGATCATCATCCTGACCAGCGGCACCACCGGCACCCCGAAGGGTGCAAACCGAAGCACCCCCCCGAGCCTGGGGCCGATCGGCGGTATTTTGTCGCACGTTCCGTTCAAGGCCGGCGAGGTGACGGCACTGCCGGCGCCCATGTTCCACGCCCTGGGCTTCCTGCACGCCGGCATCGGAGGATTCCTGGGATCGACGCTGATCTTGCACCGCAAGTTCAAACCCGACGTGGTGTTGCAGGACATCGAGAAGCACAAGACGACCGCGATCGTCGTCGTTCCGGTGATGTTGTCGCGCATGTTGGAAGCGCTGGAAAAGATGGACAAGCGGCCCGATCTGTCGAGCCTGCGGATCATCTTCGTCTCGGGTTCCGCGCTGAATGCAGATGTGGCCGAACGCGGCCTCAAAGAGTTCGGACCCGTCATCTATAACATGTACGGCTCCACGGAGATCGCGTTCGCGACCATCGCCGAGCCCAAGCATCTGGAGTACAACTCGTCGACGGCGGGCGCGGTTGTTAAAGGCGTCAAGGTCAAAATTTTCGACGACGACGGCAAGGAATTGCCTCAGGGCGAGGTCGGGCGGATCTTCGTCGGCAGCGCCTTCCCGTTCGAGGGCTACACCGGTGGTGGCGGCAAGCAGATCATCGACGGCATGCTGTCCTCCGGTGACGTTGGGTACTTCGACGAGAAAAACCTGCTGTTCATCAGCGGCCGCGACGACGAGATGATCGTGTCCGGCGGCGAAAACGTCTTCCCCGCCGAAGTCGAGGATTGCATCAGCGGGCTATCCGACGTGGTGGAGGCCACCGCGATCGGCGTCGAAGACAAGGAGATGGGCCACCGGTTGAAAGCCTTCGTGGTCAAGAAGGATGGCTCCGATCTCGACGAGGACACCGTCAAGAAACACGTGAAAGACCAGCTGGCCAAATTCAAGGTGCCGCGAGAAGTGGTCTTCCTCGACGAGTTGCCGCGCAACTCGACCGGCAAGATTCTCAAGCGTGAGCTCCGCGATGAAGGCGACGACAGCGGGGACGACGGTGACGACAAAGACAAAGGCGGCAAGAGCGACAAGAAGCAAGAATCTAAGAGCGGTAGCAAAAAGGACGGGGATAGCTAGGCCCCCGGCCGGGCGCGTCGCGCAACGGTGTCGATCAACCGTCGGAGCCGGCGCGGTTCATGAGCGCCGCTCGCCCCCGCAAGCGGGAGGTGCCCCCACCTCATCGCTCGATTGCTAGATTGTCGCCGACGCGGCCGTCGAGCTGTTCGCAGAGGATGTCCAGCTGCCCGGTGTGCCGGGCGGTCCCCTCGATCATGTGCAGGTAGATCCAGCGCAGTGACATCACCCCGAGGCGACGGTGCGGCACGTGATGTTCGAGTGGATACTGCGCTGCGATCAGCCGTGACTGCTCGCATTGCGCCCGGTACTCGGTGACAAGCGTGCTCAGCGACTCCTCGGGCAGGAACTGAAATTCCCAGTCGCGGTCGTGCCGGCGACGATTGTCGTCGAGTCGTTCTTGTAGCAGCTGTTCGAACCAGCCGAATTCCGCCCAGCGCAGGTGCTTGGCCAACCCACCGGGCGTCGTCGGTGATGGCACCAGTCGGCGGCGCGCCACCGCGTCGGTGAGTCCGGCGACTTTACGCACCGCGATCTCGCGGTAGTCGTCAAGGAAGGCTTCCAGCATAATTCGTTCGTCTTGAGTTCCCTGCTCACGGCGGCGGGGCGGCGTCTCAGCCGCAGGTGCTCCATCCAAAAGGTGCGGTCGGCCTCAGCGCCTGTTTTGGATGCTCCGAATGACTTGCGAGGACAGTTTCGGGTCGTTCAACAACTGGTCGATCAGAGCGGTCAGGACTTCTTGGCCAGTGACACGGGCGAGTCCGAGCCGGTCGGCGGCCTCCCGCTGCCAGATATCGAGAGCTCGGTGAGTGGCCGGGGAAAGGTCGACTGTGCGCCGCGTCCGTTGACCGCGGCTCCGCTGGCCGATCTTGTGCCGAATGCTCGTCAGCCGTTCGGTCGGGTCCGCCTCGTTGGCGTGCGCTGACGGTCTGCTGGATGCGGCGCGGGCGCGGAACGGTCCGGCATTGGATTCGACGCCGCCGCCGGGGGGATTGCTCATCGCGAAAGACCCTTCGCTCGCCGATCGGGACAACGGTAGGCATCGATCAGCAGTCACCATCTGCGGTGCAGCCGTTCGACACGACCGAGCGTAACGCTCGATGCTCTCAATGGTGGGGTACGGCCTGCGCGTTCTGCCCGAGGCGAGTCGCTGGGCGGTCCAGCGCAAACGAGTGGTTCGAGAGGCCGCTCCGGGCTCCGCGCCTCCACATCCCGGCAACCGCACAGTGAATACGGTATCGTCTCTTTTTCTCGCGGTTCCAGTTTGCCAGCTGCAACTGAAAGCCTCAGACAGACGTGGACGCTTCGCAGCGGTGATTATTTGCCGTCGCCCCACCTGTTGGACGGTTTTCGTCAGCGCTTGAACCTGTTAGTCCGCATTTCTGCGCTGAATTTACTGATGTACGCGACTCCGTCGTTCAGTATCTCAGTGCGTCAGTAGAGACCCACTGAACTGGGTGTTCGTGATCATCAGTGGCTACGTAAGTCAGTAAGTCATGACAACTCAATTTCCTGAAATGATTACTTACTTACTTGCACTCGCGATTGGCAGCTCCAGGTAATATACGCCATTGCGAGTTACCGCTCTTCGAGCCTTTCACAGCATTCTCAATACTTATTTCGATTGGTTGCCAAGGATTACGACTTAACGTCTTCCACGTCGGTCCCCGAACTCAAGGAGCAAAAATGTCGAAGTCACTGTTCTCAGTCCGTACCGCCGTTGCCGGTGCTCTCAGCGCCGGTGCGATCAGTGGCGCCACGCTGTTCGGCGCGCTGCCGATGGCGAACGCTACTCAGGCGCCGGCCGGCCCTGCCGCTACCGCCGGCTCCGGCCACGTCGTCCTCACCGGTATCCACCACCACCACGACCACCACCGCCACGACCTGCATCACTCGGTGAACATCCTCTGATCGTGGGATCAGGGGGTCGGCCGACCTGTTTCACCTGAACCCGGGTGGCCGGCCTCACCACGAGAGAAAGGTTCATGCCGATCTGACGGCTGTCAGGTCGGCATGAATCATTTACGGATCGCGAGGCAAGCCGAGCAACCGCTCGGCGATGATGTTGAGCTGGACCTCTGATGTGCCGCCGTAAATTGTGGTGGCACGACTGGCAAGGAGGTACTCCTCCCACTTCCCGGGCAGCTCGTCGGGGTCTCCAATCACGGCGTCGGCGCCGAACGTGGATACCGCGAACTCGGCATAACCCTGCCCGGTGCGCATCGACAGCAGCTTGGAGATCGCTGCCGATGGCATCGCGTCGCCGCCGGCCAAGGTCAGCAGGGTCGAGCGCAGGTTGAGCACCTTGGCGGCATGTCCCTCCGCGATCAACTGCCCAGCACGGTTCTGTTCCACCTGGTCGAACTGGCCGTCACGGACGAAATCGACGAACCCGTCGAGGTTGGGCAAGAACGGCGCTTCGGAGCTGCCGATAGAGACCCGCTCTGCGGTCAACGTGTTACGGCTGACTTCCCAGCCGCGATCAACTTCGCCGAGCACCAGGTCGTCGGGCACGAATACGTCGTCGATGAACACGGTGTTGAACATCGCGCCTCCAGTGAGCTCGCGGAGTGGCTGCACCTGGACGCCTTCGCTGTGCATGTCGAGCAGGAAATAGGTAATCCCGTTGTGTTTGGGCACACTTGGGTCGGTACGGGCCAGCAGCGCGCCCCACTGGGCGAACTGCGCGGCGGTCGTCCAAATCTTCTGTCCGGTGATCCGCCAGCCACCCTCGACTTTGGTCGCCTTGGTGCTCAAGCCGGCCAGGTCCGAGCCTGCGCCCGGCTCGGAGAACAACTGACACCACACCTGCTCACCCCGGAAGGTCGGTGGCAGGAACCGCTGTTTCTGCTCTTCGGTGCCGAACGCCACGATCGACGGTACGATCCACGACGCGATACCGATCGGCGGGCGCTTGACCCGTCCGGCGGTGAACTCCTGGGCGATGATGATCTGTTCAACCGGAGTGGCTCCCCGGCCCCACGGTGTCGGCAGGTAGGGCAACACCCAGCCGCCCTCTGCAATGGCGGCCTTTCGCTCTTCACGAGGAAGTGCCTTCAGTGCGTCTACGTCGGCGCGGATGTCGGCCCGCAGTTTCTCCGTATCAGGGTCCAGGTCGATGTTCAGCCGGCGCATCCCGGTGGTCGTCGCGGTGTGAACCACCCGCTGGGGATAGTCGGATCTGCGGCCGAAGGATGCGGCGAGCAACAGCGCCCGCCGGTAGTAGACGTTGGTGTCGTGTTCCCAAGTGAAGCCGATGCCACCGTGAACTTGGATGCAATCCTGGGCGCAGCGCTGCGCGGCCGCCGGAGCCAGCGCCGCCGCCACCGCCGCCGCGAAATCGACTGCGGCCGACATGAACTGGGCAGGGCCCTGGCCGGCCTCATCGATCGCGCGGGCGGCGTCCCACACCGCCGCGGTGGCTCGCTCGGTATCGGCGACCATTTCGGCGCATCGGTGTTTGATGGCTTGGAATTGCCCGATCGGTCTGCCGAACTGTTCTCGAATTTTTGCGTAAGCCGTTGCCGTGTCAGTCGCCCACCGCGCGACGCCGACCGCTTCCGCGGACAGCAAAGTGGAGATCAGCGCGCGCGCAGCAGAACGGCTCAGGTTGCTCAACACCGCGTCGTCACCGACCTCCACCGCGTTGGCGCGCACGTGGGCGACTGGCCGCAGCGGGTCGACGCTTTGAACCGGTTCAATCTCGAGCAGGTCGGCGGGCAGCACGATCCACTCCTCGCTGCTGTCGATCGCGACCGGCAACACCAGGAGACCGGCCTCGGCGGCAGCCGGGACGGCGCGGACCTCGCCGCGGATCACCAGCGAGTCACCATGCTTGGTGGCGGTCAAGCAGGAATCGAGTGCATAGGCAGCGACGAGGGCACCCGAGGCCAGCTCGCCGAGCACCTCCGCCGCCGAGTCGTGTGCGCAGATCAGCGCGCTCGCAATTGCGGACGGTACGAACGGGCCGGGCACCGCCCCGTAACCGAACTCAGCCACCACCACTGCCAGCTCCAGGATGCCAAACCCTTGTCCACCAACGGATTCGCCGAGGTGAACTCCGTGCAGGCCTTGGTCGGCGGCGGCTTGCCAGTACGGCGGAGGGTTGCCGATCGGGCGCTCCAGCGCCGCATGCAAAACCTCGGACGGCGCGACCCGCGCCACCAGCGACCGCACTGAATTCGCGAGATCGCGGTGCTCGGGAGTGATCGCGATCGGCATGATCTGGCCTTCCTCGAGCGTTCCGGTGGCTTCGATTGTCGGGGCAATCTCTACCCTGACGTGCCGGCTGTAAGTGAACAATCTAATAACCGGTGGGTTGGTTGACCAGACGCGGCGGTGTTCGTTGCGTTAGCCGTCCGTCAGCGCCAGCGCTTGGCGATCCACTTGGCAATCGTGTCGGCTTGCTCACTGCGCGCACCGGGAGTGGTGAAGTAGTGGTCGGTGTCGATGGAGAGCAGCGTCTTGTCGGTACCGGCCAACGCGTCATAGATGCGCTGAGCGTCGGAGGGGAAGACTCCGGTGTCGGCCTCGGCGTTGATCACCAGAGCCGGACAGGTGACCCGGGCCAGGTGTGGTTCGGCGCGGGTAGGTGCGGTCCGCAGGCTCCACACGCTCAGCCAGTTCCGTAGTGTGCAAGCCGCCGCAATGCCGCGTGCCGAGCGGTTGGCCTTCACCGGGAGGCCGGCATAACAAAGGTTGGGCTGACGCTTGGTCGGCTCTATATTGGGATCGATCGTGCGCGGATCTGCCCAAGTTCGCATGACGGCGAACGGGCGATCCGCGAATCCCGCCGCCTGAACGCGTATCAACTCCGCTTGCACCCAGTCGGTGATGGCGTGATTGCGTGCGACTTGCGCGGCGCGATACCGAGTCAGAAAATCCGCCGAGTAGGGCGGACCGTTGTCTTCGTTGAACAGGTCGAGTTCGGGATCGGTGGCTACCGGATCACTTTCGTCGACGACGGCCGCGTCCATCCACGCGGTCAGCACATCGGGACGGCCGGGGTGGGCGGCGCTGGCTATGAAGCCGTCTGCGGGTAGCAGGTCGGTGAATCCGGCGGCCGGACGCATACCGGGCATCGTCGTGACTTGTGGGTCGACGGCCTGCGCCTGGTATGCGGCCATCAACGATCCGCCCCCCGAACTTCCAAGCAGCACAATGGTTTCAACACCCTGCACGTCACGCAGCCAACGCACGCCAACACCGATGTCCACCAGAGCGTGATCGAGCAGGAAGGCGCTTTCGAAGCCGCGGAAGCGGGTGTTCCAGCCCAGGAAACCGATGCCGCGGGTGGCCATGTACTCCGCGAGATAGTGCTCGGAGAAGTCGATTTGGAAGTGGGCGGCGATCATGGCCACCTTCGGCTTGCGACCCACGCCGCGGTGATACAGCCCCTGGCAGGGATGCCCGCCAGCCGCCGCGCGGCGCGCAGAGGGCGACGGCAGCCCGACGAACTCCTTGATCACCCCGGGCGCGCCGATACCACGAGTCATGTCAAGCGCCCTGCTCGACGTTGCCGCGGTAAGTCCGTTCCGCGCGCTCGCCGCATCGGTGGGAGAACGTCGTCACTCGACCTATTCTCTCAGGCGGCTCCTACGAACAGAGGTGAATTTGCCCAGTAGTTGCCGGCGGGTGTCCTCGACCTTCGCCGCGTGCACTACCCGTTCGAGGCCGGCGAATTGCGCTTCGCCCCGTACAGCGCAGGATCGGCGAGCGCGTCGAGGAGTGCGGCCAGATGGTCGACGAGTTGCTCAGGATCGAGCCGCACCGCGCCGGTCAGCCAGGCGCCGATCGTCTGCGCCACCCCGCCGACCACGAAGTGCGCCGCGGCCGTGATGCGATCATTCTCCGGCACCTGCAACGCGTTACCGACATGCCGGCCGGACAGCATGGCGAACAAAGCGCTGGATTCGGCGCGCTTGCGTACCAGCAGCGCGTCGGCCGGTTGCTCGCTGAACAGCAGCCGGCCGATACGGGCGTCACGGGCGATGGTCTGCACGATATTGGCCATTCCTGCCCGAGTCTGTTCGCGAGCCGGCGCGACGACCACGGCCGCCTCGGTGGTCGCAGCCAGATCGGCGATCACCGAATCGAAGACTGCGCATACGAAGTCGTCTCTGTCGGCGAAGCTTTCGTAGAAGTAGCGGGCGGCCAACCCGGCTCGGCGGCAGACGACACGCACAGTCACCGGCTGATCGGAACCGAGTAGGTCCAGGCCGGCGGAAAGTAAGCGGCTGCGTCGAGTGGCCAGTCGGTCGGCGGGATCGACCCCGCGGTACGGGCGCGCACCCGCCCTGCCCGCCGGCTCAGAGAGGGAACCCATAGAACTCATCTTGACACCGCGACGCGACGGGGAGAACATCTGGAAACAGGCGTTCTCACATTTGCGAGCAGGTGACGATGATCGTTGGTGAACCCGTCCGACACGTCGAGCGTGCAGTCGCCGATCCGCCCGACCGACGGCGCGATCGGCGGCGGCGTATGCCGGCGCGACGCGCCGGTGTCGACGACGGTCTGATGGGGGTCGCGCTGCTGGCCGGACCGGCCAACGTGATTATGCAACTGGCGCGGCCCGGCGTTGGCTACGGCGTGCTGGAGAGCCGCGTGGAAAGCGGCCGGGTTGACCTGCATCCGATCAAGCGGGCCCGAACGACGTTCACCTACCTGGCGGTGGCCACCGCCGGCAGCGACGCGCAGAAGGCGGCCTTTCGTCGCGCGGTCAATGGTGCGCACGCCCAGGTTTACTCGACCGCCGAGAGCCCGGTGCGCTACCACGCTTTCGACCCCGAGCTGCAGCTGTGGGTAGCGGCGTGCCTCTATAAGGGCGCCGTCGATGTCTACCGGATATTCGTCGGCGAGATGAATGACGAACAGGCCGACCGGCACTACCGCGAAGGCATGACGTTGGGCACCACCTTGCAGGTGCCACCGGAGATGTGGCCACCGGACCGCGCCGCCTTCGACCGCTACTGGCGCGACTCGCTGGAGCAGGTGCACATCGACGACGCCGTGCGCGCATACCTGTACCCGATCGCGGTAGCCCGGCTGCGCGGCCTGGCGTTGCCCCCATCGCTGCGCCGCCTGCCGGAAAGCGTCGCACTGCTGATTACGAGCGGCTTTTTGCCGCAACGGTTTCGCGATGAGATGGGATTGCCTTGGGACGCCGTGAGGCAGCGACGCTTCGACCGGCTGATGGCGGTACTGCGTGCCGTCAATTACCTCATGCCGCGGTTCATCCGCCGGTTCCCCTTCAACGTGCTGTTGTGGGACTTGGACCGGCGGATCCGAACGGGCCGCCCGCTGATCTGACTCGCAGGCGGCCTCAGATGGCAGGGGTTTCACTCACGGCCGCCCGGCAGAGCGCACATATGGTCGTGTGGATCTGCTGCACCGCCTCGTCGACGCTGCACATCGGCTGCCACATGTGGCTGAAGGTTAAGCGGACTTCGATCTCGACGATCGACTCGATCTGCCGCTCGATAGCAACCGGCAGATCGTAGAACTGCCGGGCTGCCGCCGCGATGGCGTCCATCGCGCCGGCCCAGATGGGTCGAGGCCCGGCCGTCAGCAAAGGAGTGAGGCCGACCTCCGCATTACGGGCGCGATCCATGCTTGTTTTCACCAGGGCGTCGTCAGCCCCGGCGCGCAAGGTGAAGGCAGCGCCTGCGGTCAGTCCTGCCGCCAGATCATCGGGATGCGCCTGCATCGCCGAGACGACCCCGCCGACGAATCGGTCCGTCTCTCGCTGCACCAGGGCCTCGCCCAGCGCTTGTTTGGCGCCGAATTCCTTGTACAACACTTGTCGGCTGATACCGACCTGGACCGCGATGCGCGACATGTTCACCGCGCGCCACCCCTCGGCGCAAACCAGGTCGTAGGCGGCATCCAAGACCCGGTCGCGCAGCAGTTGGCGGACCTCGGCCTGAAAGTTAGGCGACATCCGGCACAACCGGAGCATATGACAAAGAACACTTCAATGTAGCGGTTGACACAACTCTGATACATCTGTGTACTGTGATTACACAAAGGCGTGAGTTGTTTATCCGCGATCAGCCGGTGAGAGGCAGGCTAGATGGCGCCGTCTTCCAGCAGGTGTGACTTCAGTCAGAGGCCGCCGACCGGAGCCACTTCCCGGTGAAGTGTCCGCGAGCGGAGTCGGCTCGGCGTCCTTCGACGTCAGCCTCTTCCGACGCGACATTCGAAGGTGAGTTGCTCAGAGGCGCCGCGGCTCAGCTCTCCGACCGGCATCGCGCTGTGCTGTATCGATCGCTGGTTCTGAAGCGGACGACGACGCAGATCGCCGCAGAACTCAGCACTAGTGATCTGCTGGTCAAACAGGACTTACACCACGCCCTACACGCGCTGCAGAGATCGCTGCGGGGTGTGACTGAGCGCGCGGCCGAATAGCGGCGCCGGTATCGAAGCCGGCTCGGCCTGAGCCCGCTCTCGCGGTCATCGGTGTGGCGCCTGCCCTCCAGGACGTTCCGACGATGTCAGCCAATCGGTTCCCCGATGCTCGACGGCGTGGTACTAATGTTAATGAAAATCATGTTCATTTGCGGTCGGCATCAGAAGCGGTCATAGGGGAGCACTGTCGTGGTGTTGCAGACGGTACGGAAAAATCCTGCACGCGCCGCTGTCTTTCCGCCCGACCCTGTTACGAGCGAGCAGCTGTGACCGCGCCTGTGTGGCTGGCTGCGCCACCGGAGATGCACTCGGCGCTGCTGAGCAGTGGCCCGGGGCCCGGGTCGTTATTGGCCGCTGCGGGGGCGTGGCACTCCCTGAGCGCCGAGTACGACTCGGTGGCTGCGGAATTGAGCGCAGTGCTCGCCGAGGTGCAGGCAGGCTCCTGGGAAGGCCCGAGTGCGGAGTCGTTCGCAGCCGCATACCAGCCCTACCTGGCGTGGTTGACGCAAGCCAGCGCAAACAGCACGACCGCCGCCGCTCAGCACGAGACCGCGGCTGCGGCCTACGCCACCGCAGTGGCGACTATGCCGACCCTGGGCGAGCTGGCCGCGAACCACGCGGTACACGCGGTGCTGGTGGGTACCAACTTCTTCGGTATCAACACCATTCCGATTGCGCTCAACGAGGCCGACTACGTGCGGATGTGGGTGCAGGCCGCCACCACGATGAGCACCTACCAAGCCGTCTCCAGTGCGGCGACCGCGGCCACGCCCGCGGCAACGCCGGCGCCGCAGATCGTCAAATCTGACGCAACCACTGCGGCTCAGCCCGCCGCCGACGGCAGCAGCGACAACCCGCTGGGGCTGCCGCAGCAACTCGTGCAGTTCTTGCAGAACCTAGGCGTCGGCAACAACGCCGTCGCGCACGATCCCACCGTCGACAACGCTTTCGACAACATGTTGTCGAACTTCCTGCAGAACTTCGGGTACAACTGGAACCCCGCTCAGGGCACACTCAACGGCCTGCAATACGACTCCTATACCAACCCAGGGCAGTCGGTCTTCTGGGTCGCCCGGATCCTCGAGCTGACCGAGGACTTCCAGCAGTTCGGGGTCGACCTCCAGACCAATCCGGTGGCGGCTTTCCAATACCTGATAAGCCTGGAGTTGTTCGACTGGCCTACTCACATCGCTGCGATTGCGCCCTTCGTCGGCCCGAATACAGGGCTTCTGGCAGCCGTCGCCGCTCCGGCACTCGCGCCCTTGGGGGCGGTGGGCGGCCTGGCGGGCTTGGCGGGCTTGGCGGCTATTCCACCGGTTGTCGTGCCGGCGCCCGTGCCGCCCGTTGCGGTGATGCCGGCGATGCTGCCGGTTGCCGGGACGGCCCCCGCTGTCTCCGCCGCGACCGGCGTGGCTTCCGCCCCGCCGGCCCCCGCGCCCGCACCGACGCCGAGCACTGTACCTGGCCCTCCGTCGCCGCCGGCACCTCCGCCGGCCGGCCGGCGGCGCCGGCTTCTTCCCTCCCTATGTGGTCGGGCCGCCGGGCATCGGCGCTGGCGCAGGCCTGCAGGCCAGCGCCAAATCCAGCGCTCAGCGCAAAGCGCCGGAGCCCGACGCGGCTGCGGCTGCTGCCGCGGTGGCCGCGCGGGACCGGACGCGGGCCCGGCGGCGCCGGCGGACCGAACAACGCAGTGGTGGAAACGAATTCGCGGACATGAACGTCGACGTCGACCCCGACTGGGGCGCGCCTGCCGCACAAAATTCCCGCGGATCGGCAACCGGGTCGGCAGCATCGAGCCGCGGCGCTGGTGACCTTGGCTTCTCCGGAACCGTGCGTAAAGAGGGCGCACCGAAGGCGTCTGGCCTGCAGACGTTGGCCGGCGAGCACGTCGACGACGGTCCCCGCATGCCGATGGTGCCGCGTAGTTGGGACGGCCGACCTGCCGGCGAGGCCGGCAAAGAGGGAGACGAATGACAAGAGCAGTAGCCCCCGTGTTGGTCCGTCTGACTGGAGAAGGCGGGAGAACACTGGCGCGTAGGGTCGGCTTGGTGCGTAGCGAAGACGACACCTGGGACATCACGACGAGCGTCGGTTCGACCGCGTTGTTCGTGGCCACCGCACGAGCGCTGGAAGCGCAGAAATCTGACCCGTTGGTCGTGGATCCCTTCGCCGAGCTGTTCTGCCGCGCAGTCGGCGGGCCAGCTGCTGACGTGCTCGACGGCGAACTTCCCGAACACCAGCTCAAGACAAGCGACTTCGGTGACAACTTCGTCAATTTTCAAGCCGCCCGAACCCATTACTTCGACGAGTATTTCCGCCGCGCGGCGGATGCCGGAGTTCGGCAGGTCGTGATTCTGGCGGCTGGCCTGGATTCGCGCGCGTACCGCCTGAACTGGCCCAGCGGGACGACGATCTTCGAAGTGGACCAGCCACAGGTCCTCGACTTCAAGCGGGAGGTACTCGCCCGTCACGGCGGTCACCCCCGCGCCGAGCGTCGCGAAGTCGCCGTCGACTTGCGCGACGACTGGCCAACAGCTCTCCAAGACACCGGCTTCCAGGCTGACAAGCCGTCGGCCTGGATCGCTGAAGGCCTGATGATCTACCTGCCGGCTGCCGCGCAGAACCAGCTCTACACCGGTATCGACGGGCTGGCCGCGCCGGACAGTCAGGTAGCGGTCGAGGACAGTGCCCCGATAGACCCCGATGCCTACGCGGCTGCTCTCGAAGAAGAACGCAACGCCGACGACGGGCGCCTGTTCTTCCAACTGGTCTACAACGAGCGATTCGCCCCAGCAGATCAGTGGTTCGGCGAACGAGGCTGGACCGCAGTTCCGACACCGCTGGGCGACTACTTGCACCGGGTGGGCCGTCCGGTGCCCGGCCCGGACACCGAAGCCGGCCAGATGATCGCCCGCAACACGCTGGTTCACGCCATCCGGCGGTAGCCGGCTCAAGCAATTGAAGTGATCGTCGATCTCGACACTGAACTTATGCAATGCTAACTTCAGCAAAGTTAGGCAATGCTAACAATACCTGAGGAGGGTATGAGGGGCGTGGTAAACGCTGACATCGGGACGGTCGTACCGCGCCCTGCCGCGGCCCGGGTAGACGCTGACGTCGTCAGCCGTTTCGCCACCTGCTGCCGGGCGCTCGGGATCACGGTTCACGACCGGCAGCGTCCGGCCGACCTGGTCGCCGCTCGCTCTGGGTTCAGGGCTCTCACCCGTATTGCCCACGAGCAGTGCGATGTGTGGACCGGACTGGCCGCCGCCGGCGACACCTCGGCCGCGGTGCTCGAGGCGGTAGCACGCACGGTGTCCACGGCGGGACTGCTGCAGCGCCAGGCGGAACTGGCGCCCCGGGCGCTGGGTTTCTTCTATGACAGCAGTCTCTATCTGAAATTCCGGGCCACCGATCCCGACGATTTCCACCTCGCCTACGCCGCGGCGCTGGCAGTAGACGGGCGGCTCGCCGATGCGTACAAATTGGTGGCGGACATCGTCGAACGCCGGCCGACTTGGCGTGACGCGCGCTGGCTGGCGGTCGCCATCCATCACCATGCCCAGCGCTGGTCGGACGTCGTCAAGCTGCTGACCCCGGTTGTCAACGGCACCGGTCTCGATGAGCATTACGCGCACGCCGCCAAGATCACCTTGGGCATCGCGCTGGCGCGGCTCGGCATGTTCGCTCCGGCTTTGTCGTACCTCGAGCAACCGCAGGGTCCGGTCGCGGTTGCCGAAGCCGACGGCACGTTGGCCAAGGCGCTGGTGTTGCGGGCGCAGGACGACGAAGAATCGGCCGTCGAGGTTCTGCAGGATCTCTACGCGGCCGACCCGGAAAACCAGCAGGTTCAGGAAGCGTTGAACGACGCCAGCTTTGGCATCGTCACCACCACAGCGGACCGGATCGAAGCCCGCGTCGATCCGTGGGACCCCGCCACCGAACCCGGCGAAGCCGACTTCATCGACCCCGAGGCCCAGCAGCGTAAGGACGCACTGCTCGCGGAGGCCGAATATGAATTAGGCGAGTTCATCGGACTGGATCAGGTCAAGAACCAGGTGTCACGGCTGAAAAGCTCGGTGGCCATGGCGGTGCTGCGCCAGGAGCGGGGGCTGTCGACGGCGGGCCGCACCAACCACCTGGTCTTCACCGGACCACCGGGAACAGGTAAGACGACCATCGCCCGCGTTGTCGCCAAAATCTATTGCGGTTTAGGTCTTTTGAAGCGAGAGAACATCAGAGAGGTGCACCGCGCCGACCTGATCGGCCAGCACATCGGCGAGACCGAGGCTAAAACCAATGCGGTTATCGACAGCGCGTTGGATGGTGTGCTGTTCCTCGACGAGGCGTACGCATTGGTGGCGACCGGCGCCAAAAACGACTTCGGTCTGGTGGCTATCGACACCTTGCTGGCGCGAATGGAAAACGACCGCGACCGCCTGGTGGTGATCATCGCCGGTTACCGCGCCGACCTGGACAAGTTCCTCGACACCAACGAGGGTCTGCGCTCGCGCTTCACCCGCAGCATCGACTTCCCGTCGTACGCACCGGCCGAGTTGGTCGAGATCGCGAAGTTCATGGCTCAAAAGCGCGACAGCGTCTTCGAACAGGCCGCGCTCGACGACCTCGAGGCGTTGTTCGCTCATCTGGCCTCGACGTCAAAGCCCGATTTCAACGGCGTATCCCGGCGAGGCCTCGATATCGCCGGTAACGGCCGCTTCGTCCGCAACGTCGTCGAAAAGTCTGAGGAGGAGCGCGAATTCCGGCTGGATCATTCGCAGCACGCGGGAACTGACCAGTTCACCGACGAGGAGTTGATGACGATCACCGCCGCCGACGTCGGCTATTCGGTCCCGCAGCTGCTGCGCGGCCTCGGATTAGAGGTGCCGGCATGACGGACCGCGAGACCGAGGACGACCGGCGCTCCTTCGCATCACGTACCCCGGCCAACGACAATCCGGACAAGGTCCAGTATCGCCGCGGTTTCGTCACCCGTCATCAAGTGACCGGCTGGCGGTTCGTGATGCGTCGCATCGCTTCCGGGGTTGCGTTGCACGACACCCGGATGTTCGTCGACCCGTTGCGTACCCAATCGCGCGCCATCTTGATGGGTGCACTGATCGTGGTGACCGGCCTGGCCGGATGCTTCGTGTTCTCCCTGATCCGGCCCAACAGTTCGGTAGGTAACAACACTGTGCTGGCCGATCGGTCCAGCGCCGCGCTGTATGTGCGGATCGGCGATCAGTTACACCCGGTACTCAATCTCACCTCCGCTCGGCTGATCGTCGGTCAGCCGGTCAACCCCACCACCGTGCGGAGCAACCAGCTGGACAAATTCCCGCGCGGCAACCTCCTCGGCATTCCGGGCGCACCGGAACGCATGGTGCAGAACACCGCGCAAGATGCCCACTGGACGGTGTGTGATGCGGTGTCCGGTGCCACCACCGGAGTCACGGTGATCGGTGGACCGCTGGACAACAGCGGGGCGCGAGCGGCTGCCCTCCACGACGGACACGCGATATTGGCCGACAACGGCAACGGAACCTGGTTGCTGTGGAACGGCAGGCGAAGTCGCATCGATTTGGCTGACCGTGCCGTCACCGGTGCGCTGGGCCTGGGCGCCGACGTGCCCGCGCCGCGGCCCATCGCGGCCGGACTGTTCAACGCGGTGCCCGAGGCGCCGCCGCTGACTGTTCCGGCCATCCCGGACGCAGGGAGGCCGCCGCGGTTCGCGCTGCCCGTCCCGGCGCCGGTCGGTTCGGTGATGATGGCGCATGCGACCGACGGCAGCCTGCTTTATTACGCCGTCCTGCCAGACGGCCTGCAGCCGGTCTCGCCGGTGCTCGCCGCGATGCTGCGCAATGCCAATTCCTTCGGGCTGGACCAACCGCCGCGGGTGTCCCCTGACCAGGTCGCCAAACTGCCGGTGTCGCGGATGCTCGACACCGCCCGTTATCCAGATCAGCGCGTCACACCCGTGGACAACGCCGGTGCTCCGGTCACCTGCGCGTACTGGAGCAAACCGGCGGGCGCCAGCATCAGCTCGCTGACCCTGCTGTCCGGCGCGGCGCTGCCGGTTGCCGATGCAACGCACGCCGTGGATCTGGTCGGCGGCGGCGTCGACGGGACTGCCAGCCGGGTCGCGCTGGCGCCCGGCAGCGGCTACTTCCTACAGACCGTCGGCAACGGTGCGGCAGCACCGCCCGCCGGGTCGTTGTTCTGGGTCGCCGACACCGGCGTGCGGTACGGCATCGACCAGGAAGCGGGTAACGGGGGCCACGCGAAGACTGTTGATTCGCTGGGCCTTTCATCCCCGCCGGATCCCATACCGTGGTCGATGCTGTCGTTGTTCGCACCTGGCCCGACGCTGTCTCGCGCCGACGCGTTACTGGCTCATGACAGCCTGGTACCCGATCCGCGACACACACGTCCCGTCGCCAGCATGTGGGGGGCACCTCGCGGTAGGAGTGCCGCCAGTGGGGGAGAAAACCGATGAGCCGACTGATTTTCGAGGCCCGCCGCCGGCTGCCTCCTCCAAAGACCCGTAAGGGCACCATCACCATCGAGGCGCCACCGGAATTGCCACGCGTCATTCCCCCGTCTCTGCTGCGGCGCGCGTTGCCGTTCCTGATCGTGATTCTGATCGTCGGGATGATCGTCGCGTTATTTGCCACCGGGATGCGGCTGATTTCGCCGCAAACGATGTTCTTTCCGTTCGTGCTGTTGCTGGCGGCCACTGCGCTTTACCGCGGTACGGGCAACAAGACGCGCACCGAGGAGATCGACGCCGAGCGGGCCGACTACCTGCGTTACCTCTCGGTGGTGCGGGACAACATCCGCACCCAGGCAGCCCAGCAGCGCGCCGCGGCGGAATGGTCGCATCCCGACCCGGCGGACCTGGTGACGGTACCGGGATCGCGTCGCCAGTGGGAGCGGGATCCGGGCGACCCGGACTTTCTAATGGTGCGGGCCGGGCTGCACAACGTGCCACTGGCTACCGCGGTGCGGGTCAGCGACGCAGCTGACGAGGTCGACCTAGAGCCGGTGTCGCACAGCGCACTACGCAGTCTGCTCGACACTCAGCGCACCATTCGCGATGCGCCGACGGCTATCGACTTGGCTAAGGTTTCCCGGATCACCTTGCTCGGTGATGCACGAGATGTACGAAAAGCCCTGCGCGCCTGGATCGCTCAGGCGGTGGCCTGGCACGACCCGACCGTGCTGGGACTCGCTCTGGCAACTTCCGACCTGGAATCGCCGGACTGGTCGTGGCTGAAATGGCTACCGCACGTAGACGTCCCTGGTCAACTCGACGGTGTGGGGCCGGCTCGTTACCTGTCTTCCAACATAGATGAGCTGGCCGCCCTGTTAGGGCCGGCGCTCGCGGACCGCGAGGCGTTCACCGGCCGGAAGGCCGATGCAGTGCGGCATCTGGTGATCGTCGTCGACGACCCGGACTATGACGTGAACGCCTCGACGCTGGCGGCCGGATGGGCCGGGGTCACCGTCATTCATCGGTCGACGATACCGCCGCACCGCGAACAGTATTCAGACCCGGAACGGCCGATTCTGCGCGTTTCAGACGGCAGCATCGAGCGGTGGCAGACTGGCGGCTGGCAGCGCTACATCGACCGCGCCGACCAACTCGGCGTAGACGACGCCGCCCATCTGGCCCGCAGGTTGTCGCGGTGGGATTCCGACCCCACCCACGCCGGCCTCCGGTCAGCGGCCACCAGCGGTGCCTCCTTCACCACGCTGCTGGGCATCGCCGACGCGTCGGCATTGGACGTGCCCGCGCTGTGGGCGCCGCGCAACCGCGACGACGAACTGCGTGTTCCTATCGGTGTCACCGGGACCGGCGAGCCGCTGTACTTCGACCTCAAGGACGAAGCCGAAGGCGGAATGGGCCCACACGGCCTGATGATCGGTATGACGGGCTCGGGAAAATCCCAAACCCTGATGGCGATCCTGTTGTCCTTGTTGACAACTCACCCGGCCGACCGACTGATCGTGATCTACGCCGACTTCAAGGGCGAGGCGGGCGCCGACAGCTTCCGCCACTTCCCCCAAGTGGTCACAGTCATCTCGAACATGGCCGAGAAGAAATCACTGGCCGACCGCTTCGCCGATACGCTGCGCGGCGAGGTGGCTCGTCGCGAGGTGCTGCTGCGCGAAGCCGGCCGCCGCATCCAGGGCAGCGCATTCAACTCGGTGTTGGAGTACGAGAACGCCATCGCCGCCGGCCACGAGCTGGCTCCGATCCCGACGCTGTTCGTGGTCGCCGACGAGTTCACGCTGATGCTGGCCGACCACCCGGAGTATGCGGAGTTGTTCGACTATGTAGCGCGAAAAGGGCGCTCGTTCCGCATCCACATCCTGTTCGCGTCACAGACGTTGGACGTGGGCAGGATCAAAGACATCGACAAGAACACCTCCTACCGGATCGGCTTGAAGGTGGCGAGCCCCGCCGTGTCGCGGCAGATCATCGGTGTCGAAGACGCTTACCACATCGAAGCCGGTAAAGAGCATAAGGGCGAGGGCTTTCTGGTGCCCGCCCCCGGCGCGGCGCCGGTGAAGTTCCGCAGCACCTACGTCGACGGTGTCTACGACCCGCCGCGTCGGGCGAAATCCTATGTGGTGCACGCGGTCCCGCAACCGAAGTTGTTCACCGCGGGATTCGTCGAGCCGGACCCCGACACGGTCATCGCTTCGGCCGATGAAGACGAACAAACCGGCCCGCCGCGCAAGCTGATTGCGACCATCGGTGACCAGTTGGCCAGCTACGGGCCCCGCGCGCCCGAGCTGTGGCTGCCGCCGCTCGACGACCCGATTCCGTTGGGTACGGTGCTGGCCAGCGCGGCCGTTTCACCGGGGCGTTTGCGTTGGCCGCTCGGCGAGATCGACAAGCCCTTCGAGATGCGACGTGATCCGCTGATATTCGACGCCCGCTCGTCGGCCTCCAACATGGTGATCCACGGCGGTCCGAAATCGGGAAAGTCGACTGCGCTGCAGACGTTCATGCTGTCGGCTGCCAGCCTGCACTCGCCTCAAGAAGTGACGTTCTACTGTCTCGACTACGGCGGCGGCAAGCTGCGGGCGGTCGAAGACCTCGCTCACGTCGGCAGCGTGGCCTCGCCGCTTGAGCCCGAGCGCATCCGTCGTACCTTCGGCGAGCTCGAGCAGTTGCTGCGATCGCGGCAGCAGCGCGAGGTCTTCCGGAACCGGCACGGGTCGGTGCTCGGCGACGGGTTCGGCGAAGTGTTCCTGATCATCGACAACCTGTACGCGTTCAGTCGCGACAACACCGACCAGTTCAACACCCGGAATCCGATGCTGGCGCAGGTCACCGAGCTGGTCAATGTCGGTTTGGCCTATGGCATCCACGTGGTCGTCACCACCCCGAGCTGGCTGGAGGTGCCGCTGGCGATGCGCGACGGACTGGGGCTGCGGCTGGAACTCAAACTGCACGACGCGCGGGACAGCAACGTAAGGGTGCCCGGCGCGCTGCGTCGCCCGGCCGAAGCGGTGCCACACGACCAGCCGGGCCGCGGACTCACCATGGCCGCCGAGCACTTCCTGTTCGCCGCACCGGAATTCGAGCAGGTGACTGCCATCAATGCCCGCTACCCCGGCGTCAGTGCGCCGCCGGTGCGCCTGCTACCCGCCAACCTCCGCGCCGACACTATCGGCCCGTTGTACCGCGGCCGGGACCGGATCGTCATCGGTCAACGGGAAGAGGACCTGGCTCCGGTCGAACTCGACTTCGCCGAGAACCCGCTGCTGATGGTCTTCGGGGACAGCAGGTCTGGCAAGACGACCCTGCTGCGCCACATCATCCGCACGGTGCGGGACAACTCAACACCCCTCGATGTGGCATTCACGGTGCTGGACCGCCGGCTGCATCTCGTCGACGAGCCGCTGTTCCCCGACAACGAATACACGGCCAACGTCGACCGGATCATCCCTGCGATGCTCGGTCTGGCCGGGCTTATCGAAGCGCGCCGGCCACCGGCCGGCCTGCGGCGGGCCGAACTGTCCTCGTGGAGTTATCAGGGCCACACCCACTACCTGATCATCGACGACGTTGACCAGATCCCGGATACACCGGCCATGACCGGTCCCTACGTGGGCCAGCGGCCGTGGACGCCGTTACTCGGATTGCTCTCGCAGGCAACCGATCTGGGCTTGCGACTGATCGTCACGGCGCGGGCGAGCGGGTCAGTGCACGCGCTGATGACCAGCCCGTTGTTGCGACGGCTCAACGACTTGCAGGCAACGACGCTGATGTTGTCGGGTAATCCGGCTGACGGCGGCAAGATTCGTGGTCAGCGTTTTGGACGGTTACCCGCCGGGCGGGCGATTCTGTTGAGCGACAGCGACAGCCCGACGTATGTGCAATTAGTCAATCCACTGGTCGACGAAGGTGTCACCCTCGACGGCCGTTGACCTGTCGCCCGATTAATCGAAGGGAGTACTGAACCATGACGCTACAAGTGGTGCCCGAGGGGCTGGCCGCAGCAAGTGCGGCGGTGGAAGCGCTGACCGCACGGCTGGCGGCTGCGCACGCCGGCGCCGCGCCGCTGATCACCGGAGTGATTCCGCCCGCAGCCGACCCGGTCTCGCTGCAGACCGCCGCCGGGTTCAGCGCCCAGGGCAGTGAGCATGCCGCAGTGGCAGCCCAGGGTGTGGAGGAGCTGGGCCGGTCCGGTGTCGGAGTCGCCGAGTCAGGCGTCAGTTACGCCACCGGAGATGCCGCTGGCGCGTCGACGTATCTGGTCGCCGGGGGGTAGTGATGACGGCGCCGATCTGGATCGCGTCGCCGCCCGAAGTACATTCAACATTGCTGTCGAGTGGACCGGGGCCGGGGGCGTTGGTCGCGGCTGCCGAGGCTTGGACGTCATTGAGCACCGAATACGCCTCTGCAGCAGGCGAACTCAGTGGGCTGCTCGACACCGTGCAAGCCGGATCGTGGAACGGCCCCAGCGCCGCCCAGTATCTGGCCGCCCACCTGCCGTTTCTGGCGTGGCTGACGCAGGCCAGCGCCGACAGTGCCAGCGTCGCTGCTCAGCACGAAACCAGTGCCGCCGCTTACACCGCCGCAGTGGCGACGATGCCCACGCTGGGCGAGTTGGCCACGAACCACGCCGTGCACGCGGTGTTGCTGGGTACCAACTTCTTCGGTATCAACACCATTCCGATTGCGCTCAACGAGTCCGACTACGTCCGGATGTGGGTGCAGGCCGCCACCACGATGAGCACCTATCAGGTGACCGCGGGCACCGCGCTGGCCTCCGCGCCGCGGACCGCACCCGCGCCGTCGCTGGTCATCCCTGGCGTTGGCGAGTCGGGCAGCGCCGCGGCGACCGGATTGCAAAGTGCGGCGCACGCGCAGGCGGCCGACTCCGGGTCATCGCTGAACTCGTCGGACTTGCTGTCACAGATCCAGGCGTTCTTCCGGAACCCGGCCGGCTACCTGCAGCAGATCCTCGGGTTCTTCGGGTTGAATCCCACAGCGGCCTTGCTGGCCTTCGGCCCGTTCCTGGCGGCTTTCGCTGTCTACGAGGTTGTTTCGCCCATCGTTACCTACGTCCCGTTACTGATACTTCTACCGTTCATCATTTCCGCAGTCGTGAATTACGCGCAGTCGCTGGCCGCGGCGGTTGCGCCGGTGGCGCTCCCCGCCGCCGAGTTGGCGACTCCGGCTGTGACTACGGTGCACGCCGCGGCCTCTGTACGGGCGCCGGTGGCCACCCTGGCACCGATTACGGGGGGCGGTACAGCGGCGGGTTCAACTGGCTCCACCGCCACCGCCGGCGCCGGTGCCGGCACTGCTCCGGTGCCCGCTCCGTCCGCGGCGGGTTTCGCTTATCTGGTCGGGAGCTTCCATCCCGGCGACGGTCCCGGTCCCACGCTCATCGACCGTGAAGGCACCAAGGCGCCGGGGTCTGCCATCCCCGCGGCGGTAGCGGCCCGGACGTCCAGTCGGGACAAAGTTCGGGCGCGGCGACGCCGCCGGACCGAACTCCACGGCCACGCCGACGAATTCGCCGACATGAACGTCGACGTCGAACCGGACTGGGGCACTCCGCAGGAGCCCGTCGCGACGACAACGATGTCCGAGTCCGGTGCCGGAGCGCTGGGCTTCGTGGGAACTGCGCGCAGCGGTGCGCTCGCTGGAGCGACCGGACTGACCATGCTGGTGGGAGACGAATTCAGTAGCGGGCCGCAGATGCCGATGGTTCCGGGCACCTGGCCCGGCGAGCCCCGCGCCAACACATCGGAGGGAGAACCGAACGATTGATGCGGCAAAGCTTTTCACGCTAACGGCAACCGAACGAAAATTGATTGAAAGGAAGTAACCGATGAGCATGTTGGATGCGCATATTCCGCAGTTGGTGGCGTCGCAGTCGGCGTTTGGGGCCAAGGCGGGGTTGATGCGCTCGACGGTGGGTCAGGCTGAGCAGGAGGCGGTCTCGGCGCAGGCGTTCCATGTTGGGGAGGCGTCGATGGCGTTTCAGGCTGCGCATGCCCGGTTTGTGGAGGCGGCGGCCAAGATCAACGCGTTGCTCGACGTTGCGCAGGCCAACCTCGGTGATGCGGCGGGGACGTATGTGGCTGCCGATGCTGCGGCGGCGTCGGGTTACACCGGTTTTTGAGCTGAATACTTTTAGGGGAAGGGTTTTGTAATGGGTCAGATCATGTACAACTATCCGGCGATGTTGGCGCATTCGGCGGACATGTCGGGGTATGCGGGCACGTTGAGCACTTTGGGTGCTGATATCGCCAGTGAGCAGGCGGCGTTGTCCAATGCCTGGCAGGGTGACACCGGGATGAGTTATCAGGTGTGGCAGGCGCAGTGGAACCAGGCGATGAGTGATTTGGTGCGCGCGTATCAGGCGATGGCCGGCACCCATGAGAACAACACCTTGGCGATGCTGGCCCGCGACACCGCCGAAGGCGCCAAATGGGGCGGCTAGCCCCATTCCAAAACGGGCCTACCGGCTAGATGCGTGATCAACCGAACGCTGTCGAACTGACTGTCGAGCAGGCTTGGTTCATCGCGGAAACCGTTGAAGCCGGTAGTTTTCCGTGGGTGTTGGCCATCACCACGCCCTACTACGACGCTGGCGAACGGGCTGCGTTCATGGCTCGACAGACCGCCGACTTGGCACAGATGGGCGTGGTGTCGACGGATGGCGTCGTCGATCCAGCAGTGGCGCAATGGGTCCGGGTGGTGTGCTTCCCTGAGCGCTGGCTGGACCTGCGGTACGTGGGACCGGTGCAAGCTGACGGTGCCGCCGAGCTGTTGCGGGGCATCGTGGCGTGGGTCGGCGGCACCGCCGTGGTCGCGCTGCGCAACGCGCAACTCGTCACGTTGACCGCGATGGTCCTCGACGATCCGCGAGTGCTGGCCCGGGTGCTGGGCGTCGGGCTGGCGCAGCGGCCACCCGCACGTTTCGATGAATTCAGCATGCCGGCCCGCGTCGGTGCCCGGGCCGATGATCAGCTGCGCACCGGCACGCCGCTGGCTGAGGTCCTGAGCTTCCTTGGCATCCCCGATTCGGCGCGGGCAGTGGTGGAGTCGGTGTTCACCGGTGCCCGCAGCTACGTAGAGATCGTGGCCGGCTGCCGCCACGATGGTCAGCACGCCACCACCGAAGTGGGAATGAGCATTGTGGACTCCGCCGCCGGACGGGTATTGGTAAGCCCGTCCCGCGCCTTCGACGGTGAATGGGTGTCGACGTTCCGGCCGGGCACCCCGTACGCGATCGCCATGGCCGTCCAACAACTGACCGCTGAACTACCCGACGGCCAATGGTTTCCCGGACACAATTTGTCCCGTGACTTCAACGCAGATTCGACCAGCACAAACCCAGCACAACCACAACGAGGAAGTGAACAGATGTCCCGCGAATTTCTGAGGTCCCGGCGATGACCGGCGCAGTGATGCCGATCGTGCGGGTGGGCATCCTCGCCGAAAGCCGGCTGACCGAAATGGCGCTGCCGGCGGAACTGCCGTTACGCGAAATCATCCCTGCCGTAGAGCATTTAGCAGTTGCCGGCAGCGGTGAGGTCGGTGTTTCCGGTGAACACGCGGATCATCCCGGTCGGCTCAGCCTCGCGCCGATCGGCGGAGCCCCGTTCAGCCTGGACGCCACCCTCGACACTGTCGGCGTGGTCGACGGTGACCTGCTTGCGCTGCAGTCCGTGCCGGCCGGCCCGGCCGCTCCCGGCATCGTGGAGGACATCGCCGATGCCGCGGTGATCTTTTCGGCTGCGCGATTCAAACCGTGGGGCATTGCGCACATTCGGATTGGTGCCCTCGCCGCAGTCGCCGGCCTGATCGTCGCGGCCACCGGCCTGGGGGTCACCGACCGCGTTGTCGCCCACGCAGCGGCCGGCCTGATCGCGGTGAGTCTCATCGCGGTCCTCAGCATCCTGGCCGCGCTGATTGTGCCTTCGCCGCGCACGCGGGTGGTGCTGTCGATCGCGGCGCTGGTGCCTGTCGCGGCCGCTTTCGCACTGCTGGTGCCCGGCAGATTCGATGCGGCGCAAATCACGCTGGCGGCCGCTGCAGTCACCGCGTGGTCGTTGGTCGCCCTCTTGCTGGCGAGCCGCGACCATGAGTTGGCGACCAGCATCTTTACCGCGACTTTGGTGGTGGGCGCTGGGGTGTTCCTGGCCGCGGGTGCCGCCTCGCTCTGGCAGCCGACGCTGCTGACCATTGGGTGCGGGCTGATCGCGGTGGCGTTACTGGTCACGATTCAGGCGGCGCAGTTGTCGGCGCTGTGGGCGCGGTTCCCGGTGCCGGTCATCCCCGCCCCCGGTGATCCCGCCCCGTCCGCTCCGTCCCTGCGGGTGCTCGAAGACCTGCCGCGGCGGGTGCGGATGAGCGACGCACACCAGACTGGTTTCATCGCCGGGGCGGTGCTGCTCAGCGTGCTCGGCTCGCTGGCCATCGGGTGGCGACCAGAGTCGGTGCCCAATTTGGGGTGGTACCTGGTGGTGGCGACGGCGGCGGCGGCCGCGCTGCGCGCCCGGGTGTGGGACTCAGCCGGGTGTAAGGCGTGGCTGTTGTCTCAGCCTTATCTGGTGGGTCTTGCTCTGTCGGTGCTCTACACCGCGACCAATCATTTCGCGTTCGCGTTGGGGGCGGTGGTCGTGCTGACGGCGCTCGTCCTGGCTGTGGCAGTGGTCGCCGTGAATCCGGCGATCGCTGCACCGGACACCTATTCCCTCCCGATACGGCGGCTGTTGGGCTTCGTGGCATCAGGCATCGATGCTTCACTGATTCCGGTGATCGCCTACCTGATCGGTCTCTTCAGTTGGGTGCTCAATCGATGAGAAAGCCGGGATTGGCCCTGCTCGCGGCGATCTCGGTCGTCGTGATGGGGACTTGTCCCTCGGCCCTGGCGATCAGCCGGCCGCAAGTCGACCCCGCGGTGCCACCGCCGAGCGGAAAACCCGCCCCCGCTGCGCCGATGGAGCGCCGCGGCGAATGCGCGACCTCCGGTGTCATACCGGGAAGCAGTTTCGGGCAGCCAGCGCCCAGCCAGGCCATGCTCGACTTGCCTGCTGCGTGGCAGCTTTCGCGCGGAGACGGTCAGCTGGTCGCGATCATCGACACCGGGGTGCGGCCCGGGCCGCGGCTGCCGAACGTGAACCCTGGCGGCGACTATGTCGAGACAACCGACGGCCTCACTGACTGCGACGGGCACGGGACGCTGGTCGCGGGCATCGTCGCCGGCCAACCCGCGGCCGACGGCTTTTCCGGTGTGGCGCCTGCTGCACGGTTGGTGGCTATCCGGGCCATCTCGGCGAAGTTCGCACCGCGGACCGTCGGTGGCGACCCGGCTCGGGCGCAGGCATCGGTCGAGGTCGCGGCGCTGGCCAGTGCCGTCGTCCACGCCGCAGACCTCGGTGCACGGGTCATCAATATCTCCGAGGTGACCTGCTTGCCCGCCGACCGCGGCATCGATCAGTCGGCACTGGGTGCGGCACTTCGCTACGCTGCGGTCAACAAGGACGCGGTGATCGTCGCCGCGGCCGGCAACACCGCGCCCACCGGCTCGGTCGGCGACGGTTCGGGCTGCCAATCCAATCCGCTCACCGACATGAGCCACCCAGACGACACCCGCAACTGGGCGGGGGTGACATCGGTGTCCACCCCGTCCTGGTGGCAGCCCTACGTGCTGTCGGTGGGAGCGTTGAGCGCGCGGGCGGAGCCATCGAAGTTCACAATGGCCGGGCCGTGGGTCGGTGTGGCCGCGCCGGGCGAGGACATTGTCTCGGTGAGCAACCGCGACGACGGCGGCCTGGCCAACGGTCTGCCCAACGAGCGGCAGCAAGAGGTGGCGCTGAGCGGCACCAGCTACGCGGCCGCCTACGTTTCCGGTGTCGCTGCCCTGGTGCGCAGCAAGTATCCGAGCCTCGCTGCCGCGCAAGTGATTCAACGCATCACGGGCACCGCGCACAACGGTGCCCGCGCCCCGTCGAACATCGTCGGCGCTGGGGCGCTTGATCCCCTCGCGGCACTGAGTTGGGAGCTTCCGGCCGCCTCCCCAACCGGTGCGGCACCGGTCAAACAGATTCCTGCGCCACCGGCACCTGCGCCGAAGGACCCGACGCCACGCATCGTTGCGTTCGCGGGGGCGGTAGTCCTGGCGTTGGCGGTGGTTGCCGCCGCAGTCGCCGCACGCCGACGAAAGGAACCGACCAAGTGAGACAACCTTCCTCGGTTCTCTGGCCCGGCACCGGCCGGGTGACCCTGGCACTGCTGGCCGTGGTGCCCGCAGCAATGGCCGTCCCATGGCAGTCAACTCGCGGGCGTTGGGTGCTCGGCGTTGCGGTCGTCGTTGTCGTTCTGCTGCTGGGCCGGTGGCGCGGACTGCACTTCACCACAGCGCTGCGCCGGCGATTAGCGATGCGGCGCCGCGGCCAGCGACGGGCTCACGCGTCACGCATTGAGGTGCGGACCACCGAGCTGTTGCGCGTCACCCCACCGGCTGACGGCTCGGATGCCTTGCCTCTCCCGCTGATCGCAAAATATGTGGACCGCTACGGTATCCGCGCTGACGCTGTGCGTGTCACCAGCCGCGACATCGTGTCCGACAACGGGATGCGGCGCCGCCAGACTTGGATCGGGTTGACAGTGTCGGCCGCTGAGAACCTGCCGGCGCTGCAGGCCCGTTCGGCGCGCATCCCGTTGCAGATGACCGCTGAAGTCGCGGCCCGGCGGCTGGCGGACGAACTTCGGGAAAGCGGGTGGACGGCCGTCTTAACCGTCCCCTACGACGTTCCGCGTGTATTCGCGTCGTCGTCGCGGGAGACCTGGCGGGGTGTGCGAGAACGTGACGCCGGGTACGTTGCGGCATATCAGCTCAGCGTCGACGCCGACCTGCCCGAGACTTTGGCGGCGATTCAATCCGATCCGTCCCGCGAGAAGTGGACGGCGTTAGAGGTTGCCGGTGCAGGAGAGCACCGCACGGTCGCCGTTGCCTGCGCCTTCCGCAGCGACGGCGTGCCCGGCAAGTCCGTGCCCGTAACCGGTCTGCGGCCGCAGCGCGGCCACCACCATGCGGCGCTACTGGCGCTCGACTCGCTGTCAGCTCAGCGACTCGACGGGCACACCAAGTTGTCGAGCGGGCTGTTGGAACGGCTGCGGTGGCCAGCGGCGGTGGCGCCAGCCACCGGTCCAGTCCCGGCGCGGTCGGCGAACCGGCCGATCGCCGGCGCGCGAACCTAGGTTGACGGTACCGCCGGTATCACCTGATCGAGCCGTTCGGTAAGGTCGGCCCGAATGGGACACGAGGGGGGCGGTGGTGATGGAAACGATTGACGCTGACTACCTGGTTGTCGGGGCGGGCGCGATGGGCATGGCGTTCACCGACACACTGGTGGCCCAGACCGATGCAAAAGTCGTCGTCGTTGATCGCGGTCACCAGCCGGGCGGGCATTGGACGCGTGCTTATCCGTTCGTGCGCTTGCATCAGCCATCGGCTTACTACGGGGTCAATTCCCGGCGGCTGGGCGGCGGCACCATCGATTCTGTCGGCTGGAACGAAGGACTCTACGAACTGGCCACAGCCGGTGAGGTGTGCGCTTACTTCGACCAGGTCATGCAGCAGCACCTGCTGCCCACCGGCCGGGTGACGTACTTTCCGATGAGCGAGTATCTCGGTGACGGCCGGATTCGCACACTGGCCGGGCGCGACTACGCCGTGTCCGTGCGCCGGCGAATCGTCGATGCGACGTACCTGAACACCGTGGTGCCGTCGATGCGCCCGCCGCCGTATCACGTTGAGGGAGTCGACTGTGTGGCGCCCAACGATCTGCCGGCCGCCGCGCGCAATCGTGACCGCTATGTCGTTGTCGGCGCCGGCAAAACCGGTATCGATTCGTGCCTGTGGCTGCTGCGCAACGGGATTGCGCCCGACCGGGTGACCTGGATTATGCCGCGCGATTCCTGGCTGCTGGATCGGGCAGGCATTCAACCCGGTCCCGAATTCCTCGAGCGGTTCCAGGCGAACTTCGCCACGCGCCTGGCCGCCATCGGCGCGGCCGGCAGCGTCGAGGACCTGTTCGAGCGGCTGGAAACCAGTGGCAACCTGCTGCGGCTCGACTCGACGGTGCGCCCCACCATGTACCGCTGCGCAACGGTCTCCATAGCCGAGTTGACGCAACTGCGGCGCATCGAGAACATCGTCCGACTGGGACGTGTCAACTCAATCGACCCGCACAAGGTGAAACTCGTCGGGGGCGAACTGGCCGGCGACGGTGCGGCGCTCTACATCGACTGCAGTGCCGATGGGTTGGAAAGACGCCGAGCGACAGCAGTTTTCGACAACGAACAGATCGTGCTGCAGAGTCTGCGGGGTTGCCAGCAAGTCTTCAGCGCAGCGCTGATCGCGCATGTCGAAGCGGCCTATGAGGACGACGAAATCAGGAACGACCTGTGCGCGCCGGTACCGCACCCCAACAGCGACCTTGACTGGGCGACGATGACCATCGCCGAGCACCGCAACCAGATCCGCTGGCTCGACGACGTAGAGCTGATGGACTGGATGTGCGGAGTTCGGCTGGATCTGATGCGGGGTATCTTCGCGCCGTTGATCCAGAACGCTGAGCCGCGCGTCCGCGACAAGCTGCTCGGCGTCGTCAAGACCACATTGCAATCCGCCAACGACAAGCTGCACGCTCTACTACGGAACCAGGAGCCCGCGGTGTCGGCCTACGACCCGAAAAGCGCTGCAGCATTGCCGTAGAACACCGCGCGCAGCCAGTGCTCGTCGATGCGGGGCAGTCGGGTGATCGACGTCAACGCGTGCGAATAGCCGTACGGGATGTTGGGGAAGTCGCTGCCGAACAGGATGCGGTCACCGAACTCCGGCAGCCGGTCCTGCAGGGACTGCGGGAAAGGCATGGTCTCCTCGACGAACGAGGTGAACGCCATCGTGGTGTCGAGCCGCACCTGCTCGAACTCGTCGCAGATGTCGAAGAACTCAGCGTATTCCGGCATCCCCAGGTGGGCGATGATGAGGCGCAGGCTCGGATGACGACGAAGCAGACGGCGGATCGGGCCGGGCCCGGTGAACTCTCCGGCTACCGGTCCGGAGCCGCAGTGAATGACGACGGGCACGCCGGCGTCATCGATGGCCTCCCACACCATGTCGAGCACCGGGTCGTTGGGGTCGTAGCGGCCAACTTGCAGATGGGCTTTGAAGACGCGGGCACCCCCGCGGATAGCCGCTGCGACGTAGTCGGGTGCTTCTGGTTCGGGGTAGAACGTCGCGGTGGACAGGCAACCCGGGGTGTTCGCGGCGAATTGGGCCGCCCAGTGATTCAGCCATGCGGCCATCTGCGGCTTGTGCGGATACACCAGCGCGGTGAATTGTCGAACTCCGAACCGACGCAACGTGTCGAGGCGCCGAGCCTCAGCGGTGCGGTAGGCGATCGGCCACGGCCGACCGACCAGCGGGCCGGCGGAGTCGAAGTACCGCCACACCTTGTCCAGCACGGATTTCGGCATGAAATGCGTGTGTACGTCGATGATGCCCGGCAAGCCGAGCGCTGACCAGATGTCGCGCACCTCAGCGGTGTCAACCGCGTGGTGGACGGCTCGACCCGTCGGCACCTCGTCTTCACACATCCAGACCTCGACTCCTGCGGCGACGTGGGTAATACGGTTTGTTCTTATCAGCCGGTGCGCGGCGCAGCGATCAGGAGGGTTCGATGTGGGATCCCGAGGTTTATCTGACCTTCGCCGAGCAACGGGCGCGCCCGTTTTACGATCTGCTGTCCCGGGTGGGTGCGCAGCGGCCTCGGCGGATCGTCGACCTCGGTTGCGGCGCAGGCAATCTCACGGTGCAGTTGTCGCGGCGCTGGCCGGAGGCGGTGATCGAGGCGCTGGACGACTCGCCGGAAATGGTGGCCGCGGCCAGGAAGCGCGGTGTCGACGCCACTGTCGGTGACGTGCGCGGTTGGCGGCCGCAGCGTGACACCGACGTGGTGGTGAGCAACGCGGTGCTGCACTGGGTGCCCGAACACGCTGAGCTGTTGGTGTGCTGGGCCGGCGAATTGGCCGGCGGTTCCTGGCTGGCGATTCAGCTGCCGGGGAACTTCGATACGCCCGCGCAGGCCGCGGTCCGTACGGTGGCGCAGCGGGCACCGTTCACAGCGTTGTTGCGCAACAAGTTGTATCGAGGGACAGTGGTGCAGCCGCCGGCTTACTACGCTGATCAGCTCACCGGCGTCGGTTGCGCTGTCGACGCGTGGGAGACGACCTACCTGCATGAGCTGACGGGTGAGCACCCGGTACTGGACTGGATAACCGGCACCACACTGCGTCCGGTGCGCGAGCAGCTCAGCGACGAGGACTGGCACCAGTTCCGCACGGAACTCATTCCGCTGCTCGCCGACGCCTACCCGGCACGGTCCGACGGCGTCACGTTCTTTCCGTTCCGGCGGGTGTTCGTCGTCGCCCGCGTCAAGTAGCGTTGCAGCGGCTAGAGTGGCAGTCCTCGTTCGGACGCTTCCTCGCGGTACCGGTCCACCCATTCGTCGGAGCGCTTGTCGGCCTGACGTTCCAGCACCGGCGCCGGTGCCAGGCCCGGGTCTTGGCCGACAGCCTCTAGCACACTGGCGACTATCGAGGTCAGATTGCGCCACAGCACAGGATACGAAACGTCGATCGGCTCGATATTCTCCTCGGCGAACCAGCCCCGCCATCCCGCTTCCTGGTCGCGCAGAATCTGCACGACGTGGGCGATGGCGTCGGCGTGGTAGGTCGCCCGGGAGTCGCGTTCGGGGTCCGCGCGCCCGCGCCACACCTGCGTCTGCACTGCGCGCCAGAACGACACCGCCTGGGACACCACATCTGGCCGGTAGACGTGTACGAACACCGGCTCACTGCCGATGACGTCACGAATGGCCGCGCGCAGGCTGTCACCCGAACGGTCGGGCAGCCGAGCCGCGCGCTGCAGGAGCAGCGGCGTCTGATTCCACATCAACTTGCCGCCCCACACCCCATTCGGAGTGCGCCCGGAGCTGCGGATGTGCTCACGCCAGGCGATCGCGGTGGAGGTGTCGGGTGTGCCGGGCACCAACGGGTCGAGCAGCTTCAGGATCGACTCGTCGGTGACGTCGGCGAACCATTCCCTGGGCTGCGGCGCCATGCCGGTGCTGGGCAGATATTGGAAGAACTCCTGTGGCTCGCCGGCACTTCCGGTCGCGCGAAGCGATTCCACCAGCAGCGTGCTGCCGCTGCGCTGGGTGGCAAGCACCAGATAGGAGTTCGGGGTCTCGGACGCCAATTGAGCCACGGACGTGAGCCTAGGGCACAAGGTGTCGGCTCAAAGTTCAGCGGGTATGGCTTCGGTTACTCCGAAGGGAGGCGACAGGTGGGAAACCTCGACGCAGTGGTCGACACAGTGAAAGAGCAATTGCGCCACGCGGCCGGCGCAGTGGTGAGTAGGACCGGTCACCGGGAGCAGTCGCAGTCGGTAACGATCAGCAAGGATACGGAAACGGTGAAGCAGCTGTTTCGAGATCCCGGCCGGTTGTCCCAAGTGCTCGGCGACATCGCGGAGGTGCAGCAAACCGGCGGCGAGGACCACTTCCGTTGGGTTTTCCGGCGCGGCCCGCTGGATGGGACGAGCTGGAATTCCGTGCTGATCGCCGACTCCGGTCGGTTGCGCTTCGTCGACGCCGACCAGAACGGCGGAACAGGCAACGAGATCGTTCTGGATTTCAGTGCGGCGCCACGCGGCCTGGGCACCGAAGTGACGCTGCGGGTGAAGAGCCCGGCACCGGCGCTGCTGTCCGGAGCGCTGGGCTTCAAAGCGCTGTACCGTGCCCGCGCGCTGCTGCAAACCGGCGAGATACCAACTATCAGAAAAAATCCGAGCGCGCGTAAGTCCGCTCGCTGACACAATTGTAGGAATCGCCATGCGAGCACTGTGTTGGAACGGGGTCAACGACCTGTCGGTCGAAACCGTCGAGGATCCGGAGTTGTTGAACCCGCACGATGTCATCGTGCAGGTCCGGCTCACCACCACCTGCGGGTCGGATCTGCACTTCATCGACGGATACCTGCCCGGCATGCGGGAGGGCGACGTCTTCGGCCACGAGTTCATGGGTGAAGTTGTCGAAACCGGCCACGAGGTGACGCAGATCCGCGTCGGTGACCGTGTCGTCGTCCCGTCTTTCATCGCGTGCAATCACTGCTGGTACTGCGAGCACGACATGACCGCGCTGTGCGACACCACCAACCCGAACCCTGAGCTACAGCAACCACTTCTGGGATTCCCCAGCGGGGGCATTTACGGCTACACCCATCCTTTCGGCGGATACCAGGGTTCACACGCTCAGTACGTCCGGGTGCCGTTCGGCGATGCCAACTGCTTCACCGTCCCCGATTACGTGACCGACGAGCAAGCCTTATTCCTCTCGGATGCAGTACCGACCGGCTACATGGGCGCCGACTTCTGCGAGATCGACGCCGGTGACACGGTCGCGGTGTTCGGGGCCGGCGGGGTCGGGCTGATGGCCGCGCGCAGCGCGTTGCTGTCCGGCGCCGAGCGGGTGATCTCCATCGACCGCATCCCGGAACGGCTGCAGCTGGCGGCAAAGCTCGGCGCCGAAACAATCGACTACACGGCGGTCGACAGCGTGCAGGAGACACTGCGGGAAGCTACCGGCGGGCGCGGCCCCGACGCTTGCATCGAAGCTGTCGGGATGGAGGGTCACGGCACGGGCGTACAGCAGCTCTACGACCGGGCCAAACAACTGCTGCGGCTGGAGACCGACCGGGCCACTGCGCTGCGTCAGGCGATCCTGGCTTGCCGCAAGGGCGGCATCATTGCGGTGCTGGGCGTCTACGGGCTGACCGACAAGTTCCCGATGGGCGTCATCACCAACAAGGGCCTGACGCTGAAATCTTCTCAGCAACACGGGCATCGATACATTGCGCAGTTCTTCGATCTTGTGCAGCAAGGTGACCTGGATCCCTCGGTGCTGATCACCCATGATCTTCCGCTCGAAGAAGGGGTTCGCGCCTACGACTTGTTCAAGAACAAGCAGGACGGCTGCATCCGCGTCGCGCTGCGACCCTGAGCTAGCCGCCCGAGCCGTGCCTGACTTCGTCTTCGATGCCGCGTTCCGCGGCGATGGCTGACCGGCTCGTCGGCACTCTGGGGGCATGGATCTGCAGGTAGGTCTCGGTGTAACGGGCCGCGATCCGGCTACCGGCGAACTCTGAAGGGATGACGTCACCGGTCTTTTGGCGCCAATCATGCAGCAGCACCGCAAGATCGGCAGCGACAGCATCCGCGGCGCCGGTGTCGTCGCTGGCCAATAGGTTGTTAGCTTCGGTGGGATCAGCCCGCAGGTCATACAATTCGCGTTCCGGCCGCGGGGCGGTCACCAACGGGGCGACTACTCGTCCCGACGGGCTGGCTTCGATATCCCACGGGAGATCGAGCAACGGCCGGCGCCCGTAGTTCTCGATGTAGCTGTATTCCTTTGTGCGGATGGCTCGGATCGGGTCGAACGAGTCGTGATACGTCTTGGCGGTATACACCTGCTCGCGCACCGGCTCAGTTTGCGAGTCGAGCAGATTTGCAGCGTGGGAAATACCTTGGATGCCGGCCGGCTCTTCTACTCCTAGCAGGCCAAGCAGCGTCGGGACCAGGTCGACGCCGCTGAAGAGCTGGTCGTAAACCCTTGAAGTTGCGGAGAGCCGGGCGGGCGGGCGGATGAGCAGCGCGATGCCGGTGCCCGCGTCGTAGAGGGTGGACTTCGCGCGCGGGAACGCCGGGCCGTGGTCGGTGACGAACACTATCCAGGTGTCGGAGTCGAACCCGGTGTCGCCCAACGTGTCCAAGAGCTGCCCGAGGGCGGCGTCGGCCGTCGCGATGGCCCCGTAGAAGTCCGCCAGATCCTGGCGCACTTCGGTGGTGTCGGGCAAGTAATTCGGTGGGGCGACGACGGCTGTGTCGGCAGGCTCGTAGCGCTCCCGCGGGTAGGGGCGGTGTGTCTCGAAGAACCCGGCCGTCAGGAAGAAGGGGCCGTCGGTGCCGGACTGCGCACGCTTGTGTAGCCACTCCTGTGTTTTCTCAACCACGTATTCGCAGAACGAGTTCGACACATCGAACTCGTCGAATCCCAGCCGCGTCGGATAGGACGTCTCATGCTGCATACCGAACAAGGCGGAGTCCCAACCGGATTCAGACAAGATCTGCGGAAGGGTGCGGACATCAGGACGGTATTCCCAGCCGTGGTGAGCCAGACCGAGCAACCCGTTGCTTTGCGGGTAGAGCCCGGTGAACAGCGACCCGCGCGACGGCGAGCACAGCGGCGCGGTGGCATGCGCTCGGGTGAACAGGATGCTCCGTTGCGCCAGTTGGTCCAAGCGGGGACTGGAGACATCGGAGTGGCCGTAGGCACCGAGGTATCGACCCAAATCGTGCCAGTGCACAAACAGCACGTTGTCCCGCTGCTGGCCTGCCACGGCGTCGTCGCTGATTACCGTCACCCTTCCAGCATGCCCAACCCGCCGGTCGACGTTATCAGCGATTCCTGCCAACGGTTCTCCGACACGAATTCGGCCAGCGGCCGGGCACAGGCCCAGCCATCCAACTCCAACGCCGGCCGATCCGGGAACTCCGGAACCGGCCCAAGGCAGAGCACCGCGACTGGCTCGGCGTCAGCGGGCATGCCCAGCAACACTTTCAGACGGGGCGGATCGAACAGCGAAACCCAACCCATACCGAGACCTTCCGCACGGGCCGCCAGCCACAGGTTTTGGATCGCGCAGGACACCGAGGCCAGATCCATCTGGGGCAGGGTGCGCCGGCCGAACACGTGCACGTCTCTGCCGTCGCACAGCGACACGACGAGAAGTTCGGCGCAGTCGAGGATGCCTTCGACCTTCAGCGCCAGGAATTCCTGCTCGCGGACTCCCAGCGCGCGGGCGGTCAACTGGCGTTCCTCGTCGACCAGGGCGTGGATGCGTCGCCGCAGCGTGTCGTCGGTGACGCGGATGAATCGCCACGGCTGCATCAAACCCACGCTGGGCGCGGCGTGCGCGGCTGCGAGCAGACGCGCCAAAACGTCCTCAGGCACCACGCTGCCGGGTAGGAATCGGCGCATGTCGCGGCGTTCGGTGATCACCCGGTAGACGGCCTGTCGTTCCTGCGGGCTGAAGGCGTGACCGCTCACCGGGCCATCGTAGAAGCACGGTCAAACATCAGTGTCGGCGATCGGCGTCAGCCAGACTCGGCTTCAAAAGGAGTCGGCTGATGAACTTCCCTCACCCGCTTGACCATGCCGTGCATTACGTCTACGGCGAGCCCTGTCAGACACCCGACGGCGCAACCGTCATTACGGCGGCCAAGGTCAGCCGCCGCCGCAACCGACGTACCGGCGCCGGCGATCCGAACGTGATCGCAGTACCGATGGGGGTGTTTGTCATCCGCGGTGAGCAGGCGCGCTGGGTGGCGGCCGTCGACGCGAATCGGATGGCGCTGATCGGGGTATTCACCGGGCTGGTGGCCGCGGTGATCGGCAGTCTCGCTGTGCTGCGCCGACCGCCGTGGCCGGACCTGTCCGGCGGCGCTGTCACGGCCGGTAGGGCACACCGACTGCGCGCAGCACGAATTCCGGGGGCACCATGAAGGTCAGCTCTCGACGTGGTAACCCGGTCAGCACGTCGCCGGGAATGGTGGCTTTGTAGTGCAACGACAGGTGGCCGCTGAACCTGAGGTCGACGACGCCGATGTCCAGGTCGACCTGCAGCCCGGTCGAGGAGATCTCGGCGTTGGCCGCGCCGTCCTGCGGCGCGTCCCAGCGCACGTCCACCGTGCGGCCGGCGAGCCGGGGCAGCGATGACAGCGTGGCCAGCACCCGTTCGCGCGTGAAAACCAGCGATCCGACGTAGCTGGCGACGCTATGCGTCGACCGGAGGCCCGGGACCGCGCCGGTGAATCGGCGGGTGACGGCGACGTAGTCGGCGAGGTAGACGATGCCCTCGGCGTCGACTTGTGCGCGGAGGTCATCGGGGAGTTTGCCGATGCCGAACAGCTTGCGGACGTACACCGCCATCAGCCCAGTATGAACCGGTTTCCGCGGTTGTTGGGCGGTGCTGGTAGGCCTGAGGGAATGACGGGTTTACGGTGGGCGGCTTCGCTTCTGGCCGCCGCAGCGGTGTATGTGGCGATGTGGCTGGGCTACCGGCAGGGCTGGGATTGGTTGACCGCGGTCGATTCGTCGTGCCTGCGGATACTGCACGATGTCGGGGTCGACCACCCGCTGTGGGTGCGGTTTTGGGGTGTGCTCTGCGACGTGCTGAGTCCCGGCACTTTCCGGCTACTCGGCGCGGTGGCCACCGTATTGCTGCTGGCGCGGCGTCGGTGGCGGGCCGCGTTGTTGGTGTTGGTCAGCGTCGAGGTCAGTGAGCTGGTCAGCCAAACGGCGAAGGAGCTCGCGAACCGGCCCAGACCGGAAACCGCTTTCGTGCATGAGTCGTCGTCGGCGTTTCCGTCCGGGCATGCGCTGGGCTCCATTGTCGGGGTTCTGGCGCTACTGACTGTGTCGTCACCTCTGATCGGCCAATCCGCTCGCGTGATCGCGTCCATCGGGGGTGCGCTGATCGTGCTCGCAGTCGGGTTCGGCCGGGTTGCGCTGAACGTCCACCACCCGTCCGACGTGGTGGCCGGCTGGGCGCTGGGTTATCTGTGGTTTTGGCTGTGCTGGGTTATGAGCGCCGTGGAAAAACCGCGTCTTCATCGTCATCGAGTCTCGGCTCTGGAGCCAGAAGTCGCCGGGTCGCAATCGGCTTGCCCTCGATCCGTTTGACCACTTCCGGCGGCTTGAGCGGACTGGTGATCCGCCCCTGAATAGGGGCGCCGTTTTTCACGGACGGCGGGACCACGCGCTTGGTGCCGGGCTTTTCGTTGGCGCCGAGCGCGCTTGCTGGCACCAGCGCCCCAGCGCCGGCTCCGTGCAAATATGCGCTGAAGCCGGTTTCGGCCAGCTGGTTGCCCACGACTGAGAAAGCGTCTGCAAGATCCGGTGAACGGCTGCCTCAGGGCACCGCTCAGGCTGCCCGCGATCTGCGCGGCCGTCTGCGGCATTGAATGATCATCTCGAGCGTGTCTTCGCCGCCAGACTTGCTTGCCGTTGCTTCTTCGTTAGCGGGGAACGCGGTCCGGGTATCGCTGACTTTGAATTGCGTTCGCCTCGGCACAACGGGGTTGTTGAAAACCAGCTGTCCCCTAAAAGCAGGTAGCGGCTCACCGAACGGGTTGGGCGAACTGCCTCGGGTCTGGAAGGTTCCATCGCGGTTACTCACATTGACGCAAGCGCTAGTTATTTATATCCAGGAATACTTCAGTGCTGCTCGGGGAATTGCTTTGACAGGTCTGCGTCGACACTGTACTTGTCAGCTATCGCCGCGGAAATTTCGAACAGCCGAAGTCGCGTTTTCTTATGCAATCCGTACCTAGTGTCAACGATTCCGCCTCGTGCTAGGTGCCGATCGTAAGGCATGAATTCGACTGTCAAGCCAGACTCCTCGTAGCCGCGGGTCAGGTATTGACGAGCGCCAGAGTCGTATGCGCGGCCGCGATTATTGAGGATGAGGGTGCTACGCGACACCAAATCGTGATAACCCATCGCTCGCAAGATGTCGATGGTGCGGGAGACGGGCAGCGAAGTGTCGGGGGTCAGCCCGGACACGAAGAGTAGCGTGTCACAGAAGTCAAGGACCGACCTGCTGACCGGATGAGCCAGGTCATCGCCGGTGTCAACGACCAGCACGGTGTGTGAGCGACGTAATCTAGCGAACGCCGCGGTGAACATACTGGGCAAAAGGACGGGTGGCTGATCGTGCAGAATATCGCCGGCCAACACATCTAAGCCCAAGTCGTTTTGGCCTAAGTATTGTCGTATATCGGTGTAGCCTTGGATGTCGGTGTCAGTCAATAGGCGTCGATACCCGCTGTGAGAGTTGTGTTCGATTCGGCTCGCCAGAGTCCCAAACCCGGGCACTGCGTCGACGGCCACCACATTATCGGGTCGACACTCCCGAAAAACCGAACCAATACACGTGGTCATCGTTGTCGTACCAACGCCTCCTTTTCCTGACACGACGCCGATGACGTATTTGCGCCGAATATGCCGTCGTATCCGTTCACTCAACTGACGATAACGGCGTTCGGCTGGTGACTCACCGAAATTGATTCGGCTGAGTGAAAGCCGGTAGACAGATTTTCGCCACCCCGACGCCGGTGGGATCTTTGCTCGCTCGACCATATCGGAAATGCGCATCGTGCCCGATAACGAGCTGAGCTGAGGGTGCCCACTTTGAGGAGGGCGCCGGTGCACCCAGTTCAACTCCTCGCCAACGTCCTTGGAATGGGGTGCCTGATCCCAATTTTCAGTCATCGAACGAATCGTATCCGGATCACACCGCGACGTGCGCATTCTCGTGTGCCCGGTCGGCTTTGAGGGCTTGGAACACTGCGCGCGACACCCTGCGTTTCAACGCGCGAAGCGCCTTGCTGCGGGTGTCGCCCTCCTCGATGCGGCGGCGGTGATAGGTGCGACCAGGACAGCCGTCGAGCCGGATCTGAGTGACTGCGATGCGGTGCAACGCGGCGTTGAGCTGACGGTTGCCACGGCGGTTGGGCCGCACGCGGACGCTGACATTGCCTGACCAATGCGGTGTCGGTGCCGCGCCGACATACCGGGCAAATGCGGCCTCGCTCTTGAACCGGTCCACTCCAGCGGTTTCAGCGACCACCTTGGCAGCTGTCAATTCACCGCAGCCGGGCACGCTCAGTAGCGCGGGCGCCGCAGTCGCGACGGCGGTAGCGATGCGCTGGGTGAGTTCGTCGATGGCCTCGCTGAGCCGATTAATGTCGTCGAGTTCGGCGCGGGCCAGCTCAGCGATCATGCCAGTGTGGGTCTGCAACACAGCTTCCATCGCGCCCCGGGTTTTTTTGCGTTGCCAGTTGGCAGGCTTGGAGTGGGTCGGATCGAGTTCGTGGACGCGCCACAGCAGCCGGTTGATGGTCGACTGGCGAATTCCAACCAAATCCTCGCGTCGATCCACCAACAGCTTGAGGCTCATTGACAAGTAGTCGTGCCGGGCCACCGGTAAGTCCGGTTCGCGCAGCACCGCCCTGGCCACCGCTAGAGCGTCGATGGAGTCGGACTTGCCGGGTGCACGCGCGGAAGAACGGGATCGACTCATCAGATGAGGAGGAACGCGCACGACGCTTTGACCGGCCGCCAGTAGCTCACGTTCCAGCAGCGCGGTCAGGGGGCGACAATCCTCGACACCCCAGACGAGGTCGCGGCCGAACCGATCCCAGGCCCACATCATCGCCGCGGTGTGACCCAAACTGGTTGCGGCCACTGTCTTTTCACCGAGTTTGCGCCCAACAGAGTTGACCGCCACAGCGGTATGGGTGCGCTTGTGAGCATCCACCCCAAGCACAACGCTCATCTTCCTCCATCTGTATGCATGGCAATGCTTTCCGGCTGAGCGTCCTGACACCTTCCCGCTAGCCGTTCGTCGCTGAGCGCTGATGCCGGCAACCTCCATGTTTGCCAACGCTTCGAGGCGCGGCACGAAGCCACTCAAGCCAGGCACCAGCGTCATACGGTCGACGACTGTTCACTTTCCGCCGCCCGGTCTCCTCACGCGCAGGTCGACATTCCCACTTAACGCCAGCCCGTAGGCGGCACGAATTCTAAGAGCCAGACTTTGCACGCTTGGAACCACTTGTAAGGTATACACACGCAGAGTCTGGTGGGAGCCATCTGCACGCTAAGTAACTAGACCGTTAAGTCAGTGTTATTGGGTCGCTGCCCGCCGCGCCACAGTCCACGCTTCGCAACTGCGGCTGGTGATCCCTACAAGTCCGACAACGGTAAAGAGGCTGCGGTTGGGGTTGACGTGCGTGCTCACCGTCGTCGAATTTGTGATGTCGACGCAATCGCTCAGCCGCGGTACTCGCCAGGGGCCCCGCCTCGGGCGCCAGCCCGCTCAGCGTCCGTGCGAGTGCACCCGCAGCCGCAGCCGGTAGCGCACCAGCGCCGTGAACACCGAGCCAAGCACCAGCAGCATCCCGACGTCGAGCAGCCAGTAGTGCGCCGTGTGCTCCCACAGCTTGTCGGCGGGCAGCCCAGCTTCGACGTTGCGCAAATCGATCGTCGAGGCTGCCGCCGCGAAGCCCCACCGCGCCGGCAGCAGCCACGAGATCTGGTCGAGCACCAGGCGCCCGGTCACCGGAATGAGCCCACCGGCCAACACCATCGCGACCATGATCGCCACCACCAGCATCGGCAGCACCTGCTCGGTGGACCGCGCCAGCGATGACAACGCCAACCCCACCACCGCCGAGACGATCGCCGTGATCGCCAGCGTCAGGTACAACTCCGTGATGCCCGCCGCTGTGCTTTTGCCCAGGAGCACTGCGCCGTGCTGCGGAGCGCCCTTGCCGACCACCATGATCGTGGTGAGGATGGCGGTCTGGATCAGCGCTGCGATGCTGTAGACGACGATCTTGGACATCAGATAGGCCGAGCCCGACAGGCCCACGGCCTGCTCTCGCTGGAAGATCAGCCGTTCCCCGACCAGGTCGCGCACGGTCAAGGCGGTGCCCATGAATACCACCCCGATGTTGAGCAGGATCATGATGTCGATGGGTTCCTCGGGCTCCTGCGGGTTGGCCGGACCTAAACCGGTGTTGCCGGGGACGGCCAGCGACAGCACCCCCAGCACGAACGGCAGCGCCGCCAGGAAGACGAAGTAGCCGCGGTCAGCGGTGATCAACCGGGATTGGCGCCGCACCAGGGTGTAGACCTGCCGCCACAGACTGGTCTGCGGTGGCTTGCCGAGCGGAGCGGCTGTCGCCGACATCGGCGGGGGACGCTGCGGTGGGTGCCGCGCCAGAAACGCCTTGTGCACTTCGTCCGCGTCGGTGCTGACCCGGGCGAAGATGTCGGCCCAGTCGGTGGTGCCCATCGCCGATCCGACCTGGGCGGGCGGGTCGGCGAACGCGGTCTTGCCGCCGGGAGCCAGCAGCAACACCTGGTCGCACATGTTGACGTAGGTCAACGAGTGCGTGACCACCAGCACCACCCGGCCAGCGTCGGCAAGCCGGCGCAGCATCGTCATCACCTGACGGTCCAGCGCCGGGTCCAGCCCTGAGGTCGGCTCGTCGAGGATCAGCAGCGAAGGGCCGGTCAGCAGCTCCATCGCCACCGATGCCCGCTTGCGCTGACCACCGGAAAGCTTGTCCACCCGGGTCTTCTTGTGGTTGGACAGCTCGAGTTCGTTGAGGACGCGCTTGACGACTTGACGGCGATCCTCGACAGACGTGTCCGGTGGCAGCCGTAGCTCGGCCGCGTAGTTCAGCGCGTGTTCCAAGGTCAGCTGCCGGTGCACGACATCGTCTTGGGGGACCATTCCAATCCGGGAACGCATCGACGCGTATTCGGCGTGCACGTCGTGCCCGTCGAAACTGACGACCCCTGAGCTGGGCTTGGTCGCGCCACCGATCAGCTTGATCAGGGTGGACTTGCCGGCGCCGGACGGTCCGATCACTGCGGTCAGTGTGCCGGGCCGCGCCGAGAACGAAACGTCCGTCAACAACTGGTGCCCGTCGATGGTCAGGCCCAACCCGTGCGCGGCGAGACCGCTGGTACGAGCGGGTGCGGTACGGGGCACCAAGGTTGTGCCTGCCACCAACAGGTCGGTGTTGCCGACGGTGACGACGTCACCTTCGCGCAGCACCGACCGGGTGACCGATGAGCCGTTGACGAATGTGCCGTTGCTGCTGTTGTTGTCCCGGATCTCCAGGCCGCCTGCTGTCGTGTTCAGCAGCGCATGCACGCGCGACACCAGGTAGTCCTCGACGACGATGTCGTTGGTCTTCGAGCGCCCGACTGTTTTGGTGCCGGGCGCGGCGGCTCCCGGACGAGGCGGGGACACCAGCATGCGCATGGTGTCGCCGAACCGTGCGGCCAGGTCCGGTTGGCGCGAACGGGGCGCGCGCGGAACGGAGCGCGACGGCGGCGGGGGCGGTGGTGCCACCCCTTGCTGAACCGGTGGCCGGGTCGGCACTCCCGGGGCACTGGTCGGCCCGGCGAACGGCTGCGTCTCGTCCGTCGGCGCTGGTTGCCTGGGCGGCAGATCGTGCAGCCTTTCCACGGTGTTGGCGCTGGGAACGCGGAAAGTTAGCTGCGGTCCCTGCGGGCTGCCGAGCGCCACTTTCATGCCGTCGGCCAGCGGGATGAGGCTGCGTCGGGTGCCTTCGACATAGGCACCGTTCTGGCTTCTGTCGACCAGGACCCAGGTGGTGCCGTCGAACCGCAGGATGGCGTGGACCCGAGAAATCAGCGTGAAGGTGGCGGGGTCGGTGTCCCGCAGCCAGATGTCGGAGTTGCGGTCGCGGCCTACGGTGACGTCCCGGTCGGCCGGGAAGGTGTACATCGCCGACCCGAGCCACACCGTCAACGGCGGCGGGCCCAGCTGCCGCACGGCCGAGAAAGCCCGGCGCTCGATATGCGGCCTGCCGCCGTTGCCTGAAGATGTCATCGACTGCTTTCTAGTACCGGTACTGGTCAGTGCGGTGGCTCAGTCACCGGCCATGACCGGCACACGGTGGGCTCCGATGACCAGGTCGTGGCGAAACGATCGAAAGCGCCGCCGTATCTACGCATGCTTACCCACATTCAGCCGCCGCGGTACAAGGACATCGGTTGCCGATGATAACGACCTATCGGTGGACAGTGAGAGCGTCGGCGCGTCGGTCGCGGCCGAGCGGTGACCCAACCGAGCCTAAAGCTTTACTTGACGCTTAGAGCTCGCCCCGCAGATTATGAAAGAGTGCGCCGACTGGTGAGGCTACTTTGCGCTGCGGTGTGCCTGGCGTTGCTGACGGTCGCGGTCGCGCCGGGCGGTGCCGCCGTGGGCAATCCGTGGTTTGCGCGGGCGGTCGGCGTTGCGAAGCAGGTGATTTCGGTAATCAGCACCGGCGGTTCGACCGCCAAGATGGACGTTTACCAGCGCGGTGCAGCGGGATGGCAGGCGGTGCAGGCCGGCATACCCACCCACGTCGGATCGGCGGGCATGGCACCGCAGGCCAAGAGCGGATACCCGGCCACGCCGATGGGCGTCTACACGCTGCCGTTTGCATTCGGGACTGCGCCCAACCCGGGCGGCGGACTCAAATACGTGCAGGTAGGTCCGGATCACTGGTGGAATGGCGACGACCACAGCCCGACTTTCAACACCATGCAGGTCTGCAAGCGAAGCCAGTGCCCGTTCGACACCTCGGCGAGCGAAAACCTGCAGATTCCCCAGTACAAGCACGCAGTGGTGATGGGTGTCAACCCGGGCAGGGTGCCAGGCAACGGCGCCGCGTTCTTCTTTCACACCACCGACGGCGGCCCCACCGAGGGATGCGTGGCCATCGATGACGAGACGCTGGTGCAAATCATTCGGTGGCTGCGCCCGGGCGCGGTGATGGCCATTGCCCAGTAACTGAGCAAGGGCTCACGCCAGCGCGCGGCCGGGTTTCACCTTGAAGTCGATGGCCGATAACGACATCGTCGCCTCGTAGGTTCGGTCGTATCCGGTCGAGCTGATCTTCCAGCCGTCGTCGGTGCGCCGGTAGCGGTCGCGGTAGAAAGCTGCACCGATCAGCATGAAGTTGAACTCGGCGACGATGACGCGGTCCTGCAGGTACCAGGTGCCCGTCGCGTCGTCGCCGGCCACCGTGATTTCCGGATGAGTCACCCGGTGTTCGGTGAGAACGCCCGGGCCGAGCGCGGAGCGCATGTAGTCGACGAGGTCAGCGCGGTTGGTGAAGTGCAACTCTTCTCCGACCGACGACCCGTAGTCACCGACGACGTCGTCGGTGAGGGTTTCGGCGAAGTCGTTCCAATGCTTAGTGTCCAGTGCCCGTAGGTAGCGGTACTTGACTTGGGCGATCGCCTCGCGATCAGCGACGGCATCGTGCGGGCTCATCCCGTCATTGCAGCACACTGCTGCGGTTAGGTTCGGGGTAGTCGGATCAGCGCCGTAGGTAGTGGCTGACCATGTTGATCAAAGCGCGTCGTTCGCGACGCCAGTCGATCGGTTCGCCCATGATCATCTGCGCCAACACTACGCCGCGCAGCGCCGCCCAAATCACTTCGGCCACACCATCATCGGCAGGATCATCGGAAATCAGTCGGCCGAGTCGGGCAATCGCAGAATTCATCGCCAGCAGATGCCCTCGCGAAGGCTCACCGCCCATTCCTCTGTTCGCACGCAGTATCTCGAAGGCGGCCATCGACGTGGGACTGCTGTAACAGTCCCACGCGGTGTCGACGACGACTTCGATCCGTTTCTGCAACGGCAACTCGCTGACTTCAGCGGCGGACAGGCTGTCGAGCAGTTTGGCGACACCGTCGTCGACGACAGCCACGAGCAGTCCGTTGCGGTCGCCGAAGTGGTACTGAATCACTCCCCATGTGACCCCGGCGCGCTCGGCTACGTGTTTGGCGGTGGCCGCAGCGAAGCCCTCTTCGATGATGCAGCGAACCGTCTCGTCGACGATCCTGGCGCGGGTGTCATCGCCGCGCCGACGCGGCGCGCTGGTCTGGCGGGTGGGACCGGCCGAACGAGCGGTTGACATCGTTGACTTTATAACATAAAGCCTTTTATGTTAGAAGTCGTGACTGCACCTCAGAGCCGGTTCGCCCGGCTCTCGCGCGATGAGCTCGCGGTCCTGGTTCCTGAGCTTCTGCTGATCGGGCACATGATCGACCGCTCTGGGATGGCCTGGTGCATTCAGGAGTTCGGTCGTGCGGAAATGGTGCAGATTGCGATCGAGGAGTGGGCGGGCGCTAGCCCGATCTACACCAAACGCATGCAGCGCGCGCTGAACTACGAGGGCAACGACGTGCCCACCATCTTCAAGGGCCTGCAGTTGGACATCGGCGCACCGCCGCAGTTCATGGACTTCCGTTACACCGTGCACGACCGCTGGCACGGCGAATTCCAGCTCGACCACTGCGGTGCGTTGCTCGACGTCGAGCCGATGGGCGACGACTACGTCTTCGGAATGTGCCACACCATCGAGGATCCGACGTTCGATGCGACAGCGGTCGCGACGAATCCGCGTGCGCAGATGCGCCCCATTCACCGCCCGCCGCGGGTTCCTTCCGACCGGCACCCGCACTGCGCGTGGACGGTCATCATCGATGAGTCTCATCCGCCGGCGCAAAGCATTCCGGCAGTGGGGATCGTTACTCAAACCCGAGCAGCCAATTGGGAGTTGGAGCCGACCGACCCGTCTGATGACGGGTTGAGTGATTACTCCGGCCTGTTGGTTTCCGACCTGGACTTCGGCGCGTTCTCGCATTCGGCTCTGGTGCGCATGGCAGACGAAGTCTGCTTGCAGATGCATCTGCTGTACCTGTCGTTCGCCGTCGCGGTACGGGCCCGAGCCGGAAGTGACGAACGATTGGCCGCCGCGGTGGGCACCCGGCAGTTGATCGGTCTCGCCGGACTGGGCGCAGAACGCATTCACCGTGCCCTGTCACTGCCGCCCGGCGTCGAAGGCGTCCTGCGCGTTCTCGAGTTGCACCCCCTGCTGAACCCACTCGGTTATGTCCGCGCTGACATAACACCGCAATCTGTGGTGGTGCGCACTTCACCGGCCCACCAGGACAACGCGTGGATTTCGTTGTGTTCACCGAGTTCTGTGCAGCCGCTGCAAGCCGTCGCAACCGCCGTCGACCCGCACATTCAGGTACGAGTCACCGGCGCGAACACGGAGTGGACCGTTGAACTGGTGGAATCAGGCAGCGCAGCAACCGAATTTCCGGAAGTCTCGGTGGCCAAGATAAGTGGCGGATCAACCTTTGAGTTCCAGCCCAGACGGTCGCTGCCCTTGACAGTGGTGTAGACCGGCGCCGACTGTCAAGTCTTCTGCGGTATCGGATCGGTGACGCCGCGGCATCGACCGAATACCAATGAGGTTGCGGCCGAAGAATATCGGGCCTGATTCCGCTTATGGTTGACGCTGGCCCGCCGACCGCTACCGACGTTAGGTGATCGTTCTATGTACGACCCACTTGGGTTGTCGATCGGGACCGGCAACCTGGTCGCGACGCGTAGCGGAAGTACGCCCGTCACGCGCCGATCAGTGCTGACCCTTTTCCCGGACCGATCCCCCGAACTCGGTCTGCCCGAGGAGAATTCGGGCTCGATCGAGTCGGGTGCGGTGACGACTGGTTTCGTCGAGTGCATCGGTGACGCGACAGCCTTGCTGTGCCCTGATGACTCGCCGCAAGACCCCGAACTTCTGCTCGTCGAGGCGTTGGACGCGATGGTGTCTGCTGCCGGCGGTGATACAACGTCCTCAGAGTTGACGATAGCCGTGCCCGCGCATTGGGGACCCGAAGCGTTGCGGTCGCTGCGCAAAGGACTGCGGACTCACTCCGGATTCGTCCGCAGCGGGGTGTCCCCGCGGCTGGTGCCGGATGCGCTGGCCGCCTTGACGGCGATCAACGCCACATCCGGTCTGCCCGACAAGGGCGTGGTCGGACTTCTCGACTTCGGCGCCGGCGGCACGAGCATCACGCTGGCTGACGCCGCAGCAGATTTCGCGCCCGTCGATGAAACCTTGCGTTATCCAGACTTCTCCGGCAACCAGATCGACGAAGCCTTGCTGATTCATGTCGCCGATGCGACGGGTCAGCAAAGGACGCTGGACTCTGCCACCACCGCAGCGGTCGGGCCACTGGCGCAGCTCCGAGAGCAGTGCCGGAAAGCGAAGGAGCGGCTGTCCACCGAACTTGCCACCGAGGTGGTTGTCGATCCTTCCAATGAGCGCTCCAGTGTTCGACTCACGCGAGGCGAGCTCGAAGATTTGCTCACTGACCGATTGGACGGTGTCCTGTCCGCGTTCGACCAGCTGCTGGGCAAGCACAGAATCGAAGCTCGGGACCTCGCTGCGGTGGTGGCCGTAGGCGGGGGAGCAAGCATCCCGTGTGTCGCCGAACGGCTTTCATCGCACACGCACGTACCGGTGATCACAGCGGTGCAACCTGCGTACAGTGCCGCGGTGGGCGCCGCGATATTCGCCTCCCGGGAAGCCGCCGTCGTCGAAGAAAGCACCGCGGCAACCGCGACAGCGACGGCGAGCGCGACGGCGTTGGCTGCGGCGTTCGCGGGCACGACGGGCGGCATCTCCGGACTGCCTTCCACCGACCTTCTGCTTGACGACGAACCGCCGTCGGCGCCCCGGAAACTGGCTTGGTCGGAGGACGACGGCAACGGCTTGGAGCCGGTCCCGTACACCGGTGACCCCTACGGCAGCGGCCCCACCGTGCGGCCGGCGCGTTACGGACCCGATTACGAGCCGCCAGAAGATGAACCGCGCGGTCGTTACCACGTCCCGCGCTTGATCCTGGGGCTCAGCGCCTTGGCGGCGATGGTCGCTATCGGCGGGGTGGCATATAACTTGACCAGCGCCGTCAAACCTCAGCCGCCGGCTCCGACGTCGAGCCCAACGATGGCGCCCCCGGCGGCGCCGCCTCCCGCCTCGATCGCCCCGTCGCCGAATTTGCCACCGCCAGCCAGCCTCCTTCCGAGCGCCAGCCCGGAACCGCCACCGCCGCCGCCCTCGGCGGAACCGCCACCTCCACCGCCCTCGGCGGAACCGCCGCCGCCACCGGAGCCCCCACCGGCGCCACCGCCGCCGGTGATGACGACCTATCAGCCGCCGCCCCCGGTGACAACGGCCCAGCCCACGACAACCGCCCCGCCGACCATGACGACGACCACGGCCCCACCCAGCCCGCCGCCGTCGGACACTCCCGCCGACACGACGTCGTCGGTGCCGATGACCACGGAGTACTTGACGCTGCCCCTGGTCCCGGTGCCGATACCGATCAAGGTGCCGCAGAGTGCGGTGCCCCCTGCACCGCAATACCCGAACGGCAATCAACCGCAGAACCCGTACGTCAACCCGCAGAATCCCTACCTGAACCCACCCGGTTACGGAGGACTGCCGCAGAATCCCTACGGCGGTTACTCGCCCGGGTACTAGCGGGGAATCCGTCCGGCGCAGGCGCCGGACGGGGAACTCGTGGCAAACCGCGCCAGGTACGCGCACACTGGCAACAACGGAGTGAGCTAGCTCAGGAGGAGCGCGATGAGCGACGAAAGCGCGTTCGGGTTCGACCCCGAGGACATCGACCGGGTCATCCGGGAAGCCGGCGAAGGACTTCGCGATGCGTTCGACCGATTCGGCCGGTACATCACCATGCCCAGCGAGCGCTCCGGCTGGTCGGTGTTGTTCGACAACTTAGGGCGACGCGCCCGGACCGAACCGGAGACGGCCGGGGAAGCCGGTGACGGTGTGTGGACGATCTACCGGGTCGGCCCAGACGGAGGCGCGCAGGTCGAGGAGGTCTACCGAACCGAGCTCGAGGCGCTACGGGCGAACAAAAACAACACCGATCCGACACGGAAGGTGCGTTTCTTGCCCTACGGGATTGCCGTCAGCGTCCTCGACGACCCGGAGGAAGCACCATAAAGTCATCGGCGTCACTCGAGCACAGGTCAGCCCCATTTAGTGGGCTGTGGAAAAACAACAGGCACCACGCAGGGTGGGTTCCGGCGCACGGCCCCGCCGCGCATGGTTTCATTAGCACCGTTTGGAGAAGAACTGCCTGGGGCATCGCGCCGGGCCTGATTTCGCGGCTTTGACTGAATGGGGGTATCAGAAGTGGATCGTCGCAGCATGTTGCTAATGACAGGCCTCGGAATGCTCACTGCGGCCGTTCGCCTACCTCAGGCTCAGGCTCTTCCGTCCACCGCACCGCAGGCCCCGACGCCGCCGCCCGCTGCACCGGCAGCCGCCGCCGGCGGCTACATCTTCCAAGACGAGTTCGACGGCGCGGCCGGTCAGGGCCCGGACCTGTCCAAGTGGACGCCACAGACCTGGCAGGACGACGTCTTCCCGCCGGTTGACGGCATCTACCGTTCCCAAAACGTCTTCCTGGACGGCAACTCCAACCTCGTCCTCCAAGCCACCCGGGAAGGCGACGATTACTTCAGCGGCAAGTTGCGGGGCAATTTCCGGGCGAATATCAACACCACCTGGGAAGCGCGCATCAAGCTGGACTGCTTGTACCCCGGTCTGTGGCCCTCCTTCTGGACCGTCAACGAGGACCCGCTACCCGACGGCGAAATCGACATCTTCGAGTGGTACGGCAACGGCTCCTGGCCCCCCGGAACCACGGTTCATGCCGCATCGAACGGGAAGACCTGGGAAGGCAGATCGATCCCCGGTATGGTCGACGGCGCCTGGCACACCTGGCGCATGCGCTGGGACGAAGACGGATTCAAATTCTGGCGCGACTATGTCGACGGCGCAGCGCCATACTTCAGTGTGCCGCCGAAACCCATTGCCGTGCACGGCAACCCCGAGGACAAGCGTTGGCCGTTCAACAATCCCGGCTACTTCATGTCGCCGATGTTCACCCTGGCGGTCGGTGGCGTCGGCGCCGGTGACCCCGCCGCAGGTACCTACCCCGCGCAGATGCTCATCGACTACGTCCGCATCTGGTGAGGCTCGGCCTCACCGTCTTCTGAGCCGAAAGACGGTGGTGTGGTTGAACTTCCACTGGTCGTCGATGGTGAAACCTTGCTGTTCAGCGTCGTTGACGACTGGCGAGGGAGTCGACCGGTCGACGACCGCCCACAGCACCCGGCAGGCCGTCAACCGTGAGCGCACCAAGTCACTGTCGAGCGGAAGGTCTTGCGTCCACAACTGGGCGGCGTAGGCACCCGAGACACCGGCCGCGACGTCGTCGAGGCCAGCGAATGCGTCCGGGCGGGCGGCGGCTATCGCTCGCAGCGGTTCGTGCTGCGCGAAGCCGAACGCGACACAGTCCTGCGGTCGGGAGTTGGCTGCGACGACATCGGCTACCGCGGAATAATCTGCGGCGCCGGGCTTTCCGTTCGGGCTTCGCTGCGTGAGGAAAGCGGTTCCGGCGCTCATCGCGAGCACCGACAGCAACACTGCCAGAACCCGGATGCGATCCCGGGCGATCGCCACAGCGCACAGTCCCAGCAGCAGCCCTAATCCCGGTGCGGTGTAAGTCAGGTACCTCGGGTGGTAGACGTTGTTGACCAACATTGAATAACCGATCAACACCGCACTGGGAATCAGCATCCAGGGCAGCGCCACTGCCAGCACGTTCGCGGCGCCGGGAACTGTACGCCTGACCAGCAGCACCGTGCCCCAGCCCAGAACGATGACCGTAGCGCACAGGAAAAGCCTTGAGCCGGTGAGCCATTGTTCCCACAACACCCCGTTGAGGTAGTTGCCGCCGCCGATCCACCACAGCTGCTGCGCACGTTGGCCCGCCGCCAACGCGGCAAGAGGCGACACCAAAGCGAGTCCGGCGGCGGTGGCGATCGCAAAAGGCAGCAGCTGCCGCCACTTCCGTTGGACTGCCAGCGTGACGGCATGCGCCAGCGCTATCAAGGCGAGGTAGACGAACGAGACGACTGCCAGTGCGAGAACGAAGCCGTAAAGCACCCACAACGCCGATCCGCGTCCAGTGACCGCGAGGATGAACACCACGGTCAACCACACGGCGAGCGCAGCGGTGAACGCATACGATCTCGCCTCGACTCCCGCCCAGAGGGTGCGCGGCAGCACGGTGAACGCCGCTGCACCGGCCCATGCGGTGGGCCGATCGGCGATCAATCCGCCCAAGACGATCAGGCCTGCGGCGGCCACGCCCACCGCGAGCGCGCTGGGCAGCCTTGCGGTGAACTCGTTGATCGGCACCAGCGCGAACCACGCATGCATGGCCAGGTAGTACAGCGCGTGGACCGCGTCGAAGTTCAGGACCAGTCGCAAGATGTCGATCTCGGACCGGTTGGCGGCCGCGACCGTGGCGGCCTCGTCGAACCAGAACGACGGGCGCCACGACAACGTGACACTCACCAACACGGCCACCGCGGCCGCCAGCCACGCATCGGCACGTTTGGGCACCGCTAATCGGAACCGCACGTCGCCCGTCATCGCAGGCATCGTATCGACGGTCCGGGCCGGGTACGGGATGCCAAGGCGAAGCCGCTCGGGGTGCGGCTCGGCTTCAGGTGCAATAGCCTCAGTGAATCGCCGATTGCCGAGGATCATCATGTTGAGTCTTTGCTCCCGTCTGATCCTTCCAGCGGCGGTGACCGCAACCCTCGCAGCCGCCACTCCGGTGCCGCACACCTACTCTGTTGCGCCGGCCGCCTGCTGGAACACGGCAGTGTGGCAGTCGGTGTGGATCGTCAAGCGAGTGTGCCGACCGGATGCACCGGCGCCTGCGCCAGCCCCAGCAGCTCCCGCGCCTCCCGCTGAAGCGCCCGACGCGGACCCCGCCCAACCGGCGCCGTGACCTTTGCGGTCATCGGCTTACAGACCCGGGATGCCCGGCAGATGAGGCAGGCTCAACCGCAAACTGGTCGACGTGGCAGAGACATTGGCCGCCACGGGCATGCTCTGAAGAATCCTGACCGGTTAGAAACCGCCGGGACGGGTATGAGAGACGGTTAACCGCTGGAGCCATCACGCCAGAATCGCGGGTGCCAGCAAGGCCCGGGAGAGTCAAATGCCGCCTGCACGCAAGCCCAACCAATCCGCGCCCACCGCGGTCAGCCCGACCGGTGCTGTCACCAACGGCAAGTCGCCCGACAGCGAAGCCGACCCGCGCGCGCAGCAAGGCAAGTACCTGACCACCGCGCACGGGCTGCGGTTACCCGACACCGACCACTCGCTCAAGGCGGGCAGTCGCGGTCCTTCGCTGCTGGAAGACTTCCACCTCCGCGAGAAAATCACCCACTTCGACCACGAGCGCATCCCGGAGCGGGTCGTGCATGCCCGGGGAGCGGCCGCGCACGGCGTATTCGAGTCCTACGGCACCGCCTCGTCTTACACCAAGGCGGGCTTCCTTGGCCGCAAAGGCACCAAAACCGAGACCTTCTGCCGGTTCTCCACCGTCCTGGGGTCGCGTGGGTCGGCCGACACTGTCCGCGACACCCGGGGTTTCGCGGTGAAGTTCTACACCAGCGAGGGCAACTTCGACCTCGTCGGCAACAACATTCCGGTCTTCTTCATCCAGGACGGCATCAAGTTCCCGGACGTCGTCCACGCCGCCAAGCCGCACCCCGACCGCGAGATCCCGCAGGCCCAATCCGCTCACGACACGTTCTGGGACTTCGTTTCCTTGCACACCGAGGCCACTCACCACGTGTTCTGGAACATGAGCGACCGCGGCATACCGCGCTCCTTCCGCACCATGGAAGGCTTCGGCGTACACACTTTCCGATTGGTCAACAAGCGCGGTAAGACGGTTCTCGTCAAGTTCCACTGGAAGCCGGTGGCCGGGGTGCACTCCCAGGTATGGGAGGAAGCCCAGATCACCGCCGGTGTCGATCCCGACTTCCACCGCCGCGACATGGCCGACGCGATCGAGGCCGGCGCCTTCTTCGAATACGAACTAGGCCTGCAGGTCATGCCAGATGACGGCACGGACACCTTCGAGGGCATCGACTTGCTCGACCCCACGAAGATCGTTCCGGAGGAACTCGTTCCGGTCGAACCGATCGGCAAGCTGACGCTGAATCGCAACCCGACCAACTTCTTCGCCGAAACCGAGCAGGTCGCCTTCCATCTGGGCAACCTCGTGCCCGGCATCGAGCCGACCAACGACCCGCTGCTGCAGGCCCGGCTGTTCTCCTACCTCGACACTCAGCTCACCCGGCTGGGCGGCCCGAACTTCACCCAGCTGCCGATCAACCGTCCGCACTGTCCGGTCAACGACATGCTGCGCGACGGCATGCACCAGACCGCCGTCCATACCGGGCAGGCACCGTATCGGCCCAACAGCATCGACGGTGGCGAACCCGAGGTCGCCGGCGCCGATGAGGGTGGCTACATACAGACGCCGCGCCAGATCAATGGTCCGGCTGAACGGGCGAACCCGGCGTCGTTCGATGATCACTTCACCCAGCCGGCGATGTTCTATCGCAGCCTGTCCGACGTCGAGAAGGTGCACATCATCGAGGCGTTCACCTTCGAGCTGGGTAAGTGCTACGAGCAGGCCATCAAGGAACGTGAGCTGCAGGTGCTGGCCAATGTCGACACCGACCTGTGTGAGCAGGTAGCCGCCGGGCTTGGGCTGCCGGCGCCCAAGGGCAAGCCGCCGAAGGACGTCCCGTTGTCCCCGGCGCTGTCGCAGGTGTCCAACGAACCCGGCCCTATCGACGGCCGCAAGATCGGCATCATCGCCGACGCGAACTCCGATCTCGGCGACGTCGGCAAGCTGATCAAGGCGGTGCTCGGTGCGGGTGCTGTGCCGCTGCTCACCGCACCGGTCGGCGGTGTGCTGAAGTCGGGCCGGCGCAGCGAGATCGTCGAACGCACCCTGCTCACCGCACGCTCGGTCGAGTACGACGCGCTCGTCGTCGCGGATGGCACTGCGCCGACCAACGACATCAAACTGGTCGTGCTGCTGCAGGAGGCCTACCGGCACTGCAAACCGATCGGCGCCTGGGGCAGCGGGGCCCGTTTGCTCGAGCTGGCCGGAATCCCACATGACGGCGCGGGGGTGTTGTTGTCGACCGACGTGGACAAGAAGTTCACAGCTGCGTTGATCGCCGCGGTCGGCCTGCACCGGGTGTGGGACCGGGCACCGGCGGTGATGGCGTCGGCCGTCACGCCATCGAAGAGATGAGATTCAGCCGAAGATTGGCGCTCCGAGTGCCGGAGCACTAACTTCCCTGAAGTGATGTTCTCAGCTGCTGGTGCAGTCGCGCGGTGGATCGCCCCTTTCCTGACGGTTGCGGCTATTGCCGCCACGGGTTTTCTTGGCGATCCGGGTCAGGTCGCTTCCGCCCCGGCGGTGCGGTTGGCCGACGACGCCAACCCGTTGGCCGGCATGCCCTTCTTCGTCAACCCCGCCTCAGCGGCTATGCGCGCCGCCAAGCATGCCGATCCGCCGAGTCCTGAGTTGACCGCGATCGCCAACACGCCCCAGGCGTACTGGGTCGTCCCGGGCTCCTCGGCGGCGACCGTCGCAAAATACACCGGCGACGCGCAGGCAGCCGGCGCCCTCCCGGTCCTGGCGCTTTACGGCATTCCGCACCGCGACTGTGGCAGCTTCGCGGCCGGTGGCTTTTCGACGGCCGACGAGTACCGGTCGTGGATCAACGGCATCGCCTCCGACGTGGGCGGTTCGCGGGCGGCGGTCATCGTCGAGCCCGATGCACTGGCCATGGCCGACTGCCTGTCGGCTGACCAACGCCAGGAACGCTACGACCTGGTTCGCTACGCCGTCGACACACTGACCCGCAATCCGGGCACGGTGGTGTACGTCGACGCTGGCCACTTACGCTGGCACAGCCCCGAGGACATGGCCGGCAGGCTCAAGAGCGCCGGGGTCGACCATGCGCGAGGTTTCAGTCTGAACACGGCCAACTTCTTCAGCACCGACGACGAAATCGGCTACGGCGAGGCGATTTCGGGCCTGACCAACGGTTCGCACTACGTGGTCGACACGTCGCGCAACGGCGCAGGGCCGGCGCCCGACTCGGCGCTCAACTGGTGCAACCCCAGTGGCCGAGCACTGGGCACTGCACCTACCACGGCTACCGGCGGCGTGCACGCCGACGCCTACCTGTGGATCAAACGCCCCGGTGAATCCGACGGAACATGCGACAAAGGTGATCCGCCGGCGGGCACTTTCGTGAGCCAGTACGCCATCGATCTGACCCACAACACGGGCCACTAGGAGAAGTGGGCTCGGTGCGGTCGAAATGACCACGAACGTCGGTCACTCGGCTCAGGCCCGTAGCGTGTTTGAACGTCGGTGGTCGACCGCGGCGGACGTACTTCAGACGGACGGTAGGTGCAGGTGTGAGTACCGTTACGCGTCGGCGGGTCGTGATTTCTGCGGCCGTCGTGACGGTCGTGACCGCCCTTGTCGTGGTCGTTGTGCGGGTGCTGATGCATCCGAGCCCGGGTTCGGCACCTGCAGCCCCTTCCGCGTCGCGACCGATTACGTCCGTCTCTGCTTCGACCGCGCCTCAGGCGTTACCGCCGGGTTTTCCAGATCTCAGTCACTTCACTGACGTGTCGACGGATCACGACGTGTCTCGCCATTACGCTTTGGCAACGTTTACCAGCCCAACGGGCTTGCAGTGTGCAATGTGGAGCAGCCGTGGAGATACGGCAGCGTTCTGCTTTGGGGTGATGCCTGGTCTCGATCGTCCGGCGAACCAGGTGTACGCAGGGGACTACCGGGCATTTTTCGACCAGAACCGGCCTCCGGACACAGACAAGCTTGGCGGGAAGCGCTTGGCATCAGGCGACAAGGTGATTCTTGGCGCCGGAGGGATGCTGATGGGTGGTGACCAGATCACCTGCGGTGTACAAGACGTTGTCGTCGCGTGCGTATTAGTAAGGGCGTTCCGTCACAACCATGGTGACGACACCGACCAACGGCACGGCTTCGTACTTGACCCACATCGCAGCTGGACGTTTTAGCATTTCGAGATTCTGCGGGGACGTCGGCTCGGCGCGTTGACGCCGGCCGCCCGCGTATTGCTGGTGAAGTAGCGGACTACTCGTGCCATCGCACGCACGCGCCGGGATGATTTGGGTTGTCGGGAACAGGTCCGCATCACGCGATGCCCGGCGCGGCATAACTAGCGACCGGTGGTGTCGTCGAGCGGGCCAGCGGCATTTCGCATGTTTTGAGTTAAGAGGATCGACATGACCACGTCAGCACCGCCATCAACGCACCAAACGATACGAAGGGTCCTGCTGGGACTACTGGGCGATCCGCCCAGCGCCGCGGTCGAAAGCACCATGATCTCGCCCGACGACGCCGTGGCTCATCCGGACACCGCGAACGTGTACGAGTTCACCAGCATCGATTATCCCGGCGCCGCGCAGTCGATAGTTTTCGACTCTGACAGGACGACGGCGCTGGGCGGGTTCATTTTCCAACCTGGCAACGCTTCCTCGCAGGCGACCGCATTCACTGTGGTTGGAGGGGCTTACCAGATTCTCAACGTCCCTAAATCGACCGCAAGCACTGCAACGGGCATCAATACGTCCGGTCTGATCGTCGGGGCGTACCAGGACGTGGCGGGCTCGCTCCACGGCTTTTCAACCAGCGACGGCAGTGCCTTCAATGACGTCGATTTCCCGGGAGTCACCAACACCCAAGCCCTCGATGTCAACGACGCCGGAGTCATCGTGGGCGACTATTTCGACGCAGCAAGCGTCGAGCATGGGTTCGTCAACAGCGGCAGCATGTTCGCGGCCATCGATTTCCCCGGAGCCAAAAGCACTGCGGTCGCGGGGATCAACGCCAACGGCGACATCGTCGGAGGTTACACGGACACAACGGGACCCCACGGCTTTCTGCTTTCGGGCGGCGTATTCACCCCTGTCGACTTCCCGCTCGCCAGCAGCACGACCGCCTTCGGCATCAACGACAACGGGGACATCGCCGGCTTCTACACCGACACCGCCAACAAAACGCACGGTTTCGTGTACGCCGACAACAACTTCAGCACAGTGGACGTCGCCGGCGCCGGCACGACCGAACTGACACGCATCAAGAACTGGGGACAGGTGACGGGCTTGTACATCGACGCCCTCAGCGAGGAACACGGGCTGATCAGTCAGTGACCTTCGAACCACTAACTAGGGACCGGGACTCAGAATGCTCAAGACAGCGATTGAAACGAAGCCGCCGAAGCAGGCTCCATCGGCACTGCGGACCAGGGCCACACCAACGAAGGCTTCGTCAGCAGGGCGGACCAGTGTGGCGCTGAAGAAAACGACACTGCAGAAAAGTGTCGCCAAACGCCCACCGCCAGCGCCCAAGTCAGGTGCCCGCCCGGTGGGGCGTGCCGTGCTCGCGGCGGCTGTTCAGTCGTTGGCGCTGCCGCAGCTGCCCGAGCCCGCACCAGGGCAAGCCATCAATCTGGGGCCAATCGCCGGGACCGAATCACCTACCGGCGCGCTCGGCGCCGGCGCCGTCGACCTCTGCGAAATATCACCGAGCGGGCTGGTGGCTTTAGGCGGCGATACCTTCTCGGGAAACTCTTGCGGGAGTGGAACCTGGAGCCCATCCATGGCCCTGCAAGTCCGGCCCGGCAGCCTCAACGGCAACCTGATCCAATTCAATCGCTCGTTTGGGAAGAGTGGCACCCTGTATGCCGACCCCCCGCCTGCCGTCGCACTCGGTAGCCAATTGCCGGCCGGGACAGTGCAGGTCTTCGGCATCGACTACGCGTTCGTCACACGGACGGCGAACCTGCAACCTCTCGATACGCGGTTGGTAACGATCGACCCGAACAACGCGGGCTGGCAGACAGTTCCCGGGTCTTGGCGGGACGCAGCCAGCTGGCAGAGCGGCAACGAAACACAGATCAGCGGCTATCAGGATCCCGACGGGCACGTGTATATCGTCGCCGACGGTTTCGCCCGCGATCACGGGGTATGGCTCTACCACTGCCCTGCCGGAAGCTTTACGGACCGGAATACGTGGTGGGCCTGGGGAATAGGAGACGACGGCAATTGGGCTTGGAATGTAGACCCGACACCGCTCAGCGGTGACCTCTGGGGCGAGCTAAGCCTCCGGTTGATCGAAGGCAAGAAGGTTTTGTCCGGGTTTAATGCGACCACGGGGAATGTCGAGGTTCGGGTGACTGACGACGTGACGCAGGTGTTGGCGCCGGAAACACCAGTGACGGTGGTCGCGACCCAAGATACCGTTCCGCAAAACTACGGCGGCTACATCGTTCCAGGCTCCACGTTGGACCAGGCGATCATTTTGGTGAGTCAGTGGAACACCTCGACGGGTAATCCGTACAACGTGCAACAGTTCGTCGTCAATCTGAATCGCTGACACGGCCGGATGTTCGAGATACTAGTTCTGACATCTCGCGTGAATCCGTCCAATCTGGGTGCGAGTCCCAGTGGGGCACGGCAAAAGGAGGTCAGATGCGATTATCCGAGCCCCGCCAGCTTCTCAGGCGCGTTCGTCGCCGCTAATTGCTCGCCACTGGCGACGACGTGCCTGCGTTAACTAACCTTGCCTAACACCTGACTTGGCGTTGAAACCGGCACCATTTACTGGGTTATGTCGCGGCACAGAGCGAGCGGATCATTCTGTCGACTTCGACGCCGCAGACGACGACCAGCGATCCGGCGAAAGGTCGGTGAGGATGGCACGAACGGCGGGTTGTGATGCTGCCCGGTGGTGAAACGTCGGCACCCACTTCCTCGACCTTCTTCGCGATGATCGCCGTGGCATGGATGCGTTCAGCGTCGGTGGGTGTACGGGCGGTCGTCGGATCGCCGGTGACGTCTGCGACCCCGAAAATCCCGAACTGCTTGCTGAGCAATGCATCTGCCTACTTCGCCCACGGCAGCTCCGGCCCAGCTCTTACTTCATATCGACAGCTACCGATTTCGATGCGCGGGAACGACCTTTCGCCTCGCGCCCGTAACACCAAGTAACCATCGGATCGAGGAGTGATCATCGAATGGCGCAACCAACCAACGCATGGCCTAGCTTGCGGGTCGAAGAATGGGCTCCTACACGGGACACATTGCACATGTGGGCTCAGATCGTCGGAAAGATTCGACTCGTTCATTCGCCCATGGTCAATCACTGGTGGCAGGTCCCCTTGTATGTGACTGCGCGCGGTTTGACGACCTCAGCGATCCCGCATGCGCAGGAGACCTTCGATATGGAGTTCGATTTCGTCGACCACCAGTTGGTGATCCGGAGCAGCAGCAGCGCGACTCGTGCCGTGGCGCTGGAGCCAAAATCGGTGGCTGAGTTCTACTCGCAGACCATGCAGGCACTCGACGAGTTGGGACTGCACACCCACATCCAGTCGCACCCCAACGAAGTAGACTCGGCTCCGCGGTTCGCCGAGGACGTCGAGCACGCGTCATACGATCCCGACGCCGTGCACTTATTCTGGTGGCAGTTGCTTCAGGCCAACCGCGTACTCGGGCAGTTCCGGTCGCGTTTCGTCGGAAAAGCGAGTCCCGTGCATTTCTTCTGGGGCGCAATGGATCTCGCGTGCACTAGGTTTTCCGGCCGCAACGCGCCACGCCATCCGGGCGGTGCTCCCAACGTGGGCGACTGGGTAATGGTCGAGGGATATTCGCACGAACTGAGCAGCTGCGGGTTCTGGCCGGGAGGCGGCGATGAAGGTGCCTTCTACGCCTACGCCTACCCCGAGCCGGACGGCTTCGCCGAGCGCCCGGTCAGACCCGCAGAGGCCCACTACAGCAAGGATCACGGTGAATTCCTCTTGCCGTATGAGGTCGTGCGGCGGGCAGCCGACCCCGACGATGTGCTTCTCGGATTTCTGCAGGACACCTACGAAGCGGAAGCGGTTTGTGCCGGCTGGGATCGCGCAGCGCTCGAAACCGACCCGGATCGCTGGAAGACCTATCAGACGCGGGAACAGCTGCCAGGCGGCGTTCCTGACCATTGACGCCGCCTCAATGCGGCCAGGTGCTACTGGGGAAAGTAGGAACTCGTGGACGAGTCCGAACGCAGTGAACCGGTGGGTGCCCCGCGCCGACTGTCGTTAGCATCTTCCCGCGGGCGGTGGCTGATCGCGGCCGCGGTTCTCGGCTCCGGGGTTGCACTTCTCGACGGCACCGTGATCAATGTGGCGCTTCCCGCAATGGGGCGAGAATTGGAGGCCGGGTTGACCGGTCAGCAGTGGATACTCGACGGGTACCTGCTGTCGCTGAGCGCCTTGCTGCTCTTAGGAGGTGCGGCAGGCGACCGCTATGGCCGACGCCGGGTTTTTGTCGGTGGCCTGATCGTTTTCACCGCAGCCTCTCTCGGCTGCGGCCTGTCACCGACCGTGGGCTGGCTGATCGGTGCACGGTTGGCGCAGGGTGTCGGTGCCGCGGCGTTGGTGCCTGCCAGTCTCGCAATGATCGACACCGGGATCACCCAGGAGGATCGTGGCCGCGCGGTGGGGATATGGGCGGGCATGTCCGGAGTAACCACCGCACTCGGTCCCTTCGTTGGCGGTTGGCTTGTCGATGCCGCATCGTGGCGCTGGGTGTTCTTTTTGAACATTCCGTTGACCGCGGCAGCAGTCTGGATCGCAGTCAGGCACATTGCTGAGTCCCGGGACACCGCGACCACGGGGCGGGTCGACATCTTGGGCGCTGCAGCGGTCACAATCGGCCTCGCGGGAGTGACGTACGCTCTGATCGAAGCACCGTCTCGCGGCTGGACATCAGTCACCGTGACCGCCGCGGCCGTCGGCGCGGCCGCGCTGGCGGCCTTTCCGCTGATAGAAGCGCGAGCGAGTTCTCCGCTTCTGCCGTTGGAACTGTTTCGCTCCCGCCAGTTCAACGGCGCGAACCTCACCACCCTCGCTATGTATGCGGCGGTCGGCGGCGCACTATTCCTACTGGCGCTGCAGCTGCAGCAAACCCTGCACTACTCTGCGTTGGCTGCCGGCACCGCAACCCTGCCCACCACGGTCATCATGCTGATTGGCTCACCGTGGGCCGGTGCGGTTGCACAGCGGACCGGCCCACGGCTACCGATGACGGTCGGCCCGCTAATCGCTGGGGCGGGTTTGGTGCTGATGGTCCGCATCGTTCCCGGGGCGTCGTATCTGGAGGCGGTTCTGCCGGCCGTTGTTGTCTTCGGGCTAGGACTGGCGATCACGGTCGCCCCATTGACCGCGGCCGTTCTCGCCGCCGTGTCCGACAGCCGTGCGGGAACCGCTTCGGGTGTCAACAACGCCGTCGCGCGCCTCGCCGGGCTACTCGCCGTCGCGGTGTTGCCCGTCGCAGCTGGCATACGCGCCGGCCCCGGACAACCGCTCGGCCACGCCTTCGCAGTTGCGATGCTCATCGCCACAGGCCTATGCGTGATGGGAGGGATCGCCGCCGCCGCCACTATTCGCAGCGGGGCTGACGTCGCACACCAGGTGCTGCCAGGTATCAACCATGCCTGCCAGGACGCGTGCACCAGACATGCTGCGGGAGCACAGGAGGCCGCTTACCCTCCGTCGACTCGATAGCGGCGCGGTAACTTAGTACCAATGGCCGCGGTTCTTGATCTGCGCGGGTTGGAAGTGCCGATTGTTCAGGCCGGCATGGGTGCCGTCGCGGGTTTCGAGCTCGCGGCAGCGGTTTCGGAGGCCGGTGGTCTCGGCACGATCGCTGGCGCGCGTGCTGCGATTGCTGCCGAGGTGGCAGCGGCGCGCAGGCTGACTGGGCGGCCGATCGCTGTGAATCTGCTGCTGCCGTTCCTGCGTGCCGGTGACGTGGAGGCGGCCGCTGCCGCCGACGTCATCGTGACGTTCTGGGGCGTTCCTCGACGGCTCGCCGGTAACACCTGGATTCACCAGTGCGGATCGGTCGACGAGGCCAAGGCAGCAGCCGAGGCGGGGGCAGATGCGGTGATCGCGCAAGGTGTTGAGGCGGGCGGCCACGTCCGCGGGACGACTCCGGCACTCGAGTTGCTCGAAAAGGTTCGCGCCGCGGTGAAGATCCCAGTTCTCGTCGCCGGCGGAATCGTCGACGTCCAGGGTGTGCGAGAGGCGCTCGATGCCGGTGCGGTTGCCGCCGTTGTCGGCACTCGCTTCCTGCTCAGCGAGGAGAGTCGCGCGCACCCGGAATACAAGAGGCGCTGCCTCGACGCTCGTGAGACTGTACTGACCGAATTGTTCGGGTTGGGCTGGCCGCACGCGCCACACCGGGTGGTTCCGAACGCTGCCACCCGCCGCTGGTTACGTCGCGACGGGCGGGGTCCGCTCTGGATTCGCACCGGCAACCGGATCGTGACAGGCCTTAGCACCCGGATGCCGGTCACCGCCCAGAATCGTGCGCTCGAAGCGCATTTCCCGTGGCTACCGTTCCTCGTCGCCCAACCGCCCACCGAAGACGGACCTGAGGATCTCGTTGATTGGCGACCTCTTTATGCGGGTGCCAACGTCGGTCAGATCGTGGATGTGCCTAAAGCTGCGAAGCTCGTCGACATACTCACCCCGTAGCCGGCCATCCGCACGTATAACCGAGCCGGTAAGCGGTCGCAGACGAATGTCTTCGCGATCGAGATGGTTCCTGCAAACGGATACATGCAGCCTTAATCGCTCCGTCACAGTCAAACGACGGTCACGAATCGAGTCCAGGAAATCGTGGAAGCGACTCGACGACTCACCACCAGCGACGCTTGGAGCCGATGACGGGAATCGAACCCGCGTATTCAGCTTAAGGAGCTACTTGGCACACGTGAAGGCATTTCGTGCGCTCGGGGACACCCCGAGTGCACAGGTATCTCGGTAGCGCAGAGGGATCTTTAGGCGTTGCTTAGGCATTCCAGAGCAATGTGCGTACCATCCCACTCCGAGGGTCCGGATCACTGACCGTCAATCAGTGTCGCCGCAAAGGCTGTCGGCGGGGGTAGGTCCCTCGTTGGCAAGTGCGCGGCGCCGAGGCAAAGACCTGCATTGGGGGGCCGTGGGACATTTCGCCACACCTGAGGCGGCGGTGCTGCTGAAGCTGGAATCCGCCGAACATCCGATGCACATCGCCTCGCTACAGGTGTTCCGACCGCCGCCGTCCGCCGGTGCGGACTTCACTCAGCAAATCTATGAAGCAATGCGGGAATGTACCGACGTCGCCCCCGTTTTCCGGGGCCACCCAAAGATCACCCGACGCGGCACCTCACCATTGCGCTGGGTGTATGACGACCGCGTCGACCTCGACAAACATCTCAGACCTTGGTCGCTGCCTGCGCCTGGAGGGGACCGTCAGCTCTTCGAACTGATATCGACGTTGCACAGCGGCTTACTCGACCGCACCAGACCGCTGTGGGAGGCCCACCTCATCAGGGGCCTGGAGGGCGGCCGGTTCGCCGTCTACATCAAAACCCACCATGCGTTGCTGGACGGAATGTCCGGTATGCGGTTGCTGCGCAACTCGTTGAGCACCGACCCAAATGACGGCAGCGTCCGGGAGGTTTGGGCAACGCAGGAAGGCGCCACCACCGACCCGGCGCCGCCGGCGCGACGCCCGCGCACGAAGCGCCGGGCGATGGCTGATACGGCGGTTGCGACCCATCGATCGGTGTCGATGATTCGGGGGGCGCTGCGCGAGCGGGAGTTGTTCCCCGCTCTGCGGGTGCCTCGGACCATGTTCAACGCTGCCGGCGGAGGTCCGCGCAGCGCGGCAGTGCACACCTGGCCGTCGCAGCAAGTCAACGATATTGCCCGTGCGGCGGGCGTCAGCGCGAACGACGTGGTGGTCGCCATGACGGCCGGCGCACTGCGCTCCTATCTGATCGAGCGCGATGCGCTGCCGGACACGCCGCTGGCAGGGATGGTTCCGGTGAGCATTCGCACCGCCGCCGACGTCGACGAGCGCAACATCCTCGGCAGCGCGGTGTGCAACCTCGCCACCCACATCGACGACCCTGTCGAGCGGCTGCGACTCATCAGTGAATCGATGACCTACAACAAACAATTCATCAGGTCGCTGCCAAGACAAGTGGCCATTCACCTGGCGGGCCTGATCTGCGCTCCCGTCGGCAGCGGTTCGGGGATTAGCGCACGGATCCCGCCGGTGTTCAACGTCGCGATCTCGCACGTGCCGGCGCCGCGAGAGACGTTGTATCGCAAGGGAGCACGTCTGGAAGCGACGTATGCGCTTCCGCCCACCCTCACCGGCCAGGCCCTTAACTTCGGTGTGATCAGTGACGCCTACACCGTGGCTTTCTCGGTGGTCGCCTGTGCCGAAATCGTGCCCGGAGCCGACCAGCTACTCGACCATCTGGAGGTTTCGCTCAAAGAGTTGGAACGCGCGGTGGGCCTGTGACCGCAGCTGCGGGCGGCGGCGACGACGCGGCCGTTGAAGTCGGCGGCATCGGCAAGTCGTTCGGCGAGGTTGTCGCGTTGCGCGACGTCAGTTTCTGCATCGGCCGCGGCGAAGTGGTCGGACTACTCGGACCGAACGGCGCCGGCAAGACCACGCTGATCGACATCCTGGCCACCCTGACCCGGCTCGACCGCGGACACGCGCGGGTGGCCGGCTTCGACGTCGAAGCCGAGCCGGCCCAGGTGCGACGTTCGATCGTGCTGACCGGCCAGCAGGTCGCGGTCGACACCATGCTCACCGGCCAGCAGAACCTGATCATGAGCGGCCGTCTGCGGGGACTGCGCAAATCGGCGGCACGAGCACGCGCCGCCGAGCTGATCGCTGAATTTGATCTGGTCGACGCCGCGGACCGCAGGGTCGCCACCTATTCCGGCGGCATGCGGCGCCGAATCGACATTGCCTGTGGGCTTGTCGTGCGGCCTGCGGTGGTGTTCCTCGACGAACCGACCACGGGGCTGGATCCCCGTAGCAGACAAAGCGTGTGGAACCTGGTGAGCCGGTTTAAGTCCGAGGGCATCACCACCCTTCTCACCACTCAGTACCTGGAGGAGGCCGACGCGTTGAGCGACCGAATCGTGGTTATTGACCATGGCGCGGTGGTAGCCGAAGGCACCCCCACTCAGCTCAAGCAACGCACCGGCGACAGCTTCTGTGAAATAGTCCCGCAGGATCACACGGACGTGGCGGTGGCCGCGGCCGCCCTCGAAACGCTGTTGGCGCCGCACGACCGGCCACTGCTGGTGACCGAACAGGCGCGGGTCATCATGCCTGCGCCTGACGGGTCGGCCACGCTGATGCGTGTGCTCAGACGCCTCGCCGAGGCCAACATCGAAGTGGCGGACGTGGTGTTGCGTCGCCCGTCGCTCGATGACGTGTTTCTCGCGCTGACCGCCGACCCCGCGTCGCTCCCGATGCAAACCGCCGCGAACGTCAGGACGTGAGCGCGGTCCTGTCGCGGCCGGCGCCGTCGGCTCTGCAGCAGTGGTGGGTGCTCACCTTGCGGGTGATCGCGCCGACGGTTCGCAACGGCGAACTGCTGATCGCGATCGCGTTGTCCGGGGTGTTCACGGTCAGCTTCTACCTGCCGCTCAAGCAGGTGATGGCCACCTTCGTCCCCGGCTCTGGTAGCTATGCCCAATATCTGATGCCGCTCATTGCCATTCAGGCGGTGTACTTCTCGGCGATGTCCGCGGCGATCCGGTCGGCCACCGATTCGGTTCAGGGCACCGAACGCTGGTTCCGGGCGATGCCGATGTCACCACTGATCCCACTGGCGGCGCGTATGACTGCCAACGGATACCGGTGTGCGGTCGCGCTGGTGATCGCAGTGGTCTGCGGGTACGTGATCGGATTCCGGTTCTACGGCGGCGCACTGCAGATCGGCGTTTTTTGTGTGCTGGTCCTGCTCGTCGGGCTCAGCCTGTCGCTGGCAGGTGACCTGATTGGCGTCGCCGTCCATAACCCCGAAGCGACCCCGCACCTGCTGCTGTTGCCGCAGTTAATCCTCGGCTACCTCTCGGTCGGCATTCAACCCGCCGAACAGTTCCCCGCCTGGATCCAGCCTGCCGTGCGCTACCAACCGATCTCGGTGTTCGTCGAGGCGTTACGGGCGTTGGCCGGCGACCGAGACCAAGAGCCGGCGCCGGTCCTGCCGACGGTGGTGCCGGCGCTGGCCTATCTAGTGGGGATCTCGGCGGTGGCGGCGGTCCTGCACAGCGTCGTGTTGTCGAGGATGCGCCGATGACCGGTGTCGCCATGCAAACGTGGATCCTGTTGCAGCGGTTGCTGATGGGCTGGCGCCATGACCCGCGCATGGTCGTCGAAGCGCTGATGTTGCCGGTGTTCTTCCTCTTGGCGGTGGACCTGGTTTTCGGGCGTCCGGTCACCGCCGCCACCGGACATGACGCGCTGTATGGGACCGTCCCTATGACTGCGCTTGTCGGTGCGGTGTTCGGCTCCTCGGCCGCGGGTATCGCGCTGATGCGCGAGCGCGACGAAGGTCTGCTCGCCCGGCTCTGGGTGCTGCCGCTTCATCGCGCCTCGGGCCTGCTGGCGCGGTTCGCAGCAGAAGCCATCCGAATTCAACTCAGCGCGGGGGTGGTTCTCGCCACCGGCCTACTAATGGGTTTCCGTTTCACACAGGGCTTTGCGGCTGCCGTCATCTGGTTGTGCATACCCGTGCTGTTCGGCGTGGCGTTCTCGTTTCTGGTTATCACCGTGGCGGTGCGGCTGACCAACGTGGTGGTGGCTGAAGCCACGGGTTTGGCGGTCGCCTTGCTGGTTTTCTTCTCCACCGGTTTTGTGCCCCGTGAACTCTTTCCGTCCTGGCTGCAGCCCATCGTTCAGTACCAACCGATGAGCTGCGCCGTGGAAGTGATGCGCGGCCTGTCCTTCGGCGGACCGGTGACAGTCCCGATGACGGCTCTCCTGCTCTGGTGCATCGGTACCGCCGCTGCGTGTGCACGGCCGATGGCCGTCGGCTACCGGCGGGCGAGCACCCGTTGAGCCGTGCCGATCGGGCGGCGAAACCACATTAGTCGGAGAAGTGCTTACTTCAGGTCGATATAACGAGGATTAGCGCGGAACGGGCATTGCTTGGACGGGCCAATTGCTTGCCAGCCGGGCTCTAAAAAGTCAATGTCGCCGTGGTACTCCTCCTGTCGACGCACGTCGTCCGCGAGCGGTTATTCGGCACCGACAGCAAGCACGCCGGCCTGGTGGGCACTCACGCATACTGGCTCGGAGCCGGCTGGCGCCTGCTGATCGTGCTAGCGATGATGGCCCTGGCCTTCGCCGTACTTGCAATCGCAGCCGCCAGCCCGGGTCGCAAGGAACGGCGCTAAGCGCTACGTGACTACAGGTGATTGGTCGATGAGTAAGACGACCACGCCCTGACGCGCCCGTCCCGCGGCTCGTCGTGGGCCAGCTTGAGGTTCGCCGCTGAACCTTTACCCAGGACGGATTCGTGGAGCCGATGACGGAAATCGAACCCGCGTATTCAGCTTGGGAAGCAATTTCCGTCCCGAACCAGTGAGCGACACTGCGGAACGCTCGCCGTTTAGTATCGAGCTGGGTACGCGTCGTGCTTTTGGTGGCAAAGCCCCAACGTCCCAGCATCGACTGATGTTCTGTGACTTCGATGACGTGTTGACGCTGCATCTGCTCCCAGAACCACTTGTAGAACTTTCGGCCCGAAGCGCAGACTGACTTTCACATCTTTGAGGCACGCGGACACTGGTGATGTCCCGCGCGATGCTCGAGCGGTTCGCAGCTACCCCCTTGCCAAATACTTGGAAGGTACACCCTAAGGAGCCAGCATGAATGCGCCCTTGTACCTGATCACCGGCGCGGGTGGTGGCACCGGTGGAGTCAGCAGACAGGTGATCGAGCAATTGCGGGATTGCGGGCACCGCGTGCGCGCGTTGGTACATCACGACGATGACCGTGCCGATCCGCTGCGCGAACTCGGCGCTGAAGTTGTCGTCGGGGATTTGACCGACCCCCGAGACGTAGTGGATGCGATGGCCGGTGCCGATCGCATGTTCTTTTCGATGGGAGTCTCGCCGGACTACTTGACGGCGACGACCCTAATCTCTGATGCCGCACTGGAATACGGCCGGCTCGAGGTGGTCGTGAACATGTCTCAGATGACGGTTTCCCAGATGACCCTGACCAGCGAGGGGGAGTCTCATCAACACCGGCTACATTACCTCGCCGAGCATGTGTTGAACTGGTCGGGAATACCGGTGGTGCACATAAGACCCACAGCGTTTCTGGACAATCCGCTCTTCACCTGGTTTGCCGCGCCGTCGCTGCGCGAACGGAACCTGTTGGCCCTGCCCTTCGGAACCGGACGAACATCGCCGATCGCCACGAGCGACGTGGCCCGCACGGTCGCGGCGGTGCTCTTCGACCCCGCCCACCGCATCGGGAACATTTACGAGTTGACCGGCCCCACAAGCCTGGACATCGACGGGCTGGCAGCCGAATACGCGCTTGGGCTGCACCGGCCGATACACGGCACCGACATCCCGCATGACGCCTGGGTCGAGGGTGTCCTCAAACCGCTGGGCTTGCCCCCGCACTTGGAGCAGCACCTGACCACAATGGCGCTACTGCACCGCGCTGGACGCTACGACCGAGCCACCGACGATGTCGAAAAGCTCACGGGGCAGCGGTCTACCACGGTCGGTGATTACATCGCCGAACACCCCGACCTGTTCTCTTAAGCAAATGAGCGACCTGCGAGGAAGCCGTCGCGGCGCACGGCGGGATGGACCGGTGGAACAGCGTCACATCGATCGATGTCGCCGCATCGATCACTGCGGAGGCAATGTTCAAAGGCACCGCTTACCGGCTCGGTTATATGGGCGGATGGGCGGTTACGGGGTGAGTATGTTGACGAGCTTTGCAGCTGTAGGGACATCCACGATCTGACCGACGTTGGCACCCGCATAAAGAGGTCGCCAGTCAACGAGATCCTCCGGTCCGTCTTCGGTGGGCGGTTGGGCGACGAGGAACGGTAGCCACGGGAAATGCGCTTCGAGCGCACGATTCTGGGCTGCGACCGGCATCCGGGTGCTAAGGCGTGTCGTTATCCAATTGCCGGTGCGAATCCAGAGCGGACCCCGATCGTCGCGACTTAGTGCGCGCGACTCTCCTCGCTGAGCAGGAAGCGAGTGCCGACAACGGCGGCAACCGCACCGGCATCGAGCGCCTCTCGCACACCCTGGACGTCGACGATTCCGCCGGCGACGAGAACTGGGATCTTCACCGCGGCGCGAACCTTTTCGAGCAACTCGAGTGCCGGAGTCGTCCCGCGGACGTGGCCGCCAGCCTCAACACCTTGCGCGATCACCGCGTCTGCCCCCGCCTCGGCTGCGGCCTTGGCCTCGTCGACCGATCCGCACTGGTGAATCCAGGTGTTACCGGCGAGCCGTCGAGGAACGCCCCAGAACGTCACGATGACGTCGGCGGCAGCGGCCGCCTCCACGTCGCCGGCACGCAGGAACGGCAGCAGCAGATTCACAGCGATCGGCCGTCCAGTCAGCCTGCGCGCCGCTGCCACCTCGGCAGCAATCGCAGCACGCGCGCCAGCGATCGTGCCGAGACCACCGGCCTCCGAAACCGCTGCCGCGAGCTCGAAACCCGCGACGGCACCCATGCCGGCCTGAACAATCGGCACTTCCAACCCGCGCAGATCAAGAACCGCGGCCATTGGTACTAAGTTACCGCGCCGCTATCGAGTCGACGGAGGGTAAGCGGCTGCCTGTGCTCCCGCAGCATGTCTGGTGCACGCGTCCTGGCAGGCATGGTTGATACCTGGCAGCACCTGGTGTGCGACGTCAGCCCCGCTGCGAATAGTGGCGGCGGCGGCGATCCCTCCCATCACGCATAGGCCTGTGGCGATGAGCATCGCAACTGCGAAGGCGTGGCCGAGCGGTTGTCCGGGGCCGGCGCGTATGCCAGCTGCGACGGGCAACACCGCGACGGCGAGTAGCCCGGCGAGGCGCGCGACGGCGTTGTTGACACCCGAAGCGGTTCCCGCACGGCTGTCGGACACGGCGGCGAGAACGGCCGCGGTCAATGGGGCGACCGTGATCGCCAGTCCTAGCCCGAAGACAACAACGGCCGGCAGAACCGCCTCCAGATACGACGCCCCGGGAACGATGCGGACCATCAGCACCAAACCCGCCCCAGCGATTAGCGGGCCGACCGTCATCGGTAGCCGTGGGCCGGTCCGCTGTGCAACCGCACCGGCCCACGGTGAGCCAATCAGCATGATGACCGTGGTGGGCAGGGTTGCGGTGCCGGCAGCCAACGCAGAGTAGTGCAGGGTTTGCTGCAGCTGCAGCGCCAGTAGGAATAGTGCGCCGCCGACCGCCGCATACATAGCGAGGGTGGTGAGGTTCGCGCCGTTGAACTGGCGGGAGCGAAACAGTTCCAACGGCAGAAGCGGAGAATTCGCTCGCGCTTCTATCAGCGGAAAGGCCGCCAGCGCGGCCGCGCCGACGGCCGCGGCGGTCACGGTGACTGATGTCCAGCCGCGAGACGGTGCTTCGATCAGAGCGTACGTCACTCCAGCGAGGCCGATTGTGACCGCTGCAGCGCCCAAGATGTCGACCCGCCCCATGGTCGCGGTGTCCCGGGACTCAGCAATGTGCCTGGCTGCGATCCAGACTGCTGCCGCGGTCAACGGAATGTTCAAAAAGAACACCCAGCGCCACGATGCGGCATCGACAAGCCAACCGCCAACGAAGGGACCGAGTGCGGTGGTTACTCCGGACATGCCCGCCCATATCCCCACCGCGCGGCCACGATCCTCCTGGGTGATCCCGGTGTCGATCATTGCGAGACTGGCAGGCACCAACGCCGCGGCACCGACACCCTGCGCCAACCGTGCACCGATCAGCCAGCCCACGGTCGGTGACAGGCCGCAGCCGAGAGAGGCTGCGGTGAAAACGATCAGGCCACCGACAAAAACCCGGCGTCGGCCATAGCGGTCGCCTGCCGCACCTCCTAAGAGCAGCAAGGCGCTCAGCGACAGCAGGTACCCGTCGAGTATCCACTGCTGACCGGTCAACCCGGCCTCCAGTTCTCGCCCCATTGCGGGAAGCGCGACATTGATCACGGTGCCGTCGAGAAGCGCGACCCCGGAGCCGAGAACCGCGGCCGCGATCAGCCACCGCCCGCGGGAAGATGCTAACGACAGTCGGCGCGGGGCACCCACCGGTTCACTGCGTTCGGACTCGTCCACGAGTTCCTACTTTCCCGAGTAGCACCTGGCCGCATTGAGGCGGCGTCAATGGTCAGGAACGCCGCCTGGCAGCTGTTCCCGCGTCTGATAGGCCTCCCAGCGATCCGGGTCGGTTTCGAGCGCTCTGCGATCCCAGCCATTGGTCGGCCTAGTCGCCAGGTCCGGCTTGAGCACAATCCACAGGAGGATCAACCAGAAATAATCGGCGGTCAGCGGAGCCCGTAGTCGCCGTTCGATGTGTGCGGCGCGACGGCAGGCATCCGAACACCAGATGCGCCGGCGCCTCGGGTATCCGTCCGGCGCCGGCAACGCGTCCCCGCAGCGCGGACAGGTCGCGAACGGGTTGTTTGCGGCTGACGGTTGCACCGAAATGTGGGTGTGTACGTCAGTAACAGTCAAGGGATATCTGTTGCGCGAGGAGCATTAAGGTACGGGGACGCAAATTTGCGCTAAGCGGTCACCGATTCATTCGGACTCGGGGTCAAAACGTCGTGGTGGCGTTCGGGGTGTACTGACCTCTCAATTTTTCGTGATGGTGAACTGGCCGAGCTCGCTGATGCCGCGGCGGAAGAAGTCGGCGCATCCGGTCAGGTATTTCATGTAGCGTTCGTAAACCTTTTCTGACGTGGCTGCGACCGCCGCGTCGTGAGCGGCTTCGAGGTTCTTCGCCCAAATTTCGAGGGTGCGGACATAGTGCTTGTCGAGAAGCTGCTTCTGCTCCAACCAAAACGCTGCATCGCCGGAATATTCGATGATGTCCTCGTCGCACGGCACTGCGCCGCCCGGGAAGATCTCCTTGGCTATGAACCGCATGAACTTCAGGTCGGTCATCGTGATCGGGATGCCCATCTCGGGCCAGCGCTTGAGGGGATGACCCATGATCGTCTGCAACACCATCCGGCCGCCGCTGGGCAGGATGCGGTAGCACGTCTCAAAGAACGCCGTGTAGCGGTCCTTCGGGAACGCCTCGAATGCCTCGATGCTGACGATGCGGTCGACGGGCTCGTCGAATTCCTCCCAGCCGCGCAGGAACACCTGGCGGGAACGGCCGGAATCCAGGCCGTCCAGAAGGCGCTGGCAGTACGTGCTCTGGTTCTTGCTCAAGGTCAGGCCGATGACGTTGACGTCGTGCTTTTCCACCGCACGTTTCATCACCGAGCCCCAGCCGCAGCCCACGTCGAGCAGCGTCATGCCGGGCTGCAGGTCCAGCTTGTCGAGCGCCAAGTCGATCTTGGCCATCTGCGCTTCTTCGAGCGTCATGTCCTCGCGCTCGAAGAACGCACAGCTGTACGTCCGCGACGGGTCTTGAAACGTCCCGAAGAAATCGTCCGAGAGATCGTAGTGAGCCTGAATCTCCTCGAAGTTCGGCCGCATTGTTGTCGCGCCCGCTTTGTTGCCAGCCACCTCTAATCGTCCTCCTCCGGACAGATCGCTGCGATCTCTACGAATTGACCCCATTGGTTCTCCAACGCGTTGCGCCATTTGGCTGATCAGCCCTTTTGGCAGGTGAACTGGCAAACATCGGTGTAGCCCTCGCGGAACAGGTCGGCGCAGCCTGTCAGGTACTTCATGAACCGCTCGTAGACCTCTTCGGAGGTGATCTCGATGGCCTTGTCCCTGTTGGAGTCGAGATTGGCCGCCCAGGTATCCAGGGTCTTGGCGTAGTGCGGTCGCAGCCGCTGTTTTCGGGTCACCGTGAACCCGGCCTTCGCGGCGTGCTCTTCGACCTGCGCGGCTAGTGGCAGACGACCGCCGGGGTAGATCTCGTCCATGATGAACTTGATGAAGCGGACCCGCGACATCGTCAGCGGCAGCTGCCGTTCTTTGATCTCTTCGTCGCTCGGGATGATGATGGTGTGCAGCAGCATCACGCCGTCGTCGGGCATCAAGTTGAACGTTTTCTTGAAGTAGTCGTCGTACTTGTTGAAGCCGAAGTGTTCGAAGGCCCCGATCGACACCACCCTGTCGACCGGCTCGTCGAACTCCTCCCACGGCTGTAGTCGGACTTCCTTGCGGCGTGGGCTGTCCGACTGCGCGAACCAATAGTTTTCGATGTGTTGCTTCTGGTTCTCAGACAGGGTCAGTCCGATGACGTTAACGTCGTACTTCTCGACCGCCCGCATCATCGTTGCGCCCCACCCGCAGCCGATGTCGACCAGCCTCATGCCGGGCTGCATGTCCAGCTTGCCGAGCGCCAAGTCGATCTTGGCCATCTGCGCTTCTTCGAGCGTCATGTCGTCGCGCTGGAAGTAGGCGCAGCTGTAGACCTGGTTAGGGTCCTGCCACAGCTTGAAGAACTCGTTGGAGATGTCGTAGTGGAACTGCACTTCCCCGGTGTTCGACCCGCGAGTCCGCGCCGCGGATTCGGACAACCACTTGGAACGCGCACGAGGTACTGACGTCGGCATTTCGTTTGATGTATTCGGCACGGTCATCCTGGTGGCAGTAGGAACGAAGGCAATCGAAGCACAAGTGTTCCCCGAACGTACCCCCTGCCGGTGCTCGCCGACCGGCGTGGTCTATGGCTACGGTGCACCTCGGATTTTCTCGTGTCTCGCGTTTCGGTTGCCCCCTCGCTGCCGGGTGAGGCATCGGGCCGCTGACCGCAAGCGTCATGACGCATTGCGCTGGGTGTTGACGGCGAGTAACAACGTTGACGTGTAGCTTTCTTGGCTTAATGCCTCACGACGACGGGGGCGGCTCGTCACCGGCTCGCTCATGGCCGGTACTCCCTCGTAGCGGCGGCAGCGGGACGTCGCCGAGGATCGCCGTCATACCGATGACTGTCTCATTTCCCACGACAGCGGGGTTCGAGACGCGCCGTGTGAGACAAGAAAAGAGACATCGCGAACTGCTGCTATGTGGCGGGGAGTGGCTCGCCTCGGCTGTCCCGGTTCTCTACGAACGAGACGCGGCCGAGGCCCGGCAGTCATTTTCGTGGCCGCAGGTCCGCGAGCGCTATTGCATGCCACGGTTATGTACCAGCCGATCAGCTGCGTCATCTCGATGAGTGTCGGTTCGTCGAAGTGGTCGCGAAGCTCGTCATAGAGCGCGTCGTTGACCTCGATTCAACCTACCAGCGCATCGGCAAGGCTTATCGTGACGCACTCGCGATTTCGATTTCCGGCCCGGTGGCGCGGGTGACGTTGAGTTCCGCGACCAAGCTCGCGCCGCTGTTGAAACGCGTGGCCCGTGATCTGGCGTCGGAGTTCGGCAAGGAAACCTCGATCTAGCGTCAACACCTACAAACTGACGGTTTTCGGATCTTGCTGGATGAGCGCGAGATTGGCATCAACAGCGTTAGGAGGAGCGGTGCTGCTCGCGCGGCTGGTTGCGTCGGGCGATGCCTGGTTTCGTGTTCACGTGGTTATGGGTGTTGACGGTCAGCGTCGCCCTTGATCAGCGTGTACTGCCGGACGTCGATGTGGCCCCAGCGGAATCGGTCCGCGCATCCGGTCAAATAGCGCATGTACGTCTGATACGTTTCTTCGGAAGCGGTCTGTAGGGCCTCCTCGTGATGTGCCTGCAACGCGGCCGCCCAGGCGTCCAATGTCCGCGCGTAGTGCGGCTGTAGCGACTGCACCTGCTTGACGGTGTATCCGCCCTCCTCGGCGCACCCCGGAATCCTCGCCGGTAACGGCAGCTCACCCCCCGGAAAGATCTCACACCCGATGAAACTCCAGAAGTCGACGTCCTCACGGGTTATCTTGCGGCCCATCCGGAAGATTTCGCGTCCCATCTGGACTATCGAGTGGAGCATCATCCGCCCGTCAGGCGGCAGGATGCCGTAGGTCTGCTCGAAGAAGTGTTGATGGCGCGCCCATCCGAAGTGCTCGAATGCCCCGATGGAGACGATCCGATCAACCGGCTCATCGAACTCCTCCCAGCCGGCCAACCGCACTTCCGCCCGGCGCCCGGAGTCACGGCTCGCCGCAGCCAGCATCGGCCGCACGTACTGGTACTGGTTCTCGCTCAGCGTCAGGCCGATCACGTTGACGTCGTAGCGTTGCAGCGCCCGCATCATCGTGGCGCCCCAACCACATCCGATGTCAAGCAGTGTCATGCCGGGCTCGAGGTCGCACTTGCGCAACGACAGATCGATCTTGGCCAGCTGCGCCTTTTCGAGCGCCATATCATTGCGCTCGAAGTAAGCACAGCTATACGTCCGCGATTCGTCCAGGAACAAACTAAAGAAGTCGTCGGAGAGATCATAGTGCCGCTGAACGTCCTGGAAATTCGGGGTGAGGTCGACGGGCCGCGGAATCATTGCGCCGACCCTACGCGACGCACCGTTGCTGATCTCAACGAACCCAGCGGCCGGTTCGCCGATTCGATGACCGTGTCTTGTGTGCTAGCGGAAACTGACCGGGAGGAATCTGGAAAGTCCGCTGCAGCTTGGCCTTGTTCGTTCGCATGACCTCCGCCTTGGGTACACGCACACACGATTCGCACGGGTCATCGCCCGGGCTTTCGTTCCGAGCTGACGACTACCCACCGGTGCATCGGGCCGCTGGCCGCGACTGTGCGGTTTATCTGGCGGCGAGTTCTTCGGTGTCGACCAAGACGAGGTTCCCCGTGTCAAGCTGGACCCCCCACCGCCGCGCCGGTGGCGCGATGCGCTGACCCGCAATTTCGACAGCCTCGCCCGCCATGTCACCGAATCTCTACCACGACGCCGTGTTCCTCCAGCGTCGGTGCCGGAATAGACCCGCACGACCATATCGACCGAAAGTAGTCCTTCACCATTGCCCATCTGGCGCGCTTAGAACGAATGAAGTGATACCGCCAGTAGACCACAAATGGTTGACGACGGTGCGTCATTTGGGCTGCTCTCGGCACTGAACGAAGACGAGCTTCGGCGCAACGTTAGCCGCCGCCGGTAGCCAGCTAGGCCGGTCATTCCTGCCGCTGTGGGCCGCGCACAGCGGTTTTCGGCACCGGGCTCGATAGACAAGTACTGGCGAGGCCATGATCGCCGCTCAGAAGACGTTGCCCCGATAGCCTTTTGATGTGGAATGTTGAGCAGGCCATCGAGGCAGCTGCGCTCGCGGTGTTCAACGCTGCGGATGGGCGATCGGTCACCGTTATCCCCCGTGAGCCCGATGTTTCTGCCAGTGGTGAACGGTCTAAAACACAACTGCGGGAAGCGCTTTCGCCCCGCCCGCCTCCGTGGCCTTTGAAGTTGTTGCAGCGCTGTGTTGGCTCACCGCTACTGCCGATGAAGCCGAGTTTGCGGAGGATCGCGATAACCGAACGATCGTTGGACGAGGTAAAGCCGAGGGTGCTCTTCAAGAATTCATTGTTGAACTTGGGCGGCGTCCCAGCAGCCTTGATGGCAGCGAAGATGTCGGGCAACCGCGACCACGCCTGAGTGTTTGGGAATTCGGCAGCAGCCATGACGTCGTTCTTCCACTGCGAGGCCCCTCGTGTCTGGGGTCTGATCGTTCTACAAGGTACGGGGACGCGTATTCGAAACAAGCTGACACGCTGAGGCTTCAGCTTGGGTGCGTTAGCACTCTGCGAATCCGCTGTGCGACTCCGCAAGTCGGGGTACGGGCGGGGTACCGGGCGACTCGTCGGATCGGTGTCCGAGCGTGTCTGCGCTAGTCAATCTGGAGCCGATGACGGGAATCGAACACGCGTATTCAGCTTGGGAAGCTGTTCGTTGTCAGAACGCATGAGCGATAGTGGCTGGTCGCGCCCATGCACGGGCGACCGAAAGCGTCCGCTACCTGCAGGTTAGCGCGTTTAGCGTACGTCTACGGGTCGGGTACAGCCCGTCTACAGTTCGGCTACGTCTACGGGACCGCTCGGCTTCCCTGCGGGGATTCGTCGCAACGCTCCGACATTCTCGTCTCGTGACTGTGACGGTTCCGGCGTACTCCGAACTGCTTTGGCCGACGCTCCAGGCCGCGATCGCGCTCGGCGGCCCCGCCTCTATCGCTGAGTTGGACGCCGCGGTTATTGAACGGGAAAAGCTCACGCCCGAGCAGCAGAGCGTTCTACTGAGCGGCGGCCCACAGACAGTGGTCCAGAGAGCATCATTTCTTGACGCCGGCAACGGTGTCTGAATCGACACGCCCGGACCCGGTGCCGCGCCCGTGGTCGTCGTCGCAGACTTCGAATCACTCGAATTGAGACGGACGACTCCGCCGAGCGCGGCGGCGCCGAGCAGGCGAGTCTCACACATCTTCCGAAATTGTGGAGAATTTCTTTCTTGTGCACCGATGCACGTCGGGGCAGATGTTTCAGGGCGACAACCAGTGGCCGCATTCGAGGTGAAGCCGGGTGACCATATTCCGCCTGAAAGCCGTTTGCTCAGCTGTGTATTCGCGCGGCTCGGGCTCGGCGGCCGTCTCCTCGGCCAACGTGACCCACTCAAGCAGCAACGCGGACTGAGAGCTGTCGATCACCCCTTGGGCGGTCAGCGCAGAGATAACCGCCATCGATTGAGTGAACTGCGGTTTGGAGCCGCTCGACCGTGGTGGCCGGGGGGACTCGTCGAGCCCGAGCACTCGTAGCGTCCGCCTGCAGAACGCCGTCACCAAAGCGGCAGCGAGTGCTGCGGCGCCGAAGGTGTGACCTCTCTTCACGAGGAAGAGGCACAACGCGGTATCCAGCCGATGTGGTGTTAAGTCGACCCACCGGTGGACGATCATCGGATCGTCGAATACGGAGCGGGACGACAGCATGCGGAAGAAGCTGGAGTGCAAGCACGTTTGGATCGGGGGCCGCCACCAGTAGTTTGTGGAGATGGCGGCATCTAGCGCAATGACGTTGTGCCACCAGAACGCGGGCAGGAAGAGGACGTCGCCGGGTCCGACGACAGTCTCGAAACACGGGGCATGCAGCCGGGAGAGGTCGACGTGCGAGCGCTCGGTCATCAGATTGAGCGAGCTGACGTGCGGGCTTTCGGAATTCTTGGGCCCGGGCAGCATCTGCGAGTAGTGCTGTGGCGCTACGACGACGACGTGCTTTCGCCCCCAGTGCTGCACGAGCAGGTTATGGCTCCGGTCGACGTGCAGTGGTGAAATCGTCCCTTCAGGGCCGAACCAGAGATTCTCGGCGACCATATGAGCGCCGGTCGGGATGTGCGGGGGCGCTGTGAGTTCGAAATCGAGCGCCCGCGGCATCTTGTCGAGTGGAAACTGCGACAGGTAGCGCCGTTCGCCGCTCGAGAGGTCGCCGTTCGTGACGTACTCGGCGAATTCGTCGAATGGAATCCGCTGGCCAGACTTCGACTTGGCGTCGTAACGGAAGGCACCGTTCTGACTGACACCCACGATGACAGGCTCGCTGCCGAAGGCGGCTGCGAGGCCATCGGGAGTCAACCGTCGGCCGATGCCCGTTGCCGATGAGTCGGTCGTAATCACCGCAGGCGAAGCGGAGTCGATGAACGCCTGAACAGCCGCACGCGACAACGTCGACACCCTCGGCAAGGGAGCGGCGGGGTACTCGGGCGACGGGATCACCGTCAACGCCGACGTGCCCACGGGCGCCATGGTTCACCACCCTCCTTCATGCGCATACGCGGGAAGTCGGTCGAAAAGTCGCCAGCCACGTGTCGACACCTCGGCCAGCGTCCACAGGCACTCCAGCGTCGCCGGGAGATACAGTTCGGCGTCTGCCAGAACGTCGCGGTCGCGGTCGGTCGGCGAAGGCAGTTGTCTAAGCTTGGCGGCCTCCGGCCCATACCAGCCGAATGGGCCATGCCTCCGATGGTGGGTCCAAAGGACATGGTTGAGATCGTCCCTGCGGGCCATGATCCCGCTCGTGGTCAGATACTCGACAAGGCGCATCAGACGTGCGGCGGGAATCAGCTCGTACAGTCGTAGTTGCTGAATTGCGAAGCCAGCCATGATGTCGCCCAGCGCCGGGGCGATCTGCTGGCTATCGACCTGACGTGTGCCCCATCCCGTCAGACATTCCAGTTCCAGGGTGACAGCGTCGACGACGCCGGCGGGCGCGGCGAGCGTGAAATCCTTCAGCAGTTCTCGCAGTCCATCGGCGGACGGCGTCTCAGCGCTTGGCAGGGCACCCACGCCGTTCAGAAGGATCCGCTTCTCCATCAGCGATCTGTTCGCGATCAGCGAGGGTTCTGGGCGCCGGAGTATCGATATCGTCTCGGTCAGGAACTCCCGGAACGATTCCACTCGGAGACCCTCGGAGGCTAGCAGCACCTCGACTATCAGCTTGAGCGTTGGCTTGACGTTGTCGCTGCGCTCACTGTCCGCCTGCGCGTTCAATAATCGGGCAACTTCCATTGCGACATCGCTGAATCGACCGGACCGCACCTCGTCCGCAGCGGCCATCCGGTCGGCTATCCACGACGCAACCAACACGTGGCAGAGGGCGCGAACCGTGCGGTCCCCCTGCGCTGGCAGCCGGTCCAGAAGCGACACCAGCCACACGAATGCGTCGCGCCCGATGATCGCGACGGTCTTGGAAGTGTCTGCCCGCCGCGAGGCGCCATCGACCGTCCCGGCCGTCATCGACCGGGATCACGGTTGTGGCGGACCCTACGATGGAATACCATGCCGGCCAGCACGGCGACCAGCGTTGTGTGATAGACCAGGCCGAAATCTACAGCCCTGGAACCATTTTCGGTCGCGCGGAGGTGGGGCAGAACTGCGCCATCGGGCAGAAACGCCTCGCGGAAGGACGCCCAACCGGCCTCGGTGACGAGGTCGTGGGCGAAACCTAGGCAATCCCAGCACAGCAATAGCTCTCCGAGCAGGTCCCAGTTGCGCACCTGACTCGTGACCACCAGTAGATCGCACAACAGGCTGCGAACCGAGGCCGACTGTAGCCATTCCGGTATGGCGGCCTGGTCGAGGCCGAACCTGGAGCTGAAGAAGATGACGTGCGTGGCGGCGTAGATGCTCGAGGTCGGAAGAACGTCCGCCGACACCGGGCCACCGAGGATCGTCTGCGCACTCAGGTCGGCGATTGAAGGCAGTGAGTGCGTGACCCCGGCCCAGTCAAGGGCAGCCCGCAACTCCAGCAGGCGATGAGGTAATCGTTCGAACTGCCATGGTGCGCCCGAATCGACGGCTCTCTGTACCCGGTGTCTGAGTTCTTCCGCCTCGTAGCCGTACTCCTGCAGCGCTGCATACAGCTCGGCGTAGTTGACTAGTTCGGCAGGAAAGCGAAGAGCCCAGTCGGTGTAGTCGGCCCGATCGCTCACTGCCCGCAGGAATTCGCCGATGGCCAGTCCCGCGGACGAGTCCGTGTTCCCGCCGGCAGCCGCGTACACCCCGAACATGAGCGCCAGCTCGTTGAATGGCTTTGTGCGCTTGGGTGAATACAGGCCAGCCTCATCGAATGGCCTGAAGTCGCCCAAGTGATCGACTACCCAATCCAGTGATCGTGACACCGAATGGTCGGTGGGATAGGGCGAGATATCGAATCGACCCGCGAGGTCACTCATCACGGTGGATTTGGTGCGCGGCCGACGTCGCTACGAGCCGGCTGCCGACGAATCCAGCTTCGCAAGCACTGCTCACTTCGCTGGAATTAGCGGGCACGAACTGCGTAACCAGGTGCGACGGGCACTGCTGACCCGCCTGGTCGGCCAACTAAATCGCGTGGTGGAGGCTGTAGTTAGGCCCAGTCCAGGTGTAGTCGGTCTCCTCGCCCTCGGGAATTTCCCGGCCCATGGCCGCCAGGAATTTGTCGTGGGCATATGTTTGCTTCGAGACGACCTGCGCCAACTCATCAATCGACGTGACGCCGTGGCCCTTGAGCTTTTCGAGCACTTCTTCGGGTGTCAAGGCCATGATGAAATCCCCTTAGTTCGGAACCGCGGTGGCGGCGATGTTGACTTCGAAATCGTAGCTCCGCACACCTACGCGTGCGACAGTTTTCGCCGAAATCGCTGACAAAGTGCCGACCGTCTGCCCACAGGATTTCAGGAATTCGTGCGGAACTCACACTAACCCGTCGGATAGGTTGACAATCGATGAATTTGCGGCGACTTTTGACGACATGAAATAGAGTGCCGCCGCCGGCATTGTTGCGGTGATCCACCTGGGGTACCAGTTCGGAACATCGCCAGAGCACTCGATCGCGGCAGCCTGGGCGATTGTCTGGCCGCGCTAGACGCACTCCGCTCTGCCGCACAGACCGCTCGCGAGGAGCCGACGAGATCCAGTCCGCGAAAGCGAGTGCCGTTGCAGCCATTAACCGCGCCCTCGATGACGGATTCCTTGTCGGAGAGGACTTCTCGCTCTATGGCACCGACGACACCCCCCGCTATTGCTGCAGCGCGACAATCTCAGGCAGCACAGCGCCACGATCGCCAACCGGCTCCGAACCCTGACAGCAATCGATCAGCGCATAGCGGTGCAGATGAACGTCAGTCGCACACGTGTCGATGAACGGACGCATCTTTGGAGCCGCCCACCTATTCAACACCGACCACCCAACCAGAACCATTTGGGCTGGTCAGAGTGGAGCCGATGACGGGAATCGAACCCGCGTATTCAGCTTGGGAAGCACTTTCTGGCCGCGAACGGTGTTCTAAAGGCCTGGCCTATAGCCTGTTCACCGCTGATTACGCTGATCGGGCACCCGGGTCGGGTGCGGTCGGGTCGGTAGCAGGCACCGAGCAGGCAAGCACCTTGTTCAGCGCCATGCGCCCGAGGATCTCCGTCAAGGCCAACAACCCATATGATGCGCGCACTTGGCGCGCATCCCGACCTTGAAGAGTCGCGGTTAAGGTTCCAGCAGAGCACGAGGGGCGCGGCGCAGGGCGATCGACGCCGGCCAGCTCGATTCATGATGCTCAACAAACACGCTGATGACCATGCGCTCAGCCCACGCGGCGCGTATGAGAGCCTCAATCCCGCGTTCGCGCGCTTGAAAAGAATGTGTGTGGCCGTCTTCGATGCGCAGGACGAACCCCGAGAAATCGCCAAAGCGATCGTATAAGACGGACATGACTTTGCCGGTGAATTCGCGACCCTGCTCGTGTGGGTGCCCCGGGCGCGGCGGAGAAAAACCGTAGGGGTCCGGCAGGATCCCGACGGAATTGCCGCCAAGCCCGTCCACACGGCCGGCGAGATAGGAGATGTAGCGGACTAGGACTGGGTACCAACGGTTGGTCGGCGTCATCTGTGTGAGGCGCCAGTTCATGATGGCGAGCGTGTCCTCCTCGAGAGGCAGCATCTCTTTAACAGTGGTGACAGGAATGCGAACGGCGAAGCTCCCCGTGATGTAGCGCCAATTGACCATCTTCCGGCCGACACCAACCGCCGCTTCCAACGCTGCTTCCGGCGTGGCCGCGATCACGCCACCGTCGATGGCACGCGGTGATGACCCTTTGATCACCGCCGCACGGCGACTTGCGATGCGACGCACGGTGATTGTGAAAACCTGCCCGACGACAAGACCCGGCGGAAGGTCGACTGTGAAGAGCCCCGCGAAGTTTTCGCCAACCCCGGGGGGAACCGGAACATATGTGTAGCCGTGCGGGACCTTGCAATCAATGGTGTTGGGGTCCGCGGCAGAGAGCTGATGCGTCGAATAGAGCTTCTTGGCAAGTGCGAGCACACTAGACGCGTCGACCTGTGGCCAATAGATATGTGCTACGGACCCGACGGGCGTATTGCCCCAGTCGATCATCAGCTCGTCGGGATAATCGGTCAGATTCCCGCTCGATGTGCTGAGCGCAGCGCTGCGGCGCGTATCGAACGTTTGCGGGATGCGGTGGGTCGAAGGCGGCCCCGGATTGTCCGAGAACGTGATGTCGAGGTTGCGTTGCGCAAGCTTGTCAGAATTCGACGGATTTTCCGTGGTTCCGTTGGAATTGGTAATCGGAGCGTCGTCGAACGCGATTTCCGCGACGAGACAATGATGGGAACCCGGCAGCATCGACTGAATAGAGCTTCCGCTGATGGTATTGGTGGTGGGATAGACATTCAAATAGCAACCAAAGTATGCCCACGCTTTGCCGCTCGACCCGATGCTGATCGGCTTGTCGTTGGCCGAGGTGGCGGAGTAGTCGACGTTGATCGGATGATCCGCGTTTCCCTCATAGTTGCCGGTGGCGAAGAAGGGCATCGTGACCGGCGGATTGCCGGTACCGATCAGCGGCGATGCCGGCAGACCGCCGGCCAGCTGGGAGCGGTACGTGTAGTCCGTGATGTAGTCCGTATCGCCTGTCTCTGTTGCGAACATGCGGAAGAACACTCGCACGTTCTTGACCGACGACGTATTGGGCGGACCGTTGAGGCGCACGCGGGCGACCGCGAAATTGTAGTTGGAAAACCGCGTTTCAGTCGGGTGCGCGGGATTGACAGCGCTGGGAGAGACGGACGAATCGCCGATCAGCGCGCTGGTCTGGTCGGGAAAGCTGGTGAAAACATCGGCGCCCGTGGCGTCGGAATTATTGGCCGTGAGCGCCGCTAGCAGTACCTCAATATAGTTGTAGGCCGCACCAGAATCGTATTTGGTGTTATCCGCTGGGAGCAACGGGATGCCGAGGATGGGCGCGTTGTTGATGCCGGGGGTGACGGTAAACACTCGCAGGTCTTCGCTCAAATAAAAAGCATTCGAACCAGCGGGGTTGAAGTTCGAAAAATACGGGTCAGCCCCAGCGACGAGCTCAAAGACTGCTGCCGCGCCGAAATTTTGACCGGCGATGGTAATCAGGGCGGTGAGCGGAAGAGAGGACGCCGCGGCGCCGGGTGTCGGGAAGATGCCGCCCGCGCTGATGATTTGCATTGTCGACGAAGCGAAATCGATGGTGCAGGGATAGAGAATGCGCTGCGGCGTGTTGGTCTGCGACGCGATTTCCGGTTGCTGCGAGCCGATGGTGATCGTAACGCCGCTTAGTGACTCAAATGAGCCGGAGACCTTCGGTGGGTTGATACCTTGCGCGGCTGACGGCGTGAATCCTTCGAGCACGAGCCAGAACGCCGGCGAGTAGCTGGCTGAATTGGCGGGAGTGTTGGTCGGCGACTTAGCGGCGCTAACCTCATCGAGGCCGTATGTATTCTTTTCGACTTGGAAGTAGAAGGTCTGGGTGTACATCAGCGCCGCGATGCCGTTGAGGAGCTTCGTGCCGTCGATGCTTCCCCAGCCCGTACATGGATCCCAACCAGGCCCGGCATTGTAGAAGGGAGGATTGGACGAGTCGGCGGGATCGTTGTTTCCCGAAGTGATGTCGTTACAGACGCTGCTGCCGATCTGATACAACGTGGGATTGAGGAAGCCCAACGGGACGCCGAACGCGCTGCGCAGCACCGAGTAGAGCCCCGCGAGTAGCGGACATGCGCAGCTCGTCCCAGTGAAGTTGTACTTGAGGCCATTGATGAAGAACCAGTCATTAGAGCCAGAGCCGGTGTAGGACACCATGGCGGCAACGTCGGGAATGCAGCGCTTGTTGTTCGTTGTGTTTCCGTTGGAGTCCGTGACGCTGGTGATTCCCGCGTCGGACTGGTACGAGGGGACGGGGAAGTTTTGGCTCGGTCCGCCGCCGCTCGCGCCCGCGAAGCCGCCCACCGGGGTCGAGGAATCGGCGTTGCTCCAGACCACTTCGGTGAATGTCACTGGAGTTCCGGGGTTTACAGTGCCGATGACGGTGCCCCCGACGGATGTCACCCACGGGTCGCTGCCCGGGTAGCATACGTGGGGGTTTCCGTCGTTAACGCCGTCGTCACTGCCGCGGTCCTGGGAAATGATGAACACGCCGACACCCACCACGGCCAGCGCTTGGAACAGCGCCGACATTTGATGGGCCGCCGAACCAGAATTGTTGGCGTCGCCGATCTGGCCGCTATCGTCGCTGCTCCAGAAGTTGAAGCTGCACGTCACGACGGTGGGCTGGCTTTCCCCTTCGGGTAGGAGGATGCGATTCAAGCAGACCAGAAGACCCTGCTCGGTGATCTCCGTGAAGTAAACGTTGACGGCCGCGCCCTGGGCGATGGTGGCCGCGGTGGAAATGTCTTGTGTCACTTCCATGGCAAAGCTAGTGGGCGTGCTGCCGAGATTGGTTGACGTGACGGCCTGGACGGTCGTAGTGCTGTTGGAATACGTGTTGGTGCCAACTGTGAGATTGATGTCGTTCAGCGAGGCCGGCGCGGTGCGGTAGACGCTGTTTGAGAGGTTCGGGAAGTAATTGTTATTGATGTCGTTGGCGAGGTAGCCAGATAGGCGCTGGTTCGTCGTGCCGACCGGATCGGAGGGTGCAATGACGCCGATGACCTGGTCGGCGGCGCCGGAATTGGGAAAGTTGTACAGACCCGCCACGGTGGCGACGGCGAGCGACTTGGCGCCCGCGGGGTCGCCCGAGCTGCCGCCCGGCCCGCCGACGGCGCGATTGTCCAGACCGATGACCGCGGTGACGATTCCGGCGAGTGGATCGGGAATGTGGACCGACCCGTCGTATCCGTGGTGCACATGGGTCTGTGTAGGTTCTTCCTCCGATGCTTCTTTTGAGGCGCGTGAGCGGTATTCCGGTCGTGGCGTCTCATAGCGATTGAGCTGGATACTGAAGGCGGCATTCATTTGCGACGCACTGCCGGTGATGTTGACTGTGCGCCGACCCGGGTGAGCCTCCAGGACCCTCAGTCCGTGGGACGAGACGAAGGCTGTCACGGCGTCGACGTCCGCCAGAGAAGCGCCGTAGGTCTCGGCGTACTGCTGCGGGGAAAGGAATTGACGCTGACCCGGCGGCGTGTTGTTCCAGTGCTCATGACTGGGAAGTGGTGGGCTGTCAGGCTTTTGACGGAGGACGAGAGTGGCCGAGATCGGCTCGTTGGCGCCCAGTGGACCGAGGGAACGTGAAGCGGACGGGCGAGGCCGCTCGCTGCCACTTAACCGTTGGTATCCCTCGGGAATCGCCGGGCCTTCGGGTTTGGCAGCCATGGAACACTCCTCTTGGCTAAGGTGGGCTGACCCGGAAAGGCCGCGACGCAACGCCAACCATCTCGGGATTTACCTGCGAGCTGATGGGATGACAACCCTCACAACATAATTCGAATTGAACGTCACTCTTTGTTGCAGCAAACAGCAATCGGCGATGAAGTTGCGTTGACCGCAGCGAATCGGCGAGACGGGTGCGACGGAGTCCAAACCGGTCGAGGCGGCCTCGATAGGGCACTCGATTGGGCTTCACATTGATAGCCGCCATCCGCAAATTCTAGACCCCGAACCGGTTTACGTCGGCCAAATAACCGACATCCACGCCGCAACTAGATTAGGAAAATGCGATGCTTCCAGCTTTGCCGGGAGACCTTTTGAATGTAGGCTGCGCTGGCGAAGTGGCCTGCGAAATACCTAGATCATTGAAGTTATTTGTTCAAATGGCGGCATCACGGCTACAACCCGTCGATTACGCTATTCTCGCTGCTCGCGGGGGTTACCGGGTGCGGCGTGGATAAAGATCTGAGGTGGCCACGCAATGGACGGTCCGCAGGGTGATACGGCGCCACCGACAGGTCGACAGGGCCGTCAGAGTCCCATCGCGTCCGTTGCGCACGCACTTGAGCGCGGGACGCAATTCCTTCTTGCGCACCAGGCCGGCGATGGGCTGTGGCGTGACTTCCTCACCCCGGCCGGGGAGGCATCGGAATGGCCAACCGGTTTCATCGGGACCGCCTTAAAGCTGGCCTGCGCCCCGACGAAGGCGCTGGAGCGAGCCGCGGACGCCTTGCTGGCCCGCCAGAAGTCCAACGGGGGGTGGAGCTACAACGAGGACGTTCCCAGCGATGCGGACTCAACGGCATGGGTGCTGCTATTTCTCAGGCACTTAGGTTGCAGTGGCGCCGCGTTGGATCGCGGGGCGTCCTGCCTTATCAGGAATCAGCGGAGCGCGAACGGCGGCGTCGCAACCTACTCTGAGCCGGGCGCCATCCGGCGATTTATGGGTCTGGGTCGGTGGGTGCCTTGCACAGGGTGGTGTATGCCGCACACGGAGGTAACCGCGGTAGCGGGTCGCGCACATGCGGCCCTTTCGCCTGATCGCTGCCCAGCGGAAGCCGCGGCTGCGTGGGAGTTCGTTCGATCGCGTCAATGCGCCGACGGCAGCTGGAGTTCTTACTGGTGGATGTCACCGCACTACACGACCCTGCAAGCGGTGGAACTCGCGCTGCTGTTTGGTGATCATGACGCCGTCACCCGCGCGGCTGTGTGGGCGAGCCGAACTCAAGATGACGATGGCGGGTGGAGTGCACCTGACTGCGCGGGCTCGCCGTTTGCCACCGCGATGTCGTTATCAATCCTGTTGAATGCCAGAGCGTCCGGCACACATGTCGAACAGGCAGTCGTCAGGCTTGTCGCGATGCAGGAGGCGGATGGTGGTTGGCCCAGTCATCCGATCATGCGGATTCCACTGCCGTGCGATCGCGATCCTAACGGGGAGCGCCGCAGGCGACTTGTCCGATTCTCCGGCGGCGTGCTGGTGGCCGATCAGCACCGCACCTTCACCTCCGCGGCGTGCATAGCCGCGCTGGTGAGAACCGAGGGTGGTGGTCAAGAGTCGGGTGATGACGTCGGCCATGACAAGATCGAGTGGCATTGACACGGCCCACCGCCGACGAGGGTGAAGTCGCTTTGAAGATCCCGGAGCCTCTCGAAGACGCGATCGACATTGTCGTAGCAGATCATCTGGCGACCCACCTCGGCGATCGCGGCTTGCTCCTGACCCACGGAGATCTGGCGGTTGCGGAGACGGAAACAGCCAAGCTGGGCCAACGGCTGCTGACCTGCGTCCTTCAACAGTGCTATCCGGCGCTGTGGTCCGGCGAGGCTACCGCCCTTGAATTCGACCGCGCCAGCGACGTGGCACGGATCGGTGCCGCGCTCGCGTTCGGCGCCGTGACGTCGACCGTGCTGGCGTCACGCCCACGCGCTCCGGAGCGGCTGGCAGGCTCGTGCGAGTTACTCTGCGCCACCTTCAATCTGGGCATCGGCCTCATTGATGGCTTGTGCGACGGAGACGCGCAGACCGGCGAGCGGTTGCTCCACCACATCCGAGCCGCTGATCTGGGCGGCGCTGCCCACGGCAGGCGTACAACCGGCTGGCTGAGCGCTGGACTGCCGCATCCCATGGTGACCGATCCAACCGTGGTGTTCACGGTCAATGTCATCGAGACGTTTTTCCATACACTTCACGATGTGTATCCGGATGGGCCCGGCGCGCATGTGCGTCGGGTCGTCGGGCGCCAGTTGCACCTCGCACTCGAATCTGAGTCTCAGTCGGTTGGTTGGACGCGCGCGCCTGCGTCGCGTGTGCAGCTCATCGAATGCTCGCGGGCAACATCCGTGTTGCCGTTCGAGATCATCGAGATGCTCGCCACCGGCGGTCGGCCGTCGGGCACGCCGTCGCCGGGAACGCTACTGGGCGAAGCGATGTGGCGGATCGATGACCTCGTCGACCTCTGCGACGACGCGCGGCGTAGCGCACTCAACGGTGTTCTGCTCGCCGTGCGCGACGAAGAGCCCGCGCAGAAGGACGGTGCGGAACGCTATTCGCTCTCTGACGTGGAGCGCCTACTTGCATCCCCGGTCATCGCGTCGGCTGCCGTCCGGGCGGCCGAGAACCTGGATGCCGGGTTGCAGCTCACGAGCGCCGGCCGGACCGCGTTCGTCCACTTCGTGCAGCGGTACGCCGCGCTCCCGCCCGAAGCGGCATCATGACTGCGCCGCTACGTCCATTCCGACAGTTGTCATGACTTCCATCAAGTCACTGTCCTCGATCCCACGCTGCGTGAGCGCCGGAATGTAGAGTGTGCCAACGCCTGGCACACCCGCCAGTTCCGTCGCCAACTCGCCCAAGGGCAAGTGTTTCACGACCGAACGCATCAATGGGTAGGTCTTGCTAGTAACGAGTGCGGCCTCGTGATCCGTGGGGTAGAAGCGCAACAGATACTCCTGCAGCGGCGTGAATTGCTCGGCGGGATACGGCGCTGACGGGCACGTCGGATCACCCGCGACGGTGGGCTGCCAGATCACACATGCCACATCGTTTTGAATCGGGCGTCGGCGTATCAAAAGGTCGGTGGCTTCATACATCTGGATCCCGTTGAAGGCGATGTCCATACCCAGATCTACCAGCAGAGTGTCGAACGCCGAGATGCCGGGAAAGATTTCGACGCGTAGACCTAGGAGTGGTGCCGCTTGGGTGATCAGCGTCGTCGGGTAGCAGTACACCCATGGATGACCATACGTTGCCAGGCATACGGGCGGGTTGCTGACTGCGGCCGACACGACTTCGGCGGCCATCTTGTGATACGTCGGCAACCGGTTCTTTCCGGGCTCGTAGAGGGCTCCAAGGTCGGTCACTTGCGGGCACAGGGTGCCTAGATAATCCGCGATTCCGTAACCCGAGGCGATAACAAACGTTTTATTGCAACGTCGGATAACCGCCTCGGCTTCGCGGGTCAGCTGGTGGGTGCCGACGATTCCGGTGCCGACGATTCCGACGTCGAACGGCCAGACTGGCTTCACGGCCGAGTCTGGTTCGGTCATCCGATTAGTTCCATCAATCTGAGGGCCGCCTCGGCGCGCTCCTCCTCCGTGCCCGCCAGTTGAATTGCCTCGACTTCGTGACGGATGTGCTCCTGTTTCGGGTTCGGCTTCTTGGGTCCGGTGCGATTCACCCAGTCGTGGCTTCCGGAGATCTTGATCGTGATTCCCCACCCTCGAGGTTTTAGAACCTCCGCGAGTTTGTCGGGGTCGCTCATCGCGGACCGCTCATCAGGACTGAGGTCGTAATCTGCGAGCGTTTTGTCAGGATCGATCTGGCAGCCCACGTAGAAGTCATAGTCGCTTTGCACCCGCGCGAGTGCGGCCTTGAAACTTTCCTGCATATTCGTGGCCCCAATCCTTTGTCGCTCGACGCTATACCTGCCAAACTGGCCGGTCAACGGACTTGGCGGGATTTTGTCTTCTTTCCCAAAATGTGATAGGTCAACTGGCCGATCCCGGCCCAGTCGCCAGCGACTTCTGGGCCGGTCGCGACAGGGTGGCGAGACTGGGCGACGCCAGCGGGGAAACGCACTTGACACAGAGAGGCGCCACTACGAGGTCGGCTATCACGCTTGGTTGTGTAGAGCCAGAAAACCAGCCGCGTGCCCGCGTCGACGTACTTACATCCTCGCGCCTGACAGCGCGACGCGAGTTCGAGTTCTCCACTGCACCACGCCGCGTGCGAACGTGGCGGGGCGCTATGACCACGCAACGAGGGGGCGGACTGGTTCCGGCGCCCTTTTAGCAACGGAATGGATCGAACCTCGCGAAATGAAGTTCAGAAGGTTCAATTGCCGCGATCCGCATCACGGCGAGATCCGAAGCGTAATTTCATACCGTTCGACGACCGAACTCTCCCCCTCCCACTGTCGCCATCGTTTCAGGTCTATGGACGTCGTGCCCGGCGCCTTGGCCTTTATCAACCACTGGGCCTCGCCCCCGCCTCCCATCTTCTCCGATGTCGAGACGTATTGTTCCCCTTTGATGTCGACAAGGTTTGCGTCCGCCGAGTCGATGGCCCAGCGGTATCCCGTCGTCGCGTTCTCGGGAAGGTGGAGTGCGACTTCATCACCGACCTGCAATTCAACGGTCCGTCCATTGTCGGCGGCAGTCAAAACTGAGGGCATTTTGGCCTCCTTCGGCGACGAAATGACGAGAAAAACGCTTAGGGACAGAAGCGTAGCCAGGACGGCCGCGACGAGCCGTAAGCTCTTGCGCCAACGCCGCGACCGCTTGCGGCGCTCAAGCCGGCATTTGTGAGAGGTCATCAATCGACGCTGCGAGAGTTATGGGCAAGACCGTGACTGCGGACTTTGGCGATGAGCCGAAATCCGCGCGTTCTGCCTCGGCCCCGAATGACCACCGAAGACGCGTCGCCTCCGCGCTCGCGCTGGCGGGGGCGGGGGCGGACGTCTGCGTAAAGGTCGGAGAGCTCTCTCACGATGATTGCAAGGTCGGAGCTTACCCGACCGAGCTGATCGTCCAGAAATCCGAACAGTTGGGACCGATGATAAATTCGTAAGGCATCATGAAGTATCCGGCTTTGCCCCAGCTCGTTCCCCACGAGTTCCGCACGATCATCATTCGGCTCGCGTTGTCATAGCCGACAGCCATGACCGCGTGGCCGCCGAGTTTCTTCTCGGATGGCTCCGGCATAGGCATCACCCCGGTCTGGGCCATTTTTTGGGATTCGAAGCTTTCGTAGACTGTGAAGCCGAAGACAAACCCAAAGCCGGACGCAAGGCAGCCCTGGAGCTGCTGCAGGTAATTCACGAGGCGCTGGTATCGCAGAGCCCGGTCGAGCTTTGCGTCGGTATAGGCGTTGGCGGGGGGCTTGTCCGCGAATTTTGCGATGTCGTAAGGCCAATCGTCTTCAGGCGCGGCGCCGACGTTGGCGACCGACTTGATCCCGTCTCGGATCTGAGCGCCGGCGTCGTAGGGGACCGTGCCCTCCATCACGCGCTCGTTGTAATAGATGAAGAGGCGGGACGGGACGAAATCGGTCAAGTTCTCCTTGTTGCGGTCAAACTCGATGGCTGCTGCAATCGCATTGGCCGTGCAGCTGCCCAGCTGGCCCTGATCGTAGACCGGCGGGCAATTGGGGCGCAGATCGACGGCAGGAGGCAAGGCCTTCACCAGTGGGGCCGAGTAGAAATGGTCCCGGGCGTCAGGCAGGTCCGGGTGCCAGCCGTAGCCAACCTGGGTCCGATGGGTGACGAGGCTGAGCGGGTTGGCTGCGGTATGTTTTGGCATTGAATCTCTCCTGGTCTGAGTCACGGACCTTAGGGACTGGTCACGAGCACCGTCGCACAGGTGGAGACCCACCGCACGAGTAGTCGGCTACTCAAATCCGATCCGGAAATCGGCCCGTTCACTCAGTGGACCGGCACGTTGTGTGCATCTTGCCGTTCGCCTTGACTACCTCTCGGCACGCAGATGGGCCGTGGTCTGGAATCTCGTCGCCACAATGAAGAAAGAGGACAAACGACCAGGTCAAAAAAAGCCCCGAACCGAAGGGCATTGCTTCTCTTCGCTCATTCCTCGCATCATTGGATCGCAGAGCACCAAGAATTCGCGCCCGACCGTCGAGCCGGGTGGCCAACGAAGACGCATTTTCTGAGATGAAGAGTCATATTTTCGGGCTCTACGAGGATGTCGAGGCAGCGCACAATTTCGTCGACGAGACCGGGGCAATCTTCGATTGCATTCCGATCGAGCAGCAGCCAGCGCTGAGGGGTTCGTCAAAGGCCGTACCCAAGGCACCCGATCTTCCCCCGCTCGAAGCCCCGGACGCCGCGGAAAACGGCGCAGGCGGAGCAGGACGAGAAGCGGCCCATTATGGCCGGGTCCCCGCTAGGCGCCCACCGCAAGCGTCGAGCTGGGTCAGCGAGGACCTCATCATTACATGCTGAACTAGCGGACCCGCACCGGGCACATGTGACGCGCAGTTAATCGATGCGGACCGAACCGATCTTCCTGATCTGCCCGGCCGCCGGACCCAGCGTTACGGTCATGCTCTCGAACTGATAGTGACCGTTATCTGCGTTTTGGAAGTCGAGCGGCGCGAAGCCGACGAGCCGGTCGCAGTTTGTGTCGTCGTCGTGGCACTGGTTGAACTTATTGTTGGTCACTCGATAGGTGAGGTTTCCGCTCCAAGTGGCTGAACCGGACTCGGCATAAAACTGGGCGAATCGGTTCACGTCGTACAAGTGAACGTTCCAGAGGTTCAAGGTCTGACCGGGCTGGATGGCCCACCACCCTTGTTTGCGGAAAGGGTGCGGGCCGCCGCAGGCCCTGTCACCGTAATCGAACGCGAGCCAGATGGTGTTGTTGTACTGGTTCAGAAAGTTGAGCGCCACGCTGATCCCGTCTGCAAAGCGGTTAGTCAAGCGTTGTCGTCAGCGCCGCTGCGTGACACGCTCTCGGGTGCTTCGTCTTCGGTGAGCTCCGTATCGCTCTCATAGTCTTCGCCCCGCGGCGGCGCCGCAGCCTGTTCGGTTGTGGTGGCGTCGTCGGGGGGTGGCTCGCCGAGCGCTCCATGCGGCGCGATGGGCTTCGGTGTCGGCATGGTCGCGTCCGTTCGATGCGGCTACGGGGGGACCAATAAATGCTGGCACGCCCCGGCTATTCCCGGCGGGGGATTGGCGATTCCAGTGTAATTTTGGGTGCGCCCATATTTTGGGGCGCGTGTGTTCAGCCGTCGGTTTTTTGTGACTGACCGACGTCTTGTCGGCAGCCGCCATGCCGCGAGCCATCCATGTCTCGTTCAGAAGGGAAATATCCTCTCTGCATCGCGCACGAAGGCATCGTCGGCCTCCGCTGACTGGGAGCCTGCGCGGTCCCGCAGTAGGCGTTCAAATTCCCGCGGTGCGCCGCCAAAAATCCTGCGGGCGTCGGTCGACTAGTCGCGTGCGCTGCTCACCGGACCGGAGCGGGTGCCGTTCCGGCGGCCGGCTGGGATTGGCGGTCAGCGCGCCCAACGGCGCCCCTACCACCCGGCCCGGCGCGGCCAGCTCGCTCGGCACGGAAGTCCTGTAATTCATCTGCGCGCCGTCGCCAGCGGGTTGAATGCCCCGCGACCGCGCTCAGCGGGCCGCCCGTCTATCGGACGCCGCCAATCTGCCCGCGCGGTGTCCCTGGTCTCCCGTAAGGTCGATGCCCGATCAACCGTAATGCAGACCATTAGAGCCCCAAGCAGATTGGCATCCATTGAGCGAATGCGGCCGGCGCGGGATCACCAGGGTTAGGGCCGCGCCGAGCGCGGCAACCAGCCCGGCGTGGGCACCGCTGGTGACCAGCCGGACCCCGGAGAGGCCTCTTGGCGGTCAGCGACCGCCGAGGGGCCAGCCAGCCTGCCCCGTCGTCGGCGGTACTGACGTCGATGGCGAGGATCTCGCGGTAGCCCGTCGCGCAGGAAGGCCGAGGAGTACGCCACGATTGATACCTCGACCTGCTTTCCCCGCCAAGGCCTTCCGGCCCGATACATCGTCCCGGCAAACGACACGTCTCCGTTGTTGTCGACGACCCTTGTCACCACGATCCCGCTAGTGGCCGCCCGCGCGCTGCGTCGGCCCTGACGCGGCGGCCGCGGCGGCTGCCGGCGGTTTGGCGTTGCACGTGCGAGGCGACCAGCACGTCGCGGTGGTAGATCTGCACCAAGTTGTCCGTGACGACCGCCTCGACCGGCTCACCGGCCAACACGATCGGCACCCGATACCCAAACCCTGCCAATCGGATCAGCCCGCGCTGATTTACCCACCGCTGAACCCCGGCACTGCGCAGATCCGCACGCGGGGACGCGGCGCGCCGTTGCCCATTCGTGGCGACCGCTGCGACGCTCTGCACAACTTCAAGAACAGGACCGGTGGCCAACGCAAGCCGTTCCGCCGGTGGACGCATTCCCAGCGACTGGTGTGGGCGCTCGGTGTTGTAATGGCCTACCCACCGGTCTAGCGCTGCCTGAAGTTCACCGATTGCGCCGAACATGCGATCGGCGTCGGCGAAGAACTCCGCACGCATCGTCTTATGAAGGCGCTCAACCTTTCCCGTTGTGGTGGGCGAGCGCGGTGCGGTCAACAAATGCCGGATCCCGTTTTTCCACACACACCCGATCGAACAACACTTCCGACGACGAACCACCCGGCCCGAAACGCCCGGTGAACACCTTCCCGTTGTCAGTCAAGATCTGCTCGGGCACACCGTGCCGGCTCAGCGCCTCCAGCAGCGCCTCACAGACCGGGCGCGCGGTGGCCCGCGCGACCACCTTCGCCGAGACGACAAACCGGGAGTTGTCATCAATACCGGTGATCACTTTGACCTGCACGCCGTCACCCAGATGCACCCCACCGACCACGTCCATCTGCCACAGTTCCATCGGCCGACCCCGTTCCCAGCGCTTGTAATCGCTGCGCCGCCGGTGACGCTTGGCCGGATCAATACGCCCATTACGCACCAACGCCCGATACACACTGGAGCGACCCGGCACCGCAACCACGCCCTCGCGAGCCAGCTCGTAGACGATGCGGGTGGGACCCCAGCGCGGGTTGGCATCGCGCAACACCAGCACCCGCGCCTCCAGCTCCGCCGCCATCTGATGAGGACACCCATGCGGACGCGACGACCGATCCTCCAGATTCAACACCGCCCCGTCGCGCGCGTACCGACGCAACCAGGCATGCACCGTTTGCCGTGACACCCCATAGCGGCGGGCCACCGTGCTGATCACCGCCCCATCCAAAACTTCTAGCACCGCCCGATAGCGCAGCTCGGACACCCGCAGCTCCTGCAACATGCCGGCCCCTTTCGCAGTCCACCAACGACTACGAAAGAACCCATGACCACCCGGAGGTGTAAAGCAGCTACCGGAACTGGTGTCGCAGACCTACCGGAACCGCGTCCCAGCACCGTAAAGCACCAACCGGAACTGAAATGTCAAGCATGAACCGGGACCGCACATGCCTCCGGCGAACCGGTTCGGGATACGGGCGAGGTACCGGGCGACTTTCCGAACGACATTAGATCAGCGTCGGCGCTGATCAGAGTGGAGCCGATGACGGGAATCGAACCCGCGTATTCAGCTTGGGAAGCTGATGTTCTGCCATTGAACTACATCGGCGCGGTTGCTTGGGAAGGCTAGCACCCGGCGGCCCAGCGCTGTCGCGAGTCAGCGAGCGTAACGCCACCGCCAAATCGAGCGCGATTGATCGCCATGGTGTTCCGCTCGCGGCCTCAGAGCTCCCCGCCTAGAGCTTGCGGCCGCAGAGCCCACCATCGGCGCATCGCCAGCGGATACGCTCGTCGGGTGCTGCTCTCCGATCGTGATCTCAGGGCTGAAATCGCTGCCGAACGGCTGGTCATCGAGCCATTCGACGACGCACTGGTGCAGCCGTCCAGCGTCGATGTGCGCCTCGACAGTTTGTTCCGGGTCTTCAACAACACCCGCTACACCCACATCGACCCCGCGCAGCAGCAGGACGAGTTGACCAGCCTGGTCGAACCGCTGGACGGGGAACCGTTCGTGCTGCACCCCGGTGAGTTCGTGCTGGGCTCGACGCTGGAGGTGTGCACCCTGCCCAACGACCTGGCCGGACGGCTGGAGGGCAAGTCGTCGCTGGGCCGGCTGGGTCTGCTGACGCACTCGACGGCCGGATTCATCGACCCTGGTTTCAGCGGGCACATCACCTTGGAGCTGTCCAACGTCGCGAACCTGCCAATTACCTTGTGGCCGGGCATGAAGATCGGCCAACTCTGTATCTTGAGATTGACCAGTCCGGCGGAGCATCCTTACGGGAGTACCCGGGTAGGGTCGAAGTATCAGGGCCAGCGAGGCCCCACGCCGTCGCGTTCATACCAAAACTTCATCAAAACGAGGTGATGGTCGGGGGACCGCCGCGCGTAGCTGCGGTGAACAAGCTGGTGGCGCGACGGCATGGAGTCCGCTGCCAAAACTGACAGCACGAGTCGAGTATTTGACGACTTCTGGAGGGCAGCAGTGGAAACCGTACTCGGGGTGTCGATGGCACCGACGGCGGTACGGATGGTGCTGGTCGAAGGGGAGAACGCCGACGGCGCCACCGTCGACCAGGACAACTTCGACCTTGCCGACGACGACACCGGCTCGGCGCCGATCAGCGGACCCGAGCAGGTGATCGCCGCCATCCTGGGCACCCGTGAAGGTGCAGCCGAAGCCGGCTGCGAGGTGCTCGCGGCGGGAGTGACCTGGAGCGATCAGGACGAGGGCGCCGCGCTGCGCGAGGCGCTGGCCGAGCGCAGCATCGAGAACGTCATGCTGGTCTCATCCTTTTTGGCCGCTGCCGCACTAGCACATGCCGTCGGCAACGCCACCGGTTACGCCCACACCGCGCTGCTGTTCGTCGAACCTGACACAGCCACGCTGGCGGTGGTCAACACAGCAGACGGCTCCATCGACGACGTGCACCGCGTGATGCTTCCCGACGATGACGACGCCGCCGTTGCGGCGCTGGCCAGCCTCGTTTCCGACGCTGAGACGCTAGAAGCTGATCCCGGGGGTGTCTTCGTCGTCGGCTCCGGTGTGGACGTCCCGATGATCAAGCCGGCGCTGGAAGCAGCGACCTCGCTGTCGGTCATCACACCAGAAGAGCCGGAGCTGGCGCTGGCCCGCGGTGCGGCGCTGGCGTCGGCGAACGCGCCGCTGTTCGTGTCCTCGACCGCCGCGCTGGCCTACGCGCTCGATCCGGGCACCGGTGAGGTCCTCGACCCGTATGCACTCGACTCGGGTTTGTTCAACATCCCGGAGAACATTCCTGAAATGCCCGTCGCGGCCGGCGAAGGCGGGCTGGAACTCGCTTACAGCGCCCTGCCCTCGCCGTCGGGTGCCTACACGGCGGCCGCCGGCGATTACGTGCCTTACGTTGACGTCGACGAGGACGAGTTCACCACCGGAATGTTCCCGGACTTCGCAGCTGAGCCGCTCGAGGGCGCGCCGCGCCGGCCTTTTCTGACCGCGATGAGCGTGATGACGATCTTCGTCGTCGGAGTGGTGGCACTCGTCCTGTCGCTGGCGGTGGCCATTCGCCCGCACGTCGCTCAGCGCCCGAGCCTGGGCCACAACCTGGTGGCCCCGGCCCACGCACCTCCCCCCGCCGCCGCGGTGCCCGCGCCGCCGGCTCCTGCTCCGGCGCCTGCCCCGGGTCCGGTGGCCGCTCCGCTGGCGCCGCCCGCTCCCGTTCGTGCGCCCGCGCCTGCGCCACCACCGGTGTTCGCGCCTGCGCCACCACCGGTGTTCGTCCCCCCGCCGCCGGTGCTGGTGCCCCCGCTTATTCCCCGGATTCTTGCGCCGCCGGCACCACCGCCGCTGGCGCCTTGGGGCGGCGGGCCCCGCGGTGGCTTCGGCGGTCCGCACGGTGGCTTCGGCGGTGGTCACGGCGGCTTCGGCCCAGGCTTCGGTGGTGGTCACGGCGGCTTCGGCCACGGTCACCGGTAAGTCGGACGCCGGAACCGACTGGTGACGCCGCGGAATTGCGGCGCGCCGTCGAACGCTTGTTTTCGCGGAGGAAGGATTTGCCGGTAAACGCACCCTGGGCCGGTTGTCGGTGACGCGAGTAAAGTCGAACTACGGGATTGGCGGCGGCATGCCGCCGCACGGCGAATCGAAATGAGCGAGGCAGCTAACCCATCGGGAGGACCAGTGGACACCGTACTCGGCGTGTCGATGGCGCCCAAAACGGTTCGTATGGTGCTGGTCGAGGGCGAGAACGCCGATGGTGTGACCGTCGACGAAGAAAAATTCGACCTTCCTGACGGTCAAGAGGCAGCAAACGGAAGCGGGACCGATCAGGTCATCTCGGCGATACTGGGAACCCAGGAAGGCGCCGCCGCGAACGGGTATCAGCTGATGTCGACCGGCGTGGTTTGGACTGATCCCGTCGAGGCGGCCGCGCTTCGCGACGCCCTAGCCCAGCACAAGATGGAAAACGTCATGCTGGTGTCGGCCTTTCTGGCCGCGGCCGCACTGGCTCAGGAAGTCGGTAGCGCGGCGGGCCACGACCAGACCGCGCTGCTGTTCGTCGAACCCGACGCTGCGACGCTGGCAATGGTCGACTCCGCTGACGGTTCTATCGTCGACATGCGGCGACAACCCTTGCAGGGCACCGATCGGGCAGCCGAGCTGGCGGCGCTGGTTTCCGCCACCACGCAAGCGATGCCGACCCGTCCCGCTGGGCTGTTCGTCGTCGGCAGCGGTGTAGACATCGCGCCGATCAAGCCGGCGCTAGAAGCCGCGACTTCCCTGACAGTGAGCGTTCCCGAGGAGCCGGAGACGGCGCTGGCTCGCGGCGCCGCGCTGGCCTCGGCGAACGCGCCGCTGTTCTCATCGTCGACCGCGGCGATGGCTTGGGCGCAGGATCCCGGCACCGGCGCTTTCGATGCCTACGGCGCCGCCGCCCGGTACGCCGACGCTCCCGTCGGCGGCGCCGAAGCGGGGCTTGCCTACAGTGCCATCGCCGACGACGACGCCAACGCCGACACGGCCATGGCACCCAAGGACGACGTCAACTTTGGCACCGGGGCATACCCGGACTTCGTCGACGAGGAACAAAAGCCGCAGCGCCGGCCGCTGTGGATGGTTGCCAGTGCTGCCGCGGCGCTTTTGGTCATCGGTGTGGTGGCTCTGGTTGTCGCGCTAGCGATCGGCGTCCGTCCGCATGTCGGCACCCGGCCGCAACCAGGCTCCAACATCGTCGCTCCGGCGAACCCCGCGCCAGCGCCCAACGCGCCACCGCCCGGGGCCCCCGCTCCCGCGTCGGCTCCGGTGCCCGCACCGCAGGCACCGGCTTCGCCTGCTCCTGCGGCCCCGGCACCCGCGGCCCCTGCACCCGCGCCGGCCGCTCCTGCTCCCGAGGCACCGCCACCGGCACAGGAGGCTCCTGCTCCTGAAGCTCCCGCGCCGGCTCCGGCAGCGCCGCCGGCCGTCCCGCAGGTGCCGGTGCCGATCCCCGTGCCGGTGCCAGTGGGACCGCCGGGTGGCGGGCACGGCGGTGGCGGCGGTGGCGGCGGCGGCGGCATTCCCGGCATTCCCGGTCTTCCCGGCGGAGGAGGGCATCCCGGCGGCGGCGGCCACGGTGGAGGAGGCCCCGGCGGCTTTCATGGTTTTTAACCGCCACGATCTGCACAGATGAGTCGCGTAGCAGGCAGAAAAGTCCTTGGAGGGGAAGTGGATACCGTACTTGGTGTCGCAATGGCACCGAAGACCGTGCGCATGGTGCTGGTCGAAGGTGAGAACGCCGACGGGGTGACCGTCGATGAAGACAACATCGACGTACCCCCGGCTGACGGCGAGGCTGCGCCCAGCGGTCCCGATCAAGTGATCTCGGCAATCCTGGGTACCCGGGAAGGTGCGGCCGAAAGCGGCTACGACCTGGTGTCGACCGGTGTCACCTGGACCGACCCTGTCGAGGCGGCAGCACTGCGGGACGCGCTCACCAAACACAAGGTCGAGAACGTCATGCTCGTCTCGGCGTTCTTGGCGGCGGCTGCACTCGCTCAGCAAGCCGGTAACGCAACCGGCTACGACAAAACGGCGTTGTTGTTCGTCGAACCGGAGACTGCGACGTTGGCGGTGGTCGATTCCACCGACGGTTCGATCTCCGAGGTGCAGCGGCACGCGTTGCAGGGCGGCGACCGTACCGCCGAGTTGGCGTCGCTGGCCGCTCGGGCGGAAACACTGGGCGGCCGCCCCGGCGGCTTGTTCGTCGTCGGCTCCGACGTTGACGTCACCTCGATCAAGCCGGCACTGGAAGCCGCGACCACCCTGATGGTCAGCGCACCGGAGGAGCCGCAGACCGCGCTGGCCCGGGGCGCCGCACTGGCCGCGGCCAACGCGCCGTTGTTCTCGTCGTCCACCACGGCTTTGGCGTACGCCAAGGACCCGGGCACCGGCTTCATCGATCCCTACGCCGTTGCTCCCGGTTATTTCGATGTCGGCCCTGCCCCAGCCACCGGTGAAACACCGTTGGCTTACAGCGCGGTGCCCGACGACGAAGACGACGCCTACCCCGCGCTCGCGTCGGACGACGACGCCTACACCGGAATTGCGCAGGAACCGGACGCAGCAACCGGATACCAGTACGTCGCGGTCGGGCGAACGCAAAATGTGCGCCGGCCGTTCGCGCTGGTGGCCACCGCAGTGGCCGCCCTGTTCGTCGTCGGTATTGCGGCGCTCACGATGGTGCTGATCGGGGTCAGACATACGGCGGCTGTGCGGTCGACCCCGGGCCAGCACATGGTGGCGCCGAAGCAGGCGCCGGCTCCCGCTCCGGCGCCCGCCGCACCTGCGCCCGCCCCGGCCCCCCAGGCGCCGGCGCCAGCTCCGGCGGCTCCCGCTCCGGAGGCACCGGCCCCGGCTGCAGTGGTTCCGGCCCCGGCGCCGGCCCCAGTCGCTCCTGCTCCGGCTCCGGCACCAGTCGCTCCCGCTCCGGCTCCGGCACCAGTCGCTCCCGCTCCAGCTCCGGTTCAGGAAGCTCCTGCTCCGGCTCCGGTCCCAGAGGCTCCCGCTCCGGCCCCGGTTCCCGAGGCGCCCGCTCCGGCACCGCTACCGGCCGCGCCCGCCTACCCCCCGCCGATCGTCCCTGCGCCCATCCCCATCCCGATCATCGTGCCGGCACCCCAGCCGCCGCGGATCTTCGGTCCGCCGGTGGAGGGACCGTTCGGCGGCGGCCATGGTCCCTTCGGTGGTGGTGGTGGCGGCGGCGGTCCCTTCGGTGGTGGCGGCGGTGGTCCCTTCGGTGGTGGCGGCGGCGGCGGTCCCTTCGGCGGCGGCGGGCACGGCGGCTTCGGCGGCGGGGGACGCAGGTAACGGTCCGCAGGGAACTGTCACCTGCAATTCGCCTGACGCTCAGGGTGGCGTCGCGATCAGCTCACTCCGGCGGCCTACATAGGCCCTATGAGATGCACCGTCTTCGGCACCGGCTACCTGGGCGCCACCCATGCCGCCGGAATGGCGGAATTGGGACACGACGTCGTCGGTGTGGACATAGATCCCGGCAAGGTCGAGAAGCTCAACAGCGGTGACGCGCCGTTCTACGAGCCGGGTCTGCCGAAGATGCTGGCCGACAACATCGCCGCTGGCCGTCTGCGGTTCACCACCGACTACGACATGGCCGCCGACTTCGCCGACGTGCATTTCCTCGGCGTCGGAACCCCGCAGAAGAAGGGCGAGTACGGCGCGGACCTGCGCCACGTGCGCGCCGTCATCGACGAGCTGGTGCCGCGGCTGACCCGGTCGGCGGTCATCGTCGGCAAGTCCACCGTCCCGGTCGGCACGGCGGCCGAACTGGGCGAGCGGGCCCGGACCCTGGCGCGAGCCGGGGTCGACGTCGAAGTGGCCTGGAACCCGGAATTTCTCCGGGAAGGCTTTGCGGTGCAGGACACCCTCCGGCCTGACCGCATCGTGCTCGGCGTACAGCCTGGTTCACGACGGGCAGAGGCAGCGGTTCGTCAGCTGTATCGGCAGCTGCTGGAGGCCGATGTGCCGTTTTTGCTGACCGACCTGCCAACCGCCGAGTTGGTGAAGGTTTCCGCCAACGCCTTTCTGGCCACCAAGATCTCGTTCATCAATGCGGTCGCCGAAGTGTGCGAGGCCGCCGGTGCGGACATCACCATGCTGGCCGACGCGATCGGAGCCGACCCCCGCATCGGGCGGCAATGCCTCAACGCGGGCCTGGGTTTCGGCGGGGGCTGTCTGCCCAAGGACATCCGCGCTTTCATGGCGCGGGCCGGTGAGCTCGGCGCCGATCAGGCGCTGACGTTTCTGCGCGAGGTGGATAACGTCAACATGCGCCGCCGGACCCGGATGGTGGAACTGGCCGCCCGCGCCTGCGGTGGTTCTCTGCTGGGCGCCAACGTCGCCGTGCTGGGCGCCGCGTTCAAGCCGCAATCCGACGATGTCCGCGATTCACCGGCGCTCAACGTCGCGGGTCAACTGCAGCTCAACGGTGCCGCGGTCAACGTCTACGACCCAAAAGCTCTGGAGAACGCCCGACGGGTTTTCCCGACATTGAGCTACGCCGTCTCAGTGGCCGAAGCTTGCGAGCGTGCCGACGCGGTACTGCTGCTCACTGAGTGGCCCGAGTTCGTCAATCTGGATCCCGACGACCTGGCCGAGCGGGTGCGGACCAAGGTCATCGTCGACGGCCGCAACTGCCTGGACATCGCCCGCTGGCAGCGTGCCGGTTGGCGGGTTCTGTCGTTAGGCCGGCGCCCCGAGCCACGTTAGCCTGACCAGGTGGATTTCGCGGCAGCATTCCTCGAACAGAATCGCGCCTTCGGCGATGTGATCAGCAGCGCTGACCCGTCCGTCCCGGTGCCGACCTGCCCCGGCTGGGATCTCGACAAGCTGTTCCGCCACGTCGGGCGCGGAGATCGGTGGGCGGCGCAGATCATCGCCGACCGTCTCGACCGGTACCTCGACCCTCGCAGCGTCGAGGGCGGTAAGCCGCCGCCGGAACCCAATGCCGCGATCTCCTGGCTGCACAGCGGGGCGCAGCGGCTGACCGACGCTGTCGAGCTGACGGGACCGGAAACGTCGGTGTGGACCTTCCTCGGCACCCGGCCGGTGAACTGGTGGGTGCGCCGTCGGTTGCACGAGACAGCGGTGCACCGCGCCGACGCCGAGCTCGCGCTCGGTCACGACTTCACCCTGCCGCCCGAGTTAGCCGCGGACGCGATCAGTGAATGGCTCGAGCGGGTAGCGATTCAAGCGGGTCACAAGGGCCAAGCGTTGCCACTGGACGACGGGGACACCCTGCACTTGCATGCCACCGACCCCGGACTCGACACCGACGGTGAATGGACCATCACTTCGACGCAGGGCGGGATCGCCTGGTCACACGAGCACGGTCAAGGGGCGGTGGCGCTGCGCGGTAGCGCCGTCGACCTGCTGCTGGCGATCCTGCGCCGCAAACCCACCGCCGACACCGGCGTCAGCATGTTCGGCGACGAAACGGTGTGGCAGAACTGGCTCGATCGCACACCGCTCTGACATCACCGCACGGTATTTTGCTGATCATGACCACATCGGAGATCGCCACGGTTCTGGCCTGGCACGACGCTCTCAACGGGTCTGACCTCGACACTCTGGTGGCCTTGTCCAGCGACGACATCGACTTCGGCGACGCCCACGGCGCCGGTCAGGGCCACCAGGCGCTGCGCGAATGGGCGAGTACCGCCAGGGCCACTGCCGAGGTGGGCCGCATCTACGTTCACGACGGAGTCGTCGTCGTCGAGCAAAAGGTCAGTGGCGCCACTGACTCGGGCGCCGGCACCGCGGCGTCGGCGTTCCGGGTAGTTCATGATCACGTGACATCGGTGTTCCGCCACGAGGATCTAGCCTCGGCGTTGGCGGCCACGGAGCTGACCGAGGCCGATCTAATCGATTGAGGTGACGTGATGCGGGGGATCATTCTGGCCGGCGGCTCGGGCAGTCGGCTCTACCCGATCACCCTGGGCGCGAGCAAGCAGCTGCTGCCCGTATACGACAAGCCGCTGGTCTACTACCCGCTCTCGACGCTGATGATGGCCGGTATCCGTGACATCCAGGTGATCACCACCGCTCACGACTTGGCTGCCTTCGAGCGGGTCTTAGGTGATGGCGCGTGCTTCGGCGTCGACGTCAGCTACGCGATTCAGGATCGTCCCGACGGCCTGGCGCAAGCGTTCGTCATTGGCGCCGACCACATCGGAACCGACTCGGTCGCGTTGGCCCTGGGCGACAACATCTTTTTCGGACCCGGGCTGGGCACCAGCCTGAGCCGCTACCACACCATCAGCGGCGGAGCGATTTTCGCCTATTGGGTGGCCAACCCCTCCGCTTACGGTGTCGTCGAGTTCGCCGCGGACGGGACAGTGCTGTCTCTGGAAGAGAAACCCGCGACGCCGAAATCGCAGTATGCGATACCGGGCCTGTATTTCTACGACAACGACGTGATTGAAATCGCCCGTAGCTTGAAGAAATCAGCGCGCGGCGAGTACGAGATCACCGAAATCAATCAGACCTATCTCAACCAAGGCCGGCTCACCGTCGAGGTGCTTGCCCGCGGCACCGCCTGGCTGGACACCGGAACGTTTGACTCCCTGCTCGATGCCAGCGACTACGTGCGCACCCTCGAGCGTCGCCAAGGCCTGAAGATCAGCGTTCCCGAAGAAGTGGCGTGGCGAATGGGATTCATCGACGACGAGGAACTGGCCCGACGAGCCCGCGGTCTGCTCAAATCCGGCTATGGCGGTTATCTGCTGCAGTTGCTGGAACAGCGCTGACCGATGCTTTCAGCAAGCTCCCAGCAGGAACCCAGGCGGAAGGTTAACAACAAGCAAATTCACGGGATATTCTAGGTTCGCGATGGACACGTCAACGAATCCGCCCTCAGTGCCAGGCATAGCCCTGGTGGCTGCTGTCGTGTTCATTTTTGCCGTGATCGCCGGGGTGGTGGTTTTCTACCGTCGACCCGACCTGCTGGCAGCGAGAACGGCCCGGATCGCTACCCACAACGTGGCGGTGCAAAACGGGCCCGGCGCAGAGCCGCTGGACCAAGACGGCCGGCTTTTCTATCTGCTCACCGAGCAGGGACTTCAGACATCGGGACCCCGCGACGTAACGATGAACGAAGCCCACCACGTCTGCGAGCGGGTGCACTCCGGTGAAAGCGAAGCGCAGATCGTGCAGGACATCATCGCCGGTTCACCGGGCATGTCGGCGCAAACCGCCGGCACCTTCACCGAAATCGCGATGAACGTTTACTGCCCGCAAAGCTGAACGCGCGCCGGACACGGTTTCCGGCACGGCTGAGGCGCTTACTGGCGGTAGGCGGCCAAGAAGTTGCCCAGCCGCTCGATTGCGCTGGACAGGTCACGTGCCCACGGCAGTGTGACGATGCGCAGGTGATCCGGTGCAGGCCAGTTGAATCCGGTGCCCTGGGTCACCAGGATCTTCTCCGACAGCAACAAGTCGAGCACCAACTGCTCGTCGTCTTCGATGTCGTAGACCTCGGGGTCCAACCGGGGAAACGTGTAGAGCGCCCCGGCCGGTTTGACGCACGACACTCCGGGAATCTCGTTGAGCTTGGTCCAGGCGACGTCGCGTTGCTCGAGCAGCCGACCACCGGGCAGCACCAAGTCCTCGATGCTCTGGTGCCCGCCGAGTGCAACCTGAATGGCATGCTGCGCAGGCACATTCGGGCACAGCCGCATATTGGCCAACAAGCTGATGCCCTCGATGAAGCTGCCGGCGTGATCCTTCGGCCCGGTGATCGCCAGCCAGCCCGCCCGGTAACCGGCGACGCGGTAGGCCTTCGACAACCCGTTGAACGTCAGACACAACAGGTCCGGCGCCACCGACGCCAAGCTGATGTGCTTGGCATCGTCGTAAAGGATCTTGTCGTAGATTTCGTCGGCGAGCAGCAGCAGCTGATGCTTACGCGCCAAATCCGTGAGCTGCGTCAAGACTTCGCGGCTGTAGACCGCCCCGGTGGGATTGTTCGGGTTGATGACGACCAGCGCCTTGGTGCGATCGGTGATCTTGGCTGCCAAGTCGTCGATGTCGGGCTGCCAGCCCTGCGTCTCGTCACACAGGTAGTGCACCGGTGTGCCCCCGGCCAGTGACGTCGACGCCGTCCAGAGCGGGTAGTCCGGCGCGGGAATCAAGACCTGGTCGCCGTTGTCGAGCAGGGCCTGCAGCGTCAGCGTGATCAGCTCGGACACCCCGTTGCCGAGGTAGACGTCGTCGACGTCGAGTCGCGGGAAACCGTCGACGAGTTCGTAACGGGTGACCACTGCGCGTCGCGCCGGCAGAATGCCCTTGGAATCGGAGTAACCCTGCGCGTAGGGCAGCGCCTGGATCATGTCGCGCATGATGACATCGGGCGCATCGAACCCGAACGGGGCCGGGTTGCCGATGTTGAGTTTGAGGATCCGGTGCCCCTCGGCCTCCAGTCGCGCCGCCTGAGCGTGCACCGGGCCACGGATCTCGTACAAGACGTCCTGCAGCTTCGACGACTGCGCGAACGTGCGCTGCCGCTGGTGATGACCAGTGCTTTGCCAGGGCAGCTGATGAGCAGTCACGCCCACCATGGTCCCATGGCTGTCCAGCGGTTTTTACCAGCCGGACGTGTCACCTCTTGCCGGGCGGTCGGGCACCGCGCGCGATCCCCAAGCCTTTCACCGGCTCGGACGCGGGCTGAGTCGAGCCGTTGCCTTCCTTCTCTGACGATTCGGCCGCCTTGGTCTTCGGCGGCTCCTCGTCCTGTGGCTGCGGCGTCGTCGCCTCAGCCGGGGCCGCCGCCGATGCGGCCGGCTGGGCCGGCGCGGCGGTCTTCTTGGCGCCGGGCCGCCTCGCGCCGGCTGCCAGGCCCAAACCCTTGACTGGAGCAGCTGCAGGCTTTGCTTCTGCCGGCTCGGCTTTCGGCGCTGCCGGTTCGGCTTGCGCCTGCGGTGCGGCGGCAGGCTGGGCGGGCGCCGCGGCCTTCTTCGCACCGGGCCGTTTGGCGCCGGCCGCCAGGCCCAACCCCTTGGCCGGCGGCGCGGTGGTCTTCGTTTCCTCGGCTGTAGGCGCTGCTGCTGGTGCCGATGGCGCCGCGGTCTTTTTGGCACCGGGCCGTTTGGCGCCGCCGGCCAGGCCCAGGCCCGTCACGGCCTTCGCGGCAGCCGGCTTCTCCGGCGCAGGTGCCGCCGGCGCAGGTGCCTGTGCCGGCGCAGCGGTCGCCGTCACCGCCTCGGCTTTAGGAGCGACCGTTGGCACCGCCTTCACGGCCTGCTTGGCGGCCGTGCCTTTAGCCGGCAAGGTGATCGAGCTGCGGTCGATGGAGTCAAGCAGGACGTTGGCGACGTCGCGGACGTCGACCTCTCCGCGGCCGGCTGCCTCGGCGCGGTCGTTGACACCGTCGCCGACCATCACCCGGCAGAACGGGCAGGCGGTGGCGACCGTGCTGGCGCCGGTAGCGAGCGCCTCGTCGACGCGGGTGTGGTTGATGCGCTTACCGATGTGTTCTTCCATCCACATCCGTGCGCCACCCGCGCCGCAGCAGAAGCTCAGATTGCCGTGCCGCGGCATTTCGGTCAGCGTCGCCCCGGACGCCCCGATCAACTCGCGCGGTGCCTCGTACACCTTGTTGTGCCGGCCCAGATAACACGGGTCGTGATAAGTGATCGACCGCCCGTCGCGTTTGCTATCGCCGTCGTCACCGCCGCTGCCGTCGACGGGCTTGACCGGCACCAGCTTGTTGTCCCGCACCAGCCGGTTCAACAGCTGGGTGTGGTGCATCACGGTGTAATTGCTGCCGAGCTGCTTGTATTCGCGGCCCAGGGTGTTGAAGCAGTGCGGGCAATGGGTGACGATCTTGCGGTCGACGGTCTCCACACCCTCGAACACCCCGTCCAGAGTCTCGACGGCCTGCTGAGCCAGCTGCTGGAACAAGAACTCGTTGCCCGACCGGCGCGCGGAGTCGCCGTTGCAGGTCTCCCCGGCGCCCAGCACCAGAAACTTCACCCCGGCGATCGACAGGAGTTCGGCGACCGCCTTGGTGGTCCGCTTGGCCCGGTCGTCATAGGCGCCGGCGCAACCGACCCAGTACAGGTACTCGAACCCGTCGAAGCTCTCGACGTCTTGGCCGTAGACGGGGACGTCGAAGTCCACCTCGTCGATCCAGTTGGTCCGGTCGGAGGCGTTCTGGCCCCACGGGTTGCCCTTGTTCTCCAGATTCTTGAACAGCACCGACAACTCGGACGGGAACTCCGACTCCATCATCACTTGGTAGCGGCGCATATCCACGATGTGGTCGACGTGCTCGATGTCCACCGGGCACTGCTCGACGCAGGCTCCGCAGGTCACGCAGGACCACAGCACGTCGGGGTCGATGACGCCGCCCTGCTCGGCCGTGCCGACGAGAGGGCGGGTCGCCTGCTCCGGCCCGGAGCCCAGCACCCGGCCGAAGCCGGATTCCGGCACGTGGTGAGCTTCGTAGTGCTCGTCGCGCTGCAGCTTTTCGCCGAGCCCACCCTCCGGAGTGTTCTCCAGCGGGCTTCCTTTCTCGTGCAAGATGTACGGCGCCTTCGCCATCCAATGGTCTCGCAGGTCCATGATGATGAGCTTGGGTGACAGCGGCTTACCGGTGTTCCAGGCGGGACACTGCGACTGACAACGACCGCACTCGGTGCAGGTGGCGAAATCCAGCATCGCCTTCCAGCTGAAGTCCTCGATCTTGCCGCGGCCGAATGCGGCGTCGTCCGGCGGGTTCTCGAAGTCGACCGGCTTGCCGTCGGCTTCGATGGGTAGCAGCGGGCCCAACGCGTCGGGCAGCCGTTTGAAGATGACGTTGATCGGCGCCGAGAAGATGTGCAGGTGTTTGGAGTGCAGCACGATGAGCAGGAACGCCAGCATGACGCCGATGTGCAGTAGCAGCGAGATTGTCTCGATGACCTCGTTGGCCGCCCCGCCGAGCGGATGCAGGGCCGCCGCGGACAGGTGTGACAGGAATGCGGCCTTGCCGTAGGGCAGTGTGCCGTTGTTCACCGCCGACCCGCGGACCAGTACATAGGTCCAGATCACGTTGAAGATCATGAACAGGATCAGCCAGGCGCCCCCGGTGTGCGAGCCGTAGAACCGTGACGCGCGACCGATCTCGGCCGGCCTGCGGGTCAGCCGGATGATCGCGAACGTCGTAATGCCCAGGAAGACGGCGGTGGCGAAGAAGTCTTGCAGGAAGCCCAGCGCACCCCAGCGGCCGATGATCGGGATGTGGAAGTTGCGCTGGACCAGCAGGCCGTAAGCCTCGATGTAGACCGTGAGCAGGATGAAGAAGCCCCACATGGTGAAGAAGTGGGCCAAGCCGGGAATCGACCACTTCAGCAGTCGGCGTTGACCTGCGACCTCGACGATTTCGGCCCACACCCGCTGAGCGGGGTCGTTGGTGTGTCCGGGAGCCGGCTTACCTGATCGGACCAGTTTGACTAGCCACCCCACCCGGCGGACAGCCAACAACCCCACGATCGCCGTCATGCCGAGGCCGACTATCAGTCTGATCAGCATCTGCGTGTGCACGGAGCTCCCCATTCTGGTTACTGACCGGTAACTAAAGCGACGTTACTAGCCGGTAACTCCGCGGAGGTCCTGCTAGATGAGCCCATAGTGACATCTCCACGAGCACCGCTGCGACCAAGGATGACCTAACTCCGGTGCGGCGGCGGATGGGGTGTCAGGGCGGAAAGCTGGGCAGGCGGGTGGTGGGCCGGTCCGTCCACCAATGGTGGTGGGGATGCTGACGGGTCGGCGTAACGTTGCCCGGCGCAGGTGGGGTTCCGGTGGGCGCGACCGTCGGGGGAGCGGTGTCGGTGGTCGACTCGGGCGGCGAAGTCGAAGACGGCGCGGCTGTCGAGCTGGTGGTGACCTTCGAAGTCGGCGACGTGGTGGTTGTCGAGGGCTTGGGGCTGGCGGGCTTGCTGCCGCTGGTCTGCGCAAGGTCGAGCAGGCCGTAGATGATCACCGCGACCAGCGCGACGACCATCACCCCCCACGCCGCCAACACCCACGGCTTGAGGAACCACGGCTTGGGCTCCCGTGCAGCATCGAAGGGCTGCTCAGAACTGCCTTGAACGTCCGAGCGCCTGCCGTCGTCTGGCGGTGTGCCGGCCACCGCGCGATCCTATCGCGGAGAGATTCGGTTGAGTCGGTCTTAATGCAGGCCGGGCGGCAGCGTGATGACCGGGCCGCCCGGCACCGAGATTGTCGGCGGCAGCTTCGGTAAGTGGTGTCGGTGTGACGGCGGGGCCGTTCCCGGCGGTGGTGCGTGCGGGGCCGGTGCCGGCGCCGGCGCCTCGGGCGGTTCATTGCTCGGCGGCGGCTCTTCCGGAGCGTTGCTCGGCGACGGGCTTTCGGTGGTGGTGCTGGAGGTGGTGGCCGTGGTGGTGGTCGTTGTCGTCGTGGTGGTCGTGGGCGTCGGTGTGGGCCCGCCGGCACCGCGCCCGGACAAGTCGATGAGGGCGTAGACGATCAGCGCAATCAGGGCCAGGACGAGCAGGCCCCAGGCGATCAGCACCACGCGTTTGCGATACCAGGGCGTCGGCGCAGGAGGTTCGTCTCCGGCGGCATTGAGCTCCGGGTAGCTGCCGGTGGGAGGTCCCGGCGGAGGCGGATCTTGCGGCCGGTGGGGGTTGATCTCGGCACGTCGGGTCGGTTCCCAGCTGGGATCGCCCGGGGGACCGTAGCCTGCCACGATTCGAATCGTACTGATTGACGCGGTGGCCGACGGTGTGCCGGGCCCGCGAGTCTTTCGAGTTTTAGCCGAGGCCTTCGTGGTGATGGTGATGATGCTGATCTTCGGTTGTCGTTGTCACCGGCGCCGAACTACTCACCGCCGGTGGTGGGGCGACAGTGGTCGGCGTCTCGGAGACCGGTGGCGGAGCTTCCGACGCAACAGTGGTGGTGGTTGTCGAAGCAGTGGTCGCCGCTGTTGTGGACGAGGTGGTGCTGGACGGCGGGGTCGTCTTCGACGGCGCTTTGCCGTGGCCGCCGCTGAACAGCACCACCAACGCGATCACAATGAGGACGAGCGCGACGGCCGCTGCCAGCAGCACCGTGGACAGCTGGCGGTACCACGGGGTGGCTCGTTGCGAGTTCGGATCCTCCTCGCCGAGATCGAACGGTCCGGTCGGGTCTTCGCTCGGGTCGCCACCAACTTCGTTGTAGTTCAGGCGTCGGGTGGGATCTTCGCTCCGGTCGCCGGGAGGTCCGTATTGCGTCACGGCACAGATGGTACGGCCTGAGCTGCCTGCCCTTTTCGGCTGCTCTACTGCAGCTGAGGGACCACCTCGGCGGCGAATAACTCAACGTGTTCGAGGTCAGACATGTCGAGCACTTGCAGGTACACCCGCTGCACGCCGGCCTCGATGAAAGGGCCGAGTCGGTCGACGATCTCCGCCGGTGTCCCCGCTGTCGGCGAGTTGTCCCGCAGTTCGTCGACTTCGCGGTTGATTGCACCGGCCCGCCCAGTCAGTTCGGCCTCGTCGCGCCCGGCGCACAGCACGAAGGCCGCGGAATAGGTGATCGACTCCGCCGGCCGGCTTTCGGCCGCAACCGCCGCGCGGACGCGGTCGAACTGGGTCGAGAGGGTGTCCAGGGGCGCAAAGGGCACGTTGAAGTCCGTCGCGAAGGTGGCGGCCAGCCGGGGCGTCCGCTTCGCGCCGAACCCGCCGATGACGATCGGTGGATAGGGACGTTGCACCGGTTTGGGCAGCGCCGGCGACTTCTCGATCGCGTAGTAGGTGCCGGCGTGGTCGAACGTCTCGCCGTCCGGTGTGCTCCACAGCCCGGTAATGATCTCCAATTGCTCAGCGAAACGGTCGAAGCGCTCTCCCCGCGGCGGGAACGGGATGCCGTAGGCCTGGTGTTCGCGTTCGAACCAGCCTGCGCCGAGTCCGAACTCCACCCGGCCATCGCTCATGGCGTCAACTTGCGCGACGGCGACGGCCAGTGGTCCGGGATGTCGGAACGTCGCTGAGGTGACGAGTGTGCCGAGGCGGATCGACGACGTCTCCCGCGCGATGCCGCCCAGCGTCACCCAGGAGTCGGTCGGCCCCGGCAAGCCGTCACCGCTCATGGCCAGGAAATGGTCCGAGCGGAAGAACGCCGAGTACCCGGCCGCTTCTGCGGTTTGCGCAACCGCCAGTTGGTCGGTGTAGCTGGCGCCTTGCTGAGGTTCGACGAATATCCGAAAATCCACAAGGTCACCCTAGGCTGGACTGTCCTCAAGCGTTGGGGCAGCGGTCGCCGCTGCGACAGGTGCGGCGAGCCCGGTGTGCACCCGGGTCGGCGGCCACTCCCGAGGTGTGCACTGGCGTCCTCCCGGCCCTCGCGTCTGTCGTCAACCCGGTGAAACGACCACGCCGTCGGAGAGGTTATTCCCGCAAGAGCCGCCTTCTAGAAGGTGTCGACCTTGTCGATGCTGACGTACATGCCGTGGCCGGTGCGGTCATTGGTGAACCGGGTGCCGTCGACGTCGGCTGCGATCGTCCAACCCTGCGCCGCATACGTGCGGTAGTCGATGGTGACGGTAGGGATGGCGCCGAGGTTGCCCAACACCCACTGAACCGAGCCGTCGGCGGTGACGTTGACGCCGTTCGCGTGCTCGCCCTCGGTCAACGGCGAATTGGTGAACGGCGCCTCACAACCCACACTGCCGGACGCTATCTGGCAACGGGTTTTGCCGGACTTGGTTTCGATGAATACGTAACCGTTGTCATTCGGCGACAGCGGGATCGCACCGGCCGGAGTTTTCGGGATTGACGGCGCAGGGGCCGGTTGGGTGGGTTGAGGTTGCGGAATCGGCCGCGCTGTCGGGAAGGACGGCTCAGGAGCGCCTGCGCCCGGCGTTGCGACCGGCTTGCCGTCCACAGCGTCGCTGCATGCCGAGATCAGCACCGCGCCGGTGATCAGCAGGCAGCCAAAAGAAAGACCCCGCTTCGCGCTCATAACGGAGTTAGCGTACGCCGAAAGTGACGGATGTGACAGCTGTGACGCGCGGGATACAATGGTGCGGCGCCTGAGTTTCGCTGCACCTTACCGGGGGTAGAGACAGCCTCAGGCGTTTAGCAGAAGCGCTTCCGGACTCCCGGTAACTCGCACAAAGGGAGCGCTATGTCTACTGTCGTCCGCTTGCAGCGCAGCCGCGCAGTTCCACTGAACAACGTCACGCTGCCGCTGCACGCGAAGCAAGTCGCCGTGCCGGCATACGACAGGTCGTCGCTCACCCGCTCCATTGTGCACATAGGTTTAGGGAACTTCCACCGCGCTCATCAGGCGTTGTATCTCGATCAGCTTGCTACACAGGGCATTTCGACGGAATGGGGAATCACCGGGGTCAGCCTTCGCCATCGCCGGATGAAGGCCTGCCTCTCCGCCCAGGACGGGCTGTACACGGTGGTGCAACGCGGTGAAGAGCAAGACAGCGCTCGCATCGTCGGCTCGATCTGTCAGTCCTACTATGCCGGCGAGGACATGGATGCGGTCCTCGCCGCGCTCACTGATGAACAGACCCGCATCGTGACCCTGACCATCACCGGCGACGGGTACTGCATCGACAGAAGTACCGGTCAGTTCGACCGTTCCCGCGGCGACGCACTCGCGGAACCGCACACACTGAACCACTTCAGTTCGGCATGGGCATATCTCGCCGAGGCGCTGGATCGTCGTCGCCGTGCCGGTATCGCGCCGTTCACGGTGGTGTCATGCGACAACGTCAAGGACAACGGCAGCGCTGCGCGTTCGGCGCTGGTCTCCTTCGCTGAGTTGCGAGACCCCGCGCTCAGTCGCTGGATCGACCGCAATGTCGCCTTTCCGTCCACCATGGTCGACCGCATCACCCCGAAAACCGGTCCTGCCGAGTGTGACTTCGTTGCATCGGCCTTCGGCATCGTCGACAGGTCACCGGTGCTCACCGAACCCTTCCGGCAGTGGATCATCGAAGACGAGTTCTGTAATGGCCGCCCCCCGTTGGAAGAGGTCGGTGTCGAGTTCGTCTCCGAGGTGAAGCTGCACAAGCTGGCCAAGACGCGGATCCTCAACGGAAGCCACTGCGCGATATCGTATTTGGCGATACTGGCGGGCTATGAGCGCCTCAATGAGGCGATGCGAGACCCGCTGTTGTGCCGTTACGTTCAAAGCCTGATGCAGGATGAGATAGCGCCTCTGCTGCCGGCAGTTCCTGGACTCGATTTCGGTGAATACTGCGCCACCGTGATTGGCCGGTTCAGCAATCCGCGCATCACCGACCAGTTGTCGCGACTGGCTGCCCGTGGCTCGACAAAGATGCCGACCTACCTCTTGCCGTCGCTGCACGAGGCGATCGCGGCTGGGCGCTCGCATGATCTGCTGCTGCTCGCTGTTGCCGGCTGGATTCGCTACTTGCGCGGCACCGATCTGGCGGGTCGGGTGATCCAGATCGATGATCCGCAGTCCACGCTGCTGAAGACGCTGGCGACGATCGGGCAGAACAACCCGGACCCGTTGATGCGCCATAACGACATCTTCGGCGATCTGCGCTCAGTGCCGGGTTTGTTGGAGCGCTTGCGGCAAATGGTGGAAGAGATCGATACCCGAGGCGTAGCGGCAACCCTGCGCAGGCATGTAGCCGACGGTCAGAAAGAGTTGGTCGGACGATGAACCGAGCTCGATTTGTCGTGTTCCGGCGATTCGATGCAGCCGCCTTCACCACCGTGCTGTGCGACGCTGACGGTAACCTGTTCCCTTCCGAAGAACCGGCTTTCACCGCTTCGGTCGAGGTGACGAACAGTTTCTTGACGCGTTATGGGATCACCGCCCGTTACACCGCCGATGAGCTTCTTGCGCAGACCACGGGGAAAAACTTTCGCACCACAGCGGTGGACCTCGCCGTCCAAAGCGGAGTGCCGATCGAGGAGTCCCTCGCGCGCGGGCGCCCGGCGGCCGTCACCGCTACTTACCAAGACCTCGTCGCCGGACGAGCACTGACCGCCGACGATCTGGACCTGTGGGTGCGACGGGAGCGCGATTGCGTCACGGCGCATTTGGCGGCTGTGCTGCGTCCCGACGCTCGCGTGCAGGAGGCGCTGCGGGCGCTTGACTCGCGGTATAGCTTGGCCGCGGTCAGTTCTAGCGCCACCAGACGCCTCGACGCGTGCTTTGCTGCCACCGGCCTGGACCTGATGATTCCTGCCGACGTGCGATTCAGTGCCGAGGACTCGCTGCCGGTCCCGACCAGCAAGCCGGATCCGGCGGTGTATCTGCTCGCAGGTCAGGTGCTCGGCGTAGCACCGGCGCAGGGAGTGGCCATCGAAGATTCGGTTCCGGGAGTCAGCTCAGCTGTGGCGGCCGGTTTCACCGCGATCGGGAACCTGATGTTCGTGCCGACAGAGGAGAGGCGCCGTCGCACGAGCCAGCTCGTCGAAGCGGGCGCGAGCGCGGTCGCCAATTCCTGGCAGGCCATCTCCGAACATCTCCTCGTCTCGTGCGGGTCGGCGGCGCAGCGTCGAATGGCCACCTCGGAGCTGGCCTAGCCACTCCCGGATCAGTCGTCCGGTTGGGCGGCGACGGGGATGTCTTCTCCGTCCGGCCTCTCCGAGGCGGCTGGCACTGCTTCGGCGTCGGCCAGCACCCGCTTTCGCACCAGAAACCAGCCGCCGATGAGCGTCGGAATGCCGACCACCAGGGTGGTGATGATCCACGGGCCGCGTTCCTTATCGACCACCATGAGCACCAGCACGCCGGCCAGAAAAGCCAAAGTGGCATAGCTGCTGTATGGCGTAAGAGGCATCTGGAAGTGCGGCCGCTGTATTACGCCCGCTTTGGCCAGCTGGAAAAGTCGGAGCTGACACACAACGATCGTCGCCCACGCCGCCAGGATGCCCAACGCGGCGATGTTGAGCACTATTTCAAAGGCCTGGCCGGGTTTGACCGCGTTGAGCACAACGCCCAGCAAGCCGATCATGCTGGTCAGCAGGATGCCGCCGTAGGGCACGCCGTTCCTCGACATCAGCGCGGTGAATTTCGGGCCACTGCCGTTGATCGCCATCGAGCGCAGAATCCGGCCGGTGGAATACAGCCCAGCGTTCAGGCTGGAGAACGCAGCGGTGAGCACCACGACGTTCATCAGGGTGCCCGCGCCGCCGAAACCGACCTTGGAGAAGAACGTCACGAAGGGGCTTTCGTTACCGGTGTAGGCGGTGTAGGGCAGCAGCAGCGCAAGCAGGATGACCGACCCTACGTAAAAGACCCCGATGCGGAACACCACTGAATTGATGGCACGTGGCATGACCTTCTCCGGTTCTGCCGTCTCCCCTGCAGCGGTGCCGACCAGTTCGACGGCGGCGTAGGCGAACACCACCCCTGACGTGACGAGCACCAACGGCAGCAGGCCGGTCGGCAGGAATCCGCGGTGCGCGGTCCACAAACCGGGCCCGGACTGATGACCTTCGACCGGGATGCGGCCGACCAGGAAGACGGTTCCGACGACCAGGAATGTCACCAGCGCCAACACCTTGACCAGCGCCGCCCAGAATTCCAGCTCCCCGAAGGCTTTGACCGAGATCATGTTCACCGTCACCACCGCTACCAAGGCGATCAACGCGATCGCCCACTGCGGAACAGACTGGAAAACCCTCCAGTAGTGGAAGTACTTGGCGATCGCGGTACTGTCCACTATCCCGGTCATCGCCCAGTTGAGGAAGTACATCCAACCGGCGACGAAAGCTGCTTTCTCACCGAAGAATTCGCGTGCGTAGGAGACGAACGAACCGGACGACGGGCGGTGTAGCACCAGTTCGCCGAGTGCCCGCAAGATGAGGAAGACGAAAGCGCCGCACACCCCGTAAACCAGGAACAGCCCTGGTCCGGCGCTTGCCAGCCGCCCGCCGGCGCCCAGGAACAACCCAGTTCCGATGGCGCCGCCGATCGCGATCATCTGCAGCTGCCGGCGGCCGAGGTCGTGGTGATAACCGGCGTCCTCGCGAGTCAGCGAGGCAGCGTCACCGGCGGGTCGAGGTGCGCGGGGCGGCGATGGCATGAAGTTCCTAAAGTCGTGGCCGACGCAGCGCTGCGCGGGCACACCCGAAGATTGGATGCGAGGCTATAGCACCGGCCCGGTCGGGCCGGGGCAAGTTGCATGAAGTTAGCAATGTGGGGCAGTCAGTGAGTGCAGCCTTTCGGGAACAAACCGCCAATCCGCACCGTTGAGCCGAGCAACAACTTGAGTGAACCAAGCTCAACCCTGAGTTGACAGCACCGTGCTGGCGCAGGCAGTCTTGAGCGGGGTGCACTCAGCATAGTGCAGTAACCACGCTCGACTAATCAGGAGGAATCACCATGGCTCGTGCGGTCGGAATCGACCTCGGGACCACCAACTCTGTCGTGTCGGTCCTGGAGGGCGGTGACCCAGTCGTCGTCGCCAACTCCGAGGGATCCCGCACGACCCCGTCCATCGTCGCGTTCGCGCGCAACGGCGAGGTGTTGGTCGGTCAACCTGCCAAGAACCAGGCGGTGACCAACGTTGACCGCACCATCCGGTCGGTCAAACGGCACATCGGTACGGACTGGTCAATCGAGATCGACGGCAAGAAGTACACCGCTCAGGAGATCAGCGCCCGCGTTCTGCAAAAGCTGAAGCGGGACGCCGAGGCCTACCTGGGTGAAGACATCACCGACGCGGTCATCACCGTGCCCGCCTACTTCAATGACGCTCAGCGTCAAGCGACCAAGGAGGCCGGCCAGATCGCCGGCCTGAACGTGTTGCGCATCGTCAACGAGCCGACCGCGGCCGCACTGGCCTACGGGCTCGACAAGGGCGAGACCGAGCAGACCATCCTCGTCTTCGACCTCGGCGGCGGTACGTTCGACGTCTCGCTGCTGGAGATCGGTGAAGGCGTCGTCGAGGTCCGCGCGACCTCGGGTGACAACCACCTCGGTGGCGACGACTGGGACCAGCGCGTCGTCGACTGGCTGGTCGAGAAGTTCAAGGGCACCAGCGGCATCGACCTGACTAAGGACAAGATGGCGATGCAGCGGCTGCGGGAAGCGGCCGAAAAGGCCAAGATCGAGCTGTCGTCTTCGGCCAGCACCTCGATCAACCTGCCCTACATCACCGTCGACGCGGACAAGAACCCGCTGTTCCTCGACGAGCAACTGAGTCGCGCGGAGTTCCAGCGCATCACCCAGGATCTGCTGGACCGCACGCGCAGCCCATTCCAGCAGGTGATCAAGGACGCCGGAATCTCGGTGTCTGAGATCGACCATGTGGTGCTGGTGGGTGGTTCGACCCGGATGCCCGCGGTGACCGATCTGGTCAAGGAGCTGACCGGCGGCAAGGAGCCCAACAAGGGCGTCAACCCTGACGAGGTCGTCGCAGTCGGTGCTGCGTTGCAGGCCGGCGTGCTCAAGGGTGAGGTCAAAGATGTTCTGCTGCTTGATGTCACACCGCTGAGTTTGGGTATCGAAACCAAGGGCGGCGTGATGACCAAGCTCATCGAGCGCAACACCACAATCCCGACCAAGCGATCGGAGACCTTCACCACCGCCGACGACAACCAGCCGTCGGTGCAGATCCAGGTGTATCAGGGTGAGCGCGAAATCGCCTCGCACAACAAACTGCTCGGCAGCTTCGAGTTGACCGGTATCCCGCCGGCCCCGCGGGGTGTCCCGCAGATCGAAGTGACGTTCGACATCGACGCCAACGGCATCGTCCACGTCACCGCCAAAGACAAGGGCACCGGTAAGGAGAACACCATCCGGATCCAGGAAGGCTCGGCCCTGTCAAAGGATGAGATCGACCGGATGGTCAAGGACGCCGAGGCACACGCCGATGAGGACCGTAAGCGTCGCGAGGAGGCCGACGTTCGGAACCAGGCCGAGACGCTGGTCTATCAGACGGAGAAGTTCGTCGCCGAACAGCGCGGCGCCGAGGGTGGCTCCAAGGTGCCCGAAGACACGCTGAACAAGGTGGACGCCGCGGTGGCTGAGGCCAAGACGGCATTGAGCGGCAACGACATCGGCGCGATCAAGTCGGCGATGGAGAAGCTGGGTCAGGAATCGCAAGCCCTTGGCCAGGCCATCTACGAGGCGACGCAAGCCGCGCAAAGCGCCGGTCCCGCCGGTCCCGCCGGACCCGACGGGTCGGCCGGTGCGGACGACGTCGTGGACGCGGAGGTGGTCGACGATGACCGGGAGGCCCGGTGAGCGACGGCAATCCACCCGAACAGGTGACCGTCACCGACAAGCGGCGGATCGACCCTGAGACCGGCGAAGTACGCGCTGCCTCTGCCGGCCCGGCCCCGAGCGGGCCGGCGCCGGGAGGCGGTGACGCTCCGGCGAAAGCCGACAAAGTCGCCGAGTTGACCGCAGACCTGCAGCGGGTGCAGGCCGACTACGCCAACTACCGCAAGCGGGCGTTGCGCGAACAGCAGGCTTCCGCCGAGCGGGCCAAAGCCACTGTGGTCACCCAACTGTTGGGTGTGCTCGACGATCTCGAGCGGGCCCGTAGCCATGGCGACCTGGAAACCGGCCCGCTGCGGTCGGTCGCCGACAAGCTGAGCAGCGTGCTCAGCGGACTGGGTTTGTCGGCCTTCGGCGCCGAAGGCGACGACTTCGACCCGGTGCTGCACGAGGCCGTGCAGCATGAGGGCGACGGAGGCGCGGGTTCTCGGCCGGTGATCGGGACGGTCATGCGACAGGGTTACAAACTCGGCGAGCAGGTGCTGCGCCACGCCCTGGTGGGCGTCGTCGACACTGTCGACGAGCAGGGTGCTGAAACCTCGGATGCCGCCGATAACGGCTCCGAGCCAGGTGACCAAGCCGCACAATCAGAATCGACGCAAAATCAGTAAGAAGACACCGCGTGACAGCACAACGCAACCTCGAAGGTGGAAGGGGGTGACGCGACATGGCCCAGCGCGAATGGGTCGAAAAGGACTTTTATAAAGAACTGGGCGTCTCCTCGGACGCCAGTTCCAAGGATATAAAGACGGCCTACCGTAAGCTGGCCGGCGATCTGCATCCGGACAAGAACCCGGCCGGGGCCGAGCGATTCAAGGCTGTCTCCGAGGCGTACAGCGTGTTGTCCGACGACGCCAAGCGCAAGGAGTACGACGAAACGCGTCGGCTGTTCGCCGGTGGCGGTGGGTTCGGCCGCCGGTTCAACGGCGGCGGGCGGTTCGGCGGCTTCGATGTCGGCGGTGACGGCGCCGAGTTCAATCTGAGTGACCTGTTCGACGCCGCCGGGCAAAGCGGCGGCGGCAACATCGGGGATTTGTTCGGCGGCTTGTTCGGTCGCGGCGGTGCGCCGCGACCCAGCCGACCTCGTCGCGGCAACGATCTGGAGACCGAAACCGACCTGGACTTCGTCGAAGCCACCAAGGGCGTGGCGATGCCGCTGCGGCTGACCAGCCCGGCGCCGTGTACCAACTGTCATGGCAGCGGGGCGCGGCCCGGCACCAGTCCGAAAGTGTGCCCGACCTGCAACGGCTCCGGTGTGATCAGCCGCAACCAAGGTGCGTTCGGCTTCTCTGAACCCTGCACCGATTGCCGGGGCAGCGGGTCGATCATCGAGCACCCGTGTGAGCAGTGCCAGGGTACCGGCGTGACGACCCGCACCCGCACCATCAATGTGCGGATTCCTCCGGGCGTCGAAGACGGGCAGCGGATTCGACTGCCCGGGCAGGGCGAAGCAGGATTGCGCGGCGCCCCGTCCGGTGACCTGTACGTGACGGTGCACGTCCGGCCGGACAAGGTGTTCGGCCGCGACGGTGACGACCTCACCGTGACCGTTCCGGTCAGCTTCACCGAATTAGCGCTGGGTACAACGCTTTCCGTTCCGACGCTGGACGGCAAGGTCGGTGTTCGGGTGCCCAAGGGCACCGCTGACGGACGCATCCTGCGAGTACGTGGGCGCGGCGTTCCCAAGCGCAACGGCGGAAACGGCGACCTATTGGTCACCGTCAAAGTCGCAGTACCGCCCAACGTGGAAGGTGCCGCCCAGGAGGCACTGGAAAGCTATGCCGCCGCGGAGCGGGCCAGTGGCTTCGACCCGCGAGCCGGATGGGCGGGTAACCGCTGATGCCGACAAACGAGAACGACGCCCATACTTTCCTGATATCGGTGGCCGCCGAGCTGGCCGGAATGCACGCACAAACCCTGCGTACTTACGACCGGCTCGGACTGGTCAGCCCGCGCCGCAGTTCCGGCGGTGGGCGGCGGTACTCCGAGCGTGATGTCGATTTACTGCGTGAGGTGCAGCGGCTCTCGCAGGACGAGGGCGTCAACCTGGCGGGCATCAAACGCATCATCGAATTGACCAATCAGGTGGAGGCGCTGCAGTCACGCCTCAAAGAGATGGCTGATGAGATCGAGATCTTGCGGGCCAACCAGCGGCGCGATTTGGCCGTCGTACCGAAAAGCACAGCCGTCGTGGTGTGGCAGCCGCGGAGGCAGCGCCAGAAATAACTGCCGCTCGCGGGTGAAGTTGGTGGACTGATGGCCGGTTGGGGCGACAGCGCGAGCCAGCAGGCGCAAGCTGACCTGGACGAGCTCTACGACGCAGCGACCGATTTCGCCGTTCGTCGGCTCTCGTTGGCCGGCACCTTTCAGCCTTTTGCCTTCGCAGTGGCCCCCGGCGGGCAGGTGCAAGCAATCCAGCCCGCCGATCCGAGCGGGTCAGCTTCGGAGACCTCAGAGCAGCTCGCCACGCTGTGGCAAGACGTGGCCGGGTTCAAGGACAGTCTTCGGGCGGTAGCAGTGGCAGTGAATGTGACGCTGCCGCAGGAGAACCGGGACGGAATCCAGCTGACTGTTGAACACCAGGAAGGCATAGCGATCGGACTGATAACCCGTTACACCATGGGCGCGAACCGCATTGCTCAGCTCGAAGCACCGTCGGCTTACGAGGAAGACCCGCGGATCTGGACTGTATGAATCAAACGCGGATCGAGAAGACCGCGACGGCCGGCTCACCCGGCTGCGCTGACCGGTAACCGCCGCGGCGCAGGGCATCGGTGGGTGCCGCCATCGGCTCGAAACACAAGATGTCTTCGGCGGGCGGCGCAAAGATCTGCGCCGCGGGATAGCCCCGTTCAAAGTGCACTTCGATACGGCGCTGGCCACCGGACACTGCGAACACCGAGCCTTCGGCGACTTGGTCGTAACCGTTGTCGAATCCCTTGTTGCCCAACGGCTCGCGGATAGCTGCCTGCTCGGAAGTTTCACCCGTCGGTAAGCCCTGCTCGTCGAGAGCCAAGTGCCGCAGCGGCGGTGTCTCGATGATCCACTCGCGGCGAGGCACTTCCGGCAACTGCAGGTAAGGATGAAAGCCGTAGCACAACGGCACTGCTTTGTCGCCGACGGCCGACACCGTGGTACGAACGGTCAACGTCCGGTCGGCAAGGGTCACCCGCACCACCAACATGTGCGGAAACGGGAAACTGGCCAACAGCGCCGGGTCGGCGGCGAAATTCAATTCGGCGGTCAGTTCGTTGGCGGATTCGGTCATCACCCGCCAGCCGCCATAGCCGGCGAGCAATCCGTGAATCGGCAACCCGTTCGGGTCGAACCGCACCCCAGCGCCGTCGGGCTGCAACGTCACAGCGTCGTCTCCGACGCTGTAGCTGCGGTCGCTCAGCCGATTCGCCCACGGGTACAAAATCGGAATGCCCATCGTCTTGCCGGCTTCGACGTACGCGTCCAGCCCGCGGCGCTGGCCGAGCAGCTGGACGTCTGAGTCGGTCAACGAGACACCGATCATTCCGGCGGCGGGGACATATTGCGCCACCACTGGGGACGACGGGTCGCGCAGTGTGACGACGTGCACGCCGGTCAGCCTAACTGGTTTCAGCTGTGCAGCGGGTCGTGCTGAATCCGCTCCGGCGGTGCCCCTCTGAGGATGAGTGCGGCTTTGGTGGCCCGGACCATCTGCGGGCCGCCACAGATCAGGATCTGCCGGTCGCCCCAACCGCCGTATCTTGTGACCACCTCGGGCAGTCGGCCGGTCTGGCGGACGTGCAGGCCGCGCGGCGGCGTGACGTCGGGGTAGGCGGCCGCCCAGGCAGGGTCGCGGGTGTATTCCGACACCGGAGAAACCGACAGCCACGGATTCTGCGTTGCCAGTTGCCACAAGGTGGGCAGATCGTAGAGTTCGCAGGGGTAGCGGCCGCCGAAGAACAGATGCACGCGCGGGTTCTCGCCCCACTGGGCGAGATCCATGATGATCGAGCGCAGCGGCGCCAGGCCGGTGCTGCCTGCCACCATCAGCACGTCGCCACCGTCGCGGTCCACGTGTAAGGCACCGTGTGGGCTGGACAGTCGCCACCGGTCGCCGGCCTGCGTCTCGGCGACGACGGCGGTGCTGACCAATCCGCCCGGAACCGCGCGAATGTGAAATTCGATTGCGCCGCCGGGGTCGGGGGGAATCGCTGGAGTCAGGTATCGCCAGCGGCGTGGGCACTGCGGGATCGCGACGTTGACGTATTGCCCGGGGTGATAGGGCAGCGGACGATCCAGCTGCAACCGCACCACCGCCAGATCACGTGAGGTCCGCAGGTGTTCGATGACCGTGCCGTCCCACCAGGCCGGCCCGTCCTCGACGTCGGCGGCGCCGCTCATGACGCCGGTGATCAGTTTGAGTGACTGCCGGGCGGCCTCGTCGACGGCATCGGTCCAGCGCTGAGCCAACTGGCTGCGCAGCGTGGTGTACAGCGCTTGGCGCAACGTCTCATAGTGGGCGGGCTGCACACCGTACTTGCGGTGGTCGCGGCCGAGCTGGGCCAAAAACGCGACCGGTGCCTCCGCGCGCTGCGCGATCAATTCGCCGTAAACCCAGTGCAGCGCTTGGGCGAACGCGATGCGCTGACCTTCCATATCGGGCGGGAAGAGGTCACGCGTCGAGACGTCGAGGTCAAACCAGCGGGCGTAGAACTCGCGAATCAAGCCGTTGGCGTCGGACTGATGCACAGCACCCTGCAGCACGCGCAGCGCATCCGCGTCCTCTAAGCCCACGTGCGACAATCTTATTCCGATCAGGTCACGCGGCTCGCTACAGCAGGCCGCGAATTCCGTGGTAGAGCACAAGTAGACCGATCAGCACCAGGACGGCTGCCACCAAAGCGGCGTTGTGCTGATCCATCCAATCTTTCAGCCGGGCCAGCGGTTCGTCCAGACGGTCGCCGGCACCGGTGTAAGCAACGATCGGGATTGCCACCGAGGATGCCGCTATGGCGACGAAGATCACCGCTGCGGTCCAGGAGCCGGTGACCCCCAGCTCCGGGCCGCCGATCGTCAGGCCGGCCGCCGCGCTGGCCAGCAACACCTCTGGGCGCACGACGGCCAGCAAAGCGCCGAACAGCGCTGCGCGTGCCGGGGTCACGGTCTCCAGCGAGCGCATCCAGCCGGGCATCTCGCTGTGGCTGCGGCGGGTCACCCATCGGTAGATGCCGAACGCGACCAGCGCCGCACCCAGCCCGACGCGCAGCCACGAGGTCCACGTCGGCGGCGATCTGTGCAGGGAAGCCAGGCCGCCGGACGCCGCGACGAAGATCGCCGTTGTAGCGGCCAGGCTGGCCAACCAGCCGGTCAGAAAAGCCAGGCCGCTCGGCCGGGGCTTGGGTGCGTGCAGCACCAGCACCGCCGGAATGATCGACAGCGGCGAGAGCGCAATCACAACCGCGAGGGGGATGAGTCGGCTCAGTGCCGAACCCAAGCTGGTCACCACGCCAGAACCGTAGCCGACTGGTGTCGATTACTGACCGAAGCGCTGACCAGGTGTCGGCGGGTCTGCTCGCTAGCGTTTGCGGCGCAGCGTCCACGCCGGCACCCAGTGAGTGACGTCCTTGCGCTTGGACCCGTAGTCGACGGGATAGGTCACCAGCCCCCACCAGTCGCCCTGCTCACAGATACCCCAGCACGACAACCGCCCTTCGACGACTTTGTGCAGCTGCAGACCGCTGGGGTGATACCGACCGGAACGGTGCGGCTCGCGCGGGAAGAGCACTGTCAGGTCGATGAGCACAGTGATCGACGGGTGCACCACGCGGAATGGGTCCGGTAACGGATGCCCGTTGTATCCGATCGAAGCCAGCCGACCCATCGCTCGATCATACGTTCGAATTCGGCTACCCTACGGCGAGCCGGACGCCGCGGTTGAAATTGATTTCGACTTGAGCGGAACACACTCAACCTTGACGACGTTGGATATCGCGACAAGCATTTTCTCCCAACCCCTCGGATTCGGATGGAGGCCGGTGTGGATTCGTTCAACCCGACAACCAAGACTCAGGCGGCACTGACCTCGGCGCTGCAGGCGGCTTCGGCCGCCGGTAACCCCGAGATCCGGCCCGCGCATCTGCTGCTGGCGCTGCTGACCCAGAACGACGGGATTGCCGCGCCACTGCTGGAGGCAGTCGGCGTCGAGCCCGCCACCGTTCGCGGCGAAGCCCAGCGCCTGCTGGACCGGCTGCCGCACACCAGCGGCGCCAGCGCGCAGCCGCAGCTGTCGCGGGAATCATTGGCCGCGATCACCGCGGCCCAGCAGCTGGCCACCGAGATGGACGACGAATACGTGTCCACTGAGCACCTGATGGTCGGCCTGGCCACCGGCGACTCCGACGTCGCCAAGCTGCTCACCGGCCACGGCGCGTCGCCGCAAGCGCTGCGCGAAGCATTCGTCAAGGTTCGCGGCAGCGCCCGGGTAACCAGCCCGGAACCCGAAGCCACCTACCAGGCGCTGGAAAAGTACTCCACCGACCTGACCGCACGCGCCCGCGAAGGCAAACTCGACCCGGTCATCGGCCGCGACAACGAGATCCGCCGAGTGGTGCAGGTGCTGTCCCGTCGTACCAAGAACAACCCGGTGCTCATCGGCGAGCCCGGCGTCGGTAAAACCGCGATCGTCGAGGGGCTGGCGCAGCGCATCGTCGCCGGTGACGTTCCCGAGAGCCTGCGCGACAAGACCGTGGTGTCCCTCGACCTCGGTTCGATGGTGGCCGGCTCGAAGTACCGCGGTGAGTTCGAGGAGCGGCTCAAGGCCGTGCTCGACGAGATCAAGAACTCCGCCGGGCAGATCATCACCTTCATCGACGAGCTGCACACCATCGTCGGAGCCGGGGCGACCGGCGAGTCGGCGATGGACGCCGGCAACATGATCAAGCCGATGCTGGCCCGTGGCGAGCTGAGGCTGGTGGGTGCCACCACGCTCGACGAGTACCGCAAGCACATCGAGAAGGATGCCGCCCTGGAGCGCCGTTTCCAGCAGGTGTTCGTCGGGGAGCCCTCGGTCGAGGACACCGTCGGCATCCTGCGCGGTCTCAAAGAGCGCTACGAGGTGCACCACGGTGTGCGCATCACCGACTCGGCCCTGGTGGCCGCCTCCACCTTGTCTGACCGCTACATCACCGCCCGGTTCCTTCCGGACAAGGCGATCGACCTGGTCGACGAGGCGGCCTCGCGGCTGCGGATGGAGATCGACTCGCGTCCCGTCGAGATCGACGAGGTCGAGCGGCTGGTCCGCCGGCTGGAGATCGAAGAGATGGCGCTGGCCAAGGAGGAAGACGACGCGTCCAAGGAGCGGCTGGAGAAGCTGCGCGCCGAGCTGGCCGACCACAAGGAGAAACTGGCCGAGCTGACCACCCGCTGGCAGAACGAGAAGAACGTCATCGACGTCGTCCGCGAACTCAAAGAACAGCTCGAGACACTGCGCGGTGAGTCCGAACGCGCCGAACGCGACGGTGACCTGGCCAAAGCGGCCGAGCTGCGCTACGGGCGGATTCCGGAAGTGGAGAAGAAGCTTGACGCCGCTGTGCCGCATGCGCAGGCCCGAGAAGCCGTCATGCTCAAGGAAGAGGTCGGCCCGGACGACATCGCCGACGTGGTGTCGGCGTGGACCGGTATTCCGGCCGGGCGGTTGCTGGAAGGTGAGACCGCCAAGCTACTGCGGATGGAAGACGAGCTCGGCAAGCGCGTCGTGGGACAGCGGAAGGCCGTGCAGGCCGTCAGCGACGCGGTGCGCCGCAGCCGCGCCGGCGTCGCCGACCCGAACCGACCGACCGGATCGTTCCTGTTTCTGGGTCCGACCGGGGTCGGGAAGACCGAGCTGGCCAAAGCGCTGGCCGACTTCCTGTTCGACGACGAGCGCGCGATGGTCCGCATCGACATGAGCGAGTACGGCGAGAAGCACTCGGTGGCCCGCCTGGTAGGTGCGCCGCCCGGCTACGTCGGCTACGACCAGGGCGGTCAGCTGACCGAGGCGGTGCGCCGGCGGCCGTACACCGTGGTGCTGTTCGACGAGATCGAAAAGGCCCACCCCGACGTGTTCGACGTGCTACTGCAGGTCCTCGACGAGGGCCGGCTCACCGACGGGCAGGGCCGGACGGTCGACTTCCGCAACACCATCCTGATCCTGACGTCCAACCTCGGGTCGGGCGGTAACGAAGAGCAAGTGATGGCCGCGGTGCGCTCGGCGTTTAAACCCGAATTCATCAACCGCCTCGACGACGTATTGATCTTCGACGGGCTCAACCCCGAAGAACTGGTGCAGATCGTCGACATCCAGCTCGCTCAGCTGGACAAGCGGCTCGCGCAGCGGCGGCTGCAGCTGGCAGTCTCGCTGCCGGCGAAGCGCTGGCTGGCCCATCGCGGGTTCGACCCGGTCTACGGCGCGCGTCCACTGCGGCGATTGGTGCAGCAGGCCATCGGCGACCAGCTCGCGAAGATGTTGCTGGCCGGCGACGCCCACGACGGCGACACCATCCCGGTCAACGTCTCGCCCGACGGTGATTCGCTGATTCTCGGCTGACAGTGGCGACCCGCTTCGCCCGGCTGCGCCGCGCTCGCCATCGCCACATGCGTGCGTGGTGACCGTGTTGTGACCCGCTTACGTTCTTGGTTCTGGGCTCACAGCAGTTAGGCTACGTGCGATGGTCCCGCTCTGGTTCACGCTCTCGGCGCTGTGCTTCGTCGGCGCCGGGGTGCTGCTGTACGTCGACTTGGATCGACGTCGCGGGCGGGGCCGACGCCGCAGATCGTGGGCGCGGTCGCACGGCTTCGACTACGAGCCGGAGAACACCGACATTCTGCAGCGCTGGAAGCGCGGGGTGATGTCGACCGTCGGCGAAATTCCGGCCCGCAACGTCGTGCTGGGCCAGATTCGCGGCGAGGCGGTGTTCATCTTCGACCTCGAAGAAGTCGCTACTGTGATCGCCCTGCACCGCAAGGTGGGCACCAACGTCGTCATCGACCTGCGGCTCAAAGGGTTGAAAGAACCACGCGAGAGCGACATCTGGCTGCTCGGGGCGATCGGGCCGCGGATGGTCTACTCGACGAATCTGGACGCTGCCCGGCGGGCCTGCGACCGCCGCATGGTGACCTTCGCGCATACCGCACCCGACTGCGCCGAGATCATGTGGAATGAGCAGAACTGGACGCTGGTCAGCATGCCGATCACCAGCAACCGCGCCGAGTGGGACGAGGGATTGCGCACGGTGCGGCAGTTCAACGACCTGCTGCGGGTGCTGCCGCCGCTGCCGCAACCCGCCGCGCAACCGGGTGGGCGGCGTAACGCCGCGCCGAGTCGTCCGCTGGCACCAGCCGGTCGCAGCGAGACATCGAGCCGGTCCGGCCAGACGGATCCGTCGGGCCGGCAGGACGCCGCTCGGCTCGGCACGGAGGAGCCCCGCCGCGACGAGGGCGAGACCAGCCCCGGCTCCGCCCAGCGCCCACCGTCACCGCCGCGCAACGGCCGTCAGGCCCCGCACTACCAGCGCTGATGCCGGCCACTGCCGCGCCTGACCTGACCTCATCCGATCGCCAAGAGCTGGCTGATCTGGTGCGCGGGCTCTCGGTGGTGCGGGGGCAGTTCACCTTGTCGTCGGGCAAACCAGCCGACTACTACGTCGACCTGCGGCGCGCCACGCTGCATCATCGGGCTGGGGCGCTGATCGGCCGGCTGATGCGCGAACTCACCGGTGACTGGCAGTATGCCGCGGTCGGCGGTCTGACTTTGGGTGCTGACCCGGTCGCGACCGCGGTGATGCACGCACCCGGGCGCCCGATCGACGCGTTCGTGGTGCGCAAATCGGTGAAAGCCCACGGCATGCAACGTCTGATCGAAGGTGCCGACGTGACCGGGCAGCGCGTGCTGGTCGTCGAGGACACCAGCACCACGGGCGCTTCGGCGCTGACCGCGGTACACGCCGTCCGCGACGCCGGCGGCGAGGTGATCGGTGTAGCCACTGTGGTGGACCGCGCTACCGGCGCCGCTGAGGCCATCCAAGCCGAAGGCTTGCGGTATCGCAGTCTGCTGGGTCTGGCGGATCTGGGCTTGCGTTAGCCGCCGTGCGGGCTCTTCTGGCGATGTGGACGGCAGCGACGCGCGCGATGTGGACCCTACGGTGACCGAGGCGGGTCCCACCGAGTGGAGCGCCTTTCCTGGCGGCGTGGGGCCGTGGCCGGGGGACTGGCCGAGCGACCCCCGCTACGACCCAATGCTGCTGCGCGACGGTGACACCCGCAACGTCGTCGACGCCTACCGGTACTGGACCCGCGAGGCGATCATTGCCGACATCGACCAGCGCAGACATCCGCTGCATGTCGCCATCGAGAACTTCGGCCACGACGCCAACATCGGCGGGGTGGTGCGCACCGCCAACGCCTTCGCGGTCGATACCGTCCACATCGTCGGTCGGCGGCGCTGGAATCGCCGCGGCGCCATGGTCACCGACCGCTACCAGCGGCTGCGCCACCATGACAGCCCGGTGGAGCTGATGGAGTTCGCGCTGGGCGCCGGTCTGACCGCGGTTGCCGTGGACAACGTGCCCGGCGCTGCCCGGCTGGAGCAGACCGAACTGCCGCGGAACTGCCTGCTGGTGTTCGGTCAGGAAGGACCCGGCATCACCGACGACACCCGTGCTGCGGCAGCGCTCACGGTTTCGATCGCTCAGTTCGGTTCGACCCGCAGCATCAATGTGGCGGTGGCGGCCGGCATCGCGATGCACGCCTGGATCGGGCAGCACGGGGAGATCTCGCGGGCCTGGTAGGGCAGGATCTTGAGGCATGGATCAGCTATGGGCGAACCGTGCTGCCAGCGCTGAGGCTGCCGTCTCCGCGCGGCACTTGAGACGGTTGTGGGCGCTGCCGGCCACCCAGCTCGGGGTGGTGGCCTGGCCGCCGTCTCGGCGCGACCGGTTGTTCGGCAGCTGGAACTACTGGTGGCAGGCGCACCTGCTGGACTGCCTGGTCGACGCGCAGGTCCGCGATCCGAAGCCGGAGCGGCATAGCCGGATTCGTCGCCAGATCCGCTCCCACCGACTGCGCAACGTCGGCGCCTGGGTGAATAACTATTACGACGACATGGCTTGGCTGGCGCTCGCGCTGGAGCGGGCGGCACGGTTGGCCGGGGTCGAACGTCGCCGTGCGCTGGACAAGTTGAGTCAACAGTTCCTGACTGCCTGGGTGCCCGAGGACGGCGGCGGCATCCCGTGGCGCAAGCAGGACCAGTTCTTCAACGCCGCCGCCAACGGCCCGGCGGGAATCTTCCTCGCCCGCTACGGTGACCGGCTCAAGCGGGCCCAACAGATGGCCGACTGGATCGACGCAACGCTGATCGATCCGGAAACCCATTTGGTGTTCGACGGCATCAAAGCCGGATCGCTGGTGCGTGCGCAGTACACCTATTGCCAAGGGGTGGTGCTGGGCTTGGAAACCGAACTGGCCGCCCGAACCGGCGATCCCCGGCACGCGCCTCGGGTGCATCGGCTGGTTGCCGCCATCGAGGAGCACATGACCAGCGCCGGGGTGCTCAAAGGAACCGGCGGCGGCGACGGCGGCCTGTTCGGCGGCGTGACTGCGCGTTACCTCGCGCTGGTCGCCAGCACGCTGCCCGGTGACGGCACCGCCGACGTGGCCGCTCGCGACACCGCCCGTGCCCTGGTGGTCTCATCGGCCCACTCGGCCTGGGACTACCGCCAGACTGTCAACGGCCTGCCGTTGTTCGGGCCGTCATGGGACCGGAACGCCGAACTGCCGACCGCTGCCGGCGAGGAAGCGCAGTTCACCGGGGGAGCCGTGGCCAGCTCCTCAGTTCCCGAACGCGACCTCGCGGTGCAGCTCTCGGGTTGGATGCTGATGGAGGCGGCACACGCCGCGGTTGCCGCTACCGACGGTGCGGCGGACGACGGCGCGGCGGACGACGTAAGGAACCCTCAATGAGCAAGGTGCACTCCGACGCCGCGTCCGCGCTGAACGGTCTGCTGCGCGACGGCATCACCGTTGCCGCCGGTGGATTCGGGCTGTGCGGCATCCCGGAAAACCTGATTCAGGCGCTGGTGGACAGCGGCGTCACGGACCTCACGATCGTCGGCAACAACGCCGGCGTCGACGATTTCGGCATGGGCCTGCTGCTCAAAGGCCGGCAGGTGAAGAAGGTCGTCGCCTCCTACGTCGGGGAGAACAAAGAGTTCGAGCGCCAGGTGCTGGCCGGCGAGCTGGATCTGATCCTCACCCCGCAAGGCACCCTGGCAGAAAAGCTGCGGGCCGGCGGCGCCGGCATACCCGGCTTCTACACCCGCACGGCGTACGGCACCGAACTAGCCGAAGGCAAAGACATCCGGGTCTTCGACGGCACCGAATACGTGCTGGAAGAAGGCATCCGCGCCGATGTGTCCATCGTCAAGGCGTGGAAGGGCGATAAGGCGGGCAACCTCGTCTACCGCAAGACGGCCCGCAACTTCAACCCGATGATCGCCAGCTGCGGTGCCGTGACGGTAGCCGAAGTGGAGGAGCTGGTCGAGGTCGGCGAGCTGGAACCCGACCTGATCCACACCCCGGGCATCTATGTCGACCGCATCATCGAAGGCCCCGGTTACGAGAAGCGCATCGAATTCCGCACCGTCAGCGGCACCGCCGCCGCCGCGACGACCAACAGCCCCATCCGCGAGCGGATGGCTCAGCGCGCCGCCCGCGAACTGCGCGACGGCTACTACGTCAACCTGGGCATCGGCATCCCCACACTGGTGGCCAATTACATTCCCGACGACATCAACGTGACGCTGCAATCGGAGAACGGCCTGCTGGGCATCGGCGCCTACCCCAGCGAAGACGCGGTAGACCCCGACCTGATCAACGCCGGCAAGCAGACCATCACCACCATTCCCGGCTCCAGCTTCTTCAGCAGCGCCGACTCGTTCGCCATGATCCGCGGCGGCCACGTCGACCTGTCCATCCTGGGCGGCCTCGAGGTGGCCGAGAACGGCGACCTGGCCAACTGGATGGTGCCGGGCAGGATGGTCAAAGGGCCCGGCGGGGCCATGGACCTGGTATCCGGCGTGAAACGAGTCATCGTGGTGATGGATCACACCGCCAAGGACGGCAGCCCGAAGATCCTCAAGCAATGCACACTGCCGATTACCGGCAAGGGCGTGGTCGACATGGTCATCACCGACCTGTGCGTCTTCGACGTGCACCCGGATCACGGCCTTACGTTGACCGAACTACATCCCGGCGTGACTGTCGAGGACGTGCGCACCAAGACGGGTTGCGAGTTCATCGTCGCCATCTGAGCAGCGTCAGTCGACGACGGTCAGCTGCTTCCGGCCTTGCTCGGCCGCGCGCCTGCGGCTCAGATAGGCCCGGCCGGAGGCGATCAGTGCCGGCAGCAGCGACACGAACAAAATGACCAGGACAATCTTCTCCAAGTTCTGGTGAATGAACGGCACGTTGCCCAGGAAGTAGCCGGCGACCGTCACGCCGCCGCCCCACAGCACACCGCCGACGATGTCGAACGCCAGGTACACCGGATAGCGCATGTAGGACACCCCGGCGACCACCGGGGTGAAGGTCCGCACGAACGGCATGAAGCGGGCCAGGATGATGGCCGCGGGCCCGTATTTCTCGAAGAACGCGTGGGACTCGGTCACGTGGTGCTGCTTGAAGAAGCGCGAATCTTCCTTCTTGAACAGCGCCGGCCCGATCCGCCGGCCGATGAAGTACCCGGTCTGGTCGCCGAGCACCGCGACCAGTGCCACCGACGGCGCCAGCACCCAGATGTCGAGCGTGCCGTGGGCGGCCAGCAGCCCGCCGGTGAACAGCAGCGACTCGCCCGGCAGCAGCGGGAACAACAGGCCGGTCTCCACGAAGACGATGGTCAGGATCGTCGGCAGCACCGCCGATGCGAACAAACCCCGCGGACCGATCCAGTACATCGGGTCGAGGATGTTGGGCAGGGCCACAAGAGTGGCGGGGGCAGTGCTCACGATGTCCCAACATACCGCCGAGGCCGGCCGGTCCCGACCAGGCAGGGCCCAGCACCGCTGCCGACGCAGCCGTCTGTTGCGATACTGAACGCAGCCCGCCGGTCAGGAGGAAGTCCCATGCCCATCGCAACGCCTGAGATCTACGCCGAGATGCTGGCACGCGCCAAGGACGACAACTACGCGTTCCCCGCCATCAACTGCACCTCCTCGGAGACCATCAACGCCGCCCTCAAAGGGTTCTCTGACGCCGGCAGCGACGGCATCATCCAGTTCTCCACCGGAGGCGCGGAATTCGGCTCCGGGCTCGGGGTGAAGGAAATGGTGACCGGGGCGGTGGCGCTGGCTGAGTTCGCCCACGTCGTCGCGGCGAAGTACCCCGTCAACGTCGCGCTGCACACCGACCACTGTCCGAAGGACAAACTGGACTCCTACGTCCGGCCGCTGTTGGCGATCTCCGCTGAGCGGGTCGGCGCGGGTGACAATCCGCTGTTCGGATCGCATATGTGGGACGGCTCGGCGGTGCCGATCGACGAGAACCTCGAGATTGCCAAAGAGCTGCTCAAGCACGCCGCAGCCGCCAAGATCATCCTGGAGATCGAGATCGGCGTGGTTGGCGGCGAAGAGGACGGCGTGGCCCACGAGATCAACGACAAGCTGTACTCGACGCCCGAAGACTTCGACAAGACACTCGACGCGCTGGGCACCGGGGAACACGGCAGGTATCTGCTGGCCGCGACGTTCGGCAACGTGCACGGCGTCTACAAGCCCGGCAACGTCAAATTGCGTCCGGAGGTGTTGGCCGAGGGCCAGAAGGCGGCCGCGGCCAAGCTGGGCCTGCCCGAGGGTGCCAAGCCCTTCGACTTCGTCTTTCATGGCGGGTCCGGTTCGGCGAAGTCGGAGATCGAAGAGGCGCTGCGCTATGGCGTGGTGAAGATGAACGTCGACACCGACACCCAGTACGCGTTCACCCGGCCGATCGCCGGCCACATGTTCACCAACTACGACGGTGTGCTCAAAGTCGACGGCGAGGTGGGCAGCAAGAAGGTGTACGACCCGCGCAGCTACCTGAAGAAGGCGGAAGCGAAGATGACCGAGCGTGTCGTCGAGGCCTGCCAAGACCTACACTGCGCCGGCAAGTCGCTGGCGTCGTAATCACGCGATCAGCTGTTTGACGATTGGCAGATCTTCCACTGGTCGTCGCGGAACTGCAGGTCGAAGCTGCGGGTGGACCGGGTCTGTGGCGCGTAGGCCATGAACGCTGTGACATTGGCCTCGGCGTGTTCGCCGTTGACGACGACCTGGTCGATGCTGGCGACGACGGGATACTGCTTGGCCCCCGCCACGCGGTGATAGCTGTCAGCCCAATCCTGGTCACCGTAGGAGACGTAGTCGTCCCGGAAGCTGCCGCAGGTCAAGCTGCGCAGCGCCGCCAGGTCCCCGTTCTGCACCGCAACGTCGAAGCTCTGGATGGTGCTGCGCACCTGATCTTCCTGCGACGCCTTGAATTTCGACTTGTGCGTCAGCACCACGGTGCCCATCACGGCGATCGCTGTCAGGGCCAGGATGATCAGGATCAACGCCAAAACCCAGCCCCAGCTGCGCTGACTCGTCGGCCGCAGCTTTGACCCCATCCGCGGCGGGATCAGCTGGGGTGTGGCCGTTTTCGGTCCACCCGCCGGCTGCTGCCCGCTGGACTGGCCGGCTTGCGGATGGAACACTTCGGTCGCCGGGTCAGCAGCGGTTTGGATGACTGCAGTTTCTTTCGCATCGAAACCCGGTGCGGTGAAGCGGCGTTGCCGTGGGTCGTGCACCGGCGGCGGGACCGCGTGCTCTGCCCGGGTCTCGCCGGGCGAGATCGCTTCGGTCGCCGAATCCGCGTCGGTGCTCTTGTCCTCGACGGGTTCAGCGCCGGAGTTGATGGCCTCGGTCACGCTGTCTTCGACGAAAGCGTCCGAGTCGTTCGTTTCTGAAGTGTTGTCACGGTCAGGCCCTGGTGGGTTCGGCATTCGACCTGGTGTCCTCCCCGCTCGGCGGTGGTGGTTCGAGCTTAAAGCGTGCCGACGAACGCTGACTAACAGTGTGCCTGCGTGCCTTCACCGATTGTGGTGTCTCGTTCTCCCCGGCGCAGGGACGATGACCCGGCACGGCAGAATAACAGCCATGACGCCGACGGGTGATCTCCTGGGGCCGGACCCCGTACTGCTGCCCGGCGACCACGACGCCGAGGCCGACCTGCGGGCCGGTGAGAATCCCGCCGTCGTCGCCGCCGCACATCCGGCGGCATCGGTGGCCTGGGCGACGCTGGCCGAAGAGGCGTTGGCCGAGGACAAGGCCGTCACCGCTTACGCCTACGCCCGCACCGGTTACCACCGCGGATTGGACCAGCTACGGCGCAACGGCTGGCGGGGTTTTGGTCCGGTGCCGTATTCGCATGAGCCCAACCGGGGCTTTCTGCGCTGCGTAGCGGCGCTGGCGCGGGCCGCCGACACGATCGGGGAGACCGACGAGCATGCGCGCTGCCTGGACCTGCTGGACGACTGCGACCCCAGTGCACGTGTCTCCCTGGGTCTGAGCTGAGTTCACCAGCTGGCCGAGCAGTCGTCGGCGCCAGCCGGTGGCTCCACCTGAATGGTGGCGTGCTGCAAACCGTGCGCCGACAGCACCGCGCGCGCCTCGCCGAGCACTTTCGCCGAATCCGCGCTGCTGATCAGATGTGCGGTGACGGCGTCCTTGCCGGGTACCAGCGTCCAGACGTGCAGGTCGTGGACGCCGTCCACTCCGTCGACTGCGCACAGCGCCGCACGCAGCGCGTCGACGTCGATGTGGCTCGGTGACGATTCGGATAGGATCCGCAGTGCGGCGTGAGCCAGCCTAAAGGCCCGTGGCAGCACCCACACAGCGACCAGGACCGCAACTACCACGTCGGCGTAGGGCCAGCGCGTCGTCACCGTCACCAAGCCGGCGGCCAGCACACCCACGGTGCCGACGGTGTCGGCGATCACTTCCAGGTAGGCGCCCCGCACCGCCAGGCTCTGCGCCGAATGCGAACGCAGCAGCAGCGCGACGACGGCGTTAGCCGCCAGCCCCGCCACCGCCACGAGGACCATCGGCACGCCCGGGACGTCCGGGGCGTGGTTGAGTCGTTTCACCGCCTCATAACCGATGAACACCGAGACGCCGGTCAATAAGGCGGCGTTGGCGACCGCGGTGAACACTTCAGCGCGATGCCAGCCGTAGGTGCGGGCCGGTGCCGCGCTACCGCGCCGGGCCAGCATGATTGCGGCCATACCCATGACGGCCGCCACCACATCGGTGAGCACATGCCCGGCGTCGGCCAGCAGCGCGATCGATCCGATGGCCAACGCAGTGGTCAATTCGAGGGCGAAAAAGCCGGTGAGGACCACGGCCGCCACGATCATCCGGTTGATCCGGGCAACGGCGTCGCTGTGTGAGTGCGCGATACCCATGCCGAGAAGATATGCGCCTTACTGCATATGTCGCAACTGGCTTACAGCCAGGCTTCCCAGAACCGGGTCAGTGACCCGCCAGCGGCTGCCAGCGCCGCGGGCACCCCGGACAGCTCGAAGAACCAGTAGACGACGCCGAAAAACCAGCGATTCAGCGGCGGCGCGAGCAGCAGTAGCAGTAGCACAAAGAAGCCGTAGGGTTTGAACGGGTGCAGGGCTTGCCGTGTTTCCGGGCTGAGGTAGGGCTCCAATGCGCCGTAGCCGTCGAGTCCCGGAATCGGCAGCAGGTTGAGCGCCACCGCCGTCAGCTGCAGAAAACCCAGGAACGCCACTCCCGCCCACAACACCGGATGCTGCGGGCTGTAGTAGAACCGGGTCAGCGCCAGCAGCAGCACAGCCAGCAGCAGGTTCGCCGCCGGTCCGGCCAGGCTGACCAGCGCGCGGCGTACCGGCGTCATGAAGTAGGTCGAAAGGTAGACCGCGGCGCCGGGCAGGCCGATCCCGCCCATCGCGATGAAAAGCATGGGCAGTGCCAGCGACAACAGAGGGCTGCTGTATTTGCGCGGGTCCAGCGCCAGGTACCCGCGCATCGCCACGTCGCGGTCGCCGAACCGCCACGCGGTGACCGCATGCCCGTACTCGTGCAGGCACAGCGACACCACCCAACCGGCGATCACCAGGACGAAAACTCCGGCGTAGGCGAGCGGTTGGACCCGCGCCCCGGCCAGCCACGCCAGTGCACCGCCGAATACCGTTATCCCGAGAATGGCCAGGAAGATCGGGCTGGGCCGCACCGATTCGTGTACGCCCCTAACGCTCATCTGAACTCACCACACGAAGCTACCGGGGCGCTCGTCACCGACGGACATGTTGGTCCGCCTCCTCGCGCCTGCCGGCGCTCGTCACCGACGGGCATGATGGTCCGCCTCCTCGCGCCTGCCGGCGCTCGTCACCGACGGGCATGATGGTCCGGCTCCTCGCGCCTGCCGGCGATCGTCACCGGACGGACAACCAGCCCTCGGTGTGTCGGTAGAACGTCGACCGCCGCACCGGGCGGGCCGCCGGGACACCGTCGCGCACCACCACCGCGCCGGTGGTGCCGAGCTGCGCCGCCCGGCCGGTCACCCAGCCGCCGAACCGGCGACGCACCACCCGGGCACGCAGACCGGGCAGCGTCGGCGTCGGCTCGATGCGCACCCCGCTCACGTCGCCGTCGAAGAGCACGGTGTCGTCCACAACCGCCTCGCCGTGCAGTACCGGCCCGTCCCCGTCGGGTCGCCACTCGGCCGAACCGACGATCGCCGATCCGGTCTCGTCGCGGATCAGTGGCATCGAACGCGCCGTGCCGCGTCGTGCCCGTCGCGCCGCCCGGCGGCCGCTCGGCAGCCGGTAGACGCGGGCGGCCGCCGACCGTCGCGGCGGCACGAATCCGATTTCGACGGCAAGGCGCTCGGTGCGCAGCAACCGGGTCAACACCGCGGCGAGGTCGGCGTCAGAGCCGACCACGATGAGCCGACGATGGGTCCGCGCCGCTGCGTCGATATCGTCTGCTTGGGTAATCGGTAAGCCGGCCAGCGGCCGGGGCAACTCACGATCGGCGAACAACAGCACCGCGATCTCGGCGTCGTTCATGACAGCCCCCGCAAATTCATCGGTAGTGTGTCACCGGCTTGACCACGATAAGCGGGAGAAACGCCATGCCGGCAATCGTCCTGATCGGCGCCCAGTGGGGCGACGAGGGCAAAGGCAAAGCCACCGATCTGCTCGGCGGCCGTGCCCAGTGGGTGGTGCGCTATCAGGGCGGCAACAACGCCGGGCACACAGTGGTTCTGCCGTCCGGGGAAAATTTCGCGCTGCACCTGATCCCGTCCGGCGTGCTCACGCCCGGCGTCACCAATGTGGTCGGCAACGGCGTGGTGGTCGATCCCGGCGTGCTGCTGACCGAGTTGGCCGGCCTGCAAGCTCGCGGGGTGGACACCTCCCGGTTGCTGATCTCAGCCGATGCACACCTGCTGATGCCCTACCACGTGGCTATCGACAAGGTGACCGAACGGTACATGGGCAGCAAGAAGATCGGCACAACTGGACGCGGTATCGGGCCGTGCTACCAGGACAAGATCGCCCGCATCGGAATCCGGGTCGCCGACGTGCGCGACCAGGCCCTGCTGGCGCACAAGATCGAGGCGGCGCTGGAGTTCAAGAATCAAGTGCTGGTCAAGATCTACAACCGCAAAGCCCTCGAACCGGCGCGGGTGGTCGACGCCCTGCTGGCGCAAGCCGAGCATTTCCAGCACCGGATCGCCGACACCAGGCTGCTGCTCAACAACGCGCTGGACGCTGGCGAGACGGTGTTGCTGGAAGGGTCGCAGGGCACTTTGCTCGACGTCGACCACGGCACCTACCCCTACGTGACTTCCTCCAACCCGACAGCCGGTGGTGCGTGCGTCGGCTCGGGCATCGGACCGACCCGGATCGACGCCGTGCTGGGGATCCTCAAGGCCTACACCACCCGGGTGGGGTCAGGCCCGTTCCCCACCGAGCTGTTCAACGAGCACGGCGAGTACCTGTCCAAAACCGGCGGCGAGTTCGGGGTCACCACCGGCCGGCGCCGGCGTTGCGGTTGGTTCGACGCGGTGGTCGCCCGCTACGCCACCCGGGTCAACGGCATCACCGATTACTTCCTGACCAAACTCGACGTGCTGTCCAGCCTGGAGACCGTGCCGGTGTGTGTGGGCTACACCGTGGACGGCAAGCGCACGTACGAGATGCCGGTCACGCAAAGCGATCTGGGCCGCGCAGAGCCCATCTACGAAGAGCTGCCGGGCTGGTGGGAAGACATTTCGGCGGCGCGGGCCTTCGATGACCTGCCCGCCAAGGCACGCGACTACGTGCTCAGGGTGGAGGAGCTGGCGGGAGCTCATGTGTCGTGCATCGGGGTCGGCCCGGGTCGAGATCAGACCATCGTGCGCCGCGACGTGCTGCAGGCCCGCAGGTGAGCGACCAAGCAGAAGAGTCGGATCCCGACTACGGCAGGCACGGCGGCTTCCCCAGCTACGACGTCGCCGAGCCGGGCCCGGGGTTCGCCCGGTTCGTCACCGCTATGCGGCGCCTGCAGGACCTGGCGGTGTCAACCGATCTCGGCGGCGACGACGACTGGGCGCAGGCGGCTGAGCGCGCCGAAGAACTGGTCAAGCTGCTCAGTCCGTTCCAGGTGCCCGAAGGGGTAGCGCCGGCAGGTCGGACTCCTTCACTACCGGGTATGGGCAGCGTTTTGATGCCGCCGTGGAATTTGACGAAATTCGACGCCGACGGCGTGGAGATGCGTGGCCACTTCAGCCGCTACTACGTCGGCGGCAACATGGCGGTGCACGGCGGTGTCGTGCCGCTGTTGTTCGACTGGCTGTGTGGGATGGTCGTGCACGCCGCAGCCCGCCCGATCAGCCGCACCGCCTTCCTCAAGGTGGACTATCGCCGGGTCACGCCGATCGACACGCCGTTGATCGTCCGGGGCCGCGTCGAGTCCGTGGCGGGTCGCAAAGCGTTCATCACCGGTGCACTCGTCGACGAAGACGAGAACCTGCTGGCCGAGGTGCACGCCCTGATGGTGCGGCTGCTGCCTGGCCAGCCCTGACTGCCGCGCCGTCAGCGTCGGCAGCGCACTTATCCTGAGCGCATGCAGGTGCGCGATGACTGACGAGGTGGTCGGCCCGGTAGGGCTCAACGAGTCAACTGAACCGTTGCCGCGACGGCCCGACGCGGTTCGTCGGATCAAGGTGATGCTGCTGGGTTCGGACGACTTGGCCCGGGAACTGGTGATCGCTTTCCAGCGTCTTGGCGCTGAGGTGATCGCTGTTGCAGACCACGCCGACGCGCCCGCTCACGGCGTCGCCGACCAGTCGCTGGTGGCCGATATGACTGCTGCGGACGAGATGTCGGCGGTGATCGCTCGAGTGCGGCCCGACCACATCGTCGCGCTGACCGACGCCATCGCCGCCGACGCGTTGACCGCGGTCACCGAAGCCGACTCGGCCCGGGTGGTGCCGAGCCCCCGCGGAGTGCGGCTGAGCGGTGACCCGGAAGGGCTGCGGCGGCTGGCCGCCGAAGAGCTGGGATTGCCGACCGCGCCGTTCTGGTTCGCCGACTCACTGGACGAGCTAAGAGCGGTAACTGCGCGCGCTGGATTTCCGTTGGTGGTGAAGCCGCTGCCGGCCGACGGTCAGGGTGGATTTCGAGTGTCGAAGCCTGACGAGCTCGAAGCGGTTTGGCAGCGCGCAGTATCGGCGGAGCAACCGTCGATCCGTCACCGTGTGCTGGCCGAAACCGCAGTCGAGGTCGACGTTCACATCACGTTGCTTGCCGTGAGCAGCGCAGGTCCGGCGGGGCCGATCATCGAATTCTGTGCACCCATCGGGCACAGTGAGCCCGGCGGCGACACGCTGGAATGCTGGCAGCCGCAGCCGCTGAGCCCGGCGGCGTTGGATTCGGCGAAGTCGATCGCGGCGCGGATGGTCAAGGCACTGGGCGGCGCCGGCGTCTTCGCCGTCGAATTGATGGTCGCCGGTGACGAGGTGTACTTCAGCGATGTCACGGTGGGTCCGCTGCACAGTGGGCTGGTGACATTGCGCACGCAGCGGCTTTCCGAGTTCGAATTGCAGGCCCGGGCGACCCTTGGCATCTCGACGGACACCGTCATGATGTCGCCGGGTGCCGCGCAGGTCCTCTATGCCCACAGCGACGCGAACGGCCCGGATCATCGCATGGAGCCGCGAACGTCCGGCGCACTTGTCGATGCGCTGGCGGTCCCGGAGAGCGATATCCGGGTGTTCAGCGGTCGCAGCACAACCTCGGGTCGTCCGTCCGGTGCAGCGCTTGCCACCGCGCCGGACATCTCGACGGCGCGTGACCGTTGCCGTCAGGTGGCCGCGGCGTTGCGACGGCTGCCGCTGCCCTGATTCACCGGGCCCTCAGCTGAGTGTGCGACACTCACGCGAGTGAGCTACGCCGGAGATATCACGCCTGAGCAGGCCTGGAAGCTGCTCAGCGACAATCCCCAAGCGGTGCTGGTCGACGTCCGCACCGACGCCGAATGGCGCTTCGTCGGTGTGCCCGATCTGTCTAGCTTGGGCCGCGAGGTGGTTTATATCGAGTGGAACCGGACGGACGGCCAGCGCAACGAGAACTTTCTCGCCGAGCTGTCCGAGAAGGTGCCCGGAAATGGCGAAGATCGGCCGGTGGTGTTCCTGTGTCGCTCCGGTAATCGCTCGATCAGCGCAGCCGAAGCGGCCACCGAGGCCGGTATTGCTCCGTCCTACAACGTGCTGGACGGTTTTGAAGGCCAGCTCGACAACGCCGGTCACCGCGGTGGGTCTGGCTGGCGAGCCACCGGTTTGCCCTGGAAACAGTCATGACCGCTGGCGACTCGATCCGCACGCCGGCGCCGCTGCCGGACGGTGTCAGCCAGGCCACCATCGGGGTGCGCGGCGGTCTGCTGCGCTCGCAGTTCGAAGAGACCGCGGAGGCGATGTTCCTGGCTTCCGGCTACGTCTACGACCGCGCCTCTGACGCGGAGCGGGCGTTCGCCGGTGAGGTGGACCGGTATGTGTACTCGCGCTACGGCAATCCGACCATCACCATGTTCGAGGAGCGGCTGCGGCTGATCGAAGATGCGCCGGCCGCCTTCGCCACCGCCAGCGGCATGGCGGCGGTGTTCACCTCGCTGGCCGCGTTGCTGGGCGCCGGGGACCGGTTGGTCGCCGCCCGCAGCTTGTTCGGGTCGTGCTTCGTGGTCTGCAACGAGATTCTGCCGCGTTGGGGTGTCGAGACGGTCTTCGTCGACGGCGACGACCTCGATCAGTGGGAGAGGGCGCTGAAGGTGCCCACTCAGGCGGTGTTCTTCGAGACTCCGTCGAATCCGATGCAGTCGCTGGTCGACATCGCGGCGGTGTGCGAGCTGGCCCACGCCGCCGGTGCGAAGGTGGTGCTGGACAACGTCTTTGCTACTCCGCTGCTGCAGCAGGGATTGCCGTTGGGCGTCGACGTGGTGGTGTACTCGGGCACCAAGCACCTCGATGGGCAGGGTCGGGTGCTCGGCGGAGCCATTCTGGGAGACAAAGAGTACATCGAGGGTCCGGTGCAGAAGCTGATGCGACACACCGGACCGGCGTTGAGTCCGTTCAACGCGTGGATTCTGCTCAAAGGCCTCGAGACGCTGTCCGTTCGGGTGGAGTACAGCAATGCCGCGGCACAGCGCATCGCGGAATTTCTGGAGGGCCACCCGGCGGTGGACTGGGTGCGCTACCCCTACCTGCCGTCGCACCCTCAGCACGACTTGGCCAAGCGGCAGATGTCCGGCGGCGGTACCGTCGTCACCTTCGCGCTCGACGCCCAGGAGTCCGCGGCCAAGCAGCGTGCTTTCGAGGTGCTGGACAAGCTGCAGTTGATCGACATATCCAACAACCTCGGTGACTCGAAATCGCTGATCACCCATCCGGCGACCACCACCCATCGGGCGATGGGCGCCGAGGGCCGCGCCGCAATCGGCCTCGCCGACAATGTGGTTCGCATCTCAGTGGGTTTGGAAGGCACTGCGGACCTGATCGCCGACATCGACCAAGCGTTGAGCTAGCGGCTTTCACCCCGCGTGGAGTGACGGCTGGATAACGTTTGTCAATCTGCTGCCGCGACGCGGCGTGCAAATACCGGGGACACCGCTGCGGGCAAATTATGGTCACATCGTGCAGCGTCGAACGGTCCTGAAATTACCGCTGATTCTGGCCGCAGGCACCGTCGCCGCCCAGCTTCCGCGCGCTGCCGCCGTGCCGCCCCGCACCTCATCGGACGCCGGCCGGTGGTCGGCAGACCGTGCCGGCAATTGGTATCAAGCCCAAGGCTGGCTGGTCGGCGCCAACTACATCACCTCCAACGCCATCAACCAACTGGAGATGTTCCAGCCCGGCACTTACGACCCACGGCGCATCGACACCGAGTTGGCTTGGGCGCGCTTTCACGGCCTCAACAGTGTCCGGGTCTTCTTGCACGACCAGCTCTGGGCGCAGGATTCCCGGGGATTCCAAGGTCGGCTGGCTCAGTTCGTCAGTATCGCGGCCCGCCATCGCATCAAACCGCTGTTCGTCTTGCTGGACTCGTGTTGGGACCCGCACCCAAAATCGGGTCCGCAGCGGGCGCCCAAGCCCGGCGTGCACAACTCCGGCTGGGTGCAAAGCCCCGGCGCTGAACGCCTGGACGACCGCAGCTATGTCGCTACTCTGCAGGCCTACGTCACCGGGGTGATCACGCAATTCCGCAACGACGACCGGGTGCTCGGCTGGGACCTGTGGAACGAACCGGACAACCCGTCGAAGGAATACCGCTCGGTCGAGAGGAGCGACAAGCAGGAGTTGGTGGCAGACCTGCTGCCTCAGGTGTTCCGATGGGCGCGTTCTGTCGATCCCCGCCAGCCGTTGACCAGTGGTGTCTGGGACGGCGTCTGGGGTGACCCGGCGAGTCGGGCCACGATCCCCGGCATCCAGCTGGACAACTCCGACGTCATCACGTTCCACTCGTATGCGAAACCGGCCACCTTCGAAAGCAGGATCCAAGAGCTCACCCCGTTCGGCCGGCCGATGCTGTGCACCGAGTACATGGCCCGTACCTTGGGCAGCACCATCGACGGCGTCCTGCCGGTGGCGAAACGCTACAACGTCGGTGCGATGAACTGGGGCTTCGTGGCCGGCAAGACACAGACTTATTTCCCGTGGGATTCCTGGGATCATCCGTACACCTCGATTCCCAAGGTGTGGTTCCACGATTTGGTGCGCCCGGACGGAAAGCCTTTCCAGGCGAGCGAGATTCAGACCATTCGCGGGCTGAGCACCGGACCGGCTTCCTAGCCGGCGGCTAGCCCGCTTTCTGCTCGGCTTCTTCGGCTTGGTCCGCGACCGCCAAGGGCCCTCGGTCCTGGCCGTCGGCTCTTTTCAGGGCCTGCCTGGCGTAGATCATCTGGCTGGTGATGGCCAACTGGCCGCGGCCCCGGCCCAGGAAAGAGACCAGCCAGGCCAGCACGGCCGTGATCCGGTTCTTGTGACCAACCAGGTAGTACAGATGCAGCACCAGCCAGGCCAGCCACGCGATGAAACCGCCGAACTCCAATTTGCCCACCTGCGCCACCGCGCTGTAACGGGAGACCGTCGCCATGCTGCCTTTGTCGAAGTAGTGAAACGGTTTGCGGTCGGCCGGATCGTCGCGTCCCTTCAGAGAGCGCTTGATGCACTTGGTCGCGTAGTTGGCGCCCTGGATTGCGCCTTGCGCCATCCCGGGCACGCCGGGCATCGCTACCAGGTCACCGACGATGAACACGTAGGGGTGTCCCTTGACGGTGAGATCGGGTTCCACCACGACCCTTCCGGCGCGATCGATCTCGGTACCGTCGGACTGCTCGGCGAGTAGCTTGCCCAGCGGGCCGGCCTGCACTCCCGCGGCCCACACCTTGCATGCGCAGTCGATGCGGCGTTCAGGGCCGTCTTTGTCTTCCACGGCGATGCCCTGGTAGTCGACGTCCGTCACCATCGCGTTCAATTGCACTTCGACGCCCATCTTCTCCAGCCGGCGCTTCGCCTTTCGGCCCAGTTTTTCGCCCATCGACGGCAACACCGCGTCCGCGGCGTCCAGCAGCACCACTCGGCAGTCGCGTGGCTGAATAGTGCGAAAGGCCCCGGTTAAGGTGCGTTCGGCGAGTTCGGCGATCTGTCCGGCCAATTCGACGCCGGTCGGGCCTGCGCCGACTACCACGAAGGTCAGCCGGCGGTCCCGCTCGGCGTCGTCGGTGGTGACCTCGGCCGCCTCGAACGCCCCGAGGATGCGGCCGCGCACTTCCAACGCGTCGTCTATCGTCTTCATCCCCGGCGCGTAGGTGGCGAAGTGGTCGTTACCGAAGTAGGACTGCTGGGCGCCGGTGGTGACGATCAGACTGTCGAATGGCGTCACGGTCTCCATGCTGAGCAGCTTCGAGGTGACCGTCTTGGCTTCGAGGTCGATGTCGTCGACTTCACCAAGCAGCACCCGCAGATTTTTCTGCTTGCGCAGGATCAACCGGGTCGTCGGTGCGATCTCACCTTCGGAAAGGATTCCGGTGGCGACCTGGTAGAGCAGCGGCTGGAACAGGTGAGTAGTCGTCTTCGAGATCAAAGTGACGTCGACGTTGGTGTGCTTGAGGGCCTTGGCCGCGGTCAGCCCACCGAACCCCGACCCGATGATGACGACGTGGTGGCGCGGATGGGCGGTTGCGGCTTCGCTCATCGTCTTTTTGTACCCGGCCTCGTCAGCGCTAATCCTGGCAGCTCAGTCGTTGTGTTCCACGACTCCGATGGCGTGCTGGGCGCGGTCCTCGTAAGCCCGGCGGGCCTCCGCGTGCACGTCGAGGAAGACAGTGTCGTTACCCATCCTTTTGTTCAGCCAACGCCGCCCGCGGGCGGGAAGCAGCATGGCCAGGACGCTGAACGTGCGCCCCCAGCCGGGCACCGTCACTTGAGTTTTCGGCTTGTCGAGCACTTTGATGATTGCGGCGGCGACATCAGCCGGTTGCACCGGCCGCTGGGCCAAACTCGGCGTGGTACCCGAGATCAGCTCGGTGTTGGTGAACGTCGGCAACACCGCGCTGACGGCGACGCCGTGCGGCGCGTACTCGTCGGCCAGCGCGGTCGACAGGCCAACCACCGCGAACTTGGTGCCGGCGTAGACGACCTGTCCGGGCACCGCCACCAGTCCGGCCAGCGACGCGATGTTGACGATGTGACCGCTGCGGCGTTTCACCATTTCCGGCAACACCAACTGGCAACCATTGAGGACGCCGTAGAAGTTGACCTCGATCGCCGAGCGGATCGCTTGTTGTGACTGATCGAGGAAACGCCCGACCGGCATCACCCCGGCGTTGTTGATCAACACGTCGATGTGGCCGCCACCGTCGGCGCGGGCTTTGTCCAGAAACGCCGCGAACGAGTCCCGGTCGGTGACGTCGAGGGGGTGGCCGGACACCGGACCCCGGCTGCTCATGCGGCTGACAGCCCGTTCCAGCGCATCGACGTCGCGATCACCGATGATCACTCGGGCGCCGCGGGCCAGCAAGGCCTCGGCGGTGGCCTGTCCGATACCGCGCGCAGCACCCGTGATCACCACCGTCTTACCCGTGACGTTGTCCATGGCGCGGACTTTACTGGTGTCAAATCTCCCGGTATGTAGATCGTGTGGGTTTCGCGAAGTGGATCCCGCGCGGTCGAGCACCTTGGTTGGGCGCGTGATGGGGCGGAAGTGGCGGTGCTGAAGGCTGCGGTGGGACGCGTTCGGCGGCCAATCAGGCTGTGCCGCTTCAAAGATGATGACGACCACACGCCGGCGCGGATCGGCAGCCGAAACTTGTCGTACCCGGCTGTAATGATGAAGTTATGTCCTTGACCGCATCGCCACCCGCGGCGGTGAACCCTGCCGAGCGTCTTGAGGTGTTATTCGACGAGTTGGCGGAGTTGGCCGGTCAGCGCAATGCGATTGATGGGCGCATTGTGGAGATCGTCGCCGAGCTGGATCGCGACGAGCTGTGGGGTGCTACGGGTGCGCGGTCGTTAGCGGCGCTGGTGGCTTGGAAGCTCGGTTCGTCATCTGGAAATGCCCACACGATCGCCACGGTGGCGCGCCGGCTGGAGGAGTTTCCCCGCTGCGCGGCGAGCATGCGCCAGGGTCGACTGTCGCTGGATCAGGTCGGCGTCATCGCCGCACGGGCGGGCGAGGGTTCCGATGAGCATTACGCCGAGCTGGCGAGCTGCGCCACGGTCAACCAGCTGCGCACCGCGGTGAAGTTGGAACCGCGACCCGAACCCGATTCTCGGCCTGAACCGCAGCGCTCGATCACCAAGACCTCCGGCGAGGAGTCCACCTGTTGGCGGATCAGACTTCCCCACGACGACGCGGCGAAGTTCGACGCGGCACTGGCGTCTCATCTTGATGCGCTGTTCGCCGAGTGGAAGTTCGATCACGGCAATGGCGACCGCACATCAGCGAATTGTCCCCCGTTGCCCACCACCGTCGAGGCGTTTATGCGCCTGGTCGAGGCCGGATGGGACGCCGAGGCGGCCCGCCGGCCACACGGGCATCACACCACTGTGGTGATGCACGTCGACGTTGAGCAGCGCGCCGCGGCGCTGCACCTGGGTCCGCTGCTCACCGACGCCGCACGCCGATACCTGACCTGTGATGCCACCTGTGAAATCTGGTTCGAACGTGACGGCGAGGTCATCGGCGCGGGCCGAGCGACCCGCCTGATCAACCGGCGGCTCCGCCGCGCGCTCGAGCACCGCCATCCCACGTGCGCGGTTCCCGGCTGCGGGGCGACCCGCGGTCTGCACGCACACCACATCCGGCACTGGGAAGACGGCGGTCTGACCGAATTGTTCAACCTGGTGTTGGTATGCCCTTATCACCATCGCTTGCACCACCGGGGCGTCATCACCATCGCCGGACCCGCCGACGATCTCATAGTCACCGACAGCTCCGGTCGACGGCTCAATGGAGGATCGCTCGCGCGTCCTCCGCACCTTTCCCCGCCCGCTGTCCCACCATGCTCCGGGCCCACCGGCGAGCGCGCCGACTGGTGGTGGTACGAACCCTTTCAGCCGCAGCCGCCACCAACGAACAACTAGGTTCGCCACCGTAGCCGGTCATTACCGGCACTGTACCGAAGCCCAAACGGGTTGCGGCATAGAGAGATTTGTTCGCGATACCCGCTGCTATCGGACCTTGATAAGCAAGGCCGACGACCAAAGCCGCAATTTCGCCGTCTCGCTACCCGACGATCTCCGCCACGCCGCATCAAGATCCTCGCTGAGGTACGGACTAATTTGAGCCAAGTCGGGTTACTGGTGTAAATCTCAAGTAGGACCGACGCGGTCGCGAGAACTGCGCCCAGCGTCTCGGCGATAGACTCGCCGCGTGCGCGTCGCCCTTTGTTCTGACGAGCCCTATCCAGTGCACGCCGTCGTGCGGGAATGGCTTGCAGAACGTGGTCACGAGGTGGTGCCGTTCGGGTCGGTCGCCACCGGTGCGGAGGTCCCGTGGGCCTCGACCGCCGAAGCCGCCGCCGAAGCGATCGCGCGCGGCGACTGCGATCAAGGAGTGTTGTTCTGCTGGACCGGAACCGGTGTCAGCATGGCAGCAAACAAGGTCGCCGGAGTGCGCGCTGCGCTGTGCTCTGATCCCGGCCAGGCGGCCGGTGCCCGGGTGTGGAACCACGCCAACGTGTTGTGCCTGTCCAACCGCACCCTGGCCGGTGACCTGGCGAAGGAGATCCTTGCGGCCTGGTTCGACACCGAGGTCGGTGAGCAAGGGGCGTCGGGCGTGGCGGAGTTGTCCGCCGTAGAGGCGCGCCATCTCCGATAGCTGCTGCCGGCACAACCGCTCCGACCGGCAGTCGCGCGGGCCGGCGTCAACGGGTTGCTGTGCAACAGCAACCTAGGAGCGGCCACGAAGAGGTTGCTCGACGCCGGAAAACACCACCAGGACCGAGAGCACGATGGCTACCAGAAGCAGCGCCGGAACATCTCCCCACAAATGTCCAAGGTGGTGGCCGTCGCCGAAGGATTGCACCGCCATCACGGCGGCGTGGACGAGGCTCGAGAAAACGGCGAACCAGATGAGGCTGAGGTTGGCTTCAGGCTGTCGCGCCGCGTTGCAGAGAAAGACGCCCAAAGTGGCGTACACGCCGACGATCATCATGAAGTAGTCGGAGTGGTAGGGAGCGCCGGCATGCCATGCCCACCCTGACGGCCACACCAGGGCCAGGGGATAGACAAGGATCATCACCGCGCCGAAGACGACGAGCGCGGTTTGTAAAAGTTTGTACCGATATGAGGGTGCCATTGCGCACTCCGGGAAATGGGTTTGGCGGGCGGGCGATTGTCGCTTCACAATAGGCCGGATGCCGCCGGCTCAAGCGCGATTCGTCCGGCGGACAACCGGTCTTGGGATTCGACGGCTGGTTGGCGAACCCCGCCGCTCGGTCCGACTCGCCCGTCCGTCCCGAACGCTACGCGATCCGCGCCACCGAGTTCCGCAGGCCTCGGCCACAATCGCGCCATTCGGCGAGTGATCGGGATCCCGAAGACCAGGGGTCCTAGCATCACAAGCGCGAGCAGCGCTGCCATCGAACCGGACTCAGCCCAGCCAAGGGCACCAAAAAGATACCGACCGAGAGTCCGACGATGGCTGCCCGGAATGCACGGTGCTACCAACTCTCCGACCGGCCCCGTCCGCGAGAATCCGCCGCCCTCTTAAGGTTCTGCGATGACAATGGCGCGCATGGGCAAGTCAATCGGGTTGCTCGCTGCCACGGTCCTCGCGGAGGCCGCCTGCGCGCCGCACAAACCGCCACCATCAGCGCAGCCGACCGCAACGACATCCGGGCAGTCGGCGGCTGTTCAGCCGGGGCCGCATTCTCCGCTGGCCAACATCCGTCTACCGGCCGGTGCGGTTCTCGACGGCAACAGCTCGCTCGAGGAACGCTGGCACTCCGCCACGCCCTACGACGAGACTGTTGCATTCTTGAGCAACCAATTCGCCACCGGCCCGAAGTATGACTCGAACGGCGCAACCTCTTGGGACAAGCTGCCGCGTTGTTACAACGGCGAACACCAGAGCCCGCCCAAGGGCTGGTCGTCGGCGGACACCACGCGATGGTTGTGGACGGACGGCACCACGTCGCTGTCAGTTGAGATCTTCCGGCCCAACAGCAGCACCAGTAATCCCGGCGAGATCATCATCGAACACCAGCGCTGGGACAACTCGTCAGTGTGCAATCACAGCTGAGCAACTCAGGCCATCAGATGCCGAGATCTTTGGCGATGATCGTCTTCATGATCTCGCTCGTGCCGCCGTAGATCGTCTGAATACGGGCGTCGACGAACGCACGGGAAACGGGATACTCGCGCATATAGCCATAACCGCCGTGCAATTGAAGGCAGCGGTCCGCAGTACGCACCTGCAGCTCAGTGGTCCACCACTTCAACCGCGCGGCGCGCGCCGCGGTCAGTTTGCCGACCAGGTGCTCGGCGATGCAGGTATCAAGGTAGGTTCGCGCGACGTCTATCTCGGTTGCCAGCTCCGCGAGGACGAACTGGGTGTTCTGAAAATTGGCGATCGGTGAGCCGAACGCCTGCCGCTCCCTTACATAGGAAAGGGTCTCGGCGAGCACACCTTCGGCAGCGGCGACCGCGGCCACCGCCAGCGCGAGCCGCTCCTGCGGCAGGTTGCGCACCAGTTGGTAAAACCCTTGGCCTTCCTCACCGAGCAGATTCTCGGCCGGCACCCGCATGTCGGCGAAACTCAATTCACTGGTGTCCTGGGCATGCAGCCCGATCTTCTTCAGATTGCGGCCACGGCTGAACCCAGGCGTGTCGGCGTTCACCACCAGCAGCGACAATCCTTTGTGCCGGTCAGGTGAAGTACGCACGGCCACCACGAACAGGTCACCGTTCTGCCCGTTGGAGATGAACGTTTTCGCACCGTTGACGACGTAGTGATCGCCGTCCCGGACCGCCGTTGTGCGAATGCCGGCCAGGTCGCTGCCAGTGCTCGGCTCGGTCATCGCGATGCCGATCACCGTCTCCCCGGTCACCACGCCGGGTAGCCAGCGCTGTTTCTGTTCGGGCGTCGTCAGATCCGTCAGATAGGGCAGCACCACATCGTTCTGCAGTGTGAACGCAATGCTCTCGGCTGCCGCCCCAACGCGGCTGAGTTCTTCGATGACAATGACGTGATAACGGAAGTCGTCGACCCCCGGGCCGCCGAATTGCTCGGGAACCGGGAAGCCGAGCAAGCCCAGTTTGCCCGCCTCGGTGAACAGCGACCGGTCCCAGCGGCCATCGCGTTCCCACTGCTCGTGCGCCGGTACCACCGTGTGCTGCACGAAACCGCGTGCTAATTGCCGGAATTGACGATGCTCCGCACCGTAACTCAGTGGCGAGCTCATCGATGCTCCGGTCAGCGGAAGGCGTTGAGACCGGTGAAAGCCTGGCCGAGAACAAGCTGGTGCATCTCGGGAGTGCCTTCGTAAGTCAGCACCGATTCCAAATTGACCATGTGACGTATCACCGGATATTCCAGTGAGATTCCGTTGCCGCCCAGGATGGTGCGAGCGGTCCGGCAGATCTCGAGAGCCTCGCGGGTGTTGTTCAACTTGCCGAAGCTGACCTGCTCGGGACGAAGTCCCACAGTGTCTTTGAGGCGACCCAGGTGTAACGACAGCAGCTGTCCTTTGTGCAGCTCGACAGCCATGTCGACGAGCTTGGCCTGGGTCAGCTGGAAGCCCCCAATCGGCCGGTCGAACTGGGTGCGCTGGCTGGCGTAGTCCAGCGCGGCCTGCCACGCCGACCTGGCCGCGCCCATCGAACCCCAGATGATGCCGTAGCGGGCTTCGGACAGGCAGGACAGCGGACCGCGTAGGCCGGTCGCATCGGGCAGCAATGCGTCTTGCGGGACCCGCACGTCATCGAGGACCAGCTCACTGGTGATCGACGCACGCAGGGACAATTTGTGATGAATGGTGTTCGCACTGAAACCGGGTGTGTCGGTAGGAACGATGAATCCACGGACACCTTCGTCGGTGGCCGCCCACACGACCGCCACATCGGCGACTGAGCCGTTGGTGATCCACAGTTTGCGGCCGTTGAGCACCCAGTCGGTACCGTCGCGTCGAGCACGGGTTTTCATTGCGGCCGGGTCGGACCCGGCGTCAGGCTCGGTCAGTCCGAAGCAGCCGAGCACCTCACCGGCGGCCATCGCCGGCAGCCACTCCTGCTTCTGCTCTTCAGAGCCGTTCTTCCAGATCGCGAACATCGCCAGCGACCCCTGCACCGAGACCAGCGACCGGATGCCGGAGTCGGCGGCTTCAAGTTCAAGACATGCCAGCCCGTAGTGCACCGCAGACGCGCCGCCACATCCGTAGCCCTCCAGGTGCATGCCGAGCAGACCCAGCTGGCCGAACTGTTTGGCCAGGTCGCGAACGACCGGCAGGTCGCCCGCCTCGAACCATTCCGCGACGTGGGGTATGACGTGGTCGGCGCAGAATTCGCGGACGGTGTCACGCACCGCGATCTCGTCGCTGGACAGCGAGGCGTCCAGGCCCAGCGGGTCGTATGGGTCGAATGACGGCGTCTTAGTGCTCATCGGTCAATCCTGCCACCGAAGCTCAACCAGCCATCGTGAGGCCGCCGCTGACGCTGATCACCTGACCGGTTATGAACGATGCGGCATCGGAGGCGAAGAACAGCACCGGCGCCGCGACCTCTTCCGGTCGCGCCAATCGGCGGAACGGAATCGCCTTGACCAACGCTTCTTTCAGCTTCTCCGGCTGCGCCGCGAACAGCGGGGTATCGGTGGGGCCCGGACACACGCAGTTGACGGTGATCTGGTAGCGCGCCATTTCCCGGGCCAGTGACTTGCTCAGCGCGATGACGCCACCCTTGGCCCCGGCGTAGATCGTCTCACCGGCGCTGCCCACCCGGCCGGCGTCGCTGGCCAGGTTCACCACACGCCCACCTCGGCCGGTCTCGATGATGCCGGGCAGGAACGCGCTACACACGTGGACCGGCCCCAGGTAGTTGATCGCCACCACCTTCTCGGCGAACTCCGTTGTGGCGTTGAGGAACTGGTCGGTGCGATCCCAGCCGGCAGCGTTCACCACGACGTTGGGGACGCCGACCTCGGCGTGCGCACGATCGCGCAGCGTGTCCACCTGCGCGCGATCGGCGACGTCGACCGGGAGCGCGGTGATCAGCCCGGGCTGCTCTTTGGCGGTAGTTTCAGCGGCCGCTTCGTCCAGGTCAGCGGCGATGACGCGGTCTCCCCGGGCGGCGAGCCCGAGCGCTATCGCCTTGCCGATGCCTGAGCCGGCACCGGTGACGACCGCAATCTTGTTACTCATCTGCGATTCCTTTGTCATGGGGCGTCCGTCAATAACTGGGTTCCGGGAACAATAACCGGGCCAATTCAGCCAGGGATCGTCCAGAGACATCCCATGAACCAGAGGGAGTTTGGTCGGAGGTCTGGCCTGGGCCGTACTCGTTCGGCCGGGCGACGAATCCGGTTGCCAGGCCGGCCTTTTGCGCAGCGTCGAGATCGGAGTTGTGCGCTGCCACCAACATCACCTCGCCGGGGCTGACGCCCAGCAGTTGCGCCGGCGTTCGATATGCGCGGGGATCTGGCTTGTAGGCGCGGCTGACGTCTGAGCCGAGCACGACATCCCACGGTAAGCCGGCGTATTTCGCCATCTCCACCAGCAAGCCGGTATTGCCGTTGGACAGCGGCCCGACGATGACGTGTCGCTTGATCGCCGCGATTCCGTTGACGCTGTCGGGCCACGGCGGTAACCAACGCCACGATCTGGCAAGAGCTTCCAGGTCGGTATCCGACAGACCGTGCGGGTCGACACTGAAGTCGCGCAGCGAGGCTTCCAGGTTTTCCCGATGCAGGACGTCCAACGAGGTGAATTCCCGACGACCGGCCCGCACCTCGGTCATCGCCGGTTGATAGCGCTTGCGCCAGTGCAGTGCGAAAGCCCCAGCGTCCAGCGCGAGTCCGTGCCGACGACTGAATTCTTCGACGCCGCCCGTGATTCCGCGTCGCCAGTCAACGACTGTACCGAAGGTGTCGAAGAGCACGGCCCGGATGGTGCGGGCAGTCGACGGCGAGCGATACCCGGCCATAGCTCAACTCCCGGCGGCGGCGATCCGGGCCAGCTGACGGCGGCGCACCGCGGGAGTCTGGCCCTGGATGGACAGAAACATCGCAGACCGACAATGTAGCTGCGCGGTGTCGCCGCCGGTTAAGCCGCGTCCGCCACGGGTCAACAGCAGCGCTTGAGACAGTGTGCCCAGCGCCTCGTTAGCGGCGGCCTTCGCGGTCAGCCGGTCGTCGACGCGGTGATCGGGCCCGCCGCTCTCCTTCGCCTCTTCGGCCAATCCATAGGCCGTCTCGCGGATGGTGGCCACGCGTGGCGTCCACGTCGCCACGACGTCGATCGCCTCCTGCTCGCTGCTGAGTTCGTCGAGGACGCGGGCGGCCACTCCGGCGAGGATCTCGCCTCGCAGTACACGCCCAGCCCACGACCCGGGCATGGGTTCAACGTCCAGTGATCGAGTGACGCGCCGGACGACCGACGCGTGCTGCGCCCAAATCAGCCAGGTGTTCACGCAGCCGTAGGCCAGGTGTTCGTGAATCCGGCGATCCGCGGCGCGGTCGAGATGGGCACCGCCGTAACGGTGCGGGGCAACGTGGTTGAGCAAACCGACGTCGGCGAACGAAACGATGACGTGCGCCGGCACACCGGCGTCGTCGTGCTGTACCGCTCGCGGAGCCAGCACCTCACGGCTGAATGTGCGTACCGCTGCGACGACTGGGTGGATGTCAGCCTGTTCGCAGCGTTCGGCGGCGCCGGGGTGCGCTTTGATGCTCACAACTCGAGGATTCCACAGGCCGAAACTTGTAGTCGGTGAGCGGTGATCGGCGGCTGAAGCGGCGGGACGCGGTGATGGTTTGCGGACGGTGGGATGTCGAAGGTCGATCTTCGGCAGCACCCAGGCCGGTGTGCGTTGATAGATGTCGAGGCGGGCGCACTGCGTCGCAACGCCGCGGCGATCTGCACGCCGCTGGATCCGATGCCGATCACCGCGACCCGTTTCCCGCGAACGACGTAATCGTCGTCCCAGGCATTGGGACGCAGGACGGTCCCGGCGAAGTCGTCGAGGCCCGGGATGCCGGTGACTTCTTCGGCGTTGACGTAGCCGCCGACGGAGTTGACGACGAAGCGTGCCGACACGATGGCCGCACCCTTGACGGCAAGGTGCCAGACACCCGCTTCGGAATCCCAGCGTTGCTGCACGACCTCGGTGTCAGGTGAAAGATGTTCATCACGGCCGAGACCCGCGGCGGTGTCGCGCAGATACCGGTAGATCTCCGGGCCGGGAGCGAAGAATCGACTCCAGTTCGGGTTGGGCGCGAAGGCCATTCGTTATCACAGCACCGGGATGTCGACGGCCAGGCCGGGGTAGTGGTTGTCCCGCCAGGTGCCGCCGAAGTCGTGACCGCGATCCAGGATGACGAAGTTGAATATTCCTCTGTCGCGCAACAACTTTGCGCTCGCAATACCACCGGGTCCGGCGCCGACGATAGCGAATTCATAGTCGGGCTCAGTCACGGTCTACCCCGGTGAAGCCGGCGATGATGTGGTCGGACACAAAACGCCGCACTGCCCGGGGATTGTCCAGGTTCACCTCGATCGGCGGCATGAGCTCGAAGCTGAACAACAGTCGCAGGATCCACTCGCTGGCCCGGGTCGGGTCGACGACCGCCGCAACCTCGCCGTTGCGTTGTGCGGCTTTGACCAGGGACTTCCACATTCCGATCGAGCGGCGCATCAGGTCGTCGCCACCATGCTCTAACAGCAGAACCAGGATGCTTTGATCGATACCTCGTGGCATTGTCTGCGAACTTTGTCGGTGAGCGCAGATCAGCACCGCTGCGGCCGCCACCTGACCGGCCAGCGTCGACTCCTGGCCGACCGCGACGGCCATCGTTTCGGTGAAGCCTGCCGCCAATTGGTTCAGTGCGAGGGCAATGGCGTTGTCGCGCGTACCCAGCACATTGTGGACGGTTCCCCGTGAGACGCCTGCTGCCTCGGCGACGGCGGTCAGGCTGAACCGACGTGGACCCAGGGTGCGCAACGTGTGAGTGGCGGCCGTGGACAAGGCGGTCGGCACGGGCTTGCTCTGCGTCGGCACTTGAACAGGTTAACGTTATGTGTTCAAGTTGACGAGTCTGTCGCTGAGCTGTCGAGGCCACCAGGCAAGGAGCGCGCCGTGTTCGACCTGAAGATCACCGGCGGCACCGTTGTCGACGGCACCGGCGCCGACCGCTATCGCGCCGACGTCGGTGTCAAGGACGGGCGAATTGTGGCGGTGCGCCCTCGCAGCGGCACCGACGATGCCGGACTGGGTGGCGACGCCGCCGAGACGATCGATGCGACGGGTCACATCGTCGCTCCGGGCTTCGTCGACATTCACACCCACTATGACGGCCAGGTCAGTTGGGACAGCCTGCTCGAGCCGTCCAGCGGTCACGGCGTGACGACGGTTGTCACCGGCAATTGTGGCGTCGGGTTCGCGCCGGTGCGTCCCGGCCGCGAAGAGTGGTTGATCAAGCTGATGGAAGGCGTCGAAGACATTCCCGGAAGCGCGCTTTCCGATGGCATCTCGTGGGGCTGGGAAAGCTATCCCGAATACCTCGACGTCGTCGGTCGGCAACGGTTCGCAGTCGACGTGGGCAGTCAGGTAGCGCACGGGGCGGTACGCGCTTACGCGATGGGCGATCGCGGCGCCCGCAACGAACCCGCGGCCGCCGAAGACATCTCGGCGATGAGCCGGATTGTGCAGGAGGCGGTCGAAGCCGGCGCGCTGGGGTTCTCCACCTCCCGCACCATCGCGCACCGTGCCATGGACGGGGAACCGGTGCCCGGCACGTTCGCCGCCGAAGATGAACTGTTCGGCCTGGGCCGCGCCATGGCCGCGGGTGGCCGGGCGGTGTTCGAGCTGGCGCCGCAGGGCGCGGCGGGGGAGGACCTCGTCGCGCCGAAAAAAGAGCTGGACTGGATGCAACGCCTGAGCGCCGAGATCGACCGGCCGGTGTCGTTCGCGCTGACCCAGGTGGACGCGGACCCGAAGTTATGGCGTGAGCAGCTGGACATCTCGGCGGCTGCGCACGAAGCCGGCAGCCGACTTCATCCGCAGGTCGCTGCCCGACCGTTCGGCATGCTGCTCGGCTTCCCCGGTCACCACGCCTTCACTCATCGCCCCACCTACCGCCGGCTCAAATCGCATTGCGGCCGTGAAGAACTGGCGCAGCATCTGGCCGAGCCGGCAGTAAAGGCCGCGATCCTGACCGAAGACGATCTGCCGATCGACCCGAGCTTGCAGTTCGACGCCATGTTCGCGCTGGTACAACACTCGCTGCACCGCCTCTACGCGCTGGGGAACCCACCGGATTACGAACCCACGCCCGACCGTACCGTCGCCGCCATCGCCGAGCAGCGCGGCGAAGATCCGCTGGCCACGCTTTACGACCTGATGCTCGACGACGGCGCTGGTGTGATGTTGATGCTGCCGTTCTTCAACTACTCCGACGGCAATCACGACGCGATCCGGGAGATGTTGACTCACCCCGCCGGTGTATTGGGCTTGTCGGACGGCGGCGCGCACTGCGGGATGATTTGCGACGCGTCCTTCCCGACCTTCCTGCTTACTCACTGGGCGCGGGACCGGCATCGGGGTGCGAAGCTGTCGCTGGAGTATGTGGTGCGCAAGCAATCGCATGACACGGCAACACTGTTCGGGTTGACCGACCGCGGCACCATCGCGGTCGGTAAGAAGGCCGACATCAATGTGATCGACATGGATGCGTTGACGTTGCATCCGGCTCGGATGGCCTACGACCTGCCGGCCGGTGGGCAGCGGCTCGTTCAGAACGCGACTGGCTACACCGCCACGGTTGTCAGCGGCACGGTCACCCGCCGCCACAGCGTCGACACCGGTGCCCGGCCCGGCAGGCTGGTTCGCGGAGCGCGCTGACGACCAGCGTCGTACTATGCGCCGGCAGCGCCGACCGTCGAACCTGGTGCGGTCGAATAAGTTGTGGCCCGGGGCTCGCGGATCCACAGCGAGCCGTCACCGGCGGTGGGTCCTTCAGCGATCAGCTGGCGTTTCAGCACCTTGTGCGTCGCTGTACTCGGCAGGATATGGGTGATGCGCACATAGCGTGGCCACGCCTTCGGGGATAGATCGGGCTGGCTCGTCAGGAAGTCGGTGAGATCTGCCGGGGTCAGCGCGGCGCCGTCGTTGAGGACCGCGGCGGCCATCACCTGATCACCGACACGTTCATCAGGCACCGCGTATACGGCGACGTGGTTGATCGCGGTGTGCCGCAACAAGATTCGCTCGACGGGTGCGGTCGCCAGATTCTCGCCGTCGACGCGCATCCAATCGGCGGTGCGGCCGGCCAGGTAGATCCACCCGTCGGCGTCCCGGTAGGCCAGGTCACCCGACCAATACATGCCGTGACGCATCCGCTCGGCATTGGCGGCCGGATCGTTGTAGTAGCCGGAGAAGAACCCGGACCCGGCGGTGTTGACCAGTTCACCGATCGCATCGTCGGCGTTGACCAGTGCGCCGTCGCGATCGAACCGGGCAACCGCGCATTCGGTCACCGTGTCGCTGTGGTAGACGGCGACCCCCTCGAAGCCTTTGCCGATGGAGCCTTTCGGCGTGCCGGGCTCGCGCACGATGATCACGGCGTTCTCGGTAGAACCGAACCCGTCTTCGACGGTGACCGCAAACCGGCGGCTGAACTCTTCGATGTCCTTGTCGGTGGCCTCGTTCCCGAATGCGACGCGCAGCGGGTTGTCCGCATCATCGTGCCGTTCGGGGGTGTTGAGGAGGTAGGCGAGTGGTTTGCCGACGTAGTTCATGTACGTGGCGCCGTAGCGGCGGATGTCTGCGAGGAATCGCGACGCCGAGAACGCCGCCGGGGCGATCGCTGCTCCGGACACCAACGCCGGTGCCCATCCCCCCACCACCGCGTTCGAGTGGAACAGCGGCATGGACACATAACAGGTGTCGTCGGCGGTCAACCCGAACCGCTCGACCAGGCGTTGCCCGGCCATCAGCACCATGAAATGGGATATCTGAACGGCTTTCGGGTTGCCGCTGGTGCCCGACGTGAAAATCATCATGAACGTGTCCATCGCGCCGGCCTGGCGGTTCAGCGTGCAATCACCACCCTGGTCGACCAGTCGCGACCACTCCGGCGTCGACGTATCCAGGACGCGGATTCCGGTCAGGTCCAGGCCGTCGAGCAGGGGCCGATGATCGCCGTCGGTGACCACGACCTGACAGGATGCGCGACGGATATCGGTGGCCAGCGCCTCACCTCGACGCGTCGTGTTCAGCCCGCAGAGCACATACCCACCCAGACCGGCCGCTGCCATTTGGCTCAACATGTCCGGGGTATTGCCGAGCAACGCGCCGACGTGCAACGGCCGGGCAGGATCGGCCACTGCCAGCAGCGCTGCGGCCTGTAGCTCGGCGTTTTGCAGATGCTCGCGCCAACTCCATTGCCTATCAACAAACTTGACGCCGATGGAGTCGTCGGACATCCGGGCCCGCAGCAGTTGCTGAATCGTCTCGGTCATGGTCGCGCACCGTCCGATTGTTCACTTCGCCGGCGCGGTGGCACGGCCGTCTTGACATGCCGAGTCATTACCTCGGAGTTTGCCAGGGAATGAGACGTCACGTCTTGTTTTGAGCCGGCGCGTTAACCGTCGGGGGAGTTGGCCACGAAGACGGTGCCGTCATCGGCGACGCGAGTGCCGTACACCGGAACCCGCACGCCATTCGCATCCAGGCAGCGACCATCGATTAGGCTGAACGGCCTGTTTCTTCAGCGGTGACTGAACCACGGGCACGCCCCCGCGGTCGCCCACGATCCCGCGCGAAAGGACGGCGGCCCGGCCGATCGGATCGATATTGCCGACAGCGCGAACGCTGCTGTCCGACAGCCGGAACAGCGCCACCTGACTGCCATCGGGCAACAACACGGCCGCACCGAGCTGTGGCTGCAGACGAGACAACGGGCACGCGGCAGTCCAGCCACCCTGCGCGAAAGAAGTGGTCAACTATTGACTCCCTGCGTCATCGGGAGGGAACCGAGGGGGTTCTGATCAGGACGGGCACCTTGCGTCCGTTCTGCTCGGTGAACTCGACGGTTGGATCGGGTGTACCGGGCGCGTTGACGAACGACACGAACTAGCCGCGTCCGTCCTGAGTCTCCAACAGGAAGTCGACGATAATCGCGGCCATGTCATCGATGGCATTGCGCGGCATGACTTCGAAGCCGTGGGTGCTTAGCGTGGGCAGGCAGAGTAGCCCCGCGCGCGGTGTCAACCCGTAGGCCTTGGCATGCGAGGCGTCCGACATGAAAGCGCCCAACGTCGCCGGCTGAGGCGTGAGTCCGCGATGGGTGGCGATTCTCATCAGGCGGTCGGCAACGTCTTTGTCGTAGACACATAACGCGTCGCTGTAGGCGATGATCGGGCCGCCGGTGACAGTCGTCGCGTATTCCCGTTCGGTAGGCCCGACCTCCAAGGCCAGGGTGAGTCTTCCGGGCAGCGTGGCACTGGTGTAGCAGCCGCCCACCCCGCCGATCTCCTCGTCAGTGGTGAACACGAAATAAGCGTCTTCGGCCGGTCGTTGCCCCGACCCACGCAGCAGCCGAGCGGCGCGCAGCAACGCCGTAACCGCGGCGCGGTCATCGAGGAAGTAGGCGCCGACGTAATCTCCGAACTCGACCAAATCTCTCTTGCTCCGATCGACGCACACCCGAGTGCCCGCGTGCACTCCCGCGGCGGCCAGATCTTCGGGGGTGCGGCCGGTGAACACATAGACGTGTTGCCAATCCAGCGCCTTGTCGCCTTGATCGGGTTTGGTCTCCCAGATCCGCGGGCTTTCCTTGGTGGTGTGCTCGGAACCCAGGGTCAGCACCGCGGTGAGCGTGTCTTGGTCGCCGAGCAGAGCGACCGGGCCGAGCCCGAAGTTGCCCGGATACATCACCCCCAACTGATTCAAGTGCAGCGTGCCATCGGGTTCGACCCGCTTGATCAGCATGCACAGCTCGTCCATGTGAGCCAGCACCCGTGTTCCGGCGCTAGGTCCGGGGGTCGCTTTCACCCGGTGGGCGAGGTCGCGCACCGCAGCGTCATCGGAAATCTCCGTGGCCGAGATATAGCCGATCAAGTTGCCGGCCTCATCGGTCCACATGTCGTCAACGAGGGGCTCCAGTTCTCGGGCACACACCGCGCGGACCGCTTCTTCCTGGCCGCCTGGCCCGTAGGTCCACAGCAACTCCTGCAGCAGGGCGTCGGTGGATTCGCGTTCGGTTTGCGCCATCAGGTTCCTTCCCGTCACCGCAACCGTAGGGTGGCCGGATCACCGCCGAACCGACGGGCCAACATAACCAACGAGGCCACAGCGAATCTCCAGTGAACTGGGGGCCGCAGGGCCGGGTTACGCCGCCCACGTCGGTGACCACTCCGTCGACCACCCCGTTCGGGAGGGCCGCTTGGACCGAGGCCCCCGGCCGTAGCGGCGCCCGCTACGGGTTTGAACCCACCGTGATGGCAACTCCGCCGGCCGCCGGGTGACCGAGGCCGTCGCAGCCGGGGCAGAAGGCGTTCGGATGCGCGTTAAGGTCGCTTCGTGCGACCACTTCGCGGCCCGGGCTGGCTGAGCCTCGACGTCGTCGGCGTGCTGATGTTTTGCGCGGCCGGTCGGCGCAGCCACGACGAAGGAGTCGACTTCACCGGCCTGGCAACGACGGCCTGGCCGTTCCTAACCGGAACGGCACTCGGTTGGCTGCTTTCGAGGGCGTGGCGGCGCCCCGCGGCGGTGGTGCCGACCGGTGTGATCGTCTGGTTGAGCACGGTGGTCGCCGGGATGCTGCTGCGCAGAGCCAGTTCGGCCGGTGTGGCCGTCAGCTTCGTGGGGGTCGCTTTGTCGGTCACCGCGGTGCTGCTGCTCGGCTGGCGTGCGGTCGCCGACCTGGCAGGGCGCCGGCGTGCGGACCGCTGAACAATGTTGAGGACCGACGAAGACAACGGCCTGGAAGCGGCAACCTTGGCGGCAGCCTACGACGGATTCCTCGCCGACGCGGGCGTCGCCGGGATCCGCCAGGCGGTCACCCTGAACTCCGGCCTCGACGCGCAGCCCTACCTGCTGCGGTGGCCCAGCGGAACGACCGCTGTGCGGAATGTGATCCCACCGAAGACGTTAGACAGTTGAGTGATGTCCCGATTTGTGCCGTCCACCTCGTCCGGCCGGTCCGTCGGCCTGCAGTTCGTGACGGCTGGTCAGGACGATCCACTGGCGCAGCCGCTGCTCAACGAATTGGCGGTCGAATACGCGCAACGCTACGACAACACCACGCAGGCCGTCCTCGGCTGGCTGCAGAGCTACCCGGCCGCAGAGTTCAGTCCGCCGCACGGCGACCTGGTGATCGGCGTCATCGACGGCGCGCCGGTCACTGGCGGCGCGTTTCGGCGTTTCGACGACCGGACCGCTGAACTCAAACGGATTTGGACCCACCGCACCCATCGCCGACGCGGTTACGCCAAAGCACTGCTGGTGCACCTGGAGGACCGGATCGCCAACCGAGGCTACCGCCGGGTGTACCTGACCACCGGCAACCGCCAGCCCGAAGCCGAGGCGCTTTATGAGGCGAGCGGGTACACCCGGTTGGTGCAGCCGCTGCCGTCGACCGAACCGGTGTTTCCGATCGCCTTCGCGAAGGAGCTGCGGTGACCGCCCAGCTGACACTCGGTGTCGCGCTCGACGGGTACGGCTGGCACCCGCACGCCTGGCGCACCACCCTGGCCGCCGAGCCCCGCACGGCTTCGGTGCTGTCCGGTCGGTATTGGACTGAGCTGGCGCGCACCGCAGAGCGGGCGCTGCTCGATTTCCTGACCATCGACGACACGCTCACTCCGCAGAACGGGCGGCGCGAGCACATCTCGCCGCGGCGACTGGCCGGTCGCGCGGACGCGGTGCTGGTCGCTGCCCGCATTGCCCCGGTGACGGAGCACATCGGGTTGATCCCAGTGGCCACCGTGACCCACACCGAACCGTTCCACGTGTCCAAAGCCATCGCCACGCTGGACTATGTCTCGCACGGGCGGGCGGGTTGGCAGCCCAGGGTCAGCTCGACCGCACATGAGGCCGCCCTCTTCGGGCGGCGCAACCCCGCCGGCGCGGCCGACGACCTGTTCGACGAGGCCACTGACTTCGTCGAAGTGGTGCGGCGGCTCTGGGACAGCTGGGAAGACGACGCCGTCATCCGCGACGCTTCGACTGGTCGCTTCATCGACCGCGACAAACTGCACTACATCGACTTCGTCGGCAAGTATTTCTCCATCAAGGGGCCGTCGATCACCCCCCGTCCGCCGCAGGGGCAGCCGGTGATCACCGCGCTGGCGCACGCCCCGCGTATCTATGAGTTCGCCGCGACCAGCGCCGACGTCGTGTTCATCACCCCGACCGATGACGCCGCGGTGCGCTCGATCAGCGAGGAGGTGCGGCACGCCGGCGGTGAGCACCTGAAGATCTACGCCGACGTGGTGGTGGCCTTCGGCGGCAGCACCGACGGGTTCGTCTCGGACGCATTGATTTTCACCGGCGGCGCCGCGGCACTGGTCGACCTGCTGCTGAGCTGGCAGGAGCTCGGCATTGACGGCGCCCGCCTGCGGCCGGCGGTCAATGCCACCGACCTGCCGGTGGTTGTCGATGAGGTGGTGCCGCTGCTGCAGGGCGCCGCAGCGTTTCGCACCGAATACCGCGGCGGTGAAACTCTGCGCGAACGACTGGGCCTGGCTGCGGCGCCGAATCGATATGTGGGAGTGAGTCGATGAACGCCGTTCCGCTTTCGGTGCTGGACTTGGCGCCGATCAGCGCCGGTGGCGACGCAGCCACCGCCTTGCGCAACACCGTGGACCTGGCTCAGCATGCAGAGCAGTGGGGATTTCGGCGTTACTGGGTCGCCGAACACCACTTCGTCGGTGTCGCCAGTTCCTCACCTGCGGTGTTGATCGGCCAGATCGCCGCGGCCACCAGCCGCATCCGGGTGGGGGCCGGTGCCGTGCAGCTAGGCCACAACACCCCGGTCGCGGTGGTGGAAAGTTTCGGCATCCTCGACGCTTTCTATCCCGGCCGCATCGATTTAGGGCTGGGTCGCTCCGGGCATCGTCGTGCCGACAGCACGAAACCCGACAAGCCCAAACAGCCCCACGAACCCAAGCCACCGCGGCAGTGGCACGAGGTCGACGGTGTGGTGGTCCCGCCGCCGTTCAACCCACGCACGATGCCCAACCTGCAGCGGACGGTGGCGACCATGTCGATCCTGCAGCAACCCGAAGCGCTCACCCCGGACTTCGACGAGCAGGTCGGCGACATCCTGGCCCTGTTGCAGGGCACTTACCGCGCCGAAGGGTTCGATGTCCACGCGGTGCCTGGCGAACACGCCGGCTTGACACCGTGGATCTTCGGCAGCAGCAAGGGCAAAAGCGCGCAGGTGGCCGGTGCCCGCGGGCTACCGTTCGTCGCGAGCTACCACATCACGCCCGGCACCGCCCTCGAAGCCGTGGAGGCCTACCGCAACGCATTCACTCCGTCGGCGCGCCTGCAGCAGCCCTACGTCGTGGTGTCAGCCGACATCGTCGTCGCCGACGACACCGCCACCGCGCAATATCTGGCCGCCGGCTACGGTGCATGGGTAGCCTCCGTACGGTCCGGTGACGGCGCCATGCCGTACCCCGATTCCGGCCAGTTCACGCCGCTGAGCCCAGAGCAGCAACAAGCGGTCAAGGACCGCACCGCAACGCAGTTCGTCGGTGACCCCGACGAGGTGACTGAGCGGCTGCAGGCGTTGCAGCGGGTTACCGGCGCCGACGAGCTCGTCGTCACCTCAGTCACGCACCGGCACGAGGACCGGCTGCGCTCGCACGAACTGATCGCCAAACGTTGGGGGCTCACTGAGTGAGTGTCCGAGAAGGCAGGGAGCGCAAGCCTATTCATCTGGCTGCTCACTTTCCGGGTGTCAACAACACCACGGTCTGGACCGATCCCGACGCCGGCAGCCAGATCGAGTTCGACTCGTTCGTGCACCTGGCCCGCACCGCCGAGCGCGGACGGTTCGACTTCCTGTTCCTCGCTGAGGGGTTACGCCTACGCGAGCACCGTGGCCGCATCCACGACCTCGATGTCGTAGGCCGCCCGGAAACTTTCACCATCCTTGCCGCGCTGGCTGGTGTGACCGACCGGCTTGGGCTGACCGGCACCATCAACACCACCTTCAACGAACCATTCGAGGTGGCCAGACAATTCGCCACTCTGGATCACTTGTCCGACGGTCGGGCCGGCTGGAACATCGTCACCTCGTCCGACGCGTTCACCGGCGCCAACTTCCGCCGCGGTGGCTTCCTCGACCACACCGACCGCTATCAGCGCGCCGAGGAGTTCCTTTCGGTGGCCCGCGAGTTCTGGGACAGCTGGGCTACCGATGCGGTGGTGGCCGATGTTTATGCAGGGCACTACGTCGCCCCGACGCGTATTCGCACCGTCGAACACCGCGGTGCTCAGTTCGACGTGCGTGGAGTGGCGACACTGCCCGCCGGGCCGCAAGGACACCCGGTGCTGTTGCAGGCCGGAGACTCGGATGAAGGCCGAAATTTCGGCGCCCGGCACGCCGACGCGCTGTTCACGCTGCACGGATCGCTGGAGGCCGGGCAGCGCTACTACGCCGACGTCAAACATCGTGCGGCGTCATACGGTCGAAAACCCGACCAGCTCAAAGTGTTTCCGGCGGCCACCTTCGTGCTTGGCGACACCGCCGAGGAAGCCGCTGACAAGGCGCGGCACATCCGGCATCAGCAGGTCAGCGGTGCCACGGCGATCGCGATGCTCGAACTAATCTGGGGCTGCGACCTTTCCGACTATGACCCCGATGGGCCGCTGCCCGAAGTGGAACCCACCGGTGATGCGACGATCACCCAGGGACGGGTCAGGCACAGCGACCCGGTCGCGGTGGCTCGCGCCTACCGCGACCGGGCCGAAGCCGAGGATCTGTCGATCCGCGAACTGGTCATCGCCGTCACCAGCCGACAGCAGTTCGTCGGCACCGCCGCACACGTAGCCGAAGAGATCGACCGATATGTGCAGGCGGACGCCTGCGACGGCTTCATCTTGGTGCCGCATCTGACGCCGCACGGCCTCGACGAATTCGTCGACCGAGTGGTGCCGTTACTGCAGGAGCGTGGCGCATTTCGCACGACCTACGAGGGAACGACGTTGCGCGAACTCCTTCGGGTCATGCCTGTCGAGTGACGCTCAGCCGGCCATGAATTCGTTGTAGGCCGATTCCAGGGCCGGTGAGAGCACCGTCGTGTTGCATTGCCGCTGTACGTCACCGATCGGCGCCAGGATGCCACGCAGGTCGAAGTACTCCTGCGGGTGAGCGGTGAAGTAGTTGCGTAAATCGGCCGACGCCTGCGGGCGCGGCTCGGTGAACGCGTTGGACACCGCCGCGCCGGCGTCTGGGTGAGTGTTCAGGTACTGCTGAGCCGAACTCTCCGTCGAGTTGACCGTGTCGTGCACTGTACCCGGGCTGCAATCCGGTGCTGCCGATGCCGTCGGCGCCGCGATTGTGGTGGCAGCTAGTCCCGCCAGCAGGCCACATCCCGCGAACAGGCCGGCGGCTTGCCGGCGCACGGACTTACCACTGATCTTCATCATCTTCGTTCCTTCTTGTTTCCCCGCATTGCTTGTCGATCGCAATTCCCCAGTCCCGATGCAAGGGCCCCCGCCCTGAAAACCAAGGTACGCGAGCGCGCTCACCTCAGCTGTTGGCTCTTCGGTCCGAAAGCCGCTGCCGGAGAAGCGGTACCGCGACGTCAAGTGAAGTCCGTCTCCATTTTGCTAAGCAGGCGTGAAGAGGCGCGCCGGAAATTTAAGGTTTCTTAGAGAACGCGCCCGATCCTTAGAAGAATGTAATCCGCGACGTGACCAAACTGTTATCCCCGCAGCCGGGTCAGCGCTTCGGCGGTGGCTTCACGAATCGGGCCACGCCACAGGTCGCCATGTCCGGGCGCAAGGATCTCCTGGTCGAGCAGCGCCAGGGCCGACAAGCTGCGGATGCAGTGGTCCTGATTGTGGCTGAACATCGCCGGCAGCAGCTGCGGCCCGCTGCGCGACAGCAACGGATGACCGGTGACCAGCGCGTCGCCGGTGATGAGTACGTTGTCGATCACATAAGAGCAGTGCCCGCCGGTGTGGCCGGGCGTCGGAATCGGCATCGGGTGGCCCGGCAGCCGCGCGGCCACATCCGTGGTCAGCGGCTGCGCACTGGGAATGCCCGCACGGATCAAGCCTCCGTTGCGGATGAGACGCAGCGACCACAGTGCCCACCGCGGTTGCCAAGCACGCAATGCAACGTCCAACGGCGACGCCTGCTCCAGATACTCCCGCTTTGCGTGTCCGACCTCGTCGGCGTGGCAGTACACCGGCGTGCCGTGCGTCTTGGCGAACCAAATCGCCGAGCCGAAGTGGTCGATATGGGCGTGGGTCAGCAGAATCGCCCGCACGTCGGCGGCCTCATATCCGAGCTGCCGCAGCGAGTTCAGCACGTCGTCCCGGTCACCGGGATAACCGGCGTCGACGAGCATGACGCCGTTGGCGTCGGTGATCAGCAACCAATTCACCGCGTGACCGTGAACGAAATGGACGGTGCCGGTGACTTGGACGATCTCGGGTGAGGCCCCTGCCATGTCCGCGAGTGTAAGCATTCGCAGCGCGTTCAACGGCCCCGTCGGCGCGCTGCTCGGTGCACCACAGTGGCGGCCGCTCTCGCCAGTCACATTGTCAACACTGGCACCGTGAGCTGCACAGAAGGTGGTGCAAGACAGTGATACTGCACGTGATAGCACCGCTTGAGCGCCTTTTAGTATGGCGACCCGCTGCGCGCGGCTGCGCCACGCTTGCAATCGGCGGGATAGGAGTAGAAAAGACAGGGTGGCTGAACTGAAACTCGGATATAAGGCATCAGCGGAACAATTTGCGCCGCGGGAACTCGTCGAACTGGCAGTCGCCGCCGAATCCCACGGAATGGACAGCGCTACTGTCAGCGACCATTTTCAGCCTTGGCGGCACAAGGGTGGGCACGCGCCGTTTTCGTTGTCCTGGATGACCGCCGTCGGTGAGCGCACGAAACGGCTACAGCTCGGCACCTCGGTGCTCACTCCGACGTTTCGGTACAACCCGGCCGTCATCGCGCAGGCGTTCGCCACGATGAGCTGCCTGTACCCCGGCCGGATTTTTCTCGGCGTCGGAACCGGCGAGGCTCTTAACGAGATCGCCACCGGATATGAGGGCGAATGGCCGGAGTTCAAGGAGCGGTTCGCTCGACTGCGCGAATCCGTGCGGTTGATGCGTGAGTTGTGGCTCGGCGACCGCGTCGACTTCGACGGGGAGTACTACAAACTCAAGGGCGCGTCGATCTACGACGTGCCCGAGGGTGGTGTGCCGGTGTATGTCGCCGCGGGCGGGCCGGTGGTGGCCAAATACGCCGGCCGCGCCGGTGACGGATTCATCTGCACGTCCGGCAAGGGCGAGGAGCTTTACGCTGACAAGCTGATCCCCGCCGTCAAGGAAGGCGCAGAGAAAGCCGACCGCAACCCTGACGACATTGACCGGATGATCGAGATCAAGATTTCCTACGACACCGACCCGGAGCTCGCTTTGGAAAACACCCGGTTCTGGGCGCCGCTGTCGCTGACCGCCGAGCAGAAGAACTCCATCCACGATCCACTGGAAATGGAGAAGGCCGCCGACGAGCTGCCGATTGAACAGGTCGCCAAGCGCTGGATCGTGGCGTCGGATCCCGACGAGGCGGTGGAGAAGGTCGGCCAGTACGTCAATTGGGGTCTGAACCACTTGGTGTTCCACGCACCCGGTCACGACCAGCGGAGGTTCCTGCAACTATTCGAACAAGACCTCGAACCCAGGCTGCGGCGGTTGGCCTAGGACGGGACAGCTCAGCATGGCCGAGACTTCTGGGCTGTACATCGCGGCGCCCGAGGGGGATACCGGCAAGTCGACGGTCGCGCTGGGCGTACTGCATCAGTTGACCGCCACGGTGCCCAAAGTCGGGGTGTTCCGGCCGATCTCGCGGGTGTCCGACGGCCGCGACTACCTGCTGGAACTGCTGCTGGCGCATAGCAGCGCAGACCTGCCCTACGAGCGTTGTGTCGGTGTGACCTATCAACAGTTGCATTCCGACCTGAACACCGCGATCGCCGACATCGTCGAGGGCTATCACGCGGTCGCCGCATTGTGTGACGCGGTGGTGATCGTCGGCAGCGACTACACCGATGTGGCGGCACCCGCTGAGTTGAGCGTCAACGCCCGCATCGCCGTCAATTTGGGCGCGCCGGTGCTGCTGACGGTTCGGGCGAAAGGGCGCTGCCCCGAGGAGGTAGCCCACATCGTCGAGGTGTCTTTGGCGGAGCTCAATGCTCAGCGGGCTCACACTGCGGCGGTGGTGGCTAACCGCTGTGAGCCAAGCCAGCTGCAGGCGGTGGCCGACGCGCTGCGCCGGTTCCCGACGCCGGCCTATGCGGTGCCTGATGCGCCGCTGCTTGTCGCGCCGACAGTCGCCGATCTCACGACCGCGGTGAACGGATCGCTGGTCAGTGGCGACGACGCGCTGCTAGGCCGCGAGGCCACCGGTGTGGTCGTCGCCGGTATGACCGCTGACCATGTGCTGGAACGGCTGAGCGAGGGCGCCGCGGTGGTGACGCCGGGTGACCGGTCCGACGTCGTGCTGGCCGTCACCAGCGCGCATGCGGCAGAGGGGTTTCCGTCGCTGTCGTGCATCATTCTCAACGGCGGCTTCGACTTGCATCCGGCAATCGCGGCACTGGTAGCGGGCCTGGGTTTGCGGCTTCCGATCATCACGACGACTTTGGGCACCTACGACACCGCAAGCGCCGTCGGCGCAGCCCGCGGGCGGGTGACCGCAGCCTCGCAACGCAAGATCGACACCGCGCTGGAGTTGATGAACCGTTACGTCGACATTCCGGAGCTGTTGGCGCAGTTGGCTGTCCCGATACCAGAAGTGGTCACGCCGCAGATGTTCACCTACCAGCTGCTCGAGCAGGCGCGGACGGACCGCAAGCACATCGTGCTTCCCGAAGGAGACGATGACCGTATCCTGCGCGCTGCCGGCCGCCTGCTGCAGCGGGGCGTCGCCGACCTGACCATCCTGGGTGACGAAGCTCGGATTCGTTCGCGCGCAGCAGAACTCGGTCTCGACGTGGACACTGCGACGGTTCTCGACCCGAGGACGGCCAAGCTGTGTGACCAGTTCGCCGAGCAGTACGCCCAGTTGCGCAGGAGCAAGGGCCTCAGCATCGAGCATGCCCGGGAGATCATTGCTGATGTGTCCTACTTCGGCACCATGCTGGTATACAACGACATGGTCGACGGCATGGTGTCCGGAGCCGCGCATACCACCGCGCATACGGTGCGCCCCGCGTTCGAAATCATCAAAACCGCACCCGGCATCTCCACGGTGTCGAGCGTCTTCCTGATGTGCCTGCCCGACCGGGTGCTGGCCTACGGCGACTGCGCCATCGTTCCGGACCCGACGGTCGAGCAGCTCGCCGACATCGCGGTCAGCTCAGCGCACACCGCCGCGCAGTTCGGCATCGAGCCGCGGGTGGCTATGCTGTCCTACTCCACCGGTGACTCGGGGAAGGGTGCCGACGTCGATAAGGTCAGAGCAGCAACGGAACTGGTGCGCAGCCGCGCGCCGCAGCTGCTGATCGAGGGTCCGATCCAATACGACGCGGCGGTGGAGCCCTCGGTTGCAGCCACCAAGCTGGGTGACTCGCCGGTCGCCGGGCGCGCGACGGTACTGATCTTCCCGGATCTCAACACCGGCAACAACACCTACAAGGCGGTGCAGCGCAGCGCCGGGGCGATAGCGATCGGTCCCGTACTGCAAGGGCTGAACAAGCCGGTGAACGACTTGTCCCGCGGGGCGCTGGTCGAAGACATTGTCAACACCGTGGCCATTACGGCAATTCAGGCGCAACGATGACGCACGCCGACGAACGCGAACGCGTCGTGCTGGTGATCAACTCCGGATCGTCGTCGCTGAAGTACCGATTGGTCGAACCTGATTCGGGAACGTCGCTGGCCGACGGCGTGGTGCAGCGGATCGGCGAGCAATCGTCGTCGGCGCGGTTGACGTTCGGCAACCGGCACCTTGACTGCGACGACCGGGTCGGTGACCATGACGCAGCGCTGCGGCTGGCGTTCGACCTGCTCGAACAGGCCGGCATCGATCTCGAAAGTCGCGGAGTCACGGCGGTCGGACATCGAATCGTGCACGGCGGCAACGTGTTCTATCGGCCCACGCTGATCGACGACGGCGTCATCATGCGACTGAAGGAGCTGTCGGCGCTGGCACCTCTGCACAATCCGCCGGCGGTGCAAGGTGTAGAGGTGGCGCGGCGGATACTGCCCGACGTTCCGCACGTTGCGGTGTTCGACACGGCGTTTTTTCACGACCTACCCGGCGCGGCGGCTACCTACGCGATCGATCGGGAGCTGGCCGAGAAGTGGCACATCCGCCGGTACGGGTTTCACGGCACGTCACACCGATACGTCAGCGAACAAGCGGCGGCCTTTTTGGGTAAGCGGCCGGAAGACCTGAATCAGATTGTGCTGCATTTAGGTAACGGCGCCTCAGCATCGGCGATCGCGCGAGGCCGACCCGTCGACACGTCCATGGGCCTGACGCCGCTGGAGGGTTTGGTGATGGGCACCCGCAGCGGTGACATCGACCCCGGTGTCATCAGCTACCTGTGGCGGGAGGCCAAGATGGGTGTCGAGGACATCGAGTCGATGCTCAATCACCATGCGGGGATGCTGGGGCTGGCCGGCGAACTGGATTTTCGGAAGCTGCGAGAAATGATCAACTCAGGCGACAGCGCAGCACGATTGGCGCACGACGTGTTCATCCACCGGCTGCGCAAATACATCGGTGCATACCTGGCGGTGCTGGGCCACACCGATGTGCTGACATTCACCGCCGGCATCGGCGAGAACGACGTCATGGTGCGCCACGATGCTGTGAGCGGGCTGACGGAGTTGGGCCTCGAACTCGACGAGCACCGCAACGCTGGTTCGGGCGGCGAAGCCCGGCGCATCTCCACCGACAATTCGCCGATTACGGTGCTGGTGGTGCCCACCAATGAAGAGCTGGCCATCGCCCGCGACTGCATGTCAGCGATCGACTGACGCGCAGACCTCAGGCCAACCGTATCCGGCGGTCGAGCTGCTGCGTTGCATGGCTCAGAACATGCTGAGCAGCGTTGAACCGATGTCCAGCGGCACTGCGGTGAGGCCCGACGACATTCCGCCGACATCCAGCAGTCCGCCGAGATCGGTGCCGCCGAGCAATCCACTGAGGTCGGTGCCGCCCAGCAGTCCGCCGAGGTCGAGGCCGCCGCTAAGTGTGCCGTTAGTAATTAAGGCGTTGAGCACATCCGCTGAGACGCCTGTGAGCTCCAGTGGTAGGTGGCCGCTGACGATCGAGACAGGCAGGCCCAGGTCAGTCAGCAGACCACTCAACAAAGGCACCAGGTCGATTGACGGGTCCGGCGTCAGAAGACTGGGCAGAGCAGACGACAGCGGTCCGACGCTGCCGGCCACCGCCAACAGGTCATGGGACAGGTCCAAATCGTAGGTTGGCACAGTTGTGTCGACGGCAGGGATGGTCACGGGCAGGTCCAGAGTGCCGGTGGAACTGAGAATCGTCTCGAGGGTGCTGACAGGGAGATTGAGATTGTTGCCCACAACACTTTCGACGATTGCTGTGTAGCTGCCGAGGCCCAAGTCCGAGAGGACTGTGCCGACCGGTACGGGGATTTCGCCGCCGGGGAAAAGGCCGCTGAGGATTTGGTCGACGTTCAGGTTGAGGTCCAGCATGCCCGGGCCGAGCAGGGGTGTCGTCGACGTCGCAGTCGACCCCCCCGTCGCCGACAACTCGTCTGCGAGGGTCTGCTGCAGCATCTGGAACGCGTCGAGCGTGCCGGTCGCCAGCTCTGGGTTGCCCGAGGGGTTCGTCAGCAGTCCGAACTCTGGAGAAATCAGGTCGGTGAAGGGCGTTCCGGCGTCCCCCGGCTGATACCCGTTGAGGAAGTCGTTGGCGACCGTGGTGGGCGACAGCAGGAAATTCTCCAAGACCGCCTGGTAGTTACCTGCGCTCTCCGCGACTTGGATGTTGTTGGCGATCCCGTCCAGCCCGTTGAGGGCCGCGTTAGGCCCATAAATCGGACTGAGGTCAAGTAGTCCGCCCTCAATCAGCAATGCGAGTGGGTTCAGCGTGGGGCTCGAGAGCTGACCATGTAAGAGGTCGGTAAACACGGTCTGCAAACCTGTCGTCACGTCGGGCGCATTGAAAAGAGGGAACGGGTTTGCTCCGATGATGTTTTCCAAGCCGGTCAAGTTCGCTTCGGTGTTCGCGACCAGTTCCGCCAGCCCGGCCGTTGGATAGGCACCGGGATCTACGCCGGTGAACAAGCCGGCCAGCGGGTCACCGGCGCCGCTGAGGCTCGTCGAGATATTGCCTAAGTCAGGCGACAGGGTGCCGAGAGCCTGCTGAATTTCGCCGGTGAGGTCGCCGAAGAGTGCGCTCGAGCCGGACGTCAGTTGAACCGATCGTTCCTGTACGTCGGGTTGCGGCGGGGCGACCGGAGTAACAGCGACGACGCTGGCACCGGTCAACGCCACTCCGGCGGTGATCCAGGGACGAAGGGCACTCTGCATGCCGGCCTCCTTGCACATCGTTGTAATAACGGTCACACCATAACTAAGATTTCGCTTAGAAGCGAAGTAAAACTCTGAGGAATTTTCAGCAAACTTTCAGCTGGTGCCCCGGGGAGCGCGGTCGAGGAATTCCTGCAAACGTTCGCGCTGTGAGGCTCGGGACAGGTTCATCGGCAGCGAAGCCGTGGCGCGTGGCGTGGCGAGCCGACACCAATTAAAGACGCGTTACCGAGCGGTGTTTCCGAATGTCTATGTACCGAAGCAAGCCCAGCCGTCGCTTGAGCAGCGCATCGCTGCGGCATGGCTGTGGTCGCACCGCGAGGCCACCATCGCCGGAACGGCAGCCGCCACCCTGCACGGCGCGAAGTGGATCGACGCCGACATCTGCATGAGGCAGGTCCATCGCAATCCGCGCCCGCCTCCGGGCGTGCGCACAAGGCGCGACGTGCTCCTCGGGGGCGAAACCAAGATCCTCGGCGAGATCACAGTCACCACATCCGAGCGCACCGCGTTCGATATCGGCCGCCGCCAGCTGCGCCGCACGGCGGTGGCGCTACTGGACGCTCTCATGCGTGCTACCGGATTCAAGGTTCACGACGTGCTGGCGGTGGCCGAGCGTCATCGCGGCGCTCGCGGGCTACGCCGCTTGGAGACGACATTAAAGCTGGTGAATCCGGGCGCGCAGTCACCCGGGAAAGCTATCTGCGCCTACTGCTCATCAACGCCGGCCTTCCGCAACCGCAAACGCAGATCCCGGTGCTGGGCCTCGACGGCGGTGCATTCGCCTACCTCGACATGGGCTGGCCGGACCTGATGGTCGCCGTCGAATACGACGGCGACCATCATCGGGTGGACCGATGCCAATACGTGAAGGACATTCGGCGGCTAGAAGCGCTGCAGCGAATCGGTTGGCCGGTAGTCCGGGTCGTGGCCGAAGACCATCCTGCCGAAATCGTGCGACGAGTCGCGTGCCCTCGACGCCCACCGATCGAGTGTGTGATGAGGGAGGGATTTCTTCAAAACGCCCTCCGGAGATACACACTTGAAGCCAAGGATGCACATTCGGCGAGGGCAAAGCAGCCGAAGGGCGAGGGCGAGGGCGCCGCGAAGACGAGCGCAAAGCAGCAAAAGAGTCCTAGAACGTGCTGAAGGGACGCACCCGGTTCGCCATGTCTACCAGCGTGTAGCGGTGCGCCTGGGTGGGAGCCACCCGTGCCAGTCCCCGCAGCGACGCCTCAACCCCCAGCGCCAAACCGTGTTTGGTGAAGGGGAACCCGAGGATGTGGTTGGTGCTGGCGTCGTGGTCTTGCAGCCAGTCCATCGCACCGCCAAGGACCAGGGCCCGGATCTGCAACACTCGGGGTTCGGTGGGCGGCAACGCCTCCACCCGTCGCGCTGCGTCGCGAATGTTCTCCTCGGTGATCTCCTGCGCGGACCGACCGGACAGCAGCGTCACCGCACTGGTCAGCCGCGCAGTGGTGAAATGCCTCGAGCTGGTCGGCACTTTGTCGAGGACCTGCACTGCGCCCTCGCGGTCACCGGCTGCCGACAGTGCCCTGGCCAACCCGAAAGCCGCGGAGATGACGCCGTCATCGGTTTCCCACACGGTGCGGTAGAACTTGTGCTCGTCGGAGTTGCCGGCCAGCTCGGCGGTGGCCGCCAACGCCATTTTGGGTGCCAACTCGCCGGGGAAGGTGTCCAGCACTTCGGTGAAATGTTTGATCGCAGAGTCGAAGTCGCCGGTGAGCAGCTCGGACACCGCGCGATACCACACCAGCCGCCAGCGCCATCCCACGCGCTCGGCGAGGTCGTCGAGCTTGCGGGTGGCATTACCCACGTCGCCCAGGTCGAGGAGCGCGCGCACCTCCATCAGCGGCAGCTCGACCGACTCCGACAAGTCGATGCCTTCAGCGTCCAGTGAGCCGTGCCGGAACGCGCGCAGCGAGTCCAGCGTCTGCACCGGATGCGACAGCACAGTTGCCTGCAGCAGGGGCGCTGCGACGTCGGCGGGGTCGACCAGCGGTACCTGCAGTGCGGTGACAATTTCCCGAGCGGTCAGCTTCTCGGCGTGCAACCGGCCGTCGAGGTAGACGTCGGTGTGTGCCACCAGCAGGTCGACCCCGAACGTCGATCGAGATCGACTGAAGATCGTCGACAAGCCCGGTCGCGGCACGCCGGTGTCGTGCGCCACCACCTCACGCAGCACACCCATCAACTGCCCCGACATCGCCTCGGCGCTGCCGAACCGCCGTAACGGATCCGGGTCGATGGCGCGGCGCAGCAGACGGCCGAACGAGTCGTATTTGGCCAACACCGGGTCGTCCTCGGGCAGCCCGTCGGTGTAGCGGCCGTTGCGGGTGCGCAGTTTCAACGTCAGTGCCGCCAGAGTTCGCCCCACCGTGTAGATGTCGGTGGCCACTGTGGGACCGGTGCGGACGATCTCCGGAGCCTGGTAGCCCGGCGTGCCGTAGAGGTAGCCGAACGAGTTGACCCGCGAAACTGCACCCAGGTCGATCAGCTTGAGCTGCTCCTCGGTCAGCATGATGTTCTCCGGCTTCAGGTCGTTGTAGACCAAGCCGACCGAGTGCAGATAGGCCATGGCGGGCAGTATTTCGAGCACGTAGGCGATGGCTTCGGCGACGGGCAGCTTCTTGTCCCGGCCTCGCTTGAGCGAGCGCCCGCCGACGTATTCCATCACGATGTAGCCGACCGGTTCACCGTGCTGGTCGGTGTGCTCGACGAAGTTGAAGATCTGCACGATCGACGGGTGCACCACCTCGGCGAGGAACTGCCGCTCGGCCATCGCGATCGCCTGCGCCTCGGCATCGCCGGAATGCACCAGGCCTTTCAATACGACAGGACGGTCGTTGACGTTGTGGTCGAACGCCAGGTACACCCAGCCCAGGCCGCCGTGGGCGATGCAACCTTTGATCTCGTACTGTCCCGCGACGACGTCACCCGGCTTCAGTTGCGGGAGGAATGAATACGCGCTGCCGCAGTGCGGGCACCAACCCTCGGACAGCGCCTCGCCGTCGGGACTCGACCGGCCGACGGGGCGCCCGCAGTTCCAGCAGAAGCGCTTGGACTCGGGGACGACCGGGTCGGTCATCAGGGCCTCGAGCGGGTCCGTATCGGGTATGCGCGGAATTTCCACCAGGCCGCTGCCCAGCCGGCGCATTGGCTGCAGCGTCCGGGTGGCCGTCGTGGTGCGTTCCTGCGCTTCGATGGGCATCGTGCCGAACGTGATGTCGTCATCGTCGTCGTCGAAGTCTGGGCGGAACAGCGCCTGAGTCGGCATCGCGCGCCGTACCGACGACGAGTCGACGCGAGCATCCACCGGCTGAGTGCCGGGCCCGGCGTCCTCGTCCCGTTCCGATTCCTTTTCCAGGTCGTGCTCGATGTCGCGCTCGCTCACGGACTCACCCATCAGTCCACGTACTTCGGTTCGGGCGGTGCCGGCGCCGGGCCGAGGACCGTCAACCACTTGCGGTACAACGTGTTCCAGGTGCCGTCGCGACGGATACGATCCAATGTGCCATTGACGAAGCGGACCAGGCCGGTGTTCTTCTGGTTCACCCCGATGCCGTAGGGCTGGGTGTCCATGTTCGGTCCGACGATGTGCAGATAGGGATCCTGCGACACCAGCCCGGCCAAGATCGAGTCGTCGGTGCTGACCGCGTCGACCTCGCGCTGCTGCAGCGTCACCAGGCAGTCAGCCCAGTTCACCACCGAGACAACGGTCGGCGGCGGGCTGATCTCGCGGATCCGCCGCAGCGAGGTAGTGCCCTCGGCGACACAAACCCGTTTACCGGACAAGTCGGACGGCTTGACGATCGGCGAGTCGCGCGGGGCGAGGATGCGTTGCGCAGCATCGAGGTAGACCGTGGAGAAGTCGACCAGCTTGCGCCGCTCGCAGGTGATCGTCATGGTCTTGACCACGATGTCGACATGCGACTTCTGCAGCTCGGTGATGCGCTCGGCCGACGACAGTATTCGGTACTCCACCTGGGATGGGGAGCCGAAGATGTCGCGCGCCACTGCACCGGCGATGTCGACGTCGAACCCGGTGATCTCCCCGGTGATCGGGTCCCGGAAGCTGAACAAGTTGCTGCCGATGTCGAGACCGACGATCAACCTGCCGCGGGCACGGATGTCGGCCACCGCGTCGTCGGCCTCGGCCTTGGTGGGAAACGGGCGCAGGCTCGCGGTCCGGTCACAGTTCTCACTCGAGTGGTCCGGCTGGTGTGGCGGCTGCGGCGCCAGTTCCTGCATCCCGGCCGGCGTCGGCGACGGCAGCGTCGGCACCGACAAACCTGTCGTCGGTTCGGAGCGACCGCAGCCGGCCAGCACGGCCGCCGCGACGGCGGCGCACAGCGGCCCGACTCGGCGCGGCCTGCGGCTCGTGCGGTCCATCACCGTCACCGGTACTCGTTCAGCCGGGGCCACAGACCCAATGCAACCGCGACGGCGGCGCCCAGGCTCAGCACCACGCCGCCGGCCGTGGCACCGGATAGGCCGCGCCGCGCATTCAGCACGTCGTCACGCAACTGCCCGCGACTTTGATCCATGGTTTTGACCAACGCACGGTCGAGCTTGTCGAACGCCGGCGTCGAGTCGTCGTCACCGTTCCCGAGGGCCACCTGGGTTGCGGCCTGGTAGTTACCCACCGAAATGTAGGCGTTGATCCGCTCGTCGGCCTGACGCCAGCGCGCCAGCAGTTGATCGGCGCCCTGCAGATCACTTCGATCGACGGCGTCGTCGCGGGAGAGGTAGTAGTCGAGCTGCTTTTGCATGTCATCGATGCGCTGGTAGAAGGACTGTTTGCGGACCTCCTCGTCACCGCGCCGAATCAGCGACAGCGTCTCGTCGGCTCGCGCCTGCTGGGCGGTGATCGCGAGGTTGGTGATGATCTTCAATGACTCTGCGGCCGTGTCTTTAGCGTTGCGGCTGCTCGTCGTCGAGATGGTGAGCGCCGTACCTACCCAGACCACCATAACGAGAATCGCCAGCGCGCCCACGACGAGTCCGGGGTTGATGCGCCGTTTGGTGCGGCGGGCCAGCCAGCGGTGCGCGAATGCGCCGAACGCAGCGGTGGTCAGGACGACCAGAATGACCGGCGCGGGGATCTGTGTCGAGGCTGTCGTCTCGGTGTCCACCCGCGCGGACGTGGCCTGGTAGAGGTGCTGGGCGTCGGGCAGGATCCGCGACTGCATCAGCGTCGACGCCTCAGACAGATACGACGAACCAACTGGGTTACCTGCCCTGTTGTTGGTGCGCGCGATTTCGATCAGCCCGGTGTAGACGGCCAGCTCAGCATTGATCCGGCCGAGCAGCTGCACGAGCGGCTCGTCGGTCAGCCCGCTCGACGCCCGGGTGACGGCTTCGGCGGCGTCGGTGATGGCCTGCTCGTAACGTTCCCGGACGGTACGCGGCTCGGCCTGGGCGATGAACGCCGTGGCCGCGGCGGCATCGGCGATCGACAGCGTGGTGTACAGCCGGCCGGCGGCGAAGGCCAGCGGCTCGGTGTGGTTGAGCACCGTGGTCAGCACTTGCTGGCGCTGGTTGATTGTCGTTGAGGTGGCGAACGCGCTGAGCACCCCCAGCAGCGCCAGAATGGTGCCGATGGTCAGGATTCGGCCCGGTGTCGTCGAGACGAACCACCAGCGCGGGTGTGCGGGTTCGGTTGGCGACCGCGACCCCAGCGGTTCGGTCGACGGGTGCGCCAACTCAACGGTCACGTCTGCTCGGACCTCATCTCTTCGGCGTTGGTCCCTCGACTCTCACGTGATTCTATAAGCGAAGTCTAAGAGCTTCGATTGCCGCGTCATGCGAGTTGTGGACCAGTGTTGCCGATCCGGTCCGTCACCCCCGCATATCCTGATCAGCGTGCGCGGCGACGGCGACGGTTGGGTGATGTCCGATAGCGGCATTCCCTTCTGGGGCCGCTACGGCGCGGCCGGTCTGTTGTTACGGGCGCCGCGCGTTGACAACACCCCCGCAGTGCTCCTGCAGCACCGGGCGGTGTGGAGTCACCAAGGCGGAACCTGGGGTCTGCCCGGCGGAGCTCGCGACAGCCATGAGACCCCCGAGCAGACCGCGGTCCGGGAAGCCCACGAAGAAGCCGGGCTGTCTGGTGAGCGGCTCAGCGTGCGGGCGACGGTCGTCACCGCCGACATACCCGGGGCTTTCGGTCGCAGGTGGACCTACACCACCGTCATCGCCGACGCTCCCGAACTGCTGCGCACCGTGCCCAACCAGGAAAGCGCCGAGCTGCGGTGGGTCGGCGAGGACGAAGTGGCCGACCTGGCCCTGCACCCGGGGTTTGCCGCCAGCTGGCACCGGCTGCGCACCGCGCCGACGACGGTGCCACTGCATGACGGCGACGAACGGCGACGCCACCTGCCGCGCACCGTCGAAATCGAGGCCGGCGTATTCGTGTGGTGCATGCCCGGCCGGCCCGACCATCCGCCGTCCCAGCTGAGCTCACGAATCAGTTCGCTGCTGCAAGCGCCGAACTGAGCTGTTCGGCTGCCGCGCGCGGGTCCTCGGCTGCGGTGATCGCGCGCACGACCACCACCCGACGGGCACCGGCCGCCAGGACCTCGGGCAGCCGGTCGTGGTCGATGCCGCCGATGGCGAACCACGGCTTGGCGCCGGCGAGCTCGGCTGCGGCGCGCACCAGCGGTAGGCCGGGGGCCGGGCGGTCCGGCTTGGTCGGTGTCGGCCAGCACGGACCGACACAGAAGTAATCGGCTGCTTCGGTGGCGGCACCGGCCACCTGGCTTTCATCGTGAGTCGACCGTCCAATCACGACACCCGGCCCGACGATGTCGCGGGCCACCGTCAGCGGCAGGTCCCGCTGACCCAGGTGCAAGACGTCAGCGCCGGCGGCGCGGGCGATGTCGGCGCGGTCGTTGACAGCGAACAGTGCGCCGTGCCGGCGGGCGGCGTCGGCCAGGACCTCCAGCGCCGCCAACTCGTCGCGCGCCTCCAGCGGGCCGAAGCGTTGCTCACCGGGCGAGCCTTTGTCGCGGAGCTGGATGATGTCCACCCCGCCGGCCAGCGCCGCGTCGACGAAACTGGACAGGTCGCCGCGTTCCCGCCGGGCGTCGGTGCACAGATACAGCCGCGCCTTGACTAGCCGGGAAGACGCTTCGTGCACACGGCGACGCTAGCCGCTAGCGTGGACAGCGAACACGGGAGTCCCGGGCCATCCAAGAAGTGCGGGGCTGAGAGTGGGCGCACACCTGACTGCGGGCTTGCCCTTACCGTCACACCTGATCCGGGTCATGCCGGCGAAGGGAGCGGGGAATGCCAGCCAGCTCGCTCGGGACACTGGCCGTCATTGGCGGCGGTGTCATCGGGCTGTCGATCGCGCGGCGCGCGGCTCAGGCCGGCTGGTCGGTGCGGGTGCATCGCAGCAGCGAGCGCGGCGCGTCCTGGGTGGCCGCCGGGATGCTGGCCCCACACAGCGAAGGCTGGCCCGGTGAGGACAAATTGCTGCGGTTGGGGCTTGAATCGCTGCGGCTGTGGCATGAAAGCGGCTTCCTCGACGATCTCCCGGCCCAGTTAGTCACCGCCCGAGAATCGCTGGTAGTCGCCGTCGACCGCGCCGACGTCGCCGACCTGCGCACCGTTGCCGAGTGGCTGTCCGCACAGGGCCATCCGGTGGTCTGGGAGTCGGCTGCTCGTGAGGTCGAGCCGTTGCTTGCCCAGGGCATCCGGCATGGGTTCCGGGCGCCCACCGAGTTGGCCGTCGACAACCGGGCGATGCTGGAGGCGTTGACCGCGGCCTGCGAAGGGCTCGACGTCGAGTGGGCGGACCCGGTGCAGGTGCTGTCCGATGTCGAAGCCCACACGGTGGTGATCGCCAACGGTATCGACGCGCCCAAGTTGTGGCCTGGTCTGCCGGTGCGGCCCGTGAAAGGCGAAGTGCTGCGGCTGCGTTGGCGAAAAGGTTGTATGCCGGTGCCGCGTCGGGTGATCCGCGCACGCGTGCACGGCCGGCAGGTGTACCTGGTGCCCCGCTACGACGGCGTGGTGGTGGGCGCCACCCAATACGAACACGGGCGGGATGCCGCACCGGCCGTTTCGGGAGTGCGCGAACTGCTCGACGACGCCTGCGCGGTGCTGCCGGCCCTCGATGAGTACGAGCTGGCTGAGTGCGCGGCCGGGCTGCGCCCTATGACACCGGACAACCTACCGCTGGTGCAGCGGCTGGACGACCGCATCATGGTCGCCGCGGGGCACGGCCGGTCCGGCTTCCTGCTGGCGCCATGGACGGCCGAACGCGTTGTCACCGAACTTCTTCCGGTAGGAGCCCGCGCGTGAATCCCACTGCGACGATGCAGAGCGAAGCGATGAGGAGGAGCGGCGCAAAAATGCCGCCGGCGACGATGCAGAGCGAAGCGATGAGAATGAGGAGGAGCGGCGCAGAAATGATCGTCCTTATCAACGAGACTGAGGTCGAGGTCGACGAGCAGATGACCGTGGCCGCGCTGCTGCGAGACCTGGGTTATCCCGAGCGGGGGATCGCGGTGGCGCTCGACCAGGCGGTGCTGCCGCGCTCGCACTGGACGACCAGCGTCTCTGAACTGCCGGGTCCGGTGCGGCTCGAGGTGGTTACGGCGGTGCAGGGTGGCTGATCGCAAACTGACCATCGCCGGGCGTAGCTTCGGATCCCGGCTGATCATGGGCACCGGGGGAGCGACCAGCCTCGCCGTTCTAGAGGAGGCGCTGACCGCCTCGGGCACCGAGTTGACCACCGTGGCGATGCGCCGGGTCGACGCCGAAGGCGGCACCGGCATGCTCGACCTGCTCGGCCGGTTGGGCATCACGCCGCTGCCCAACACGGCGGGATGCCGCAGCGCCGCCGAAGCGGTACTGACCGCTCAGCTGGCCCGCGAAGCGCTGGGCACCGAATGGGTCAAGCTCGAGGTGATTGCCGACGAGCGCACGCTGCTGCCTGACGCCGTCGAATTGGTCAGGGCCGCAGAGCAGTTGGTGGACGACGACTTCGTCGTGCTGCCATACACCAACGACGACCCGGTGCTGGCCCGTCGGCTGGAGGACACCGGCTGCGCGGCGGTCATGCCGCTCGGCTCGCCGATCGGCACCGGCCTGGGAATCGCCAACCCGCACAACATCGAGATGATTGTCGCGCACGCCAACGTGCCGGTCATCCTCGACGCCGGTATCGGCACCGCCAGCGACGCGGCGCTCGCGATGGAGTTGGGTTGTGACGCAGTGCTGCTAGCCAGCGCCGTCACGCGTGCGGCGGATCCGCCTGCGATGGCCGCAGCGATGGCCGCCGCCGTCACCGCCGGGTATCTGGCGCGCCGGGCCGGACGCATCCCGAAGCGATTCTGGGCGCAGGCCTCCAGCCCGGCCCTATGACGGGCCGTTACGTCGCCCTGGGCAGTTCGATGGCGGCCGGGCCCGGTATCCGGCCGCGGGCTGCCGGAGCCCCGCGCGGATCGGGTCGATCCGCGCGCAACTACGCCCACCTGGTCGCCGCGCAGCGCAAGCTGGACCTGGCCGACGTCACGTTTTCCGGCGCGACTACCGCGCATGTGCTCGCTGAACGTCAGCGTGGCGCGCCGCCACAGGTTGAGGCGCTCGACGGCTCCGAAACGCTGGTCACCGTCACCATCGGCGGCAACGACGTCGGCTACATTCCGCTGCTGATGGCCGCGGCGCTGCCGCACATCGCCCGGAAGGTGCCGCGAATCGGCGCGCTGCTGGACCAAAACGCCCGGGATCACGCGCTCGCTCAGGTCGGCGACTCCCTGCAAGCGGTGGGTGCCGAGATTCGCCGGCGGGCTCCGGACGCGCAGATCTTCTTCGTCGACTACCTGACAATGCTGCCGCCTCCCGAGACGCCCGCGCCGCCTTTGTCGTGCGCCGACGCCGAATTGGGCCGCCATGTCGCCATCCGGCTCGAAGAGCTCACCGCCGTTGCTGCGCAGAGCACCGGTTGCGGAATTGTGCGCGCTGGACGCGCCAGCCGGATCCACCACGCCTGGGCCGCGGAGCCCTGGGCGGTGGGTGCAGTGTGGCCGCTGCCCTGGCGGCCGTCGCCGTTTCATCCCAACGCCGCCGGGATGGCCGCAGTAGCTGATCTCGTCATCGCTCAGTTGTGACGCCGCTGCCGGGTTGAGGATCGGCCGCAACGGGTAGGCCATCCCGCGAGGTGGACGCTGCCGGCCGGGTGCCGGGTCCGATAACCCGAGCGGAGCCGTTTACATGAGCACTGGTTCGCAGGCTGTGGAGGACGGCTGCGCGGAGCACACTGCGTTTCTTTACCGATCAGAGCAGGAGTACCTGGAGTTCGTCGCGGCCTTCGTCCTGCAAGGCCTGGACGAAGGTGAGTTGGCGTGGGTCGCGATCCCGGCGGAGAAGATCGACCCGCTGCGCGCCGCGCTGAGCGCGGCGGGACCCTTGACAGACGATGTGACCGTGGTTGACATCACCCGACTGGGCCGAAACCCTGGGCGGATTCTCGGCTTGACCGGTGCCTTCCTGGAGCAACATCCGAACCGACCGGTGCGCATGGTCGGCGAACCGGTATGGCCGGGCCGCACTGCGGTGGAATATCCCGCGTGTCTGCAATTCGAGGCGTTGGTCAATCTGGCGTTCGGTGGTCTTGACGTAAAGTGCGCCTGCCTTTACGACGCTGCGCGTTTGAACGACAGCATCCTGGCTGACGCCCAAGTCACTCACCCGCTCGTCGAGCAGGGCGGCTCACAGCGGCGCAGCGCGCAGTACTCGGTCGACGCAGCGCTGCACCGCGGCAATCAACCGTTACAGACGAGCCCGGTCGCGCTGAAATTCACGGTCGGCGCACCAAGCGATCTGAGCGGGGCCCGTCAACACAGCACCCGCTACGGCCGATTGCTCGGACTGTCCCCGGATCGAATTGCCGACCTGCAATTGATCGTTACGGAACTGGCGACCAACAGTCTGCAGCACGGCGGTGGCACCAGTCGGCTCGCTTTCTGGGAACACGACGGCCATCTGGTGTGCGAGGTGCGCGACAGTGGCTACCTGACCGACCCGCTGGTCGGGCGGCGTCCTCCCGCCAGGGACAGACCCAGCCCCAGCGGCCTTTTCGTCGTGAATGCGTTAGCTGACCTGGTGCGCACCTACACCTCTCCGGACGGCACCACCATTCAGGCCTACCTGCGGCTGGACCGGCCGATCGACGAGGTGGCCTGATGCGCCCGCAAGGTGCCGTCACGTCAGCCGCGGGTTTCGTCCCATTCGGTCACCTGAGTTGGGGCTATGACGACCGCACGGAATTTGCCGATCGGATGGCCGAGTACCTCGCCGACGGGATGGCGGCCAACCAGCGGATCGAATTCATCGCTGACGGCAGCCGCAACATGCTGTGTGGTTTCCTGGCTGACATCGGATTCAGCGACGGTGTGCGATCCGGACGGATCCGGGTGACGCCGGCCGAAGACACCTACGAGTTCTGTCCAGGCAGCGACGCGGTGGACGCCGACGCGGCCGTGACGGAGTTGGTCGCCGCCACGGAGCAGGCCCAGATAGACGGCTACAGCGGTCTGCGTGTGGTCAACGACGTAGCCGCGCTGCTGCGTAAGCCCGACCAGCGCGACGCCTGGACGCGCTTCGAGTACCTCATCGATCAGAAGATGGCGGTGCTGCCGTTGTCGGCGCTGTGCGCCTACGACCTCGCCAGCCTCGGGCCTACGGCGGCGGAATTGATCTGTCTTCACCCATTTGCTCCGGAGGACACGGTGGCATTTCGGCTCTTCGCCGAGCCAGGTGTCAGTTTTGCGCTGGCCGGTGAAATCGACGCGGCCGACAACGAGGCGTTCCTGATCGCATTGCGGCGGGTCTGGCGACTGCAGCCGCCCGGACCGCTCGTCATCGAAGCCCGTGGCCTGGACTTCGTCACCCAGCACCAGTTGCGGGAATTGGACAAGCTGGCTCGGGTGGACGGCCGCGACGTCGTGTTGCGCACCGGGCACCGCGTCGTGGCCCGGCTTGCCGAGTTGATTGATATGACGAACATGCAGGTTGAGCTGCTCTGCTCGGCGCAGGCCTCGCGTGAGACCTGCGACATTTGATTCAAGCCGGCACCGGATGGGTAGTCGGGACGCGAAATTGTACTGAATCGTCGACGCGGCTTACCGATGAAGACCCGGTATGGGGATGCAGCGGTGGACATGACTTTGACTGAGCGGACCACGCAGACCAAGCGTGACCCGGCGCACGCTGCGCTGTTTTACCGGTCTGAAGAGGACTATCTAGCAGCCGTCTTGCCAGTCGTCACGGAATGGCTGAGTACTGCGCGGCCGGTGTTGATCTCGCTGCCGGGACCGAAGATCGCACTGCTGCGCCGGGCATTGGGGCTGGCCGAGGAGGCCGCCATCCCGGACCTGAGCATGACCGACGTCACCGAGGTGGGTCGTAACCCGGGCCGCATCCTCGGCTTGATGGGTTGTTTCATCAGGCAGCACCGCAATCGGCAGGTGCTGATGATCGGTGAAGCGGTGTGGCCGGGCCGCACCGGAGCGGAATACCCGGCCTGCGTGCAACACGAGGCGTTGATGAACTTGGCGCTGGCCGGGCACGGCGTGACGGGTTTGTGCCTGTATGACGCCGTCCGCCTGTCCAACAAAGTGCTGGAGGACGCGCGTCTCACCCATCCGCTGATCTCGCGGGACGGCATCCAGCACGACAACCCGGACTACGCCGTCGACGTCGCGCTGGACCGCAGCAACGAACCGCTGCCGACCAATCCGGCCGCGGTGACTTTCACCGTCAACGAATTGACAGATCTGAGCGGCGCTCGACGGTGCGCTGCGCGCTACGCCCGACTGTTGGGCATGTGCCCGGACAGAATCGACGACCTACAGTTGGTCGCCACCGAACTGGCGACCAACAGCCTGCGGCACACCGGGGAGTCATGCCGGCTGGCGTTCTGGCACCACAACGGATATCTCGTCTGCGAAGCGCGCGATGTCGGACCGCTGGATGATCCGCTGGCCGGACGCCGAAGCACTCAGTCGGGATTGTTCGTGGTGAACGCGGTGTCTGATCTGGTACGTACGCACATCTCCCCGCTGGGCACCAAGATCCATGCATACGTGCTTCTCGATCGCAGGGCGGACGAGGCGTCTTGAGCGTGCAGGTACGCACTGGCCGTAAGGTGGCGGCGGTCTAACGTATTTGCCGTGAAGCACAGATCGAGGTCGCTGCTGGTCGTGTCCACCGTCGTGGCGATACTGGTCGGTGGCTGCAGTCGCTCGTCGAGCACCTCGCTGCCGTCGACGGCGACATCAAACGCCGGGGAGTTCGCCGCCGTTCTGCGCGGCCGCGTCACGGCCGATGCGATGATGGCGCATTTGTCGAAGCTGCAGGACATTGCCACCGCCAACAACGGCACCCGAGCGGTGGGCACCAACGGCTACGACGCCAGCGTCGACTACGTGGTCGACACGCTGCGGCACAGTGGATTCGATGTGCAGACACCGGAATTCCAGGCCCGGGTGTTCCACGCCGATCCCGGCTCGGTGAACGTCGGTGGAAAGACCGTCGAAGCCCGCGCGCTGGAATTCAGCCCGGGCACAGCGCCCGACGGGGTGAACGGGCCGTTGGTGGCTGCCCGCACAGAGGACACCCCGGGCTGCGCCGCATCGGATTACGACGGGCTGCCGGTGCAAGGGGCAGTGGTGCTGGTGGACCGCGGCAGCTGCCCGTTCAGCCAGAAGGAGCAGGCCGTCGTCGAGCGTGGAGCGGTGGCGTTGATCGTCGCCGACAACATCGACGAGAAGCAGATGGGCGGCACATTGGGCGAAGCCACCGACGTCAAGGTGCCGGTGGTCAGTGTGTCGAAAGCCGACGGAGCTCAATTGCGTGCACAATCCGGGCCCACCACCGTCAAGCTCACCGCCAGCACGCGAAACCTGCAGGCTCGCAACGTAATAGCGCAGACCAAAACCGGGTCGACTACCGACGTGGTGATGGCCGGCGCACATCTGGACAGCGTTCCGGAAGGGCCGGGCATCAACGACAACGGCTCGGGAGTGGCTGCAGTGCTGGAAACTGCAGTGCAGCTGGGCAATTCGCCACACATTCACAACACGGTGCGGTTCGGATTCTGGGGCGCGGAAGAGTTGGGGCTGATCGGGTCCCGAAAGTATGTCGAGACACTCAACGACGACGGGCTCAAAGACATCGCCCTGTACCTGAACTTCGACATGCTCGGCTCACCCAACCCTGGATATTTCACCTATGACGGGGACCAGTCTTTGCCGGCCGACCGGCGCGGACAACCGGTCGTCCCGGAAGGCTCGGCCGGTATTGAGCGGGCGCTGGTCGCTTACCTGAAGTCAGTCGGCAAGACGGCGCAGGACACGTCGTTCGACGGCCGGTCGGACTACGACGGCTTCACTTCGGCGGGCATCCCCGCCGGTGGGTTGTTCTCCGGGGCGGAAGCCAAGAAGTCCGACGATCAGGCCAAGCTGTGGGGCGGAACGCCTAATCAGCCGTTCGACCCCAACTATCACCAGAAGACCGACACGCTCGACCACGTCGACCGCGCCGCTCTGGGCGTCCTGGGCGGCGGGGTCGCCTACTCGCTGGGCCTCTACTCGCAGGACCTCAGCGGTCGCAACGGAGTGCCGGTTCACGACGATCGCACCCGGCACGTCCTGGTCAAGCGCTGAAGTAGGTTGACCGACAAATGAGTGACCGTCGTGGCATCACAGCGCGAACCCGAGGCCTGTTCGGCCGTCGGCTTCTGGTCGCCGGACAAGTAGCAATCCTTTGTACGGCTGTTGTCCTGGCCGGCGGATGTTCCACGGTGATCGACGGCAGGGCGGTCTCGGTGTTCGACGACCCGTTCCGGGTCGGCGGACTGCCCGCCTCCGACGGCGACAGCGGACCCCGGCCGGACGCGCCGCAACCGACGGGAACGGTGCGCAACACCGACAACGGCGACGTCGACAAATTGGCGTTGCTGTCGATCAACGACATCGAGCAGTTCTGGAAGCGGGCCTACGGTCCTCCGCTCACCGGTTCCTTCAAGCCGGTCAAGACGCTGGTGTCCTACGACTCGACCAGTCGACGCAGCCCGCTCATCTGCCACAACCGGACGTTCAAGGAGCCGAACGCCTTTTTCACCTCCCGGTGCGATCTGATCGCCTGGGACCGGGGCTCTTTCTTGCCGACCGGCCGGCGTTACTTCGGGGACATGTCCGTGCCGGGCGTGCTGGCGCACGAGTACGGGCATGCGCTGCAGCAGATGGCGAAGCTCGCCGACCGGAAAACGCCCACGCTGGTGCGCGAGCAGCAAGCCGACTGCTTCGCCGGCGTCTACCTCTTCTGGGTGGCGGAGGGTAAGTCGCCGCGCTTCCTGCTCAGTACCGGTGACGGTCTGGACCACCTGCTCGCCGGGGTGATCACCACTCGGGATCCGGTGTTTGACTCCGACGAGCCGAATCCTGATGCGCACGGTTCGGCGCTGGACCGGGTCAGCGCCTTCCAGATGGGGTTCATCACCGGCGACGTAGCCTGCGCGGGCATCAACATGACCGAGATCGAGAAACGCCGAGGCGACCTGCCGACCAGCTTGCGGGTGGACCGGCGTGGTGAGTCGGAGACCGGCGAAGTGCCGATCGACCAGGAGACGCTGTCGACGCTGACCGAGTTACTGGGCAAGATCTTCGCACCCAAACAGCCACCGACAGTCTCCTACGAACCGCCGAACTGCGTCGACGCCAAAGCGAGCCCGCCGGCGTCGTACTGCCCGGCCAGCAACACCATCAATGTCGACCTGCCGAAATTGCAGGTGACGGGGCGGGTCGTCGGTGAGCAGCAACATCGCCTGCCGGGGGGCGACGACACCGCCTTATCGATCGTCATGTCGAGGTACGCGCTGGCGCTGCAGCGCGAACGCGGACTGCCGCTGGACAATGCGTGGGCGGCGTTGCGCACCGCTTGCCTGACCGGTGTGGCGCACCGGCAGTTGGCCGAGCCGATCGACATGCCGTCGCACCGCACACTCATCCTGACCGCCGGCGACCTGGACGAGGCCGTCTCAGGGTTGCTCACCAATCGTCTGGCAGCCAGCGACGTCAACGGGGTGAGCGTGCCCGCCGGCTTCACCCGGATCGCGGCGTTCCGCGAAGGCGTCGCCGGTGACACCGAACGCTGCTTCCGACGCTGGCCGTAACCGCCGCCAGGTGAATGGCGGCGACCCGCATTGCCCGGCTTGTCAGCCGCGCTCGCGATCGCCGCTAGTTGAATGGCGGTGACCCGCTTCGCCTAGCTTGTCAGCCGCGCTCGCGATCGCCGCTAGGTGGATGGCGGCGACCCGCTTTGCCCGGCTTGTCAGCCGCACTCGCGATCGCCGCTAGGTGACGGACAGCTGCGCGATCAGGTTCTCTACGGCCGCGACGGCGTCGGGCGGGATCGGTCGCTCGGACTCGACGGCCACAATGACGTCGAGGGGCAGGCCAGCCGCGTTCGCGGTCTCCTCGGCGCTGAGCTCAGCGCGGTGCCGTGCCCCGTACAACCGCTGCCCCAACGTCGCCGAGGGCGAGCGCGCCGCGCGCAACATCACGTCGTTATAGCGGCGTCGCACGGCGCTCAACGCCAGCGCGACGGACGGCGTGCCTTTGGCGCTGCGTGCCGCGCTGGCCGCCACGGATTCGAGCTTGCGTAAGTCGCCGAGGATGGCGGTGGCCCGGGGCGTGAAGTCCGGATCTGAAGGCTTGGGCAAGGCCGCGATCGACGAACCGATGGTGTGCATCGCCAATTCGACCGCCTCGGCCATCAGCGGCGCCTGCACGGTGTTGGTGATCACGTCGGTGGCCTCGCTGTCGTGAACAGGGGCAGCGCCGTTACGTATGCGGGTGATGGTGCCGGCGGGCCACTGCAGCACTTCTTCCAGCTTGGCGAGGGTGGCGCGGCGCGGCCAGCTGCGTCCTTTCTCGAACGCGATCAGTGCGCCGGCATTGATGATCTTGTCTCTGGCCAGACTGCGCTGGGTGATGTCCAGCTCGCGGCGGCGGGCAGCGACGGCGCGGCCCGCCCGCACGATATCCGGGTCGGTTTCCTCGGTTTCCGTCCACGGCTCACTGTCGACATCGGCCAGCGACGCGATCTCGGTCACTTCGGCCGGGTCGGTCAGCGTCAATGTCACCGGAATGCCCTCCGGGTTACCCAGGTGAATCGTTGTGGGTCCGGTGATGGCCACCGAGCTGCGGCGCACTCCGTCGATGAACATGCCGTTCGTGCTCGTGTCGATGGCTTGCCAGCCGCCGGCCTGCGGTTCGAGCCGGATATGGGCACGCGAGATCCGGTCGTCGTTGACCCGGATGGCGGCCAGCGGATCTCGGCCGAGCACGACCGCACCCTGCCCGGGCTCGATTGTGTGGGAATCGGCGCCGATGCGAACGGAGACGCTGGGCGCGGATGCGGGTATGGGCTGATCGCTCACCTGCTTCTCCTCGCGCTTCGATTGCTGCCAAGTTTCTCCGATGGCCGCCGCGTGAAGATGCTACATCTTCTGGGCTTCGCACAGATATCGCCGCGCACAAGTGCTGCACTTCCCTCGCCTATTCGAGGAACTGGACCGAGTGGCACTGGCAGTGCCCGGCTGTTTGCGCTGGTCCGATGCGTGATTTGACTGATTCCGTAAACCTAGAGCAATGCAACGGAATAACCGTTGCATTGCGATGGCGCTTCGCTTATAGTTGTGGCACTTCACTGGTCTTTACTTCGGAACCATGAAAGAGGAGCTATGACTGCAACTGTTGCGCTAACCGACGGACACCTCGCCGAACACGTCCCGATATGCACCACCGATCCCGAGCGCTGGACAACGGTGACCCCCGACGCGGAGGCGATTGCGCTGTGCCGTTCATGCCCGCTGCGCTGGCGGTGCGCCCGCGAAGCATGGGAGACGGCGGGAGCTGAGGGGTTGTGGGCCGGCGTCGTGATCCCTGAAGGTGGCCGGCCTCGCCAGTTCGCGTTGCGGCAGTTGCGATCACTTGCCGAATACGGTGGCTATCCGGTGCGGCCCACGAGGCGTGCCCGGCGAATCTTCATCGTGGACGGCGACTGAGAAGCGTCCATCAGCACGCCGGAGGCAGGTGTGCGGTGACCCCGGTTGCGCCGTCCCGGTCACGGTTGCTGCGGTAGATTCCGATGCGCGGAAGCGGGGTGATGAGGGGTTGTGGTCGGGAAGCCGGCGGTCGATCGGCAATTGGGGGATCGCAGCCGTCTGCGCAATCCTGCTCATGGGTTGCAGTTCGACGGTAGCCGGCGTGGCGGTCGAAGGGCTTGAGCCGTCGGACGCCAGCGGCGTCAACGTTGCACTGATGGACACCGGGCAGTACCCGACGCATGCCGGTCACCCGTTGGGCACCGCGGGCAACGCGCAAAAGGGTGCGTACCTCGACGCGGTGCGAATGGCCGAATTCGTGGTCGGGCCGTGGGAAGTCGACGCGGCACTGCAGAATGTGGCGATCTTCAACACCGGGCCGATTGCGAGCGCTGACGGACTCAAGAACGACCTCGGGGACGAGCCGAGTGCTGTCGCGGCGGCACACGGGTTCATCGACGGATTCAGCACGTCCCGCAGCGCGTCGGCGCCGGGCCCGCAGAGATCGCTGATCAACCTGGTTATGCGGTTCCCCGAAGCCGCGGCGGCCAGCGTCGCTGCCGGCGAGATGGCCGACAAAGCGTTGGGAACCGCTGACCCTCCCAGACGGCCGGCGTCGATCCCGGGCCACCCCGAGGCGTTGGCCTCCACCTACGACGAGGTGGACGGCGGCAAGACCACGCAGAGTTTCGTGGCGCACGGGACGTACGTTCTTTTCCAATGGGCCACTGTAAAGGCCGACGTGGACGTCGCGACCAGTTTGGTGGCCAAAACGATCGAGTTGCAGGTAGGGCGAATCGACGGGTTCACACCCACCGGTCAGGCCAAGCTGGCCGACCTGCCCGTCGACCCGACGGGGCAGTTGCTGGCCCGGGTGATGCCGCCGCCGCAGGGCAAGACCGCACTGCCCTACGCCGGGGCGTACCCGCCGCGCGGGGCGTTGCATTTCGACGACGATCCGTCGGAGTCAGCGTCGGTATTCGCCTCCTCCGGCGTCGAAATGGTCGGATACCGTTGGGGCCCTATGGTTTACCAAGCCCACGACGAGCAGGGCGCCGCCCGGGTCGCCGAGCGTTTCATCGCCGACGCCCGCGACGTCAAGCCGGTGACTGCGGTACGCGGGCTTCCTGTCGCCAAGTGCTTCGCCGGCAAAGACATCATCGCCAACAAAGCCATCTTCGAGTGTTTCGCCCGGGCAGACCGATACGCCTTCGACGCGGTTGCTCTCCAGGAGACGGACGCCAAGCAGATGACCGCGGCGCAATACCGGATCCTGGCGGGAAAGTAGCCGAGGTCGAATCGTGGTGTTGAGCCCGGGAGCGGTGGTGGCCGGCTACCGCATCGAGAAGGTTCTCGGTTCTGGCGGCATGGGCACGGTCTACCTTGCCGCCAATCCTGTGCTGCCCCGACGGGACGCGCTCAAGGTGCTGAGCTCTGAACTCTCGCACGATCCGCCGTTCCGGGCGCGGTTCATCCGGGAAGCCGACTTGGCGGCCACGTTGGACCACCCCAACATCGTCACGGTCTACACCCGCGGCGAAACCGAAGAGGGGCAGCTGTGGATCGCGATGCAGTACGTGGCCGGCAGCGACGCGCACGCTGAACTGGAAGACGGCCCGATCACGCTGCAGCGCACCGTGCACATCATCGGCGAAGTAGCTAAGGCGCTCGACTATGCGCACCGCCGTAACCTGGTTCACCGCGACGTCAAGCCGGCTAATTTCCTGCTCGCGCCGGACGACGAACGAGTCTTGCTAGCGGACTTCGGAATTGCGCGAGCCCTCGACGACACCTCTCAGCTGACGGCCACCGGAATGGTGATGGCGACCGTCGCCTACGCCGCGCCGGAAACACTCGGTACCGGTCCCGTCGACGGACGCGTCGACATCTATGCGCTCGGGTGTTCGCTGTATCGAATGCTCACCGGTCAAGCGCCGTTCGCCTCGTCCGGCGGCATCGCCGCGACCATGGCGGCTCACCTGGCCAAGCCGCCGCCCCGCGTGACCGACCGCCTCGACCTGCCCCGAGCGATCGATGCCGTGATTGCAAAGGCCATGGCGAAGAATCCCGACGACCGCTTTCAGCGGGCACGGGAGTTGGCCGAAGCTGCCGCTGCTGCGCTCGAGGGTGGCGTCACCGTCCCCGTCAACAGGCCCGTGCTACCCCGGCCGGCGCCGAGCAGTCGGCCGCCGCAGCCCGCCCCGTCACCGCCGCCCGGCCCGCAGGCGCGTGCCGGTGAAGCGGTCAGGAATCCCATCGGCCATTTCAGCGGACCGCAACCGCATCAGGGGGAGCGGTCGCTCAACCAGAGCCGCACCCCGCCGGGCCCGCCGGATTATTTCCCTCCGCCGCAGTTAGCTGACGCGCGGCCAGGGGTAAGGCCGCCGCGCGCACGTCCGCGTCGGCGTCGGGCATGGATCGCCGCGGCCATCGCCGCCGTCGTTCTCGTCGCGGGCGTAACCATCGCCGCACTGACCGTGGGTCGCGGCGTCAAACCTGCTTATCAGCCGCAGACGTTCGTGCATGCCCACGGCACCACGCTGATCAGTTCCGAGTCGCACGTCGTGGCGGCTCTGGGCCCCGGCGACGGCGACGCCGTACTCTCGCTCGGGGTGCAGCCGGTCGTCTTGACCGCACCCGGTGGTCAACTGCCCAGCTGGGAACAGCAGCTGGTGACGGCTAATCCGAAGGTGCTGAGCAGTGTCGACGTCTCGGCGGTCGGTGCTTTGAAGCCGGACGTCATCATTGCCACCGGCAATATCGACGACGCGACTTACAACTCGCTGACCGGAATCGCTCCAACCGTGACTCGCCCGTCCGACAAGACCGCGCCCGCCTGGACCTGGCAGGACCAGCTGACATGGATCGGACGAATTCTGGGTCGCGACGCGAAGGCCAAAGACTTGATCGCCACCGCCAACAAGCAGCAATCCGACATCCGCGATCAGCATCCGGCGTTCAACGGCAAATCGATTGCGTCGGTGAACGTCAGCGACGACGGCGTCACTGCCACATTGCAGGAATCCCCGCTCACCGATTACCTACAGGGTCTGGGTTTCCGCTATAACGACGACCTGCGGCGTACCGGATCTGACTCGGGCAACACCCGGCCGGTGGCTGCGGCCACTGACTTCTATCAAATCGAGAAAGCCGATGTCTTGTTGGTTGTGCGCACCGACAAAGCTGCAGGCGGTGGCGGATACAACGGTCTGCCCGCCGAGCTGACCATCTATCGAGGCGCCATGGTGATCGCCGACGATCCCAATATCATCGCGGCATTGAACACTGCGGCATACGGTGCCACTGAGTATCTCAACGCCGATTTCGTCGGCGCACTGGCTCAACAAGTGCACTGAGAGCGTTGCGCCGCAAGCTCATACCGATCGAGCGATTCTTTCGCCGATGGTCGTGGCGACCGACACCGCTTGGCCAGCGGAGTCAGCGCCGCACGCCATCGTGTCGATGACGATGTTGGCGCGGTGTGTTAGGGCGCGTTCACAAGAGAACTCCGGAGCCGCCGACGGATGTTGGGCCATTGCCACGACGGTGCCGTCCCGGCTCACCGTGGTGGCGCCGTACTCCCACTTGACGCCCGGTTTGCCCGGCGGCTGGTAGGTCACGGTCCGATTGGAGCAGCCCTGCCAGTCGCTGCGGACGTGACTGACGAAGTCGGCCGCGGCACGGGCCGAGGCGAAGTCGAAAACCGCTTCCGCCACGCTGTGCCGCACGGGTTTCGGGTCTTTGGCATCGGCGAGCAGTGCTTCGCTGAAAGTCGCCCACGGTGTCTTGGCATATGCTGCCGCCTGCGCGGGCGCCCACGCGCTGGCGCAACGCGGTGAGTCGGTGAACGACGATTCGATGCCGAGCTCGGTGCGCAATTCTGCCGCCACCATCGGAGCGCCGGTGATGGCGCTGACTTGTCGGGGGTTGAGCAGCAGCGGGTCGAGCGCGCCGTTCGAGCCCGGTGCGGCGCCACCAGAGTCGGCGTGTGCGGTCGCTGCACCGGCCACCCCAACAGTCAGCAGGAGTGCGGCTGCGGATCTGCCGAACATCGTCACTTCTCCGGTCGCACGGGCGCCGGCAGACGCGGGGTGCTGCGCCAAGCGACGCGGGTAAGGGAGCTGGCCAGAGCCAGGCGGTCAGGTGCCTGGGTGCAGGCAGTTATCAAAAACTCCACCGCCATTGTGGTTGTCACAGCCGTAACCTTTCCTGCTCAATCGATGTGCTGCTGTGACTATACTTGCTATTACCGTAGCATAGCAACAGTAATCGACGTGAACACCGGTTTCACAAGCGAAACCGTAGCGCGAACACGTAGCACAGGCTTCGGCTGTCTCAGCAGTCACTTCTGCGGCTGCGTGAGGAGGCAAATGATGTGCGCGCGGGAGAAGTGACGCGCCGACCTACTGCACGGCGGCAAGGTGTGTCCCGCGAACCATGCCCAGTTCATTTGAACATGAGCCTCAAGGCGGTGGCCACCGCCAACGCCGGAACGTCCAAAGTCTTCGAGGCCAGATCGTGTCGTGCGCCGGTCACCTCGACAATCTCGGTCGGTGCGGCGATCAACGCCGCGGCGTCGCGCAGTTCGGCGGGCGTACCGAAGGGATCAGAGGTCCCGTGGGTGAACACCGTGGGCACCGTAATGTCTGGCAGGTGTTCGGTGCGCGCCCGTTCCGGCTTACCGGGCGGATGCAGCGGATAAGAGAACAAGGTCAACACGTCCAGTTCGGCCTCGCGCGCGGCCGCCGCCATCGACGTCAACCGGCCGCCGTAGGAGTGGCCGCCTGCGATCAGCGGGCCGACCGCCAAGCTCCGGCACACGGTGATCGCTTCCACGATCCCGGCGCGATCGGCGGCCGCTGAACCAGATGGCGGACCCTTGGGCCGGCGCCGTCGGTAAGGCAGGTTGTAACGCACCGCCAGCCAGCCCCGCGCGGCCCACTCGTCGCAAACAGCCTGCAGCAACCGGGATTCCCTATCGCCGCCGGCGCCGTGGGTCAACACCACCACACCGATGGGAGGGCCGTCGGGTCGGTGCGCGACACCGGCGATCTGTGCCAGATCGATCACGACAGGCGGAAAAGTGGCGACACCGGCCCGTGACCGTGCCCCAGCGGATAGGAGGCGCGCAAACACTCAGTCACCCAGCGCTTCCCGAAGCCGACGGCGTCAGGCACGGTGAACCCGTGTGCGAGCGCAGCAGCCACCGCGGCAGCCAGCGTATCGCCGCCGCCATGGTCGTTGCCGGTGCTCACCCGCTCAGCCTCGAACTCGTGAAAGTCCGCCCCGTCGTAGAGCAGGTCACAACTGATGTCCGAGGAACGCAGATGTCCGCCCTTGACCAGTACCCACTGCGGGCCCTGCGCGTGCAGCGCCTTGGCCGCGGCGCGCTGCGACGCGGCGTCGACGACGTCGATTCCCACCAGCAGTCGCACTTCGTCGAGATTCGGTGTCATCACCGTGGCGAGGGGGAACAGTTTGCGGCGCAACGACTCGAGCGCTGTCGGCGGGAGCAGCGAATCGCCGTGCATCGAGGCGCAGACTGGATCGACGACCAGGGGAACAGTCAGGTCGAGTCGTCGCCAGGTGTCGGCTACCGTGGCGATGATGCCCGCCGACGCCAGCATTCCCGTCTTCGCCGACTGAATGCCGATATCGGTGCTGACGGCTTCGATCTGGGCTGCCACGACGTCGTCGGGTACCTCGTGAACGCCGTTGACACCCAACGTGTTCTGTACGGTTACCGCAGTCACCGCGCAAAGCGCGTGCACGCCGAGCAGCGCGCAGGTGCGCAGGTCGGCCTGCACGCCCGCGCCGCCGCCGGAATCCGAGCCGGCGATGGTCAGCACCCGCACCGGTGTCTCACCGGCACGGGGCAACGGCAGATAATTCACTGCGCGATCGGCAGATACACCCGATTGCCGTGCTCGGCGAACTCGGCCGACTTCTCCGCGAAACCTTGCTCCAGAGCGGCTTCGATCGCTTCCTCACTGTCCAAACCATGCTCGGCGGCGTAGTCGCGGACATCCTGCGTGATGCGCATCGAGCAGAACTTCGGCCCGCACATCGAGCAGAAGTGCGCGGTCTTGGCCGGCTCGGCCGGCAGCGTCTCATCGTGGAATTCCCGCGCGGTGTCGGGGTCCAGCGACAACGCGAACTGGTCGTGCCAGCGGAATTCGAACCGCGCCGTTGACAGCGCATCGTCGCGTTCCTGCGCCCGGGGGTGCCCCTTCGCTAAATCGGCGGAGTGCGCGGCAATCTTGTAGGCGATCACCCCGTCCTTGACGTCCTTGCGGTCCGGCAACCCCAGGTGCTCCTTGGGCGTGACGTAACACAGCATCGCGGTGCCGGCTTGGGCGATAATCGCCGCGCCGATCGCCGAGGTGATGTGGTCGTAGCCCGGTGCTATGTCGGTGGCCAGCGGGCCAAGGGTGTAGAACGGCGCCTCCTCGCACAGTTCTTCTTCGAGCCGGACGTTCTCCACGATCTTGTGCATCGGGACGTGGCCGGGACCTTCGATCATGACTTGTGCACCATGACTTTTCGCGATCTTGGTCAACTCGCCCAGGGTGCGCAACTCGGCGAACTGGGCGGCGTCGTTGGCGTCGGCGATCGACCCGGGCCGCAGGCCGTCACCGAGTGAGAACGTCACGTCGTAATGGGCGAAGATCTCGCACAGCTCGTCGAAGTGGGTGTAGAGGAACGACTCCTGGTGGTGTGCCAGGCACCAGGCGGCCATGATCGAGCCGCCGCGGCTGACGATGCCGGTGACTCGCTTGGCGGTCAACGGCACATACCGCAGCAGCACGCCGGCATGCACGGTCATGTAGTCCACGCCCTGCTCACACTGCTCGATCACCGTGTCGCGGTAGGTCTCCCAGGTGAGCTTGGTCGGATCGCCCTTCACCTTCTCCAGCGCCTGGTAAATGGGCACCGTGCCGACCGGCACCGGGGAGTTACGCAGAATCCACTCGCGGGTCTCGTGGATGTCCTTGCCGGTGGACAAGTCCATGATCGTGTCCGCGCCCCAGCGGGTCGCCCACACCATCTTGTCGACCTCTTCGGCCACCGACGAAGTCACCGCCGAATTGCCGATGTTGGCATTGACTTTGACCGCGAAAGCCTTCCCGATGATCATCGGCTCGATCTCGGGGTGGTTGTGGTTGGCCGGGATCACCGCGCGGCCGCGGGCAACTTCGTCGCGCACCAGTTCAGCGGGCAGGTCCTCACGGGCGGCGATGAAAGCCATCTCCGCGGTGATCTCGCCGGCGCGGGCGCGCTGCAGTTGAGTGCCGCGGTCGCGCACCACACCAGGACGTGCCGGCAGTCCGCGATGTACGTCGATCACCGCGCCGGGGTCGGTGTACGGCCCGGAGGTGTCGTATACGTCGAAGTGGTCGCCGTTGGACAGGTTCACCCGCCGGAAAGGCACCTTGAAACCGGGCAGGCTGCCGGGCGCGGCTGCTATCTCGCGGTACACCTTTGTGCTGCCCGCGATCGGCCCGGTGGTCACCGACGGCTCGACGGCTATGTCCAGATCAGTCACTTGTCATCTCCCTACGACGGCATTACCCGGTCAGGTTCTTACGGTCGACGGCCCCAGCCGTCCTCTCAGCGCACTGGTTGTGCGCTCCCGCGTTGAATTTTCAAACACCCGGCTGCGTTGTTCGGCCCGGCGTCGTCCACGCTAGCGCAGCGACCCAGGCTTTGTCCCACTTCACGTCCACTCCCAGCCGTCGGACAACATGTCCGATAGTCGTGATTTACCGCTGCGTAAACTCGTCGAAGAGCGCAAGCCGGTCGAGCACACCAGCTGAACACGTTCCTACTACCGGGTGTCGGTGACCAGGTTAGGCTTTTCAAGCACCTTGACGGCGACGACCGCGGATGGGCCCGTGGCATGTCGCCAGCCGGATATTGCGGGACGGCTAGTGGGCCGAGGGATGGAGTCGAGGCAAGGGCAATGGGCTTGTTGTCGGTGGAATGCGAGGATCGCGACGAATTCGTCATTGTTCGCGCAATGGGCGATATCGACTCCAGTACGGTCGCCGAGCTGACTGACAAACTGCTCCTGGCGCTGCAGGTGGCTCGTGAACACCCGGCGCGGCTGCTGATCGTGGACTTGCATGCGGTCACCTTCTTCGGCAGTGCCGGTTTGAATGCAGTCCTGGACTGTCACGAAGAGGGAGTGGCTGACGGGACGTCGGTGCGCCTGGTGGCCGACAACGCCCAGGTGGTCCGACCGATCGAGGTGACCAGCCTGGACCGTGTGCTCGACGTCTACCCAACTCTGCCCGCGGCGCTGGGGTGTTGTCGCGACTCCCAGCTGTGAGCAAGCACTCCGCGGAGGCGGCCGGCGATCCCCCGCTGCCGGCTGATCTGCTCGCAGCCGCGGCCCTGGGCGGCGACACGGGACGTCAATTCGCGGAATTCAACTGGGCGCAACATCCGCTCGGCACGCCGCAGAACTGGCCGCCGGCGCTACGCACAGCGGTGGCGACGGCGCTGAGCTCGCGGTTCCCGATGATGGTGTTCCTTGAAGCCCAGAAGCTGTATCTGGTTTACAACGACGCCGCGATTCCCATCCTCGGCGACCGGCACCCGGCGGCGCTCGGAGTCTGTGGAGAACAGGTCTGGTGGGACGTCTGGAAGCAGGTCGGCCCGTTGATCGGCGATGACGGCGCGACCGCAGGAGTCCTCTGCACCCTCACCGAGACGACTCAACGGGTGCTGACCGAACGCCGCATGCAACTGCTCAACGCCGTCGCGGCGGTGGCCCTACACAGCCGCACCGTCGAAGAGTCAGTGGCAGCAGTGGTCAACGCCTGCGCGAACCAGTCCGCGGACACGCCGTTCGTCGCGGCCTACATCGGCGACTCCGGCGATGCCCCGCTGCAGGCAGCGACACCATCGGTGTCCACGCTGCTGCCACCGACGCCCCGGTGGGGGCGTGGGACAAGCAGGCTCCCCGGCCGGCCGCCGAGGCGCACCTGGCGCCGGGCAGTCTGGTTCTGCTCTACACCGACGGGCTTATCGAGCGGCCCGGCGAGCCGCTCGACAAGGGTTTCGCCCGACTGCAGAGCGCAGCCGCGCGCTGTGCGGAGTTGCCGGTAGCGCACGTGTGCGCGGAACTGCTCGAACTGCTGATGCCGCCCGGCGGCTACCACGACGACGTCGCACTGCTGGCGCTGCGTCCCGGCCACAGCACCACCCGCAGCTTCGCCGGAGCGGTGCCCGCTGCGCTGGGCAACCTTACGCAGCTGCGCAACAGCTTGCGCAGCTGGCTGGCGACCATCGCCGTGGACCCGGTCCGCGAGCAGGACATCCTGTTGGCGACCGGCGAGGCGGTGACCAACGCGATCGAACACGCCAGCGACTGTGACCCGCACCGGACGGTTGCCGTCGAGGCCTTCGTCTACGGCGACAAGGTATCCGCGACCGTCAGCGATTCCGGTCGCTGGTCGGGGGACTCGTCGGCCAGTGCCCGTAGCTAACGGCGCGGACGCGGGCTGACTCTCATCAACGGGCTCGCTGATCGCGTCGACACCGTCCGCACCGCCCGGGGCACCCAGATGACCCTGCAATTCGAGCGGGCGGTCCGCTCGACACCCGAATCGGCGGGCGGCGAGCGATGACCGAAGCCATCTTCTCGGTGCAATTCGCCGACGCCCCGGACGGCCTCCTCCGCGTCGCGACGGTGACCGGCGAGATCGACGTGACCAACACCGAGGACTTCATCAGTTCCGTCAACGCGCTCTCCGGTGATCGTCCGATCGTCATCGACTTAAGCCCACTTCGCTACCTCGACAGCGCCGGTTTCGCCGCATTGGACCGCTTACTCGTGGAACGCAGCGTGGTGATCGTCATTGCACCGGATAGCCTGGTACACCGGGCGGCTGTGGTGATGGAGCTTCCGTTCTTCGCCGACGCGGAGTCCGCGTTCGAAGCGGCAAGAGCGGAGAGTTAGACCTCCTCCATCGCCTCGCCGAGTTCCTCGAGGATCTTGCTGCGGTGGTTGCTGGCCAGGACATGCCCGGCGACGATGACCACGGCGACCGGCCAGTCGATGATCTCCAATGCGGCCAGCGCCGCCAGGCCGCCGTAGTAGGCGATCTGTTCGGGGCGCGGAATGTCCACCTTGCCCACGATCGGCAGGTTCACCGCGAAGGACTCGCCTTCGCGGATTTTTGTGACGGCGTCGCGCTGCGATGTGCCTCGCCGCGATTTTTTTTCTGCCATGGTTTGCCTTTCAGTAACTTAAGCGTTGCCGTCTCGCCCAGTACTGCCCTCACTGTCGGATATATGTCGACGACTGACGCTATGTCCGATCCGCTGGCTGCAGCGCTCGGTGCGGTGCTGACTGTGCCGGTTGTTCAGTTGTATGCGGTGCTGTGGCGGGTTGGTGTGGTGGAGATTGTTCCGAGTCAGCGCTCACCTCGGTCGGATCCGTCGGAGTATGCGGCGTCGCCGGCGGCAACGCTGCTGACTGCCTAGCCGCCAACACGCGGGTGGCGACGGCCACCGCGATCGTCGCTGCGGTCGCGGAACCCAGCGCCTGGCCCCACCCCAGCGGACCCAGCGGTGTACAGCCGAGCAGATTGCTTATTCCGGGGATGCTGATCAGCGTTCCCATTGCAGCAAGCGAGCCGAACGCGGTGAGCACCACCAGCGGCGCCCGTGAGTCCAGCAGTGTCTGTCCCAGCTGCGCGGACACCAGACTGACGAGCGCCACGGTCGAAGCGCGCTGCGGCCGCCCAGTTACACCGGCCATTGCCCAGGCGGCCGTGGCCGCGGCCGCGGTGGTCGTGCCACGGATGGCGACCGCGCGCCAGAGCGCAGCTTGATCCGGGCCACGTCCGTCGCGGTTACCACCGGCCGTCGTCGGGCTGACCGCCAGCGCCGCGGCCGGCAATGCGTCGGTGAAGATGTTGACCAGCAGCAACTGACGGGTGTTGAGCGGTGAGGTCCCGGTGATCGCGCTGCCGATGACGGCGAACGCGACCTCGCCCGCGTTGCCGCCGAGCAGCACCGACACCGCCGACTGGACCCGCCGCCACAGCTCGCGGCCTTCCTCGATCGCCTCCAGCAGCGCCTCGATGCGGGCGTCTAGCAGCACCACGTCGGCTGCGACGCTCGCCGGGTCGCTGCCGCGCGCGACGACACCGATGCCGACGGTGGCGGCCCGGATGGCAGCGGCGTCGTTGGAGCCGTCGCCGACCATCGCGCAGATCCGACCGGTGCGCTCCAGTGTCTGCACGATCTGCACTTTGTTCTCCGGCGTCATCCGCGCGAAGATGACCCGCTCGGCCACCACATGCTCTTGATCCTTCCGAGACATCTCGTCCCACTGCGATCCGCTGATGACCTGGTCGGCGGTCACCGGGATGCCCAGGTCCCGGGCGATGGCCGTGGCGGTGACGGGGTGGTCGCCGGTGATCAGCCGCACGGCTACGTCGCGCTCAGCCAGGGCGGCCAGCAGTGCGGGCGCCTGCGGGCGGGCAGTGTCCGACAAGCCGACGAATCCGGCCAGTGTCAGGCCGTCGCGGCAGAGCTCGTCGATGGCGTCTTCATCGTCTTGCACGGTCTGCGCCTGCTGCGGCGTCAGCTCCCTTCGGGCGACCGCGATCACCCGCAACCCACCGGCGGCGAGCTGATGCACGGTGGCGCCGGCGTCGTTGCGGGCGTCCAGGCAGGCGGCCAGCACCACCTCTGGTGCGCCCTTGACCGTCAGCTCGGCACCGGTCACCGACGCGGAGAACGACCGCCCGGAGCGGAACGGCAGGTGCGCGTCGGCCACGCCGATCGGAAGCGCGGCGGAGCCGGGCGAACCGGGTCGGCGCCCATCGGCTCCGGCGACCGGGTGCGCGCCGTTCGGGGAGGCGCCGGCCGCTGCGGCTTCGATGATCGCCCGATCGGTGGCGTGCACGTGCGGCCCGCCGTTGGCCGGCGGCGCCGCGTGGGCGGCCCAGCGCAGCACCTCATCTCTGGAGTGGCCCGACGCGGGATGTACCTGCGTCACCCGCAGCCGGTTCTCGCTGAGCGTGCCGGTCTTGTCGAAGCAGACCACGTCGACCCGGCCCAGCGCCTCCACTGACCGCGGAACACGCACCAGCGCACCGAAATTCGTCAGTCTTCGGGCCGACGCCGATTGCGCCAGGGTGGCCACCAACGGCATGCCTTCGGGTACCGCTGCCACTGCGATGGCAATGCCGCTGGCCACCGCTTGGCGTATTCCGGTGCCGCGCAACAGACCCAGCCCGCCGACCAGCGCGCCACCGCCCAAGCTGACCGGGAACGCACGGTTGGTGAGCTGGCTGAGTTGATGCTGCAGGCCGATCGCCGGCAGCTCGCTGGACACCAATTCGGCGGCGCGCCGGGCCTGCGTGTCTGCGCCGACGGCGGTCACCAACGCGACCGCGGTTCCGGTCACCACAGTGGTCCCGGCATAGAGCATGCAGCGCCGGTCAGCCAGTTCGGCACCCGGAGTGGCCTCGATCTGCTTCTCTACCGGCAGCGACTCACCGGTGAGGGTCGACTCGTCGACCTCCAGGTCGTCTTCCTCGATCAGCCGGGCATCGGCCGGCACCACGTCGTTGGTGTGCACCTCGATCACGTCGCCGGGCCGCAGTTGCTCTGCGACGACCTTGCTGTACACCGGCTTGCCGTCAGGGCCTTTGCTGAGCTTCCGGGCCGGCGGGATCTGCTGTTCGAGCAGCGTGTTCAGCCGGTTCTCGGCACGGAGGCGCTGGCTGGCTGCCAAGAAGGCATTACCGGTCAGCACCGATCCGACGAGCACTGCGTCCACGGGCGAACCGAGCACCGCGCTGGCCGCGGAGCCGAGGGCCAGCACCGGTGTCAACGGATCGGACAACTCGGCGCGCACTGCACTGCCGAACTGCAGCAGCGCCCGGCCCGGCCGTCGGGAGATTTCGGCGCCGCGTTGTGCGGTGCCGATGGCGCGGGTGGCCAGCCCTTTGCGGGTTGGCTCCGATTCAACCGGCTCGGGCTGTGGCAGCAGTTTGCGGACCTGTTCCACCGACATCGCATGCCATTCCCGCGCCGGCGCCGGCCGCGGGGTGGGCTCGCGCAATATGCCGCGGGCCAGCCAGTAGCCGGAAAGTACACCGGCCGCTGCGCCGGTGGTGACCGGACCGGGCCCGCGGCCGCGCACACCGGGAAGCATCAGCAACGCACCCAGCAGCGAGGCGCCGGTGGAGAGCTCTACACCCCGGCGGCTGGCTGCTTCGGCCGCGGGAAGAGCGTGCAGCACTCGCCAGGCCGTCGCCAAGTCGGGAAGCAGCAGGTCGGCGTACCAAGGCGGTGCTCCGCCATCACCCGGGATAACCCCCAGAGCCACGTCGGCTGAGGAAAGCGCCTGTGCGGCAACCGAAGACAAAACCATTACGGTGCAACCGGCCGCTTGCAGGTCGGTGACCGCTTCGGCCAGCGCGTCGTCCAGGGACTTGCCCTCGGTCGGCCGGACCTCTTCAAAAGCCGGTCGCAGCTCACCAAGACCGTCAGTTTCGACGGAGATGAGGGTTACCCCGCTGCGGCGCGCCTCCGCTACCACCGCCGACGCCAGCGGATCGTGCGTCGGGCAGACCAGCGCCTGGACGTCCGAAGCCGACCGGCCGGAGGAGATTCCCGGTACCGGAAACCAGCCCGGTTGCAGGTCGTTGCGGTCGAGCAGAGTTTGTGCGCTTTTCCACGTCGAAGCCAATTCGTCTTCGGCGGCGTTGCGCACGGTCATCACCCGCAACCTGTCGGTGCACAACACTCGGGGATCGATGACCAGCGCGTCGACCCGGTCGAGGCGACGCAGGCTTTCCGGCCGTAACGCCACCGTGTCGTACTGCTCGGCCAGACCCTGACCCAGTTTGGCCGCGAACGACTCACGGGTGGTTCGGGCGGCTTTTGGCGAGGCGACCAGCGCGGCGGTGCCCGCCATCTCCACACTGCGGCCAGAAATCCCGGCCACTGCGGCGCCGATCAGCTGCACCAACGCGCTCCGGTCGGCGTGGCGCTCGACGGGGCCGGGCGGCCGCGGACACGGCCGCGCCGACCGATGGGTGGCCACCTGCTCGGCATGATTGGCCAGTTCCGGTTCGTGCGCGGCCCACACGCGCGCCTCCGCGCGGGATTCGGCCGCTCGCAGGGCCTCCACCAGGAAGTCGACCGCGAGCGACGCGGGCGCGAGCGACACGATGTGCGCTGCAGTCATGGCGACGGTCAACACGCTGTCGGTGGCGGCGGTGCCGATGCGGTCCTCGAGCAGACGGCGCAGCCGCGGCTGGTAGTCCACGATCGCCACGAGGGCTTCGACACTGTGCGGCGCTGCCGGCCAGCGCAACGTCCGCCCGATCACCGCGACGCCGAGCCCTGCCGCCGTCGCGCCGACCCCGACCGCCCGGCTGGCCAGCACCAGAGCGTCGGCGGGCAGACTGACCTGCTCTGCATCGGTGGCGTCGTCGACCGATTCGGCCGCGGCGTCCGGCCAGGCAGCGGCGAACTGCTTTTCGGCGTCGGCGACGACACGACACAGCTCACCCAGCGACGGCTCGGCGCCGTCACCGCCGGCCAGGCCGACGATGAGCCGCGACAGCGGACGGTTCAGCCGTACAGAGGTGACGCCGGGCTCAGCCTGTACCGCCTTGCTCACGATCCGGCCGAGCTCATTGCCGTGTGCACTGTCCAGCCCGCGCACCTCGATCCAGGCGCGGTCACCGCCGCGCCAACTGTGCCGGGTCAGCGTCGAAGCCGACAGCTCGCGGCTTACCACCCTGGCGCCGTCGCGGAGCGGCATGGTGGCCAGACTCACCCCTGCGGCAGCGGCTGATCCCACGGTCTCGGCGGCGCTCGCGGCGGTGTTAACCGACGCGCCCACCAGCGCGGACGTTGCCTGCAAACCCATCGCCACCGCACGTAGTGGCAACGGCCGACGCACGGATTGGTTGGTACTCAAAGCTACTGCGAGCTACGCGACTGACCGCCGCGCGTCGAACGCGCGGCGGTTTTCTTCGCGCGCGTGGTTCGTTTGGTGGGAGACGGGGCGGTCCCCGCTGCTCCGGTGTGCGCCGGCGCCGACTTGCTGGCCGGCGTCTTGTCCGCAGCAGGCTTGCTGGCCGGCGCTTTCTCCGGGGACGCCGACCGCAGCGAAGCCTTCGCCGGGGTAGCCGAACCGTCGGGGTGCGGGTTCATCCGCCGCAGCACCAGCGCACCGGCGCCCACGGCCAGTAGCACCGGCCACTCGATCAGCCCCACCACACCAAGGGCACCCAGGGTCAGTGCCGCAGCCGGCGTTGAATGGCTGCCGCTTTTCAATCCCCGCTGTACGCCGCTCGCGGCTCCTTGCACCCCGCCGACGACGCCGTTGACGGCGGCACCGCCGACGGCACCCGCGGCCTCGGTGGTCACCTCCGCGGCACGGCTCGCCGTTCGCCCCACGCCGCGTATCGCGTCGCCAACGACACTCATAGCTACTCCTGAAGCTCAGTAGGTTGTGCTGTCAACCCGTTCACCCTGCCGACCAGCCCGGATCCGGTTGTATACCCCCGAATACAACGCACTCCGCGGAATCAACAAAATTCTGGTCAACATTTGTAATTCCAAAGCCTGCCACGAAGCGAACGCGTAGACAACGTTCACGCCAAGGCCGTCCATCTCGTCGCCGCCCCGGGGAGACGCCTCCGGTACATGGTGCCGGACCTACCGAGTCGGACCGTTGGCACGCAGATCGACGAGCACCGGTGCGTGATCGCTGGGTGCCTTTCCTTTGCGTTCTTCCCGAACGATCTGGGCGTCGGCAACCCGCGCGGCCAGTGCAGGTGAGGCCAGGATGAAGTCGATGCGCATGCCCTGTCGCTTCGGGAAGCGCAGCGCCGTGTAGTCCCAGTAGGTGTAAACCCCCGGGCCGGGAGTGAAAGGCCGCACCACGTCCATGAATTGGGCGTCGACGATGGCGTTGAACGCCTGGCGCTCGGGCTCGGAGACGTGCGTGCAGCCCTCGTAGAAGTCGACGCTCCACACGTCCTCGTCGGTTGGGGCGATGTTCCAATCGCCTACCAGCGCGATCTGCGCCGATGGCTCGGTGCGCAACCAACCCTGCGCTGAATTCTTCAGCGCAGCAAGCCAGTTCAACTTATACGTGTAGTGCGGATCGCCCAGCGCGCGGCCGTTTGGGACGTACAGGCTCCACACCCGTACGCCGGCGCAGGTGGCGGCCAGCGCCCGCGCTTCGGCGGCCGCCTCGACCGAGGGCTTGCTGCTCCAGACGGGCTGGCCGGCAAAGCCGACCTCGACATCGTCGAGGCCGACTCGCGATGCGATTGCTACCCCGTTCCACTGGTTGAAGCCGCAGTGCGTCACTTCATAACCGAGCTCGAAGAACGGCAGCGTCGGAAACTGCTCGTCGGCGCATTTGGTCTCCTGCATGGCCAGCACGTCGACGTCGGCGCGCGCCAGCCAGTCCAACACGCGGGGAAGCCGCGAACGTATCGAGTTCACGTTCCAGGTGGCCAGCCGCAGGGCGCCCTCGGGCATGTTTACAGCCTACGAACGGGCGGCAACGATGTAGCGCCCCCGATGGTGAAGGACGAAGCCCAGCGATTCGGCCACCTGCCCGACGGTGCTGTCGCTGTCGCAGATCCGCAGATAGGCGCAGGAGGCCCCACGTTCGCCGCCCCACGCCAACAGCGTCTCGATCAGTTGCCGGGCCGCGAATTGGCTTAGGTCGGTGTCTGTCAGACGCAGCGCCGACACGCCGACCCAACGCGTCTGATCGGGTGCGTCGGTGACCGCTGCGCGCGCCGTTGCCGCGCCCAGGTGAGTGCCGAAAACCACATCTCCGTCGACGCCTGCGGTCAACTCGTCTGCGAGCGCACTGCTGCCTTGCGATCGCAGCCAGGCCGCCGTGGGGTGCGAGCTCAGCTCAACCGAGGGTTTGTGCTCGACGGCGTGCACGTCGCGGACCAGCAGTCGATGCGATTGTTCTGCCGGACCGGGGGTCTGCAACAGGCGGTCCGGTAGGGCCAGTCGTGGCGGGAGTCCGCGCTGCGCGTACCAGTCGACGATCGCCGGTATCGCGTGCGATGTTGCTGAAAGATCGAGCGGCACAGCGGAATTAGCGGCCCACGTGACACCCCTTCCGGCACGCAAGAACCAGCCGTTCAGCCAGCGGTGCTCGATCCCCGGTTGTGCCAGGGCAGCAGCGTGTTCAAGCGCCCGAACCTGCGCGGTGCGAATGGGCGTGGCCGTCAGCGCCCGCACAGCCACCACGTCGGCCGACGCGATCTCGACCACCGCACCGACTTTCGTGCGTATCAGCACCGACGGCTCAACTTGCAGCAGGTGGCCGACGGCGTCGGTCAGCGGCGGTACCGACCCGGCGGGCCGGCGGTAACGCACCATCACCCGCGTGGTGAGGTTGGGCCAGGAGAGCATCAGTTGCCGAATGGATCAGGATCCTTGCCCGGGGTCCAGGACAAACCTGGAACGCCCCAGCCGTGTGATTTCACCGCTCGTTTCGCGCTGCGGGCGTGCCGACCCACCAGGCGGTCCAGGTACAGCAGGCCGTCCAGGTGCCCGGTCTCATGCTGCAACATCCGTGCGAACAAACCGGTGCCTTCCAGGGTGACTGAATTGCCGTCGGCGTCGAGTCCGGTGACGCGTGCCCATTTCGCGCGGCCGGTCGGGAAAGACTCGCCGGGTACCGACAGACAGCCCTCGTCGTCGTTGTCGGGGTCTGGCATGGTCTCGGGTACCTCGGACGTCTCGAGCACCGGGTTGACGACGACACCGCGGCGGCGTTTGGTTTGGCCTCGTTCGTCTGCGCAGTCGTAGACGAAAACGCGTAAGCCCACGCCGATCTGGTTGGCGGCGAGTCCAACCCCGTGCGCGGCGTCCATCGTCTCGTACAAGGTGGTGATCAAATCGTTCAAATCCTGAGGTAGCGAACCGTCGTCGGCTACCGGCACTTTTGCCGTCGGCGTGTGCAGGATCGGATCTCCCACAATGCGAATGGGTACGACTGCCATGACCGGCAAGCTTAGGCCCGGCGACGATGCGCGCCGCAACGCGGCGTGAGAAGGAGCGGCGATCGGGCGGCCCGGCGACGATGCGCGCCGCAACGCGGCGTGCGGAGGAGTGGCGATCGGGTTGGCCCGGCGACGATGCGCGCCGCAACGCGGCGTGAGAGAACGCGACTCGCGGGCTTCGGTTACGGACCAACACTGGCGAGCGTGATTGAATATCGCCGAAGCAGAGGCGCAATTCGAGCACTCGCCGGAAGGGTCCAAGGAAGCTATATGGACGGCGCCATGGCGCAGGCAAATAGATCGGGGGACGACTCTGACGTCGCCGACGGGCTGACCCGTCGCGAACACGACATTCTGGCGTTCGAACGGCAATGGTGGAAGTACGCCGGCGCCAAGGAAGAAGCCATCAGAGAATTGTTCTCGATGTCAGCGACGCGCTACTACCAGGTGCTCAATGCGTTGGTTGATCGCCCAGAGGCGTTGGCGGCTGACCCGATGCTGGTGAAACGATTGCGGCGCCTGCGCGCGAGCAGGCAAAAGGCGCGCGCCGCGCGTCGACTGGGCTTCGAGGTCACCTGACGCAGGACCTGCGTTTACTGAATTCCGGGCATTCCTGGATACAGTAGGCGCGATGAACGAGCGTGTTCCCGACTCCTCAGGGTTGCCTTTGCGGGCCATGGTCATGGTGCTGCTGTTCCTGGGCGTCATCTTCCTGCTTGTCGGTTTCCAGGCCATGAGCTCGTCGGGCAACTCCGACGAGGACTCGTCGGCGGTGTCGAATGCGACGACCACCTCGGCGCCGCAAAACGCGAAGCCGGCCACCGGGCCGAAGTCCGACGTGCGGGTCTACAACATCTCGGGTACCGAAGGCGTCGCCGGGCACACCGCCGACAAATTGCGCAATGCCGGCTACAACGTCACCGACGTGGGCAACCTCGACCTGTCCAACATCTCAGCCACCACGGTTTACTTCAGCGATGCGGCCGGCGAGCACGAGACCGCCGACGCGGTCGGCAAACTGCTGGCTGCGCCGGTGGCGCCGCGGACATCCGCCATCGCCAGCCAGCCACCGGGCGTGATCGTGGTGGTGGCCGGCTAAGTCAAGGCCGGGCCGGCGCGCATCGTCGCCGGGCCGGGTTTGTTGATCCCGCTCCTGCTCGGACCGTTCCGGCCCGCATCGTCGCCGGGATAGGCTTCTCGGCATGGTCACGCCCGCCTGTTCTCTCAAAGCCATCGCTGTTGTCGCAGCGCTCGCCGCACCCGTCGTCCTGATGAGCAGTTGCGGTACTCGCCAGCATCAATCGTCTTCCCCCGGAACCACCCCATCGGTATGGACGGGATCACCGCCACCGCCGACGGCCCCGACAGGCACCGAAGCGGCGGCACCGGAAAGCCTTACTACCCATCTGCGGACGCCCGATGGCATCGAGGTTGCGACCGCGAAGCTCGAGTTCAACAGCGGATACGTCACCCTCACCTTGCAGACAGTCGGCCGGGGTCAGCTGTCGCCCGGATTCCACGGCGTGCACATCCACTCGGTCGGTAAATGCGAGGCGCATTCGGTCGCCCCGAACGGTGGCCCGCCCGGTGACTTTTTGTCCGCGGGCGGCCACTACCACGCGCCTGGACACACCGGCAATCCGGAGAGTGGTGCAAGCGGAGACCTGACCTCGCTGCAGGTGCGCGGCGACGGTCAGGCGCTGCTGGTGACGACCACCGATGCATTCACCAAGGAAGACCTGGTGTCGGGCGCGAAGACGTCGATCATCATTCACGCCGGTCCTGACAACTTCGCCAACATTCCCGCCGACCGCTACCGGCAGTCCAATGGAGCGCCCGGTCCTGACCAGATGACGATGTCCACCGGAGACGCAGGCAAGCGGGTGGCGTGCGGTGTCATCGGCACCGGTTAGTTCGCCGGGACGCAGGGTATCCGGCCGTGTGGAATTCGCTGTCTCGCCACGGCCGACGCTGGGCGTCGAATGGGAATTCGCACTGGTCGACGCGCAAACCCGGGACCTGAGCAACGAAGCCGCCGCCGTCATCACCGAAATCGGTGAAAACCCAAGGGTGCACAAGGAACTGCTGCGTAACACCGTCGAAATAGTCAGTGGCGTCTGCGGCTGCACGGCCGAGGCGATGGACGACTTGCGCAGCACGATCGGGGCCATCCGCGGAGTCGTCGAAAGCCGCGGCATGGAATTGTTGGGCGCGGGTGCACATCCCTTCGCTCAATGGTCGACGCAGCAATTGACCGACGGGGCGCGCTACGCCGAACTGATCAAGCGCACCCAATGGTGGGGGCGGCAGATGCTCATCTGGGGCGTGCACGTGCACGTCGGAATCTCTTCGCCGGACAAGGTGATGCCGATCATGTCGTCCCTGCTGCACTGGTATCCGCATCTGCTGGCACTGTCGGCGTCGTCGCCGTGGTGGGCCGGACACGACACTGGATACGCCAGTAACCGGGCGATGATGTTTCAGCAGCTGCCGACCGCGGGTCTGCCGTTCCACTTCCAGACCTGGGCGGAGTTCGAAGGCTTTGTGCACGACCAGAAGAAAACCGGGATCATCGATCACGTCGATGAAATCCGTTGGGACATCAGGCCCTCACCACACAACGGTACGATCGAGGTGCGCGTGTGCGACGGCGTCTCCAACGTACGCGAGCTCGCCGCGCTGGTGGCGTTGACGCACTGCCTGGTCGTAGACCTCGATCGCCGGCTCGAGGCCGGTGAGCCGCTGCCCACGATGCCACCGTGGCATGTACAGGAAAACAAATGGCGCGCAGCGCGTTACGGCCTCGATGCGATCATCATCCTGGACTCTGACAGCCATGAGCGCCTGGTCACCGACGATCTCGACGACGTGTTGAATCGGCTGGAGCCGGTCGCCAAGTCGCTGCACTGCGCCGACGAACTTGCAGCTATATCCGACATTCCGCGATTGGGGGCGTCCTATCAGCGGCAGCGCCGGGTGGCCGAGGAGCACGACGGTGACCTGCGCGCGGTGGTCGACGCGCTGGTCGAAGAGTTGGACGTGTGATCGATGACGGACGCCGGAATCGCCGAAAACTTTGAGCTGCCGATTTTTCCGCTCGAGTCGGTGCTGATGCCGCACGAACATCTGCCGCTGCGGATCTTCGAGCCGCGCTATGTCGCGCTCGTCGCTGACTGTATGCAGGGCCCTCTTCCACGCTTCGGTGTGGTCTTGATCGCCCGCGGTCGCGAGGTCGGCGGCGGTGACGAACGCTACGAGGTTGGTGCGCTGGCCGAGATCGCCGAGTGCGTGAACCTCGGTGCCGAACGCTACGAGCTGAACTGTTTGATGGGCGAGCGGATCAAAGTAGTTGACTGGCTGCCCGACCAGCCGTATCCGCGTGCGACTGTTCGGGTCTGGCCTGACGAGCCAGGTGATCCGGTGACCGGCAACCAGTTGAGTGACATCGAAGACCGCGTCGTGGCGTTGTTCGAGCGGGTCGCCGCCGCCCGGGATGCCCGGCCCCCGCGCCGCGAAGAGGTGCTGGGCCGCAATCGGCCGGCGGACATCGGGAAACGGTTGTACGCGTTGGCTTCTCGATTACCGCTGGGGCCGGCTGACCGCTATGCGGTGCTCTCGGCGCCTTCGCCTGCAGAACGTCTGGCGGCACTCAATGAGGCGGTGGATTCGGTGGCCGCGGTGATCGAGTTTCAGCTCTCGGAATGACGCCTAGCGTCCGTCGGCGAATGCCCGCAGCGACGCCAACTGGTCGGGGCTCAGCGAAGGCCGGACGGTTTCGCGCGCCGCCGTGACATCGGCGGCAGTGACGTCAGCGGCGTCGATGGAACGCCGCATTGCAGCCAGCGCAGCTTCCCGCAGCAATGCCGCGCAGTCGGCGGCGCTGTATCCGTCGAGTCCGGCGGCCAACCCATCGAGGTCGACGTCGGGGCTGAGCGGGATGGATCTGCCCGCGGTGCGCAGAATCTCCTGGCGTGCCGCCGCATCGGGCGGCTCGACGAACACCAGCCGTTCCAGCCGACCCGGCCGCAGCAGCGCCGGGTCGATCAGGTCGGGTCGGTTGGTGGCGCCGACCACCACCACGTCGCGCAGCGGATCGATGCCGTCGAGTTCGGTCAGCAGCGCCGCGACGACGCGGTCGGTCACTCCGGAGTCGAAGCTTTGGCCACGCTGCGGCGCTACCGCGTCCACCTCGTCGAGGAACACCAGCGCCGGTGCCGAATCGCGGGCCCGGCGGAACAAGTCGCGCACAGCTCTTTCGCTGCTGCCCACCCACTTGTCCATCAGCTCCGAGCCCTTGACGGCATGCACGGACAGCCGCCCGGTGCTGGCCAACGCCCGCACCACGAACGTCTTACCGCAACCAGGCGGCCCGTAGAGCAGCACGCCGCGGGGCGGTTCGACACCCAGCCGGGCGAAAGTGTCGGGGTGCTGCAGCGGCCACAGCACCGCTTCGGTCAACGCCTGCTTGGTCGCCGTCATGTCGCCGACGTCATCGAGGGTGATGCTTCCGACCGGTACTTCCTGGCCCACCGAACGGGACAGCGGCCGGATGACAGTCAGCGCACCGAGCAGGTCATCCTGCACCAGAGCCGGCGGTTGACCGTCAGCGCTGGCCCGTGCCGCCGCTCGCAGCGCGGCCTCGCGGACCAGCGCGGCGAGGTCGGCGACCACGAAGCCGGGTGTGCGGTCGGCGACGTCGCCAAGCGCCAGCTCACCGGTGGGCACCGCAGCCAGCAGCGTCTGCAACAGCGCGGTGCGGGTGGCGCCGTCGGGCAGCGGCAACGCCAGTTCCCGGTCGCACAGATCCGGTGCCCGCAGCCGCGGATCGAGGCGGTCCGGCACCGCAGAGGTGGCGACGAACGCGACGCCGGCGACCGCCACCGCGGCGCGCAGCTCCGCCAGGATCAGCGTCGACACCGGCTCAGCCGACTCGGGCAGCAACGCGTCGATGTCGGTGATCAGCAGCACTCCGCCACCGTCGCACACGGTGGCCACCGCGGACCCCACCTTCTTGAGGCGGTCGTCGGCGGCCAGGGCGCCCACTTCCGGGCCGTCGAGCTCAATCAACCTTCGGTCGGCGCAGACGGCACGCACCAGCGTCGCCTTGCCGACCCCGGCCGGGCCGGACACCAGGACGCCGAGGTTCGTCGCGGCGCCCAGCGTCCGCAGCAGGTGCGGCTCGTCGAGCGCCAGCTTCAACCATTCGGTCAGCTTGACCGCCTGGGTCTGGCTGCCTTTGAGGTTGTCGACGGCGACCGGTGCCGTCGCGGGCCGGTTGACTTCGGTGCTGACCGCCTGCGGGACCCCGCTGCCCCAACTGACCGACGAATTCGGCTGCACGCTGACCGGTCCGCCGGGGTCCACCCCGGTGACGGTCAGCAATTCCGAGGTCCAGCTGATACCCACGGCCGCGGCCAACGCGCGGGTGGCAGCGGACGTGGACGTGCCCGGCCCGAGATCGCGGGGAAGCAACGACACCGCATCCCCGACGGTCATCACCTTGCCCAGCAGGGCTTGCCGCAGCGTCGCTGGTTCGACCGACTGGGCGGTCAGAGTCGAGCCGCTGAGGGTGACCGATCGGGCGCCGTACACCGTCGCCGCCGCGACGATCACCGGGTGGTCTTCGCGCAGCCCGGCGTTGGACAGCGTGACGTCGTCGAGCATGATCGTGCTGACCGGGGTTTGCGGGCCGGCCACCGCCGCCACCGCCGCCGTGGTGCGCGACCCGGTCAGCGACACCGCGTCCCATTCCCGGATGCCCAGGGCGGCGATGGCGTTCGGATGCAAACGGACGACGCCGCGACGGGCGTCGACGGCCGAGGTGTTCAGCCGCGCGGTAAGGGTCAGTCGGGCAGCGGCACCAGGAGTCATCGGTCAATCACCCGGTTTGCGCAGACCCAGGCGGGCCACCGACCGTCGGTTCGGCTGCGCCCGTCGGATCGCACGCCGGGTCGCGCGTCGTTGCTTCGGTTTGTCGTCCCAAGCCTCCGGGTGCGCAACCAGCCAGCGGTGGCTGCGCACCGAGAACGGGATGTACAGCAAGTAGCCTGCGATCCCGACCAGGATCAGGATGAAGGGGAAGAGGAAGGCAGCGGCCGCGACGATGGCCAACCCCGCCAGCAGCAGGGCGGCCAGGTTGGGCGGCACCGACACCGCGTGCATCTTTTTCATCGGGATTCGGCTGACCACAAGCATCGAGCAGGCCGCCAGCCAGAGCGACACTGTCCACGGCGAACTCCACCAGCCTTCGCCGAACTGCAGCTTGGCCGCCAGCGGCGCCAGCGCCGCAATCGCGCCAGCCGGAGCCGGCACCCCGACGAAGAACTCCCTGGCGTAGGAGGGCAGCGTGGCGTCGTCGAGCAGGGCGTTGAATCGCGCCAACCGCAGCACGATCGACACCGCGTATAGCAGCACCGCTACCCAACCGACTTGTAACGACGACAACAGCGATACGTACACCACGACCGCCGGGGCCACCCCGAAGTTCACCGCGTCCGCCAGCGAGTCGATCTCCTCGCCCATCCTCGACTCGGCGTCCAGGATGCGCGCGACTCGCCCGTCGAGTCCGTCTAGGATTGCGGCCGCCGCGATCAGCGCTATCGCTGTATGTGGTTGCCGTTCCAGCGCGAACCGGATGGCGGTCAGCCCCGCGCAGATCGCCAGTACGCTCATCGAGCTGGGCAGGATCCGCAGGTTGACCGCTCGCCTGCTGCGCGGCCGACTGATCATTGCGGCAGCTCGGCCAGCACGGTCTCGCCGGCGACGGCCCGCTGCCCGACGGCGACCAGCACTTGAGCGCCGGGCGGCAGGTAAGTGTCCAGCCGCGAACCGAATCGGATCAAACCGTAGGTGTCGCCGATGGTCAGCTTGTCGCCGGTGCGGGCGTCGCAGACGATGCGCCGCGCCAGCAGGCCGGCAATCTGCACGACGATGACCTTCGCGCCGTCGGCGGTGCGAATTACCACGCTGTTGCGTTCGTTGTCGTCGCTGGCCGCGGCCAACTCGGCCGAACCGAATAGTCCTCGCCGGTGCTGCACGTTGAGCACCTCACCGCCTACCGGCGCCCGCTGCACATGGGCGTCGAGCAGCGACAAGAAGATGCTGATCCGCGTCAACGGTTCGTCGCCGAGTCCGAGTTCCGCGGGCGGCGCCGCGGCCTCGATCAGGCAGATCAAGCCGTCGGCGGGTGCGACGACCACACCGGGCCGCGGCGGTGGCACCCGCGGGGGATGCCGGAAGAAAACCGCACAGGCGACGGCGCTCCACAGGCCGGCGCGGCGCAGCCAGGCTTGGTTGCGCCCGGCTGCAGCGACCACCAGTCCACCGGAAATGAAGGGCAGGCCAGCTGGATGCACCGGCGGCACCGTCGTACGCAGCAGCGCCAGCAGGCGCTGTGGGCCCGATTTGTTGGCGGATGACAGGTCGGCGGAGCGGGGGCGTCGTGCCACGCGGTCATCTTAGGCAAGCACTGGTTGATACCTGGTGACGTTGCGGTGGACCGGTCAACTGAGATCCCACACCTGCAGCGTGGTCCCGGCGGGGATTTCCACGACGTCCTCCGGGATGTCGAGCAAGCAGTTCGCCGTCGCCAGCCAGCGCAGGTGGTGTGAACCCGGCGGCCCGTAGCCGCTGACGGTGCCTGCCGCGGCGTCGAGCACCCCGCGGCGGAACTGCCGTTTGCCGCCCGGCGACCTCAACGCCTCGGTCAGCACTGCTTCGCGGCGCGGCCGCTCCGTCGCGGCCAACCCCATGGCGGCGCGCAGCGCGGGACGGATGAACACCTCGAAGGAGACCAGCACACTGACCGGGTTGCCGGGCAAGGTAACGATCGGCACGCCGGCGTGGCCGGCGCCACCGGATCGGTCGAGCATCGCCACCCGCCCGGCGCCCTGCGGCATGCCCGGCTGCATCGCGACTTTCACGAACTCCACACCCTGGTGGCCGTGGCGCCCGAAGACGTCTTTGACCACCTCATAGGCGCCGGCGCTGACGCCACCGCTGGTGATGATCAGATCCGATTCGGGGGCGTACCGGTCGAGCATTGCGGAGAACTCGGCGACATCGTCAGTGGTGGTCACGGCAGCGACGACCGCGGCGCCGGCGTCGCGGACCGCGGCGGCCAGCATGACGCCGTTGGATTCATAGATCTGGCCCGGCTGCAGCGCGGTTCCCGGAGAGACCAGCTCTGAGCCGGTGGACACGACGAGCACTCGTTGGCGCGGAATCACCGTCAGCTCAGCCAGCCCCAGGGCCGCGGCCAGCCCGAGCGCCGGGGGGGTGACCTGCTGCCCGGCGCGCAGGACGGTGCTGCCCGCGGCGACGTCCTCGCCCGCGCGTCGAATGTGACGACCCTCGACCGTCGCGGATCGTATCGCCACGGTGTCGGTGCGCCCGTCGGTCTGCTCCACGGGGATCACCGCCGTCGCTCCGCCGGGCAGCGGCGCGCCGGTCATGATGCGGTGTGCGGTGCCGGATTGCAGGGTCGGGATGTCAGTGCGTCCGGCGGCGATGTCTTCGGTGACCGGCAGTCTCACCGGATGATCTTCGGTGGCCGCGGCGACGTCGTCGGCGCGCACCGCGTAGCCGTCCATCGCAGAGTTGTCGAAAACCGGCAGCGACATCGGCGCGGTCACGTTACCGGCCAGCACCAGACCGGCCGCCTCGGTGAGCGCAACCGGCGCCGCGGGCCGAGCGGCGATCAGTGCCGCCACGACGCGCCGGTGCTCGTCGACCGAACGCAGGGACATCAGACCGGGAAGGTGACGCCGGTGAGCTCTTCGGAGACCGTCCAGAGCCGCCCGGCCAGTTCCTCGTCGTGGGACTTCGCGCTGGAGTTCACCACTTTCGGGTGTCCGCGTTGCTCGCCGAGTCCGTCCGGACCGTAATACTGTCCGCCTTCGACGCCGGGATCGGTGGCGGCCCGCAGCGTCGGCAGCGCGCCCATCGCCGGGCTTTGAGACACCAATGGCCACAACACAGCGACGGCGGGCTTGAAGATGGTGGGGATGTTGCGGGTCAATTCGGTGTTCGACCCGCCCGGGTGTGCGGCGACGGCGATCGTCGGTGCGCCGCCGGCTGCCAGCCGGCGCTGCAACTCATAGGTGAATAACAGGTTGGCCAGCTTGGCCTGACCGTAGGCGGCGATCCGGTCGTAGTGACGTTCCCACTGCAGGTCGTCGAAGTGGATGGCTGCCCGGATGCGATGGCCGACGCTGCTGACGGTCACCACCCGCGACCCGCGGACCGGCAAAAGGTGATCGAGCAGCAGGCCGGTCAGAGCGAAGTGGCCGAGATGGTTGGTGCCGAACTGCAACTCGAATCCGTCTTCGGTCAGCTGCTTGGCTGTCCACATCACCCCGGCGTTGTTGATCAACACGTCGACGCGCGGGTATTTCGAGCGCAGCGCGTCGGCGGCGCGGCGCACCGACGCCAGCGAGCCCAGGTTGAGTTCCTGCAGTGTGACGTCGGCTTCCGGGCTGGCCGCGACGATGCGGGCCAGCGCGGCGTTGCCTTTTTCGGGATTGCGTACCGCCAGCACCACATGCGCGCCGGCGCGGGCCAGCACCGCGGCGGCTTCATAGCCGATGCCGGTGTTGGAGCCGGTGACAATCGCGACTCGGCCGCTCTGATCCGGCACATCGGCCGCGGTCCACTTGGGATCGTCACCCATGGCGCCCAACGATACGCACCGCGGCGGCTGCGCAGAACCGTCAGGCGCTGAGGGTGCGGACCGCTGCAATGCGGGCCTGGAGTTGCTCGGTGGTGGCCGCCGCCACCGGTGGCCCGCCACAGATCCGGCGCAACTCGTTGTGGATCCAGCCGTGTGGTTTACCGGTGCGGTGATGTGCGGCCGACACCAACGTGTTGAGTTCGCGGCGCAGGTCGCGGAGTTGCCCGTGTCGGGTCACCGGCTGAGACGGTCCGCTGTTCACCGCGGTCCGGTTGGCCAGGTGTTCTTGCTGGCGACGGCCCAGCAACTCGCGCATCTGTCCGGCGTCCAGCAGACCGGGGATGCCCAGGTAGTCGGCTTCTTCAGCGCTGCCGGTGGGAGTCGCGGTGCCGAATGTCGAGCCGTCGAAGATCACCTGGTCCAGTTCGGCGTCAGCGCCCAGCGAGGTGAAGCTGCTGTCCTGCTCGGACGGCTCCGTTCGGCGACGTTTCGCGGCGATTATGTCGTCGCTCTCGTCGCGGTGCGGCTGGCCCAGCACGTGGTCGCGCTGAGCTTCCAGCTCGCTGGCCAGGAGCAGCAGCGACGGCACCGACGGCAAGAAGATGCTGGCGGTCTCCCCGGGTCGCCGCGACCGGACGAACCGGCCGATGGCCTGAGCGAAGAACAGCGGCGTCGACGCACTGGTGGCGTACACCCCGACCGCGAGCCGGGGCACGTCGACCCCCTCGGACACCATCCGCACGGCTACCAGCCAGCGGTTGGTGCCCGCAGAGAACTGCGCAATGCGGTCCGATGATCCGGGTTCGTCGGAGAGCACCACGGTCGCGAACTCACCGGTGATGGCGGCGATCAGCTCCGCATAGGCGCGTGCGGCGGTTTGATCTGAGGCGATGATCATGCCACCGGCGTCGGGCACACCGCCGTCGCGCAGCTGCCGCAAGCGGGTATCGGCAGCCAGGATCACCGCAGGCATCCACTGGCCGGCCGGATCTAGCGCGGTGCGCCAGGCTCGCGCCGTCTGCTCGGCGGTCAACGGCTCACCGAGCCGGGCGGCGAATTCGGTGCCGGCCTGCGGGCCCGCGCCGATCCGCCAGCGCGCTTCCCCGGAGTAGGCCAAGAACATCACCGGCCGGACCACACCGTCGCTGAGTGCTTCGGCGTAGCCGTAGGTGTGGTCGGCCGCCGAGCGCAGCACACCGTTGGCGTCGGGTTCGTAGCGGATGAACGGGATTGCCGCGTCGTCACTGCGGAACGGGGTGCCGGTCATGGCCAGCCGTCGGGTGGCGTCGCCGAACGCCTCCTGGATGCTGTCACCCCAGCTTTTGGCGTCACCGCCGTGGTGAATCTCGTCGAAAATCACCAGAGTGCGCCGTGCTTCGGTGCGCGCCCGGTGCCGCGCCGGATGCCGGGCGATCTGGGCGTAGGTGACGATGATGCCGTGGTACTCCGCCGAGGTCCGCGCCGCCGAATTACGGAATCTGGGGTCCAACGCGATGCCGTCGGCGGCCGCTGACGCGGCCCACTGGATTTTCAGGTGCTCGGTCGGCACCACCACGGTGAGGGTGTCCACCGTCCGATCGGCCAGCAGCTCGGCGGCGATCCGCAGAGCGAAGGCGGTCTTGCCGGCCCCCGGGGTAGCGACCAGCAGAAAATCGCGCGGTTTGGCGGTGAGGTAGCGCACCAAGGCCCGCCGTTGCCAACCCCGCAAAGCCCGGGTGCTGGGCACTTCACTAGCCCGCACCCGTGGACTCCTATCTGGTCGAGATGCAGTCTAGGACAAAGACATCGGCACTCGCATCTGGCGCGGAAGCGGCGAGTCGCAACGCTGACCGGCGGTCGACCAACGGCACGCGACCCGTAGCATCGGCTCAGTGGAGAAGGTTGTCGCCAAAGAAAGTGTCCGGGTGGAGCGGCTGCTTGACGCCGAAGCTAAAGCGACGCAACTGTTCGACGAGGTCGAACGCCGCCGGATGATCCGCGCCGGAGTTGCCGAGAGCGAGTTGTCCGACGAGATTCGCGATTTGGCCGCCGACTTGTTCGGGGTGACCCGGCACTGGCATCGGCGCATCGTGCGGGCCGGCGAGAACACCCTGCAGCCGTTCCGGGAGCGCCCGCCCGACCGGATGGTCGCCGCCGACGACATTGTGTTCCTCGACTTCGGACCGATCTTCGAGGAGTGGGAGGCCGACTTCGGGCGCACCTTCGTCCTCGGTGAGGATCAAAACAAGTTGGCCCTGCGCGATGCGTTGCCGCGGGTGTGGAAAGCCGGGCGCGACTACTTCCAGCAACACCCCGACGTCAGCGGGGCCGAGTTGTTCGACTACGTCGTTGAGGTGGCCCGCGACGAGGGTTTCGGGTGGGGCAGCCACATCGCCGGCCATCTGGTCGGCGAATTCCCGCATAAGAAGATTGCCGGCACCGGCGTCCAGTGGTACATCATGCCCGGGTCGGGCAAGCCGATGCGTCGCACCGACCCACGCGGCCGGTTGTGTCATTGGATTCTGGAAATTCATCTCATCGATCGGTCGCGCCGCTTCGGCGGGTTCTACGAGCAGCTACTGGACCTGCCCTGACCCGTGACGGCCTGCCGGGTGACCTTGACGGCCCGGCTCCTCAGCCCGCCGCTGCGCAGCGCGCATCGTCGCCGGGCTGACCGTATGGCCCGGCTCCTCAGCCCGCCGCTGCGCAGCGCGCATCGTCGCCGGGCTGACCGTATGGCCCGGCTCCTCAGCCCGCCGCTGCGCAGCGCGCATCGTCGCCGGGCGACCTTGCACTCGGCATAGGCGAGTGCTAAAAATGACTTTGGCACTCCCGACCGGTGAGTGCTAGGTCGGGACGGTGAGGCAGGGGCCGCGCCTGCGGAGCACACCCTTCGCCGTCCGTCGCGGGCACTGCACCCGACCAGAGACGTGTGTCATCCCCAATCGGAGGAATCACTTCGCAATGGCCAAGACAATTGCGTACGACGAAGAGGCCCGTCGCGGCCTCGAGCGGGGCCTGAACGCCCTCGCCGACGCGGTAAAGGTGACGTTGGGCCCTAAAGGCCGCAACGTCGTCCTGGAGAAGAAGTGGGGCGCCCCCACGATCACCAACGATGGTGTGTCCATCGCCAAGGAGATCGAGCTGGAGGACCCGTACGAGAAGATCGGCGCCGAGCTGGTCAAGGAAGTCGCCAAGAAGACCGACGACGTCGCCGGTGACGGCACGACGACGGCCACCGTGCTGGCTCAGGCGCTCGTCAAAGAGGGCCTGCGCAACGTGGCGGCCGGCGCCAACCCGTTGGGTCTGAAGCGCGGGATCGAGAAGGCGGTCGAGAAGATCACCGAGACGCTGCTCAAGGACGCCAAGGACGTCGAAACCAAGGAGCAGATCGCGGCCACCGCAGCCATCTCGGCCGGTGACCAGTCGATCGGCGACCTGATCGCCGAGGCGATGGACAAGGTTGGCAACGAGGGCGTCATCACCGTCGAGGAGTCGAACACCTTCGGCCTGCAGCTCGAGCTCACCGAGGGCATGCGCTTCGACAAGGGCTACATCTCCGGCTACTTCGTCACCGACGCCGAGCGGCAGGAAGCGGTCCTGGAGGACCCGTACATCCTGCTGGTCAGCTCCAAGGTTTCGACGGTCAAGGACCTGCTGCCACTACTGGAGAAGGTCATCCAAGGCGGCAAGCCACTGCTGATCATCGCCGAGGATGTCGAGGGCGAGGCGCTGTCCACGCTGGTCGTCAACAAGATCCGCGGTACCTTCAAGTCGGTGGCGGTCAAGGCCCCCGGCTTCGGTGACCGCCGCAAGGCGATGCTGCAGGACATGGCCATCCTCACCGGCGGCCAGGTCGTCAGCGAAGAGGTCGGCCTCTCGCTTGAGACCGCCGACATCGAGCTGCTGGGCAAGGCCCGCAAGGTGGTCGTCACCAAAGACGAGACCACCATCGTCGAGGGCGCCGGTGAGTCCGACGCCATCGCCGGCCGGGTCGCCCAGATCCGTCAGGAGATCGAGAACAGCGACTCCGACTACGACCGCGAGAAGCTGCAGGAGCGGCTGGCCAAGCTGGCCGGCGGTGTTGCGGTGATCAAGGCCGGTGCCGCCACCGAGGTGGAGCTCAAGGAGCGCAAGCACCGCATCGAGGACGCGGTCCGCAACGCCAAGGCCGCCGTCGAGGAGGGCATCGTCGCCGGTGGCGGTGTGGCCCTGCTGCAGTCGGCCCCGGCCCTGGAGGAGCTGAACCTCACCGGTGACGAGGCGACCGGCGCCAACATCGTCAGGGTGGCGCTGGAAGCTCCGCTCAAGCAGATCGCCTTCAACTCCGGGTTGGAGCCTGGGGTTGTCGCCGAGAAGGTCCGCAACTCGCCCGCCGGTACCGGCCTGAACGCCGCCTCCGGTGAGTACGAGGACCTGCTCAAGGCCGGCGTTGCCGACCCGGTCAAGGTCACCCGTTCGGCGCTGCAGAACGCGGCGTCCATCGCGGGTCTGTTCCTGACGACCGAGGCCGTTGTGGCCGACAAGCCGGAGAAGGCATCCGCTCCCGCGGGCGACCCGACCGGTGGCATGGGCGGCATGGACTTCTGAGTCGCTGACAACGAAAAGCCCGGTCCCATTGTGGGGCCGGGCTTTTCCTTCGGTTCTCTGGCGCGGCGGTTCCCCGAAGGTCGCATGTGTCTCAGCTATTGCGCACAACAATAGGCTCGGCGGTCGGGGACAGATGTGGCAGATGTGATCGCTCGGTTCCGGTGGCCCTGGCGCTATGCCTGGGCGAACACCACGCAGTCATGCAAGCAGCCTGCGGTCGGCCCTTGGGTGCTCGGGTCGGCGTTGCGGTGAAGTAGCGCGCGGGTAGGCACTACCTCAAGCCGGGCGGTGTCGTCGCCCGTCTCGGTCAGCGCGCCGCGGCCGTCGACGATGAGCGAATAGCCGCCCGCCTCGCTCGGCGGCCACAACAGTGTGACCTCGCTGCGGTTTTCGATGTTTCTCCGGGTCCTGCCCGCGATCAGCCCGACAGCCATGACACCGTCGTGCAGCACCGGCTCCACGGTCACCGTGTGCACGCGGTAGTCGTCGTCGACGGTGACCAGATAGGCGAACCGGTAGTCCACCAGCGCAGCGGCCAGGCGGGGGAAGTCAACTCTCCTGGCCTTCTTGACGCCCATTCCGCCGTCCTAGGCGGGCACCGGCTGGCGGCCCCGGACCAGCTTGCCCGGACGTGCATCAGTAGGCACGCCGTTCTCGGCGATCACCTCGCCGGAGACGATGGTGGCGACGTAGCCGTCGGCGGTTTGGTCGAGCCGACGGCCGCCGGCGGGCAGGTCGTAGCTGATGATCGGCTTGTGCAATTGCAGGCCGGCGTGGTCGATGACGTTCAGGTCGGCTTTGTAGCCGACGGCGATGCGGCCACGGTCGCCCAACCCTGCGACACGGGCCGGAACCGACGTCAGCTCGCGAACCGCCTCGGGCACCGAGAACCGGCCCGACGCCCGGTCGCGCGCCCAGTGCGCCAAGAAGAAGGTGGTGTAACTCGCGTCGCAGATCATGCCGTAGTGCGCGCCCCCGTCACCGAGGCCCAGCACCACGTCGTCGCGGTGCAGCAGTTCGCCGACGGTGTCCAGCGAGTAATTCTCCAGATTGCTGGTCGCTACCAACAGCATCGCCCGGCCGTCGTCGTCGAGCAGCCGGTCGTAGGCCTCCTCCATCGGGCTGACTCCGCGGGCGCGCGCCCGCGCCGCAATGCTGGTCAACGGGTCGGGCTCGTAGTCCGGCTTGTCGCCGAGCGGGAAGATCCAGTCCCACATCTGCGCCGCGTAGAGGATCGGATGGCCTTCACCGGGCTTGTCGGCCATGATGCGCGCGCGCACGCGAGGCTTGCGCATCTCGGCGACCCGCTCGGCCAGCGGCAGGTGGGCGATTTCGCGGTAGCTGGGATAGAGCACAAACGGGTTGCCGGTGAGCTGTAAACCGATCACCAGGCCAATCGGGCGGGGCAACAGCTGAGCGGTGATGAAGGGACCGGCGCCCGCCCTCTCATTGGCCTTCTCGATCATCGTGATGGCGTCCGGCCAGGACGGCTCGCCCATATTGGTCACGACCATGGTGAAGGTCAGTGGCAGACCGACGTCCTCGGCGACGTCGAACACCGTCTGCAGCACCGGCTGGTAGCCGCCGGCGGGCAGGTCGGGCACGAATTGCAGCAGCCCGCCACCCCCGTCGACCACGCCGCGAGCGATCTCCTCCAGTTCCTCCCGGGCGGCGTCGTAGCTGGGAATCTGTGCACCGCTTTCGGTCTTGTGAATCGTCAGGCGCGATGACGCGAAGCCCAACGCGCCGATCTCCACCGCCTCCTTGGCCAGTGCCCGCATCTGGGCGAGGTCCTCGGCGGTGGCGGGCTCGCGGTCGGCACCGCGCTGACCCATCACGTAGACGCGCAGCGGAGAATGCGGCAGGTAGGCGGCAACGTCAACGTCGCGCTTGCCTGCGTCCAAGGCGTCCATGAACTCCGGGAACGTCTCCCACGTCCAGGGCAGGCCGTCGGTCATCACGACGCCGGGAATGTCTTCGACGCCGGCCATCACATCGACGAGCACGTCGTGGTCTTCTTGGCGGCACGGCGCGAACCCGACCCCGCAGTTGCCCATCACCACCGTCGTCACTCCGTGCGCCGACGATGGAGTCAGCCGTTCCGACCAGATGGCCTGGCCGTCGTAGTGGGTGTGCAGGTCGACGAAGCCAGGAGTGACCAGCAGGCCGGTCGCGTCGATCTCCCGAGCGGCGTCATCGTTGACCGAGCCCACCGCTTCGATCCTGCCGTCGCGTACCGCGACGTCGCCGACGTACGGCTCACCTCCCAGCCCGTCGACGATGGTCCCGTTGCGGATCAGGAGGTCGTAGGTCATCTAACAAATCTACGACCCGCCGGGCGGCTCATGCCAGGATCAACGGTATGCCGAGCTCAGAGAAAAGCGCCGCCGCCGCCCAGGAATTGCTTCGCGACGCCTTCACCCGGTTGATCGAACATGTCGACGAGCTCACCGATGGCCTCACCGACGGCCAGGCCAACTACCGGCCCAGCCCCAATGCCAACAGCATCGCCTGGCTGCTGTGGCACAGCGCACGAGTGCAGGACGTGCAGGTGGCCGACCTCGCCGACGTCGGGCAGGCGTGGACCCGGGACGGCTGGGTGGAGCGGTTCGAGCTCGACTTACCGCGGGACGACACCGGTTACGGGCACAGCCCCGAAGACGTGGCCAAAGTCCAAGCCTCCGCCAAGTTGCTGGCCGGCTACTACCACGCAGTGCACAAGCTGACGCTGGAGTACATCGCCAGCATCGACGGCGACGAGCTGGCCCGGGTCGTGGACACCCGCTGGGACCCGCCGGTCACCGTTAGCGCTCGGCTGATCAGCAGCATCGACGACTGCGCGCAACACCTTGGTCAAGCCGCCTACGTGTTGGGGATCGCCGAGCGCCGGGCGTGACGTCCCGCTGCTGCTGTACTTGACACCCGTCAACCCCGGGTGCGACCTATGTCACACCGGGGCTAGCATTGCCGTCTATGACCGCCACCACCCCTTCTGTGTCGTCTTCTGTGTCTTCAGGGCCTCAGCCAGCCTCTGACTTCGTCGGTATCGGCACCGTCAGCAACCCCGCCACCGGCGCATCGGCCGGTGAAGTGCACTGGACCGATCCCGCCGACGTGCCGGGACTAACCGACCGGCTGCGCGCGGCGCAGCGCGAGTGGGAGCGCCAGGGCGCCGAGGGGCGTGCTAAGACGCTGGCCCGCTACGCCGTGTGGCTCGGCGAGCACCGCGATCAGATCGAACAGTTGCTGATCAAGGAAACCGGCAAGTCGGCGGTCGACGCGGCACAGGAAGTGCCGCTGTTGATCATGATCCTGTCCTACTACATCAAGACGATGGCGAAATTTCTTGCACCGGAACGTCGTCCGGTGTCGCTGCCGTTCCTCGCGGTCAAGAAGATCACCGTCCATTACCGGCCGCGGCAGGTCGTCGGGATCATTGCGCCGTGGAACTATCCGGTGGCCAATGCGCTCATGGACGGGATCGGCGCGCTGGCGGCCGGCTGCGCGGTGCTGCTCAAGCCGTCCGAGCGCACCCCGCTCACCGCGGAGCTGTTGCGGAAAGGCTGGCTGGACTGCGATGCCCCCGACGTATTCGCCGTCGTGCAGGGTGCACGTGCGGTAGCCGAAGCGGTCATCGACAACGTCGACTACCTGCAGTTCACCGGCTCCTCCGCGACCGGACGCAAGGTGATGGAGCGGGCCGCCCGCCGGTTGACGCCGGTCAGCCTGGAATTGGGTGGCAAGGACCCGATGATCGTGCTCGACGACGCCGACATCGGGGCGGCCGCGCATGCCGCGGTGTGGGGAGCGATGTTCAACGCGGGACAGACCTGTGTGTCCGTCGAGCGAGTCTACGTTTTGGAGTCGGTGTATGACCGATTCGTCGACGCAGTGGTGCGCGACGTCGAAGCCCTCAAGGTCGGTGCGGGGGAGGGCTTCACCTACGGCGCGCTGATCGACGAAGACCAGCTGGCAATCACCGATCGCCATGTGCGCGAGGCGGTGCGTGCCGGTGCGCGCGCCCTGACCGGTGGCCGACGTGGGTCGCACGCCGACGGGCAGGGCAGCTTCTATTTGCCGACTGTGCTGGTCGACGTCGACCACTCGATGTCCTGCATGACCGAGGAGACTTTTGGCCCCACCCTGCCGATCATGAAGGTCGGCAGCGTCGACGAGGCCGTCCGGCTGGCCAACGACACCCCGTACGGCCTGAGCGCCTCAGTATTCTCCAAAGACACCGAACGCGCCAATGATGTTGCGCTGCAACTGGACTGCGGTGCGGTCAACGTCAACGACGTGATCAGCAATCTGATGTGCACCACCGCGCCGATGGGCGGCTGGAAGGAGTCGGGCATCGGGGCGCGGTTCGGCGGGGCCGACGGGCTGCGCAAGTACTGTCGCGCCGAAGTCGTCGTCGAACCGCGCACCAAATTCGGTGCGGGAGTCAACTTTTACAGTAACTCGCTCAAAGCGCTGGCCCGGACGAACCGGCTGATGACCCGGTTGGCGCTGGCCGGCCCGCGCCGCGCCGCGAAATAACCCGCGCCGCGTGCGGTTCTCAGCGACCGTGCTGCTGGGGGTGATCGCCACCGTGGCGGCGGCGGTTGCCGTGCCGACGGTGTGGGCTCAACTGAATCTGGTCGACGCCGACGGCTATGCGGCGATGGCCCGGGGGGCGGCCACCGATCCGATGCTGCAGAGCGCGGCGGCCGCCGAACTCGCCGACCAAGCCACAGCGCTCATCACTGCCCGCGGTCGCAGCGTCGATCCGGCGGTAGTGGGCAGCGCGGCGGCCGGCTACACCGCCAGCCCGGCGTTTCCCGGCCAGTTCGCTCAGGTCAACCGTTTGGCGCACGGCTGGGTGCTCAGCAGTGACTCGTCCGGCGACCCGTGGGTCGTCGACGTGGGCCCGATGTTGGCAGACCCGTCGCTGCAGCAGATGCTGTCTCGCTCCCACGTACGGACGCCGACGACGCTCGTCGTGCCGTTGACGGCGGCACCGCCGAAAGCCCTGGCGTCGGCGAGGCTCCGGTTCTTCGCGTCGTGGAACCTGTTGGTGTGTCTGACTACCGCGGCGTTGGCGGGCTTCAGCGCCGTCTTGGCGTTGGCCTCCGCCCGCAGTCGCGCCAAGGCGCTGACCGGTTTCGGTGTCGCGGCACTGGTGGTCGGTGCCTGCGGGTGGGCTGCTCTGGAGGTGGCGCGGCGGCGCGTCGACGCCGCGCTGGACGACACGACCGGCGACATCCGGGCAATCGCCGACGTAATGGTGGGTCACGCCGAAGACAGCCTGCACCATTGGCTGAACCTCACCCTGGCCGCTGGCGGCGTGCTGGCGGCGGTTGGGGTACTGGTCGCGATACTGGGCGGTCTGCGCAGCTCTCACCGAGCCAACGGCAGTTCGGCGAAGATCTGACCGGTCGGTTGCGGCGACCCGTGGCCGGGTTCGACGGTGAAGGCCAGAGCATCGGAGTGCCCAAGGCCGGAGATCACCGCGGTCGCCGAGGGGGCCACCTCTTTGGCGTCCATCGTGCCGGCTGACGTCGACCCGTGCGTGCCGATCAGCCACATCTGATACACCGACCCCGGCGCCGGCGGCGGCACATTGTTGAGCACCAGCACGGCGGCGCCCTTGTCGCGAGAGAACACGACTGTCGCCGTCCCACCGCGCAGCAGGGGGGTGCTCACCGTCTGGACATCCCGCGCCGCCAGCACTTGGTCGGCGACCGTCGGCGCGTGCGACGGTCGCAACGCGACACCCGCCGCGAAGGCGGCCAAGCCGACCGCGACCACCGCAGCTGCAGCGAGAAGTGTTCTGCGCCAACGCGTGCTCCGACCGCGTTCGGCTTGTATGCCGTCCAGCACCGCTGCCCGCAGCCCAGCCGGCGGCTCCGCTGCGGTCGCCGCCGACACGATCGCCATGGTCTCCTGGACGGCGCGCACCTCGTCGTCGAAGGCTTCGGCGTCCGGTTGTGGCGCCTCGCGGACCTGCCGCTCGATGTCGTCGCGCTCGGCGTCTGGCACGGCGTGCCAGGCGTACGCGGTGGCGAGGTCCAGCAAGGGAAAGTCGGTCGGCTCGGTCATGTCACATCCAGACAGTTACGCAGCCCCCGGAGCGCGTCGCGCATCCGCGACTTGATGGTCGACAAGTTCGTCGACAAGCGCTGCGACACTTCCGGGTACGTCAACCCGTCATAGTAGGCAAGCTCGATGCACTGGCGCTGGATGTCGGTCAAGCCGTCAAGGCATTCGGTCACCCGGCGCCGCTCGTCACCGGCGATGGCCGAGTCGGCGACGACGTCGAAGGCCGGGTCGACGGCCGCAGCGCCGTAGCGCGATTCCCGCTGACTGCCGGCTTGCTCGGCGCGGACCCGATCGACGGCGCGGCGATGAGCCATCGTCAGCACCCACGACAGCGCCGAGCCCCTCGCGGAGTCATAGCCTTGCGCGGTCCGCCACACCTCCAGATAGATTTCCTGGGTGGTTTCCTCGCTGTAACCGGCGTCGCGCAGCACCCGCGTCACCAAGCCGTACACCCGCGAGCTGGTGCGGTCGTAGAAAGCGGCGAATGCTTCGGAGTCGCGGCGCGCCACCCGGCGCAGCAACGCGTCCAGATCATTGCTCAGCCGCGGTGCTCGAGTCATCGACCGGTAGCCTATCTCCTCCGCGGCGACGGTCGTCGTAATGCACATGAAGTATTCGGACTCGTCGCACGTGTGGACGGGACGCGCGTCGAAGTGCCAGCCGTCGGCAAGGAATGTCGACAAGTGGCCGCACGGTCGTAGCGATAGCGGTGCAAATCCGGAGCGAACACCGTGTATTGCTCTGCGACGACCGGTATCTGAAGGCGCCAAGCTTGGAATCCTTCCGAACCAGCTTGCCGGCGACTCCCGTTCCGTATGGTCGGAAAGGATTCGCAAGGCATCGAATACCGGTCCCGCGCCGGGTGACGAGGGTGGGTCCCGCTATGGGTCAGGTCGACCGAGAATCGCGTCCGCGGCGCGAGAGCGGCTTTCGGCGGTCGCTGCGGGAGTTCCTGGCGCTGCCGCTGGGAATGATCTTCGGCTTCATCTCCCTGGCGGTGATCACCGGAGTGCTGGATCGCAGCGATGCGCAGTTGCTGCGCCCGGTAGAGCACGTCCTGTCCACGGTGGTGCCGGCCCCGGAGAACCAGGCGATGCTTCGCACCGTAGGCCCGGGCGTGCTCACGTTGATGACGATCACGTTTTTCCTGCTGCTGACGCTTGTGCATCGGATGGCCGACGTCTTCACCTGGGTGGTGGTCGAGCCGTTCCTGCTGCGTCACACCAACCAAGCTTTCTTCGGCTATTTCGCCGGGCTTTCCGTGTTTTACGTCATTGTTGTCGGCGTTGTGGATCCCAACAACGCGGTGTTCTCCACCGCGGTCGCGCTGGTGCTCAGCGTCGTGGCCCTCGTCGGGCTGGTCGTATTCGGGTATCTGGTGCTGGACCAGCTGCGGCCGCCATCGGTCGTCGAGGGCATCGTCCGGCTGACTCTGGATACCCGCGCTGAAATGCAAGCTCGGTTGCAGCGGGTGCGGGACGAACCGATGTTGGTCAACTTGCCGGCAACGACTGTGCGCGCCGAATGCAGCGGTTATCTGGTGCATATCGACCTGGACGCGCTGGCCCGCGCCGCCGACTCCGTGCAGGGCGCCGCGGAGATCGAGCTTTGTGCCCGGCTCGGCAACCACATCGTGCGGGGCTCCGATCTGGCTGCGGTGCGCGCCGAACGGGACGCCGACCGATCGCGGCTTGCCGACGCCGTATTGAACGCGATGCGATGTGGGCGTGAGCGCCAGCTGGACCGGGATCCGGTGTATGGCGTGCATCAACTGTCGAGCATCGGGTGGGCGGCGGCCACCCAGCGGGATCCCGAAGCCGCCGTGGTCGCGGTCGACGGACTGCACACCCTGTTGAGCATGTGGGCGCAGAAGCACAGCCCCGCCAACGAACCGCCCGATGACAGTGGCGTATTGCCGGTGGTGTACCGGGACACCACCATCTCTGAAGTCCTCTCGGCTCTGGCCAGCATCGCGGTCGCCGCTATCGAGGGAGGCCAGCACCAGACCTGCGCTCAGGTCCTGAACGTCTTCGCCATGACGTTGCCGCGGCTGACACCGGATCAGCAGCACGTCGCCTTGGGTCAGGTGCGCCGGACGCTGCCGACGGCAACCGCGCATCCGTTCAGTGCGGAGCTGGAACGAGCGCTGACCACCCTCAGCCGAGTGCTCGAAGACGTCGGATTCGCCGACTTCGCGACTCAACTCTCGCAGGTGAGGGCGCGGTTGGACGGTCAACTTCTCGATGCCCCGGCGCGAAAAAAAGGCTGACCCGAAGTTCGTCGTTACCCCGCCCGGGTATCCGATCGCAAAGCTTTCTTGGAGAGATTCGGCATACAAGCGCCTGAAGCTGGCCTGCCGCGGTGATCAATCTCCCGCGTGGCGTTCGTAATCCCATCGCTCAAGCCGCGCCTGCAGGTTCACCAAGCCGACTCCGGCCAATGGACTTCCCACCGAAAACACGACCACGAGCAATAGATTCATTCTCACCTCCCGGCTCTATCTAAGAGACGGTGGTGATGGCAGACAGGTTCACTGTCCGACTGGATGCGCTGTGATTAAGAGCTGCGCTCGGAGAAGTTGAGGGAAAGCAGCTGGCGGCAGGCGCGCTTGTCGGCTTCGAATCGCTGTAGCGCATCGGTCACCGACGGCACCACCGGGAAAGCCGCGCTGGCGTCGCCGATACGCAACAGGGCGTGCATGGCCCGTCCCGCGACTAGTGCCCAAGCCAGGCCACTTTCGCGGCATTCTTCGTCGAGGGCGACGAGCACCTGCAGTCCCTGCACTCCGCAGAAGTCGACAGCGCGCAGATCGACGATCAACGGGTCACCTTCGGCGGTCAGCCGGAAAATCGTCTTGCTGAAACTGTCGGCATTGGAGGCATCGATCTCTCCGCTGGCCGTCAACACGATTGCCTGTCGGCGCGCATGAACTTTCCACCACGCGATACGGCCATCGATGATGTAGCCCGACTTGGCGGGCAGGCTGTGAGTGGCTGTTTGGGTGTGAACGACAGTCATTAGTGGACCCATCGTGGAACGCTACTGAGTTTTATCGAGAGTGCAGATCGCAGAGACGCTTTGCCCGGACGCTGATCGCGCATCTTAAGGCTGTAACCTCAACCCCTCACGTCAGCATATACGCCTTGCGCCGGATGTGCGCGCGGACAAAACGAAGCTCCTGCGAACAGCGGGTGGCCATAGATCGCTGGCTGAGCTCACCGGAGCACGCTGACGGATCCGTCCAGCCCGGGTTATCTAGGCGGCAGGGCACAAAATCGGCGGTGAGACCAATCTGCCGGGTGATCGGTGCCGAATCCGACTTGTGAGGATCCGATAGTGGGACGGCTGTGCAGCTAGATATTCGACGATGAGCCCGGTGCGACGCGGCAGCCGGCTTGGCGCCGTCGGTGACGGCGGGCAGCAACACCCTCGCACGTACCGCGAAAATCTCAGTGGGCCCGGCGAATACGGGTTCCCAACTCCGGTCTGGCGCCCAGTGGAACGCCACCATCCTCGCGGAATCGACCGGCTGCACCGGTGGCGCAGTCCGCTGCGCGGCCCGTGGCTGACATCGGTGTTCGGTCTGGTGCTGCTGGTGACATTGCCGGTTGTCATCGTCACCGGCTTGTTGTCCTACATTGCCTACGGTCCGCAATTCGGACAGGCGCTTCCCGCGCACGTCGGCTGGTTGCGGCTGCCGCTGTTCGACTGGCCTACCCGACCGGTGTGGTTGTACCGAGTCACCCAGGGCCTGCATGTCGGGCTGGGCCTGGTGCTGATCCCAGTGGTGTTGGCCAAGTTGTGGTCGGTGATACCGCGGCTGTTCGCGTGGCCGCCGCTGCGGTCGGTCGCCCAAGCGCTGGAACGGCTTTCCATCGCCCTGCTGGTCGGTGGGGTTCTCTTCGAAATCGCCACAGGTGTGCTGTACATCCAATACGACTACGTCTACGGGTTCAGCTTCTTCCCCGCCCATTACTACGGCGCATGGGTGTTCATCTTAGGCTTTCTGATGCACGTGGTCGTCAAGCTGCCCCGTATGGCCGCCGCACTGCGTTCGGCTTCTCTGCGAGAAGTGTTGCTTACGAACCGAGCCGATACCCGTGCCGAGCCACCGGACACCGACGAGTTGGTGGCCGCAAACCCGGCAGCCCCGACGATGAGTCGTCGCGGTGCACTGGGACTGGTCGGTGGCGGCATGCTGCTGACCGCGTTGGTGACGATGGGACAGACCATCGGCGGCATTGCGCGCCGCCTCCCGTTACTGCTGCCACCGGGGGACACAACAGGCAACGGGCCCAACGATTTCCGGATCAACAAAACCGCCAGGGGCGTCGGCGTGGACCCCGCGGCAACCGGCGCAGACTGGCGGCTCACGTTGCGCGGCGGCGCGGCGCCGGTAGTGCTCGACCGCAACCAGCTTTTGGCGATGTCGCAGCACAGCGCTCGGCTACCGATCGCCTGCGTGCAGGGCTGGTCAACCGTGCAGGCTTGGAGCGGGGTTCGGCTGGCTGAGCTGGCCGAACTGGCCGGCGTGCCGGCGGCGAGCTCGGCCCTAGTGGGGTCGTTGGGTCGTATGGGCAACTTCAACCGAGCCACATTGCAGCGCAACCAGGTTCGTCATCCTGATGCACTGCTCGCGTTGCGGGTCAACGGCGCGGACCTGTCACTCGATCACGGTTATCCGGCACGGATCATCGTCCCGGCGCTGCCGGGTGTCCACAACACCAAATGGGTCAAAGCCATTGACTTCAAGGCCGACTGAATGCGAGGACTGTCGACAAGATTCCGCGCTGTGTACGGATCGAGTCCGTTGCACCTGCTGACCATGACGGCAGGCTTCGCGTTGCTGGGCTATCTGCTTCTCACCGCTAACCCGTCGACGCTGTGGACACCTGAGGGCAGCTGGTGGAAGTGCATGGCGCTGTGGTTCGCGGCGGCAATCGTCTTTCACGACCTGGTGCTATTCCCGTTTTACGCGCTGGCCGATCGACTGTTAGATGTTCGGCTGAAGCGGCGTGAGCAGCCGCATCATCCGGTGCGCAACTACCTGCGGGTGCCCGCGTTGGCCTCCGGCTTGACGCTGCTGGTGTTCTTCCCGGGCATTCTCCGGCAGGGCGCGACCCTCTACGGCGAGGACACCGGACTCACACAGCAACCCTTTTTGGGCCGGTGGCTGATGCTCACCGCCGTCCTGTTCACCGTCAGCGCTTTCAGCTATGCCATCCAGCTCGCGGTGGCGCAGCGGCGCGGCACCATCACCGAGAGCAGAAACTTTTGACCCTCGAACAAACAACCGAACATTTCAGCACCGCAAGGAGTTGGTCGATGGTGGCGGTCTCGCTGACCGCGACATTATGCGCCAACGTCTTCATCAACGGCGTCGCCTTCCTGATCCCCAAGCTGGTATCCGGGCACACCAGCCTGGCGGAAGCTGCACTGCTGGCATCCATGCCGAGCTTCGGCATGATGCTGACCCTCGTGCCTTGGGGATATTTCCTGGACCGGGTTGGGGAGCGGATCGTGCTCTCAGTGGGTTTGGGGCTGACCGCTGCGGCCGGTTTTGCCGCGGCGTCGGTGCACTCGATGGTGGCGGTGGCAATGTTCCTGGTCTTCGGCGGCATGGCCGCCGCCAGCACCATCACCGCCAGCGGCCGTTTGGTCACCGGCTGCTTTCCGCAGGAGAAGCGGGCGTTGGCGATGGGTATCCGCCAGACTGCGCAGCCGCTGGGGATCGCCGTCGCTGCCTTGGTGATGCCTGAACTTTCCAAACGCAGCCTCTCAGCAGCCCTGTTGTTTCCCGCGGTGCTGTGCGCCTTGGCCGCCGTGGCCGGCGCGGTGGGCGTGCAGGACCCGCCGCGCCCGGACCGGAAAGACGCCGATGTCGAGGAGCTGGCCAACCCGTACCGCGGGCCGACGTTGTGGCGGATTCACGTCGCGTCGGCGCTGCTGATGGTGCCCCAGCCAGTGGTCTTGACGTTCATGCTGGTGTGGTTCATGGACAAGCACGGCTTGTCGGTGGCATGGGCCGGTGTGCTGGTGGGCGCCTCACAACTGCTCGGCGCGCTGGGCCGCATCGCGGCCGGCCGCTGGGCGGACCGCATCGGCTCACGGATGCGGCCGGTCCGGAAGATCGCTGTCGCCACCTCCGTGATCATGGTGGTGCTCGGGCTCACCGATTACCTGGGTTGGGGAGTTGCGGTGGCGGTCATGGTCGTCGCGGCGGCGATCGCAGGCGACAACGGCCTACCGTTCACCACAATCCCAGAGGTCGCTGGGCGGTACTGGAGTGGATGGGCACTGGGCACCCAGAACACCTTCGAGCGGCTGGTCGTCGCAGTTGCGCCTCCTGCGTTCGCCACCCTGATCACCTCGGCCGGTTTCCCGCTGGCGTTCGCGCTCAGCGGGTTGTTCCCGCTGTTCGCGTTACCGGTGGTGCCGCTGCGCGCTCCGTGCGAACGGGCAGAGTGCGCGCCGGCCAGCGCGAACGCAAGCTGACTCAGGCCGGCTAGTTGCCGGGCTCGCCACCTGCCAGCATCCGATGCAGAAACGCGAAACACAGGGCTTCCCGGAAAGCGGTTTGGGCGTTGTCGGCGGCGCCGGCGTGCCCACCCTCGATGTTTTCGTAGTAGCGCACCCGGTGTCCGGCAGCTTCCAGCGCCGCAGTCATCTTGCGGGCGTGGCCGGGATGCACGCGGTCGTCCCGGGTGGAGGTGGCCATCAGCACCGGCGGATAGCGGCGATCCGGCGAAATGTTGTGGTACGGGGAGTATTCGGCGATGAACTGCCAATCGTCAGGATCATCGGGGTTGCCGTATTCAGCCATCCAGGACGCGCCGGCCAACAACAGGTGGAAGCGGCGCATATCGAGCAGCGGCACCTGGCAGACGAGCGCACCGAACAGCTGCGGGTATTTCGTCAGCATGATGCCCATCAGCAGACCGCCGTTGCTGCCGCCGCGCGCCCCCAGCCGCGCCACCGTGGTGATGCCGCGGTCAACCAGATCAGCGGCGACAGCGGCGAAGTCCTCGGCAACTTTATGCCGGCCCGCCCGCACCGCCTGAAGATGCCAGTGCGGGCCGTATTCACCGCCGCCGCGGATATTGGCCAGCACGTAACTGCCGCCGCGCGCCAACCACAGTCGGCCCAGCACACCGGCGTAGCCGGGCGTGATGGATTGCTCGAAGCCTCCGTAGCCGCCCAGCAGGGTAGGCCCGGGCCCGGTGAGGTCGCGGGGTCGCACCAGAAAGTACGGGATGCGGGTGCCGTCGCTTGATGTCACGAAGTGTTGCGTGACGCCGACCTTTGTGGCGTCGAAGAATGCCGGCGCGGATTTCACCTGGCGTAGCGGCCCAGCGACCGAGCCGTGCAGCAGCCGCGACGGCGTATCAAAAGAGCTGGAATCGAGGAAGATTTCGTCACCGGTGTCGTCCGCGGCGACGACCACGGTGTTGGTGTTGGCCGGGACGTCAGTGACCGGTTGGCGTTGCCAGCTGCCCCGTGACGATCGCAAGCTCGGTGAAGCCGGGCGCAGCGGGTCGTCACTCGGTGTGACTGACGATCGCAAGCTCGGTGAAGCCGGGCGCAGCGGGTCGTCACTCGGTGTGACTGACGATCGCAAGCTCGGTGAAGCCGGGCGCAGCGGGTCGTCACTCGAAGATCTTGGCGTGACGATCTCGACGCGACTGGCCACATCGACCAGCGTCACGATGACAAGCCGGTCGCGCGTCCACGCGTAGTGGTTCAAGCTGGTGTGCTCGTCAGGCTCGAACACGACTTTCAGTTCGGCGGTTCCGGCCAGAAAAGCCTCATAGTCAGCGGCCAACAGGGAGCCGGCGCGAAATTCCGCTTCGCCGGTCAACCAGTCGGTGCGCAGCTCGATCAGCAGCCACTGGCGGTGCGCGGACACCGTCGCATCGGTGGGGGCGTCGATGCGGAGCAATTCCGCCCCGCGCACTTCGTAGACCTCGTCGTTGTAGAAGTCCAGCGCCCGCCGCACCAGGGTCCGCCCGAACCCCGGTGTCCGGTCCACCGACGCCGCCACCACAACGTCACCTTCAGAACCGGCGAACACCGTTTCCGCTTCGGCCAACGGGTGACCCCGTCGCCACCGTTTGACCACCCGGGGGTATCCGGAGTCGGTCAGCGAGCCTGCGCCGAAGTCGGTGCCGACCAGCACGGTGTCCAGATCGACCCAGCTCATCTGCGACTTGGCCTCGGGTAACGCGAATCCGTCGGCAACAAATTCTCTTGTCTCCAGGTCAAATTCCCGCAGAATCGCGGCGTCGGATCCGCCGCGGGACAGCCAGATCAGCGCGCGGCTGTATTCGGGTTCGATGACAGTGGCCCCGGCCCACACCCAGTTCTCCCGGTCAACGCGAGCCAGTTCGTCCACGTCGATGATCACGTCCCACTCGGTGACGTCAGCCGTATAGCTCTCCAGTGTGCTGCGCCGCCACAAGCCGCGGGGGTTGGCCGCATCGCGCCAGAAGTTGTAGAGGAACTCGCCGCGCCGCCGCACATACGGAATCCGCGCATCGGTGTCGAGCACCTCGAGCGCCTCGACGCGCAGGCGTTCGAATTCGTCGTCGCACAGCTCAGCCACCGTGGGTTCGTTGTGCGCACGCACCCAGTCCAGCGCGTCGTCGCCGACGATGTTCTCGAGCCACAGATAACGGTCGCTGGGGCCGGGGTCGAAGGCCGAATCCGAACCCGCCCCAGATGCAATGGAAGTCATTGGAAGACATTGTGACCGCAGCGGTACTGTGACTTGTATTACAGCCTAAACGAGGAGCTGACCGCAATGACCGTCTACGCACGTCCAGGTTCCGCGGAAGCATTGATGTCGTACGAATCCCGGTACGACAACTTCATCGGAGGCGAGTGGGTGGCGCCGGTGGGCGGACGATACTTCGAGAACCCAACCCCGGTCACCGGCCAGTCGTTCTGCGAGGTGGCCCGCTCCGGCGAGGCGGACGTCGAAAAGGCGCTCGACGCCGCGCACGCTGCCGCACCAGCGTGGGGCAAAACCGCGCCTGCGGAGCGGGCGGCGGTTCTGAACAAGATCGCCGACCGCATCGAGGAGAACACTCAGGCGTTGGCGCTGGCTGAAGTCTGGGACAACGGCAAACCGATCCGGGAGGCGCTGGCCGCCGACATCCCGTTGGCTGCAGACCATTTTCGGTACTTCGCCGGCGCGATCCGCGCCCAGGAGGGTTCGCTGTCGCAGATCGACGAAGACACCGTGGCGTACCACTTTCACGAGCCGCTCGGCGTGGTCGGGCAGATCATCCCGTGGAACTTCCCGATCCTGATGGGCGCCTGGAAGCTGGCGCCGGCTTTGGCCGCGGGCAACACCGTCATCCTCAAGCCGGCCGAGCAGACACCGGCCTCGGTGCTCTACCTGATGTCGCTGATCGGCGATCTGCTTCCGCCCGGCGTGGTCAACATCGTCAGCGGGTTCGGCGTGGAAGCCGGGAAGCCGCTGGCATCCAGCGACCGGATCGCCAAGGTGTCGTTCACCGGAGAAACCACCACCGGCCGACTCATCATGCAGTACGCATCGCAGAACCTCATTCCGGTGACCCTGGAACTCGGCGGCAAAAGCCCCAACATCTTCTTCTCCGACGTAATGGCCGCCAATGACGACTTCCAGGACAAGGCCCTCGAGGGGTTCACCATGTTCGCCCTGAACCAGGGCGAAGTCTGCACCTGCCCGTCGCGCAGCCTTGTGCAGGCCGACATCTACGACGAGTTCCTGGAGTTGGCGGCGATCAGGACCAAGGCGGTTCGTCAGGGTGACCCGCTGGACACCGAAACCATGCTGGGCTCGCAGGCGTCCAACGACCAGCTGGAAAAGGTGCTGTCCTACATCGAGATCGGCAAGGACGAGGGCGCCAAGATCATCACCGGCGGTGAACGCGCCGAGTTGGGCGGCGACCTGTCCGGCGGCTTTTACATGCAGCCGACCATCTTCGCCGGCAACAACAAGATGCGCATCTTCCAGGAAGAGATCTTCGGCCCGGTGGTGGCGGTGACCTCATTCCGCGACTATGCGGACGCGATGGACATCGCCAACGACACCCTCTACGGCCTGGGCGCCGGGGTGTGGAGCCGAGACGGCAACACCGCTTACCGGGCCGGCCGCGAGATCAAGGCGGGCCGGGTGTGGGTGAACTGCTATCACGTATATCCGCCGCACGCCGCGTTCGGCGGCTACAAGCAGTCGGGCTTCGGCCGCGAAACCCACAAGATGGCGCTCGATCACTACCAGCAGACCAAAAATCTGATGGTGTCCTACTCCGACCAGGCGCAGGGCTTCTTCTGATGGGATCGCTGTGACGGTTGATCGGGTGCTGATCACCACGCCCGCCGCGGCGCTGCTGAACCGGCTGCAAGACGCGCACGGCCCGGTGATGTTCCACCAATCCGGCGGCTGCTGTGACGGCTCGTCACCGATGTGCTACCCGGACGGCGACTTTCTCGTGGGTGACCGTGACGTGCTGCTCGGCGTGCTCGACGTCGGCGCCGGGGTTGCGGTGTGGATCTCCGGGCCACAGTTCGCCGCTTGGCGGCACACCCAGCTCATCATCGACGTGGTCCCCGGCCGCGGCGGGGGATTCAGCTTGGAGGCACCGGAAGGCGTGAGGTTCCTGTCGCGCGGCCGGGCGTTCAGCGCCGACGAGCAAGCGGCGCTGGCCGCCGAGAGAGTGATCAGCGGCGCTGATTATGCCCGGGGTGACCGTCCGCGCGCACGGAATCCCGTTGTGACCGGAGCGGTCGATGCTCCCCCGCAAGCGGGCGTTGCCCCCCGTCCGGTACCTGCTGGGCGCGCCGGGTCAGTACCGCGGTAGCACGGAGTTGCCGCAGTAAGGTCATATGGCGTGATCCCGCTTCCGCGCACCTGGGTGCTGGCCAGCGCGATACTGCTCGGTGCGGCAGTGGGATGGTTGAGCGGGACCGCGGGAACGGTGCTGGTCCGCGACCATATCCGGCCCGGCTTCGTCGTCGCCGCAGTCGTCGCGGTACCGACCCTGCTGGGGCTGGTGCTGGTGGTGTTGTCCAGGCGCCGACTGCTCATCGCGCTGGGCGCATTTCTGATCGCGCTCGCGCCGGGCTGGTTCGGCGTGCTCCTCACGATTCAGGTGGCCTCCGGTGGCTGATGACGAGGAGTCGTCGCCGGGAACCGCGGCCTTCGTTCCCGACTTCGACACCGGTGAACAGTCGCAGCCGCTGCCTCATCAGATGGAGCGACCGGCTGAGCCCGGGCCGTCGACCGGCGAGACGCCCGCCCAGAAATCCGAACACCGCAGTGACGTCCCCGATCTGTCGGCGGATCCCGGTGCTCCGGCAGCCGAAGTTCCGCCGGCGCTGAGCGGGGAGCCGCTGCCGCCGCCCGTGCAGCCGGTCACCGTACCGGGCCGCTACTACTACCTGAAGTGGTGGAAGTTCGTTCTCGTACTGATCGGGGTCTGGATCGCCGCAGCCGCCGTCGGCATGGTGTTGTTCTCGTGGTGGTACCAGGCGAACAACAAGACACCGGCGGTGTTCGTGGTGCTCGTTTACACGGTGATGACCACGGTGGGTGCCTTGATGTTGGCGATGATTCCCGGCCGGCCGCTGCTCTCAGCGCTAGCTATCGCGTTGAGTTCGGCGGTGTTCGCCTCGCTCGCCGCGGTCGCGCCGGTTTACGGGCACTACCACTGTGAGCGCACGCACCATTGCGTAGCGGGCTTCGTGCCCTACTGAATCAGGAGCGACCCAACCCGTACGCCCGCGCGATCACGCTTTCCACCACCGCGCGCGGCGCCAGACGGCGCAAGGTGAACACCAGCGGTGCGCTGCTTCCGACGGCATACAGCGGCTTGGGGTGCGGCGCCTCGACCGCCTTGGCGATGGTTTCGGCTACCTTGCCGGGGGCGATGCCGTGGTCGATGTTGTGATCGAGCTTGGCCATCATTTTGCCGAATGCGGCGGTGTAAACCGAATTCTCGTTGATGTATCTGGTGCGCCGTTCGGTGATGCCGGTGTTGATCGAACCGGGTTCGACGGTGGTGATTGACACGCCGAACGGTGCCAATTCCAGCCGGGCCGCGGTCGCAAACCCTTTGATCGCCGCCTTGGAAGCCGCATAGGACGAGCGATAGGCGAGCGGGAAGCTGGCCAGCATAGAACCGACCATCACGATGCGGCCACTGCCGCGTTGCCGCATTCCGGGCAACACGCGCTGCGTCAACTGGACCGGTCCAAGAACGTTGAGCCGAAACAGCCGCTCGACGGCGTCGGCAGGCAACTCCTCGAGCGGGCCGGCCTGGCTTTCACCGGCATTGTTGACCAGCACGTCGATGTCACCGAGGCCGTCGGCGAACGAGTCGATCGACTGCGGGTCGGTCAAGTCGAGGGCACGGTAGTCGACGCCTGGCACCAATGTGTCCGGCGCGGCGGCGTCGGGCTTGCGGCTGGTGCCGATCACCTGGTAACCGCGCTCTCGCAGCGTCGCCGCCACTGCTTTCCCGATGCCCGACGATGCGCCGGTAATCACTGCTGTGCGTGCCATTTCATCTCCTCGACTGACCCACCGTAACGCCCGGGCCGGCGCCGCGACGCGTTGTCGCCGCCTTCGCGTGCCCGCCGCCGTGCTGAGGTGGGTGGCCGAGGTGTGTCTGGGTTGTGACCGGACCGCGACAGCGACCAAGGACGCTCATCTACATGACGGAGCTTGGCGTCATCGCCGCCCTGCTGACCGCGCTCTGCGCCGGCTACTACCTCGGACGGCGTGTCGGCTCACAGCCGCCCACCTGGAAAACGCGCACCAGTCGACGGGTGCTGGGCCGGCTTGCGTTCAGCCTGCTGCTCGTGCTGTCCGCGCGGCGCATCCAGCGCAATGTGCTCGTTCAGCGCCTGACCACCGACCGGAATCGGAGCCGCAGGCCGCGAATCGTCCAGTCAATGCAGCCCGGCAGCAGGATCGGCACCACACTAGGGTGGGTTCGTGACTTCCCACTTTGACGTTGTCGTTCTCGGAGCCGGCCCCGGTGGATATGTCGCCGCCATCCGTGCGGCTCAGCTGGGACTCAACACTGCCGTCGTCGAATCCCACTATTGGGGCGGCGTATGCCTCAACGTGGGTTGCATCCCGTCCAAGGCGCTGTTGCGTAACGCCGAGTTGGTGCACATCTTCACCAAGGAAGCCAAGGCATTCGGGCTCAGCGGTGAGGCGACCTTCGATTACGGCGTTGCCTTCGACCGCAGTCGCAAGGTGGCTGAGGGCCGCGTCGCCGGTGTGCACTTCCTGATGAAGAAGAACAAGATCACCGAGATTCACGGCTATGGCCGATTCACCGACGCCAACACTTTGTCCGTCGAATTGAACGACGGCGGCACCGACACGGTGACCTTCAGCAACGCGATCATCGCCACCGGCAGCAGCACCCGCATGGTTCCGGGCACTTCGCTGAGCCAGAACGTGGTCACCTACGAAGAGCTGATCATGACCCGCGAGCTGCCCAAGTCGATCGTCATCGCCGGAGCAGGCGCCATCGGGATGGAATTCGGTTACGTCATGCGCAATTACGGCGTCGACGTCACGATCGTCGAGTTCCTGCCGCGCGCCCTGCCCAACGAGGACGCCGAGGTGTCCAAGGAGATCGAGAAGCAATACAAGAAGCTCGGCGTCAAGATCCTCACCGCTACCAAGGTGGAGGGTATGCGTGACGACGGCTCTCAGGTCACAGTGACGGTCAGCAAGGACGGCAACACCAGCGAACTCGTCGCCGACAGAGTGTTGCAAGCCATCGGTTTTGCACCCAACATCGAGGGCTACGGCCTGGAGAAGACCAGGGTGGCGGTGACCGACCGCAAGGCCATCGGCGTCGACGAGTACATGCGCACCAGTGTGCCGCACATCTATGCGATCGGTGACGTCACCGGACTGCTGCAACTGGCGCACGTTGCCGAGGCCCAAGGCATGGTGGCCGCTGAAACGATCGGCGGCGCTGAGACATTGGCGCTCGGTGACTATCGAATGCTGCCCCGCGCGACGTTCTGCCAGCCGCAGGTGGCCAGCTTCGGGCTCACCGAACAGCAGGCGCGCGACGAGGGTTACGACGTCAAGGTCGCGAAATTCCCGTTCACTGCCAACGCCAAAGCTCACGGCCTGGGCGACCCGACCGGTTTCGTCAAACTGGTCGCCGACGCCAAGTACGGCGAACTGGTCGGCGGCCATCTCATCGGCCATGACGTCTCCGAATTGTTGCCAGAGCTGACGCTGGCGCAAAAGTGGGATCTGACCGCCAGCGAGTTGGCCCGCAACGTGCACACCCACCCGACGATGTCGGAGGCGCTGCAGGAGTGTTTCCACGGCCTGACGGGGCACATGATCAACTTCTGACACCGACGCGCCGGGGGCCGCCGACACGCCGGTCGGCTGTCGGCGGGTGGAATCGGCTGCTGCAGTGCGGGCTACGCTGGCCGGGTGGACGAGCTGGTGGGCGAGCCGGAGCTGGAAAACCGGAACGGTCGCGGCCCGACGGTGGTCGGGATACTCGCCGGGCTGACGGTAGGTTATCTGGGCTGGCTGGCGGTCGTCTCGATCGGAGAGGCCGTCACCACAGTCAGCGAGTGGAGTTTCGCCGTCCTGCTGCTATCGGTGGCGGTCGCCGCCGGGGCCGCGCTGTGGGCAAGGCAGCTGCGTCGCCAGGGAAAACCGCCGCTGGCAGCGTTCGCGTTGACGCTGCCGGTGCTGCCGGTGGCGCTCACCCTGGGTGTCCTGACTTACACCTACCTATAACGGCTCGTCGCCCGGCGGGTGGTCCAGCGGAAGCTTGAGTGCCGACATCGTCGCGGCTAGTCCATCGTATTGACCTGCGAGCAGGCAGAATTCGATCAACTGGCGGCGGTCGAGGTGGTCGGCCAACTGCTTCCACGCGTCATCACTGATCGATCGGTGCAACACGAATTCGTCGGCGGCCGCCAGCAGCGCCTGCTGGCGCGGTGTCAGCCCGTCTGGACTGTCCGGCCAGGCGAAGATGCTGTTCTGCGTCTGGTCATCGAGCCCGCGGCGGCGGCCCAGGCGCCGATGATGTTGCAGCTCGTATTCCGAGGAACGCAGATGCGCTACCCGCAGAATCACCAACTCGGTGTCCGCGCTGGGTAGCCGGCCCTTCAGCAATGCGCCGGAGTAGGGCATCATCGCCAGCCACAGCCGCTTGTGCTGGCCCAAGACGGTGAACAGGTGCATCTGCGGAGCGCCGACGGTGCGCGCGGAGGCCCTCCCCACCAGCCAGTTGATCACCCCGATGTCGCGAATCCGACCGGCCGCGGGAATTCGGCCGGTCATGCCTGCTTCACCAGGTAAGGCGACACAGTGCTGCGGTGCTCGTCGAGGTCTAGAGCCCGGCCCAGGGCGGGAAACGCCCGCTGAGGACAGTTGTCCCGTTCGCAGACCCGGCAACCGGCACCAATCGGTGTGGCTGCCAGATTCACGTCGCCGGACAAGTCGAGTCCTTCCGAGTAGACGAGGCGGTGAGCCTGCCGAAGCTCGCAGCCCAATCCGATCGCGAACGTCTTACCGGGCTGACCATACCGGGACGCGCGGCGCTCCACGGTTCTGGCCACCCACATGTAGTTGCGCCCGTCAGGCATCTGTGCAATCTGCACCAGGATCTTGCCCGGGTTGGCGAAGGTTTCGTAGACGTTCCACAGCGGGCAGGTGCCGCCGCTGGATGAGAAGTGAAAGCCGGTGGCCGACTGGCGTTTCGACATGTTGCCGGCGCGGTCGACCCGGACGAAGGAGAACGGCACGCCGCGCATCGAGGGCCGCTGCAGCGTCGACAGCCGATGCCCGATCGTCTCGAAGCTCACCCGATAGAACGCTGAGAGCCGTTCGACGTCGTAGCGGAACTTTTCCGCGACGTCGTGAAACTGGCGATAGGGCAGCACCACCGCTGCGGCGAAGTAGTTGGCCAGGCCCAGCCGGGCCAGCGTGCGCGACTCGTCGCTGGTGAATTTGCCGTCGGTGACCAAGCTGTCGATCAAGTCACCGAACTCCAGGTACCCGAGTTCGGCGGCGAGTTTGAACACCTGCTGACCCGACGAAAGGTGATTGCTGATCTCCAGCGTCCGGGTCACCGGGTCATAGCGGTGCAGCACCGTGTCGCCGAGGTCGATGCGCTTGTTGATGTGCACACCGTGCACTTCGCTGAGCCGGCTGGACAACTCCCCGGCCAGGTCGCCGCGGTGCATCCGCATCCGATTGGTGAGGTCTTCGGCGGCGGTGTCCAGCTCGTGCAGATAGTTCTGCCGCTGGTAGAAGTAGTCACGGACCTCTTCGTGCGGCATGGTGATCGATCCGCTTCCGCTGCCGTCGGAGAACCGCTCCTCGGTGGCGGCCGCCAGTTGCGCGGTGGTGATCCGGTAGCGGCGGTGCAAGTTGACCATGGCGCGGGCCAGGTCCGGATGGGCACTGACCATCTCGGCGACTTCGGGCAGGTCGACTTCGATGTCGAGGTCGCGGTCCATGGTCACTTCGCGCAGTTCGGCTACCAACCGGGTGTCGTCCTGCGAGGCGAAGAACGTGGCGTCGACGCCGAACACTTCGGTGATCCGCAGTAACACCGCCACTGTCAGCGGTCGAACGTCGTGTTCGATCTGGTTGAGGTAGCTGGGGGAGATCTCCAGCAGTTGGGCCAATGCGGCTTGGCTGAAGCCGCGCTCGCCGCGCAGTTGGCGAACCCGGGCGCCGACGAAGGTCTTGGCCACGCGGTCGAGCGTACCCGCGTTGCGAAGGTGCGGTTCGCAGAGTTGGCAAGCGGCGTGGATTAGCGCCGTTCAGCCGTCGTCTGGGATGATTTCGCGCAAGGGACTTATCCCCGCTTGACGGACTCGGGGAAGCGGCACGGGGCGTAAGACACATGGGAGTACAGCGGTGAGCCTGGACAAAGTGTTGATGCCGGCGCCTGACGGCGATCCCGATGTCTTCGACCGGGAGTGGCCGTTGCGGGTGGCTGACATCGACCGCGAAGGCCGGCTGCGGTTCGACGCAGCCGCCCGGCACATCCAGGACATCGGCCAAGACCAACTACGCGAGATGGGGTTCGAAGAAACCCATCCGCTGTGGATCGTCCGCCGCACGATGATCGACCTGATCCGCCCGATCGAGTTCGGCGAAATGCTGCGGATGCGTCGGTGGTGTTCGGGCACCTCCAACCGGTGGTGTGAAATGCGGGTCCGCATCGACGGACGCAGAGGCGGCTTGATCGAGTCAGAAGCGTTCTGGATCAACATCAATCGAGACACCGAGATGCCGTCGCGCATCTCCGACGACTTCCTGGCGGGCTTGCGCCGCACCACCGACATCGACCGGTTGCGGTGGAAGGCGTATCTGTCCGCCGCCAGCCGTGAAGACGCGGTGGAGATCCACGATTTTCCGGTCCGGGTCACCGACATCGACCTGTTCGACCACATGAACAACTCGGTGTACTGGGCCGTGATCGAGGACTACCTCGCGTCATGCCCTGAACTGCTCAAAGCGCCGCTGCGGGTCACGATCGAGCACGACGCACCGGTGGCGCTCGGAGACAAGTTGGAGATCATCTCCCATGTTCACCTCGCCGGCAGCACCGACCGATTCGGCGCTGGCCTTACTGACCGCACTGTTAGAACGCTCACATACGCGGTTGGCGACGAGACCAAAGCAGTGGCGGCGATCTTCCCGCTGTAACCCCATGGCAACCCTCGGCCAGGTGCCCGAAACCCTTCGATGACCTGCGGGTTCATTGTTACTTTCGGGTAGCAACTGAACCGGTTCAGTTACGCAGTGCCTTCGCAACCTTCGCAAAATCCCCTGACCTTGTTGCCTAAATTGGCAATTAGAGCAGGTGGACCTGCGGCAATAACCTGTGCGATCGTCGCGTTAGCAGAATGGTGAAGTTCCTGAGCGCCTTCACAGCACGGACAGCAAGCCCCGGACAGAGGCGCCCAGCAACGAAGGATCGGTAATCAATAAGGAGCAACCCCGAATGTCTTCCGTTGGCACCCCGAAGAGCGCCGAGCAAATCCAGCAGGACTGGGACACGAACCCTCGTTGGAAGGGCGTCACCCGGACCTACACTCCCGCCGATGTCGTGGCCCTGCAGGGCACTGTCGTCGAGGAGCACACCTTGGCCCGCCGCGGCGCGGAGGTGCTGTGGAATCAGCTGCACGACCTGGAGTACGTGAACGCGCTGGGCGCGCTGACCGGCAACATGGCCGTCCAGCAGGTGCGCGCCGGTCTCAAGGCCATCTACCTGTCCGGTTGGCAGGTCGCCGGTGACGCGAACCTGTCCGGCCACACCTACCCTGACCAGAGCCTCTACCCGGCCAACTCGGTGCCACAGGTGGTGCGGCGGATCAATAACGCGCTGCAGCGCGCCGACCAGATTGCCAAGGTCGAGGGCGACACGTCGGTGGAGAACTGGCTCGCGCCGATCGTCGCCGACGGCGAGGCAGGCTTCGGGGGCGCGCTCAACGTCTACGAGCTGCAGAAGGCCATGATCGCCGCCGGTGTCGCCGGCTCACACTGGGAAGACCAGCTTGCTTCGGAGAAGAAGTGCGGTCACCTGGGCGGCAAGGTGCTGATCCCCACCCAGCAGCACATCCGCACCCTGACCTCGGCTCGACTGGCCGCCGACGTGGCCGACGTGCCAACCGTCGTCATCGCCCGCACCGACGCAGAGGCCGCGACGTTAATCACGTCTGACGTCGACGAGCGGGACCAGCCGTTCATCAGCGGTGAGCGCACCCGCGAAGGGTTCTACCGCACCCGCAACGGTATCGAGCCCTGCATCGCTCGGGCCAAGGCCTACGCGCCGTACGCGGACCTGATCTGGATGGAGACCGGTACTCCCGACCTCGACCTGGCGCGCAAATTCGCCGAGGCGGTCAAGTCCGAGTACCCCGACCAGCTGCTGGCTTACAACTGCTCGCCGTCGTTCAACTGGCGCAAGCACCTCGACGACAGCACCATCGCCAAGTTCCAGAAGGAGCTGGGTTCGATGGGCTTCAAATTCCAGTTCATCACGCTGGCCGGTTTCCACGCGCTGAACTACTCGATGTTCGACCTGGCCTACGGTTACGCCCGCAACCAGATGTCGGCCTATGTCGAGCTGCAGGAGCGCGAGTTCGCCGCCGAAGAGCGCGGCTACACCGCGACCAAGCACCAGCGCGAGGTCGGCGCCGGTTACTTCGACCGGATCGCCACCACGGTCGACCCGTCGTCTTCGACGACCGCGCTGACCGGCTCGACCGAAGAGGGGCAGTTTCACTGAGCCGAGTAGCGCAGCTACGAGGCGAAGTGGAACCGAAGGGTTGAGTCACTGAGCCTCCCGGCCCGTTGCGCCGAACGTGTAACCGTTGCGAGTCTTCGGCCGTTTCTTCGTCGTGGGTGCACCTTCGGCAGCGGACCGTCCCAGTGATCAGTTGACAGCGCAGGCCCCGCCCAGCCATCTTGGGCGGGGCCTGATGCTTGTATGGGTGCCGACGCCGCGACCACCAGCAGCGACAGCCAGAGGAGTGACGTGTCGATTGAACGAGTAGGTGTCATCGGGGCCGGCCAGATGGGCGCCGGCATCGCTGAGGTCTCGGCGCGTGCCGGCGTGGAGGTCCTCGTGTTCGAGACCACCGAGGCCCTGGTCACCGCAGGTCGCAACCGCATCGTGAAATCGGTGGAACGTGGGGTCAGCGCCGGCAAGATCACCGAACGCGAACGCGACAATGCCGTCGGCAGGCTGAAGTTCACCACCGAGCTAGCTGACCTGGCCGACCGGCAGCTGGTGATCGAGGCGGTCATCGAAGACGAAGCTGTCAAGGCCGGTATCTTCGCGGAACTGGACCGCATCGTGACCGACCCGGACGCGGTCCTGGCCTCGAACACGTCGAGCATTCCCATCATGAAACTCGGAGCGGCGACCAAGAACCCGCAGCGGGTGCTGGGGTTGCACTTCTTCAATCCGGTGCCGGTGCTCCCACTGGTCGAGCTGGTCAGCACCCTCGTCACCGACGAGGCGGCGGCAGCGCGCACCGAAGAGTTCGCCGGCTCGGTGCTGGGCAAGCAGGTGGTGCGCTGCTCGGACCGGTCCGGCTTCGTGGTCAACGCCCTGCTGGTGCCTTATCTGCTGTCCGCGATCCGGATGGTGGAGGGTGGTTTCGCGACAGTGGAGGACGTCGATAAGGCGGTGGTGGCCGGGCTTTCGCACCCGATGGGTCCGCTGCGACTGTCTGACCTGGTCGGTTTGGACACGCTGAAGCTTATTTCGGACAAACTCTTCGAGGAGTTCAAGGAACCGCACTACGGGCCGCCGCCACTACTGCTGCGCATGGTGGAAGCGGGTCTGCTCGGTAAGAAGGCCGGCCGTGGCTTCTACACGTATTGAGGAAGTTGACTCGCGTCGAGCGCCGGAAAGTGCTCGGGCTGACCCAGTCGCCGGGGTCGAGCCTTGAATTTGAAGTCGATTTAGCGGCGCCGCCGGTGTTGCAGATGGACAAGCACGTCGTATTCTTTGTTGCACAGGCGTCAGCCGGAAAGCGCTCCGGTCCGACGTCTCATTTGTAGGAGCGCAGATGCCAATAGGATCAAGAGTGACGACTACATCCACCGCCAAGCAGACCCTGACGCCGTTCTTTGACGAAGTGCAGGCGCACTACGACTTATCCGACGAATTCTTCCGGCTGTTCCAAGACCCGTCGCAAACCTACAGCTGCGCCTACTTCCAGCGTGACGACATGACGCTGGAAGAGGCGCAGATGGCCAAGATCGACCTCGCGCTGGACAAGTTGGGCCTGCAGCCCGGCATGACGTTGCTCGACATCGGGTGCGGCTGGGGTGCCTGCATGCGCCGGGCCATCGAGAAATACGACGTGAATGTCATCGGGTTGACGCTTTCCAAAAACCAGCGTGCGCACGTGCTGAATCTGTTCGACAACATGGACAGCCCGCGCAGCAGACGGGTGGAGCTGAAGGGTTGGGAGCAGTTCGACGAGCCGGTCGACCGGGTGGTCAGCATCGAGGCGTTCGAGGCGTTCGGCAAGGAGCGCTGGGCGCCGTTCTTCGAGACGGCTTATCGGGTGCTGCCCGGCGGCGGCCGGATGCTGCTGCAGACGATTACCACTCACCCGCCGAGTTACTGGGGTCCGCACGGGATCAAGATCACGATGAACGACCTGAAGTTCTGGCAGTTCATCGCCAAGGAAATCTTCCCCGGCGGTGCGGTGCCCGCCGCTGAAGACATCGTGGAACTCTCCGAGAAGGCCGGCTTCACCAACGAGCACGTCCAGATGCTGAATCCCTATTACGCGCGGACACTCGAGACGTGGGCGAAGAACCTGGAAGCCAACCGGGACAAGGCCATCGAAATCCAATCCGAAGAGGTCTACAACCGTTACATGCGGTACTTGACCGGCTGTGCGGAGAATTACCGGCGCGGAATCCTCGAAGTGGGCCAGTTCACGCTGACCAAGAGCTGACCGGCGAACCGGACAGCCCGCCGGCCCCTTCGGTAGACGCGGGCTGTTACTTCTGCAATGTGAACTGCTTGACGTCGATATAGCCCTGGCGAAACAGCTTCGCGCAGCCCGTCAGGTACTTCATATAGCGGTCATAAGCTTCCTGGGACTGAATCTCGATGGCTTGGTCCCTGTTGGCCTCCAGATTCGCCGCCCAGGTGTCGAGCGTGCGTGCGTAGTGCGGCTGCAGCGCCTGCACCCGGGTGACCGTAAAACCGGCCTCCATGGCGCGATCCTCGACCATCGGAGTTGATGGCAGCCAGCCGCCCGGGAAGATCTCGGCAAGGATGAACTTCGAGAATTCAACTATCTCGTGGGTCAATTTCAGGCCCATGGCCCGGCCTTCCCGGAAAGTCATCCGGGTGATGGTGTGCAGCAGCATGACGCCGTCGGCTGGCAGGGCCTGGTACGCCATTCTGAAAAAAGCCGGGTAGCGATTCATCCCGAAGTGCTCGAAAGCGCCGATCGAGACAATCCGGTCGACCGGCTCGTCGAACTGCTCCCAGCCTTCCAGCAGCACTCGTCTGCTGCGGGGGCTGTCCATCTCGTCGAAGACGCGCTGAACATGCGCGGCCTGATTCTTCGAGAGGGTCAGGCCGATGACGTTGACGTCGTAGGTCTCTATCGCGCGACGCAGGGTGGTGCCCCAGCCGCAGCCGATGTCCAGCAGCGTCATCCCGGGTTCCAGCCCGAGTTTCGCCAGTGACAGGTCGATTTTGGCGATTTGCGCCTGCTCCAGCGACATGTCCTCCTGCTCGAAATACGCGCAGCTGTAGGTGTGCGTAGGGTCCAGGAAAAGCCGGTAGAAGTCGTCCGACAGATCGTAGTGGGCCTGCACGTCCTCAAAATATGGCGTAAGCGGTTGAGACATGAAGATGTAAGCCTTTCTCAGTCCGGGCGGCGGCTGCGCTCCACGAAGCGCCTGTCGCCCACCCGATGCATCCGTTGCATCTTAGCCGTTGAAACCGGTGCCGGCCGTCCGGTGGAAGGCCCGATCCGGCAGCAAACCAGGACCTCTCGGGCGATGCTGACTGATCCCGTCTTGCGCGTTAGGCAGCCGACTTTTCCAGAGTGAACTGGCAAACGTCTGTGTAGCCGTCGCGAAACAGCTCACGGCAACCGGTGAGGTAGTGCAGGTAGCGCTCGTAGATCTCTTCGGAGGTGACTGCGACGGCATCGTCTTTATGAGCTTCCAGCGCCCTGGCCCAGCTGTCGAGGGTCCGCACATAGTTCTTCCCGATGCGGTGGTGGCGGGTGATTCGAAATCCTGCTGCGGCCGCGTACTCGTCGACCACCGAAATCATCGGCAGACGGCCGCCGGGAAAGATCTCCTTCAGGATGAAGCTGATGAAACGCAGCAGCGTCATGTTCCGCTTGAGCCCCAGCTGCTCGGCCTCCTCCGCGCTGGGCAGCACAATGCTGTGCAGCAGCATCTTCCCGTCGTCGGGCAGCACGTCGTAGCACATCTTGAAGAAGTCTGTGTATCGGTCGTAGGTGCCGATGCCGTCGGCGAAGTGCTCGAACGCCCCCAGCGACACAATGCGGTCCACCGGTTCGTGAAATTTCTCCCAGCCCTGCAGGCGTACGTCTTTGGAGCGCGGGCTGTCCAGCTCGGCGAATTTCTGTTTGTTGTGCGCCAGCTGATTCTGGCTGAGCGTCAATCCGATGACGTTGACGTCATAGTCCTCGATCGCGCGGCGCATCGTCGAGCCCCAACCGCAACCGATGTCCAGCAGCGTCATCCCGGGTTTCAAATCCAACTTGCCAAGGGACAGATCAACTTTGGCACGCTGGGCTTCCTCCAGCGTCATGTCGTCGCGCTCGAAGTAAGCGCAGCTGTACGTCATCGTCGGGTCGAGCCAAAGCTTGAAGAAATCGTTGGACAGGTCGTAGTGCGACTTGATGTGTGCAACGTTCGGCTTCAGCTCGGTGTTGCCATGTTCAACCGAGTTCGCCATGAAGGTGGAGACTATCCCGTCGGCGAGGACCGCTGCAATCGGCGCTGGCACTGTTCTTCAACCGGCCCGCGGCGGGGTGCCGGCTGGTAAAATCTGGTCAGGGTCGCGGGGGCCGTGACGGACCTGCTCAGCGCCTGCCACGGGGGCATGACGTCCGATCATGATGGACGCGGGGTGGCCGTGGCAGATGACGAACTTGACACCCTTCTATGAAGAGTCGCAAGCCGCTTACGATATTTCCGACGACTTCTTCGCGCTGTTTCTCGATCCGACCATGACTTATACCTGCGCTTACTTCGAGCGTGCTGACATGACGCTGCAGGAAGCGCAACTGGCCAAGCTGGATCTGGCGCTGGACAAGCTGCATCTGGAACCCGGAATGACGCTGCTCGACGTGGGCTGCGGCTGGGGTTCAGCGCTGGTACGAGCCGTGCAGCGTTTCGACGTCAATGTGGTGGGCCTCACCTTGAGCCGCCACCATTGCCGGCGCAGCAAAGCGCAACTGGCGGCAATTCCGACCGGGCGTCACACCGAGGCGCGACTGCAGGGCTGGGAGGAGTTCCACGAGCACGTCGACCGGATCTTGACTATCGAAGCGTTCGATGCGTTCAAGAAGGAGCGCTACCGGGCATTTTTCGACCGGGCGCACGACATCTTGCCCGCCGACGGAATCATGCTGTTGCACAGCATTTCCGCTTTCCCCCAGCGCTACCTGCACGAACACGGGATCGCGCTGACTATGGCCGACCTGCGGTTCTTCCGATTCCTTCGAACCCAGATCTTCCCCGGCGGGGAGATGCCCGCCCGAGAAGACATTGTCGGCAACGCGCAACCGGCGGGCTTCGAGGTCGCAGATGAGCAGTACTTGCGACCGCACTACGTCCGGACTCTGGAAACCTGGGCGGCCAACCTGGCGGCTTGCCGGGACCGGGCAATCGCCCTCCAGGGTGAGGAAATCTATGACTGCTACATGCGGTATCTGTCCGGATGCGCCGACTTGTTCCGTCGGGGAATTACCGACGTAGGCCAGTACGTCTTGGTCAGGTAATCCCAGCCAGCGCCCGAGGCGGCCGAGTCCGTGGTGTCAGTACCTGCCGAACGCCAGCGAGACGTTGTGTCCACCGAACCCAAACGAGTTGTTGAGCGCGTACTTGTACTCGCCGGTTCGCGGTTGGCCGGCCACCACGTCCAGGTCGACCTCCGGGTCGAGGTTCACCAGATTCAGCGTTGGCGGCACGATCTGGTCGCGGAGCGCCAGCACGGTCAGGATCGCCTCCACCGCGCCGACTGCGCCGACCGAATGGCCCAGCGCCGCTTTCGGCGCGTACACCGCGGCGTTGCCACCGTGCGGACCCAGCGCCCGGTTGATGGCGATGCTCTCGGCGAGGTCGCCGACCGAGGTGCCGGTGGCGTGCGCGTTGACGTGGTCGATATCGCTCGGCGTCAGGCCGGCCAGCTGAATCGCTCGGGTCATGGCGTGCGCGGCGCGTTCCCCGTTGGGATCGGGTGCGACCATGTGGAAACCGTCGGAGGTGACGCTGGCGCCCATCAGCCGGGCCAGGATGTTGGCGCCGCGGGCTTTGGCGTGCTCCTCGGTCTCGATAACCATCAGCGCGCCGGCCTCGCCGAAGACGAATCCGTTGCGGTCCTTATCGAACGGACGACATGCGCCGGCCGGGTCGTCGTTGGTTGTGGAGAGCACGACGCGCATGGCGGCGAATGCCGCGATCGGCACCGCCTCGATCCTGGTCTCCACGCCGCCACAGATCGCCATGTCGGCTTCGCCGTAGACGATCTGCTGCCAGGCCCGCGCAATGCCCTCCGACCCGGAAGCGCACGCCGACACCGGGGTCAGTACGCCTGCCTTGGCATGCCGTTCCAGCGCGACGGCGGCCGACGCCCCGTTGGGCATGTACATCTGTACGCCCAGCGGGTGCATGGCCTTCGGACCCTCGGCGCGAAGCTTGTCGTATCCGAAGACGAGCTCTTCGGTTGAACCCATGCCGGTCCCGATGGACACCGCCAACCGGGAGGTATCGACCTCCGGCGCTCCGGCGTTGTCCCAGACCCGCCGGCCCAGAATGGTCGCCATTTTCTGCAGGTAGCCCTTGCGGCGGTTCTCGACGCGGGTGAGCTGGCTGTCGAACTCCTCGAGGATGTGCCCGCCGATACGAACCTTGAGGTCGTATTCCTCGACGAACGGGTCGTCGAGCTTGCGGATGCCGCTCTGGCCGTCGAGCAGCATTTTCCACGTCGTTTCGGCGTCGGTTGCCAGGGCGGTGGTCATGGCGATGCCGGTGACCACCACGTTCGGGAAATCTTTCCCAGTTACGAACTGTGCCATCGACCTAACGTTCCTCGTCAATCAGCAACGCCCGCAAGAGGCGTCCGAAACTTCCAGAATCATGAAAACACAACTCGCGTCCGATCTGCACCAACGTGCAGGCGAAGTCGTTCGGCCAACAGCTCAGGGTTGACCCCGACGCATTTGCTTAGCGTCAGTCCATATTCGACGCGCCGATTCCGCGCGTGCGAGCGACTGGGTAAGTATGCCCTACGCCGCCGACTTCTCCAGCGTGAACTGGTAGACGTCGGTGTAGCCGTCGCGGAACAGCTCGCGGCAGCCGGTCAGGTAATGCATGTAGCGGTCGTACACCTCTTCGGAAGTGACGGCGATGGCCTCGCTCTTGGCCGCTTCCAGTTGCTTGGCCCACGTGTCGAGGGTCGGTACGTAGTTCTTGCCGATCTGGTGATGCCGAGTGATTCGGAAACCCGCCTCGGTGGCGTACTTGTCGACGATGTCGACCTGCGGCAGGCGACCGCCGGGAAAGATCTCGGTCAAGATGAACCGGATGAACCGTAACAACGACATCGTCGTCTTCAACCCAAGCTTCTCGCCCTCTTCAGCGGTCGGCACGGTGATGGTGTGCAACAGGAACTTGCCGTCTTCGGGCAGGACCTCGTAGCACATCTTGAAGAAGTCGGCGTAGCGATCGTAGGTGCCGATGCCGTCGGCGAAGTGTTCGAACGCGCCCAGCGACACGATGCGATCGACGGGCTCGTGAAATTCTTCCCAGCCTTGCAGGCGCACGTCCTTCGACCGAGGGCTGTCCATCTCGGCGAACTTGGCTTTGTCATGCGCCAACTGGTTCCTGCTCAAAGTCAGGCCGATCACGTTGACGTCGTACTTCTCGATCGCGTGGCGCATGGTCGAGCCCCAACCGCAGCCGATGTCGAGCAGTGTCATCCCCGGCTTGAGGTCCAGCTTGCCCAGCGCCAATTCACGCTTGGCGTGCTGGGCCGCTTCGAGCGTCTTGGCGCCTTCTTCCCAGTAGGCGCAGCTGTAAGTCATGCTCGGGTCGAGCCAAAGCTTGAAGAAATCATTGGATAAGTCGTAGTGCGACTTGATGTTGTCAACGTTCGGCTTCAGCTCCGCCGACTCCCGGTGGTCAACCCCTTGCGTCATAGCCGCAGACCTTATACTTCGGTTCGAACCGATGCAATTGACCGCGCGGTAGGCGGGTCCATCGTTGCCCCGACCGCAATCCCAGGCGCGTGTCCGGGGTTTCGTCAGTCCGCCAGCTCGAGTGAGGGCACGATCGGCGTCGGATGCAGTTGTGCGTTGAACTTCTCCAGCGAGCCGCCCGCTTCGACGATCCCGCACACTGCACTCCAACTCAGCAAAGTGAGGTAGTCGATCAACTCTTCCGTGCTCATTCGGGGGTCGGACATCCACGAGTGGGTGGCCAGTTGTACGCCCCCGACGATCATGTAGGCCCATGGCTCCACTCCGCCGGTGTCCATTCCGACTTCCTGCATGCGCCGGCGCAACATCACCGACAGCATGCGGGCGATGATGCGCTCAGAGTCCGCGATGACCTTGCTTTTGCTCGGTGAGCTGTTGGCCATCACGAAGCGATAGGGCTCCGGCTCGGCGGAGATGGTGTCGACGTATACCCGGATGATCTCTCGGGTGAGTTCCAACCCATCCATGTTCGACGACAGCGCCGCGGCCATGTTGGGAATCAGCGTGGTCTGCGTGAAACGCATCATCACCGCGCTGGTCAGATCGTTCTTGTCGACGAAGTAGCGGTACAGCACGGTTTTGGAGACACCGATCTCGGCGGCGATCTCGTCCATGCTCAGAAAGCGGCCGTGCCGGCGGATCGCCTCGATAGTGCCGTCGATCAGCTCGTTGCGCCGCTCCACCTTGTGCCGGTGCCAGCGCCGCTTCCGACCATCCGTCTTCACGGCCGCAACCGTGACGTGCTTTGCCACTATCGCCGAATCCCATTCCTTAGACACCTGAGATAGTACGGGCTTTAAGGGCCGTTATCCCGCTTCGTTGGCGAAGCAGTCACACTAACTTTGCCTACCGCTCGGATCATCCCGAGGCGTCCGGCGGCATGGCGGATGATGGTGTGGTGGCACTGCAACTCAACGAAGCGTCCGCGTCTGCAGGTCCGCCTGCGTCCGGATCAGGCCTGTTCACGCCGCGGGCGAGCGGTTCCTTCGCGGAATCCTTCGTCGCGGCCGACCCGGCGGCCGACGCCGAGCGACGACGTGCGCTGCGGCGCATGAAGGTAGTGGCGCTGGGCTTCCTCGTCGGCGCCAGCGCGGTGTTTTTGTGCTGCCGCTGGGCGCAGGCCAAAGGAGTCGCCGACGCGTGGGTGGGCTACGTGGCCGCCGCCGCGGAAGCCGGCATGGTGGGGGCGCTGGCCGATTGGTTCGCTGTCACCGCGTTGTTCAAGCATCCGCTTGGCATTCCCATCCCGCACACCGCGATCATCAAGCGCAAGAAAGATCAGCTCGGTGAAGGTCTCGGAACCTTCGTGCGGGAGAACTTTCTGTCGCCGCCGGTCGTAGAGACCAAGATCCGGGATGCCGAAGTGGCCGGCCGGTTGGGCAAGTGGCTGTCGGAGGCGTCGCATGCGCAGCGAGTCGCCGCCGAGACGTCCACGGTGCTGCGGGTGCTGGTGGAGCTGCTGCGCGACGAAGATGTCCAGCAGGTCATCGACCGCATGATCGTGCGGCGTATCGCCGAGCCGCAGTGGGGTCCGCCGGTGGGCCGGGTGCTAGCCACCTTGCTGGCTGAGAACAGACAGGAGGCGCTGATTCAGCTGCTGGCCGACCGGGCCTTTCAGTGGTCGCTCAACGCCGGCGAAGTCATTCAACGCGTCGTGGAGCGGGATTCCCCCACCTGGTCGCCGCGGTTCATCGATCATCTCGTCGGCGACCGCATTCACCGCGAGCTGATGGACTTCACCGACAAAGTGCGCCGCAATCCTGATCACGAACTGCGTCGCTCGGCGACCCGATTCCTGTTCGAATTCGCCGACGACCTGCAGCACGACGCGCCCACTATCGCGCGCGCCGAAGCAGTCAAGGAGCAGCTACTGGCCCGCGACGAGGTGACCAACGCCGCGGCCACCGCATGGAAGACGCTCAAACGGCTGGTGATCGAGGGTGTCGACGACCCTTCGAGCGCGTTGCGGGGTCGCATCGCCGATTCGGCGCTGCGAATCGGCGAATCGCTGAGAGACGACGCTGAGCTGCGCGACAAAGTGGACAACTGGCTGGTGCGCGCCGCTCAGCATCTGCTGTCGCAATACGGGGTGGAGATAACGGCGATCATCACCGAAACCATCGAACGCTGGGATGCCGAGGAGGCCAGCCGACGTATCGAACTGCACGTCGGCCGGGATTTGCAATTCATCCGAATCAACGGCACCGTGGTGGGCGCATTGGCCGGAACTGTGATCTACACCGTCGCGCAGCTCATTTTTTAAGCTGCGCTAACAGCGCTTGCAAGAGTTAGCGGCACGTCGTATTGTGTGGCGAGCACCAACCGTCCGAATTGCCGGGAGTCGCCATGCCGCAGGAAGAAAAGCTTGCCGCCGTGGTGTCGACCGCTGCGTCGGATATCGGCAGTTTCATCAGGTCGCAACGCGAGGCCGCCCAGGTGTCGGTGCGGCAGCTGGCGGAGAAGGCCGGCGTCAGCAACCCCTATCTCAGTCAGATCGAGCGGGGATTGCGCAGACCGTCGGCGGATGTTCTCAACCAGATCGCCAAAGCGCTCCGGGTTTCCGCCGAAGTGCTTTACATAAGGGCAGGAATCCTTGAGCCGAGCGAGACCAGCGAGGTTCAAGACGCGATCATCACCGACGCGGCGATCACCGAGCGGCAGAAACAGGTCCTGCTCGATATCTACACCTCCTTCGTCCAACAGAATGAACAACAGAATGCAACTGCGCAGGGGGAGACGACGTCCGCATAGAAAAATGACTGCGGACTATTCAATCGCCAACACCCTGAACGATCCACGAAACTATTCGTGGACCGAACCGGAAAGGAAAATAATGGCCGACAATCCGACCATCGACGAACTGAGAACTCCGTTGCTCGCGGCGCTTGGGGCGGCCGACCTGGCCCTGGCCACCGTCAACGAGCTGCTCACTGAGTTTCGTGAGCGCGCGGGTGATACCCGCAGCGACACCCGCAGCCGCGTCGAGGAGAGCCGGGCCCGATTGACCAAGCTGCAGGAAGATCTACCGGCCCAGCTGCGCGAGCTGCGCGGACGCTTCACCGCGGACGAGTTGCGTTCGGCTGCCGAAGGCTACGTCGAAGCCGCCAGCACCCGCTACGCCGAACTCGTCGAGCGGGGGGAAGCAGCGCTTGAGCGGCTGCTCAGCCAACAAGGCAGCTTGGAGGACGTGTCGGCGCGCGCCGAGGGCTACGTCGACCAGGCTGTGGAATTGACCCAGGAAGCGCTGGGCACCGTGGCATCGCAAACCCGCGCTGTCGGCGAGCGGGCGGCCAAGCTGGTCGGCATCGACTTGCCGAAGAAGGAACAGCCCACGAAGGAAGTGTCGAAGAAGGCGGAGCCTGCGGCCAAAAAGGCGGAGCCTGCGCCGAAGAAAGCAGAGCCTGCGGCGAAGAAAGCACCGGCGCCGGTGAAGAAGGCGCCGGCCAAGAAGGCCCCGGCGAAGAAGGCGGTCGCCTCGACTCCGGTCAAGCAGACCGCGGCGAAGAAGGCACCGGCCAAGAAGGCGCCCACCAAGAAGATCACCCAGAAGTAGACAGCGGTTTGGGGGTGCCCGGTCGGGCGCCCCGAACCGGGCACGCTCGACGGTTGGGCCGCTGCCCGCATACGCTTACGGCGTGAACGTGGTGGTTACGGTCCTAACCGTCTTGCAGATACGCTGTGGCCGTGGTGACGCTGTATGCGCTCGTGCATGCGGCTATGCAGCGACCCGACGCCTACACCGCCGCTGAGAAGCTGACCAAGCCGGTATGGCTGCTCATCCTGGGTGGCGCAGTAGTGCTGAACCTGCTGTTCGGGGCCACCGGCGTGCTCGGGACGGCGGTAGCCGCTTGCGCGGCGGGTGTCTATCTGGTCGACGTGCGACCGAAACTCTTGGACATTCAAGGCAAATCCCGCTAGGGCGATGCGAGCGCCTTTCGCCGTCCTGCTGGCGGCAACGGCCGCTGGTGTCGGTAGCCGCGGTGGGCGGTGGTGCGGCGTCCGCCAACCCGGGCGGGGTGTCGGTTGCTGCGCCGTACCCGCCGCCTTTCGTCGACCACACCGAGTGGGTGCACCTGAGCCAGGGACCCAGCCTGCGGGTCTATCCCACGCCGTCCGGGCGGGCGGCTTCCCGGCAGCCCGGCTCTGACACAGACGCCGACGAAGCGTGGAGTGAGGTGCTCGCGCGCTCGCCCGACGCCGATACGGCGGGGATGCGCGCGCAATTTCGCTGCCACTGGGAGTGGGCCGAGTTGGCCCGACCCGGGAAGGTCAGCTGGAACCTGGAACCTTGGCGCCCGGTCGTCGACGACACCACGATGCTGAACACGGGCTGCAATCCCGGGGGCGACGAGGAGTCGTTGTAGTGCCCTCTTACCCGGACCGCAGTCAAGTGGCGGCGCTGGTCGACCACACCCTGCTCAAACCCGAGGCCACCGCCGCGGACGTGGTCGCACTGGTGGCAGAAGCCGCTGCGCTTGGGGTCTATGCGGTGTGTGTCTCGCCCTCCATGGTGCCGACCGCGGCACAGGCCGCCGACACCGGCCTGCTCGTCGCCACCGTGGCGGGTTTTCCCTCCGGCAAGCATCTGTCCACGGTCAAGGCCGAGGAAGCCGCCCAGGCCGTCGACGCCGGTGCTGCGGAGGTCGACATGGTCATCGACGTCGGCGCTGTGCTCGCCGGCCAAACCGCCGCTGTCCGAGCCGACATCGCAGCTGTGCGGGCTGCGATTCCTGCGGCGGTGCTGAAGGTGATCGTGGAGTCGGCGGTCCTGCTGACCGCGGGGGACGAGCGGATTCTGGCCGAGGTGTGCCGCGTCGCCGAGGATGGCGGCGCGGACTTCGTCAAAACGTCGACCGGTTTTCACCCGGCGGGCGGTGCTTCGGTGCGGGCGGTGACGGTAATGGCTGAGACGGTCGGCGGGCGGCTGGGCGTGAAGGCCAGCGGCGGCATCCGCAGCACCGCCGACGCCCTCGCCATGCTAGACGCCGGCGCCACCCGACTCGGACTGTCCGGCACTCGTGCCGTGCTGTCCGGCCTGGACTAGCGGGTCGCCGCCGCCTGGCTCAGTCGTCGGTCAGAGCCCGCTGAAGCAGTCCTGGCTCGACCCCGAGGAGGACGAAGCGGCCGGGATGACGGCGTTGTTCGCCGAGAACGCGACTTCCACGCCGGTGTCGGTCACCTTGACACTGTCGATGTGGACGTTGATCCCGTAATTCGTCGTCGTTTTCGACGTGAAGTCGTCCAAGTCCTTCTGCACGCTGTCCGTCGACAACTTCGAGCCCAGCGCGGACAAGTTGACCACCTGTAGCTTCAGCGCATTGTTGGCCACCTGGGGTTTGATGGTGGCGCTGTCGAGCAAGCCCTTGAGTTGTACGGTCCCGGCGCCGGTGTCCGTCGTGACCTTACTGGCGACCAGGCTGCCCAAACCCGGAATGGCATCTTGGATCGACTGTTTGATGCCATCGGACGACCAGGTCATGGTCCCGCTCAGGGAGCCGATGGTGCCTTGCGAGTTGTTGCCGCTGCCCGGCCGCACATCCTGGATATCGAGTGACACCTTCATGCCTTTGGCGCTGCGCACCTGGTTGCCGCCGGTCTGCACGGAAATGTCGCTGTAGTGGCCGGTGAGGTACTGCCACAACACCGGCGGTGTCTCGGCGAACGACACGCTGGCACTGTCTTCCACCTCGCACACCACCGCGCTGGCCACCTTGCCGTTGGCGACGTGGCGGGCGTACAGCTCCGCGGCGACCGCGATGACGAGTAACAACACCGGCACCACGATGAGCACTGTTGTGACCGGGAGCCGCTTGATATTCCTGGTCTTCGGCTGCTTGTCCGACGTCGTCGGTGTGCTGGGAGGCGGTGTCGGAATGTGGGTGGTGGCCTGCTCATACAGCTGCCGGGACGGGCCGGGCGGCTGCGACTGGGCGTAAGGCGGCGGACCCGGCGGCTGACGATGCGGTTGGTGCGGCGGCGGTGCGGGCTGGCGCGGGGACTGCCCGTGCGGCGGCGGCCCGGACGGCCCCGGTGGGCGTTGCCGGCCGGGCGGCGGCGGTGGTTGCTGGATGGGTATCTGGCGGGTCGGCGAGGCCGACGGCGGTGGCGGTTGGAACCGCGGCGGCTGGTCGTGCGGAGGCGGGGGCGTCGGAGGCCCCGGCCGCTGCCGCGGGTCAACCGGCCCGCCGGGCCGGGCCCATTCCTGCGGGTCGCCATCCGAAGGTCCTTGCGGAGTCGTCACAAGCGAGATTCTCCCTTACCGATCACGGCTGGTCCTTTCAATTCCTTTTCATATCAACGATGAATCCGGTGTCGTCGATCCGCTTACAGATTGGCGAAGCAGGAGTCTGCCTGGCCTGGCGGAATGGCGGCGTTGCGGGTGGAGAACTGGCCGACCACCCCGCTGTCGGTCACTTGCACGCTGTCGGCGTGGATGCCCAACGGGAACTGTTTGGTCAGCCTGGAAGTGAAGGCGTCGATGGTGGTCTGGATGCTTTCCTTGGGCAGCGTGAAGCCGACCCCCTTGAAGTTGACCACTTGCAGCGACAGTCCGCCGTCCGCCACCTGCGGCTTGACGGTGATGGTCTCCAAGGTCCCCTTCATCTGCACTGTGCCGTCGCCGGGATTGGTCGTGACGTCACTGCTGATGAAGTTGCCGAGGATCGGTATGGCGTCTTGCACCGTCTCTTTGATTCCCGCGGCGGTCCAGTCGATGGTGGCGTCCAGCGCGCCGATCGTGCCCTTGGAGTTGGCATCGCCATGCAAATTCACGTCGCGGATCTCGATGTCAGCCTTCATGCCTTTGGCCGAGCGGAGCTGATTGCCGGCGGTCCGGATGGAGATGTTGGTGTACTCGCCGTTGATGTGCTGCCACAGGAACGGCGGCATCGCGCCGAAAGACACCGAGGCGCTGTCGTTGGCTTCGCACTCCACCGCCTTGGTCACTTTGTCGACGGCGATGTGCCGGGCGATGAGCTCGGCGGCGACCACCCCGACACCGATGAGGGCTAACACGATGACGAAGATCAGCGTGATCGACATCGGGTCGCGCAGAAAACCGAAGCGCGATCTGCCCTCCGGCGGGGGCGCGGCGTTGGGAAACGGTTCGGTCGGTCCGGCGAAGCCCGGATCTGGCGGTCCGGGTGGGTAAGCGTGCGGCGGCTCGTTGAACGCAGCCGGCGGCTGACGGCCCGGGAACTCCTGGGTGTCGCCGGGACCCAGCCGCGCGGTCGGTGACTCCGACGGGGCCGGCGAGAACGAGCCGGGGCGCGCCCAACGCGCCGAGTCGTCGGCGTGAGGTGGTCCGTGCGGATCAGTCATCTGCGAGATTCTGCCTTACCCACCGCGCTAAAGTCCGCATGGTTGCGCAACACCGCGATCCTGTCGCGGGCCACCGAGACCTCGTCCAGGTCGATGTCGGCAAGCAGCAACTCCGGCGCGGCGCCCGCAGCGGTGACCACGTCACCGAATGGAGACGCCACCAAACTGCCGCCCACCCCGGTAGGCGCGCCTGGCGACTCCCTCGAGGACAGCGCGGCGCCGGGGTCGGCCTGCCCGGCAGCGGCGATGTAGCTCGTCGAATCCAACGCCCTGGCGCGTGCCAGCAGGGTCCACTGCTCCAGCTTGCCCGGCCCCGATCCCCACGAGGCGCTGACCGCGATCAGCTGCGCACCGCGGCGGGCCAGCTCGGTGTAGAGCTCCGGGAAGCGGATGTCATAGCAGGTGCTCAGTCCCACGCCGACGCCGTCGACGCTGACCACCACCGGCTTCCGCCCGGGTGCGACGGTGCGTGACTCGGCGAACCCGAACGCGTCGTAGAGATGGATCTTGTCGTAGTGGGCGTCGGGCTGCTCGGGCGCGCCCGGACCGACCGCGATCAACGTGTTGGTGACCCGTCCGTCGTCGGCGGGAGTGAACATGCCTGCGATGACGGTCATTTCCGTGTCTCTGGCGATTTGCCGCACGCCCTGCGCCCAGGGCCCGGTGACCGGCTCGGCAATCGGCGCCAGCGGGACACCGAACCGGCACATGGTCGCTTCCGGAAATATCACGAGCCGTGCGCCGGCCTCGGCGGCCCGGCCGCTGTACTCCCGCACCAACTGCAAATTCGCCGCCGGGTCGGCGCCGCTGAGGATCTGCGCCAAGGCAATCCGCATACGCCACAGAGTAAGCGGTGCGGCATCCGCCGACGCCACTGCAGCATGAGGTTCGGCGAGTGCCTCAGATCTGCTGGGCGATCCAAAACGTGGTGAATCGCTGCTCAGCGATCAGCAACTCGACCAATTGGCGGCCGATGAAGTTTTCGACCTTCCCGCCGACCAACGGAATACGCACCTCGACGGTCGCCCAGAACTTGAGCCGTGCGCCGCCCGCCGCCGTGATCGGAGCCAACTCCGCGGTACCCGACAGCGCCACCGGCGCACCGGCGATCGTGCCCATGATCGTGGCGTTGGCGACGCCGCCGGAGACCGGACCCCAATTCTCTTCCCGCCGGATGCGCAGATCGCCGCGGTGAAACTGCGTGACGACACCGGGTAGCCGGTCGGCGCGGATCACCTGCGTGGTGACGACCTCGACGCTGCCGTCGAGGCCGTCCGGGCCACCCAACCGGATGGATTCGAGGGCGGCGTCGTCGGCGCCGGAACCGGCGAGGCGGGCCAGCCAGTACTGCCGGTCGCTGAACGCTGCATGGACCTGTTCGACGTTTCCGCCGTAGTCGGCGGACATGTCGAATGAACGCGGCATAGCAGGTCAGGCTACCGTCAAGCTCCATGAAACAGCGCGACGTGGGAACGCCGTTCGCCGGCGCGCACGTCGCGGAAGCGGTGTGGCTGGCGCCGTTGACGACGCTGCGGATCGGCCCGACGGCCCGGCGGGTGATCACCTGCACAACCACCGAACAGGTCGTCACGGCGGTGCGTCAGTTGGACGCCGAGGGTGCCGCCCCGGTTCTGCTGCTGGCCGGCGGCTCCAACGTGGTGATCGCCGACACCGTCACCGACCTGACCGTCGTGCGCTTGGTCAACGACGCGGTGACGATCGAGGGCGACACGCTTCGCGTGGAAGCCGGCGCGGTGTGGGACGACGTAGTGGGCAGGGCCCTGGCGGCAGGTTTGGGCGGACTCGAGTGCCTGTCCGGCATCCCGGGATCAGCCGGGGCGACGCCGGTGCAGAATGTCGGCGCCTACGGCGTAGAGGTCTCCGACACCATCACCCGGGTCCGGCTGCTGGACCGCCGCAGTGGCGCAGTGAGCTGGGTGCCGGCCGCCGACCTTCGTTTCGGCTACCGCACCAGCGCTCTCAAGGGTGCCGACGCCCGACCGGCCGTGGTGCTCGAAGTGGAATTCGCGTTGGACGCCTCCGGACGCAGCGCGCCGCTGCGCTACGGCGAGCTGACCACTGCCCTCGGCGCGGTCAGCGGCGAGCGTGCCGACCCCGCCGCCGTTCGGGAGGTTGTGCTGAAGCTGCGCAGACGCAAAGGCATGGTGCTCGACGCCGACGACCACGACACCTGGAGCGTCGGCTCGTTTTTCACCAATCCCGTCGTCGCCGACGAGGTCTACCGGCGGCTGGCCGACCTGATGGACGGACCGGTGCCGCACTTCCCGGCGCCCGACGGGGTCAAGCTGGCCGCCGCGTGGCTGGTCGAGCACGCCGGTTTCAGCAAAGGCTATCCCGGCACGGACACCTCGACCTGCCGGTTATCCACCAAGCATGCGCTTGCTTTGACCAACCGCGGCGACGCCACCGCCGCCGAGGTGCTCGCGCTGGCCCGCACAGTGCGCGATGGCGTGCGCGACGTGTTTGGCATCACACTGGAGGCCGAACCGGTGCTGGTCGGCTGCGTGTTGTAGCTGCACGTTTCGTGCTGCCGGCGATCCGCCCGGTATCTTGGTCAGTCGTGAGTACAGCCAGCGTTCCGCCGCCGATGAGCCGGCGCCGGGCCATTTCGGCGCTCGCGGTGGGAGTGTTTGCACCGAACCTGCTGGCCGCATGCTTCGGTGGAACGAGCAAACAAGCCGAGAAGCCCAAGCCGCCGCCGGCGCCGAGTTTGATCTTCCGGCCTGCCAGTGCCGCCAGCGACGTGGTTCCCACCGCACCGGTCAGCGTCGAAGTGCGTGACGGGTGGTTCCAGCACGTGGCGCTGGCCAACTCCGCGGGCAAGGTGGTCGGCGGGGCCCTCAACCAGGACCGCACGCTGTACACCATCACCGAGCCGCTGGGTTACGACTCCACGTACACCTGGACGGGTTCAGTCGTCGGGCACGACGGCAAGCCCGTCGCGGTCGCCGGGCGTTTCAGCACGGTCACGCCCACCAAGAAGGTTGACGGCCAATTCCAACTCGGTGACGGCCAGACGGTGGGGATCGCCGCACCGGTGATCATCCAATTCGACGCGCACATCAGCGATAAGGCCGCAGTCCAACGGGCGCTCAAGATCACTACCGATCCGCCGGTCGAAGGCAGCTGGGCCTGGTTGCCCGACGAGTCGCAGGGCTCCCGAGTGCACTACCGGACCCGGGAGTACTACCCGGCCGGCACGAAGGTCGATGTCGACGCCAAGCTCTATGGAGTGGCTCTCGGCGACGGCGCCTATGGAGCTCAGGACATATCGCTGAACTTCAACGTCGGTCGGCGCCAGATCGTCAAAGCCGAAGTCTCCTCGCACCGCATCCAGGTGGTCCGTGACGAAGGCGTCATCATGGATTTCCCGTGCAGCTACGGTGAAGCCGATAAGGCGCGCAACGTGACCCGCAACGGCATCCACGTCGTCACCGAGAAGTATTCCGATTTCTACATGTCCAACCCGGCAGCCGGCTACAGCAACGCCCATGAGCGCTGGGCCGTCCGGATCTCCAACAACGGCGAATTCATCCACGCCAACCCGATGAGTTCGGGCGCGCAAGGCAACAGCAACGTCACCAACGGCTGCATCAACCTGTCGACGTCCGACGCCGCGCAGTACTACAGCAGCGCGCTGTACGGCGACCCGGTCGAGGTCACCGGCAGCTCCATCGAACTCTCCTACTCCGACGGCGACGTCTGGGACTGGGCGGTGGATTGGGATACGTGGACGGGCATGTCGGCGCTGCCGCAGCCCAGCGGGGCCAAGCCGTCGCCGGTGTCGATACCGCACAACGCACCCGTCACGCCCAGCAGCGCGCCGACGCTGTCGGGCACTCCCACCACGACGTCGGAATCACCCAGCGAATCCACTAGCGAGCAGCCGGGCGGTTAGCCCGCCTGGTCGCCGAAGCCTGATCGCGCGGTTTGATCACGATCTGGTCGAGGTTGACGTGCGACGGGCGAGAGACCACGAAGCCGATCACTTCGGCGACGTCGGCGGCCACTAGCGGTGTGATGCCGGTGTACACCGCGTCGGCCCGCTGCTGGTCGCCGTCGAACCGGACCAGCGAGAACTCCGTCTCCACTGCCCCGGGCGCAATCTCGGTGAGCCGCACCGGTTTTCCGAGCAACTCACCGCGCAGGGTGCGGTGCAGCGCGCCTTGGGCGTGCTTGGCCGCCGTGTAGCCGGAGCCGCCGTCGTAAACCTCCATCGCCGCGATCGATGTGACGGTGACGATCAAGCCGTCGCCAGAATCGATCAGCTTCGGCAGTAGCGCGCGGGTCACCCGCAGCGTGCCGAGCACGTTGGTCTCCCACATCCAGCGCCAGTGATCGAGATCGGCGTCGGCGATTGGTTCCAGTCCCTTGGCGCCACCGGCGTTGTTCACCAGCACGTCGACTCGGTCCAATTCACCGGCCAACGCGTCGACCGCGGCTTCGTCGGTGACGTCGGTCACAACGGCCGTCCCGCCGATCTCATCGGCCAGCGCTTTGATGCGATCAGCGCGGCGCGCCACTGCTACGACGTGAAAGCCTTGCGCGGCAAGGGTTTTGGCGGTGGCTTCGCCGATGCCTGCGCTGGCTCCGGTCACCACCGCGACTTGCTTCGCCGTTCTTTGTTTCTGGGCTCGAGTCACCGGAACAATTCTAAGAGACGTGCTAAATTTCTCGGTGTGTACTCCAGTGCGCTCTTCGGGTGTGGGTCCGCGTGTCTTTTCGCGGACTGCGCGTGTTGTTGCCGCGCAATTCGCCGCGCCTGATCCGGCCTGAGCTGACACGCAAGCCGGACGTGCGGCCCTAGAGCCCGACCGACCGGACCTGGAGACAAGGACACAGCCCGTGCGCTCGACCACTCTCACCGTTCATTCGCACGATCATCCTTCGCCGCTGCGTTCGCGTCGACGTGTGGTGGCGCCGTCGCTGCACCTCTCCGATGCCGCCGCGGCGTCGGTCTTCCGGGCGGTGCGGCTGCGCGGCCCGATCGGTCGCGACGTTATTGCCACCGTTACCTCGCTCAGCATCGCGACGGTGAACCGGCAAGTCATCGCCCTTCTCGACGCCGGCGTGCTGCGCGAGCGCGCCGACTTGGCGGTCGCCGGCGCAATCGGACGGCCTCGGGTGCCCGTCGAGGTCAACCACGAACCGTTTCTGACCCTGGGCATCCACGTCGGCGCCCGAATCACCAGCATCGTGGCCACGGACCTCTTCGGCCGCACCCTGGACGCCGTCGAGACCCCGACTCCGCACAACGCGCAAGGGCCCGCGCTGGCATCGCTGGCCGAAGGCGCCCGCCGGTACCTGCGGCGCTGGCACCGTCGGCGCCCGCTGTGGGTCGGGGTGGCCATCGGCGGTGCTGTCGACAGAGCAACCGGCCACGTCGACCACCCTCGGCTGGGCTGGAAGCAGGCGCCGATCGGACCCGCGCTCAGTGATGCGCTGGGCCTGCCGGTGTCGGTGGCGTCACATGTCGACGCGATGGCCGGAGCCGAATTGCTGCTCGGGATGCGCCGGTTCACGCCGAGCGCCTCGACGTCGCTGTACGTCTACGCCCGCGAGACCGTCGGCTACGCGCTGTTGATCGGCGGTCGAGTGCACAGCCCGGCCAGTGGGCCGGGCACCATCGCGCACCTGCCGGCGCACTCTGAACTGTTGGGTGGTAGCGGCCAGCTGGAGACCACGGTCAGTGATGAGGCGGTGGTGGCGGCGGCCCGCAAGCTGCGGCTGCTGCCCGCGGCGAATCGCAACAACACCTCCACCGCGATCACTGAGCTGTTGCGCTCGGCGCGCACCGGCAACGAGCAGGCTCGGCAGCTGCTGAGCGAGCGGGGCCGGGTGCTCGGCGAGTCGGTGGCATTGCTGCGCGATCTGCTCAACCCCGACGAGCTCGTCGTCGGCGGCCAGGCCTTCACCGAATATCCCGAAGCGATGGCCGGCGTGGAAGCCGGATTTGCCGCGCGCTCGGTGCTGCCGCCTCGCGACATCCGGGTGACGGTGTTCGGCAACCGGGTGCAGGAAGCGGGCGCCGGGATCGTTTCGCTGGGCGGGTTGTACGCCGACCCGGTCGGAGGCATGCGCCGCGCACTGGGCCGGACGGCAACGGTGGCATCGACGTTGAGCGTCGACACCAATGCGGCTGACGCGTCTGCCTGACCTGGCACATCAGCTGTTGCTGCAAAGATGGCGGGGTGCGGCACACCGACTTCTCCTGGCCAGACGTTTCTGATCTAGATCCGCGCCGAGTGGCGGTGCTGTCGGTGCACACGTCGCCATTGGCCCAGCCGGGCACCGGGGACGCCGGTGGGATGAATGTTTACGTGCTGCAAAGCGCGCTGCACCTTGCTCGGCGCGGCGTCGAGGTTGAGATCTTCACCAGGGCCACCACGTCTGCCGACCCGCCGATCGTGCACGTCGCGCCCGGCGTGCTGGTCCGCAATGTGGTGGCCGGGCCGTTTGAAGGCTTGGACAAATACGACCTGCCGACCCAGTTGTGCGCGTTCGCGGCCGGGGTGCTGCGCGCTGAAGCCGTCCACGAACCTGGCTACTACGGCATCGTGCACTCGCACTACTGGCTGTCCGGTCAGGTCGGTTGGCTGGCCCGCGACCGGTGGGCGGTCCCGCTGGTGCACACCGCGCACACGCTGGCCGGTGTGAAAAACGCCGCGCTGGCCGACGGCAGTGTCAGGCAGGAGCCGGAGCCGCCGTTGCGCGCGGTCGGCGAGCAACAGGTCGTCGACGAAGCCGATCGGTTGATCGTAAACACCGAAGATGAAGCGCAGCAACTGATCTCGCTGCACAGCGCTGATCCGGCGCGGATCGACGTCGCGCATCCGGGGGTGGATCTCGACGTGTTCCGTCCCGGTGACCGGCAAGCGGCCCGGTCAGCGCTGGGGCTGCCGCTCGACGAACAGGTGGTGGCTTTCGTCGGGCGAATACAGCCGCTGAAAGCCCCCGACATCCTGCTGCGCGCCGCGGCGAAATTGCGGCGGATACGCGTCGTCGTGGCGGGCGGCGCCTCCGGAACCGATCTGGCGGGACCCGACGATCTGGTTCGGCTGGCCGAGGATTTGGGTATCAGAGCGCAGGTGACCTTCTTGCCGCCGCAGTCCCGACAAGACTTGGCGCAATTGTTCCGGGCAGCCGACCTGGTCGCGGTGCCCAGCTATTCGGAGTCCTTCGGTCTGGTGGCCTTGGAGGCGCAGGCTTGCGGGACGCCGGTGGTGGCCGCTGCGGTCGGCGGGCTGCCGGTGGCGGTTCGCGACGGCACCAGTGGCACGCTGGTCGACGGCCACGACGTCGACCAGTGGGCCGCGGCCATCGACGATTCGCTGCGGGTCAGCGCCGGGCCCCGAGGCTGGGCGATGAGCCGCGCGGCGGTCGAGCACGCGGCGACCTTCTCCTGGGACAACACCGTCGACGCACTGCTGTCCAGCTATCGGCGTGCGATCGCCGATTACACGACTACCCGTCGGCGTCGGGTGCGCGATCTGGCGTCGGCCCGGCGGTCCCGCCGCTGGTCGCCCCGTCGTGAATTCAAAGGAGTGGCGCCATGACTAGCCGCGCCAACGACGATGGAGCCGACGTAGCCGGGTTCGAGGAGTGGCGCCATGACTAGCCGCGCCAACGACGATGGAGCCGACGTAGCCGGGTTCGAGAAGTGGCGCCATGACTAGCGCTGACGAAGGGCCAGCCGAGGCGATGACCTACGTTCAGCGGATCATCGAGGACGCGCTCAAAGCCAGCGAGTTGCCCTACTCGCGGCACAAGGGTGCGCACGGCGGGCTGCCGGGACTGGTGGTCGAGCTGCCCGGTGAGCGCCGGCTCAAGACGAACACCATCCTGAGTATCGGCGAGCATTCGGTGCGCATCGAGGCGTTCGTCTGTCGCAAACCCGACGAGAACAACGAGGGCGTCTACCGTTTCCTGCTCAAGCGCAACCGCCGGTTGTACGGCGTCGCCTACACCCTCGACAACGTCGGTGATATTTACCTGGTCGGCCGGTTGGCGTTGGCGTCGGTCGACGCGGCTGAGATCGACCGGGTGCTCGGGCAGGTTCTCGAGGCGGTGGACACGGACTTCAATACCTTGCTGGAGTTGGGTTTCCGCTCGTCAATTCAGAAAGAATGGGAGTGGCGGGTCTCGCGGGGTGAGTCGTTGAAGAACCTGCAGGCGTTCGCCCACTTGATCGACGAAGAGGAGTCGGGCCAAGTTGCCGGCTCGGCGGACAACCCGGAAACGCTGCGCGCTGTTGGCGAGGCCGACGGCGAGCCCGGCTACCAGGGAGCGTGAGAGACTTGCGCCCATGGGAGACACTGCGACGCTCGTGTTGCTTCGCCATGGTGAAAGCCAATGGAACGCGCTGAATCTCTTCACCGGTTGGGTTGACGTCGACCTCACCGACAAAGGTCGCAGCGAGGCGGTTCGCAGCGGTGAGCTGTTGGCCGAGCACGGCTTGCTGCCCGATGTGGTGTACACCTCGCTGCTGCGCCGAGCGATCTCCACGGCCAACCTGGCGCTCGACACGGCCGATCGGCACTGGATCCCGGTCCGGCGCAGCTGGCGGCTCAATGAACGGCATTACGGGGCGCTGCAGGGCTTGGACAAGGCCGACATCAAAGAGCGCTACGGCGACGAACAGTTCATGGCCTGGCGGCGCAGCTACGACACACCGCCGCCGCCCATCGAGAGGGGCAGCCGGTTCAGCCAGGACACCGACCCCCGCTACGCCAATATCGGTGGCGGTCCGCTGACCGAATGCCTGGCCGACGTCGTCGCACGTTTTCTGCCTTATTTCACTGACGTCATCGTGCCGGATCTGCGGGCCGGCAAGACGGTGCTGATCGCCGCGCACGGCAACTCACTGCGTGCTCTGGTGAAGCACCTCGACGGTATGTCGGACGAGGACGTCGCCGGCTTGAACATCCCGACCGGAATTCCGTTGCGTTACGACCTTGACCACGCGCTGCGCCCACAGTTGGCCGGCGGCAGCTACCTTGATCCGGATGCCGCCGCCGACGGTGCCGCCGCGGTCGCGAGCCAGGGTGCGAAATAGCAAGCGAAACGCCTCCGGACGAGCACGGGCTGACGAAGGCGGTAATTAATTCCCGTCCTTTTCAGCAAACAAGCCGTGAACAGCGGTCGAACTCCTGTGACGCGGGCTGTGAGTTGTCCGATTTCAGCGGTGCGCTGCTGGGGAAAAGTCCAAGAGAATTTGTAGGATTTTCACCGTGACCGTGTTCTCGGCGCTGTTGCTGGCCGGGGTTCTAGCTCTGCTGGCTTTGAGCGTCGGTGTTGCCGCCGGGGCCAGGCTGGCGTCGCGGGTCGTCGAGCGCCGCCAACGGTCCGCCGCGGAATTGGCCGGAATCACCGTCGCGCAGATGTTGCAGCGGATCGTCGCTCTGACGCCGCTGGGTACCGCCGTGGTCGATAGCCACCGCGACGTCGTCTACCTCAACGACCGGGCCAAGGAATTCGGGTTGGTGCGTGACCGCCAGCTCGACGACCAGGCATGGCAGGCGGCGCAGGAGGCGCTGGCCAGTGGGAACGACATTGAGTTCGACCTGTTGCCGAAGAAGCGATCGTCTGTGGGCGGGTCTGAGCTGTCGGTGCACGGCGAGGCTCGGTTACTGAGTCAGGAAGACCGACGCTTTGCCGTGGTCTTCGTCTACGACCAGTCTGAGTACGCCCGGATGGAGGCCAGCCGCCGAGACTTCGTCGCCAACGTCAGCCACGAACTCAAGACGCCGGTCGGCGCCATGGCCGTGCTCGCCGAGGCTTTGCTGTCCTCGCCCGACGACCCCGAGACTGTGCAACGGTTCGGCGAGAAGGTCCTGATCGAGGCCAATCGGTTGGGGCACATGGTTGGTGAACTGATCGAATTGTCCCGGTTGCAGGGCGCCGAGCGATTGCCCGATTTGTCGCCGGTCGACGTCGATACCATTGTCGCTGAGGCGATTTCACGTCATAGGGTGGCGGCGGACAACGCGGACATCCAAGTTCGCACCGACACTCCGTGCGGTTTCAAAGTGTTGGGCAATCAGAGCCTGCTGGTGACTGCGTTGGCCAATCTGGTTTCCAACGCGATTGCGTATTCGCCGCGCGGGTCCTTGGTGTCGGTCAGTTGCCGCCGACGGGGCGAGCACGTCGAGATGGCCGTGACCGACCGCGGCATCGGCATTGCCCGCAAAGACCAGGAGCGGGTCTTCGAGCGATTCTTCCGGGGCGACAAAGCGCGGTCGCGCGCCACCGGCGGTAGCGGGCTGGGTTTGGCGATCGTCAAGCACGTCGCGGCCAACCACAACGGTCACATCGGTTTGTGGAGTCAGCCCGGGACGGGGTCGACTTTCACCTTGGCCATCCCGGCCTATCCGGACAACGGTGAGCAGCAGAACTGCGAGCCCCGGTCCAGAAAGTTGCAACGAGAGGAAGAACTACGTCGATGAGCCGCGATGCAGAGCGCAGCGATGAGAAGTGGCGGTAATGACACCCGCCGACGACGATGCAGAGCGCAGCGATGAGGAGGAGTGGCGGTAATGACAAGTGTGCTGATCGTTGAGGACGAGGAGTCGCTGGCCGACCCGCTGGCCTTCTTGCTGCGCCGGGAAGGCTTCGAGGCGACCGTGGTCACCGATGGGCAATCAGCGCTGGCCGAATTCGACCGCGCCGGTGCTGACATCGTGCTGCTGGATCTCATGCTGCCGGGGATGTCCGGAACCGACGTCTGCAAGCAGTTACGCGCGCGCTCCAGCGTGCCGGTGATCATGGTTACCGCCCGAGACAGTGAGATCGACAAGGTCGTCGGCCTGGAGTTGGGTGCCGACGACTACGTCACCAAGCCCTACTCTGCGCGTGAGCTGATCGCGCGGATCCGTGCGGTGCTGCGGCGCGGGGGTGAAGAGGAGCCCGAAGTCACTGATGGGGTGCTGGAGTCCGGGCCGGTGCGGATGGATGTCGAGCGCCACGTCGTGTCGGTGAACGGTCGATCGATCACGTTGCCGCTTAAAGAGTTTGACCTGCTGGAATACCTCATGCGCAACACTGGACGGGTGTTGACCCGCGGACAGCTCATCGATCGGGTTTGGGGCGCGGACTATGTCGGCGATACAAAGACGCTGGACGTGCACGTCAAGCGGCTGCGTTCCAAGATCGAAGCGGACCCGGCTAATCCGGTGCACTTGGTCACGGTACGGGGCTTGGGCTACAAGCTCGAGGGCTAGAACGGATGGCGCGAAGTCATTCCGCGGCGCGCGTCGCGGGATGGACGGCGATGAGGCCTAATCCGCTGCGTCGTTTGCACATTGCGGCCAGTTCGGCGTAAGCCTTTTCGCCGAGCAGCTCGGTGAGTTCGGCGGCCAGGGTCTTCCAGACTTGCTTGCTGCCGACGTGAGTCGCCGGATCGCCGGTGCAATACCAGTGCAGATCCGCGCCACCCGAACCCCAGCCGCGCCGATCGTATTCGGTCACGGTGGTTTTCAGAATTTCGCTGCCGTCCGGGCGCGTAACCCACTCCTGGCTGCGCCGGATCGGAAGCTGCCAGCACACGTCGGGCTTCATCCTTAGCGGCGGGATTCCCAACTTCACCGCCTTGATGTGCAGCGCACAACCGGCACCGCCGGCGAATCCCGGCCGGTTCAAGAAGATGCAGGCGTCCTTGTATCTACGTGTGCGCCAGGCGGGTTCGTCGTCGTGCTCATCGAGTTCCAGATAGCCCTTGCTGGTCTGACCCTTGTCGCGGAATTGCCAGTCCTCGTCGGTCAGCTGAGCCGCCGCATCATCGAGTCGGGCGCGGTCATCGTCGTCGCAGAGGAACGCACCGTGTGAGCAGCACCCGTCGTCCGGCCGGCCGGCAACGGTGCCCTGACAGGCCGGCGTGCCGAATACGCATGTCCAGCGCGACAGCAGCCAAGTGAGGTCCGCTGCGATCAAGTGCTCGGGATTGTCCGGGTCATAGAACTCGACCCACTCTCGAGTGAAATCCAGTTCAACCTCGCCCGGTTGCGGCGGTGTCACAGTGCTCACGGTAGTCCACATCCGCTCGTAAGCGGCAGACCTGCGGGCCGGGTTTCCTCCGGTCACACCCGCCTCTCGAGTGCCTTCCTGCTGACGACAGTGGCTTCTGGAAAGTGACGCCGTATGCGATACCACGAGCGCCGGTGGCCCTCGAGTGATATCGCGCGCACCGCTCTGCAGCATCATCACACGGTTGGCTGAGTGGGTTGGCGCGCACCCGCATCGTCGCCGGGCGGGCCCGGATTGGCCGGTTCCTCCTCGGGTTGCTGCGCGCCCGCATCGTCGCCGGGCTACGTTGTGTTTCGTGCGGTTAGGCGTGCTCGACGTGGGCAGTAACACGGTCAACCTGCTGGTGGTCGACGCCCGTCGTGGCGGACACCCGACGCCGATGAGTTCCACCAAAGCCACCCTGCGCCTGGCCGAGGCCATCGACAACTCCGGGAAGATCACCCGGCGCGGGGCGGACAAGCTGGTGTCGACCATCGACGAGTTCGCCAAGATCTCGACGAGTTCGGGCTGTACGGAGCTCATGGCGTTCGCCACCTCCGCGGTGCGTGACGCCAAAAACTCCGAGGACGTGCTGTCCCGGGTGCGATCCGAAACCGGGGTTGAGCTGCGGGTGCTGCGGGGGGTCGACGAGTCGCGACTGACCTTCCTCGCGGTGCGTCGCTGGTACGGGTGGAGCGCAGGGCGGATCATCAACCTCGACATCGGCGGCGGCTCGCTGGAGTTGTCCAGCGGCGTCGACGAGGAGCCCGAGGTCGCGTTGTCGCTACCGCTGGGGGCAGGCCGACTGACCCGCGAGTGGCTGCCTGACGACCCACCGAGCCGCCGCCGCGTGGCCATGCTGCGCGATTGGCTCGACAACGAAATGGCCGACGCCAGTGCCGCAGTGCTGAAAGCCGGCAGTCCCGACCTTGCGGTGGCCACCTCGAAGACGTTCCGTTCGCTGGCCCGACTCAACGGCGCCGCGCCCTCGGCGGCCGGGCCACGCGTCAAGCGCACCCTGACCCTCAATGGCCTCAGACAACTCATATCTTTCATCTCTAGGATGACGACCGCTGACCGTGCAGAACTGGAAGGAGTCAGTGCCGAGCGGGCGCCACAGATCGTGGCAGGAGCTTTGGTGGCAGAGGCGAGCATGCGTGCGTTGTCGATTGAGACGGTAGACATTTGCCCGTGGGCGCTGCGGGAGGGGTTGATCCTGCGAAAACTCGACAGCGAAGCCGACGGAACCGCCCTTGTGGAGACTTCTGTGCGGGATGCTGGAGGTCAGGTAGTTGATCGGACTGCGGTTGACCGGTCGAGAGGCGACAAACGATGACTGGATCACAAGCCAACACTGAAGGGGCGGAGACCACCCGGCCGATCTCGGTCGCTGAATTGCTGGCCAAGAATGGGACGATCGGCGCGCCACCGGTCACCGGACGCCGTCGTCGGCGCCGCGGCAACACCGACGCCGTGACTGTCGCCGAGCTGACCGGCGAAATCCCCGTCATCAGCGACGAGACCGAGCCTCCGCAAGCCGACCAGCCCCGCCCGAAAGCGCACAGTTCCAGAGCGCCTGAACGGCGCCCCAACGGTTCCACGCCGGTCGCCGAGCCTGCCCTTGTGCCAAGCCCCACACCCGTCGACGAACCTGCGCCCGACAAGTCGGACGTCGAACCCAGTGCCACCCCTTACTGGTCGCAGCCGGAGCCGCGCTGGCCGACGTCACCGCCGCAGCCGCGCCGCAACTCCGGACCAGTACGCAGCGAGTACCCGCGCCCAGTGCGCTTTGCCGGCCGGGCCGAGGGCGGCCGCACTCAAGCTGACCCACGCTCCAGTGCCGAGGGAATGAGCCCCGACCCGCTCGAGGACTACGCCGACATGCCGGTCGACGTCATGGACACCGACGTTCGCGAAGCAGAACCGCCGAGTGAGGACTCGGCCTATGTGCGGTCCTATCTGCACGATGCCCACGATGCCAACGAGCTGTTCGGCGGCCCGGGTGACGGCACTGCACTCGCCGGCCGCGGTGCCAGGGACGCAGAAACGGCGGACCGTGACGAGGTCGACGAAGACCTTCTCGACACCAGACAACTGCGCGCTCACAACACCGGCGAGTACGTGTGGTCAAGCAAGAAAGAGATGCTGCTGCACGGCGGCCTGGTCGTCTTGCAATCGATTCTTGCCGTTGCCTTTGGTGCCGGTCTGTTCATCGCCTTCGACCAACTCTGGCAGTGGAACAACATCGTGGCCCTAGTTCTCGCAGTGCTGGTCATCCTCGGCTTGGTGGCCGCCGTACAGGTGGTTCGTAAGACGGTGGACACCGCCAGCACCCTGATCGCGGTCGCAGTCGGAGCGCTGATCGCGTTCGGCCCCTTGGCGCTCCTGCAGTCAGGCTGAGAGCCCGCAAGAAACTAGTGCGCCCAGCCATCAAGGTCGGTCTTTCGACGGCCTCGGTTTACCCGTTGAGGACCGAGGCCGCCTTCGAGTACGCGGCCAACCTGGGCTACGACGGTGTCGAGCTGATGGTCTGGGGCGAGACGGCCAGCCAGGACATCGACGCGGTCGAGAAGATGTCTCAACGCTTCGCTGTGCCCGTCCTGTCGGTGCACGCGCCCTGCCTGCTCATATCTCAGCGGGTGTGGGGCGCCAACCCCATCCCCAAATTGGACCGCAGCGTGCGCGCCGCCGAACAGTTGGGTGCCCAGACCGTCGTCGTGCACCCGCCGTTTCGCTGGCAGCGTCGCTATGCCGAAGGCTTCACCGAACAGGTCGCCGAGCTGGAAGCTTCCAGCGGCGTGCTGGTGGCTGTGGAGAACATGTTTCCGTTCCGGGCCGACCGGCTGTTCCGGGCGGGTCAGTCGATCGAGCGGATGCAGAGGCGGGGCGGCGGGCCCGGCCCGGCGTTCTCGGCGTTCGCGCCGTCCTACGACCCGCTCGACGGCAATCACGCCCACTACACGCTGGACCTGTCACACAGCGCCACTGCCGGCACCGACGCATTGGAGATGGCGCAACGCATGGGCTCGGGTCTCGTGCACCTGCACCTGTGTGACGGCAGCGGGTTGCCGGTCGACGAACACCTGCCCCCGGGAAGGGGTAGCCAGCCCACCGCAGAGGTGTGTCAGCTGCTGGCCAACGGCAACTTCTCCGGTCACGTGGTGCTCGAGGTCGCCACCTCGAGCGCGCGTTCGATGCAGGAGCGGGAAACCGTACTGGTCGAGTCGCTGCAGTTCGCCCGGACCCACCTGCTGCGCTGACACCGAGGAAGTCGATGGACGCCCTGTTCACCACCGCCATGGCGCTGCGTGAGGTAGAAAGTGCCGGCTCGCCGCACCGCTCCGCCTACGAAGCCGAGCTCAACAAGCACTGGACCATCGGGCCGAAAGTGCACGGCGGCGCCATGCTGGCGCTGTGCGCCAACGCCGCCCGCACGACGCACGGCGGGCAATCCGAAGCCGAGCCGGTATCGGTGTCAGGCAGCTTCCTGTGGGCGCCCGACCCCGGGCCGATGCAGCTCGTCACGTCGATCCGCAAACGCGGCCGCCGGATCAGCGTGATTGACGTCGAACTCAGCCAGGGTGAGCGCACCGCGGTACATGCCGTCGTCACCCTCGGCGACCCGGAGCACAGCGTGGCCCCGCTGCTGTCGATCAACCCGGTGCTGGATCTCATGGCGCCCGAACCACCGCCCGACGTCGCGCCGATCGGGCCGGGCCACCCGATGGCCGGGCTGGTGCACCTGGCCGAAGGCTGCGAGGTGCGGCCCTTGGTGTCCACGCACGAGCTCACCGACGGGCGAGCTCCGGTGATGCAGATGTGGGTGCGTCCACGCGGCGTGGCGCCCGACCCGCTGTTCGCCCTGATGTGCGGGGATCTCTCCGCGCCGGTCACCTTCGCCGTCGGGCGCACCGGGTGGGCGCCCACCGTCCAGCTCACCGCCTACCTGCGCGGGCTGCCCGCCGACGGCTGGCTGCGGGTGATTTGCACTTGCGTGCAGATCGGGCAGGACTGGTTCGACGAGGATCACCTCGTCGTCGACTGCGAGGGCCGCATCGTGGTGCAGACCCGTCAGCTGGCAATGGTGCCGCGCTAGTTGAGGGTGACCCGCTGCGCCCGGCTAGCGCCGCGCTTGCGATCACCCCGCGGTAGTTGGGGGTGACCCGCTGCGCCCGGCTGCGCCGCGCTTGCGATCACCCCGCGGTAGTTCCGGGCGACCCCACGCGTCTGCCATGCTTTCATCCGTGGCCAGAATCGCGATCGTCGGCGGCGGCAGCATGGGTGAAGCGTTACTCTCCGGGCTGCTACGCGCCGGGCGACGAGTCAAAGACATCGTGGTGGTCGAACGGGTTCCGCAGCGTGCGGAGTACCTCGCCAAGACGTACTCCGTCCTGGTGTCGTCGTTGAGAGATGCGGTGGAGAACGCGACGTTCGTCATCGTCGCGGTCAAACCAGCCGACGTCGAGTCGGTGATCGCCGAAATCGCCCGTGCGGCGGCCGCAGCCGACAACGGCGGCGCCGAGCAGGTCGTCGTCACCATCGCAGCAGGAATCACCACCGGCTACTTCGAGTCCAAGCTGCCGGCCGGAACGCCGGTGGTGCGGGTGATGCCCAACGCGCCGTCACTGGTGGGTGCCGGTGTCAGCGCGCTTGCCGCGGGCCGCTTCGCCACACCCGAGCAGGTCAAGGAGGTTTCCGCCCTATTCGACAGCGTGGGCGGGGTGCTGAGCGTGCCGGAGGCGCAGCTCGACGCGGTGACCGCGGTGTCCGGCTCCGGGCCGGCCTACTTCTTCCTGGTGGTCGAGGCGCTGATCGACGCCGCCGTCGCCGCGGGGCTGAGCCGATCGGTGGCCACCGAACTGGTGTCACAGACCATGGCCGGCTCGGCAGCGATGCTGTTGGACCGCATGGAGCAGCAGCGGGAACCCGGCGAAGCTCCCGCCGGCTTTCTGGCGGACACCTCCGCGGCGCAGCTGCGGGCTATCGTCACCTCGCCCGGCGGTACGACGGCCGCTGCGCTGCAGGAATTGGAGCGCGGCGGTCTGCGCGCTGCTCTCGACAAAGCGGTCAGGGCCGCAAAAACCCGCGCTGAGCAGCTAAGAATGACATCAGAGTAATTAGGCAATTTTTGCCGATTTTCCCCCACCCGTCGCAGTAACCCCACTGGTCCCGCTATTCTCCTTCCTGTATGCACGCGTGGGTGCCAGCGGTGGGGAAGCCGCTGGGACTGCGCGCGCCTGACTGATTGGGTTGCGATGACGTCTATCAATGGGCCATCGGCGCGGGATTCAGCTGGCGGTAAATCAGGACGAGACACCGGATCGTCCGACGGCCAGCCGGCCAGAACTCAATTTCTCACGGTGGCCGAGGTGGCGGCGCTGATGCGGGTCAGCAAAATGACCGTCTACCGGCTTGTCCACAACGGCGAGTTGCCGGCAGTCCGGGTCGGGCGCTCGTTTCGAGTGCACGCCAAGGCGGTTCACGACATGCTGGAGACGTCTTACTTCGACGCCGGCTGAGCGGCGACGAGGCGGGCCGCGCAGCGGCCTGAGGAGGAGCGCGACCAGGCAACCGAGCGGCGACGAGGCGGGCCGCGCAGCGGCCTGAGGAGGAGCGCGACCAGGCAACCGAGCGGCGACGAGGCGGGCCGCGTGGCGGCCTGATGCGACCACTCGTCTGTGCGTGACTGGTCGGTGCCCGACGCCGTTTTCTATTTGCGGGACGCAGCCGGGTAGAGTGTCCGGGTCATCCATATGCCGGTAAACGCGGACATAACTCAGATAAGCGGGGTCATGGGCTCAGTAATCAAGAAGCGGCGCAAACGTATGTCGAAAAAGAAGCACCGCAAATTATTGCGTCGTACACGAGTGCAGCGCAGAAAACTTGGTAAGTAATACGCACGCTGCGCGAGGTTCGTTCTCGCCGTCGTTTCAGCCGGCCCGCTACGCTGTCTAGATGGATTCGTCGGGCGGATCGACTGGTGGTACCGGCACATCAGGCACCGACTCAGTGCACTACCCGAAAGTTGTGCTGGTCACCGGCGCATGTCGGTTCCTCGGTGGTTACCTGACCGCGCGGCTCGCGCAAAACCCGTTGATCAACCGGGTCATCGCCATCGACGCGATCGCCCCCAGCAAGGACATGCTGCGCCGGATGGGTCGCGCGGAATTCGTCCGCGCCGATATCCGGAACCCGTTTATCGGCAAGGTGATCCGAAATGGGGATGTCGATACTGTGGTGCATGCCGCGGCGGCGTCCTACGCACCGCGGTCCGGCGGGGGAGCGGCGCTGAAAGAGCTCAACGTGATGGGCGCGATGCAACTCTTTGCGGCCTGCCAGAAGGCGCCGACGGTGCGCCGCATCGTGTTGAAGTCAACCTCGGAGGTCTACGGCTCGAGCGCACATGATCCGGTGATGTTCACCGAAGACTCCAGCAGCCGTCGTCCATTCCGGGAAGGTTTTCCCAAGGACAGCCTCGACATCGAGGGTTATGCGCGTGGGCTGGGTCGGCGCCGCGCTGATGTCGCAGTCACAATTCTGCGGCTGGCCAACATGATTGGCCCGGCGATGGACTCCACGTTGTCCCGGTACCTGGCCGGCCCGCTGGTTCCAACCGTGGTCGGCCGCGACGCGCGGTTGCAGCTGCTGCACGAGCAGGATGCGCTGGGCGCTCTGGAGCGCGCCGCAATGGCCGGGAAGGCGGGCACCTTCAACATCGGGGCCAGCGGCATCATCATGCTGTCCCAGGCAATCCGGCGAGCCGGCCGTATTCCATTTCCCATACCGGGATTCGCCTTGTGGGCGCTGGATTCGCTGAGGCGGGCCAACCGCTACAGCGAGTTGAACCGCGAACAACTCGACTACTTGAGTTACGGCCGGGTGATGGACACGACCAGGATGCGTGCCGACCTAGGTTACCAGCCCAAGTGGACGACGGCCGAGGCTTTCGACGATTATGTTCGCGGCCGGGCCCTGACTCCCATTATCGACCCGCAGTGGGTACGCTCCTTGGAGGACAGCGCGGTGATGGTCGCCCAGCGTGTGGGCAGTCGGGCGCCGTTGCTGAGGGTGGGGGGGAGGTGAATGCTATGGCGGGCGAATCGAAGGCGAAAGTGATTCCGCTGCACGCTAATTCGGGACGTGCGGCAAGTCAGCGGCGTAATGTTCAACGCAACGCGGGGTCGCGACGTCATCCGTCGCTGCTGACAGGCGCGGACGCGCAGAGCGCGGCCCACGAGCTTGCCGATGTCGTCCGCGACATCGATGAGAGGCGGCGCATTTCCGGCACCGGGCCGGAAACCCAAGCCCCCGTCAACGAACTCGCTCAGCGGGTCGGTGCGATCACACAATTCCTCCGGCAGCGGTTGACCGGCGACTACCACGTCGACGACTTCGGCTTCGACCCCCACTTCAACGACGCCATCGTGCGGCCGTTGCTGCGATTCTTCTTCCGGTCCTGGTTTCGGGTCGAAGTCAGTGGTGTCGAGAATCTGCCCGACACCGGTGCGGCCCTGGTGGTTGCCAACCACGCCGGAGTCCTGCCGCTCGACGGCCTGATGGCCTCGGTGGCCGTCCACGACGAGCACCCTGCCCACCGCGACCTGCGCCTGCTGGCCGCCGACCTGGTCTTCGATCTGCCCGTGCTCGGCGAGACAGCGCGCAAGGCGGGTCACACTATGGCGTGCACCACCGACGCGCACCGGTTGCTGGCAGCCGGTGAGCTGACCGCGGTGTTCCCCGAGGGATATAAAGGCTTGGGCAAGCAGTTCAAGGACCGCTACAAGCTGCAGCGCTTCGGCCGCGGCGGCTTCGTTTCGGCGGCACTGCGCACCAAGGCGCCGATCGTGCCGTGCTCGATCGTAGGCTCTGAAGAGATCTATCCGATGCTGGCCGACGTCAAGTTGCTGGCGCGACTGCTGGGCCTGCCCTACTTCCCGATCACGCCGCTGTTCCCGCTGGCCGGCCCGGCCGGTCTGGTGCCGCTGCCGTCGAAGTGGCACATCGCGTTCGGCGAACCGATCTCGACTGAAGAGTACGATCCCTCCGACGCCGACGATCCCATGGTCACCTTCGAACTGACCGACCAAGTCCGCGAGACGATTCAGCAGACGCTCTACCGGCTGCTTGCCGGCCGGCGCAACATGTTCTTCGGCTGAGCGATCATCACCCAGCGTCGACTTGTCGGGCGCATCGTCGGCGAATACCGCAACAAGTCGAACGTTCGGCGCGGGAGCTACTTGACGAGAGTGAACTGGCAGACGTCGGTGTAGCCGGTGCGGAACAAGTCAGCGCAGCCGGTCAGATACTTCATGTACCGGTCGTAGACCTCTTCGGACTGGATCGCGATCGCCTGCTCCTTGTGAGCTTGCAGCGTCTGGGCCCAGATGTCCAACGTGCGGGCGTAGTGCAACCTGAGCTGCTGCTTCTTGGTGAGCGTGAAACCCGCTTTGCCGGCGTGCTGCTCGACGACCGAGGCCTGCGGCAGGTCCCCGCCCGGGAAGATCTCGTCCATGATGAATTTGAAGAAACGTAAGTGACGCATCGTGACTGGCAGCTCGCGAGCGGCGAACTCCTCGTCGCTGGGCTTGATGATCGTGTGCACAAGCATTACACCGCCGACCGGCAGCGCCTCGTAGGCCATCTTGAAGAAGTCGTCGTAGCGGTCGCGGCCAAAATGCTCGAAGGCGCCGATCGACACGATGCGATCCACCGGTTCGTGAAACTGCTCCCAGCCCTGAAGCCGCACTTCTTTCGTGCGAGGGCTTGGCATTTCGTCGAACGTCTGCTGCACATGAGCGGCCTGGTTTTTGCTCAACGTCAGACCGATCGCGTTGACGTCGTACTTTTCGATCGCGCGGCGTAGCGTCGCGCCCCAGCCGCAGCCGACGTCGAGCAACGTCATCCCCGGCTGCAGCCCCAGCTTGCCCAGCGAGAGGTCGACCTTGGCCAGCTGCGCTTCCTCCAGCGTCATGTCGTCGCGCTCGAAGTAGGCGCAACTGTAGGTCTGCGAGGGGTCGAGGAACAGGCGGTAGAAGTCGTCGGACAAGTCGTAGTGCGACTGAACGTCTTCGAAATGCGGTCTGAGGTCGGTGCCTTCAGGTTCGGCGGCCCGGTGCGTCATAGCGGCCGACCCTAAGCTTTGCTGACGATCGAAGCAATTGCGGCCGCGGTCACCGACGCGTCGACCTCTTGGTGGGCCGATTCGCCGATCATCGTGACGACGCTGGTCACCACCGGGTTGCCGTCGGCGTCGGTGACCTCGCTGCGGATCTCGCTGATCACCGTGCCGTGCGATTCGATCACCGAGTCCAGGTAGGCGTCGAAGAACAGCTTGTCGCCGGCCACGATCGGCCGGTGGAACCGGATTTTCTGGTCCCGGTGGAACACCCGGGCGATGTTGATCGGTATGTCGAATTTCGTGAACAACTCCAGCTGCAACTGCCGTCCCGCGATGGCCAGGAACGTCAGCGGCGCCACCAGCCCGGGATAGCCCGCCTGGGCGGCCGCGCTCTCGACATAGTGCGATGGGTGATCGTCTTTCACTGCTTTGGCGAACTCGCGGATCTTCTCGCGCCCAACGTCGAAGTAATCCGGGAAGCGGTAGTGCTTACCGATGAGGTCTTTCGCTTCTACGGGGACTGACATGGAAGCTGATGCTCTCCGCTCACATTGGGGTTCGCCGGAGCAGCTTATCAGCGGCCCTGCCGTCGAGATGCCACTGCGGCCAGCGCGCCACCGGCCGCACCCAGGGCCAGCGCTGACGGAACCCCGATCCGCGCGGCGCGGCGCGCGGTGCGGAAGTCGCGGATCTCCCACCCGCGCTGGCGGGCCAGCGCACGTAGCTGCGCGTCGGGATTGACCGCTACCGCCGTGCCGACCAGCGACAACAGCGGCACGTCGTTGTAGCTGTCGGAGTAGGCCGTGCAGCGCTTGAGGTTCAGGCCCTCCCGGATCGCCAGCGAGCGCACGGCGTGCGCCTTGCCCGTGCCGTGCAGGATCTCGCCGACCAGCCTCCCGGTGAAGACGCCGTCGACTGATTCGGCGACCGTGCCCAGCGCCCCGGTCAGCCCCAGTCGGAGCGCGATGGTGACAGCCAGCTCGTAAGGTGTGGCGGTCACCAGCCATACCTGCTGGCCGGCGTCGAGGTGCATTTGAGCCAGATCCCGGGTGCCGGGCCAGATCTTGTCGGCGATGATGTCGTCGTAAATCTCCTCGCCGAGTGCTGTCAGCTCGGCCGTCGACCGGCCCTCGATGAACGCCAGCGCCTTGCGCCGGCCGGCCGCCACGTCGTCGCTGTTCTCCCGGCCCATGACCTGAAATTTGGCCTGGGCGTAAACGAACCCGACAACGTCGCGGTAGGTGAAGTATTTGCGGGCGGCCAGGCCGCGGCCGAAATGCAGCAGCGATGACCCCTGCACCAGGGTGTTGTCGACGTCGAAGAACGCGGCCGCAGTCAGATCGACCGGCGGCGGGGTGTCGTCACGCCGGAGCCGGGTGTCGACTGCCAACCCGTCGAGCGCCCGCTGGGCACTGGCGTCTGCGGCCAGCGTCTCTTCGTCGGGGTCCGCCCCGCCGAGATCACCGAAAGCCGTCACGGAACAACCCTATCGCCGTCTATTGCGCCGCTCGCCCCCGCAAGCGGGAGGTACCCCCACCTCATCGCTGCTGTGTCGATCGTCGCCGGCGGTCAGATGCGCCGCTCGCCCCCGCAAGCGGGAGGCGCCCCGACCTCATTGCTGCTGGGTAGAACGTCGCCGGCGGGCGGGGCGCACTGACACACTGGGCTGATGAGTCGCCGGGTGGAGTTGCTGACCCGCCGCGGGTGTACGGCCTGCGAGCGGATGCATGCCCGCCTGGTTGAGTTGGCAGCCGAGCTCGGCTTCGAGCTGTCCACCACGGACGTCGACGCCGCGGCGGCGGCCGGTGACACCGCACTGCGTGCGGAATTCGGAGACCGGTTGCCGGTGGTGTTGCTCGACGGCCGCGAACACAGTTACTGGGAAATCGACGAGGCCCGGCTGCGGGCCGATCTCGGCTGACTCTTCAGCGACAGCAGCAAATTTGGTAGCCACCTGTGCAAACGACTACCGTGAAGTTAGTTCGTTCACTGGTGACAGCAAGGGAGCAGGCCAGGTGATTCTGCCGTGAGCGTCCTGCTTTTCGGGGTTTCGCACCGTAGCGCGCCGGTATCCGTCCTGGAACAGCTCAGCACCGACGAATCCGACCGGATCAAGATCATCGATGAGGTGTTGCAGTCGCCGCTGATCACCGAGGCGATGGTGCTGTCGACCTGTAACCGCGTCGAGGTTTACGCCGTTGTCGAGGCGTTCCACGGCGGCTTGTCCGTCATCGGACAGGTGCTGTCCACGCACTGCGGCATGTCGATGAACGAGCTGACCAAGCACGCCTATGTCCGTTATAGCGAGGCCGCGGTCGAGCACCTGTTCGCGGTCGCCAGCGGGCTGGATTCCGCTGTCATCGGCGAACACCAGGTCCTCGGTCAAGTGCGCCGGGCCTACGCGTCCGCTGAGGCCAATCAGACCGTGGGCCGGGTGCTGCACGAGCTCGCCCAACGTGCGCTGGCTGTCGGCAAACGCGTGCACTCCGAGACCGCGATCGACGCCGCCGGTGCGTCGGTGGTGTCGGTGGCGCTGGACGTGGCCGTTAAGAGATTTGGCCCGAGCGGACTGGCGGGCAAGACCGCCGTGGTGGTGGGCGCCGGGGCGATGGGAGCGCTGTCGGCGGCGCACCTGACTCGTGCCGGAATCCGGCACGTTCACGTCGTCAACCGCTCGCTGCCGCGTGCGCAGCGCCTGGCCCGCAAGATCCGCGAGTCCGGTGTGGCGGCTGAGGCGGTGAGCCTGGACCGACTGGCCGGTGCGCTGGCCGACGCCGACCTGGTGGTGAGCTGCACCGGCGCCGTCCGTCCGGTCGTGTCATTGGCCGACGTGCACCACGCGCTGGCCGCCGTCCGCCGCGATGAAGCCGGACGACCGCTGGTGATCTGCGACCTGGGCATGCCGCGCGACGTCGACCCGGCAGTGGCCGGCCTGCCCGGGGTGTGGGTTGTCGACATGGATCGCGTTCAGCGGGAACCGGCCTCGCGAGCCGCGTCCGCGGACGCCGAGGCCGCCCGTCACATCGTCGCAGCCGAAGTGGCGACCTATCTGGCCGGTCAGCGGATGGCCGAGGTCACCCCGACGGTGACCGCGCTGCGCCAGCGCGCCGCAGAGGTCGTGGAAGCGGAGCTGCTGCGGCTGGACAACCGGCTGCCAGGGCTCGACGTGACCCAGCGCGACGAGGTGGCCCGCGCGGTACGGCGAGTGGTCGACAAACTGCTGCACGCGCCGACCGTGCGGATCAAGCAGCTGGCCAGCGCTCCCGGCGGGGACAGCTACGCCGAGGCGCTGCGCGAGCTGTTCGAACTCGACCAGACCGCAGTCGACGCCGTGGCCACCGCGGGAGAGCTGCCCGCTGTGGCAGGCGACCCCGACCGCGCCGATGCCCTAGGGGGCGCGCACGCCCCGATCGTCGAGTAGCTGTCGGAACGTGATTCGCATCGGCACCCGGGGTAGTCGGTTGGCCACCACCCAGGCAGGCATCGTCCGAGACGCCTTGATCGCTCACGGGCATCCTGCCGAGCTGGTGGCGATCACCACGGAGGGCGACCGGTCGATGGAGCCCATCGCAACGATCGGGGTGGGTGTTTTCACCACCGCGCTGCGGGAAGCCATCGACGCGGGCCTCGTCGAGGCCGCGGTGCACTCTCACAAAGATCTGCCGACCGCCGAAGATTCGCGGTTCACCATCGCCGCGATACCGCCACGAGCGGACCCACGCGATGCGCTGGTCGCCCGCGACGGGCTGGTGCTGGCGGAGTTGCCAACCGGCTCGGTGGTGGGCACATCGTCGCCCCGGCGGGCCGCGCAGCTTAGAGCACTGGGTCTCGGTTTGGAAATCCGCCCCCTAAGAGGCAACCTAGATACCAGGTTGAACAGGGTAAGTAGCGGTGATCTCGACGCGATCGTAGTGGCCCGGGCCGGGTTGGCCCGGCTGGGCCGCTTAGCCGAAGTCACCGAGACGCTGGACCCGGTGCAGATGCTGCCTGCGCCGGCGCAAGGCGCTCTGGCCGTCGAGTGCCGTTCCGGCAACACCGCGCTTGCGGCGCTGCTGGCAGAGCTCGACGACGCTGACACCCGCGCGGCGGTCACCGCCGAGCGGGCCCTGCTCGCCGAACTGGAGGCGGGTTGCTCCGCGCCGGTGGGGGCGATCGCTGAGGTGGTCGAGTCCATCGACGAGGACGGCCGCGTCTTCGAGGAGCTGTCGCTGCGCGGATGCGTAGCGGCGCTGGACGGATCCGACGTGATCCGCGCGTCCGGCGTCGACGCTCCCGGACGGGCGCGAGAGCTGGGGCTCTCGGTCGCCGGGGAGTTGTTCGAGTTGGGGGCCCGGGAGCTCATGTCGGGCGCACGGTGAGACCAGCCGTGCGAGGGACTGGATACGGAGTAAGTACATGACGACGCGAGGGCGTAAGCCGAGGCCCGGCCACATCACTTTTGTCGGCTCCGGCCCAGGGGATCCTGGTCTGCTGACCAGGCGGGCCGCAACGGTGCTGGCGAACGCCGCCCTGGTATTCACCGATCCCGACGTGCCCGAGCAGGTGCTGGCGCTGATCGGCACCGATCTGCCGCCGGTGTCCGGGCCGGCGCTGGCCGACACGCCACGTCAGGCCGACGCCGACGGGGCGGTCGGCGATGAGATCGCGCCGCCCGTCGTGACGAGCGGCCCGGACATCCGCCCGGCATTGGGCGATCCGGCCGAGGTGGCGAAGATGGTGACCGCCGAGGCGCGCTCGGGCGCCGACGTGGTCCGGCTGGTCGCCGGTGACCCGCTGTCGCTGGATGCGGTGATCAGCGAAGTGGGCACCGTGGCCCGCAGCCACCTGCACTTCGAGATCGTGCCCGGCCTGGCGCCCAGTACCACGGTGCCCACCTACGCGGGCCTGCCGCTGGGCTCCTCGCATACTGTTGCCGACGTCCGTGGCGACGTCGACTGGGCCGCGTTGGCCGCAGCGCCGGGCCCGCTGATCCTGCAGGCCACGGCGTCCCACTTGCCGGAGGCCGCCACCACTTTGATCGAATACGGTCTGGCCGAGACGACGCCGTGCGTCGTCACCGCCGCGGGCACCACCTGCGCGCAGCGCTCGCTGGAGTCGACGCTGCAGGCACTGACCGACCGCAACGCTCTCGGTGGCTCGGGATGCAGCAGCGACTCGGCCGACTCCTGGACCGGCCCGCTGGTGGTGACGATCGGCAAGACGGTGGCCAACCGCGCCAAGCTGAACTGGTGGGAGAGCCGGGCCCTTTACGGCTGGACTGTGCTGGTGCCGCGCACCAAAGATCAGGCCGGTGAGATGAGTGAGCGGCTGACCGCGCACGGCGCGCTGCCGATCGAGGTGCCCACCATCGCCGTCGAACCGCCGCGCAGCCCGGCGCAGATGGAGCGAGCGGTGAAAGGCCTGGTCGACGGCCGCTACCAGTGGGTGGTGTTCACCTCTACCAACGCCGTGCGCGCGGTATGGGAGAAGTTCGGCGAGTTCGGTCTAGACGCCCGGGCATTCTCCGGAGTCAAGATCGCTTGCGTCGGTGAAGCCACCGCCGACCGGGTGCGCGCCTTCGGAATCAGCCCTGAGTTGGTGCCGTCGGGGGAGCAGTCCTCGGCCGGCCTGCTCGACGAGTTCCCGCCCTACGACAGCATCTTCGACCCGGTCAACCGGGTGTTGCTGCCGCGCGCCGACATCGCGACCGAGACGCTGTCCGAGGGTCTGCGGGAACGCGGATGGGAGATCGAGGACGTCACCGCCTACCGGACGGTGCGGGCCGCACCGCCTCCAGCGGCCACCCGCGAAATGATCAAAACCGGCGGTTTCGACGCGGTGTGCTTCACGTCGAGTTCGACGGTGCGCAATCTGGTCGGCATCGCCGGCAAGCCGCACGCCCGCACCATCGTCGCCTGCATCGGCCCCAAGACCGCCGAGACCGCTGCCGAGTTCGGTCTGCGCGTCGACGTCCAGCCGGAGACCGCCGCGGTGGGTCCGCTGATCGAGGCGCTGGCTGAGCATGCGGCCCGATTGCGGGCCGAAGGGGCGCTGCCGCCGCCGCGTAAGAAGAGCCGCAGGCGCTAGTGGTTGCCCCCCGACAGGCGAGCGTGCGTGTTTGTCCACCGACACGCCGTCGGGGCTGGCATTATGTGCAGGCTTGCGGCGATGAAATCGCCCAGCGAGTCGCAAACCTGCGGATATGAGTTACCCGCGGCAACGGCCGCGCCGGCTTCGGACGACGCCGGCGATGCGCCGCCTGGTGGCGCAAACCTCGTTGGAGCCGCGGCATCTGGTGCTGCCGATGTTCGTCGCCGCCGGCATCGACGAGCCGCGGGCGATCGCCTCGATGCCAGGGGTGGTGCAACACACTCGCGACTCGCTGCGCAGTGCGGCCGCTGAGGCCGTCGCCGCCGGGGTGGGCGGTCTGATGCTGTTCGGAGTGCCCCGCGACGAGGACAAGGACGCGTCGGGGTCGGTGGGTTGCGACCCGGACGGCATCCTCAACGTTGCGTTACGGGATCTGGCCAAAGACCTCGGCGAGGCCACCGTGCTGATGGCTGACACCTGCCTCGACGAGTTCACCGACCACGGCCACTGTGGCGTGCTGGACGCCCGCGGCCGCGTCGACAACGACGCCACACTGAAGCGATACGTCGAACTCGCCCTCGCGCAGGCAGAATCAGGCGCGCACGTGGTGGGCCCGAGCGGAATGATGGACGGCCAGGTCGGCGCTATCCGCGACGGCTTGGACGCCGCCGGCCACCCCGACGTGGTGATCCTGGCCTACGCGGCCAAGTTTGCATCGGCGTTCTACGGACCGTTCCGGGAGGCGGTGAACTCCAGCCTCGCCGGTGACCGCCGCACCTACCAGCAAGAACCCGGCAACGCCCGAGAAGCGCTGCGGGAGGCCGTGCTGGACCTCGACGAGGGCGCCGACATCGTGATGGTCAAACCCGCCATGGGCTACCTCGACGTGGTGGCCGCCGCGGCGGGCATCTCCCCGGTGCCGGTGGCCGCCTACCAGGTGTCCGGTGAGTACGCGATGATCTCTGCCGCGGCCGAAAACGGCTGGATCGACCGCCGCGCGGCCGTGCTGGAGTCGTTGACCAGCATCCGCCGGGCCGGCGCGGACATCGTGTTGACGTACTGGGCTGCCGAGGCGGCGGCCTGGCTGTAGTCATCGGCCGCGAGGACCCGAGCCACATCGACGAGCACCGCGCCGGCTCGAGCGGGCACTCACCGAAAACCGGTCGCTGATACGCGCGTTGCCCGCCTCATCCGCTCCTGCGGCGGCCGGCCGGCAGGTTAGGCTGACCGAACCGGCTGGTGCGGTGCCGGGCAGGTCAAGAAATGGGTTGTCAGTGAGTGCAGGCGCAGGTATCACGCAGGCTCCGTTGTTCTTCGAGCGCGGCGCCAGCTGGTATTGGCTGCTGTCGGGTCCGGTCTCGGGCGGAGCCATGCTGATGATCGAGAGGTCCGGCGGTTACGGCTGGCAGATCTGGATACCGACGCTCTTTCTGCTGCTGGTCACCGGATTCGTCGGGCTCCAGGTCAAGGCGGCGCGTATCCACACTTCCGTCGAACTCACCGACCAGATCCTGCGGCAAGGCACCGAAACCATTCCGGTGACCGAGATCCTCCGGATCTTCCCCGAAGCCGAGCCCGAAGCAGCCGGCAAAGCACCCCAGCAATGGCAGTCGGCGCGTTCGCTCGGCGAACTCGTCGGAGTTCCCCGGGGGCGAGTTGGTATCGGGCTCAAGCTTGCCGGTGGCCGCACCGCGCAGGCCTGGGCCCGCCGCCACCGCGACCTCCGCGCTGCACTGACCTCGCTGGTGGAGGACCGGGTTGGGCCGTTCGAATCCGGCCGTCCCCCTGACGACGACGACGTCGGGTTACGGTGGTGACGCCGCGCCGCCGCGGGACGTCGGAATTGGTGCTCGCGGTCGCTGCGCTGGTTGGCGCTGGATTGATCTGGCCGCAGTCACACCGGGCGGTGGCGGTGGCGCCGATCGCCGTCGGGCAACCCGGCACGGTGTCGGTGGCCTACGATCCTCAGCTGCTGTTCCTGACGCTGCTGCTCGCGACGGTCGCGGGAATTTTGACGGTGGTGGGGACGGCTCGGATCCGGCGCTCGCCGCGGACGGGAGATCACCCCAGCGCCGACGTGCCGGCGACTCGGCTCTAGTCAGTCGCGGGCCAGCGCCCGTTCGGCCAGTGCTCCGAGCACCGGGCCCAGGGTTTGGGCGTACTCGATGGTGACGTGATTGTCGTCTCGGTAGACCAGCTGATTGCCGACGATCACCGGGCAGCGCTGGGCGGTGCAGAACAGCGGGGTCAAGTCCGCATACTGCCCGCCACCGGCGGTGGTCGCCGCCTGCTCCGCTGCGACGCCGGCGGCGTTGACCCCCAGCATGCGCGGCGGCGCACACGCAGTCGCGTCGTCGAGGTGATCCGACAAGCACGTCGGCACCGTGCTGTGCGGATCCGCGATCGGCCCCAGCACCAGCACCTTGGCGCCGGTGGCGCGCAGCTGCGTCACAGTGCGGGACAAGCCGTCGATCCACGCCGGGTCGTAGGCCGTGAAACCGAAGTCCGCGCCGTAGCGCCGCGACATGCTCAGCACGATCAGTTTCGGGTGTTCGGCCTGCAAGCGCGTGCTGATCTGGTCGCGCCACTGCACGCACTCGCTGTACTCGCGCCCGAGGTAAGGGCTGGTGATCGGCAGACTCATCAGGGGGCAGGTGATCTTGCCCAGCGTTTCCAGCCGCCAGTGTCGTTGCTCGGCGACCTGCGTCAAGGCGGGACTCCACATCGCGGCATGCGAGTCGCCGACCAGGGCGACCGTCGTCGCCGAGGCGGTGGCCCCGGTCGCGCACTCGCCCTGCCCGACGTCGAGCCAGGACCGCACGCAGCCGTTGAAGAACACCCGCGGCTTGTCGGCCGGCGCATCGGCAAGCGATGGGTCCAGGTTCGACGGCACCGCCGTCAAAGCGGCCGACGTCGCGACTGCGTCCTGCGCTTGTGCGAACCCGTTTTGAACGGCGGCGTCGTAGGGGTCGACGGTGTGGTCGGCCGGGTTTGCGGTCGGCGGGGCGACTTTGATGGTCGGGGCCGCTGCCGCTGTCCCGTGGCCGACTGGGGCCGGCACCATCAGCAGCAGGGCCAGGCCGGCGCCGGCCGCGACCGCCGTCGCGGCGCCACCGACGGCCAAGCTACGTCCAGCCGAGCGTCGCAGCGCGGCGGCGAATCGGCCGGGGTTTTCAACGAGATGCAGCGTGAGCACCGCGAGCCCGCCCGACACGACAACAGCCGCCAACCGGCCTGGCAGGCCATTGCGGTGCCCGAGCAGCGACGGCATCAGCAGCAGCACCGGCCAGTGCCACAGGTACCACGAGTACGAGATCCGCCCGATCGCGCGCATCCCGCGCAACGACAACAGCCGTTCGGGGCCGTCGCTGCCGGCGGCGCAGCCCGTGCCGATCACCAGCGCAGTACCCAGCACCGGCAGCAGCGCAGCGGTGCCCGGGTAGGGGGTTCGCTCACCGAGCTGCGTGCAGCTCACCACGACCAACGCCAGCCCGCCCCACCCGGCAATGGCCGCCGGCCGTGCCGGCAGGGACCGCCACCGGTCGGCCGACAGGGCGATCAGCCCGCCGGCAGCCAGCTCCCAGGCCCGGGTGGGCAGCGAAAAGAACGCCCACGGCGGGCTGGTGTGCGTGCAGGCCAGCGACAGCAGAAACGATGTCGCTGCCACCAGCCCGAGCGCTATCAGCAACGGATCAAGCCACGGCGGGATGCGCGCGGCCACCCGTGGGTGCCGCATCAGCCACGCCGTGCCGATGATCAGGGCCGGCCACAGCAGGTAGAACTGCTCTTCGACTCCGAGTGACCAGTAGTGCTGAAACGGCGACGGTGCGGTGTCGCCGGCCAAGTAGTCGGTGCCCTGCACGGCGAAGCGGTAGTTGCCGATGTACAGCGCGCTGGCGATGCCGTCGCCCAGCACCGAACGGGCTTGCAGGGGTGCCAACAGCACCGCGGAGCCGACCGCGGTGACGACGCCGACGGTCGCCGAGGCCGGCAGCAGCCGGCGGGCACGCGCGCCGTAGAACGGCGCGAGCCGCACGGTTCCGGTGGCTGCGAGTTCGCGCTGCAGCAGTCCGGTGATCAGGAAGCCGGAGATGACGAAGAAGACGTCGACGCCGACGTACCCACCGCCGACACCCGGCAGGCCGGCATGAAACAGCACGACCGCCACGACGGCCACCGCCCGCAGGCCCTCGATGTCCAGGCGGAAGCTTGCGGTCGATGCTCGACCCTCATCCAGCCGATCGCTGCGGCTGACAGTTCCGGTCTGCGGCAAGGGCGCCACCTTCACGGCGGTTCGGACTGAACGCTCTAAGAAGCCAGCCAGGCGAGCTCATCGGGCAGTTGCTGGCGCCAGTAGGGTACGTCATGTCCGCCGTCGGAGAAGCCGCCGGACGGTGGTGTCGTCAACTGGGCCACAAACTGCCGGGTGGCAGGGTAGAACCGGTCGCCGGTGCCGCAGTCCACCCGCAGCGGGATCGACGCGAGCGCGGGCAGCCCCGTCACGCTGTTGCGGACCCAGTCCTGATAGTTGTCGAACGCCCCGGGGGTGCTCAGCGAATAGGCGGTGTACAGCGCCGGGCTGACGGCGCAGATGCCTGCGGTGCGCGCCGGCCCCAGCCGCGCGCCAAGCAGCAGTGCCCCGTAGCCACCCATCGACCAGCCGATGAAGCCTACTCGGGAGGTGTCCAAGCCTTTGGCCGCCAGCATGGGCAGCAACTCGTTGAGGACCATCGCCCCGGAGTCTTGACCCGAAGTGCGGCGGTGCCAATAGGTGTCGCCTCCGTCGACGCTGACGACGGCGAACGGTGGTCGGCCCGCTTTGACCAGTTGGGCCAGCCCGTCCTCCACGCCGAGGCCGAGCACGGTGTTGGCATTGCCGCTCAGCCCGTGCAGAGCGATCACCGGACGCAACGGCGCAATCTGATCGGGGGACGGGCCGGGAGGCTGCCCGGGAGGCAGCGTGATGACCCAGTTGGTGACGATGCCCCCGCGCGCCGGAGAGACGAAGGAGCCGGACAACCTGGTCGGGACCGTGGCGCCGGCCGGCGGCTCGAACGGGGCCGGAGCGGTCTCAGCTCGAGTGGGATTCAGCAAAGCACCCAATGCCCACGTGCTGGTGGCGCCGGCGACGGCGCCGGCACCAAGACGCAGCGCGGCCCGGCGGGTCAGCTGAGGCATGAGCGGCATCATGCCGCGACAGCTGCGGTGCTCGGCAAAACACACGCCGCACTGTTACCGGAAGGTGATCGCAGAATTCAGCGGCCGGTATGAAACAAAGCACGGCTGTGTGTAACAAAGTACAAAATGTGTAACATTGCTCCAATGGTGGAGCTCTCGCAGATCGACGCAGCCGGGCCGCGAGACGATTCGTTGCCGTTAGGTCCGCAGGCGCTGGTCTGGCGTTACTTCGGCGACAACCGGATGTACCTGATCGGACCGCGACCGGCGGTGCTGCAAAATATGCTCGCCGAACTAGGGCAGGGCGTGCTGGATCACTCCGTGTTCTTCGACGACACCGCCGCGCGGGTCCGACGCTCGCTGCCGCCAATCTTCATGACCGTCTACGGTTCCGACGACGATCACCCGGGCCATCAAGTGCGCGACTTCCACCACCAGATCAAAGGCGACATGCCCGGCGGTACCGGCGTATCCGGTTCTCGCGCCGTGCGCTACCACGCGCTGGATCCCGACACCTACTACTGGGCGCACGCCACCTTCGTCGAGCAGGTGCTCTACTTCGCCGACACCTTCGTCAAACGGCTCACCGACGAGGAGAAGCAGCAGATCTACCTCGAGTCCAAGACGTGGTACCGCCGCTACGGCGTGAGCGAGCGGTCGATGCCCGCGGACTACACCGACTTTCAGCGGTACTGGAACCACATGCTGGACCGCGTCGTCGTCGCCCACCCGACCGCCAAATACGGCGTTGGATACGTCACCAAAGGATTCCCCTGCCCTAAAGGCGTGCCGCCGCCGGTGTGGCGGGCAGTGGCGGTGGTGTTCAACCCGCTCGCGGCGTTTCTGACCACGGGCGGCCTGCCGCCGCAGGCCCGCCAACTGCTGAAGCTGCCGTGGAGCGCGCGCCAAGAGCGGCGCTATCAGCGCTTTGCCGCAGTGTGGCGGTCGCGGCCGGTCAACTGGGTCTGGGACCGGCTCCCTATGAGGTTGCGCTACAACAGGTTCGCGCGTGCCGGCTATGCCCGGCGCTGATCCCGCCACCCGGGCGATCCTCGACGCGGCCGTCGTCGAGTTCGAGCAGCACGGCTTCCGTCGGGTGGCGCTCGACGACGTGGCCCGGCGGGCCCGGGTCAGCCGGACGACGATCTACCGCCGGTTCGCCGGCCGCGATGACTTGGTGGCCGCCGTCATCGACCGGGAAAACGCCACCCTGTTCGCCGACATCGCAGCTGAACTGAGAAGCGTTGGTCCGCAGTCGAACTATTACGTGGAGGCATTCACGTTGTCGATCCTGCGGTTCCGTCAGCACCGGGTGCTGAACCAGATGATCGCCGCGGAGCCGGGCCTTGCCCTGGAATTAGGCCGCCGGCACTACGACGCTGCCCTCGAGCGGATGGCGGCTGCGCTGCGGGTGATCTTTCCCGCCGGTTTCGCCGAGCGGATCGGCGCGGCAGCCGTCAATGAACTGGCCGACGCGATCCTGCGTTACGCCGCGATGGCGCTGCTGCTGCCTAGCCGCCGGCCGTTGCTCAGCGACGAGGACATCCGCGCCTTCGCCACCGAGCACTTCCTGCCCAGCCTGCCCGCGGCGCTGCGAGCGGTGCCGGTGTAGACCGGCGTCAAGTCCGCGCAGGCGCAACACTGCGGACAACCGATCGATAGGCTCTTAAAACAGTTTGCCTGACAGGCGGCGCTCAATTACGGGGGAGACGGCATGGAGACAACCTCGGAACTGCGCCAAGGGCTGTCGCAGCGCCAACTCAACATGCTTGCCATCGGCGGTGTTATCGGCGCCGGGTTGTTCGTCGGATCTGGTTTCGTGATCAGCGCGACGGGGCCCGGCGCGTTTCTGACCTACGCGCTGTGCGGCGCGCTGATGATCCTGGTGATGCGAATGCTGGGCGAAATGGCCACCGCGAACCCGTCGACCGGATCGTTCGCCGATTACGCTCGACAGGCCTTGGGCGACTGGGCAGGGTTCGCGGTGGGCTGGCTGTATTGGTACTTCTGGGTGGTTGTGGTCGGTTTCGAGGCGATCGCCGGCGGGCGAATCATCACGTACTGGTTCAACGCGCCGTTGTGGCTGCTGTCGCTGATCCTGCTGTTGACGATGACGGCGACCAACCTGTTCTCGGTCGCATCGTTCGGCGAGTTCGAATTCTGGTTCTCGGCAATCAAAGTCATCACCGTGGTGGCCTTCCTCGGCCTCGGCGCCGCATACGTGTTCGGGCTGTGGCCACACCATCACCTGGATTTCGGCAACCTCACCTCGCACGGCGGGTTCTTCCCTAAAGGAGTCGGGGCCGTTTTTGCCGCCATCGCGCTCGTGGTCCCGTCCATGGTCGGCGCAGAGGTCGCCACCATCGCCGCCGCTGAGACCTCCGACCCGGCTCGCTCGGTCCGGCGAGCGACCAATTCGGTGGTCGTTCGCATCGCGGTGTTCTTCGTCGGGTCGGTGTTTCTGCTCGCCGTGATTCTGCCGTGGAACGCACGCGAGGTCAGCCTTTCGCCCTACGTAGCCGCGTTCAAGACGATGGGGATTCCGGCCGCCGACCACATCATGAATGCTGTCGTCCTCACCGCGGTGTTGTCGTGTCTGAACTCGGGCCTCTACACCGCGTCGCGAATGCTGTTCGTGCTCGCCGCCCGACGCGATGCGCCCAGCCAGCTGGTCAAAGTCAGCCGGCGCGGGGTCCCCTATAACGCGATCTTGTCCTCCTCGGTGGTGGGATTCGTGTGCGTCGCGATGGCCTGGATCGCGCCGGGCACGGTGCTGCCCTTCCTGCTGAACTCGGCGGGCGCCCTCGTCTTGTCCATATATTTGCTGATTGCGCTTTCGCAGATTGTGCTGCGCCGCCGCACACCGCAGGAAAACCTGCACGTAAAGATGTGGTTCTTCCCGGTTCTGTCGATCATCACCGTCGCCGGCATTGTCGGTGCGCTGGTGTTGATGGCGTTCGAAAGACTCGTGCGCATCCAGCTCTGGCTGGGGCTGGTGTCGTGGTCAGTGGTGATCGCGCTGTACTTCGTCGGAAAGCTCCGGCGTGGGCCGGCCGCGCCCGAACCCGAGACGCCACCGACTGGCACGGCCAAGCGAGTACTGGTGCTCGCCAACCAAACCCTCTCCGCAGCCGAACTTTTCGACGAGCTACGACGAGTCGACGGGCAACGGGAAGCTGACTACTTCGTCTGCGTTCCGGCGAATCCGATCGACACCGGGCAGGCCGACATCGGTGCGGTCTACATCAGGGACGCCACCGTCCACGCTGCACGTCAGCGGCTGGACGACATGCTCGAGGCGATGCGGGAAATAGGTCTGCGAGCCGAGGGGGAACTCGGAGACTACCGACCGCTGTGTGCCTTGGCCGCGGCGGTGGAGGAGTTCGGACCCGACCAATTGGTCATCTCCACGCTTCCCGTCGAGCAATCGGCCTGGCTCAAAGACGATTTGATCGCCCGGGCCTGCTCAATATACGAGATTCCGATTCACCATGTAGTAGCCAGCAGGCCGGCGGTGGACCTGGCGCGCTGACGCTGATGCTCGGGTACGTCAGGCCACGTGAGCCCCGGCAGGAGGACTGAGCGGGCTTATACCCACGCCTTCAGCGGGCCATTCGAGCCGCTCAACTGGTCTTGGTGAGCAGGACCGCCTGCTCGAACGGCAACCGGGCGAAGATCGGCCGCCAAACACCAATGACATATTGGGCCGCCTCGGCTTTGGTCACCGTATGCGGTTGGCTAACGCCGAAAGTGGTGCCTTTGCGCTGAAGTCTCCCCTCACCCGCGGCATTCAAATTCTTCAGCCAGTCCCGTTCGGGACCGTAGGTCAGCAGGACGGCCACTCCCGGCTCCCCGTCGACATCGGTAGGGAACACATTCAGCGGGGTGCGGTACTGCCTGCCGGACCTCCGACCGACATGCTCGAGAATTCCGAACGGTGGAATCCGACCGGCCCACAGCCGCTGAATCGGGTTGGTGACGTGACGATTGAACCGGGCTAGTCCTTGCGGTAATTGCATAAGCCAATAAGACTATTGACCCGTGGCTTACCTCAAGCCGGCGTGGTTTACGAGCAAGGTCTTCAACCCGATCGCGAGGCGCACGGGTGTCAGCGGCACCGAGACACTCACGGTGACGAAGCGGAAGACCAAGCAGCCGCAGAACATTCCCGTCGTCACGGTGGAGGTCGGCGGCACCCGCTATCTGGTCTCCACTCGCGGTGAGTCGGAGTGGGTCAAGAACGTGCGCGCCGACCCCAACGTCGCCTTGGCCAGGAGATCTGCGGCCGTCAATTACATCGCCTGCGAGACACCAGTGCCCGAGCGTCCGCCGATTCTGGCTGCTTACCAGGACAAGGCGGGGAAAGCTGTCGCGGGGTATTTCCGGAAACTTCCCGATCCAGCCGACCACCCGGTGTTCGCACTGAATCCCCGCTGACGGATTGCGCCGCAGCAGCTGCCCTCGCCGCCACCTTTAAGCGCAGCTGAGGAACGCTGCATGGGTACAGCCTGCGATGACAACAACTACACCCTGTAGTCGACAGGATTCCAGCAGCTGGGACACTGGTAATCGTGCGTGTGAGTGAGCGGACCGGAGCCTCGACGCAGGTCTCGGCGCGACTGTTCGAGGACGCCTGCGCGGTCATCCCCGGCGGGGTGAACTCCCCGGTGCGGGCATTCAATGCGGTCGGCGGAATTCCGCGCTTCATCACCGAGGCCCACGGCTGCTGGCTGACGGATGCCGACGGTAACCGCTACGTCGACTTGGTCTGCTCCTGGGGCCCGATGATCCTGGGGCATGCCCACCCATCAGTGGTCCAGGCCGTCACCGAAGCGGCCAGGACGGGGCTGTCGTTCGGTGCGCCGACGCCCAGAGAATCGGAACTGGTCAGCGAGATCATCGGCCGGGTGGATCCGGTCGAGCGCGTCCGGCTGGTGAACTCCGGCACCGAAGCCACGATGAGCGCAGTGCGACTGGCCCGCGGATTCACCGGCCGCGCCAAGATCGTCAAATTCTCCGGCTGCTACCACGGCCACGTCGACGCGTTGCTCGCCGACGCCGGGTCCGGCGTCGCGACGCTGGGCCTGCCGTCGACCCCCGGTGTCACCGGCGCCTCGGCCGCCGACACGATCGTGCTGCCCTACAACGACGTCGCCGCCGTGCAGCAGACTTTCGATCAGTTCGGCGACCAGATCGCCGCGGTAATCACCGAGGCAAGCCCCGGCAACATGGGCGTCGTGCCGCCCGGCGCCGGCTACAACGCCGCGCTGCGCAAGATCACCGCTGAGCACGGCGCGCTGTTGATCGTCGATGAGGTGATGACCGGTTTCCGGGTCAGCCGGAGCGGGTGGTACGGCGTCGATCCGGTGGTCGCCGATCTTTTCACCTTCGGCAAGGTGATGAGTGGGGGACTGCCCGCCGCGGCGTTCGGCGGACGCGCCGAGGTGATGGAGCGGCTGGCGCCGCTGGGGCCGGTGTACCAGGCCGGCACGCTGTCCGGTAATCCGGTCGCCACCGCGGCCGGGCTGGCGACGCTGCGCGCCGCCGACGACGCCGTGTACGCCGCCCTGGACGCCAACGCCGACCGGCTGGCTGCCCTGGTGTCGTCGGCGTTGACCGACGCCGGCGTCGCGCACCATATTCCGCGCGCCGGCAACATGCTCAGCGTGTTCTTCACCGAGCAACCGGTGACGGATTTCGCCGCTGCCCGTGCCAGCCAGACCTGGCGCTTCCCGGCCTTCTTTCATGCCCTGCTGGACGCCGGCGTGTACCCGCCGTGCAGCGCCTTCGAAGCGTGGTTCGTCTCGGCCGCACTGGACGATGCCGCATTCGAGCGGATCGCCGACGCCCTGCCGGCAGCCGCGAAAGCCGCCGCGAAGGAGCGCACCCCCTGATGACCGAAGAAACTCGAGTGCATCTGGTCCGCCACGGCGAGGTGTACAACCCCGAGGGCGTCCTCTACGGCCGCCTGCCCGGATTCCACCTGTCCGACCGAGGCAGACAGCAGGCCATCGCCGTTGCCGACGCGCTGGCCGACCGGGACATCGTCGCGGTGATTGCGTCCCCGCTGCAACGCGCCCAGGAGACCGCCGCGCCCATCGCCGCCCGGCACGACCTGCCCGTTGACACCGACCCCGACCTGATCGAGTCGGCCAACATCCTGGAAGGCCGCGGCGTCTCACCCGGCGACGGCGCCTGGCGCGACCCGCGGGTGTGGTGGCATCTGCGCAACCCGTTCACCCCGTCGTGGGGCGAGCCCTATCGCCAAATCGCCGAACGGATGGTCACCGCGGTGGACAAGGCGCGGGCCCGGGCGGCCGGTCACGAAGCGGTCTGCGTGAGCCACCAGCTGCCGGTGTGGACCACGCGGCTGTTCCTGACCGGCAAAAAGCTGTGGCACAACCCACGCCGACGGCAGTGCTCGGTCGCCTCGGTCACCTCGCTGGTCTACCAGGGTGACCGCCTGGTCGACGTGGTGTACTCCGAGCCAGCGGGCTGTTGACGATGCGGCGGCTGGTGATGATAGCGGCTGTGACGGCCGGTGTGGTCATCGGTTGCAGCACCGGGTGCACCGGTGGCAAGGATGCGGTCGCCCAGAACGGCACCTTCCAGTTCGTCGCACCGGGCGGAAGAACCGACATCTTCTACGACCCGCCCGAGCGGCGGGGCCGGCCGGGGCCAGTGACCGGACCGGACTTGATGGACGCGGCACACATCCTGTCGCTGGACGACTTCGCCGGGAAGGTCGTCGTGATCAACGTGTGGGGGCAGTGGTGCGGGCCCTGCCGCACCGAAGCGGGCCAGCTGCAACAGGTTGACGACGCCGACCGCACCGACGGGCTCGCGTTGCTGGGCATCGATGTACGGGACAACCGGCAGGCCGCACAAGATTTCGTCACCGACCGGCACGTCACGTTCCCGTCGATTTATGACCCGGCGATGCGCACCATGATCGCGTTCGGTGGCAAGTACCCGACCACCGTTATTCCGTCCACGCTGGTGCTGGATCGCCGGCACCGGGTGGCCGCGGTGTTCCTTCGGGAACTGCTCGCCGAGGACCTGTTGCCGGTGGTGCGGCGGCTCGCCGCGGAACCCGATGATCAACCAGCCAGGCCGGGGCCGCAATGACCGGGGTCGCCCAGATCGCCGCCAGTGGGCCGTTGCTCCTGGCGCTGACCGTGTGTGTGCTGGCGGGGGTGGTTTCATTCGCCTCCCCGTGTGTGGTGCCGCTGGTGCCGGGCTACCTGTCCTACCTGGCCGCGGTGGTCGGCGTCGAAGAGGGCCCGGTGCAGCCGGTGTCCGGCACGTTGAAGGCCCCGCCCGCTGCGCGGTGGCGCGTCGCCGGGTCCGCCGCGCTGTTCGTCGCGGGCTTCACCGCGGTGTTCGTGTTGGGTACCGTCGCCGTCCTGGGCACGACCAGCACCCTGATCACCAATCAATTGCTGCTGCAGCGGGTCGGTGGTGCGGTGACGATCGTCATGGGCCTGGCGTTCGTCGGGTTCATTCCTGCGCTGCAACGCCAGGCGCGGTTCGCGCCCCAGCAGTGGTCGACGCTCGCGGGGGCGCCGCTGCTCGGTGCGGTGTTCGCGCTGGGTTGGACGCCGTGCCTGGGTCCGACACTGGCGGGGGTGATCAGCGTCGCGTCGGCCACTCAAGGCGCTGACGTGGCCCGCGGTCTGCTCCTGGTCATCGCTTACTGCCTGGGGCTCGGTGTGCCGTTCGTGTTGTTGGCGTTCGGGTCCGCGACGGCGGTGGCCGGCTTGGGTTGGCTGCGCCGCCATACCCGCGGCATCCAGATCTTCGGCGGCGTGCTGCTCGTCGCGGTGGGTACGGCGCTGATCACCGGCGTGTGGAACGACTTCGTGTCGTGGCTGCGCGACGCCTTCGTCTCCGATGTGAGGCTGCCGATTTGAGACGACTGATCTCTTGGGGCCGCAACACTTGGCGTGCGCTGACGTCGATGGGCACCGCGCTGGTGCTGTTGTGCCTGCTGGCGCTGGGTGCGATCCCCGGGGCACTGCTGCCGCAGCGGAACCTCAACGTCAACCGGGTCAACAACTATCTGGCCACCCATCCGGTGATCGGGCCGTGGCTGGATCGGCTGCAAGCGTTCAACGTGTTCGCCAGCTTCTGGTTCACCGCCGTCTACGTGTTGCTGTTCGTGTCGTTGGTGGGCTGTCTGACCCCGCGGATCATCGAACACACCCGCTCCTTGCGCGCCACTCCGGTAGCGGCGCCGCGCAACCTGAGCCGGCTACCCAAGCACGCCGAGACCGCGATCGCCGGTGTGCCTGAGGAAGTGGCCGCGACGATGGCCGGGCGGCTGGGCGGCTGGCGCCGCGTCACGCGCACCGGCGCCGGGGGCACCGTCGAGGTGTCCGCCGAGAAGGGATACCTGCGGGAATTTGGCAACTTGGTCTTCCACTTCGCGCTGCTGGGCCTGCTGGTGGCGGTTGCCGCCGGCAAGTTGTTCGGCTACGAGGGCAACGTGATCGTCATCGCCGACGGCGGTCCGGGATTCTGCTCGGCATCACCTGCGGCGTTCGATTCATTCCGCGCCGGCAACACCGTCGACGGCACCTCGCTGCATCCGATCTGCCTGCGCGTCCACGACTTCGAAGCCCACTACCTCCCGACGGCGCAAGCCACCTCGTTCGCCGCACACATCGACTATCAGTCCGGCCAGGACCTGGCTAGGGACACCTGGCGGCCCTACCGGCTGGCGGTCAACCACCCGCTGCGGGTCGGCGGCGACCGCGTCTACCTGCAGGGCCACGGCTATGCGCCCACCTTCACGGTGACCTTCCCGAACGGACTGAGTCGCACGTCGACGGTGCAGTGGCGGCCCGACAATCCCGTCACGTTGCTGTCGTCGGGCGTCGTACGCGTCGACCCACCGGCGGGCAGCTATCCCGACCCGGTCGAGCGCCGTAAACACCAGATCGCCATCCAAGGTTTGCTCGCGCCGACCGAGCGCCTCGACGGGGTGCTGCTGTCGTCGAGTTTTCCGGCGCTCGACGCTCCTGCCGTGGCGGTCGACATCTACAGCGGGGACACCGGTTTGGACACCGGTCGGCCGCAGTCGCTGTTCAGCCTGGATCCCCGGCTGATTCAACAAGGCCGGCTGACCAGGGCCAAGCGGGTGAACCTGCGGGCCGGCGAGCAGGTCCGCCTCGATAACGGGCCCGCCGGCGGCACCGCAGTGCGCTTCGACGGCGCTGTGCCGTTCATCAGCATGCAGGTGTCCCACGACCCGGGCGAGGTGTGGGTGCTGGTGTTCGCGGCAGCGATGATGGCCGGCCTGGTGGTGTCGTTGGTGGTGCGCCGGCATCGGATCTGGATCCGAATCAGCGCCGTCACCAGCACGGGTACGGTGAATGTCGATGTGGGCGGGTTGGCCCGGACCGACAATTCGGGGTGGGGCGGCGAGTTCGAGCGGCTGACCGAGCGGTTGCTGGACGGGTTCGAGAGCCGACCACCCGAGGTGGCGTCGCGGCCGATGGAGCCTGCCGCGGTCGTGGCACGCCCCGGAGAGGACGCTGAATGACTACCCGCCTACGACGAAGATGCCGGCGGAGTCGGGATCGAGGAGTGGCGCAGTGAACACCCTGAACGTCAACATCGGGCTGGCCCGATACTCCGACTGGGCGTTCACCTCAGCGCTGCTGGCGCTGGTCATCGCGCTGCTGCTGCTGGCCGCCGAACTCGCCTACTCCCGCACCCGCAGGGACAGTGAGCTAGTGGCGGCCGGGTCGGTGGCCGCTGACCGCGCTACCCCGGGCCTGGTGCACGACGCGCCGCGGCGGCCGTTCGACGAACGCGTCGGGCGAGCCGGCCTGGCCGTGGTCTACGTCGGCATCGGGCTGCTGCTCACCTGCATCGTGCTGCGCGGACTGGCGACCATGCGGGTGCCGTGGGGCAACATGTACGAGTTCATCAACCTCACCTGTTGCTGCGGGCTGGTGGCCGGCGCGGTCGTGCTGCACCGCCCGCAGTACCGCGGACTGTGGGTTTTCCTGCTGTTGCCGATACTCGTCCTGCTGACGGTGTCCGGGCACTGGCTCTATGCCCACGCCGCGCCAGTGATGCCGGCGCTGCAGTCCTACTGGCTGCCGATCCACGTATCGGTGGTCAGCCTGGGCTCGGGGGTGTTCATGGTCGCCGGGGTCGCCAGCATGCTGTTCCTGTTGAAGACGTCGCGGCTGGCGGATCCCGGTGCTGATCCTGACGCCGAGGGGACGCTGGCCCGGGTGGTGCGCCGACTGCCCGACGCCGAAACCTTGGACCGGATCGCTTACCGGACCACCATCTTCGCCTTCCCGGTATTCGGATTCGGGGTGATCTTCGGCGCGATCTGGGCTGAGCAGGCGTGGGGCCGGTACTGGGGCTGGGATCCCAAGGAAACAGTCTCCTTTGTCGCATGGGTGGTCTACGCCGCCTATCTGCATGCCAGGTCGACGGCGGGCTGGCGCGACCGCAAGGCCGCTTGGATCAACGCGGTCGGGTTCGTAGCCATGGTGTTCAACCTGTTCTTCGTTAACCTGGTGACGGTGGGTCTGCACTCCTACGCGGGCGTGGGCTGACCGAAACCGCGGACGCCGCCAACGACGTCCGACACGGAAGTGACCTGAGCAACGAGGTGAAAACACGTGTCTGACCATCCAACAGAGGGTGCTGGTCTGCCTCGAGGCCACGAGAGCCAACCGACGACACAGTTGCCGCCCCAACCGCATTCCGGTGAGCCGAACCCACCCGCCCCCGACGCGCCGACCAAGGCTTTCGCCGGGTTCCGCGAGCAGCGGCGGATGCCCGGCAACCAGGCGCGCGGCGTCGCGCCGCCGCCTCGGCCTGAACCCCGGGCCTGGACGGCCACCCCGCCCCGGGGAATGCCGCACGTCTCCAATTTTTCGGATTCGCCGCAGTACAACTACTACGGCCCGCCGACCGAGGCGGCGCCGCGCGCACCACAACGCCCGGACATTCACTCGTCGCAGTATCCGGAACTGTCGACCAGCACCCTGTTGCGCCAGGTCAAGCCGCCGCCGACGGAAGGCTGGCGGCGGTGGCTCTACGTCCTGTCGGGCCAACTGATCAATGTCGGGGAAAGCCCGCGCGTCAACCGGTACAACGACCTGATCATTCAGGTCAACCGGCCGTTGCGGGGCTGCTACCGGGTGGCGATGCTGTCGTTGAAGGGCGGTGTCGGCAAGACCACAATCACTGCCACCCTGGGCGCCACTTTCGCCTCCATCCGCGGTGACCGGGTCGTCGCGGTGGACGCCAATCCCGACCGCGGCACGCTGAGCCAGAAAGTGCCGCTGGAGACGCCGGCCACCGTGCGGCATCTGCTCCGTGACGCTGAAGGCATCGACCGGTACAGCGATGTGCGCAGCTACACCTCACAGGGTACGAGTCGGCTGGAGGTGCTGGCCTCAGAAAGCGACCCGGCGATGTCGGAGGCGTTCAGCGCGGAGGACTACACCCGCACGTGCGAGATCCTCGAACGGTTCTATGGCCTGGTGCTCACCGACTGCGGCACAGGGCTGCTGCACTCGGCGATGTCGGCAGTGCTGTCGAAGGCCGACGCGCTCATCGTGGTCAGCTCGGGTTCGATCGACGGTGCGCGCAGCGCCTCAGCCACCCTGGACTGGCTGGACGCGCACGGGCACGAAGATCTGGTGCGCGGTTCCATAGCGGTCATCAATGCTGTCCGGCCCCGCTCGGGCAAGGTCGACATGCAGAAAGTCGTCGATCACTTCTCGCGGCGCTGCCGCGCCGTGCGATTGATCCCGTTCGACCCGCACCTGGAAGAAGGCGCCGAGATCAGCCTGGAGCGGTTGCGGCGGGAGACCCGTGAGGCGCTCATCGAATTGGCTGCCGTGGTGGCTGACGGGTTCCCCAGTGACGAACGGCGGTCCAACGCCGCCTTCATCTAGCGGTTCGGGAGAAGCCGGCTAACGCTGGTTGTCGCCGTGGCCCAGCCGCCACAAAAAATCCGGGTCGTCGTCCGGTCCGATCACTCGCGTCTTAGGTCGATTGACCTGCGAACGGATCGCGCGCCAGCCCATGTAGATCAGCGTCCCCAGCACCAGGACGAGGAGCAGGTACAGCACTCAACACCTCCTTGGTCCGAATATACCTGCGCCGTAGGCTCCTACTGTGTCGAAAGGACCCAGCTCGAAAGGCGCTGCCGCCGTCTACATCGTGCTGTACGCGGCGGCGCGGCTAGCGCTCGTCGTGGTGCTGACAGCCGGCATCTACGGAATCGCCCGACTGCTGGGAATTCGCGAATTCCCCCTGGCAGTCGCCCTGTTGTTCTCGTTGGTCATCGCGATGCCCTTGGGAATGTGGTTGTTCGGGTCGTTGCGCCGTCGCGCTACCGCTGCCTTGGCGAGCGCTGACCAGCGCCGCCGCCGGGACCGCGCGCAGCTGCAGGCGCGGCTGCGCGGTGAAGCCCCCACCGACGAGGAGTAGCGCAAAGCGTCGACTCTGCGCGCACCGGGCGGCGACACGCCGCAGGCCAGCACCAGAGCGGCACATCCGATGCCCTCGGATCAGTGGCCGAAGGCCAATGCCGCCGCCACGATGACCGACCACACCAGCATGGTCAGACCGGTATCGCGCAACACCGGTATCAGCTCTCGGCCGCCACGGCCCGACCATATTGGCCGGGCGGCCCGAACCGCCAGCGGCGCAGACACCAACCCCGCCGCACACCACGGCGTCGCGGCGACCAACCCGAGCGTCAGCAAGCCGGCCAGCAGCAGCAGCCCCACGTAAAGCCGCCGCGTCCCGGCGTCGCCGAGTCGCACCGCCAGGGTGATTTTCCCGGCCTGCGCGTCAGTCGGGATGTCGCGCAAGTTGTTGGCGACCAGAACCGCCGACGACAACGCTCCCGTCGCCACCGCCAGCGTCAGCCCTACCCAATCCACCCGCAGCGCCTGAGTGAACTGGGTGCCCAGCACCGCGACCAGGCCGAAGAAGACGAACACCGCAAGCTCACCGAATCCGGCGTAGCCGTACGGCTTGGAGCCTCCGGTGTAAAGCCAGGCGCCCGCGACGCAGGCTGCGCCCACCGCGATCAGCCACGGTGCGCTGAACAGCGCCAGCACCAGGCCTGCGGCCGCGCCGACGGCCAGGCTCAGCACGGCCGCCACCAGCACTGAACGCGGGGCAGCCAACCGGGACGCCACTAGCCGCACCGGCCCGGCCCGATCGTCGTCGGTGCCGCGAATGCCGTCGGAGTAGTCATTGGCGAAGTTGACGCCGACGACGAACGCCAGCGCTACGGTCAGCGCCAGCAGCGCCTTCCACCACACCGCGGTGTGCAGCCAGGCCGCGGCGCCGGTACCGGCGACCACCGGCGCCACCGCGTTCGGCAGCGTCCGCGGCCGCGCGCCTTCCACCCACTGCGCGAAACTGGCCACGTCTGAGATCGTTGCATGACGGCATACCCGACAATGACTTGGTGCTCGCAGTCATCGGCGGAAGCGGTTTCTACACCTTCTTCGCAGCAGACGCCCGGACCGTTGAGGCGGACACTCCGTTCGGCGCGCCCAGCGCCCAGATCACGGTCGGCACTGTCGGGGACCACGACGTCGCGTTCTTGCCCCGGCACGGCGCACGCCACGAATACTCTGCGCACACCGTGCCGTATCGGGCCAACATGTGGGCGCTGCGTGCGCTCGGCGTGCGGAGAGTCTTCGCGCCCTGCGCGGTGGGCAGCCTTTCCCCCGACTTCGGGCCCGGCACGGTGGTGGTACCCGATCAGTTGGTGGACCGCACGCGTGGCCGCGCCGACACCTATTTCGACTCCGGCGGTGCGCATGCCGCGTTCGCCGACCCTTACTGCCCGGTGCTTCGCGCTGCGGTCACCGGGCGGCCCGGCGTCGTCGACGGCGCCACGATGGTGGTGATCCAAGGTCCGCGGTTTTCCACCCGTGCGGAAAGCCGATGGTTCGCGTCAGCCGGATTCACCTTGGTCAACATGACCGGCTACCCAGAGGCGGTGTTGGCCCGTGAACTCGACATATGTTATGCCGCAATCTGTTTGGTGACCGACCTGGATGCCGGCATCGACGTCGGTGGTGGCGTTAAAGCTGTTGACGTGTTCGCCGAATTCGAGAAGAACATCGAGCCGTTCAAGAAACTGGTGCATGAGGCAATCAATCAGGTGGCCGCCGAACACACGTGTACGCAGTGCCATTCGGGGATCGACGCCGAGTCGCCATTCGGTAGGCCCTGAGCCGTCGGTAGCTACGGCTGCCGCGGCCGTTCGCCGGGCGGCGGGTTGCCGCCGGGCCGTTGAGGGGGGTCTTGCTGCGGTCGAAAGATCCGCGGCGCTGCGATCGGTGGCTGTTGTCTGGCTTGTGAGCTTCCCGGGTCGCGCCCGGCGCCGACGCTGATCCGGCGCGTCGGTTCGTCGGTCAAGCGATGGATCCGCGGCGGTGATGACGCTGGCCGTTGCCTTCCTGCAGCCGGCGGTTGCGCCGCACCGGAGCGCAGTTGGGTGGTTTCGGCGTCCCCGCCGGCAGGGCGAGGGGAAGCCGACGGAGCCCGGTCACCGGGTTGCGGCCGACGTTGGACAAAGCGTGCGGTGAGGATCGCGACCACCAGGATGCATAGCGCCAGACCGCTGAGTACAACGTCGAAGGTACTGGTGATCTGCTGTGCGAGGTTGTTCCCGTAGACCGGGTTGGCCGCCTCGGCGGACGTGCCCGCCAGGCGGGGCGCCAGCGCGATGCCGATGACGATGCGGGTGACAGTGAGCACGAGGAGAACTCCGCACAGTGACGACGTCACAGCGACCGGAAGCGAACGGTTGACCAAATTGACGCGCAGCCAGACCGCAAGCACTGCGGTCACCACGTCGAACGCCGCCATGGCCGCACTGTCATATGGCGAACGCGACAGGTGCAGAACGCCCGCGACGATCACATCCGTCACCCGCATCAGCACCGAAGCCAGACACCAAATTGCGATGAGCAGCAAGCCTTTTCGGGCCGCTGCCCGCCAGACACCACGATCGATCTGATGAGTGGTGACCACCCTGAACAGGGTCAGCGGCGCGAAGATCGCCGCCGCCGCCACCCACGCCAGGTATCCCTCGAAGCCCACCCCGGCTGTCGAGGTGTTCTGCGCGACGCCGTGGAATCCGTCGATCTCGCGGCCGAAGGGAAGCAGCCAGACGATGACTCCGGCCACCAGGACGGAAGCTCCCAACGCAACGGTTGCCAGCCGCGACGACCTGCCGTTGCCCTGAAGGACCCACCCGGACGCGACTACGACGGCGGCCAATGCCACAACGCCGTAGACCACCGCGGTCGCGATGACCGCCACATTCTGGGCGCCGAAGCCGGCTGAGCCGGCGGAAGGCAGGGCGGCTTTGATCCGCCAGAACAGATTGAACAAAACCGACAGCGCCGCAAGGGCTAGCGATGTGTAGCCGACTATTCGGGCTGAGAGCAGCCACCTTTGGAAGCCGTCATCGTCGGCTGCGGTGCCGGTCAGTGCCGGTTGTGCGCTCAACAGTGCACCGCCCAATCCAAGCCAAGCGCCCGGGCCGACTCCCCCGGGCACACTGGCGCTACCGCCGTATCGCACCGTCTGCACGACGTCGAACGCTACAAAGCCTGCAACCAGCAGCCCGTAAGGGACGTTGAAGCCCACCCTCAGGCGGGCGGTCAGCCGGCTGGAGGCCCTTGCGGCCCCCGCGACAGCTATCAGAGAAAGGACGGTCGACGCGGCGAGCAGTGCGTAAAGCAATCCGTTGCTGTTCGGGACCTCGAGACCGAAATACAAGTTCCAGGGGAAAAGGGGCGCGATTAGCAATAAGACGGCAGCGACTATTGCCCGACCGGTACTCCATCGTCCGGCCGATGCTTTCGACGCACTAATCGCTCTTGTTTGTCCCGGTTCGCGCACGGCCGGTTGGTGAGCATCGGCCCGCCCGGGCTGCGGTCCGCGCCTGAACCGGTCGGTGGGCGTGTCGTCGCGGCGTTCGCTCACGAATTCTCCCTGCACTGTGAAATCAGCGATCGTGCACCGATTCGCTGTGCGCTCAGTTAACACTCCGCTCGAAGTTTGCGCTGCTCATCTGCGGCGATATCCGCGACCGGATTGATCGTCAGCACCATTTCCGACAATGACTCGGATAGCGCAGTGTTTGCCGTGCGATGATGCTCTGGCACTGCTGGCACCGGGCGTGCCGGTGACGCCCTGGCGACCGAAAGCGTGTCAGTGCGGCGCACTGTCGTGAAAGGAGGGCCGCGGTGGACCTCGCTTTGGGTGTCGCCGTAGCCGGTCCGGTAGCGCGTTTGGCCCTGATGGAGTCGGGTTCCAACGGGCAAGGTGTGCTCGACGAGTCGGTGGTCAACCTGGCCGAGGATCCAATCGCCGCGCTGAGGGAAACAGTGGTCGGCACCAACCGATCGCTGACCGATCAATATCACCGACTGGTGGCCACCCGGCTGTGCTGGTCGGATTCCCGTCGGGCCGGTCAGCTGCGTCAGGCGTTGAACGACTCTGGCGTTCCGAACGTTGCGGTGCTTTCTGAGTCCGCTGCGGCAACCGCTCTGGTGCGCAGCCTGTCCGGTGGCGCTCGACAGCGTAGTTCTGCTGTGTTGCTTGTCGACGATCGGACGGCGCGGCTGTCCATTGTCAACGGTGGTGAGCCCAAGGCCATGGGTGAGCAGTCACTCGAGGGCTCCGACCCGGTCAGAGCTGCGGGCTCACTGCTGGGCCGGTTGCGCTTGGAATCCGCTGCGGCGGAGAGTATTTACCTGATCAGTTCGTCTTCAGATGCGGCCGCGATAGCGCGACAGCTGAACGCGACGTCTTCGCTGCCGCTGGCGGTGCCCGACAATCCGGACTTCGCCATTGCCCGGGGTGCGGCGTTGGAGGCAGTGACGGCAAGGTTTTCGTACCCGTCGGCGGTCGCGGGTGTGCCAGCTGCATCGACGGGTCGGCTCGCTTTCCCGGCCGGTGACGCAACGATGGCCGCACCGGCGGCGTTGACCGGCCGGATTCCAGATCCGGCGGCTCCAAATTCGCCGCCGGCTGCGACGACCCGGCTGGGCTATCCCGCGGGCGACGCGACGATGGCCGCACCGGCGATGCCGACCGGTCGGTTCTCCGCCCCCGACGCCGACGCAACCACTGCAGCACCGGCAAATCTGGTCGGCGACGAGACCACGGCCTTCGACGGGGCAACGGCGAATGCGCCCGCCGTCACCGGATCGGGCCCGCAGTTGGCCTATTCGCAGGAAGAATATGATCCCGAGCTGGTTCCGGTGGAGTATGACGGCGACGACGAGCTCGGGCAGCTCGACGACGAGGCTCCGCCGGTGGGTCGCGCGTTACTGGTCGGCAGCACCGTCGGTGGAATCCTGGTTGCCGGCTTCGCCGCACTGGCTGTCGCGGTGACCATCAGTGTGCGTCCGACGGCCGCGACTCGACCGCAACCGCCCGCACCGGTTCAGCACAAGTCCGTTCCCGGCAACTTCGTGCCGGCGCTGCCTGCGCCTGAGTCGGCGCCGGCTCCGCAGCTACCGGCGCCACCCGCACCTGATGCCAATGTCCCGCAGACGGTTCCGGGCCCCAGTGTTGGCGTACCAGGTCTGGCACCGCCGCCGGCACCCGCCCCGCCGCCGGACGCGGGCCCGCCCGATGCGGGCCCCGGCCTCGTGCCGCCGCCACCCCCGCCTGCGGTGATTCCCATTCCGGTGCCGATTCCGATACCAATCCCACATCCCAGCACGACCGGTGGCACCACCGGCGGCACGACGGGTGGCACTACCGGCGGGACCACGACGGGCGGAACCACGGGCGGTACGACGGGTGGTACGACCGGCGGTACTACGGGCGGCACAACAGGAACCACGACCGGGGGTACTACGGGCGAAACCACGACGGGCGGTACTACTGGCGGCACCACGACCGGCGGGACCACTGGTGGGGGCACCACTGGCGGGGGAACTACCGGTGCGACTACTGGCGGCGGGACGACCGGCGGGACCACCGGCGGGACCACCACCGGTGGCACAACGGGTGGCGGCTCCACGACCGGCGGAACCACTAGTGGGGCCACCACCGGCGGCACAACCGGTGGCGGCACCACTGGTGGCACAACGGGTAGTGGGACAACCGGCGCGACCACCGGCGGTGGGACGACCGGTGGGGGCACCACCGGCGGGGGAACTACCGGTGCGACTACTGGCGGCGGGACGACCGGCGGCACTACCGGCGGCGGGACGACCGGCAGCGGATCCACTGGCACGGCGACGACCGGCGGTGGGACTACCGGGAATATGCATCATTAACCGAGCGCCCAGGCAGCTTCGTTGCGAGGTGTCGCGCAGTACGCGGAAGCCGCTGCACAACCTTCGGTGGAACGAACGCGAGGTAAAAGACAAAGATCGCAAAGGTAAAGAACCCAACGGCGATAGTCATCATGATCAAGAGATGCATCATGACACCGACGGCCAGCACCCATGGGCACGATCGCTTGTGCCACACCAAGATACCGATGGAAAGTTCGATCAGGAGGGTAGCCCAGGTGGCGAAGTTGACGAGCAACGCATTAGTCGCCAGCCAATGCGGCAGGGGCAGTATCAGCATGTCCGGCAGCCGCAGAGCGTAGGACACTGCGGTGCCATGTGGCCATGCGTTGCCGTTCACTTTGGCCTGCACCGAGGCAAGGTAAATCAACGACATCTGGACTTGCATCAACCGCACCGGCCATCGCGCGCGCTGCTGAGCCGACCAAAACCTGCCGGTGCTGCGGAGTTGGTCCAGCGAAAGGGCTGCGCCGCAAGGGGAGAGCGCTAGGAACAGCGCCTCGATGCGCATGGCCAGGTCGCCGGAATTGAACACCCACAGATCTCGATGCTCGAACGAGAGGATCAGCACGAACACCGTCGCAGCCGCCAGCCGGCTGTGCCAGCCGATCATCAGGGCGATCGCTGACACCAGCAACACAGTCCAGCCGATCGTCAAAGCACGATCACTCGTCCAGACCGCGAAGACACCCCACTGATCAGCCTCCGGCCACTGCTGCGGCTCGACGCCATGCGGACCGAACAGCTCGTGAAGATCGGGCAGCAGCGAAAATGTCCAGCCGACCGCCAGCGCACCGAACGCCATCCTGACCAAGCCGAGAGTGTAGGCCGGTTGTGGCCGAAACCAGAACGTCCGCCATGCCTGCAACGCGGCCACCGGCCAACGCCTTGAACCGTGCTGTGGTTCTGTCATTACGCACCGGTCAAGATCTCGTCGTAGAGGATCTCGGTGTCTGTGGTGCGCGGGCCGTCTGTGCCGGGAGCCGTAAGTGACTCGGCGAGCAGCGTCATCTGCACCCGCGCGGCACGCTCCGAGGGCCGCGTGAGCTGACGAACAACCCAGTGTGCCAACCCGGCTCGAATGCCGGGCTCGAGCACGATGTTTTCTTTGAGCTTCTGCCAGCGATACCAGCCAAACGCGCCGATTACCCGGTCACCGTGCGGATTGGTCCAGACCCGCTGTACGCCATCGGCCATGGTGACGCGGACTTCGACGTACTCCACGCGCTGCAGCGGTTCTGGAGCGTACATCCGCCAGTCCTGCTCGAGTCCCGTCGCCGTAGCGACCGGCTGCAGCCCCGGCGTGAGCACCCGTTTGATCGGGGCATCCGGCATACTCCACACCACACCGATCGCCAGCACCACCACGACGAGCACGCTGATCGCCAACTCGCCGACCCGTGAGCGCTCGAATCGCTGCCCGATCGTCGACAGCTTCTTCAGTGTCAGCGCGAGCCCCCTTCGGCGTTCAGTTGGTCGAATCCGTAAGAATCGCAGGAAGCGCCGGCTTTCCGACGCGAAATCGTCTGACAATGTCTCAGCCGCCGAAGCGGCGCGCCAACTCCCGGCGATCGACTTTGCCGATGTTGCCCCGGGGAAGCGCGTCCACGACGTGCATTTCCCGGGGTGCCGCCGTGATGTCCAACGTCTGCGCGACATGGCGCCGCAGCGCGTCCAGAGTCGGTGCAAGGCAACCGTCGGTGAGCACCACAGCGGCAACCACCCGTTGGCCCAGCCGATCGTCGGCGACTCCGAAGACCGCGCAGTCGCTCACCGCAGCATGGCTGAGCAACGCGGCCTCCACCAGCTGCGGCAACACGGTCAGACCTCCGCTGCTGATCGCGTCGTCAGCACGGCCCAGCACGCTCAATACGCCCGACTCATCAATTGCGCCAACGTCGCTCGTGTAGAACCAACCTGGCTCGACGAACGGATCGGGATGGACCGGATTGCGATAGCCCTTGGCAATCGTGTCACCGCCGATCACGATTCGGTTGTCCGCGGCCAACCGCACCCGCACCCCGTCGAGAGCAACACCGTCGTACACACATCCGCCGGCGGTCTCGCTCATCCCGTACGTGCGGATTACCGAAATGCCAGCCGCCAAGGCGGATTTCACGACCGGTCGGGGCGCGGGTCCGCCGCCGAGCAGCACGGCTTCGAGTTCTGCCAGCGCATCCGTCGCCTTCGGATCGGTGAGCGCTTTGGCCAGTTGAGGGGCCACCAACGACGCGTAACGGCGGCCCGAGCCGAGTGAGCGGATCGCGGCGGGCAGTTCGGCGATCGCCAGTCCGGACGACACGTCCAGCTCGACCGGGGTGGTGCCGGCCAGCGCACTGCGCACCAGCACCTGGATGCCGGCGATGTGATAGGGCGGCAGCGCCAACAGCCACCGGCCCGGACCGCCCAGTCTGTTGTGGGTCGCCGAAGCGCTGGCCCGCAGCGCCGCCGCGGTCAGCAACGCACCCTTGGGGTTTCCGGTCGTTCCCGACGTCGTCGCCACCAGAGCGATGTCGTCGTCGATGTGTTCGTCTACTCGCAACGCCGACGGCGGCACTGTGCCGGTGGGCACCGGTAGCACGGCGCCGTCGCCGCCGGCCAGCACCCGTTCCAGCGCGGGTAGTAACGAACCCGTCGCGGCGCCCGGCGCGACGGCTACCGCGTGCAGGACGCCTATCGGTGTTCCTCGCCGCCGCCGAATGGCCAGCCTTTGGCGGCCAGCCGGTTGCGAACCCGCTCCACATCGTCAGGGGCGGGCAGCTCATCGGTCATCTGGGTGATCGCCACGCCGATGTCGATTTCGTCGAATCCGTTGCGCCGCAGCAGATCCTTGGTCACCGTCTTGACCTCGTCGTCGCTGAGCCGGCGGCGCAGCAGGGCCAGCAGCGGGAAGTAGTCAGTCGGTGGAACGCCCTCCGGGTAGCCGGCGCGCAACCAGCTCACAATCGAACTGAGAAATCGATTCACGCCGTCAACTTCCCGTGCGAAGCCTCGTCCACGCCGAGACAGTGAAGTCGATGCTACTTGGCTCTGGCGCCAAGGATGTACCAACCGGTGTGCGCGCCAATGAAGTCGCGCGCGATGAACAGCACGCCGACGGTCACCGCCGTCAATACCAGCGCGTAGGACAGGTAGCTCAGGGCCGTCAACGCCGTGCGCCGGGCTGTCAGCGCGCCCGCGTTCGCCTCGGCGCCGGCCTCCGCACCGAACCGCACGCCGAGCGCAAAGGTGGCCGGCAGCGCCGCGCCGACCAGCAGACCGAAGATCAAGATCTTCAGGGTCGCGATGTAGTTGAACCAAGCGGTCATGATCGGGTGTCCTGGGTCGGCAAATGCTCGGCCGTGGCGACGGCGGTGGTTGTCACCGAACCGTCGGGTAGCGGTCGTTGTCCGTTGCCGTCGGCCGCACCGCCGGCAAGGTGGGCCGGCACGGCGGCGGCGACGGCGGGTTCATCCGAGTCCAGTCCCGCGGTCAGGCTGCCTTTCCACTCGTCGTTGACGTTGTTGGCGTTGACCTTCGTCTTACGCGACCGCACGTAGATCGCCCCCGACACTCCCCCCAGGAGGGCTACACCGAGCACCGCACCCGGGAAGCCGCCGACGAAGTGCACCAGCGTGTAGGTGAGCGCACCGACTGCACCGGCCGACGGCAACGTGATCAGCCACGCCACCACCATCCGGCCGGCGACGCTCCAGCGGACCTCCGCGCCGGGCTTGCCCATCCCGCTGCCCAGCACCGACCCGGTGACCACCTGGGTGGTCGACAGGGCGTAGCCGAACTGGGCGGACAGCAGAATGATCGCGGCCGACGACGATTCGGCAGCCATGCCCTGCGGTGCCCTGATCTCGACGATGCCCTTGCCCAGGGTCCGGATGATGCGCCAGCCGCCGGTGTAAGTACCCAGTGCCATCGCCATTGCGCACGACACGATTACCCAAAAGGGCGGCAGGGTCGCGGTCTTGGCGATAGCGCCGTAAGACATCAGCGCCAGGAAGATGACGCCCATGGTCTTTTGGCCGTCGCTGGTGCCGTGGGCCAGCGAGACCAGTGACGCCGAGCCGATCTGGCCCCGGCGGAAGCCCGCATCGGTGCGTTTCTCGTCGACGTGGCGGACGATCCGGTAGACCAGCCACGTCCCGATGGCGCCGACCACGATGGCCACAATGGCTGCCGCGATGGCCGGGATGAGGACGTGCGAGACCACGCCGCGCCAGATCACCCCGTGCCCGCCGACCGCGGCGATCGTGGCGCCGACGATGCCGCCGATCAGGGCGTGTGACGAGCTCGACGGAATACCGAGCAGCCAGGTCAGTAGGTTCCACACGATGCCGCCGACCAGGCCGGCGAACACCAACTCCAGGGTCACCAGATGCGAATCGACGAGGTCCTTTGCGATGGTGGCGGCGACCGCCGTGGACAGGAACGCCCCCAACAGGTTCAGCACCGCCGACAGCGTCACCGCCGTCTTGGGTGCCAGCGCGCCGCTGGCGATCGAGGTCGCCATCGCGTTGCCGGTGTCGTGGAATCCATTGGTGAAGTCAAACCCGAGCGCCGTGATGACGACGATGATCAGAAGGAACAGCTGAAGGCTCACAGAGCATCACGCTCACAAGGGACCACGGGCCTCATTCTGGCGGTCGAATGGTTCGCCTGTCGAATGAACGGGGAGCAAAACAGTGCGTGTACCCGGACTTTCTACCGCTGTTCCGCTGCGGTTAACCTTCGGATCTGCGCCGATCTTGCCGAGTGTCCCGACGCAGCGGGTGCTCGGGGGGAATCTGCACGAAGATCAGCGTCACCCCGTCCGGGTCGATCACATGCATCTCATGCAGGCCCCACGGTTCTTGCCGGGCCTCGCGGGCGATTGCCACCCCGCGGCTTTCCAGTTCTGCCTGGGTCGCTGCAACGTCGCGCACCTGGAGCCACAGCGCGCCCGGGAACGGGCCGGCCGGTCGTTCGTCGGCCCCGTGACCAGCCAGTTCGATCAACGACTGCCCGGCGTAGAAGACGGTGCCGGCACCGTAATCGCGGGCGATGGCCAGCCCGAGCTGGTCGCGGTAAAACTTCATCGACTGCTGATAGTCCGCCGGCCGAAACAGCATCCGGCTGGCCAGGATTTCCATGCTCTCGTGTCTATCACGCACCGAGGCGCGGGCTCAGGGCTTGCCGAAGGCGCTGCGCCTCATCAGTGTGGTGACCCACTGCGGGCCGACGATGTCGAGCGCCCGAATGCCGACGGCGAACCGCGGTGCGATTCGGATAGGCCGGGCCCGGGCCGCGGTCACCATCCATTCGGCAGCCTCCCGCGTACTCAACGCCGGCATACCGTCGTACGCCTTCGTCGGCGCGATCATCGGGGTCGACACCAGCGGGTAGTACAGCGTGGTGGAGTGCACGCCCTTGCTGCTCCATTCGCTTTCGATGACTCGGCTGACTGCTGACAGCGCGGATTTCGAGGCGTTGTACACCGAGAACAGTGGTGAGGCATCGCTGAATACGCCCCACGTCGCGACGTTGATGATGTGGCCGTCGCCGCGCTCGATCATCCCGGGCGCCAGCCCGCGGATCAGCCGCAGCGGCGAGTAGTAGTTGAGCAGCATCGTGCGTTCCACGTCGTGCCAGCGTTCCAGAGACTCCGCCAGCGGCCGGCGAATAGAACGACCGGCGTTGTTGACGAGGATGTCGACTCCGCCCAGGCGCTGTTCGACGTCGGCGACCAGCGCGTCGACCGCGTCGAGGTCGGAGAGGTCGCAGGGGATCGCCGTCGCGCTGCCGCCGTGGGCGGTGATCCGATCCACCACTGCGTCCAGCAGGTCTTTGCGGCGCGCGACCGCTACGACGGTGGCGCCGTGACGGGCCAGCATCTCGGCGCCGCTCTCACCGATACCGGACGACGCGCCGGTCACCAGGATGCGCTTGCCGTCGAGGTCGACCGGTTTGCTGACCGCCCGGTTCAGCAGTAGTTGCGGCGCGATGGGTGGCCGCATGCCGGCCATCGCGAAGGCCTCGTTCAATCGGCGCAGTGGACTTCTACTCATCGGTCGCGAGTGTAGGCGGCGCGCTTACTGCGGCGAGCGTCGCGCTAGCGTGACACTGGCCGCCCAGCGCCACGCCGGCGTGACGCTCGACGACGGCCCAGCACACCTAGAAGTAGCGCGGGAATCGGCTCCAGTCCGGGTCACGTTTTTCCAGGAAAGCGTCACGGCCCTCGACCGCCTCGTCGGTCATGTACGCCAACCGGGTCGCTTCCCCGGCGAAGAGCTGCTGGCCCACCAATCCGTCGTCGAGCAGGTTGAACGCGAACTTCAGCATGCGCTGCGCCTGCGGCGATTTCGCGTTGATCTCGGCGGCCCACTGCACGCCGACGGTCTCCAGCTCGGAGTGGTCGACGACCTCGTTGACCGCGCCCATCTGGTGCATCTGCTCGGCGGTGTACGGGCGGCCCAGAAAGAACACCTCGCGAGCGAACTTCTGCCCCGTTTGCCGGGCCAGGTAAGCACTGCCGTAGCCGCCGTCGAAACTGCCGACGTCGGCATCGGTCTGTTTGAAGCCGGCGTGCTGGCGGCTGGCCAGGGTCAGGTCGCACACCACGTGCAGACTGTGCCCGCCGCCGGCTGCCCATCCGTTGACCAGGCAGATCACCACCTTGGGCATGAACCGGATCAGCCGCTGCACTTCCAGGATGTGCAGCCGCCCGGCGCGGGCGGTGTCGACAGTGTCTGCGGTGTCTCCGCTGGCGTACTGGTAGCCACTGCGTCCGCGGATGCGCTGGTCGCCGCCGGAGCAGAACGCCCAGCCGCCGTCTTTGGGCGATGGACCGTTGCCGGTCAGCAGGACCACGCCGACCTCGGGCGACATCCGCGCGTGGTCCAGTGCACGGTAAAGCTCGTCGACGGTGTGCGGGCGAAACGCGTTACGCACCTCTGGCCGGTTGAACGCCACCCGCACGGTCGGGTCGGTGACGTGGCGGTGGTACGTGATATCGGTGAGCTCCCCGATTCCGTCGACCGGCGTCCAGTGATCCGCGCGAAACGGGTTGTCGCCGGCCATAACGGCGACGCTACCGGTCAGCTTGTCGGTGTCTTTTGGGAAGGGCTGACTACTTGCCGGCGAGGATGCGGTATTGCGCGGCGATTTGCTGTTTGACGTCTTTCTCGTCTGCGGAGAAGGCGGTGAAGGCATACCGGCCGGCTCGGGCGACGCACTTGAATGGCCAACTCACCCGAAGCCACGCCAGCGGCGGGTTGTTCTCGAGTAGCTCGCGGGTTTTCGGGCGGGCGAAGCACTGCGCCCCCGGCAGGCCATTGACTCCGTTGATGGGCGCAACGCCGTCGACTGCACGCATGTCCGTCGCCAAATGGTCGACCACCTGCGTCGAGCCCGCCGCGTCGCGTGCCTGATAGACGGTGGTGATGCGTTGCGACACCGCGTCGACTCCGGCGGAGTCGAAGAGGGCCGCCGTCTTGACCGGGTCGTCCTCGAAGTGCAGCCAGGCGCTGGCCTCCCAGACTCCCACCATGAACGGCGAAGTGTTGTCGGGCGCCCACAGTGTGCGCGCCAGCAGCTGCCCGGTGAAATCTTTCGGAAGATCGGGGAGCTTCGCGGGATCTGTCGGGGCGAACCGGTCGATCAGGGGTTCCTGCTTGTCGAGCGTGAGCCTGATCAGCAGCGGCGCAGCCGCGGAGTCATTGCGATCCTCGAGCTGTACCCCCTGAAAGAGCAGATAGGGTCCGTGCGGGCTGAAGCTCGCCGCGGAGATCGAGCCGTCCGCGGCGTCGTAGACCGTGGCGAGCGCCTCGGGGTGTCCGTCGATCGGCACCGGCCGCGGGCGCCGGTCTCCGTAGGGATATCGGTCCGCCATTTCACGGGCCGACGCGGCGGCGGAGTCGGTATCGGGGAACCGGAGCACGACGTTGATGAGCAGCTTCTGCGGGCCGGCGGCGCGGAGGCTGGCGAAGCCGGTGATGAATCCGTGCGCCGCGGCTATCTGCGGCATCGGATCGTTCAGCACGTGGTTCTGTTTCAGCGCCCCGGCCTCTGCCAGTGGGGACGTGGTTGTCGTGTTGGCCAGCGCACCGCGCTGGACTAGGGTCGCGTCGACCTGCCACGGGCCGACGACGTCCACAGCCAACCGGTGCGCTTCCAGCAGCGCCCCGGCCGTTGGGTCACCGGCGTTTCCGACGGGGTGTCCCGCCGACGTCGCATAGTTGCCGGTGTCGAGTAACGCCACGGTCGCCCCGTCGGCGCCGGCTCGTTCGGGTGCCTTGACCGCCACGCCGGCCACCGTCGCGGCGCAGGCCGTCAGCGCGCAACCACATGCCGCGGCCAGTGTCGTGCGGAGCATTCGACTCAATCGAGCGCCCATCCCGCTGCCCCCTATTTACCCGCCAGGATTCGGTACTGTGCGGCGGTCTGCTGCTCGACGTCTGTCTCGGTGTCGGAGTAGGCGAGGAAGGCGTAGCGATCCGCAGTCGCGACGCACCGGAAGTGCGCCGCCATCTCGTGAATCGTCGGTGCGCCCGAAACCCCTTGCCGTTTGCCGCATTTGGCTGAAGGCAGGCCCCGCACCTCGGTGGTCGTGGTCGTCCAGGAGCTGTGGTCGCCGGCTACCCGCTCCGCCATGCGGGCAGCCCCGCCGGTATTGGCGGTCTGATAGACCGCGGTGAGGCCCTTGGCGATCACCTCGACACCGGCGGCGGCATACCACGCCGTCGCCGCGATGGGATCGTCTTCGAAATGCAGCCAGGCATGCGGCTGCCACACCCCGACGACGAGGGTTGCGTCGGCATCTGACGTCCCTAACGTTCGGGCCAGCAGCTTTCCGGTCGGGTCGAGCGGTAAGTCGGCCAGCTTCGCCGGATCGGTGGGCGCGAACTGGTCGATGAGGCTCGTCTGGCGGGTCAGGATGAGTGCAATCGACGAGGCTGCGTCTGAGTCGACGTCGGGAAACGACGATTTGCGCGATTGAGCGCCCTGGTACAACACGAAGGGACCGTGCGCGGTGAAACTGTCGATCGCTACCTGTTCGTCGAGATAATCGTGAGCCCAGGCCGTCGCCTCGGGTTCGTCGTGCAAGGCGATCGGTGCCCGGGGCGGATCCTTGAGGTCACCGGTCTGCGCCGCCATCTCGGTGGCGGCTGCCGCCGCGGCGTCGGCGTCGGGAAACCGCATCACCACATTGGTCAGGGCCAGCGGTGACCGCGAATCGTCTGAACCGCGCGAGGTGGCGAAGGCGGTGATGAACCCGTGTGCCGAAGCGACGTCGGGCACCGGCTGCGGCAGAACGTCTTTCAGCAGCTCTAAGTCCGGCGCTGCGCGGATGCCCAGAAAATTCGGCCGACGCAGCTTGGCGTTCACCTCCCAGGGCCCCACCACGTATTCCGCCATCCGCTGTGCTTCCAACACGGCGCCGGCCGCTGCGCTGCCCGCAGAACCGACGGGGTGGCCCGGCGCCGTCGGATACCGGCCGGTGTCCATCAGCGCCACCACGGCGCCGTCACCGCCGGTGGACGGCGTGCCCGTGACCGCAACACCGCTCACCGTCGAGCTACACCCGGCCAACATCAGTGCCAAGGTCCCGGCCAGTGCCGCTGCGCGGGTGCTCGGCGTGCTCACAGAGAAACGATAGACCGGCTCAACAGGTCACCACGTCGAGATCTCAGCACGCCGGAGTGTTGCCGGACGTCGACGAGCCGCTTCTGGATCACCTTCCGGAACCGGCCGGGTCAGATAGCCGAACGTGCGGCCAACCGCACGCTGAGCGTCGAACGGGCGGCCAGCCGCACGCAGAGCGCCGACCTCAGCCGACCGCGCGGCCGACACCTTCCCAGAACTGCGCCCGCACCGCCTTCTTGTCCGGTTTCCCCAATCCGGTCAACGGCAGCGAGTCGACCACTACCACCCGTTTGGGTGACTGCACCGAGCCTTTACGTTCTTTGACCGCGGTCTGGATGTCGCCGGTCATCGCCTCGATGGCGGCGTCGTCGCGCGCCGCATCGGAACGCAGGACGACGACGGCGGTGACGGCCTCACCCCACTTGTCGTCCGGCGCCCCGACCACGCACACCTGCGCGACAGCTGGATGCTCGGCCACCACGTCCTCGACTTCGCGGGGGAACACGTTGAAACCGCCGGTGACAATCATGTCTTTGACCCGGTCGACGATGTAGTAGAAACCGTCTTCGTCCTCGCGGGCCATGTCACCGGTGTGCAGCCAGCCGTCTCGGAACGTCTCCGCCGTCGCTTCCGGCAGATTCCAGTAGCCGCCCGCCAGCAACGGTCCGCTTACGCAAATCTCGCCCGGCTCGCCCTGCGGGACGGGCTTGCCGTCCTCGCCCAACAGCGCGACCCTGGCGAACAGCGTCGGCCGTCCGCACGACGTGAGCCGTTTGTCGTCGTGGTCGCCCTTAGGCAGGTAGGTGATCACCATCGGTGCTTCGGACTGTCCGTAGTACTGGGCGAAGATTGGGCCGAACCGCCGGATCGCCTCGGCCAGCCGCACCGGGTTGATCGCCGAAGCGCCGTAGTACACGGTCTCCAGCGACGACAGATCCCGGGTGTGCGACTCCGGGTGGTCCATCAGCGCGTACAGCATCGACGGCACCAGCATGGTCGCGGTGATCCGCTGCTCTTCGATGACTTTCAGCACCTCAGCCGGATCGAACCTGCCGAGCACGATCATCTCGCCACCCTTGACGAGGGTGGGTGTGAAAAACGCCGCGCCCGCATGCGACAGCGGCGTGCACATCAGAAAGCGCGGGTGCTCCGGCCATTCCCATTCCGCGAGCTGAATCGACGTCATCGTGGCGATGTTCCCGGTGGTGCCGATGACGCCCTTGGGTTTGCCGGTGGTGCCGCCGGTGTAGGTCAGGCCGCCGACGTGGTTCGGCGGCAGGTCGGCCACGACCAGCGGCTTCGACTCGTATTTGGCCGCTTCCGCGGACAGATCAACGGCCACGCCTTTGAGTGGGTCGGGCACCGGTCCGATCGTCAGGATCTGCTTGAGCGAGTCGACCTTGTGCAGCAAGCCCAGCGCGCGTTCAACGAACATCGGGTTGGGATCGATGATCAGCGCGGTGGCGCCGGCGTCGGAGAGCACGTAGGCGTGGTCGTTTAGCGAGCCGAGCGGGTGCAGGGCGGTACGCCGATAGCCCTGCGTCTGGCTGGCGCCCAGGATCATCAGCACCTCGGGACGGTTCAGCGACAGCAGGCCCACCGTGACGCCGGCGCCGGCGCCCAGCGCGTCGAAAGCCTGGACGTACTGGCTGATGCGCTCGGCCAGCTGACCGCCGGTGAGCGTGGTGTCGCCGAGAAACAACACCGGCCTGTTCTTGTGCCGCTTGAGTGCGCCGACCAGCAGGTGGCCGTTGTGAGTCGGATTGCGCAGCAGTTCGTCAGGTGGGTTCATGCGCCGCTCGCCCCCGCAAGCGGGAGGTGCCCCCGCCTCATCGCTGCTGTGTAGATCATCGTCACCGGGTTCATACCGCACAGACTAGAACGTGTTGCAATTTAGCTGGGGGACTGGCTGAAAATCGTTAGGATCCAGGCCTGTGATAGCAGCTGATCCGAAGGCTGATTATTCATCTCCGGAACGGTGCTCACCGTCGACGACGCACAGCCCACCGCTTTGATGGAAGCGATCGCACTGTCGGACCGGATCGTCGACATCCGGCCGGTGACCATGCGCGACGCCGGCCACGTCCTGACTGCGATCCTGGACGGCTCCCCGTGGATCGGCAACATCGACCTGACGCCCGAGCAGATCACCGATCTGCCGGTGCGCGCCACGTTCCTCGCCGGCCGCCAGGTCTACTGCCGATGATCCCGGCGCTTGACGATCTGCTGGACCGCCTGCACGTCGTGGCGTTGCCGATGCGGGTGCGTTTCCGCGGTATCACCACCCGCGAAGTCGCGCTGATCGAGGGACCGCAGGGCTGGGGAGAGTTCGGTGCGTTCGTCGAATACCTGCCGCCCGAAGCGTCGGCGTGGCTGGCGTCGGCGATCGAGGCGGCCTACCGCGAGCCGCCGTTGGCACGACGGATGAGCATCCCGATCAACGCCACCGTGCCCGCCGTCGACGCGGCGCAAGTGCCCGAAGTGCTGGCCCGGTTCCCCGGCGCCCGCACCGCCAAGGTGAAAGTCGCCGAGCCGGGCCAGCGGCTGGCCGACGACGTCGACCGGGTCAACGCGGTCCGCGAACGGGTTCCGACAGTGCGGGTCGACGCCAACGGAGGGTGGAGCGTCGCGCAGGCCGCCGAGGCTGCCGCCGCGCTGACCGCCGACGGCTCGCTGGAGTACCTCGAACAGCCCTGCGCCACCATCAGCGAACTCGCCGAACTGCGCCGACGCGTCGACGTCCCGATCGCCGCCGACGAAAGCATCCGCAAGGCCGACGATCCCTTGCGTGTGGCGCGCGCGCAGGCCGCGGACATTGCCGTGCTTAAAGTGGCGCCGCTGGGCGGGGTGCGGCGGCTGCTCGACATCGCTGCCCAGATCGGCATGCCGGTCGTGGTCTCCAGCGCGCTGGACTCAGCCGTCGGTATCGAGCGGGGACTGCGGGCCGCCGCCGCCCTGCCGCAGCTGAGCCATGCCTGTGGCTTGGGCACTGGCGGCCTGTTCGTCGAGGACGTCGTCGAGCCGACGCCGCCGGTCGACGGCCAACTGCCCGTCGTGCATCTGACACCTGATCCGGCGCGGTTGCAGTCGTTGGCTGCGCTCCCGCAGCGCCGTGAGTGGTGGATTGACCGGGTCCGGGCCTGCTACCCGCTGCTGGTCTGACGGCCCGGAAACAGCCGCGCTCAGACCTGCCGAGACGGCCATATGCTGGCTGACAACACAGTGGGTGTTTGAGGCGAGTCATCGTCTGCTGCGAAGAGGTTACACATGCGGCGGCTGGGCTGGACGCTGGTTGCGGGCTGGGCGTTGTGCCTGGTCCTGATCGGTTGCGTCGGCTGCACCTCGACCGTCGGCGGAAAGGCCGTCGGCGCCGGCGGCGCGGCCCGGCACAACCCGGTGCCGAGCCGCGGACTGCCGGCGTTGTTGCTCAGCCTCGACGAGATGAAGGAGCTGTTGAAGTTCACCGACATGGTGAGCGCTCAGACGTGGACCGCCCCTGATTCCCGAGGCGTGTTCTATCCCGCCGGCTGTGTGGGCGCCGTTTTCAGCGGTATGTCCGGATCCTTCGAGGGCAGCGCCTACCGCGACTTTTACGAGATCAGGAGTCAGGACGTCAACTCCGAAGGTCGATTTTACTGGGTCGACCAGGGCGTCGTCACCTTCGACGACGCTCAAGCCGCGCAGGCTTTCGTGACCGGGCAGGTTGCCCGATGGCGGGTGTGCAACGGACAGCAGTTCACATACGCGTTCCCCGGCCCCGACGACTGGGGCGAGCCTTATCTGGTCGGCGGCACGACAGCGTCCGGTTGCGTGGCGGTGGTCAACAACACCGTGGTCGACGACAAGCGCTACGACGACATCCGGCTGCTGGCGGCGAAATCCAACGTCGTGGTCGACCTGCAGTTCACCGGTTTCAGCGTCAACGACGAGCCGTTGGCGGTCATGCAGCGGATCCTCGACCGGATCCCGTCGCAGCGGCATGACTGCGCCTTCTGGGGCTGAGTCACCCGACGGCGTCGCGTAGGTTCGAGCGCGTGACCAATTTGGCTTACGCCGACAACGGAACCGGAGAACCGGTGGTGTTCATCGCCGGTTGGGGTGGCGCCGGGCGCGGCTGGCATCTGCACCAGGTGCCGGCGTTCCTGGCGGCCGGGTACCGCGTCATCACGTTCGACAACCGCGGGATCGGTGCCACCGAGAATGCCGACGGATTCACCACCCAGACGATGGTCGCCGACACCGCGGCGCTGATTGAAAACCTGGGCGCGGCCCCGGCCCGCATTGTCGGCGTGTCGATGGGCGCATTCATCGCGCAGGAGCTGATGCTGTCCCGACCCGAGCTGGTCAGCAAAGCCGTGCTGATGGCCACCCGGGGCCGGCTGGACCGCAGCCGGGACTTCTTTCGCGCCGCCGACGCCGAGGTTGCCGCGTCCGGCGTCGAACTGCCGAACAATTACAGCGCGAAAGTTCGGATGCTGGAGAGTTTCTCGCCCAAGACGCTGAACGACGACGCGGCTGCCGGCGACTGGATCGCGATGTTCACCATGTGGCCGCACAAGTCGACACCCGGACTGCGCTGCCAGATGAGCGTCGCGCCGACCAGCAGCCGGCTGGCCGCTTACCGCGCGATCACCGCGCCGGTGCTGGTGCTCGGGTTTCGCGACGACGTCGTCACGCCGCCGCATCTAGGACGTGAAGTGGCCGACGCCATCCCCAACGGCCGGTACCTCGAAGTGGCCGACGCCGGGCATCTCGGCTTCTTGGAGCGCCCGCAGGCCGTCAACACCGCCGCGCTGCAGTTCCTGGCGGGTGCGGCCGTTTGAGCAGCGCAGGAGCAACTGTCCGCCCGCGCAGCATGCCACCGGCCTCCATCGTCGCCCGACGTAACCTGAACTGGTGAACCCTTCGACGACCCAGGCCCGCGTCGTCGTCGACGAGCTCATTCGCGGCGGGGTGCGTGACGTAGTGCTGTGCCCGGGCTCGCGCAACGCGCCATTGGCGTTCGCGCTGGACGACGCCGACCGGGCCGGCCGGATCCGGCTGCATGTCCGCATCGACGAGCGCACTGCCGGTTTCCTGGCCATCGGCTTGGCGATCGGAGCCGACGCGCCGGTGTGTGTCGCGATGACGTCGGGCACGGCGGTGGCCAACCTCGGTCCGGCGGTCGTGGAGGCGAACTACGCGCGGGTGCCGCTGATCGTGCTTTCGGCCAACCGGCCCTACGAATTACTGGGGACCGGTGCCAACCAGACCATGGAGCAGCTGGGTTACTTCGGCACCCAGGTGCGTGCCACCATCAGCCTCGGGCTGGCCGAAGATGCGTCCGAGCGGTTGGACTCCTTCAACGCCACCTGGCGGTCGGCCACCTGCCGCGTCCTGGCAGCGGCCACCGGGTCGCGGACCGCGAACGCCGGCCCGGTCCACTTCGACATCCCGCTGCGCGAACCGCTGGTGCCCGACCTGCTCAGCGGCACCGTCGCCACGCCGGCCGGCCGGGCCGGCGGGAAGCCGTGGACCTACACCCCGCCGGTCACGTTCGACCAGCCGTTGGATGTCGACGTGACCGCCGACACCGTCGTGATCGCTGGCCACGGTGCCGGGGTGCAAGCCAATCTGGCAGAGCTGCCCACCGTCGCCGAGCCCACCGCGCCGCCGGCGGCCAACCCACTGCACCCGCTGGCGTTGGCGTTGCTGCATCCGCAGCAGGTCATCATGCTGGGCCGCCCCACCCTGCACCGCCCGGTCTCCGCGCTGCTGGCCGACCCGTCTGTGCCGGTTTACGCACTGACCACCGGGCCGCGCTGGCCGGACGTGTCGGGGAACTCACAGGCCACCGGCACCCGGGCGGTGCTGACCGGTACGCCGAGCCCGTCCTGGCTGCACCGCTGCGCTCACGCGAATCGGCAGGCGGTCGAGGCAGTGCGCGGTCAACTGCGGGCGCACCCCTTGACCACCGGTCTGCACGTAGCCGCCGCCGTCGCCGATGCGCTGCGCCCCGGTGACCAATTGGTGCTCGGTGCGTCCAACCCGGTACGCGACGTGGCGCTGGTCGGTCTCGACCCACGCGGCATCCGGGTGCGGTCGAACCGTGGCGTCGCCGGCATCGACGGCACGGTGTCCACCGCGATCGGAGCGGCTTTGGGATACGAGAGGTCTCACGAGCGGGTGGCCGGAAACGGCGCGTCGGCCCGCACCGTCGCGCTGATCGGTGATTTGACGTTCGTCCACGACAGCTCCGGCCTGCTGATCGGGCCCACCGAGCCGACGCCGCAGCAGCTGACCATCGTGGTGTCCAACGACAACGGTGGTGGCATCTTCGAACTGCTCGAGCAGGGCGACCCGCGGTTCTCCGACGTGTCATCCCGCATCTTCGGCACCCCCCACGACGTGGACGTCGGCGCCCTGTGTCGCGCATATCACGTCGAGAGCCGGCAGATCGAGGCCGACGACCTCAGCGCGGCCCTCGATGAGGCGGGAGCCGGTATGCGGGTGCTGGAAGTCAAGGCCGACCGGTCCTCACTGCGTCAGCTGCATGCCGCCATCAAAGCCGCGCTGTGAGGCCCCCGGCGGATGCGGTGAAGTCGCCGGATGCCAGGAGAAGAGTCGAAGCGCTTTGGCGGCTGCTGATTCACGGCCGCAACGGCGACCTGCCGGACACCCGTTCGCGGCGCATCCTGCGCTGGATCCGGGTCGGCATTCTGGTCCTGGTCATCCTGGTAACACTGCAATCGGTGCTGCTGATCGCCGGCGCGTGGCGTAACGACCTGGCGATCCAGCACAACATGGGGGTGGCCCCGGCCGAGGTGCTGAGCGCGGGGCCGCGGCGATCCACCATCGAGTTCGTCACACCAGACCGGGTCACCTATCGACCCGAGCTCGGCGTGCTGTATCCCTCTAAATTATCGGCGGGCATGCGGATTTACGTCGAATACGACAAGAACAACCCCAACCTGGTGCGGGTGCAGAACCGCAACGCCAAGCTGGCGATCATCCCGGCCGGATCGATTGCCGTAGTCGGCTGGCTGGTGGCCGGCGCGTTGCTGCTCGGGATCGCGGCGCTGGAGGAACGCCAGCAGTCGCCAAATTTCAGCCGACGTATGCCCGACGGCAACCTCGGCGACAAGCAACCCTGACACCGTAGTGGTGTGCGCGTTGCGATCGTCGCGGAGTCATTTCTCCCGCATGTCAACGGCGTCAGCAACTCGGTGTTGCGAGTGCTCGAGCATCTGCGCCGCACCGGCCACGAAGCGTTGGTGATCGCGCCGGACACGCCGCCGGGTGAGCCGCGGGCCGACCGGGTCCACGACGGTATTCGGGTGCACCGGGCACCGTCGCGGATGTTTCCGAAGGTGACTTCGCTGCCGCTAGGCGTGCCCAAGCCCGAGATGCTGCGGGTGCTCCGGGGATTTGAACCCGACGTGGTGCATCTGGCGTCACCGGCGCTGCTCGGCTACGGCGGGGTGCTGGCCGCGCGTCGACTCGGCGTGCCGTCGGTGGCGGTGTTCCAGACCGACGTGGCCGGCTTCGCCGCGTCCTACGGCATCGGGATCGCCTCGCGCGCCGCGTGGGCCTGGACGCGCCACCTGCACTCCCTTGCCGACCGCACTTTGGCGCCGTCCTCCTCGGCGATGGAAAACCTTGCCGCGCAACGCGTTCCGCGGGTCTACCAGTGGCCGCGCGGTGTCGACATGTTCAGGTTCGCACCGTCGGCGCGTGACGAGGCGCTGCGGCGGCAATGGTCGCCGGACGGCAAGCCGATCGTCGGCTTCGTCGGCCGCTTGGATCCGGAGAAGCAGGTGCAGCGGTTGGCGGTGCTGGCGCGCGACAGCGCGGTGCAGCTCGTCATCGTGGGTGACGGTATCAACCGCGCCAAGTTGCAAACCGCAATGCCGACAGCCGTTTTCACCGGTGCGCTGTACGGCGCCGAGTTGTCCGCGGCGTATGCCAGCATGGATATTTTCGTACACACCGGTGAACACGAAACCTTCTGTCAGGCCGTGCAAGAAGCATTGGCTTCCGGATTGCCGGTCATCGCCCCGGACGCCGGTGGGCCGCGCGACCTGGTGACATCGTGGCGTACCGGATTGCTGTTGCCGGTGCCGGAATTCGAGGCGCGGCTACCGGAAGCGGTGGCCCACCTGATCGACGAGCGGGCGCGCTACTCACAGGCGGCGCGGCGCAGCGTGCTGGAACGCGGCTGGCCCGCCATCTGCGACCGGTTGCTCGAGCATTACGAGGCGGTGCAGGGCAGGCGGCGCGCGGTCGCAGCCTGACCGGTAGCGTCAGCGCGGTGAGCCGCGCGACTTTGGGCAAGGATCCCCGCGACGTGGCGTCGATGTTCGACGGGGTCGCTCGTCGCTACGACCTGACCAATTCGGTGCTGTCGCTGGGCCGCGACCGGGCCTGGCGGCGCGCGACCCGGTCGGCGCTGCGGCCACAGCCCGGTGAGAAAGTGCTCGACCTGGCAGCGGGAACGGCGGTGTCGACGGCGGAACTCGCCAAGTCGCGGGCCTGGTGCGTCGCGGCCGACTTCTCCGTGGGAATGCTGGCTGCGGGTGCCGCGCGGATGCTGCCCAAAGTCGCCGGCGACGCCACCCGGTTGCCGTTCGCGGACGAAGTGTTCGACGCGGTCACCATCAGCTTCGGATTGCGCAACGTCGCCGACCCGGAAGCCGCGCTGCAGGAGATGGCCAGGGTGACCCGGCCGGGCGGGCGGCTGGTGGTGTGTGAGTTCTCCACTCCGACCAACCCGCTGTTCGCCAACGTCTACAAGGAGTACCTGATGCGGGCGTTGCCGCAGGTGGCGCGCGCGGTGTCAAGCAATCCCGAGGCCTACGTCTATCTGGCCGAGTCGATTCGGGCCTGGCCCGACCAGCTGACGCTGGCTCGGCAGATCGCCGATAACGGCTGGTCGGCGGTGCGCTGGCGGAATCTCAGTGGCGGCATCGTCGCGTTGCACGCGGCCTATAAGCCACACGAACCGACGCTCAGCTGAACGGCTTTCGGCGGTCCAGCAGTCGGGACGCGCGACCGCCGCCGCGCCACACCCGGGCCACCATGTCAACGTCCTCGTCGGTGACCAGGTTGCCCATCACCCGCACGGCGACACTCATCAGTGCCGTCGAGCGCATCGCGATCGGCCCACTGGCCGGCAGGAACCGCGGGAAAGTCAGCAGCAGCGCCAGCCGTCGTGCGATGGAGAACCCGCGTCCGTAGTGGCTTTGCAGCACAGCAGGCCACGCCGACGAAAAGTCACCGGCAGCCAGCAGTTCGACGGCGAGGCGCCCGCTTTCCAGCCCGTAGTCGATGCCTTCGCCGTTGAGCGGATTGACGCACGCTGCGGCGTCGCCGATCAGCATCCAGTTCGGTCCGGCCACCCCGGATACCGCGCCACCCATCGGCAGCAGCGCCGAGGACACCGCCCGCGGCTGCCCGTCGAAGCCCCACTCGTCGCGCCGCAGATCGGTATAGAACGACATCAGGGGTCTCAGCGCCAGATCGGCAGGTCGTTTGCTGGTCGACAAGGCGCCCACACCGATGTTCACCTCGCCGTTGCCCAGCGGGAAAATCCAGCCGTAACCCGGCAGCACCGCGCCGTCGGGTGAGCGCAGCTCCAGGTGTGAGGTCAGCCAGGGCTCGTCGCCGCGGGGGGAGGTCAGGTAACCGCGCGCCGCTATCCCGAACACCGTCTCCTGATGCCACCGGCGGCCCAGCTTGCGACCCAGGGTCGACCGCGCCCCGTCGGCGACGATCAGCGCACGGCAACTCACCTCGGAGCCGTCGGCCAACACCACCGAAACCACCCGGCCAGTCGAATCGTGATGAACGGCGGCGGCTTTCGTGCCGAGGAGCATGCGCGCGCCCACATCTTCGGCTACCTTGCGAATCCGGTCGTCCAGCTCCAGGCGAGGCACTGCGCTACCGGTTGCCGGGAACGACGGGCCGGGCCAGTCGACTTGCACATCGCTGCCGAATCCGCTCATTCGCAAGCCGCGGTGGCGAATGTGGGCATCCAGCCAGTCGGCAAGGCCCAGCCGTTCCAGCTCGGCGACCGCGCGTGGCGTCAGGCCGTCGCCGCAAGCTTTGTCGCGGGGAAAACTGGCCGAGTCGATGACCAGCACTTCGTGACCGGTTCGGGCGGCCCAGGCGGCTGCCGCTGACCCGGCCGGCCCGGCGCCCACGACCACCACATCGGCTCTGCTGTGCACGCTCCCCAGTATGTTGGTCGGGTGGGGACTCCAGCGACTGTGGTGGCGGGCGTCGACTTCGGGGACGCCGGATTCGCCGCGAGTGTCCGCGCGGGGGTCGGCCGGATCGAGCATTTGATGGAAACCGAGTTGCGCGGCAGCGACGACCTGCTGACCGACGCGGTGCTGCACCTGTTCCAGGCGGGCGGCAAGCGGTTCCGGCCGCTTTTCACGGTGCTGTCGGCCCAACTCGGACCTAACCCGGATGCTGACCAGGTGATCATCGCCGGCGCGGTGATCGAGCTGGTGCATTTGGCGACGCTGTATCACGACGACGTGATGGACGAGGCCCGGGTGCGTCGCGGCGCACCGAGCGCCAACGTGCGGTGGGGCAACAGCATCGCGATCCTGGCCGGCGACTATTTGTTCGCGACGGCCTCCCGCCTGGTGTCACAGCTGGGTCCGGAAGCGGTGCGGATGATCGCCGAGACGTTCGCCCAGCTGGTGACCGGGCAGATGCGCGAAACCCGCGGCGCCGCCGAAGGTATGGACTCGATCGAGCACTACTTGAAGGTGGTGCACGAGAAAACCGCCTGCCTGATCGCCGCGGCCGGCAGTTTCGGTGCGACGTTCTCCGGTGCCGACGACCAGCAGGTGGAGCGGCTGGGCCGGCTGGGCGGCATTGTGGGCACCGCCTTCCAGATCTCGGACGACATCATCGACATCGACAGCGAGCCCGACGAGTCGGGCAAATTGCCCGGAACCGACCTACGCGAGGGCGTGCAGACCCTGCCGGTGCTGTTCGCCCTGCGGGAAAGCGGGCCGGACGCCGACCGGCTGCGGGAACTGCTGGCAGGTCCGATCGAAGACGACGCGGCGGTGGCCGAAGCGCTGATACTGCTGCGGGCATCGGCGGGCATGGCCAAAGCCAAGGACACCGTGATGCGTTATGCCGCGCTGGCTCGCGGGGAACTGGCCCAGTTGCCGGATCTGCCGGGACGCTATGCGCTGGCGTCGCTGGTCGACTACACCATCACCCGCCATGGATAGTGGAACCGTACGGCTCGTCTCGCGCGTTGAACCATCACACCTGCGAGGAGGACTTCGATGACCTGGCATCCGCATGCCAATCGGCTCAAGACGTTTGCGCTCTTGGTCGGCATGTCGACGCTGATCGTGTTCGTCGGAGGCTTGTTCGGCAAGACGGCGTTGTTCTTGGCGGTGCTGTTCGCCATCGGCATCAACGTTTACACCTACTTCAACAGCGACAAGCTGGCGCTGCGCGCCATGCATGCCCAACCGGTGTCCGAGGTGCAGATGCCGGCGATGTATCGGATCGTGCGGGAGCTGGCCACCAGCGCGCACCAGCCGATGCCCCGGCTCTACATCAGCGACACCGCGGCGCCCAACGCTTTCGCCACCGGCCGCAATCCGCGCAACGCGGCGGTGTGTTGCACGACCGGCATCCTTCGCCTCCTCGACGAGCGGGAACTGCGGGCGGTGCTGGGCCACGAGCTGTCACACGTCTACAACCGCGACATTTTGATCTCGTGCATCGCCGGTGCGCTGGCGTCGATCATCACCGCGCTGGCCCACGTGGCGATGTTCGCCGGGATGTTCAGCAACAACCGGGACGAGGAGAACCCGTTCGCATTGATGCTGATCGCGATGCTCGGGCCGATCGCGGCGACAGTGGTGCGGTTGGCGGTGTCACGTTCGCGGGAGTATCAGGCCGACGAGTCCGGCGCGATGCTGACCGGTGACCCGCTGGCGTTGGCGTCGGCGCTGCGCAAGATTTCCAGCGGCGTGCAGGCCGCGCCGTTGCCGCCGGAACCGCAACTGGCCAGCCAGGCGCATCTGATGATCGCCAGCCCGTTCCGGGCAGGTGAGCGGATCGGATCGCTGTTCTCGACGCACCCGCCGATCGCCGACCGGATCCGGCGGTTGGAACAAATGGCGCGGGGCTAAATCCCGCCAGTCCCAAGCCCCAGGCGTCCCCAATTTGGCGGATGAGACTCGTCTGCAGTGATATCGCCGGCAGTATCACTTCGCAGCAAAGGGTATTAGTCCGGAGATAGTGCTGGGCTTACTGCTGTGACTTGAGCTAGAAGCCCGATCCGTGCACCTCGTGGCCGGGCGTCTCGGCCGCTAAACCGCGATATGCGTCCTCGACCGTGGAGCCGTGATTGATCACACCGTCGACCTCGCGGGCGATCGGCATGTTGAGCCCGTACTTGTCGGCGAATTCCATGATGACGCTGGCGGCCTTGACGCCCTCGGCGACCTGGTTCATCGACGAAATGACTTCGTCGATCGGTTTGCCTGCGCCGAGCTGCTCGCCGACATGCCGGTTGCGACTGCGCTGGCTGGTGCAGGTGACGATGAGATCGCCCATGCCGGCCAGCCCGGCGAAAGTGTCGCGGTGTCCGCCCATCGCCTCGCCCAGCTTCGACATCTCCCGCACCGAGCGCGCCATCACCAGGGCGCGGGTGTTCTCCCCGATACCCAGCGAATAGCCCATCCCGACCGCGATGGCGTAGACGTTCTTCAGCGCGCCGGCCATCTCGGCACCGATCACGTCGTCGATGGTGTAGACGCGGAAACGTTTGGTGCGGAACAACTGCGCGAGCCGGGCAGCCAGATGCTGGTCGGGCATCGCCAACACCGCCGCGGCCGCGTAGCCTTCGGCCACTTCCCGGGCGATGTTTGGCCCCGCTAGGATCCCGGCGGGATGACCGGGCAGCACCTCGTCGACGATCTGCGACATCCGCATGTTGGTGCCCTGCTCGAGACCCTTGACCAGTGACACCACCGGAACCCAGGGCCGCAGCTCGGCAGCCAGCTCGGTGAGGACCTCGCGGAAGCCGTGTGACGGGACACCCATGACGACGACGTCGGCAGCGTGGGCGGCCTCGGCGAAATCGGTCGTGGCGCGCAGGTTCTCGCTGAGCTCGACCTCGTCGCCGAGGTAGCGGGAGTTTCGGTTGTTCTCGTTGATGTCCTCGGCGGTTTCTTTGGAACGCACCCACTGCAGCGTCGGTGTGCGGCGGGCGCAGATTGACGCGACGGTGGTGCCCCACGAACCCCCACCCAAGACGACGACGTTCGGTTCGCGCATGGCAGCCATGGCGCTCAGCCTATTGCCGACGGCGGGTGTTTACCGGCGGTTTGGGTCCGACCGAGGGTTCCGATTAATAAGCTGACCGGATGGCGGCCACAGCCGACAGCCCGCCACCGATTCGGCCCGGAGGACCGCTTCGCCGGTCGACGCGCACCGCGGGTCTGCGCTGGTTTGCGACCGTGCCGGTGCGCGACCAGCATCGCCACCGACGAGTCGCGCGTCGGCTTCGTGTGCTCAACCTCGTGACGCTGTCAGCGGCCGTCTTGACCACCAGCTTCGGTATCGCTTTCGGGCTTGTCACCGGACAGGGATTTGGCCGAGTCGCGCTTACTTATCTGCTGCCCGCGACCATCTTCGCGCTGATCCCGCAGCTGCACCGGTTCGGCGAATTCGTGGCGCCCGTGACGTTCATTTGCTGTACGTACGCGACGATCTTCGTTCTCTGCTGGTCAATCGGCACCGGCTCAGGCCTGCAGTTCTACTTCCTGGTCACGGCTCCACTGGTGGTGTTGCTCCTCGGTGTCGAACACATCGTGCTCGCCGCCACGATGGCAGCCATCGGTGCCGCGCTCTCGGTCACGCTGCAAGTGCTGGTTCCCTATGACACTGGGATTCGGCCGGCCTGGGCCGTCACGCTCAACTTCGCCTTCGCGCTGGTGGCCGCGTGCGGCATGGTGGTAGCGACGGTCTGGTACGCGTTGCGTGAGATCGCGCGCGCGGAGGAGGTCATCGAGCTGGAGTACCAGCGGTCAGAATCGCTGCTCGCCAACATCCTGCCGGCAACCATTGCGGAGCAACTGAAAGATCCGGAAGCGAAAGTCATCGCCGACAAGTACGACGATGCTTCGATCCTGTTTGCCGACATCGCCGGATTCACCCAGCGGGCCAGCGCCACCAACCCCGCTGAACTGGTCTCTTTTCTCAATCGGCTCTACACCGACCTAGACCGGCTGGTCGAACGGCACGGCTTGGAGAAGGTCAAGACCAGCGGCGACTCGTACATGGTCGTCAGCGGCGTCCCTACGTTTCGGCCGGACCACCTCGAAGCTCTGGCGAATCTGGCGCTAGACATCGCCGAGGCGGTGGCTGACCTGCGTGACCCGAACGACCAGCTGGTGCCGCTGCGAATCGGGTTGGCTGCGGGTCCCGTGGTCGCCGGTGTAGTCGGCGCGCGCCGATTCTTCTACGACGTGTGGGGAGACGCGGTCAATGTCGCAGCCCGCATGGAGTCGACCGATCGCGAAGGCCGCATCCAGGTGCCCCAGGACGTTTACGAACGGCTCAAACACGACTTCTTGTTCGAGGAGCGCGGTGACGTGGACGTCAAAGGCAAGGGCGTCATGCACACCTGGTATCTGGTGGGGCGTCGTTTCGCGACGGTCGGCAGCGTCGCAGGGGCCGACCGGTGACCCGTCAGCCGGTCAGCTGCTCGCGGTCGTCGGCGCGCCCGAACACCATCGCTTCCCCGATCCGGTCGAAGCGGTAGTCGATGGCGTCGGCGAAGTAGTTCTGCCGCACATTCCACGGCCGCCGCGTGCCGCTCCTGGGCAGGGCATGGAGGTTGCGCAGCACATACCCGGCTTGGATGTCCCAGGCGGGCTTCTCGGGCATCGGCTCGTCACCGCGGCACGGGTAGGCATGCGTGTATCCGCGCGACCTCATGTGCGCGAGCAACTTCGCCGTCGCCCGTGCGGTCATGTCGGCGCGCAGCGTCCACGACGCGTTTGTGTAGCCGACGCACCAGAACAGGTTGGGCACGTCTTCGAGCATGTGTGCCTTGTAGACGAAGCGGTCCTGCGGCTTGATCTCGGCCCCGTCGATGAACAGCGAGACACCGCCGAGCGCTTGCAGTTGCAGACCGGTGGCGGCGACGACGATGTCGGCGTCGATGTGCCCGCCGGATTTGAGCGCGATGCCGGTGGCGTCGAAACGGTCAACGTGATCGGTCACCACTTCGGCACGGCCTGCACTGATCGCGCCGTAGAGGTCGGCGTCTGGAATCAGGCACATGCGCTGATCCCACGGCTTGTATCGCGGCTTGAAATGGATGTCGACGTCGTAGCCGGGCGGTAGGCTCCGGACCGCCCGCGTGCGGATCAGCCATCTGACGAATCGCGGCAGCTTGCGCGACAAGAACCAGAACACCGCTTCGCTCAGCGCGCTGTGGGCTCGAACGGCCAGGTGAGCCGCGCGGCGGGGTAACAGTTTTCGGGAGACGGCGGCGAAGCTGCCGTACTTGGACGCTGCCATCAGGTAGGTCGGCGAGCGCTGCAGCATGGTGACCTTGGCGGCTTTTTCCGTCAACGACGGGATGAGGGAGACCGCGGTCGCCCCGCTGCCGATCACCACTATCTTCTTGCCGGTGTAGTCCAGGTCCTCGGGCCAGTGCTGCGGATGTACGACGAGGCCACCGAAGTGCTCGGCGCCAGGGAAGTCCGGCAGGTAGCCCTCGTCGTAGTTGTAGTAACCGGACCCGAAGAACACGAACCGGGCGCGGTACGTGATGGGCACGCCGTGCTGCTCAGCGGTGGCCGTCCAGGTGTCGGTTCGCGAGTCCCAATTCATCGATCGCACGTGGCTGTTGAACCGGATCCGGCGGTCGATTCCATGCTTGTGTGCGGTGTCCTCCAGGTATTCGCGGATGTGTGCTCCGTCTGCGACGCCCTCCGCGCGGGTCCACGGCTCGTACGGGAAGGACAGCGTGTAGATACTGCTGTCCGAACGCACACCGGGATAGCGGAACAGGTCCCAGGTGCCGCCGATCCGCGTGCGCCGCTCCAAGATGGTGTAGGTCAGACCGGGGTTGCGCTCGGTGATCCGGTAGGCGGCGCCCAGCCCGGAGATGCCGGCGCCGACAATGACGACGTCGTAGTAGGCGACGTCGTTGGGGGTCACTGCCATCGCGCTCTCGCTTTTCCACTGTTACCGATAGTTGACGAACTGCAGCGCCACATCGAGGTCGGCTTCCCTGAGCATCGAGATGACGGCCTGCAGGTCGTCGCGCTTCTTGCTCGTGACGCGCACTTCGTCGCCCTGGATCTGGGTTTTGACGTTCTTGGGCCCCTCGTCGCGAATCAACTTGGTTATCTTCTTGGCGTTCTCGCTGCTGATGCCCTGCTTGAGGTTGCCGGTGATCCGGTAGGTCTTACCCGACGGTTGCGGCTCGCCGGCGTCGAACGCCTTCATCGAGATGTCCCGGCGGATCAATTTCTCCTTGAACACGTCGACCGCGGCCTTGACGCGCTCTTCGGTCGACGACGTCAGCTCGATGGTCTCGTCACCCTTCCAGGCGATCTTGGTGTCCGTGCCGCGGAAGTCAAAGCGGGTGGCCAGCTCTTTGGCGGCCTGGTTGAGGGCGTTGTCGACCTCTTGGCGGTCGACCTTGCTGACGACGTCGAACGAGGAATCCGCCATGGATCCGTCCCTTCTCATCGATGGTGGCCGTTTTTGCGGCTAAGTCCTCGTTGTAGTCTGCTACACACGGCAGGTTGCCCGAGCGGCCAATGGGAGCGGACTGTAAATCCGTCGGCTTACGCCTACCCAGGTTCGAATCCTGGACCTGCCACCGAGGTCAAAGCGCTCGTAGTTGCGCGTGCAGTAGTGAGAACTACTAGTCAGGTCCGCCCTCGCGGCGTCGTCGCGGCGCGTGCATGGTTCATCGCCGGGAGGTGGGGCGTAACTCGGTAAGCGGGTGGCAACTAAGGCGTTCATTGCCCGTTCGCCTGTGTTGACTGGCGAGATCGGGCCGCGAGGAAGACCGATGGCTCGGCGTGTCCAGCGGGTCGCCCCAGCTAAGACTTGGAAATCCTTTGCCAGATCGCGCGACACGTTAACATTAGGTCGTGGCTTCACAGATTTATCGAATTCAGTTTCCGCCGTCTAATTCAGAGCGACTGGCTCAAGACGAAGTCTTGTTCAAGTTGTTCGAAAATGGACAGCCCCGTCGGCTTCGGTTCCACGACTACGCTGAGATCTACAAACGGCCGGGTTTGTATGAGGAACTTTTCTACGGAAGGCTGCGATGTAATTCGCCGGGCAAGGTGATGGAGCTACTGCAGCGGGCTTTGCACACCGTTCGCGAGCCCGTCACCGAATTGCGGGTTCTCGATTTGGGGGCAGGCAACGGGATGATGGGCGACGTGCTGAAGCGCGACGGTGTCGCCCGGCTCGTCGGGGTGGACATCGTGCCGGAGGCACGCGATGCCGCGTATCGAGACCGGCCCACGGTCTACGACGCCTACTATGTGGCGGATCTCGGCGATGCGGAGACGGCCGTGCGCGACGAATTGGCCGAGTGGAATTTCGACTGCCTCACCTGCGTTGCGGCTTTAGGCTTCGGCGACATCCCGCCGCGCGCTTTTCTCAACGCGATACGGCTTATACAGACCCGGGGGTGGTTGGCCTTCAATATCAAGCAGTCGTTCCTGAATCCGGACGAGCAGACCGGCTTTGCGCAACTGGTACGGGCGCTGATTTTCTCGGAATACCTCGAAATCTACCATCTCGAGTTGTATCGGCACCGCCTCTCCATGGAGGGCACGCAATTGTTCTATTATGCCCTGGTCGGCCGTTTGACTGCACCAATTCCAGACGACTTCCTGAAAAGCCGCGGAATCGAACCATAGGCTGCTGCAGCGGAACTGGGATATTGTGGGGTGCTTGGGCGGCTCGTCTAACTTTGCCCACGTCAACCTCTCGTCACAGGTGATTTTCTCGGCCTACCCAGGGCCTGCTTATCCGCCTCGCCGAGTAGCGAGATCCTCCACCGCCAAGTGACCTGGGCCGTCGTCAGCGCGGCCTGTCTGGGAATCTGTTGAATAAGATGCAGGCCGGACAGCCGATAACACCCACGCATTAGGAAATCTCGTGCATTGCGCTCGCATTACTTCACGACAATTGAACAGACCGCAAGCCGTTACGGCCTAGTCGTCGTGTTGGCGTGGATCGGGTTCGGCAAGTACGCAAAAATGGATAGTCGGGTGCTCATCGAACACAGCCCGCGGATGTCATGGGTATATGACGTGCTCAGTGTTCATATAGTGGCGGCTGTGCTGGGCACCGCAGAGACCGTCGCGGCAGTGCTGATTGCGTTCCGCCCGCTCTGGCCCAAGGGCCTCAGCTGTGGGCAGCGCGACGGCTGTGGTGCTGTTCTTGGGAACGCTTAGTCCGTCCAGCACCCCCGGCGTCATCGCTACCCCATGCAGGCGTCGTTCCTGTGCTCAGCGCATATCCGGGTCAAGTTCTGCTCAAGGATTGGTGCTCATCGGCGTGGCCGTATGGACCCTGGCGACTCGGTGGTAGCCCGGTGCCTACACGCCAGACAACGGATTGCGGCGAAGTAATTCGTTCACCAGGGCTGCAGAATACGTAACGTAAACACATCAATTATCGGCGTGCGCTGGAAAAGACGTATTTCACCTCGATTCGTGAGCTGATGCTCAACTTCGCGAATACGTGGCGCGCCAAAATCGCTGCCCAACTTTCGTCGTCCCAGATGCGCAGCGCGGCGACGCCGGCCTGAGAGAGGCAGCGGAGCTGTTCGTCGGCGACGTTCCCGCAAGACCACAAGTCTGAGATGAACAAAACGGAAACTAGCGACGTCGTCAAATCTGAACTTTCCACCAGGCTCAGCAAGGGTTGCGCCAGCACCTATGGGGACGACCGGACGGTGAACTGGTAGTCGGCGTCGGCGCTCTGCGCGTCGATCTGCACGTCATAGGCCCCGGGGGCCAGTGTCAGCGGACCCATCGGCTGGCAGCCGTCGTAGATTCCGCGGCCGTCTGAATCCCCGTCAGCGTCGCGGATCTGCCAGGTAAAGCCGGGCGTCTGAGCACAGCCTGCGGCGGGGGTGAACGTCCATTGTTGGCCGAGGGTCGCGGTAAAGCTCAGGCGCTGGCGCGTCGCCGCGGTGACGTGACCAGTGTTGGGCGCCGTCAAGCTCAGTGCCCGTGATTGGTCGCCGGAGGTTGCCTGCCAACTGATGCGGTACTGCCCCTCGCCGAGGATCACCAGCTGATAGGTCGCCGCGGTGGCGAACGCCACGCGCCCGAGATTCGTGCAGCCGTCGTCGCGCCCGGCCGGGTCGGCGAGTGACCCCGAGGAGTCGACGGGTCCGATCCCGTAGGTGAAACCTTGCCCGCCAGGCGTGCATTCGCTGCGGATGTCGGCGACCTCGCCTGCGTGCGCGGTGAACTGGTAGGTGACCTGCTGGGCAGCGGTGACCGTCCCGCTGACCGTCAGCCCGGCACCGAAGCCGGTTCCGTTGACCTGTGGTTGACCGGTCTGATGGCCGGCAACGAGTTTGACCGTCAAATCCCGGGCCACCGCCGCTGCGGTGTCGGCGAACTCGGGATTACCGGTGAGAGTGACGTCGAGTACGCACGAGGCGAGGATGTCAGCGGACATCAATCCGGCTTGCGCGCAGACGCTGCGGGCTTGGTCGGTGCCGGTGAGTTGCGGTTCGCCAGTGGGGAAGGTGCGGTCGGTGAAGATGGCGGACGACTCGCCGGCAGCATAGGGAAACAGGCTGTCCGCCTGATTGATTCGCCAGGCATCGCCGAAGTCGGATCGGATGGTGACTGGCATCGCGTCGCTCGGCACCTGGCGACCGTCGGGCCGAGTCAGGTCGTCAGCCGGGTCGCCGTTGAAATTGCCCAGCAGGCCGCGCGGTTGGGCGGCCTTCGCCGGCGCCGACGGCTCGAAGGAGATCCGCAGTCCCCACCAGCCTGCGTCGTTGACCCGCAGCTGTGAACCTTCAGCCCACCGGAGGGTGTAGGCCCGGCCGGTGAAATCCGTGCTCGCGGCAGCCGTCAGGGTCGTGCCCGCACCGAGATCGCGCTGAACACCGTCGTCGACCGTGACCGTTTCAGTGTTGGTCTTATCGCCGTGGGTGATGGTGAGGTTGCCTTGTCTGGTGACGAAGGCAATCCGTTGGTCGCCGCTGCCTGCGGCCACCGCGGAAACCAACGAGACCACTTTCGAGTCACCGACCGGCGAGGTGCGGATCTGAACGCGGGGCGCGGTGCCGTCGCCGGAGGTGAACGCGGTGAATTCGCCGACCTGTTGCAGGTCGTAGAGCAGGCCGTCCGTGGTGGCCAGATGTGGATCGCCGAACACCGAGTTGGTGGGCTTGTTCGGCGGTTTCGGTGGCGACTGATGCTTCTTCTTGCAGTCGTCGAACGAGCTGTATCTCTCGAAACCAAACGGCACGGTGTTGTAACTCATCCGCGGGTCCAGGCCGATCGACTTGCGGTAGGCGTTTTCGGCCCCCACCGCTCGCCATTCGGCATAGGGAATGCCGTCCTTGCCTGTGCCGTTGGCGCTGCAGCTGTCGTCGAGCACCGAACGCGAGATGTCATCCGCGTCGTCAGCGGCATGCTGCAGCTCGTGGTAGAGCACCTCGCAAGGGCCGGCAGTGACGCCGTCCTTGGTGACGTTCTGGGTCGGGTCCCAGAAAATCTTGATGCCGTCGTCGGTGTCACTGGTTTTAGTGCCCGTCCCTCCGTTGGCGGGAACGTGTGTCGTGATGATCTTGATGGGCGGAGTCCCACTGCTGTTGAGCCGGCTCCACAGCCCAGAAGGGTCATGGCCCCCGGAATACTGCGCGCCGCACTGCGCGATGCCGTTGGCGGATCCGGCGTCGGCGTCAATCTCGGCGCGCGAGCACTGAGGGATGGCCAAGGAGACAACCGCGGTGCACACCGCCAGCAGAACCGCGAGCCGACGGATCATGTCGTCACCTGGAATTCGACACTTGCCGGAGTGCTCGTGATCGCGCACTGCTGCGGTAGGTCGGTCCGCTGCACGCCGGCAACCGCGACCAGCCGCGCAGTGACTCGATACCTACCGGGCTGATCGAGCAGCCAGGTCGTGACGCGACTTTGGTCGACGGCCGTCTGCTGCGACGTTCCGAGGACCGGCGACCCGTGCGACGAGACTTCAACATCCAACGGCACGGAGATCGACTGGCCCGCGTCGACACTGCGCAGACCAAGGTCGACGACGGCCGCCATCCCACTGAAGAGGTCCTCTCGGCCCGGTCGTCCGACCACTGCAGCCCCGTCTCGGGTGACCGACAGCACCTCGACCGACCCGTCGGCGACCGACGGTAGCGCGCAAGCTTGAGGCCCGTTGTTGTGCACCACCATGCTGATCAGTGGCGGGGACCCCGCGGGATAGCTGGGCTGCGCAGCTTTCAGTTCGACACCGATCGTGGATGCGGCGGGCACTTGCCGTGTGGGCACATTGGGGCGGTCGCATCCCACGACGATCGACACGGTAGCAAGCTCGACAGCGAGCAGTGCCGCCCAAGGCGGCAGCAGTCTGGCCACGGCTCTCCTCTCCGCGTCGAGATCTGTGGCGCACGCCGCGTCCGCTCACGCAAGAGTGGGTGAGCCGACCAGGTGACGCTTCGAAGATTCTGCGCGAGCCGGCAGGCCGTCAGAAAAGGTTCCCCTACATTGCCGAAAAATTGCCTTCGCCGTCAGGTGCTGTCGTGAACCGCGGCTAACTGTTTTGGTTTCGATCGGCGCCATGATGGAGGGTGTGGTCGACGTACTGGGTGAACTCCTCGGTCAGGCGGTAGGCCAATGCCGTGCCGTAGCCCGTTGCGCCGGTGTCGGCGGCCGCCTGCAGAGCCCCGTGCCGCGTCAGCGCCACCAGCCCGTGCACCAGCGCCCAGCTGATCAGCGCCAGCGTCGGTGTGCCGGCCGCTGTTTGGTCGGTGCCGGTCAGCCGTTGCACTGTTGACGTTAACTTTCCGATCGCTTCCTGTTGTGCTGCAACAAGTTCGGCGTCACTGACGTGCAGGTGGTCGGGCGCGAACATCAACTCGAACAACGCTGGGTTGGCCAGGCCGAAGTCGATGTAGGCCGCACCGAGTGCCGCGAGCTGCCGGCGCGTGTCCGAATCGTCCGCCCGAGTCAGCGCGCGGGACAGCGCGAGAAATCCCTCGGTCGCGATGGCTGTCAGCAGGCCGGCGCGGTCGCGGAAGTGGTACTTCGGGGCAGCGTGCGACACGCCCGCCCGGCGGGCGACCGCGCGCAAGCTGATCGCGGCCGTGCCGTGCTCGACCAGTTCCACGCGGGCTGCCGACAGCAGCGCGTCACGTACGCCATCTCGGGCCGCTGGGCTCATGGGAAGGATTCTGACCCGTGCACTTGACACTGTCAAACAACACTGGCAAGCTGGCGGGAGTTTGACAGTGTCAAACAGTCGTGAAGGTGAATGGACCGTAGAGAGGGACCGCCATGTATCACGCAATTGTCAAGCGCATCGCCACCCACAACTTCGAACGCGTCAACAACCACGACTACGGCGCGGTGCTCAAGGCCTGCACTCCTGACATTCGGCACCGCTTCGGCGGTCACCACGCCTTGGGCGGCGAGCGCGACGATCGCGAAGCGCTCAGCCGCTGGTTTCAGCGATTGGGCCGCCTGGCGCCCACCCTCGAACTCAACGTGCAAGACGTCTGGGTGAAGGGCTGGCCGCACAACACCACGCTGAACGACATAACCGGAGGGAGCCGTCATGCACACTTCAATTCCGTTTGAAGCTCAGCCAATGCGTCACTGCCGCGCAACAGACCCCGGACAGCGGGTCGGTGACCGCGAGCGCGAACGTACCGTCGACCGTCTTGGCCAGGCGTTCAGCCAGGGCTACCTGTCGATGACCGAATACGACTCGCGTCTCCAACAGGCCGTGGCAGCCGACACCGCAGGAACGCTCGATCACCTGCTCGCCGATCTGCCGGTCGCCCGGATCGACCGGCGAGACCCGCGCCGGCAAGCCCGGCGCATCGCCGCCGCCCGCAGGGGCGTCCAGCTTCACCTAGCTGCGTACCTCGCCATGTGCTCGATCGTCCTCACGGTCTGGCTGGCGGTCGCCGTCAACACCGGAGCCTGGTACTTCTGGCCGGTCTGGCCGATTCTGGGCGCCGGCATCGGCCTGGTCTCGCACGCGATGCCCGTCCGTCAACACGCGCGTCGCCACAGCTTGGCCGGTTCGACCCGGTAATCAGTGTCCCGCGCCGCTCCACGGGTTAGTGTTTCGTGGCAGTCAACACCGGGAGGATCGATGGGCGACTACAAGGTCGTGGTAGTGGGAACCGATGGGTCGGAGTCGTCACTGCGTGCGGTCGACAAGGCAGGCAAGATCGCCGGCGAATCCAACGCCAAGCTCATCATCGCCAGCGCCTACCTGCCCGAAGACAAAGACCAGGGCGGTGAGCCCGACCAGCCGCAAGGCGAAGACTACAAAACCGAGGGCAACGCGCCGGTGTACGCGCAACTGCGCGAGGCCAGTGAGCGCGCGAAGGCTGCTGGTGCCAAGGACGTCGAGGAGCGGCCCATCGAGGGCGCGGCGGTCGATGTGCTGGTGGATCTGGTCGAAGAGGTCAATGCCGACCTGTTGGTGGTCGGCAACGTGGGGCTCAATTCGGTGGCCGGGCGCTTGCTGGGATCGGTCCCGTCGGCCGTCCGCAAACGCGCGAAGACCGAGGTGTTGATCGCCGACACGAAAGACTGACCCGCTCGGTGGATATCCGGCCGGATCTGCAGCGTTGGGAGAAGCACACTGAGTGGCCGCTGGCCGCGGTGGCCGTGGTTTTCCTGGTCGTGTATTCGGTGCAGGTCCTGAATCGACCGCAAGGATCACAGGCCCACATCCTGTGGCTGATCGCCTGGTTCGCCTGGGGCCTTTTCGTCGTCGACTACTTCGCCCGGCTCTACCTGGCGCCGAACCGTTTCCGCTGGTTCCTGCACCACTGGTTCGACCTGGCGATCGTCGCGCTTCCGCTGCTGCGACCCCTTCGCGTGCTACGGCTGGTTGTCCTGCTCGGAGCGTTGCAGAAAGCCGCCGGTAACGCGATCCGCGGCCGGATCGTCACCTACACCGTCTCAGCGGTCATCTTGTTGATCTATGTGGCCTCGCTGGCCATCCTGACGAAGGAACAGACCCAACCCGGCGCAACCATCAATTCATTCGGAAATGCGGTGTGGTGGTCGATCACTACGGTCACCACCATTGGCTACGGCGACCTCTACCCGGTCACCGTCACCGGACGGGTCATCGCGGTGGCACTCATGATCGCCGGAATCAGTCTGGTCGGAGTGGTCACGGCATCCATCGCGTCGTGGATCGTGCAGCGCGTATCGGAAACAGAGACCGCGAACCAGGCCGCCACAGCTGCGCAGATTGAGGAGCTTCGCGACGAGATTCGTGCGTTGGCGCAGCAACTGCGCAGGAACGGTACGGGCTGACCTACAGCCAGTTCTCAGTCGTCGATACGTTGCCCCTTATCTTGGCGCCGTCGACGGCGCCCAGGTCGATCGCTTCGGTGACGATCGCCCGATCCATCTGGCGCAGCGCGTGCAGCGCGGTGAGCAGCCGGCGGGTATCCGAGCCGGGCTCGGGATCGTCGTTGCCGCGCCGGGCCAGGCTGTCGGCGGCGTCGAGCAGATCCGCGGCTGCGACGACGCTGGCTGGCTGGTCCCGAATGGTTGCCAGCGTCTCGACGTTGTGACGGATCTGGTCGGCGGCCGATTCCACGACGCGGGTGAGCTGCGGGGAGGCGTTCGGATATCGCCCGCTGTTCCACGCCAGAGTTCGCCCATAGCGGTCGCACGCGGTGAGCACCCGCAGCCCGCGGCGGACGCTGCGCCGCCCGTTGATGCCGGCCACACCGGCCATCAACGGCTTGGCGGTCTCGCGGAACTGCTGCAGATTTCGGTCCAGCTCGCGGGCCTTCTCCATCGGGTTGCCGGCAGGACCGTCGTCGAAGATGGTGGACACCGACGTCTCGACCAGTTCGGCCAGCGTCGTCAGGAAGGCATGGGCGTTGTCACGTACCGCCGTTTGAGTCTTGCTGGGCAGCACCACGATCGCGACCGCCACACCGATCACAGCGCCGATTCCAGTCTCTTCGATCCGCAGCATCAACAGGCCGAAGCTGAATTCGCCGAGCAGGCCGTAAAGCAACGCGAGCATGGTGGTGATCCAGAAGGTCATCAAGCCGTAAGCCACCCGCATGAAGTACATCGAGCAGAACAGGCACACGAAAATCAGCACCAGCGACATCACCCGGTCGCCGGATACCAAGGTGGCGACCAGCACGCCGCAGGGCACCCCCAGCGCAGTGCCCAGAAGCCGCTGCCAACCTTTGGTGAGCGTTTCGCCCCAGGTGTTGGTGCCGGCGAAGATCACGAATGCCGCGATCACCGCCCAGTACCAGCGCGACGGAGACACGAACTCGCCGACGACGATCGCCAACGAAGCGGCGACAGCGACCTGAATCGCCTGTCGAGTGGTCGGCCGCAGCCCCGGCCGGGCCGGCTGGCTGGCCGGAGCGGGCGGTGGCGGGGCTTCCCCGACGCCGGTGGCGACGGCCGCGCCACTGACCAAGGCGCGGACTTCGGCGGTTGCTCTGGCGGTGGCCATGATGGCCACCGCCAGCCGGCGCACCGCGATCTCGCCGGGGCTGTCCGCGGCGGTAGGACTGGGTCGCTGGTCGAGCAGCCGGCGCGCTTGGTCGGCGGCGTGTTGCAATCCACCCGTTTCCGGCAGCCGGATTGCGCTGGCCAATCGGCTCAGAGCAGAGGTCAGCGCGGCGCGGGTGACGAGCGGTATGGCCATTGGGTCCGCAGCGGCGATGGTGGCGGCACGGGCGCCGGCAATTGCGACCTGCTCGACGGTGAGTTCGGCGTCGAACAGCCACTGCGCCAGCTGTGCGCCGCTGACGCCGGGCCACACCGTTGCGGGGTTCACTTTGTCTTCGATCTGGTTCTGCACTAGCAGGGCGGTTTCATTGAGCCGCGCGGTCCGGATTCGCAGGCGCCGTCGGCGCCGCTCGTCGATCCGACCGGTCTGCACGCATTCGGCGGTGGTATCGATGACGATGGCCATCCGTGCCCGTAGCGAGCGGACGGTGCCGCGCAGCACGTGCTCGGGTTTGTCCGGCAGCACATAGCTGCCGATAACGAAGCTGCATGCGGTGCCCACCAGGACGGCCCCCACCAACCACGGCAGTTCACTGCGGGTGGCCCGCAGATAGAGGGTGAAGAAGTAGGCCATGAATGCGACCATGCCCAGCGCGCGGCCGCGGGGCCCGAATCGGCGCACGTAAACCGAGGTGAACACCACCACCACGAAGACGATGTCGGCGAGGATCTTGTGCGGTGCCAGCAGAGTTCCGATCGAGATGCACAACGCAGCCGGCAGCGGCAGCAACGCCATCGTGATTCGCTGTTGACGAGGATCGGGCTCGTTGACAGCTCGCCCCGACACCATCGTGATCAGCACGCCGAGCAACGCGACCGTCACCGGCTGGCCCGTCGCCTTGGTGAGCAGGAAAAGGATTCCCAAGGCGGACACCAGCGCGAGGGTGGTTCGGCTGGCCATTCGCAGCCTCAGCAGCCCGGGATCGGACCCGATCGTCCAGTTCTGCGCGCGCTCGTAGAACGTGGCGGCTGTTGAACTGAACCGCCGGTCCGGAGGTGCGGTGTCGATCACGTCGCCGTACCGACCGGGCACTGGTAGCCGCCTTTCTCTGCGGTCAGCAGTTGAAAGTTCCCCTCCTATGGTGACCGCTGCGGCGGCATAGCGGTCACTCGGCGTCTTGCTCGGCGTCTTAAGAAGCAGTCCGTCCGTCGATTAGGGTTCCTCTCGTGAGCGTGCCGACTACCGCGCAGCTGGCCGATGGCCGCTCACTGTTGTTCTTCCCGTTGCCCGGCCATATCCCGGCGCCAGTCACCGATCAGCGGCCGCTGCCGCCACGCGACGCACGCCCCTCGCAGCTGCGCTTCGACCAGTCAACGGGGCAGTGGGTCATCATCGCGGCGTTGCGCCAGGACCGCACCTACAAGCCACCGACCGATCAGTGCCCGCTGTGTCCGGGACCGACCGGACTGACCAGCGAGGTGCCCGCCGCCGACTACGACGTCGTGGTCTTCGAGAACCGGTTCCCGAGTCTGGCCGGTACCGGGGAATCGCCGCTGCAAGTGCCCGCTGACCTCCGTGCCAACGCTCCTGGACACGGCCGCTGCGAAGTCATCTGCTTCTCCAGCGACCACACCGGATCCTTCGCCGACCTGCATCCGGCGCATGCCCGACTGGTGGTCGACGCGTGGCGGCACCGCACGGCTGAGCTGATGGCGTTGCCCGGCGTCGAGCAGGTGTTCTGCTTCGAGAACCGCGGTGAGGAGATCGGTGTGACGCTGACCCACCCGCATGGCCAGATCTACGCCTACCCTTTCCTGACCCCGCGCACCCAGGTAATGCTCCGCCAGGCCAACGATCATCGGAAACGTACCGGCAACAACCTTTTCGCCGACCTCCTGGCAAAGGAGATCGCCGACGGCAGCCGTGTGGTCGCCCGCACCGAGCTGTTCACCGCATTCGTCCCGTTCGCCGCGCGCTGGCCGGTGGAGGTGCACATTTACCCGAACCGGTTCGCGCACAACCTCGTTGATCTGACTGCTGCGGAGCTGGACGGATTCACCCAGCTTTACCTCGATGTGCTACGCCGCTTCGATGCGCTCTATTCTGCTCCGCTGCCCTATATTTCGGCGCTACATCAGTTCACCAACTCCGATGCCCAGCGAGACGGCTACTTCCACGTCGAGCTGATGTCCATCCGCCGCAGCGCGAGCAAACTGAAATATCTGGCCGCCTCCGAGTCAGGGATGGATGCATTCATCAGCGACGTGACGCCGGAGAGTGTGGCCGAGCGGCTGCGAGAACTCGCATGACGGTCCGATACGCTGCGCCCGGACGGGTCAACTTGATCGGCGAGCACACCGATTACAACCTCGGCTTCGCGTTGCCCATCGCGCTGCCCCAGCGCACCGTCGTGACATTCACGCCCGGCCACTTCGATTCCATCACCGCGCGTAGCGATCGGGGTGAGGCCCAGTGGCGGGTCCCGCTGAACACGGCTCCCGGTGAGGTGACCGGGTGGGCCGCCTACCTGGCCGGGGTCATCTGGGCGCTGCGCGACGCCGGCCACCCGGTACCTGGCGGCACCATGTCGATCACCAGCGACCTCGAGATCGGATCGGGCCTGGCATCGTCAGCCGCGCTGGAATGCGCCGTCCTCGGTGCGCTCGCTGCAGCTGCCGATGTGCACATCGACCGTCTCGAGCAGGCGAGGCTCGCCCAACGTGCAGAGAACGAGTATGTAGGTGCGCCAACAGGTCTGCTCGATCAGATGGCGGCCGTGTTCGGCGAGCCGTCGACCGCGCTGCTGATCGACTTCCACGACCTGACGGTGACGCCGGTCGGATTCGACCCCGACGCTCGCGGTATGGCCCTGCTGCTGATCGACTCTCGGGCCAGGCACGAACACGTCGGCGGCGACTACGCGGCGCGGCGTGCGTCGTGCGAGCGGGCGGCCGCCGACCTGCACGTTTCGTCGCTGCGTGAGGTTCAGGACCGCGGACGTGCAGCGCTGGACGGGGTGGTCGACCGGCTCGACGCCCGCCGCGCCCGTCATGTGATCACCGAGAATCAGCGGGTGCTGGATTTCGTTGCGGCTCTGCGCAACTCCAGCTTCATCGAAGCCGGCCGTATCCTGAACGCCTCACACGTCTCGATGCGCGACGATTTCGAGATCAGCACCGACCACATCGACCTGATTGCCGATACCGCGGTGCGGGCCGGTGCCTTCGGTGCGCGGATGACCGGTGGCGGATTCGGCGGCTGCGTGATCGCTTTGGTGCCGGAGGCTCGGGCGGACGCGGTGGGAGACGCGCTGCGACGGACGCTGCCCACCGCGGGCCACCCCCGGCCGGTCATCATGCGCGTTCAGGCGGCCCGTGGTGCGGGCGTCGTTTGACCGGCGTGACGACCGCTCAGGTCGTCGGTATCAAGCGGATGGCAACGAGGTGTTGGCGTTGTATCGCTTCGGTGAAGTCCGCCTGCGGCGGCACCTGCTGACCCCGAAACTTCATGCCCAGCGTGCGCTGCGCGCGTTTGGCGCCGTACTCCAGTGACAGGCGGTGAGCCAGATCGGCGACAGTCGCGGGGTCGTCGATGAACTCGGCTCGTACAGTGGCCGTCTTACCGTCGTACAACACCTGGGCGGTCGCGCCGCCGCGGAAATTGCTCTTCCACTGCGCAGCGGTCATGGCGTACAGGTCGCCATCGATACGGTGCGCGCTCAACGGGATCGAGTAGTGTCGTCCGCTTTTTCGTCCGGTGAAGCTCAGCACCATCAGCTCTTTGCCGACCGGACCGCGGAGCGGGGTGCGCAGCAGCAACCGAAGTGCGGGGTTGACAACGCGAAGTACCGCCGGCGGTGGGTGGGAGGCGGTGATCGGTTGGGGTTGTTCTGCCATGCCAACACGGTAGAGCCGATCAGCGACGATGTGGTGAACTCCGCTCAGATCGGGCACCTGCCGTCGAGGGCGCCGTTTAACGTCGCCAACGAGATGTGTGGTTGGACGAATCCCGGCGGTATCCCGCCTGGGCCGCGCGTCGCCGGCAGGTAGAGCACCAGATCATCACCGTCGAGGGTCCAGGCGGCATAGCCGTCGAACAATGCACCGCCCGGTTCGAACTCCGCTACTTCAAATGGGCTGCCCTTGAGCCGCTGCTCTATTGCGGGCCGGGCCGACGCGGGAAGCGTTCCCTGCGGGTCGATCCCACGGCAGAACAGGTCGCCCAGTTGCAACCGTCTGTGTCGGGAGAGGTCGAAAGTGAAAGTGGTGAGCGCCGCAACAGGATGCGGCATCCTTTGCAAGTACCAATCAGATTTGAAGACAACCGATTCGGTGGCGGGCATCCGTCGGGATGTCGAGTACTGCAGCGTGGCATCACCGCTCCCAGAGCCGTCGGGTGTGCCGAAGTTGTCGACGAATTTTCGCAGAAAATCTTGCAGCACCGGCCCTGCGGTTGGATCCCCAACAAGCTCGCCGGGATATGCCGCGGTGATTTTCACGCGGGTGCCGCCGACCTTGTCTCTGGTAATCGTGCAACGTGCAGTCGGCTTGTCCCATCTTCCGCTGATCTGACTGCAGAATGCGACGGCCGCAGTCGCCGGCGAGCTCGGGGCAGGGGCGCCGTGGCAACCGCTGAGCAGCAGCACGAGCACCAACACGGTCGATTGCGATGCACCGGTGTTGCTTCCCAACATCCCTCCTATCCCGATCTCCTCAGAATCATTGTCGCGGGAGTTCGGGAAGCCCGATCGCAGGACTTGCACGACCTGCGGTCAATCGGTCCGCGTAATCTCCGCGTTGAGCACCACCGTCGATGAGCGTCTTCAGTTCATACTTGTCGGCCACAGCACAGGGAGGTGTCAGGGTGGGTAACGAGTTAGCGGGGAAAGTCGCGATCGTCACCGGCGGCGCATCGGGACTCGGGTATGCCACCGTCAAGAAGTTCGTCGTCGAAGGGGCGCGGGTCGTCGTGGCGGACCTCGATGCCGAGCGGGGCGAGGAGCTCGCCGCGGAGTGCGGTGAGAGTGCGCGGTTCCAACGCGTCGATGTGTCCGACGCCGAACAGGTGAGCGCTGTGGTTAGCACTGCTGTCAACACTTTTGGCGGCCTCCACGTCATGATCAACAATGCCGGGATCTCCAGCCGGATGCACTCGAGCTTCCTGCGCGACGATCTCGCCGACTTCGACCGTGTCATGTCGGTCAACCTGCGCGGTGTCATGCTGGGCACCCGCGAGGCCGCGCGTCACATGTCGAAAGCCGGCGGCGGATCCATCGTGAACGTGTCGTCGATCGGCGGCATGCAGGCCGGCGGGGGAGTCATGGCCTATCGCGCTTCCAAAGCGGCGGTATTGCACTTTTCCAAGTGTGCCGCGATTGAACTGGCGCCGTATGACATTCGCGTCAACTGTTTAGCTCCCGGCAGTATCGTCACTCCGATTTTGGCGTCCTCGGTTCAGCACATGAGCGAAGAGGTTCGCGACAAGCTGGTGAAATCCTCCCGCGAGGCCATGCGGAAGAACCGTCCCCTCGACCGCGAGGGCACACCGGACGACGTGGCAGAAGCGGCACTGTACTTTGCCAGCGACCGGTCTGCCTATCTGACCGGCACGGTGCTGCCCGTCGATGGCGGAACGGTGACCGGCACTCCGATGCCCCGTCGGGCCAGAGAAAGCGCGCCCTGACCAAGTCAAGTCAATCACTTGACTTAAGAAGGGCACGCGGTGTTCACTGAGTCCATGAGCGACCAGGCCGTGCAGTGACGGCAGCGCGGACGCTTCGCAACGACCGCGCGCACAGCACACGGGAAGCGATCCTGACCGCAGCCGAGCGGCTGTTCGCCGAACACGGTGTGTACGCGGTGTCCAACAGGCAGGTGAGCGAGGCGGCCGGCCAGGGCAACAACGCCGCAGTCGGCTACCACTTCGGCACCAAAGCCGACCTGGTTGCCGCGATCGAAAGCAAGCACCGGGCGCCGATCGAGCAGTTGCGCGAGCAGATGGTCGGGCGAACCGCGGAGTCGACGGATCTGCGCGAGTGGGTCGCCTGCTTGGTCCGCCCGCTCACCGAGCACCTGGCCGCTCTGGGCAACCCGACGTGGTACGCGCGCTTCGCCGCGCAGGCGATGGCCGATCCCACCTACCAGGAGACGATTTCCAAGGACGCCCTTGGCTCACCGTCGCTGGTGCAGGTCGTCGAAGGCATCAATCGCTGCATAGCGGCCCTGCCGGACCATGTGCGCGACGCCCGCAGCGTCATGGTGCGCAACCTGCTGATGCACACGGCGGCAGAATGGGAGCGGGCGCTGGCTGAGGGCGCTCCGATACCGGGATCGTCTTGGCGGCAAGCAACTTCGGACCTGATCGACGCCATCGTCGGTCTGTGGCTCGCGCCCGTCACTACCTTGGACGGAACACTGGCGAAGTGAAAATCTCGGTCGATCAAGACAACTGTGTGTCCTCGGGAAACTGCGTGATGCACGCCAGTGACGTGTTCGACCAACGCGACGGGGACGGCGTGGTCGTCCTGCTCGAGGGAAGCCCAGCAGCCGAGCGGGCCGAAGATGTCCGGCGAGCGGCTGCGGAGTGTCCGGCCCAGGTCATTCACATCCAGGAATGAGATACGTTCAATGCCAGAAAGTTTGACTATCCCGGAATACCCGATGGCAAGAGCGGCCGGCTGCCCGTTTGCGCCGCCCCCGGAGATTCTCGAGCTCGGCGGCACCAAACCCATTTCGCGTGTCCGCATCTGGGATGGCAGCACACCGTGGCTGATCACCGGTTACGAGGAAGCGCGGGCGTTGTTCGCCGACTCCCGGGTCAGTGTCGACGACCGTCGGGCGGGTTTTCCGCACTGGAACGAGGGCATGCTTTCCACGGTGCGCAAACGTCCGCGCTCGGTGTTCACAGCCGACGGCGAAGAACACACACACTTTCGCCGGATGCTGTCAAAGCCGTTCACCTACAAGCGTGTTGAAGGTTTGCGTCCCGCCATTCAGAAGATCACCGACGACCATATCGACGCATTCCTGGCCGGTCCGCAACCCGCCGAGTTGGTTTCCAGCCTGGCGCTGCCCGTGCCGTCTTTGGTGATCAGCCAACTGCTGGGCGTGCCCTACGAGGACGCCGAATTCTTTCAGCAGCACGCGAACGCCGGCATGGATCGCTACGCCCCGGCAGAGGCCAGCGCGTCGGGGGCGATGAGTTTGGCGAAGTACCTGGCGAATCTGGTTCAGCAGAAGATGGAGCAGCCCGCCGAAGACGCGGTTTCTGACCTCGCCGAGCGCGTCAAAGCCGGTGAGCTATCCGTCAAGGAGGCCGCTCAGCTGGGCACCGGGCTGCTGATCGCCGGGCATGAAACGACGGCGAACATGATTGGGCTCGGCATACTCGCGTTGCTCGAGCACCCCGGCGAGGCGGCGGTGATTCGCGCCGCCGACGACCAAGGTGTCATCGCCAACGCGGTGGAGGAACTACTGCGCTACCTGTCCATCATTCACACTGGGCAGCGCCGGGTGGCGGCCGAGGACATCGAGATCGGCGGTGAAACCATCCGTGCCGGTGAAGGCATCATCATCGACCTCGCACCGGCGAACTGGGATCCCGGTGTCTTCGAGGAACCGGACCGGCTGTACTTGCATCGCGCCCGCGCCAACGGCAACGTCGCGTTCGGCTACGGTCGGCATCAGTGTGTCGGTCAGCAACTGGCCCGCGCGGAGCTGCAGATCGTGTTCACCACGTTGTTTCGCCGCATTCCCACACTGCGTCTTGCAATCCCGTTCGACGAGGTCCCGTTCAAACATGACCGGCTGGCCTACGGCGTCTACGAACTTCCGGTCACCTGGTGACCAGATAACCTGAAGATCTCGACGGGAAGGCCAACGATGTCCCCTCAGTCCAGCACTGCGACCCTTTACCCGCCCGGCGGATTAGGCGCACCGAAGAACCGCAGCGCGCACGCGCGCGAGGTCGAGTCGGCGCTGCCGCCCGGCACCGAGGTGTTCTCCGCCGACAACCACATCTCGGTGGCCGACGACATCTTCTATGAGCGTTTCCCCGACGAGCTCAAAGACAAAGCGCCGCGAATCTGGTACGAGGACGGCGCCTACATGGTCGGGCGCAAAGGCAAGAACTTCCTGCCCCCGGACTTCAGTCGGGTGCTCATGCAATACGACGACCTCGCCGGGGCAGCCACCACAAACATCGAGGCGCGCATCGCAGAACTGCACGCCGACGGCGTCGACAAGGAACTGGCTTTCCCCAATGCGGTCCTCGCGCTGTTTCACTTCCCGGACAAGGCGCTCCGCGAGCGCGTGTTCCGTATCTACAACGAGCTGATGGCTGAGCTGCAGGAGCGGTCCAACGGCCATTTTTATGGCGTCGGGTTGATCAACTGGTGGGATCCGCAGGGCGCGCGCCGCACCTTGGCCGAGCTGAAGTCACTGGGCCTCAAGACGTTTCTGATGCCCCTGAGCCCCGGCGTTGACGACGACGGCAACCCGATCGACTACTCCAGCACCGCGATGAGTGCGGTGTGGGATGAGATCGAGCAGTCGGGGCTGCCGCTGGCGCACCACATTGGTGAAACCCCGCCGAAGACGCCAACCGAGTTCAACGGTATCGCCGTGGGCATGATGCTCAACATCGACGGGTTCCGGGAAGTGTTCGCCAAGTACATCTTCGGTGCCATCCTCGACCGCCACCCCGGGCTGCGGGTCGGCTGGTTCGAGGGCGGCATCGCCTGGGTGCCCTGGGCCTTGCAGGATGCCGGGCATCTGGTGGCGTCCTACCAGCACATGTTCAACCACGGGCTCGAACACGATGTGCAGTACTACTGGGACACCCACATGAGTGCCTCGTTCATGGTCGACCCGCTCGGTCTGGAGTTGATCGACAAGATCGGGATCAACAAAGTGTTCTGGTCCACCGACTACCCGCACAACGAAAGCACCTTCGGCTACTCGGAGAAGTCGCTCGCAGCGGTCGTCGACGCGCTGGGCGCGGACAACGCCGCCCGCGTCGTCGGCGGCAACATCAAGGAGTTCCTGGGCATTTCATGACGACACTCTTGAGCGCCGGAGCGCCGGTCGACGCGAAGTGGGCGATACCGGACGAGCCGGATCGGGCCCGGATGCGTCGCGAGACCGGCGCGCGGCTCCGTTCAGCGATGGCCGATCGCGGCATCGGTGCTCTCATCCTGTTGGGCAACAACGCCGTCACCTATGCCACCGGCGCCAACTGGCCGCTCGGCGATGCCGGGATGTCCCATGTCGAGCGGCCCGTTGCGGTGGTGTTGGCCGGCGACGACCTGCCGCATCTGTTCCTGCCGTTCCGCGAGGGCCGCGCTGACGAGTCGGGCTTGCCCGACGACCACCTCCATCCCGCGGTGTATCTGGAGTTCGACGAAGGCGTCGAAATCTTCGCGAACACGCTTGCCGAGTTGATTCCGGCCGGCACCGCTGTCGCCGTCGACGAACTCACCGGAGCAATGCGGCGGGCCAAGCGGAGGCTTTTCCCAGGAGGCGATCCGGCCGACGCTGCGGTCGTGGTGGCGGCCGCGAAGGCGATCAAGACACTCGACGAAATAGCCTGCATGCGCAGAGCCATTCAGATCACCGACGAGGCGATCGTCGACGTGCACAACGCGCTGGCGCCGGGCGTGCGGCAGATCGACCTTTCGGCGGGGTTCGTCCGCCGGGTGTTCGAGATGGGCGCTGTAGCAAGCATGCTCGAACCCGTGTGGCAGGTCATGCCGCAGTCTAAAGCGGAAGGCACCTGGACCACCCACGGTGACCTCGCGCTGCCGTTGCTGGCGACCGAACGGGAGCTGAACGCCGGGGACGTGCTGTGGACCGACGTCAGCATCACCTACGGCGGCTACTGTTCGGACTTCGGCCGCACCTGGATCGTCGGCGCCGACCCGACGCCCCGCCAGCAAGCACAATTTCACCGTTGGCGCGACATCATGACCGCAGTTCTCAGAGTGACCCGCGCCGGTGCGACGCTGGCCGAGTTAGGGAGGGCGGCCACCGAAGCCAACGACGGAATCCGGCCTTGGCTGCCGCACTTTTATCTGGGCCACAGCATCGGGGTGAACGCCGCTGAGTTGCCGATGATCGGCACCGACTTGGGTGAGGAGTTTGACGAGAGCTACGTCCTGCAGCCAGGCATGGTGCTGGTCTTGGAGCCGGTCGTGTGGGAAGACGGCACCGGCGGCTACCGCAGCGAAGAGATCCTCCTGATCACCGATCAAAGTTGGATCAAGTTGACCGACTACCCATATTCGCCCTATGGCGATTGACGTCCTGCCCGACGATCGGGCCCTCCGGCGCGGCCGGCGGGAGCGTGCGCTGGCGCAGATGGAAACCGACGACCTGGACATCTTGTTGTTGGGCCGGCAGGCCAACGTGCGCTACGTGACCGGGGTACCACAGTTGTGGGTCGCGGGCACCCGGCCGTTCGGTCCCAACTGCCTACTCGTGCGCGATACCGGGGAGATTCACCTGCTCAGCACCTGGGACGAGGGCGTGCCGGAAGAGATCCCGCACGAAAACCTTTACGGCATCTCCTGGAACCCATTGAACACAATCGCCAACCTGCAGAAAATCGAAGCGACTGCAAAAGCGCGCCGGGTGGGCTCTGACGCGTTGTCTCCGAGTTACGCTCAGCTGCTGCCGATGGCATTCCCCAACGCCGAACTGGTCGACGGCGAGCCGACGATACAGGCCGCCCGACGGATCAAGACGCCCGAAGAGATTGCGGCGCTGCGAGAGTCGACTCGAGTGGCAGAGGTGGGTTTGGCCGCTGCGCTGGCTGAACTGCGGCCCGGGGTGACCGAGCGAACGTTGAATGCGGCGATTCTGGAAGGGATGACGGCGGGCGGTGTCAGCACTCCGGCGAGTCAGGACGTCGCGTGGATCACCTCCAAAGACCACCCGTGGCGCCGCGTTGCCGGTGATGGCGTTGTCGAGGCCGGTGACCTGGTGGCGTTGGCGCCCGGCGTGCTGGCGCACGGCTACATCGGTGAAGTGGGGCAGACGATTCAGGCCGGTCCCGAAACCACTGATGGGCGTGCGCTGTTCGCACGGGCCCACGCGTTGTGGGATCGGCTGGTGCAGGCTTGTCGGCCAGGATCGCCCGCCAGTGAGTTGCTGGCCGCCTACGAGGCAGCCGGCGAGCAGCTGCCGCCGATGCCGGTGGCGCACGGGGTCGGCGTGGGTTTCGACGCGCCGGTGGTGTCGCCGCAACTTCCGATGACTTCGGTCGCGGAAATCCTCGACGCCGGAATGGTGCTGGCAATCACGGGTTACGTCTGGGAACGGAACGTGGGTGCCGTGCTGGAGAGGAAGATGGTGCACATCACCGCCACCGGCCCGGATGTGCTGGTTTCGTAGAGCTTTTGGAAGGTGACCATGCCCAAAGGGATTATGTACGTAGCGTCGCTGCCGGTGTCGCCGGAACAGGAAGCCGAGTATCACCGCTGGTACAACGAGACACATCTGGCCGAGCTCTCGAGGATCGACGGCGTAGTGTCGGCGCGCCGGTTCGCACCGACCGATGGCAAGGGACCGTTCATCGCGATCTACGAGCTCGACAGTGACGACCTCGACGGGGTGTTGGCACGGATGAGCGAACTCGCTGCCGCCGGCCAGCTGTCGTCGCTGGAGTTTCTGAGCTTGGACCCGCCACCGGTGCCCAGGATCTACCGCGAGATCGCGTCATTCGAACCGACGGCCTAGTGAAGCAACTGCTCGGGAGTGTTCGGACAGTCATAACGTTCACACCAGTCGCTGCGTCCGGAGAGCACCGAGCCGCCCGCCTCACCGCGACAGCTGTCGCTCGTAGCCGGGCACAACGACATACCTTGCCGGCCAAAGGCCCGAGCGACACTGCTTCCGCACTGGCTAAGTGGTCAGGACGTCAACAGCATGCAACCCGCTATCGGTCCACCGCCGGCGGCGGCGATCGCGACTTCCGGCCGGCGAGCCAGTTGCCGATCACCGGCCTGGCCACGCAATTGCAGACACGCCTCGTGCAGTAGCCAATAGCCGTGCATCCGTCCCGCCGACAGTTGGCCGCCGTAGGTGTTCAACGGCAGATCGCCGTCCAGCGCGATCCGTGTCGCTCCTTCGACGAACGGTCCGCTCTCGCCGTCCGGGCAGAAACCGAGTGCCTCGAGCCAGGCGAGCGTGAGAAACGTGAACCCGTCGTAGATTTCGGCGACCTCGACGTCCGCTGCCCGCAGATCGGTGCGCGACCACATCTCGGCCGCAGCGGCTACCGAAGCCATTCTCGGGAAATCGTCGCGGTGAAACCACCCGCCTGACCCGTATGCTCCGCCGAGCGCCTCGACCGCGACCGGGCGGTTCGGGCAGTCCGCCGCGAAGTCAGCGTGTGACACCACCAAGGCGATCGATCCGTCGATGGGAACGTCACAGTCGAGCAACCCGAACGGTGTAGAGATCGGCCGCGCTGCCAGGTAATCCGCCATCGTCAACGGCTTGCGGAAAATCGCCGAAGGATTGAGCGCGGCGTTGCGCCTGCTGTTGATCGCAAGCCAGCCCAGCTGCTCTTTGGTTGTCCCGTACAGGTACATGTGCCGTTGGCAGTGCATCGCAATCCAGTTCGCCGCCGAATAGGCGTGGGCCGCCAGCAACTCACCAACGTCGTCGAACGCACCGATCTTGCGCCGCGTTCCGGGAATGTGCGGCTCCGTCGGCGGGGATGCCAGTGGATTGGGTTGTTGCGGAGCCGGCGCGTCAGTCACCGCACCGCCCAGCATGAGGACCGTGCGATATACCAGGACATGCCGCGCGCGCTTCTCGGCGACGGCGCGACAAGCCGACATCGCCGGGATCAGCACACCGCCGGTGTCGAAGCCGAGCGTTTGGTCAGCGGCGTTGATGCCGAGTGCTTCCAGCACGTCGGTCGTCGGCGTGTCCCCCAGGGTGGCCACTCCATCGATGTCGCCGACGGTCAGACCGGCGTCTGTAATCGCCGCTCGTGCTGCTTGCAGGGTCAATTCCAGGCCGGGTATTCCGGTGTGACGGCCGATGGTTGAAATGCCCAGACCGCTGATGATCGCGTTCTTCTCGAAATGGGTCACCGCGCACTCGTCCGTTCGCTATGGGCCTGTATTGGCGTCACTGCTCGGGAATGTACTTTCCTTGTATGCCCGATGACGCGCCACCCGCGATCCTGATGATCACGCAGTGCAACGGGTGTGCGCGATGGGTTCATCCGCCTGCCGCGGATTGCCCGGACTGTGGTGGCGATCTGGTTGCACGACCGGTCTCCGGTCACGGGACGGTGTTCACTTACACCATCAATCATCAGCCTTTCAATCCCGCCCTGCCGGTTCCTTACGCCATCGCGATCGTCGAACTGGCCGACCAGGACGGGCTGCGCATCGCCACCAATATCGTTGACTGCGACATGGATTCGATTCATATCGGCCTGCCTGTCGAGGTCAGTCTCGAACAGCGCCAGGCTGACGGCGCCGTCCCCGTCTTCGTGCCGCGGCTGACCAAGCACAGCTGAGACGATCGCGATCAACGGGCCGCCGCAACGGAGATCGACTTGGTGTCGACGTAACCGTCGATACCTTCCCGGCCGAGTTCACGCCCGTATCCGCTGGCCTTGACACCGCCGAACGGCGCTGCCGGATCCATCGTGTAGCCCTGGTTGATGCCGAAAGTTCCGGTGCGGATGCGGGCGGCAACGCTCAGCCCTCGATCGGTGTCGCCGGTCCACACTGAGCCGGCCAGGCCGTAGTCGGAGTCGTTGGCGATGGCCACCGCCTCGTCCTCGTCGCGGTAGTTGAGGACGGTCAAGACCGGTCCGAAAATCTCTTCGCGGGCGATCCGCATAGAGTTGTCAGCTTCGGTGAAAAGTGTTGGCGCCACGTACCATCCGCGATCGAGTCCGTCGGGCATCTCAGCGCCGCCCAGCGTGAGGCGGGCGCCCTCGTCTTGTCCGGTCCGGATGTAACCGCGCACCCGCTGCTGTTGGCGTTCGCTGACCAAGGGGCCCACCTGGGTGGCCGGGTCACTCGGATCGCCGACCCGCAATGACTTCATCTCAGACACCAGCGCGTCGACGTACTCGGCGCTGCGCCGGTCGGGGACGACGACACGGGTGAGCGCATTGCAGATCTGGCCGCTGTTGGACAGGCTGGCCGAACGGATCCCGGCTGCGACGGCCGCTGGGTCGGCGTCGTCGAGCACGACGGCCGCTGACTTGCCGCCGAGTTCGAGGCTCACCCGTTTCAGGGAAGCCGCGCACTGCATCGCGACTTGGCTGCCGGCCGCGGTGGAGCCGGTAAAGGACACTTTGTCCACCCCTTGATGGCTGACGAGTTGCCGGCCGACCGCCGGCCCGCCCGGTAGCACACTGACAACTCCCGGCGGTAGGTCGAGCTGCTCGATGATGCCGGCCAGCAACAGCGCGTCGAGCGGTGTCTCCGGCGCCGGTTTGACCACGACACAACACCCCGCAAGCAAAGCGGGCAGTAGCTTGGTGGTGATCAGGAACTGGGGCATGTTCCACGGCACGATCGCTGCGACGACGCCGACCGGCTCTCGGCGGATGCGGATGTCTGACCCATACCGGCCCGGCCGCGTCTCCCGCCACAAGTAATTCTCGGCGATGTCGCAGAACGCGTTCATCATCATCCACGGCAGCGATACCTGTGCGCGCAGCGCGAATGTCGTCGGTGCTCCCATCTCAGCGGTGATCGTCTCGGCGAGGGCGGTGCGCTGCCCGTCGTAAAGCTTGGCCAGCTGTCGCATCGCCTCGATGCGCTCAGCGGGAGCCAGCCTGGGCCAGGGGCCGGCGTCAAAGGCTGCACGGGCCGCGGCGACGGCTTGATCCACCTCCACCGGCCCCGCGGCGGCGACTCTTGCGATCGGCGTCCCGGTGTGCGGCGAGATCACCTCGAGGTGCTCACCGCTGCTGCTCGCTGACCACTGGCCGCCGATGTATAAAGCGTTTTCGCGATGCACCACGACGCCCAACGCTAGCCGTCACGACAACTCATATCAACTACTTGTGATTGCGGCCGGGTGGATTCACGGTTTCGCCGTTGACGGAGGCCGACTCGGGCGGCGTAACGTCGACTCGGCGCGCTTGGGTAGCGTCGGCGGGGCAACAAAACCGCCCCGGGAACGGGGCCGGGGAGGAGGAGCAGGGGCGTGGCAAGAACCGACAACGACAGCTGGGAGATCACCGAAAGCGTAGGTGCCACCGCGCTGGGTGTGGCGTCGGCGCGGGCGGCGGAGACCGAAAGCGACCACCCGCTGATCAGCGATCCGTTCGCCCGGGTGTTCCTCGACGCCGTCGGTGACGGTGTCTGGAACTGGTACTCGGCTACGCAGCTTCCTGCCGGACTGGTCGAAGCCGAGCCCGAGCTGCCGCTGCAGATGCAGGCGATGGTCGGCTATATGGCTTCGCGCACCGCTTTTTTCGACAACTTCTTCGCAGACGCCACGCGGGCGGGTATCAGGCAGGCGGTGATTCTGGCCGCGGGTCTGGACGCTCGGTCCTGGCGGTTGCCGTGGCCTGACGGCACGACGGTCTACGAGCTCGACCAGCCCCGGGTGCTCGAGTTCAAAGCCGCGACTTTGCGCGACCACGGCGCCGAACCTACCTGCCACCGGGTCACCGTTGCGGTGGATCTGCGACACGATTGGCCGAAAGCACTGCAGCAGGCCGGGTTCGACGCTTCCGCGCCCAGTGCCTGGTCAGCCGAAGGGTTGATGCCCTACCTACCGGCAGCGGCGCAGGACTTGCTGTTCGAACGGATTCAGGAACTGACGGTCGACGGGAGCCGAGTCGCCGTGGAGGCACTAGGGCCGGAGTTCGCTGACCCGCAGCTGCGCGTCAAGCGTCGTGCGCGGATGGACCGGATTCGTGCGTTCATGGCCGACGTGGATCCGCAGCGCGAGATACCGCGGACCGACGAGCTCTGGTATTTCGAGGAACGTGAAGACGTCGGCCACTGGTTCGGTCGTCACGGTTGGCAGGTCACCGTGACCCCGGCTGACCAGTTGATGGCCGGTTACGGGCGAAAAGCCCCCCAAGAGGTTGAGGACGAGGTTCCCGGAAATCTGTTCGTCGCAGCGCAGCGGTCCTAGTCGTTGACACGCCTGCGGGGAATGGCGGTCAGGCGCTTGAAGAAAGCCGTGACAAAGACCGTGACAAGATGCAGGCTCCTCGGCGTGCTACTAGCGGCGCTCGTCGCGTGGGGGCTGGTCGGTTCTGCCGTGGCGGCGCACGCCGACGAGCCAGCCTTGGTCGCCGACCCGATCGCGCACGTCACCACGCTCATCGGTACCGGGACGGGCGGCGAAGAAGCCGGCGAGATCGACAACTTTCCCGGCGCAGCAGTCCCGTTCGGCATGGTGCAGTATTCACCAGACACCACCGACACTTACGCCGGTTACGACCACGACAATGACCGTTCCACCGGATTCAGCATGAATCACGCGTCGGCGGGCTGCGCCACATTCGGCGACATCCCGGTGCTCCCGACCACCACCCCGATCGGATCCCAACCCTGGTACGCCTGGGAGAGAATCGCCCACGACAGCACCGAAGTCGGTGTCCCCGGCTACTACTCGGTGCGCTTCCCGGAAACCGGGGTCAGCGCGGAGCTGACTGCCACTACCCGCACCGGGGTCGGCCGGTTCCGCTACCCGGATGATGGTCGGCCCGCCCTGTTCCATGTGCGCTCCGGTGGGTCGCTTGCCGGCAATTCCGCAGCGACGGTACAGATTGGCGAAGACAACATGACAGTGGCGGGGTCGGCCACCAGTGGCGGATTCTGCGGCGCCATGAACACCTACACGGTGTACTTCGTCATGACATTCAGCCAGCCGTTCACGGCATACGGTACCTGGCAGGGCAATTCGGTCAGGCCGGGTACTCGCAGCGCGGCATCTGGTCGCAGCGGAGCCTATCTGCAATTTCCGGCCGGCTCGGCGCTCGAGGTGCGGACCGCAATCTCCTATGTCAGCATCGACGGCGCGCGAGCCAATCTCGCCGCGGAGGGCAAAGCGGGTTTCGACGCGGTTCACCGGGCCGCGGCAACCGAGTGGAACACCGCACTGTCACAAATCAAGGTGGCCGGAACCGACAGCGGCGACGTCGAGACGTTCTACACCTCGCTCTACCGGACGATGTTGCATCCCAACACTTTCAATGATGTCGATGGACGCTACGCCGGGTTCGACGGCGCCGTCCACACCGTGGCCGAAGGGCACACCCAATACGCCAACTTCTCCGACTGGGACACCTACCGTTGCCTGGCCGCCCTGCAGGCGATGATCTTCCCGGAGCGGGCCGGCGACATGGCGCAGTCGCTGGTACATGATGCCGAGCAGAGCGGGTCGTTTCCGCGGTGGGCACTGGCCAACTCGTCGACCGGCATCATGAGCGGCGACAACCCGGTGCCCCTCATCGTGAACCTTTACACCTACGGTGGCAGGGATTTCGACGCCAAGACGGCTCTATATTTCATGCTCAAGGCCGCGACCAACGGCGGTGCGGGACTTGACGGTTATGTCGAGCGTCCGGGCATCGCTGACTATCTCAGGCACGGGTATGCGCCGCAGACTGCGGAATTTGGCGCCGGTCATGGCACCGCGGGCGCATCGATCACCCTGGAGTGGTCGGTTGACGACTTCACCATTTCGCGCTTCGCCGAGTCGCTCGGTGACGGCGTCATCGCCGCGCAGTTCCGGACTAGAGCGCAGTGGTGGCACAACTTGTTCAATCCGGCAACCGGCTACATCACACCCCGTGACGACGCCGGTGCCTTCGTTGGCGGACCCGGACGCGAAAACGCCGGTTCCGACCTGACGCAGGACGACTTCGGGCAGGACGGATTCGACGAAGGCAACGCCGACCAATATCTGTGGCTCGTCCCGCAGAATATCGCCGGACTGGTGACCGCGCTTGGAGGCCGGCAAACTGCGGCCGAGCGGCTGGATCGCTTCACCACCCAGCTCAACGCCGGGCCTAACAAGCCCTATCTGTGGATCGGTAACGAACCGGACTTCGGTGTGCCGTGGCTGTACAACTATGTGGGTCAACCGTGGAAGACGCAGCAGATCGTCGACCGGATCCGCAGTCAATTGTTCGGTCCCACACCAGACGGCGAGCCGGGCAACGACGACCTGGGGGCGATGTCTTGCTGGTACGTATGGGCCGCGCTCGGGCTCTACCCGATCACGCCGGGCACCGCCACCCTCACCGTGAGCACACCGCTTTTCGACCGGGTGGAAATCGGCTTGCCTGCCGGCAAATCGATCCGGATCACCGCGCCCGGCGCGTCGAATGGCCTAAAGTACATCGGCGGACTCAGCGTCGACGGCCAGCCCACCGATCTGACCTATCTGCCTGAATCGATGGTCCGCGACGGCGGTGAGCTGTCGTTCTCGCTGTCGCAGATCCCCGACATCTTCTGGGGTAGCTCGGATTCCGCTGCGCCACCGTCATACGGCGCGGGCCTCGATCAGTGACCGTCGCCGGCGGTGCGATCCGCCTGGGCAGTGCGGCCGGGGGCGTGGCGACGCCACTTCCGGTAGCCGTGCCGTGCGGCGAACGCGCCGATGACGGCGGTCACGCACCACACCGCGATCGCCGCGTAAGCCAGCGGTGAAGATCGATCCGCGATCGAGGCGCCCAGCGCCGTGTAGGCGAACGCTCGCGGCAGCGACCCGATGAACGCGCCGAGCGCCATCTGCCACAACGGAACTCCGAACGCACCGAATGCGTACGACGCAAGCGCATCGGAGATACCGGGGACGAAACGCTGTCCGACGACAGCCCACAGGCCGCCGCGCTCTATCAGCGCGTCGAGGCGCTCAGCTCGTGTCGTCCCCAGCAACGCCCGTGCGCCGGCGCGGCCCGCCCGCCGACCGACGAGGCTCGCGGTCACCGCGGTGCCCACCGTCGCGCCCAGCGTCACGAACACGCCGAGCAACGGGCCGAACAGCACACCGCTGCTGGCCGCCAGAATCGGGCCCGGCACGAACGCCGCGCCAAGGACGGCTGACACCACCACATACGTCAGCGGCGCGGCCGCCCCCGTCGCCGAGACCGTGCGACGAACCGCCTCGACGTCAACGACATGACGGACGGCCAGCAGGTAGAACAACACGAGAAGAAAGCCGCAGAACGCGGCGAGCCGGATCAGGTGGCCGCGTCGGGACGGCTCAGCGGATCCGTTGCTGTCGATCATGGTGACCGTGATTCTTCCGCACAGCCCGCGGCCGTCCGCTGCGAAGCTGCGGGTTTGTGGCCATCGCGGATTCGTTGGCGAGTCCAAAATTGTACGGTAGCCCGCCATGCTCAACTATCTCGCTAATTTTGCCTGTAGCGCCGCCGATATGGACTCATGCCCTAGGTTGATACCGCTGATCGTGGTTTCCGAGAGCGAACGTGCCGAGCCGGGAATCATCGCAGTTTCTGGGCAAATTCGATGATGTTGCCGTCTGGGTCGCCGATGTGCAGCGTTCGTTCATGCCATCGTCGGTCCACCGGTCCGCTGAGGATCCTGACCCCCAGCTTTTTCAAGCGCTCCGCTTCCCCATCTACGTCGTCGATCAGGAAGCCGATCTCGCCGCACGGCGGGCTGCCGCCTTCACCACCGATGAGCTCTGGCAGCTTCGTGCGTTCGAACAGCGCGAACTTGGTGTTATCCAACTCGAACTCTACGTAGCCGTCGCCCTCGAACCGAACCCTGAGTCCAATCACGTCACAGTAGAACGCGATCGACCGATCGAGCGACTCAACGTATTGGATGACGTAGTCCACGCGCGGCATGAGATACACCATATCGGCCTCCGGTGTGACGCGCCTGCCCCAGCCATCAGCGGAGAATCGCGAGCTCAACTGCGGCGCGTTCCCGGTAACGGCTGCCCTGGATATTGGCCCACAAGTTGGCAGGCAAGTCCGTGTTTACTGGTCTAGGTTGGCACGCACACCGTCTTCGATCTTTTGGCCTACCTCAGGGTCGATGTTGCGCCAATACTCGAACACCCGGGACAGTACCGGTTCTTTTACACCGTCGGCAACGTGACGAATCACATTGTGAATGAGGCGTTCTCGTTGGGCGCTATCCATCACCTCACGCACCAGTGTGCCGGCCTGGCCCCAGTCGTCGTCGTCGGGACGCAGGGTATAGGCGGCGCGGACCATTTCCCCGTCGGCAGACCAGTGCACCTCAGACGCCCGAGCCGGATCGGCTTTCGGCCCACCGTAGGAATTGGGGGCATACACCGGGTCGGTGGTGTTGACGAAGCGCATCTGCCCGTCCTTGGAGTAGCTGCGCACTTCAACTTTGGGAGCGTTGACCGGGATTTGGTTGTGGTTGGCCCCGACCCGGTAGCGGTGCGCATCGGCGTAGGCGAAACTACGCCCCAGCAACAGCTTGTCCGGGCTCAATCCAGTGCCCGGCACCAGGTCGTGGGGCGCAAAGGTCGCCTGTTCGACCTCGGTGTGGTGGTCGGTGATGTTGCGGTCGAGTGTCATCGTGCCCAAATCGACGAGCGGGTAGTCGGAATGCGGCCACACCTTAGTTACATCAAACGGGTTGAGCCGATAGGTTTTAGCGTCGGCGAACGGCATGATCTGCACCTTCACCGACCAGCTCGGATACTCGCCGCGATCGATGGCCTCATGCAGATCCCGCGTGCAGCTGTCCGGGTCAGTGCCCGCCAGCCGATCGCCCTCTTCCTGGGTCAACCACTCGATGCCCTGATCGGTCTTAAAGTGATACTTCACCCAACACACCTCCCCGCCAGCGTTGACCCAGCTGAACGCGTGCAGACCGTAGCCGTTCATGTGCCGAAAGGTCTTGGGTATGCCCCGATCGCCCATCACCAAAGCCACCAGATGCGCCGACTCGGGCGACAGCGTCCAGAAATCCCACTGCATGTTGTGGTCGTGGCAGTTGTTGTTCGCGCGGCGCTTGGACGCGCGGATCAGCTGCGGAAACTTGATCGGGTCGCGAACGAAAAAGATCGGAACGTTGTTGCCGACGATGTCCAAGTTGCCCTCGGTGGTGTAAAACTTCACCGAAAACCCGCGGGTGTCGCGCAGCGTGTCGGCGCTGCCCCGTTCGCCGGCATTCCCGGCGAGCCGGAGAAATACCTCCGTCGTCGTGTCCGGCTGAAACACTGCGGCTTTGGTGTAGGCACTCAGGTCATTTGTCACCTCGAAACGGCCAAACGCCCCAGCGCCTTTGGCGTGTGGCTGACGCTCGGGCACCCTTTCTCGATTGAACGCAGCCATCTGCTCGATCAAATAAGAATCCTGCAACAGGATCGGCCCATCAGGACCCACTGACAACGACAGTTCATCACTAGGTGCCGGAGCACCCGCATTCGTCGTAGTGAAGTTCTCGGTCACTTCGCGAGCTCCTATCTGTGCTGCGCTGAGCTGTGGCGCTGGTCTGAAGTCACCCGAAACCTCAGTGCCAGGCGAGATTTGCTGCCGATGCCCTGCAGAGCTAATTGCGTATGGGATCGGGTCAGATGTGCTGAGCGTTGAGCATGCCCGACCCGATGGTCGCTTGCTTTCCGCGACGCACCTCCCGGTGCCGGCGGGTCCGACAGCACACGTGAGCGTTCCTTATTTGAACAGGTCGCTGTGATCAGCCTTGATCAAGTCTGCGCCTTTCTCGCCGACCATGTAAACGGAGTTCTGGATACGACAGTCCGGGATGACCGGGATGACGGACGCGTCGACGACGCGTAGGTTGTGGACGCCGTGGACCTTCAGCGCGGGGTCGACCACCCCCTGCTCGATGTTCTTGGAGAGCCGGTTGGTGCCGCACGGGTGAAACGACGTCTGAACGCGGTCTTGAATAGACGTCTTCATCAGCTCGTCGGAATTCAGCGGCATATCCCAGGGGTACTGGTCGACGACGATGTCTTTGAATCCGTCGCCTTTGGTCAGAATGTCGTAGCTGAACCTGATGCCCTCGCGCAGGGCGATGATGTCGAGGTCACTGGAGAGGTAGTTCAGATTGATGTGTGGTTGCACCAGCGGGTCGGTGCTGTTCAGCGTGACCTCACCGCCTTCGTAGGTTGGGCGCACGAGATCGACCATCACCGTGATGTGGTCGCCTTCAGGTGGGGTCGGGTAGTGCCACTGAAATGCTTTACCGAACATGGGGACGAAATCGAGTTCGAAGTGCGGCTGTCCTTCTGGCGAGAAGGGGTCGAGCCCGCCGTTGGCGGCTTTGGCGTCCCGGTAGACGGGATCCTTCTCCAGGTACTCGTCGATGCGGGGGAAACCCACCATCTCTAGCAGACCCGAACCCACCGGGCCGGAGTGGTCTTCTTTGTAGGCGGCAAGGGCAGCGTCGTGCTTCGACCCCTGGCGTAGCAGGGTTTCATCCGCACCGAAGCCGTCCTTGATGCGCAGCACGAAGGGGACGCCGGGGTGGTCGAGCAGGTGCTGGCCGACGTGGCGAGAGTCGACGATGACGTCGATTCCGTGCTTGGCCAGTTCGCGGGCAGGACCCACACCGCTGAGCATCAGTAGCTTGGGGCTCTCAAAGACACCCTGGGCAACGACGACTTCGCGAGTGGCATAGACGTTGCGCTCAGTGCCCGAGCGGTCGACGATAGTCACACCCTTGCAGGTGCGGTCGGCATAATCGATGAGCAGCCGCTTGGAGTGAGCTTCAGCCACGATCGTAATGTTGGGCTTGTCCTTCACGAACAGGTAGCTGCCGGAGCGCTGGCCTTCATAAATGGTGTTGACCGAATGGGTGAGCCCGTTCAGCTCACCGTCGTAAACGTTCTCAGTCAGTGGCAATCCCCGCGACGTCCAGGCCTTCGTGACGGCATCGCGGAACTGTTGCAACTCCGGGATGTCGGCATGAGAAATAGGCAGAGGACCACCAGCTCCGATCTTCTCGAGCTCAGGCGGATAACGCTCGGCATCCTTCGGGTCCCCGTGGTAGGTAGCACTTTTGCGCAGATACGGAACGAGGGGCTCCCAACTCCATTCCTGGCCACCGTAATCCGCCCACCGGTCGAAGGTTGCCTTGCAGCCGGGCACCCAGGTGAAGTAGTTCAAAGCGGAACTGCCGCCAAGGACCTTGCCGCGCGTGTTGGGATGGTCAACGCGCTCCCACTCGGGACGCTTGACGAACGTGGTCTTGTAAGCCCAGTCATGCTCGCCATTACGTAGTTCCATAGCCAGCGACGGGGTGGTGATGTCCTCGATCTCCTCGGGATTGCCGACACCTGCCTCAATGATCAGAACGCTCACCTCAGGGTTCTCGGCCAGGCGGCCGGCAACGACGTTTCCCGCAGTGCCGCCACCAACAACAATGAAATCAAAGCGAGCTCCGTCGTGCGTCACGAATTCCTCCTTGGGGCTACGTTTCCGACTCGGGCTGCAGAACACAACAACCAGCTGCAAGTTAGAGAGACGAGCGGTTCATCCGGCACAACTAATGCTTGTGCACTGCACTGGGGACCGTCCAACGCGAAAAAACTATGGATCAATAGGGTTTCTGTATCGAGCGGAAATACCGTGGCAGTCCGCCGAGCGATGCGTTCAGTGCGTAAAGACCTGCTGAGTAGGCGACCTGCGGGTCACTGCCGGACAGCGTCGAGAGGTCCGAGCCGCTGTTCGAAGAACTCGTGCAGTCTCAGCTGCCGCGCGCTCGCCACGAAGGCGCGCGCCACCGGCGAGCCCGGTCCGGTGGAGTTGGTGGCGACGCCAATCGGCGTTTTCAGGATGGGATCGACCAGTTCAACCGCGCGGATGTCGCCAACCAATACGGTCGTCGACAACCAGGTGTGTGGCACGATGCAGGCCCAATCTCCGGCGCTGACCTGCACGAGCAGCGTGGCGACCGAGTTGGTTTCCACGTGTGGGCTGGCGGTGACATCGTGATCGGCAAATGTCGCATCGATGACTTGGCGGACCCGCATATTCGGCGTCAGCAGTAGCAGCGGTAGCTTTGCTGCGTCCGGCCATCGCAGCGTCGATGCGCCCGCAGGCAGCATCGCCTCCGCTGCCACCAGCATGTAGCGTTCCTCATACAGCGGCACCGGGTTCCAGGCTTGGCTCTCGGGTGGTGCAACAGGAATCACGGCGGCGTCGAGCTCGAAGTGGCGTAGCCGTCGATGCAACTCGCTCGTGGCCAGCGCGGAATCGACTTGTACCTTGACCCGCGGGTGCGTCGAACAAAACGCCGCGAGCATCAACGATACGGTTGTGGCAGCGGTCGGTATGACGCCCAGCCGCAGCGTGCCGGTGATCTCGGAACGCTCGCCGTGCATCTCGGCCTTGAGCGCGTCGTACTCGGCGAGGATTCGACGAGCCCAGTGCGCCAACCGCTCTCCCTCTGCGGTGAGGCCCTCAAAGCTGTGTCCGCGGATTATTAGCTTGGCGTCCAGTTCGCGTTCGAGCTTGGAAATGGCGGCTGAAAGCGCGGGTTGCGAAACATAACACTTCTCGGCGGCCCGAGCAAAATGCTTCTGTTGCGCAACAGCGACGAAGTATTCGAGATTACGAAAGAGCACGGCTACCTCACCTTCGTGGGACCGCCAAGCCTACAACCCGCACTCCTATCCCGGCCCTGCCGCTCGTGCCACAGTGATTGCCTTCAGACGCTCTGGGTGTGGTCAAGCGGGGCAACACCGGCTTCGCGATGACGGCGAAATCGGGCTAAGGCAGCAGCACGACGCTTCAAGGCTTCGATCGAAGTGCGCGGAACGCGAACTCGCGCAAAACCTTACGCGAGCGTATGAAATACCGGTCCCGGCCTTGGAGCCGGTGTAGGCGATCAAGTCGATGCCGACGGCGGTGTCAACGGCAACTGAAAAGCAGAGTGACGCGATGGTCAGCCATCCCGAGCAGCTTCCATCGCCGCCCGGTCGTTGAACTCCGAGCAGGCTCTGGCCGGTCACAAAGTCTCAAGTGATTGTCCTGCAGCGGTTACGTGAAGTTCATGATCAATCCCGGTTATCCACCATCGGGCACGCCGCTTGTTTGTCCTAGACCACGGACAACCCGAACTGGTCGTCTCCAAGTACTCCGCCAGACCACGCGACGAAGACGGTGACCGTAACGCATCGACTGCACCTCTCGCGGTTGACCGATGTCGCAATTATCGGCGGCGGCGGTGGCAGTGGATGACGCGGCGACAACTGTTAAGGACGGTCTGCCGGCGTAGGGTCGGGTGCGTGTTGCCTAGCGGGAGGAAGTGAGGGTGGCCAGAACTGACAACGACAGCTGGGAAATCACCGAGAGTGTCGGCGCGACGGCGCTGGGCGTGGCGGCGGCGCGTGCTGCCGAGACCGACAAGGACAACCCGCTGATCAGCGACCCGTTCGCCAGGGTGTTCCTCGACACCGTAGGTGACGGCGTATGGAACTGGTATTCCGCACCTGAGCTGCCCGCCGAAATAGTGGCAGCCGAGCCCGAGTTGCCCCGGCGGATGCAGGAACTGGTCGACTATTTCGCTTCGCGGACGGCGTTTTTCGATGAATTCTTCGTCGACGCCACCAATGCCGGCATCCGTCAAGCGGTGATTCTGGCAGCCGGCCTGGACGCGCGGTCCTGGCGCCTGCCGTGGCTGGACGGTACGACGGTGTACGAACTCGACCAGCACCGGGTGTTGGACTTCAAATCGTCGACCTTGCAAGAGCACGGAGCACAACCGACGTGTCACCGGGTCGGCGTCGCGGTGGATTTGCGTCAAGACTGGCCAATGGCTTTGCAGCAGGCTGGGTTCGACCCGTCAGCACCCAGCGCGTGGTCGGTCGAGGGGTTGCTGATGTACCTGCCGGCGGCCGCCCAGCAGTTGCTGTTCGACCGCTTGCAAGGACTGACCGCCCCAGGTAGCCGAGTCGCTGTGGAGGCGTTGGCACCTGAGTTCGCCGACCCCGCGGCCTTCGCGAAGCGGCGCGAGCGTATGCAGCGGGTTCAGGCCTTGATGGCCGAAGCGGACCCTGCGCGCGAGGTACCACGAACCGACGAGTTGTGGTACTTCGAGGAACGCGAGGACGTCGGCGACTGGTTGCGCCGCCACGGCTGGCAGGTAGAGGTGACACCATCGGTCGAGCTGATGGCCGGTTACGGCCGCGCTCCTGCGGGCGACCTCGAAGACGACGGACCGCGGAATCTGTTCGTGTACGCGCAGCGCACCGCGACGTAGCCCTCGCTGACACGCTCAGTTGTCCGGGCGCAGTCGGACCATCCTCGTCGTCGAGCTTTCGTCGAGTTCCACCAGTTCAGCGCGCGAGCGCAGAAAATCGCTGAATGACTTGAAGCCCAGCGACTTTTCGCTGAACGACGGATCCATCCGCTTCATCTGCGCCTTGACCGCGGAGTTGTGCAGCCAGTCCACGTCGTCTTTCTCCAAGCCGATTTGCAGTGCCCGCGTCAGCAAGCCGGTGGCGGCGGCCTGCGGATCGGGCGGTTGCAACTCCGCGGCGTCGGCATGCTTGTCGGAGCGGTCGCCCCGTCGCTTCGGCGGAACCGCCGCCTCCGTTACCGCCGGTTCCGGCTCGGGCACCGGAACGCCGGGCAGCGCGTCATAGACGACGAACTCGTCGCAGGCCGCGGCCAAAGCCCGGCTTGACGCGCCGGCCACCCCGATGCCCACCACATATCGGCCGAGCCGCTTGCACCGTTGCGCCAACGGGATGTAGTCGGAGTCGCCGGCCACTATCACCACATGGGTCAGGTCGGGCAGCCGGAACATGTCTTCGACGGTGTCGACGGCCAACCGGATGTCGGCGGCGTTCTTGCCGTAGGCGGCCGCCGGGAACAGCTGAACCAGATCGACGGCGCGGCCGACCAGCTGCGCGCGGTAGCCGGTGTTCACCTCGTTCGACCAGTCCGCGTACGCACGGGTCAGTACCAGCGTTCCGAACGACGACGCGAAGTCGATGATGGCGCCGACGTCGACAGTGGCCCGCGTCAGCCGATCCGGGAACTCGTCCAGCCCTTTTGCTTTGTCTCGCTGAAACGAACTCCGCCCGTTGACCTGGTCGTAGCGGGAGATGACGATGTTGTCGAAGTCGAGATAGACCGCAACGCGGCCTGCGCCTGGATCTGCCATCAGCTCAGTCTCGACCATCGGCTCCGTGGTGGACGACGGGCCTTCCCCCGAGCGCCACTGCTCGCTCAGTAGTTGTTACAGGTGTTAGCAACCTGCACAACAAGTCCGCCGAACTCCTGGACGTACTGCTGGGTGTCTGGTTCGCTCTCCAGCTCCTCGGCTATCTGCTGACGCTGGTCGGGCGACGAGTCGAGGAATCCACGCAACGCGGCCTGCGCCGCCGGCGATCCGTTCAGTTCCGCCGCAGCGAACGGCGATTGCGCATTCAGCGCCGCCACCACCTGCGGGTAGCTGCACGTTGTGTTGATGGCCGGACCCAGGTCAGGGTCTGCAGAGGCGACGCCAGCCCCAGCGGTCAACAACAAAGCCGGAATGCCGGCTGCGGTGCAAAGTTTGCTCAACGACAGTCTCACCATTCCTGAAGACCTCCTCAGCAGTAGACTGCCGGACGCGATACGACTCTCACCAGCTTAGCGAAGTGAAATCGCCGACGCCTGCTATCGCTTCGTTATTCGCGTAAGCAGCGGTACCGCCAACGGAGCCGGGATAAACCGGGAGGACCCCAGCGCCAATCGCACCTGCGGCCCGCCCGGGACAACCGATGCGCGACCATTGTCGGCGGCCTTGATGGCGTCAGCGACCACCCGCGCCGGGGCAACGTGGGTAAACCGGGGTAGCCGGTCGACGAGGTAATCGGCGTCGTTGGTCGCCTGGAATTCGGTCGGTACCGGTCCGGGGCAGACCGCGGTGACCGTCACACCGCTGTCCGCGACCTCTGCGTGCACCGCCTCTGAGAGCCAGAGCACATAGGCTTTGGCCGCCGCATACCCGGCGTTGTAGGGCGCCGGTTGAAATCCCGATACCGACGACAAGTTGATGATCGCGCCGCGACCCCGCTCGACCATGCCGGGTAAGTAGCGCAACATGAGATCGGCCACCGCCTCGACGTCAACGCGCAGCAGCTGCAGTTCCTTGTCGCGGCCTTCCGCGCCGAACTTGGTGTAGATGCCGAGTCCCGCATTGTTGACCAAGAGGTCGACTTGTGCCCCCAGCTCGTCGATGCGTGCGGCCAACCGATCTCGGTCCTCCGGCACCGCCAGATCCGTACCCACCGCGACGGCATGTTCGTCGCCGCCCAGTTCGGTACACAACTTCTGCAGCCGGTCCTCCCGGCGTGCAGTCACGACGACGCGGTAGCCGCGAGCCACGAGTTGACGGGCGAATTGCTCGCCGATGCCTGAGGATGCGCCGGTGACCACAGCGACCGAACCGGCAGATGGCGGAGGAAGTGTCATGTAGCACGAGCCTAGGCCTGCCAACGGGCCATAGCAACGACGCGCTTGACCGCCCGGCCAACGAGACCCGCCGGTACGACCGGCTTTGCTGCCGGTAGTGACCGAGATACACAGGCCCACAAGTGGTTCGTTCCGAAACGGAATCGGCTCGGAATTCTTTCAGCTGTACCTTCAGCTGGCGGCGCAACTCATCCAGGCCGGGATCCGTCCACCGATTGCAAGACTCCGTGGGATCGGCGCTCAGGTCGTACAGTTCCCACTGGTCCTCGAGCGGGTTCCTGCGATAGACCGTACCGCCGGGGCCGTTGGCGGCGAGGCGGCCGGTTCGACGACACCGTAAACGTCGTTGGTCACCAACACTTTTCCGCTCTCGTCAAACAGATCGGCGTGCGAGATGTGCCACTTGCCGTCGTAATGTGTGTCGTAACCCGCTGCGCGAAACCAGTTTCCCAGCGTTGGCACTTCACTCGAACGTAGCCACGCACTTCCATCGACTCGTACGGTGGTACCGCGCGTTCTTCATCGGTCATCAGAATGACGATGTCGGGGCGACCAGACACGCCGCTTCTCCATTCGTTCGCCAAGCCCGGCGAGCATCACGTCGGACTGTCGCGCCAAGACGCGACACAGCACGCGGGGCCAGAAGGCTGGTGCCACAACGTATTTCGGCGGTGCTAGTCAACGTCATGGTGTCGCCCTGGTGGCGCGCGGGGCGCAACGTCCAGCGGTTGGTGATCCGGCGCAGGCAGACCGGTAACCCCTCGATGTCGTAGCCGAGTACCTGCGGCGGCTCGAATTGGGTGATCCGCTCGACGAGGGCGTTGCGGCCGACTTGAACTCGGCGGGTGGTGCCGACGGGTTCTCCGCCTGCGGCGCGAGTCAGCAGGCACGAGTGGTCGACGTTGTCCGCCTAAGCGCTGATCGAGCCGAAGTCGGCGAGGACGTTCCAGACGTCGGCCAGTCCGGCCGCTACCGTGCGACAACGCGTGATGTCGGCCGCTGCCCAACGGTACGCGGCACGCCGTGCATCACTCCGCTCAGGCGCGAATCGCTACCAGGTGAGCGTTTCGCGGAGTGACTCGAGGCTGTGACTCGCGGGATGCAAGTGCAGAATGTTCACTCGAGGTACTAGGTGAACAGCACCGGGGAATCAGGTGTATCGACGGCTTGATCGCGTTCAAGGGTGTTAATCGCTGACTGAAGAGCGATATCGCCCTGATTGAAATAGGCCGCGGCCTGCCGAAGACTGGCCGCGTCGTTTTCCTGGGCACCTGAAATGCAGTAACCGAGCCCGGCTTGGTAGCTGGTTATTGCCTGCTCCAGAGCGGCGTTGAGGTCCGGGTCCGGGCTGGGCAGGTGCTGCCGGGAGTTCGTGATCGCGCCACCGGCGGTTCGGCACGCGACAGCGGTCCCGGCGATATCGTGCTTAGCCGCCGTGGCGGCGATGTTGCCTCTTGCGGTCATCAGTGCGTTGATCGACGGCTCGGCCCCGGTGCGCCACGCCCGCAACTGCACGGACATCGGCATCGACGCCGGTAACGAGGCGGATGAGCTCACCGGCGAGATTGCCGGCGCGGCGGTCGGCGTAGTCGATCGCGCGGTGGACAGACTGTGGTGGGCCCACGTTGCCAACGCGGCGATGAGCACCACCAGCATGGCTTCGCTTGCTGCGATAATCAGTTCCCGCGGTTCATACCGGCGTGGCCTGGCATTCGAGTCGGAATCGTTCTCCGGCAAGAGACGCGCTGGCGCGCGGTGGCTTGTGATCGCCATAGTGAACTCCCTAAGTCTGAGGGGCTGAGTAACCGTTATCGGCGTATCGAAACCGGCCGCATCAATTTGCGCCGCCGCGCGCCCGTGGCTCCGGCGCGCCCGACCGGGTATCCAGGACTTCCAGGTTCGCCTGCATCTCACCGTGCCGCCGCGCCCGGTGATCGACGCCTATTACAGCGGTTTCGCATCGCAGGTGACCGCAGTGGGAGTCTGTCGTTCAACGCCTAGCAGGCCATGGTCCATGTGATCGGCATCGACCGGATCGTGTTCACCGCTGACTATCCCTTCGGCAGTATGAGCGCTGGGCGGCAGTTCCTCGAGCAGATGCCGAACAACACAGCCGACAAGATCGCGCACCTCAACGCCGAGCGACTGCTGAAGCTGTCGGACGAGGGTTAGGCCGATTGCAGCCGTTGCCGAAGCCCGGTCGCTCGCGCTGCCCGTCGCCCGATCGCGGCGCGGACAGCGGCGTCGGATCCGGTGACTCGGACCTTGTGCTTGGCTCGAGTGACCGCGGTGTAGAACAGTTCTCGGGTCAACAACCGGGAATCCTGCGACGGCAGCAGCACCGTCACTTCGTCGGCTTGGCTGCCTTGCGATTTGTGAATCGTCATCGCGTGCATCGTTTCGACCTCGCCGATCCGGCTGGTTGCGAAGTCGAGCGGTCCGGACGCGGACGCGATCACCGCCCGCAGACCCTCCGCCCCGGCCACCACCACACCGGTGTCGCCGTTGTAGACGCGCAGCCCGTAGTCGTTCGCCGTCACCAGCAGCGGCCGCCCCACATACCACTCCGACCACGGTGGCTGCCCGGTGTCTTCCGAGAGCCACATCTGGACCTGACGATTCCAGTGCCGCACCCCGTACGGGCCTGCGCGGTGCGCACACAGCAGCCGGTGCTCGTCCAGCGTTGTCAACGCCTCCTCGGCAGCTCCCAGTACCGCGGCCTGCCGCAACCGCAGTGCATGCGGCAGCAGTATCGGCCGCAAGGCGCCGCCGGTGTCGTTCGTTTCGACGAACTCGATGTGCTGGTCTCCGCACCGCAATAAAGCCAGCGCCTCATCCGCATCGCCGACCCGGATCGCCTCGGCCAACGCGCCGATGGACTTTCCGAACCGATGCGACGTTCGAAGCGCCGCGACTCGCACGTCGGTGCGCGCCAACAGTCCGTCCACCACATCTGCCAGCACCGCACCGGCTTCGACCGATGCCAGCTGGTCGGCGTCACCGACCAATATCAGCCGGGCGTCCGGGCGCACCGCCTCGAGCAGCCGCGCCATCAGGGTCAGCGACACCATCGACGTTTCGTCGACCACAATCACGTCGTGCGGCAACCGGTTTGCCCGATCATGCCGGAACCGCGACGACGAGTCCGGCCGGCTGCCCAGCAGACGATGCAAGGTCACCGCCTGCAACTCACCCAGTCGTGCCCGGTCGGCATCCTCCAGTTCGGCCACCTCGTACTGCACGGCCTCTTGCAGCCGTGCTGCTGCCTTGCCCGTCGGCGCAGCCAGCGCTATCCGCGGCCGCGTCCCGGCGAGCTGGGCTTGCTCGGCGATCACTGCCAGCAGCCGTGCTACGGTAGTCGTCTTGCCGGTGCCCGGGCCTCCGGTCAGTACGGTAATAGCTTGTGCCAGAGCCACTTCGGCCGCAGCACGCTGCTCTGCAAAGCCGGCCGGAAAAAGTCGCTGCAGAGTCGGCACTTGGGTCGCCGGTCTGGACGCCAGCAGCGCGACCAAGTCGTCGCAGACCTGCTTTTCCTCACGCCAGTACCGGTCGAGGTAGAGCAGCCGGTCGTCGTAGAGGTGTAACACCGGCGGATCACCCAGCAACGGGCTTGCTCGCACCGCCGCCAGCCACTGTTCAGGTTCCGGCCACGGCAGCTCTGCGGCGGCGACGTCGGACGCGACCGTCGCCAACTCGACGCAGACCGACCCGCTTCGCAAGCCGCGCACCACAAGAGCCACCGCCAACGCCACCTGCTCATCGGGCTCTTTACCCAGTGTGCAAATTCTTTCGGCTACCCGTACATCCGCGACTTCCAGGACACCAGCTGCGTTGAACGCATGAAGCATTTCGCTGGCGCCGACGGCGACCTCGACGTCGGTGACCGTCACGCTGCCCGCCTGCCGTCGGCGAGCAGATCCGACAATGCGACTACCAGCTCAGCCGGCGGTCGCCAACTGAACACGCCACACGGATGCCCGTCGAACACCGGAGTCTCGGCGCCGCACATGCCGCGCAGGAACAGATACAGGACCCCGCCGAGATTCCGCTCGGGATCGTATCCCGACAGCCGCCACCGCAAGAACCGGTGCAGCACAACGACGTACAGCAACGCCTGCAGCGGATAATCCGAATGCAACATGGCCTCCGCCAACCGTTGTGGGCTGTAATCGGCGGCGCTGCCACCGAGGTGATTTGTTTTGTAGTCCACCACCAGACAACGCTGGCCGGGGAGGCGCAGCACTGCGTCGATCGAACCCGCCAGGTATCCGCGCAGGGACTGGCCGCCCATACTTCCCGACCTGAGCCGGTCGGCATAGGGTGCGAAAGGATCATCGGCGGGCAGGTGCGTTCGGAGCAACTCACCTACATCCGACACGGTGAGCGTTGCCGCCGTGTCGCGCACCTCCCCGCCGGCCAGTGGAAATTCGAAGTCGAGTTCTCGCAACCGGTCTCGCAGCCCGATCTGCCGTAACGTCAACCCGCCGGCGAGCGGTCCGAGCGACGTGTCCCACATCGGCACCAACGCCGTCGCCAAGTCGGCCGGTAGCACGTCAACCGACCAACACCGAAGCTGCTGTCGCACTTGGTTCTCGAGGTCTGCGGCAAAGTCGTCAGCGCCGGGGTCGGCGTTCTCCAGGATCGCGTGCACCAGCGAACCGAACGTCGCACCAGACGGTAACGCCGCCATCAGCGAGGGCACGTCCGCCCCGGATGCGCTTTCGGTCAGCGGGAAATCGGCGGTCTCGTCGTCGAGTTCGGCGATCTCCGGCTCGCTGGTGACCCCGGTGGCCTCGGCGACCCGGACGAGACTCGAGTACGAGGTGCGCCGCCAGCCGGTGTCGATATCGCGGTGGAAGTGACGGCTGTCCAGCTCCGACGGCACCGGCTTAGCCGGCACCGGTGGTGCCGCTGTGACCGCCGCCTCTTCGATCACCGGCCCGCCCGCGGCCTCCCATTCGCGGAACCGTGCCATGGCATCCTCATCGGAAATCTTTGCGGGATCGCACCGGTCAGGTACGCATGCATCGCCGGGACGGCGGCCGCGCAACAGCCGGGACAGGCCGCCGTTGGGCTCGTCGCGGGCCGAGGACCACCACGCCACCACCTGCGCCTGTGCTCGCGTCAAAGCGACGTAGGTCAGCCGACTGTCGTCGCTGGCGCCCTCGTGGCGGCCGAGTTGCTGGACGGCGCTGCAGTCCGGGCCGTCCTTGCCGCCGATATACAAGCAGCGCACCCCGTCGTCGTGAAACAACACGATGTCGCGGTCTTGGATGTAGCGGTTGAACGCAAACGGCAGATACACGACGGGATATTGCAATCCCTTGGCCGCATAGACCGTCATCACCTGGACGGCAGCGGCATCGCTGTCCAACCGGCGGTTGTGTTCGGTAGCACCGCTGCGTTCCTCGCGCTGCTTGCGCAGCCAGTCGCGAAGTCCCGGCAAGCTCAGTCGTTCGCGGTGCGCGACGTTCTGCAGCAGCTGCGTCACGTGCGCAAGGTCGGTCATATGCCGATCACCGTCCTGCCAGGACAACACCCGATCACCCATGCCCCGCAATTTTGCGGATTCATAGATCGCCGCCACTCCGCGTTCTCGGGCATGCGCGGCCCACTCCCGCAACGTGTCGGCGATCCGATCAGTCAGCGGGTCACCCCCAACTGCAAGCGTTTCCACGGTTTCACCGAAGAACATCGTCGCCGCGGCGGCGTGGACCATCCCAGGGCGGTGCGGCTGGTCGAAGGCCTCCAGCAGACACAGCCAGTCGTCGGCGGCTGCCGAGCCGAACACATCCGAGTCACCGGTGTACACCGCCGGAACGCCGGCATCGCACAGCGCCTGGAAGCACGCACGCGCGTCGACGTGCCGCTCGACGATTACGGCGACGTCACGGGCCCGCAGCGGCTCGCCGTCGAACGTAGCGCCGCTGGCTAGCAGCGCGCGGATGTCAGCGGCGAGGTCCGCGCCGATGTGTTCGCGCAACTCCGCGATCGGCAGATTCGCAAGTCCATTGTGGCCCAGCGTATTTCGTTGCAAAACACGCAACCGGAACGCGTCATTGTGCGGCGCCCCCGCGAGCCGGTGACCTTTGTGGTGACGCTCGACATCGTCCACCACGATTGCAGGATCACCGAGTTGTGCTCCGCGCAGCACCACCTGCAGCCGGTCCAGCAACGCCGAATCGCTGCGCCAGTTGGTGGCCAGCGTTTTCTGCTCGCCCGCTGTCTTCGCCGCCTCGAGGTACGTCACAATGTCACCGCCGCGGAAAGCGTAGATGGCCTGTTTCGGATCGCCGATGAGGATAACGGTGCAGCGCCCACTGAACGCGCGGTCTATAACCTGCCATTGCACTTGGTCGGTGTCCTGGAACTCGTCGACCATGACAATCGGCCAGCGCTGATACATGCGCACTTGGGCGGGGGAGTCGTCGGCCTCCAACGCGGCGGCCAGTCGGCTCAGCAGGTCGTCGTAGCCGAGGACACCGAGTCGCCGCTTACGAATCTCCAGTTCGAGCAATACTTCTTGCGCAAAAGCCACACGGGCGGCGGCGCACGAACCGGGTTGCGGGTCGCGCGGTCGCAGTTCGGTCGCAGGGTTGTTCACCACCTCGCGCGCCAAAGTTAGCGCAGCGCCGTACTGCAGCACCGGCTCGTCGCGCTCCTGCCCGAAGTGGGCCAGGTAGAGGTCATCGACGATCTCGGCGACCAAATCGTCGAGGCTTTCCAGCAGGGTGACATTGGCAGCCGTGTCACCGGCTACACCGAGCGACTTCAGCACCAGTTGGCAGAACTGGTGAGTGGTGGCGATCGTCGCCGCGTCGAAGCCGGCCAGTGCATCGCGCAGCCGCCGCTTGCGCTCCAACCGCTCATCGTCGGTGCCTCTCAGCAGATCCGCCACCAGCTGGTTTTTGCCGACGCTGGATGGAGCATCGAAAGCGATGACGGCGTCGACGATTTGGTGGCGGACCCGTTCACGGAGCTCCTGACTGGCCGCCCGACTGAACGTGATCAGGAGCATCTGATTCAACGTGGCCGCACCCTCAGCGAGGTAGCGGGTGACCAAACCGGCCAACGCAAATGTTTTGCCGGTGCCCGCGCTGGCTTGCAGCACGGTGGTGGAAGGATGGGCCGGCAGTGGGCCGAGCAGGTCGAAGCGCTGCATCAGCCCGGACCTCTTTCGGCACGCAGCATGGGCAGCCACAGTCGAGCGGAATACGCGCCCAGCCGGTTGTCTTCGCTGTCGCACTCCTCGCCCGGCCGCAGCGGTTGCATCAGATCTTCCAGCCGTGCGGTCTTGCCCCACGCCCGCGCGTGCGCGGGCTCCGCGTTCTCGTATCGCCAGCGGAATTCCGCTTCGCGCGCCGGATCGTCACCGCAATACCGGGCGGCGGCCCACGCGTAGGACGTCTTGACCGGCAACGGCAGCGGCTCGCGACGGCCCGCGTCGTAAATCGCCACCAATTCACGCAGCACCTCGACCGCGTCACCGTCGGGCCGGCCCAGCCCTTCCACCCGCGGAGAATTGCCATTCTTCCGCCGCCCGATGCAAACCGCCGACCAGTTCCGACGAGAATCACGAGCAAACAACGCCAGCAACGGAATCCAGGAGTCGAGCAGATGCCTGCCGTCCAGCTTGGAATAGGTCACCGACACCAGGCGGTCGCCGTACACCGGAGATACGGTGCCGGTGAGCCGTCGCCCGCCGCCGAGATGGATATTCACGTCGTAAGCCTGCCCGTGCGCCGAGCGGTATTGGCGTGCTTCGGTGGCCAGCAACTCGGCCCGATCGCGGATCTCAGCTGCCTTGCGCCAGCCCAGTTGGCCGGGCGGTAGTGTGCCGCGGCGCCATTCCGCTTGACGCGCCTGGTCGGCGCTCATGCCGCGCAGGATGTCGTTGAGCATCCGGTTCCCGACCGTCCATTCCTCCAGCGCGTCGATGTCCACCGGCATGGCGTCTTGCACACCGTCGACGTCGCGGGGCAGCGTGAATTCCAGCGCATGAAAGAAGCCCTTGACCGGGTCTTTGAGGAAGGCGACCAGGTCGGCGAGGATCACATCATCCAGTGGCGGTGGGGGCAGCGGCCCAGAGATGAACTTTGGGTGCTCGCTGCGTTGGCCGCTGCTGATCTTTGCTGCGCGCAGCACGGTCGGATCGAAGCTGAACGGGACTTCCGGCACCAGCTCGCCCGGGATGACGTTTCGAATATCGAACGGCTGCAACGGATGTTCGACGACGATGCGCGCACGAACCTTGTCCGGCGTAGTCATGTCGAGGGTGTCGAGAAGTTCGGCCAGCGGCACCGCCGGCGGGCGCGGCTGACCCGAGTATTCGTTGGCCCCGGTGCAGGTGATCACCAGTTTCTCGGTGGCCGCGCCGATCGCGTCGAGCAGCAATTGCCGGTCCTCAGAACGAATGTCGCGTTCGCCGGTCATCGGGGCGCGGGCCAGCACGTCGTCACCGTCGACAACACCGAGGCGCGGGAACACGCCGTCGTCCAGTCCGACCAGGCAGACCACCCGGTGCGGCACCGAGCGCATCGGCACCATTGTGCACACGGTCAGGGTTCCGGTGCGGAAGTTGGCGCGGGTCGGGCGGCCGGCCAGGTGTTGGTTGAGCAGCGCTCGGATATCAGGCAGCCGCAGCGTAGTGTCGAAGCGAAAACCCGCCTGTTGCAACACCTCAGCGAACTCACGCTGCATCTGGCTGGTCTGCCACGCGTCGGAATCGTGGATGCGCGTCAACATGGTGACGCCGTCGCCCAGCGCGGCCAGCCATTCGTGCAACGGTCGCGCACCGGATAGTGCGTCGGCCACCTGTTGAAGTCGGCATATGAATTCAGCGAGCTGCCCGGCTAATTCGACGTGGTTGCTGCTGACGTCGTCGAGGGGCAGGGTGTTGTCGATCCAGGCGTGCGCGTCATCCGACATGGCGACCCCCGCCAGTATCCGGTCGATGCCGAATCGCCAGGTGTTGTGCACGTAGTCGACGTGATACGGCTGGCGGTGCTCTTGATCGAAGCCCCACCGGATGTTGGCTTGCCGCACCCAGCGAGTGATGGACTCAAGGTCGTCGTCGGTGAAACCGAACCGGGCGCGGACCGGCGCAGCCTCGGCAACGTTGAGCACTTCGCTGGCCGTCACCCTGCCGTCAGCCAGTGCCAACAACCGGGAGGCCAGGCTGAGTAGCGGGTTGGTCTGGATCAGTGACCGGTCGGCGAGCTTGACACGCAGTCGGTGCGCGGGATGCGCGCCGTGCACCACGTCGCCGAGCCCGAAGTCAGCGACGATCAGCGGCGCATACGTCTCGATATCCGGGCACATCACCAGGATGTCGCGGGGCTCCAAACTCGGGTCGTCTTGCAGCAGGCCGAGCAGCACCTCGCGTAACACGTCGACCTGACGGGCCGACCCGTGGCAGCTGTGCACCTGCACCGAGCGGTCGTCATCCGCTACTCTGCGGCCTTGCGGCCGAACGGCATTGGCGGCAATGTCGGACTTCAGCCAGCCAAGCAGGTTGTCCGGCCGGTCGCTGACGGTCAAGCATTCGTCGGTGTGCAGATCGGCGGGCAAGCTGCGTTGCAGTTCGCGCAGGTCCCGTCCGAGGGTGGCCAGCAGCGGGTTGTCCACCTCCCGATGGCTGGTGTCGTCGCGGCGGGGGATGGCGCCGTGGGCGCCGGCGAGCGTCTTCCACAACACGTCGCTGGAGTGCGGCAGCCACAGGTGCAGATCGTGATGCGTCGACAACGCTTGCAGCAGCTCGATGTCCGTGCACGCCAACCGGGTGTGCCCGAATAGAGACAGCCGGGCCGGCAGGTCGCTCGGCCTTTCCTGTAGCCGGGCGATGGTCTTTTGCTGGCGGATGTGCGGGGGATCGGCGTCGATGCGATTGACCAGCGCCCGCCACAGTTCGGGTTGCCAGTGCAGATCGATATCGAGGCTGTCGGCGTTGCCGTCCAGCCAATCGATGAGCAGCTGCGGACGCTGCCGCGCGTAGGAGGCGAACAATCCGGCCAGCCGTCGCGCGACCGCATACCGCCGGCCTTGCCGCAGCTCTGCTTCGTCAGCGGTGTCGAAGTGGCCCAAATGCGTTGCCAGAATGCGACACCACGGCTCGTCCAGCGATGCGTCGATGACTTCCAGCAGCGGCCAGGTCATCACCTCGGGGGACCACGGATCGTCATCGACGGTGCCGGCGATCCCAAGGATTTCCGAGATCAACGACCCGGGGCTGCGAAACACCACGCCGGCGCACACGCCGTCACCGCCACCTTGCGGTCTGCGACCCAGCCGGTGCGACAGTCGCTGGCTCAGCCAACGTTCCACGCCGCGCGCCGGCACCAGCACCAGTTCTTGGGCGAACGGGTCGGGCAGCGGTTCGGCCAGCAGCGAGGCGAGCCCGTCGGCCAGCAGGTCAGTTCGTTCGGCGCGGTGCACGTGAAGCGGCATCGCGGGACACCTTAGACGCCGACGCCGACGCGAGTGAGCGTTTCTCCGCCGGTCGCCGGTTGCGTGGTAGACAGGCCAGCGGGAGCTCAGACCTTTCAGTGCTAGGAGACTGTGATGGAAACCTGGGATGCGATCCGCGCCCGGCGAAACGTACGGCAGTACCGGCCGGAGCCGGTGTCCGACGACGACTTGAACCGGATCGCCGAAGCCGGGTGGCGGGCGCCGTCGGCGAAGAACCGCCAGGCCTGGGATTTCGTCGTCGTCACCGATCGGGCTCAGCTGCAGAATCTTTCGACGGTGTGGCAGGGCGCCGGGCACATCGCTTCAGCGGCCGCGGCGATCGCGCTCGTCATCCCCGAACCGCCGGACGATCGCCGCAAGGTCACTGACCAGTACGACGTGGGCCAGGCGACGATGGCGATGATGCTCGCGGCTACCGACCTGGGCATCGGCACCGGGCACTCGTCGGTGGGCGATCAGGACCGCGCCCGGGCCATCCTCGGTGTCCCGGACGGCTATCTGGTGGCCTACCTGCTGGGTGTCGGCTATCCCGCCGACCGACCGCTGGCGCCGATCCGCAAACCGAACCGTCGGCCCTTCGCCGAGGTCGTGCACCACGGGCGGTGGTGAGGCGCCCGAATCCTCAAAGCCCGCTCGCTGTGCGATGCTGAATCAGTGCCGCCAACGTCATCCCGGGCGACGATCGGTTGGAACATCGCCGGATACCTGCTTTACGCCGGCCTGCTGGCGGTGAGCTTGACCGAAGTGTGGTACTCGCTGTTCTTCGGCATGGCCACCGACGCCTGCCACGATTCAGCATGCGACGCCAGCTACCACGTGCGGCCGGCCATGCTGACCATGTGGATCGGAGTCGGGCTGGTTCTGACGTCGACTTTCGCTGTGATGGTGCTGTTTTCGGCGCGCGGCAGAGTCGTGTTCGGGTCGCCGGTGGCCGGGCTGCTGGCTCTCGGGCTGGTGCGAATGCTGGCACTGAGGATCCTGCATTGAAAGGTTGAGCAGCTGCCATGCTAAGAGATGAGCTGACCGAACAGATCGTCGTTGCCCGGTTGCAGAAAGGCCTGACTTGGCAGGAGCTGGCCGATGCGATCGACAGGCCGGTTGTCTGGACGACGTCGGCGCTGCTGGGTCAACACCCGATCCCCGCCGAGCTGGCTGCAGTTCTCGTTGACTTGCTGGGTCTCGACGAATCGGCGGTGCCGGTGCTGGCGCAACCGCCGATGCGCGGTGCGCCCGGGCCGATGCCGACTGACCCGACCATCTACCGATTCCACGAAGCGCTGCTGGTGTACGGCTCAGCGCTCAAGGAGTTGATTCACGAGCAGTTCGGTGACGGAATCATGAGCGCCATCAACTTCAGTGTGGATCTGCAGAAGAAACCGCACCCGTCCGGCGACCGCGTGGTGGTGACGTTCGACGGGAAGTTCCTGCCCTATGACTGGGTATCCGCGGAGCGCTGACAGCTCGCATTGTGCGACGGCGTACGGCCTGTCAGACGCCGAACTCCGATGCCATCCCGTCGATTCCGGCGCGAATACCTTGAAGTGCCTCCGCGCGCGTGCGCAACTTGGTCGCAACGTGCGCCTGCTGGTTGAGGCTGGTGAACTCCCGGGCCGCTTCCAGCGCGCGGTCCAGCACCATGTCGGGCAGCACGACCTCGTCGATCCAGCCGGCCGCGACGGCCGTCTCGCCGAAGAACGTCTTGGCCAGGCCGGCGGATTGCTGGTAGGCAGACCGAGTCAATCGCAGTTTCATGATCTCCAGCGCCGAGTACGGGATGGTCATACCGATAGCGACTTCGTTGGCCTGAATGTTGTACGCCTGCGCGGCGACCCGGTGATCGCCGCTGGCCAGCAGAAAAGCGCCCATCGCGATGGCATGACCGGTGCAGGCCATCACCACTGGTCTGGGATAAGACAACAATCGGTAGGCCAGCTCAAAGCCACCCTTGAGCATGTCGATGGTCGGCTGGATGTCACCGGAGGTGAGTATCTTCAGGTCGAAGCCGCCGCTGAAAACCCGGTGGTTGCCTGCGATGACCACCGCTCCCGCGCCGTCCCGGTCGGCGTTGTCCAGCGCGTCGTTGATGGCTTGCTGCATCGCCGGTCCCAGCGCATTGACCTTGCCGTCATCGAGAGTGATCACCGCAATTGGATTGTCGTGCCGATAGTGGACCGGGCCGGTCATGAAGACTCCTTCGATTCGGGACAGTCCTACATCGGATCGCTCGTCACACTTGCTGGCGATGCCTGGCCAGGTCGGCGGCGGCGTCACCCCAACGCAAACTGACGTCGGTCGGCGCGTCGAGCTGACGGGTGCGCCACCTGTCCTGTGTTTCTTCCGCCGCCAGCTTGATCCGTTCGATCTCGCTGCGGAACACGTCCGGTCGGGTCTCTTTGGTCGCGTAGTGGAAGTACGTCACCAAGTTCCGCAGCAGCTCCAGCTTCTGCTTCTCCCGCTTCGCCCGGTCGTGGTTGGTCATCAACTCGATGCGCTGCACCGGCGGCAGGTTGTCCCAGTCCAGGAGAACCGGCGTCTGCAGTGCCCGCCGGGGACGCTGCCAGAACCGCCGCACGTGCTCGGGCTCATCGAAGTAGTTGATGGTGCCCGAAAACTGCGATCCGATGCTGTCGCCGAACTCCGCGCGGTCGAGCGCAGAATCCCATACCGTGCGCCATTCCTGGTCGGGCGCCAACGATGCCAGCGTGCGCGGCAAGTGCAGCTCGGCGACATCGCCGTAGCCGTCCGAGGCACGTTCGTAGGCGACAACGGTCGGCGGGTGGCGGAACGAGAATTCGATGTCGTAGGCCGCGGTCTTGCCGAAGTTTCGCACCACCAGCTCGATGACGTGCCAGTCGGTGGCGTGCGGCTCCATGAACATCGCGACGTGCGGTCGAGACCGCTCCGACGCCAGACGACGGCTTTGCTGGACCTGCCGATGAGTGTAGAGCAGCGCGGTCACACCGAGGGCGAGGGCAGCCCAGGCGGCCCACGCCAACCACGTGCCGGAGTCCGCGCGGGCGACGTCGTGCCAGCGTTCGTGGATCCAGCCCAGGGCATCCATCTCCCGCTTATATCACAGTGCAAGACGCCGAAACATCGCTCCAGACCGGCCTCGATGCGGGGTGACTGCTTTGCTGATGGACAACGGTTGCCTCGTCAGCCACCCATCAGCATTCGCCACTGGTCGAGATTTGACGCCCGGTAAACGTAATTGGAACGTTTGACTTCCGACAGCGACGCACTGGGCTGCAGCGAGTACCAGTGTCCGGGGAACACCGTCGGATCACCCGCGAGTTGCGCGAGCTGTTGCAGGCTGCGGTACATCTCATCAGAGTCGCCTCCCGGGAAGTCGGTGCGGCCGCAGCCTTCCAGGAAAAGCGTGTCCCCGGCGATCAGTCGGCCGTCCAGCAGGAAGCACTGACTGCCGGGGGTATGGCCGGGCGTGTGAAGCAGCTCGAGTTCGATGGCGCCCACGCTGACCTTGTCACCGTGCTCATGGGCGGTGAGATCGTTCATGCCGATCCCGGTGACGCGGGAGACCCACAGCGCCTCGTGAGCATTCACATGCACCGGCACGCTGGTTCGGTTCAGCAGCTCGGCAAGGCCCTTGAGCTCGAAACCCATCATCGTCCCGCCCACGTGATCGGGATGGTGGTGAGTGACCAGCACCCCCGACAGCCGCATTCCGTCACCCTCGAGCGCGTCGAGCAGGTCACCGGCCGCGTACGCCGGGTCCACGACCAGGCAGTCACCGGTTGACCGGTCGCCGATCAGATAGGCGAAGTTGCGCATCTGCGTGGCGATCACGTCCCCGCTGGCGAAGTCTCGACCGGAGAGCAGTTGGCGGAAGTAGAGCTGCTCCGAATTCGGCATCCCACCAGAATATTGACGCAGTGCCGCCGGCTCCGGACTGGGTACCTTACTCTGTACCGGGTCTGCAGCGGGTTTGCAGTAGCGATCAGTTTGGCCAGCTTGCAAGCCAGGTTGTACCCTCTTCTAGGCCCGCGGCACGGCTCCTTCGGCTGCTTCGGGTGGTGCCCCCTTAGCTCAGTCGGCAGAGCGTTTCCATGGTAAGGAAAAGGTCAACGGTTCGATTCCGTTAGGGGGCTCGGCGGACGCCGAGCACGCAGGCGGCCCATAACGAAGGCCACAGAAATGAGGCAAAGTGGCCCCGGGGCGATGTAGCTCAGTCGGTTAGAGCGAACGACTCATAATCGTTAGGTCGCCGGTTCGAGTCCGGCCATCGCTACAAGACAAGACGAAGACACCGAGAAAGAGAAGTGACGTGGCGTCCAGTACTGACGTGCGGCCGAAGATCACCTTGGCCTGTGAGGTCTGCAAGCACCGCAACTACATCACCAAGAAGAACCGCCGCAACGATCCCGACCGGCTGGAGCTGAAGAAGTTCTGCCCGAATTGTGGCAAGCACCAGGCACACCGCGAGACACGCTGACGCCGACCCATGCAGGTCTGCCGAAGTCAACTAGGTAAGGTCAAGGTTCGTGTCGCTGTCGTCGAACATAATCGGGATGCACTACCGCTATCCCGAGATATACCAAGTTGAGCGGGAGAAGATTCGCGAGTACGCGACGGCCGTCCAGAACCATGACGCCTTATTCCACGAAGATGTCGCCGCCGCCGAGCTCGGCTACAAAGGCTTGCCGGCGCCGCTGACGTTCATCTCAGTGTTCGGTTATCAGGCGCAGTCGGCCTTTTTCGCGTATGCCGACATTGCGATCCATGAGGCGCAGATCGTTCAGGTCGACCAGGTGCTGAAGTTCCTCCGACCGATTCAGGCCGGTGATCGGCTGTACTGCGACGTGTACGTGGACTCCGTTCGTCGGGCGCACGGCACGGACATCATCGTGACCAAGAACATTGTGAGCAACGAGGCGGGCGAGGTCGTGCAGGAGACGTACACGACACTGGCCGGTCGGGCGAGCGACGATGGAGACGAGGGATTCTCTAATGGCGTTGCGTGAGTTCAGTTCGGTGCAGGTGGGCGACCAGCTCCCCGAGAAGGTCTACCCGCTGACTCGAGCGGATCTGGTGGCCTACGCCGGGGTGTCCGGCGACTTGAACCCGATTCACTGGGACGACGAAATCGCCAAGGTGGTCGGCCTGGACGTCGCAATCGCGCACGGCATGCTGACAATGGGCTTGGGTGGCGGCTTCGTCACCTCCTGGGTCGGCGACCCGGGTGCGGTGACCGAGTACAACGTCCGCTTCACCGCGGTAGTGCCGGTGCCCAACGACGGCAAGGGCGCTGAAGTGATTATCAGCGGCCGGGTGAAGTCGGTGGATCCGGACAGCAAGTCGGTGGTGGTTGCCCTGACGGCGACCACCGGGGGCAAGAAGATCTTCGGCCGGGCGACCGCGACGGCGACGCTGGCGTAACGGTGGCTATCAAGACCGACATCCGGGGCATGGTCTATCGGTACCCGGACTTTTTCGCAGTGGGCCGCGAGCAAGTCCGCACGTACGCCGCCGCTGTCAAGTGCGAGGACCGCGCCAGTTATCACGAAGACGCGGCCGCCGAACTCGGTTACGACAACATCGTCGCTCCGCTGACCTTCGTCTCCATTCTCGCCAAGCTCGTCCAGGCGGACTTCTTCCGCAACGTCGACACCGGTTATGAGACTCTGCAGATTGTGCAGGTGGACCAGAAATTCATCTTTCACAGGCCGGTACTCGCCGGAGACAAATTGTGGGCGACCATGGAAGTCGCCTCGGTCGAAGAGCGGTTCGGTGCGGACATCGTCGTTACCAGGAATTTGTGCACCAACGACGACGGCGAACTGGTGCTTGAGGCCTACACCACGCTGATGGGTCATGAGGGCGACAAGTCGATTCAGTTGAAGTGGGACCTGGAGTCGGGGCAGGTCGTCCGAACCGCCTGATTTGGTAGCCGGTACCTGCATGGATGTAGACTCGGGCCTCGGGGTTTTCCCGTCGCAGCGCGCTGTCCGTCGGTTCGCCGAACGGAGAGCGCGCTTATGCGCGCCGATGACGATGCAGAGCGAAGCCATGCAGAGGAGTGGCGCTAGTGTAGGCCCCGCAGCAAATAGGTTGGCCCGACCGAGCCGAGCCAACCTTCGAAGGGGCGTAGCTCAAGTGGCAGAGCAGCGGTCTCCAAAACCGCAGGTTGCAGGTTCAAGTCCTGTCGCCCCTGCTGGAGCCGGACTTAAGATTTAGCGATGGTGGACACTGGAGGGGTGGCCATCCCGGAGCAAAGGAGCACGCGGTGAGCGACGAGCACGTCCGTGCCGACGCCGCAGGCGACGGCGACGACACCGAAAGTGGCGGCCGGACGGTTGTGGTGACGCGTCCGCAGCGGCCCAGCGGCAAGCGGTCGCGGCAGCGTGTTGACGACGACAGCGACGCCGGGGCGACCGGGTCGGTGGCGGTCGACGCTGAAGACGGCGCCGAGGACGGCGTCCACAGCAAGACCAAGGAAAAGCCCGGCAAGAGGGCCAAGAAGACCGGCACGAAGAAGAAGCCGGCCGGCCCGAACCTGTTCATCTTCGTCTTCAACTACCTCAAGCAGGTCGTCGGTGAACTGCGAAAGGTGATTTGGCCGAACCGCAAACAGATGATGACGTACACCTCGGTGGTGCTCATCTTTCTCGCGTTCATGGTCGCGCTGGTCGGGCTCGCGGATCTGGGCCTGGCCAAACTGGTGATGCTGGTGTTCGGCTCACATTAGTGAGGCCCATCGTCTTTCAGTGATGTGAGACCAGTGATATGAGACTTGAGTGATATGAGAGAGGACTGAGGACCCGTGACTACCTTCGACGGCGACACGCCCGCGGGTGAAACGGTCGACGTGAAGACGGCAGAAGCAGAGCTGGGAGCTGACGCGGCCGTTGAAACCAGCCCGGAGCCTGCTGAAGAAGTCGACCCTGCCACCGCGCTCAAGTCGGAGCTGCGCGGTAAACCGGGCGACTGGTACGTCATCCACTCCTACGCGGGCTACGAGAACAAGGTGAAAGCCAACCTCGAGACCCGGGTGCAGAACCTCGACGTCGGCGACTACATCTTCCAGGTCGAGGTGCCCACCGAAGAGGTCACCGAAATCAAGAACGGTCAGCGTAAACAGGTCAACCGCAAGGTGCTGCCGGGTTACATCCTGGTGCGCATGGACCTGACCGACGAATCATGGGCGGCGGTACGCAACACGCCCGGCGTCACCGGGTTCGTCGGCGCGACCTCGCGGCCGTCACCGCTGTCGCTGAACGACGTGGTGAAATTCCTGCTGCCGCAGGGCGCCTCGAAGAAACCTGCCAAGGGTGCCGCCAGCACTGCCGCTGCGGCGACCGAAGGCGGCCTGGAACGTCCGGTCGTGGAGGTCGACTACGAGGTGGGCGAGTCGGTGACCGTCATGGACGGACCATTCGCCACGCTGCCCGCCACGATCAACGAGGTCAACGCCGAGCAGCAGAAGCTCAAGGTGCTGGTGTCCATCTTCGGCCGCGAAACCCCTGTCGAACTGACCTTCAACCAGGTCTCCAAGATCTAAGCCGGCGGGCGCCGGCTCCAGTTCAGGAAGGAACGTCAACACCTCATGCCCCCGAAGAGAAAGAAAGTCGTCGGGCTGATCAAGCTGCAGATCCAGGCCGGGCAGGCCAACCCTGCGCCCCCGGTCGGTCCCGCGCTCGGCCAGCACGGCGTCAACATCATGGAGTTCTGCAAGGCGTACAACGCCGCGACCGAGAACCAGCGGGGCAACGTGATCCCGGTCGAGATCACGGTGTACGACGACCGCAGCTTCACCTTTGCGCTCAAGACGCCGCCGGCCGCACAGCTGCTGCTGAAGGCGGCCAATGTGCAGAAGGGCTCCGCCGAGCCGCACAAGACGAAGGTTGCCAAGGTCACCTGGGATCAGGTGCGCGAGATCGCCGACACGAAGAAGGCCGACCTGAACGCCAACGACATCGACGCCGCCGCGAAGATCATCGCCGGGACGGCTCGGTCGATGGGCATCACCGTCGAATAATTCGCCATCCGTGGGAGGGCCAGCTTCGGCCCGCGTCGGACGACGATGCAGGCCGCCAACGGCCTGAGGAGGAGTCCGACCAAATTGACCACAACCAACATCAGATTGGATATCTCATGAGCAAGACCAGCAAGGCATACCGCGCCGCCGCCGAGAAGGTGGACCGCTCCAACCTCTACACCCCGCTGCAAGCGGCCAAGTTGGCCAAAGAGACGTCGTCAACCAAGCAGGACGCGACGGTCGAGGTGGCCATCCGGCTCGGCGTCGATCCGCGTAAGGCTGACCAGATGGTCCGCGGGACGGTCAACCTCCCGCACGGCACTGGCAAGACCGCGCGTGTGGTGGTGTTCGCAGTGGGCGAGAAGGCCGCCGAGGCGGAGGCCGCCGGGGCCGACGCGGTGGGCAGCGACGACCTGATCGAGCGGATCCAGGGTGGCTGGCTGGACTTCGACGCAGCGATCGCCACTCCGGATCAGATGGCCAAAGTCGGTCGCATCGCGCGCATTCTGGGTCCGCGCGGTCTAATGCCCAACCCGAAAACCGGCACGGTCACTCCTGACGTCACCAAGGCCGTCGCCGACATCAAGGGCGGCAAAATCAACTTCCGGGTGGACAAGCAGGCGAACCTGCATTTCGTCATCGGCAAGGCGTCGTTCGACGAGAAGCGGCTGGCGGAGAACTACGGCGCCGCGATCGACGAGGTACTACGGATCAAGCCTGCGACGTCGAAGGGACGCTACCTCAAGAAGGTGACGATCTCGACGACCACAGGTCCCGGTATCCCGGTCGACACGTCGATCACCCGGAACTTCGCCGAGGCGTAACCCCTGCTCGGCAGGCGTCCTACGCCGCGGCGCCCGGCTTGAGGTACGGGACCAGACTGCAGTCCAGCGCTTCGTCGGCGAAGTAGGACTCGCAGCCCCGCAAGTACTTCATGTACCGGTTGTAGACCTCTTCGGAGGTGATCTCGATCGCCTTGTCCCGATTGGCTTCCAATGCGTCGCCCCAGATGTGCAGCGTCTTGATGTAGTGCGGGCGCAGCGAGATCGGTTCGCGCACAACGAAACCGGCCTTCTCGCCGTGCTCGACCATCATCGCGGTGGTGGGGATGCGGCCGCCGGGGAAGATCTCGGTGATGATGAATTTGATGAACCGTGCGGTCTCGAAGGTGAGTTTCTTGCCGCGGGCGTGCAGGTCGAAGGGGTGGTAGCCGACGCTGCTCTGCACGGTCATCCGGCCGTCGTCGGGCAGGATGTTGAAACACCTCTTGAAGTAGTCGTCGTAGTTCTCGAAGCCGAAGTGCTCGAAAGCCTCGATGGACACGATCCGGTCGACCGGTTGGTGAAAGTCCTCCCAGCCGTGCAGCAGCACTTGCCGAGAGCGGTCGGTATCGATCGCATCGAGAAGGCGTTGTGCGCGGGCGTGCTGGTTCTTCGACAAGGTCAGGCCGATGACGTTCACATCGTATTTCTCCACGGCGCGCTTCAACGTGTCGCCCCAGCCGCAGCCGATGTCGAGCAGCGTCATGCCGGGCTTGAGGTCGAGCTTGCTCAAGTTCAGGTCGATCTTCGCGATCTGCGCTTCGTCGAGGGAGATTTCCGGCGGCTCGAAATAGGCGCTGCTGTATATCCGCGTCGGGCCCTGGAACAGCTCGAAGAATTCTTCGGAGAGGTCGTAGTGAGCCTGGATGTCTTCGGGGCGCGTTCGCTTCATCGTCCCACTCGATTCGTCGGGCAACTGCGTCCTCCGTTGTTCTTTACCCACAAGTCCGGTGTTCAGCCGGTCTAAGCCGGTGTTGACCAGAGGGAACCCTACAGGTTGGAAGCGTCCGACCGCACGTCTGCGCCCAGCAAGTCACCCGATCAGTCGGCTAATCCGCCTCAGCGAAGTTGCTCGTCAACTCGCTGATCACCCGATCCCAAAGCTGTTCGGGCAGATCGTGTCCCATGCCGTCCAGCAGCACCAACCGGGCGCCCTTGATCGCCCGGGCCACCGCGCGGCCACCGGAGGGCCGCATCAACTTGTCCGCCTTACCGTGAATGACCACGGTGGGCACATTGACCTGCCGGTCATAGCGCAGCAGGCTGCCGCTGCCCAGCACCGCGCCGAAATGGCGCGCCACTCCCTGCGGGTAGTAGCTGCGGTCGTACGCCTCGGCGGCCTCGGCGCGGGCCTGCTCCTCAGACACCCGATAGCGCGGGCTGCCGATGATATTGCCGACTCGTACCGCGTTGTCGATGATCACCTCGCGAGGCGAGTCCGGCGACGGTCCCTTGAGCAGCGCCAGCAACTGGCGGGGACCGGGGGGCGGCAGGAACGCCGCATTGTTGCTGGAGAAGATGACGCCCAAGGTTCTCGTCCGCTGCGGGAACCGTCCCGCGAAGATCTGAGCGATCATGCCGCCCATCGACGCGCCGACGATGTGGGCCCGTTCGATGCCGAGATGGTTTAGCACCGCAGCGGCGTCGTCGGCCATGTCCTCTAGCTTGTACGCGGCGTTACTGGGCAACCCCAGCCAGGACCGGGCCAACCGCGCCATCAGCGGCTGCCCGGAGCTTCGACGCTGGGTTCTGTCGGAAAGGCCGACGTCGCGGTTGTCGTAGCGGATGACCCGCAATCCCTCGGCGACCAATTTTTCGCAGAAGGCAGTGCGCCACAACAACATCTGCGCGCCCAGCCCCATGATGAGCAGCACCGCGGGGTCGTTGGGGTCACCCATGTCCTCGTAGTAGAGGTGCAGATCACCCGAACGGGCCTTACCCGTGCGAACTTCCATAACGCAATTGACCTCTTAAACTTCGACGTCCGCTTGGTGCTCGCGGCTGACTTCGACCATGAAGTTGGCGAAATATCCGGTCAGCTGCGGATCCGACATCATCTGCCAGCTCGGCGCCAGCAACTTCATGTACCGCTCAACATAGAGGAACTGCTTGCCGATCAGCACCAGCTCGCGGGGCAGCTTGACGTCGTAGGCGTCGGCAAGTGTGGACAGCTGCCGGCCGATCTCCGCATACGACAGGTCACCCAGCGACTTCATCGTCAACGGCGTGGAGAACGCTTCCAGGTCCTTCGCGGCCTGCGCCTCGGGTTTGACGGTCCCCACCGCGCCCATCAGCACGACGATCTTGCCGGCAGCGGCGTGATCTTTCTTGACCAGCAACGCGTACACCAGCTCGCGGAGCAGCCAGCGGGTCCGCGGGTCGATGCGACCCATGATGCCGAAGTCGAAGAACACGATGCGGCCCTGGTCGTCGACGTAAAGGTTGCCGGCGTGCAGGTCGCCGTGAAACAGACCGTGCCGCAGTCCGCCCTCGAACAGGCTGAACAGCAGTGCCTTGACCAACTCCACCCCGTCGAAGCCGGCTTTGCGGATCGCGGATGCATTGTCGATGCGAATGCCCTGCACCCGCTCCATAGTCAGCACCCGCCCGCTGGTGAAGTCCCAGTACACCTGCGGCACGCGGATGTTGCGGCCCAGCGGGGAGGCGTGCAGGTGGGAAACCCAGGCCTCCATCGACTGCGCCTCCAGGCGGAAATCCAACTCCTCTGCCAGGTTGTCGGCGAAGTCAGCGACGACGTCCTGCGCCGACAGCCGGCGGCCCAGCTTGGCCAGCTCGACGGCCTGCGCGAAGCGCTTGAGTATCTGCAGGTCGGCGGCGACGCGACGGCGGATGCCGGGGCGCTGAATTTTGACGACAACTTCCTCGCCGGTGTGCAGAGTCGCGTAGTGCACCTGCGCGATGGAGGCCGATGCGAAGGGAGTTTCCTCCCACTTGGCGAACAGGTCGCCAGGATCGCGGCCGAGGTCCTCCACGAACAGCTTGTGCACCTCTTGGGGATCGGCAGGCGGCACCCGGTCGAGCAGGCTGCGGAACTCCCGCGACAACTGCTCGCCGAAAGCGCCCGGGCTAGATGCGATGATCTGCCCGAATTTGACGTAGGTGGGCCCCAGGTCAGCGAAGGTCTGGGGCAGCTCTTTGACGACCTTCTGCGTCCAGCGGCCGGAACGGGGCAGTTTGGTGACGAAACGGCCCGCGGTGCGTGCGATCTGCCAGCCCGTGACCCCGACCCGGGCCGCCTCGACCGGCAAGGGCACCCGATCCAGCTTGGTTACCTCACGATGCTTGGTCGAACTCATTCCAGCAGTGTGCCAAAGGGAGGGTGTCAACTCCCAATTCTGGTGAGCTCGGTCACGCCGCCGGCACGGTGATGCCGAGCCGGTCGGTCAACACGAAGAAGGCCACCGCGAAATCGTTCTCGGCGGTATCCGCGCGCACCCGCTCCCAGTCGACCCGCTCGCGGACCGCTCGGACAGCCGGCAAGAGCCTCGTGAAGTCGCAGTTGTGCTCGTGCAGCGCGCAGAGCTTCTGCGTCAGCACCACCGTGGGTGACAACACCTGCATCCGGATCGCCAGCACCTCGTGGCTCTCCGCGGATTCGATCAGCTCAGCGTCGACCGGGACGCCGTTGATGGCGTGCAGCACATCGACGAAAACGTTGTCCAAGTTGGCTTTGAAAAGCCAATCTTCCGGCGGCCGGGTGATGGTGAACCCGGCGGCGTCCAACGTCACAATTGCCGCCTCGACGTCGGGTTCGGCGATGGCCAAGTCGACGTCGTGCACCGGCTCGGGACCGCCGTGCACCCACAGGGCATAGCTGCCCGCCAGCGCGAACTGCGGACCGTGCGCTTTGAGCGCCGAGGCGGCCAGTCGCAGCGCGTCCCTGAGCTTGTCGCTCGACGAAGCTGCTTCAGATGTTCGGAGAACAGTCATAGATTTCCATTTTTTCGCCGGTGGGTACTTGATACCCATGCGGATGGCGACGTTCAACATCTTGCACGGCAGCACTGCTCATGACGCGGAGGTCGACCTCGATCAGCTGGCCGACTGTGTGCGGCAATTGGACGCTGACGTGCTGGCTTTGCAGGAAGTCGACTACGACCAGCCTCGCTCGGCTATGGCGGATCTCACTGCGGTGGCAGCCGAGGCGATGGGCGCGGTGAGTCACCGGTTCGTCGCCGCCATCTCCGGAACTCCGGGAGCGACCTGGATGGCCGCGACCGGTGACGAACAACCCAGTGCGGCCGCGTACGGCATCGCGCTGTTATCGCGGTACCCGGCGGTGAATTGGCAGGTGGTGCGGCTCCCGCGGATCCGGGGAAGGTTCCCGATGTACCTGCCCGGGCCACGCCGGGTGCAGATCGTCGACGAAGAGCCCCGCGCGGCGGTGCTGGCCCGACTGGACACCGACCTGGGCCCGCTGACCGTCGCCAACACCCACCTGTCGTTCGTTCCCGGCTGGAACCGCGTGCAGCTGTACCAGCTGACCCGGGACCTGCGCGGCTTCCCGGGCCCCCGGGTTCTCATGGGTGACCTCAACATGATCCCGCCGGCGCCGCAGCACTGGACCCGGCTGCGGCCGCTGGCGACGGCGCCCACCTTCCCCAGCGAAGAACCCGAGCGTCAGCTCGACCACATCCTTACTGACGACCCGCGGTTGACAGCCGACCCGTGCTTGACGCCCGCGCTGGCGATATCTGATCATCGTCCACTCGCCGTCGACGTATCTCGTCGCTGACCGCCAGCCGCGACCGTAAGGTGCGAGGATGCGGGTCATTTCGGCGGAATCCACCGAGTTGTTCGTCGGGCCGCCCGACGCGCCGCTGCAATTGGTGCGCGTCGCCTTCACCGACTCGGCCGACTGTGACGAGCCGGTTCTCGTCCGCATCGACGGCGACGGGGTGGCCGGTCAAGGGCAAGCCCGCCCCGGCCGCACCGTCGTCGAGGTGCCGGTAGCGGTCGAGGACCCGGTCGCCGGCAGGCGGTGCGCCGCCCGGGTGCAGTGTGCCGACAGCAGCATCCCGTTCACCTTCGTCGTGTCGGAGCCCGGCTGGACGATGTTCATGATCAGCCACTTCCACTACGACCCGGTGTGGTGGAACACCCAGGGCGCCTACACCAGCAGGTGGTCGGAAGACCCACCGGGCCGTTGTCGGCAAACCAACGCTTTCAACCTGGTGCATCAACACCTGCAGAGAGCGCGGCAAGACCCCGTCTACAAGTTCGTGCTGGCCGAGGTCGACTACCTCAAGCCGTACTGGGATGTTCACCCCGAGGACCGTGCCGACCTGCGGCGCCTGCTCGCCGAGGGCCGCGTCGAGGTGATGGGCGGCTCCTATAACGAGCCGAGTACCAACCTCACCGGGCCGGAGACCACCATCCGCAACCTGGTGCTCGGAATGGGCTTTCAGCGCGACGTGCTCGGAGCTGAACCGTCGTCGGCCTGGCAGCTCGACGTGTTCGGCCACGACCCGCAATTCCCTGGGATGGCTGCCGACGCCGGCCTGACGTCGAGTGCATGGGCCCGCGGACCGCATCACCAGTGGGGTCCCATGCACAGTGACGGTGGTGTGCAGGGCATGCAGTTCTGCAGCGAGTTCGAGTGGATCGCCCCGTCCGGTCGTGGCCTGCTCACCCACTACATGCCTGCGCACTACTCGGCCGGCTGGTGGATGGACGAGTCGACATCATTGGCCGAGGCGGAAGCCGCCACCTACCGGCTGTTCGAGGAGCTGCGCAAGGTCGCGCTCACCCGTAACGTGCTGCTGCCGGTGGGCACCGACTTCACCCCGCCGAACAGGTGGGTCACCGACATCCACCGGGACTGGAATTCGCGCTACACCTGGCCCCGGTTCGTGTGTGCGTTGCCGCGGGAGTTCTTCGCCGCCGTGCGCACCGAACTCGAGGCGCACGGCCGCGCGCCCTCGCCGCAGACCCGCGACATGAACCCGGTGTACACCGGCAAGGACGTCTCCTACATCGACACCAAGCTGGCCAACCGGGCCGCAGAGAACGTTGTGCTCGACGCCGAGAAGTTCGCGGTGTTCACCGACCTGTTGGGCGGGTCGGAATACCCGCAGGCAGCGCTGACCAAAGCCTGGGTGCAGCTGGCCTATGGCGCGCACCACGACGCAATCACCGGCTCGGAGTCCGATCAGGTCTACCTGGACCTGCTGACCGGTTGGCGCGACGCCTGGGAGCTCGGCGGTTCGGTCCGTGACAGTGCCCTGACGCAGCTGTCGAGCGCGGTCGACGGCGACATCGTGGTGTGGAACTCGCAGACGTTTGAGCGGACCGATGTGGTGACGGCATGGCTTGCCGGCGCCCGTCGCGCCGGATGTTCGGGTGGTGGACGCCGACGGCGTCGAGGTGCCTGTTCACGTCGAGCACGACGGACGGTCAATCAGCTGGCTGGCGACTGACGTTCCGTCGCTGGGCTGGCGGGCTTACCGCCTGGCTCCTGGTCACGCGACCGCGCCGGGGCTGGCATCAGGTCGCCGGCTACCAGATCAGCCAACGAGGAGCACCGGCTAACGGTAGACCCGGCTCGCGGTGGGGCAGTGACGTCGTGGCTGCACAACGATCGCGAGATGATCGCCGACGACCGGGTGGGCAACGAGCTCGCCGTGTATCAGGAGTATTCCGGCCATCCCACCGGCGGCGAAGGTCCCTGGCATCTGGTGCCGCATGGGTCGGTGGTCTGCTCGTCGGACGCCGCTCGCCCAGGTGCGCGCCTACCACGGCCCGCTCGGTCAGCGGCTCGTCGTGCACGGTGAGATCTCCGGCGTGTTGCGCTACACCCAGACGCTCACGTTGTGGCGCGGGGTGTCGCGAGTGGATTGCCGCACCAGGATCTCGGCTTTCACCGGCGTCGACCGGCTGCTGCGGCTGCGCTGGCCGTGCCCGATACCCGGCAGCACGCCGGTCAGCGAAGTAGGCGACGCGGTGGTCGGGCGCGGTTTCGCCTTGCTGCACGATCCCGACACCGGTGCGTCGGTCGACACCGCGGAGTTTCCGTGGACCTTGGACAATCCCGCCTACGGCTGGTTCGGCCTTTCCACGGCGGCGCGGGTCCGTGTCGGTGAAGGCGTTCGGGCCGTGTCGGTGGCTGAGGTGGTGTCGCCGACCGAGGCGCTGTCCGGACCGTTGGCGCGCGATTTGATGGTGGCGCTGGTGCGCGCCGGCGTCACCGCCACCTGCGGCAGCGCCGACAAACCGCGCTACGGCTACCTCGACGTCGACTCCAACCTGCCCGACACCCGCATCGCGCTGGGCGGACCGGGGCAGAACGTCTTCACCAAGGCAGTCCTGGCCGAAGCTGACCCGGTGTACACCGCCGAGCTGGAGCGGCAGCTGGCGGCGACGGGCGTGGCCAGGGTGTGGGTGCCGGCGGCTCGAGAGTTCACTCCGTTGGACACGGCCTGGGTCTGCGGCGCCGACCTGCGCCGGCCGTGTGCGCTGCCGGTACTGGTAGTCGCCGCGCGGGACGAGTCAGACCTCGGCGCCGCTGTGCGTTCGTTGGCCGACGACCTCGCCGACGCCGAGATCGTCGTCAGCCAGCAGGCGGCCGCGGCGGCTGGAGGCTTACGAACCGCGCACTGTCGCCCTGCTGAACCGGGGAATGCCCAGCTTCGCCGTTGACACCGACGGCACCTTGCACACGGCGTTGATGCGGTCGTGCACCGGCTGGCCGTCGGGCACCTGGATCGACGAGCCGCGGCTGACTGCGCCGGACGGCTCGAACTTCCAGCTGCAGCACTGGACACACGTCTTCGACTACGCGCTGCTGTCCGGCGACGGTGACTGGCGCCGCGCCGCGGTGCCGATCGCCAGCGCGGCGTTCGCCAATCCGCTGCTGGCCGTGCCGGCGGGGCAGCGGCCGCCGCGGCTGCCGGCTGCGGGCTCGCTGCTGTCCGTGGAGCCGGCCGGTGCGGTGCAGGTCGGCGCCGTGAAAGCGGCGGGCAACCCACTGGCGCGCGGCAGCGCTCGACCGTTGACCCCCGGTGCGGTTGCGCTGCGGCTCGTCGAGCCGAACGGAAACGACGCCGCGGTCAGCGTCGCCTCCGACGTCGGCTCGTTCTCCCAGCTGGCAGAACGCCGACCTGCTGGAAACACCGGGCCGGCCGTTGCCGTCGCTGCAGCTTGCACGGCTGTCAGATCGCCACCGTATTGGCCCGAGTTCGACGCACCGACGCTCCTCGACGCCAACAGCACTCCCGGCGTGCCGCCCGCCGAAGTCGCGCAGCCGCTGTATGCGCGGTATTGGCAGCACAACCGCGGCCCGGCGCCGATGGGTGGGTTGGCGGCGGTCGCGCATCTGCATCCACAACAGGTGCGCGCCGAACCGGGCGGTGAGGTGGCGCTGCGGCTGACGATGGCCAGCGACTGCAGCGATGCGCGCCTGGTCGGGGCAGTCACCTTGGTGTGCGCACCGGGCTGGTCGGCTGCTCGGCGTGAGGTGCGATTCGACTTGGCGCCCGGTCAGCATGACGCCGTTGATCTGGTGGTCCCAGTGCCACCGGACGCGGCACCGGGCTGGTATCCGGTGCGGGCCCAGCTGCGTCTCAGCGGCGACGACGTGCCGCCCGCCTGGCGTCAAGTGGTCGAAGACGTCTGCCTGGTCGCCGTCGGCCCCGGAGAAGACGACCGGCTCCTGTATCTGGCCGACGGGCCCACCGAGGTGGAGCTGGCACCCGGCGCCACCGCTTCGCTGACCGTGACGGTGGGCAGCGATGCCTGCGCCGACCTGGCGCTCGAAGCACATCTGATCAGCCCCTGGGGCACCTGGGAGTGGCTCGGCCCGGCCGCCTGCGGCGCAGTGGTGCCCGCCCGCGGGACCGTCGAGCTGAGCTTCGGCGTGGCGCCGCCGGTGTGGCAGGAGCCCGGCGAGTGGTGGGCGCTGGTGCGCGTGGGGTGCGCAGGCCGGCTCGTGTACACCCCGGCGGTGAAGGTGACTGTCCGATGACGCCAATTGATCTGACCGCCTGCCGCCGGCCCAGATGACCGAGCGGCTGACCCTCGCCGTCGATATCGGCGGCACCAAGACTCGCCGTCGCGCTGGTCGACCCGGCCGGCACGGTGATGTACAAGACCACCCGCTTCACGCCGAAATGCGATGCGGCAGAAAGAGTTTGGACCGTAGTCGAGGGCATGATGGCCGGCGCGATACACCGGGCCGGCGGAGTGATCGGCGCGGTGGGCATCGCGTCGCCCGGACCGCTAGACCTTGCCGCCGGAACAACGAGCCCGGTCAACATCGCCTGCTGGCGCAATTTCCCGCTGCGAGACCGGGTTGCCGCCGCGGCGCCGGGGGTGCCGGTACGGATCGCGGGTGACGCGTTGTGCGTGGCACTGGGCGAGCACTGGCGCGGCGCCGGGCAGGGAGCACAATTCCTGCTGGGAATGGTGGTTTCCACCGGGGTCGGTGGTGGGCTGGTGCTCGGCGGCGCGCCGTATCTCGGCCGCACCGGTAACGCCGGGCACGTCGGTCATGTGATCGTCGACCCGGGCGGTCACCCGTGCGGGTGTGGCGGTCGGGGTTGCGTGGAAACCGTCGCGTCCGGTCCGGCGCTCGTCAGGTGGGCCCGGGCCAACGGATGGTCGGCGCCCACCGGCGCCGGCGGCAAGGAGTTGGCCGCGGCCGCCAGAGCCGGTGAGGAGGTGCCGGCGCAAGCGTTTCAACGGGCGGCAGCCGCCCTTGCGGTGACGATCGCCTCGACGGCGGCGGTGTGCGACCTGGATCTGGTCGTGATCGGCGGAGGCGTCGGCAGGTCGGGGCCGGTGCTGTTCGAGCCGTTGCGGACCGCGTTGGCAGCCTATGCGGGTCTGGACTTCCTGAGCGGGCTTCGCGTCGTGCCTGCCGCACTCGGGGCCGACGCGGGACTGGTCGGCGCCGCTGCGCTCTGCAGGGACGGTTGAGGAGAAAGGCAACAAGCCGCCGTTTTGGCTGATCGCGAGTGGCCACGCTATCGTGGTCAGCGATCCACCGAAGACCGTCGGTCACCGAGTAATCGGTCGAAGGTCCGGGAACACCCCGGCGGCCCACGCAGGAGGACGAGGCACCCCGTCGGCGCTTGCCGACTTCATTCGCCCCGGCCGCTTCCTGCGTCGGGGCGTTCGTCATTCCCGGGCAGCTGTATCTCGAGAAGAACGTCACCCGGGAGGTGTGCATGGTCAGGGCTGAGAAGGCTACCGCCGTCGCCGACATCGCAGAGCAGTTCAAGGCTGCGACCGCGACTCTGGTCACCGAGTACCGCGGTCTGTCGGTGGCCAACCTGGCCGAACTGCGCCGGTCGCTCGGCGAAGCCGCGACCTACGCCGTCGCGAAGAACACGCTGGTCAAGCGCGCCGCGTCGGAGGCCGGCATCGAGGGCTTGGACGAACTGTTCGTCGGCCCGACGGCGATCGCATTCGTCTCCGGTGAGCCGGTCGACGCTGCGAAGGCCATCAAGACCTTCGCCAGAGACCACAAGGCGCTGGTCATCAAGGGTGGCTACATGGACGGTCGCGCGCTGACCGTCGCCGAGGTGGAGCGCATCGCCGACCTGGAGTCTCGCGAAGTGCTGCTGGCCAAACTGGCCGGCGCGATGAAGGGCAATCTCGCCAAGGCGGCCGGCTTGTTCAACGCGCCCGCATCGCAGGTGGCCCGCCTGGCAGCCGCACTGCAGGAAAAGAAAGAGGCCGCACCGGCCTCGGCACAAGCACCGGCCGACGCACCCGCCGACGCCGCCGAGTAATTCCCATACCCCTATCGGAAATCAGGAGGGACCCACACCATGGCCAAGCTGAGCACTGACGAACTGCTCGACGCATTCAAAGAGATGACCCTGTTGGAGCTGTCGGACTTCGTCAAGAAGTTCGAGGACACTTTTGAGGTCACCGCGGCCGCGCCGGTCGCTGTGGCCGCGGCCGGCCCGGCAGGCGGCGGTGCGCCCGCCGAGGTCGCCGAAGAGCAGTCCGAATTCGACGTCATCCTCGAAGCCGCCGGCGACAAGAAGATCGGCGTCATCAAGGTTGTGCGCGAGATCGTCTCCGGCCTGGGCCTCAAAGAGGCCAAGGACCTGGTCGACAGCGCGCCCAAGCCGATCTTGGAGAAGGTCGCCAAGGAAGCCGCCGACGAGGCCAGGGGCAAGCTCGAGGCCGCCGGCGCCAGCGTCACGGTCAAATAAGTCACTGCACGACGATCCCCGGGACCGCCCAGCGGTCCTGGGGATCGTGCGTTCAGCCTTCGCGCATCGCCGACTGCAGCGACTGTGCCACCCGCTCGGGTAGATCCCCCAGCGCGACTAACAAGTTCGCGTTCATCGCCGCGAGCACTTTGAGCACGGCCGTGCCGTCGGAGCCGTAGTACCCGGCCATTTCCAGCATCACGAATCCATGGACCGACGCCCAGAACTGGGCAGCCGTTGTCAGCACTTCCTCGTCCGACGGGGCTCGGTCATCCGGGTCGCCGGGCACGCCGGTGCCGATCCGGCCCGCCAGCATGCACCGGTGTATCGCGCGCACAAGATGCGCAAAGCTAGGGTAGTGCCGCTCGACCTCGGCGACCGAGAGCCTCAAGAGGTTCTCCACGGGCGCGTTGATGCCGTGCGCGCTGGTGCTGCCGAACATCAGCCGGTACATATGCGAGTACTTGATGGCGTAGCGCCGGTAGGCCGCGCCGATGGCGAACAGGTCGGCGACGGGATCGGCGGTCTGCGGCATGGCCAGCGCGGCGTCGAACTGCCGCAGCCCCTCTGCGGCCACCTCGGCGATCAGCCCCCGCATCCCGCCGAAATGCGTGTAAAGCGCCATCGTCGAGGTTCCCGCGGCGCCGGCCACCTTGCGCGTCTGCAGTGCGTCCGGGCCGTGCTCGTGCAGCAGGTCGACCGCGGCCGAGAGCATCTCTTCGCGAACGCCGCGTTGCCCCGGTGAAGTCATTTCGGCGGACATCGTTGCCATCTTTTCATCCTCGGCGTACCGTCCCTATAACAGCGTAATAACAATGTTATAGGAGCCAAGCCGTGACTACCACCGCCCCGACCGCTGACACTGCGAACCCCTACCTCGAGGGCTTTCTGGCGCCGGTGAACGCCGAAGTGACCGCCTACGATCTTCCGGTCACCGGGCACATCCCTGAACACCTCGCCGGGCGATATCTGCGCAACGGGCCCAACCCGGCCGCCGAGGTGGACCCGGCCGTCTATCACTGGTTCAGCGGCGACGGCATGGTGCACGGGGTCGCGCTGCAGGGCGGGGAAGCCCGGTGGTACCGCAACCGCTGGGTGCGGAGCCTGCCGCTGAGTGCCCGGCTAGGCGAGCCGGCGCCCGGGCGGCTCGACCCCCGCGCGGGGATCCTGAGCGTGGGATCGAACACCAACGTCTTGAGCCACGCCGGGCGCACGCTCGCACTGGTGGAGGGCGGCGTCGCCAACTACGAACTGACCGACGAGCTCGACACAGTGGGTACCTGCGACTTCGACGGCACTTTGTACGGCGGCTACACGGCTCACCCGCACCGCGACCCGCGGACGGGCGAATTGCACGCCGTTTCGTATTCGTTCGCGCGCGGACACACCGTGCAGTACTCGGTGATCGACGCCGGGGGCCGTGCCCGGCGCACCGTCGACATCGACGTGAGCGGGTCGCCGATGATGCACGACTTCTCGCTCACCGACAAGTACGTCGTCATCTACGACCTGCCCGTGACGTTCGACCCAGTGCAGGTGCTGCCGACGACCATGCCGCGCTGGCTGCGTCACTCGTCCCGGCTCGCGCTGCAGGCCCTGATCGGACGCGTCCGGGTGCCGGGCCCGATCACCGCGATGCTGAACCGCAACCCCAAACACACCGATCGGATGCCGTACGCGTGGAACCCCGACTACCCCGCGCGCATCGGCGTCATGCCCCGCGACGGCGGCAACCGCGACATCCGTTGGTTCGACATCGAGCCCTGCTACGTCTATCACCCGCTCAACGCCTACACCGAGGACCGCAACGGCGCCGAGGTCCTAGTGCTCGATGTGGTGCGCTATGCGCGGATGTTCGACCGGGACCGGCGCGGGCCGGGCGATTGCCCGCCGAGCCTGGACCGCTGGACCGTCAACCTGACGACCGGCTCCGTCACCACGGAGTGCCGCGACGACCGGCCGCAGGAGTTCCCCCGGATCGACGAGACCCGGCTGGGCGCGCGGCACCGCTTCGGTTACACCGTGGGGTTCGGCTACCTCGCCGGTGGGCCGACCGCATCGTCGACGTCGCTGTACAAGCACGACTACACGACAGGTGCCACCAGGGTCGCCCCGCTCGATGCCGACCTTCTTCTCGGGGAGATGTCATTCGTGCCGAACCCCTCGGCCAACGCCGAAGACGACGGTGTCCTTATGGGATACGGCTTTCATCGCGGCCTCGACGAGGGCCAGCTGCTGCTGCTGGATGCGCAGACTTTGGAGTCGGTGGCCACGGTGCACCTGCCGCAGCGGGTGCCGATGGGGTTCCACGGCAACTGGGCTCCCGCCGACTAACAGCAGAAGCGCGTATCCTTCGTCGCATCGAGTCGGTGCGCACAACGGCGATCATGCGCGTCACCGTGCGCTACAGTGACTCAAGCCACAGGTCACGGCAGGTGGCGGTGAGCAACGTCGGTGAAGGGATTTTCGCATGGGTATGCCTATCCGAGTCGAAGGAGTGACCAAGTCCTTCGGATCCTCGACAATCTTCCAGGACGTCACATTCGACGTCCCAGCCGGCGAGGTCAGCGTGCTGCTGGGGCCGTCGGGTACCGGCAAGTCCGTGTTCTTGAAATCCCTGATCGGATTGCTGAAGCCGGAGCGCGGCTCGATCATCATCCAAGACACCGACATCACCCAGTCGTCAGCCAAGGAGCTTTACGACATCCGCCGCCTGTTCGGCGTGATGTTTCAGGACGGCGCGCTGTTCGGGTCCATGACCCTGTTCGACAACACCGCGTTCCCGCTCCGCGAGCACACTAAGAAGAAAGAAAGCGAAATCCGTGACATCGCCATGGAGAAGCTCGAAATGGTCGGCCTCGGCGGCGACGAAAACAAGCTTCCCGGTGAGATCTCCGGCGGTATGCGCAAGCGCGCCGGGTTGGCGCGCTCCTTGGTGCTCGACCCGGAGATCATCCTGTGTGACGAGCCCGACTCGGGTCTGGACCCGGTCCGCACCGCCTACCTGAGCCAGCTGCTGATCGACATCAACGCCCAGCTCGATTGCACGATTCTGATCGTGACCCACAACATCAACATCGCCCGCACCGTGCCCGACAACATGGGCATGCTATTCCGCAAGCGCCTCGTCATGTTCGGCCCTCGCGAGGTGCTGCTGACCAGCGACGAGCCCGTCGTGCAACAGTTCCTCAACGGCCGCCGCATCGGTCCGATCGGCATGTCCGAGGAAAAGGATGAGGCCACCATGGCCGAGGAGCAGGCGCACCTCGAGGCCGGCCACCATGGCGGTGGTGTCGAGGAGCTCGAGGGCGTGCCGCCGCAGATCAACGCCACGCCCGGCATGCCGTATCGCAAGGCGGTCAAGCGGCGCCAGGACCGGGTCCGCCAGAACCTGCATCTGCTGCCGAAGAACGCTCAGGAGGCGATCCTGGAGTCGCTAGGTGAAGACCCGGGCCGAGCTCGAGACACCGACACCGGCGACGATGAGGACAGGGACGGCGACAACGGGCGCCACCACGGTGACGGTCGCAGCGACGACGATGCGCGCACCGAGTCGATCCCGGCGCAGCAGCAGTAGTGCCTTTCCGGTGGGTCGACAGCGGTCCGTTGCGGAGGAGTTTTCCCTAACAACATGCCGCGTCACCCCTTGACGGACGGGCGCAAACGGGTCAGTCTGTTGGGCAGCATGTGTTGTACGGGTAGGTCAGAGACGCCAGCCAGCGCCACTACCGCCACTTACCCGTACACGGGTAGTTGAGGAATGCGCAGTCCTGCGCTATCGTTGGACGTTGCGCTGGCTGCCTCCTGCCCACCTTACCCGCCACCCTGAGACTGTGGTTTTGATCTGAGCCCTGTTCACGGCTCAGCGACCCGGTCGCGTGTCTGCGTGAGATTCGGACAGAGCGTCCGCCAGCCGACCAACATAGTTACTGCGACGAATCGAACTCCGGCGGTCGCCGGAACCCGTTGAGTCGCACGAGGTGCTGGAAGGATGCATCTTGGCAGTCTCCCGCCAGAGCAAGACAGACCGTCACACTTCCTCTAACAGCTCCGTACCCGGAGCCCCGAACCGAATCTCATTCGCCAAGCTGCGTGAACCGCTCGAGGTTCCCGGTCTGCTCGACGTGCAAACCGACTCGTTCGAGTGGCTGATCGGCGCGCCGCGCTGGCGTGAGGCCAGCGCCACCGGCGATGGCAGAAACGGGGCCAAGCCAGTCAGCGGTCTGGAGGAGGTGCTCTACGAGCTTTCGCCCATCGAGGATTTCTCCGGCTCGATGTCGCTGTCCTTCTCCGACCCGCGCTTCGACGAGGTCAAGGCGCCCGTCGACGAATGCAAAGACAAGGACATGACGTACGCGGCGCCGCTGTTCGTCACCGCGGAGTTCATCAACAACAACACCGGTGAGATCAAGAGCCAGACGGTGTTCATGGGCGACTTCCCGATGATGACCGAGAAGGGCACGTTCATCATCAACGGCACCGAGCGGGTGGTGGTCAGCCAGCTGGTTCGCTCGCCCGGCGTGTACTTCGACGAGACCATCGACAAGTCCACCGAGAAGACGCTGCACAGCGTCAAGGTGATTCCGAGCCGCGGTGCCTGGCTGGAGTTCGACGTCGACAAGCGCGACACCGTCGGTGTACGCATCGACCGCAAGCGCCGCCAGCCGGTCACTGTGCTGCTCAAGGCTCTCGGCTGGACCAACGAGCAGATCAGCCAGCGGTTCGGCTTCTCCGAGATCATGTTGTCGACGCTGGAAAAGGACAACACCGCCGGCACTGACGAGGCGCTGCTGGACATCTATCGCAAGCTGCGCCCGGGCGAGCCGCCGACCAAGGAGTCGGCGCAGACCCTGCTGGAGAACCTGTTCTTCAAGGAGAAGCGCTACGACCTCGCCCGCGTCGGCCGCTACAAGGTCAACAAGAAGCTCGGCCTGAGCGCGAAGCCGGCTGAGACCACTTCGACGACGCTGACCGAAGAAGACGTCGTCGCGACCATCGAGTACCTGGTGCGCCTGCACCTTGTAGACCGGGCAGCCCGAAGATGACGGTCCCAGGCGGCGTCGAGGTGCCGGTGGAGACCGACGACATCGACCACTTCGGCAACCGCCGGTTGCGCACGGTCGGCGAGCTGATCCAGAACCAGATCCGGGTCGGCATGTCGCGCATGGAGCGGGTGGTCCGCGAGCGGATGACCACTCAGGACGTCGAGGCGATCACGCCGCAGACCCTGATCAACATCCGCCCGGTGGTCGCCGCGATCAAGGAGTTCTTCGGCACCAGCCAGCTGTCGCAGTTCATGGACCAGAACAATCCGCTGTCGGGGCTCACCCACAAGCGCCGCCTGTCAGCGCTGGGTCCGGGTGGTCTTTCCCGCGAGCGCGCCGGGCTGGAAGTGCGGGACGTGCACTCGTCGCACTACGGCCGGATGTGCCCGATCGAGACTCCGGAAGGGCCGAACATCGGCCTGATCGGGTCGCTGTCGGTCTACGCGCGGGTCAACCCGTTCGGGTTCATCGAGACTCCGTACCGCAAGGTGGTCGACGGTGTCGTCACCGACGAGATCGAGTACCTGACCGCCGACGAGGAGGACCGCCACGTGGTGGCGCAGGCCAACTCGCCGATCGACGACGACGGCCGGTTCACCGAGGGACGCGTGCTCGTCCGCCGCAAGGGCGGTGAGGTCGAGTACGTGTCCTCGTCCGAGGTGGACTACATGGACGTCTCGCCGCGCCAGATGGTGTCGGTGGCGACTGCGATGATCCCCTTCCTCGAGCACGACGATGCCAACCGTGCGCTGATGGGCGCCAACATGCAGCGCCAGGCGGTGCCGCTGGTGCGCAGCGAAGCGCCGCTGGTCGGTACCGGCATGGAGCTGAGGGCGGCGATCGACGCCGGTGACGTCGTCGTCGCCGATAAGGCCGGGGTCATCGAAGAGGTGTCCGCCGACTACATCACGGTGATGGCCGACGACGGCACCCGGCGCACCTACCGGATGCGTAAGTTCGCCCGGTCCAACCACGGCACCTGCGCCAATCAGCGGCCGATCGTGGACGCCGGCGAGCGGGTCGAGTCCGGTCAGGTCATCGCCGACGGTCCGTGCACCGACAACGGCGAGATGGCGCTGGGTAAGAACCTGTTGGTGGCGATCATGCCGTGGGAAGGCCACAACTACGAGGACGCGATCATCCTCTCGAACCGGCTGGTCGAAGAGGACGTGCTCACCTCGATCCACATCGAGGAGCACGAGATCGACGCCCGCGACACCAAGTTGGGCGCCGAGGAGATCACCCGGGACATTCCGAACGTCTCCGACGAGGTGCTCGCTGACCTCGACGAGCGCGGCATCGTGCGGATCGGGGCTGAGGTGCGCGACGGCGACATCCTGGTCGGCAAGGTCACTCCGAAGGGGGAGACCGAGCTGACGCCGGAGGAGCGGCTGCTGCGCGCCATCTTCGGCGAGAAGGCCCGAGAGGTCCGCGACACCTCACTCAAAGTGCCGCACGGCGAATCCGGCAAGGTGATCGGTATCCGGGTGTTCTCCCGCGAAGACGACGACGAGTTGCCCGCCGGTGTCAACGAGTTGGTCCGGGTTTATGTGGCGCAGAAGCGCAAGATTTCCGACGGCGACAAGTTGGCCGGCCGGCACGGCAACAAGGGCGTGATCGGCAAGATCCTGCCCGCCGAGGACATGCCGTTCCTGCCGGACGGCACCCCGGTGGACATCATCCTGAACACCCACGGTGTGCCGCGACGGATGAACATCGGCCAGATCCTGGAAACCCACCTGGGGTGGGTCACCAAGAGCGGCTGGAACGTCGACGTCGCCGGTGGGGTACCGGACTGGGCGCAACGCCTCCCGGAGGAACTGCTTACCTCGGAGCCGGACACCCGGACCGCCACTCCCGTCTTCGACGGCGCCAAGGAGGACGAGCTGCAGGGCCTGCTGTCCTCCACCCTGCCCAACCGGGACGGCGAAGTGCTGGTCAACGGCGACGGCAAGGCGGTGCTCTTCGACGGCCGCAGCGGTGAGCCGTTCCCGTACCCGGTGACGGTCGGCTACATGTACATCATGAAGCTGCACCACCTGGTCGACGACAAGATCCACGCCCGCTCCACCGGCCCGTACTCGATGATCACCCAGCAGCCGCTGGGCGGTAAGGCGCAGTTCGGTGGTCAGCGGTTCGGTGAGATGGAGTGCTGGGCCATGCAGGCCTACGGCGCGGCGTACACGCTGCAGGAGCTGCTGACCATCAAGTCCGACGACACCGTCGGCCGGGTCAAGGTCTACGAGGCGATCGTCAAGGGCGAGAACATCCCCGAGCCGGGCATCCCCGAGTCGTTCAAGGTGCTGCTCAAAGAGCTGCAGTCGTTGTGCCTGAACGTCGAGGTGCTGTCCAGCGACGGCGCTGCCATCGAGATGCGTGACGGCGACGACGAGGACTTGGAGCGGGCAGCGGCCAACCTGGGAATCAACCTGTCCCGCAACGAATCTGCGTCTGTTGAGGATTTGGCATAGCGACAAAAGAGCGCTTGGGCGAGTCGCCATTCAAAACAGTGGTACTAAACCCGCAAGGGGAAAGGGAGTTACGTGCTCGACGTCAACTTCTTCGATGAACTCCGTATCGGCCTGGCCACCGCGGACGACATCCGGCAGTGGTCTTACGGTGAGGTCAAGAAGCCGGAAACCATCAATTACCGCACGCTGAAGCCGGAGAAGGACGGCCTGTTCTGCGAGAAGATCTTCGGACCTACTCGGGACTGGGAGTGCTACTGCGGCAAGTACAAGCGCGTCCGCTTCAAGGGCATCATCTGTGAGCGCTGCGGCGTCGAGGTGACCCGCGCCAAGGTGCGTCGCGAGCGGATGGGCCACATTGAGCTGGCCGCACCGGTCACGCACATCTGGTACTTCAAGGGTGTGCCGTCGCGGCTGGGTTACCTGCTGGACCTGGCGCCGAAAGATCTCGAGAAGATCATCTACTTCGCCGCCTACGTCATCACCGCCGTCGACGACGAGTTGCGGCACAACGAACTGTCGACGCTCGAAGCCGAGATGCAGGTCGAGCGCAAGGCGGTCGAGGACCAGCGCGACGCCGACCTGGAGGCGCGTGCGCAGAAGCTGGAAGCCGACTTGGCCGAACTGGAGGCCGAGGGCGCCAAAGCCGACGCGCGGCGCAAGGTCCGCGACGGCGGCGAGCGGGAGATGCGCCAACTGCGTGACCGGGCGCAACGGGAGCTGGACCGGCTCGAGGACATCTGGAACACCTTCACCAAGCTCGCTCCCAAGCAGCTGATCGTCGACGAGAACCTCTACCGCGAGCTGCAGGACCGCTACGGCGAGTACTTCACCGGCGCGATGGGCGCGGAGTCGATTCAGAAGCTGATCGAGAACTTCGACATCGACGCCGAGGCCGAGGTGTTGCGCGATGTGATCCGCAACGGTAAAGGGCAGAAGAAGCTGCGTGCCCTCAAGCGGCTCAAGGTGGTCGCGGCGTTCCAGCAGTCGGGCAACTCGCCGATGGGCATGGTGCTCGATGCCGTCCCGGTGATCCCGCCGGAACTGCGTCCGATGGTGCAGCTCGACGGTGGCCGGTTCGCCACCAGCGACCTGAACGACCTCTACCGCCGGGTGATCAACCGCAACAACCGGTTGAAGCGACTGATCGATCTGGGAGCGCCCGAGATCATCGTCAACAACGAGAAGCGGATGCTGCAGGAGTCGGTGGACGCGCTGTTCGACAACGGACGGCGGGGTAGGCCAGTTACGGGACCCGGCAACCGTCCGCTGAAGTCGTTGAGCGATCTGCTCAAGGGCAAGCAGGGCCGGTTCCGGCAGAACCTGCTCGGTAAGCGCGTCGACTACTCGGGCCGCTCGGTCATCGTGGTCGGTCCGCAGCTCAAGCTGCACCAGTGCGGTCTGCCCAAGCTGATGGCGCTGGAGCTGTTCAAGCCGTTCGTGATGAAGCGGCTGGTCGACCTCAACCACGCGCAGAACATCAAGAGCGCCAAACGGATGGTGGAGCGTCAGCGTCCGCAGGTGTGGGATGTGCTCGAAGAGGTCATCGCCGAGCACCCGGTGCTGCTCAACCGTGCACCCACCCTGCACCGGCTGGGCATCCAGGCCTTCGAGCCGATGCTGGTGGAGGGCAAGGCGATTCAGCTGCACCCGCTGGTGTGTGAGGCCTTCAACGCCGACTTCGACGGTGACCAGATGGCGGTGCACCTGCCGCTGAGTGCCGAGGCGCAGGCCGAGGCCCGCATCCTGATGTTGTCTTCCAACAACATCCTCTCGCCGGCGTCCGGCCGTCCGCTGGCCATGCCGCGTCTGGACATGGTGACCGGGTTGTACTTCCTGACCACCGAGGTCGCCGGAGACAAAGGCGAATACCAGCCGGCCGCACAGGACCAACCCGAGGTTGGCGTCTACTCCTCGCCGGCGGAAGCCATCATGGCCTCCGACCGCGGTGTGCTCTCGGTGCGGGCCAAGATCAAGGTGCGACTCACCCAGTTGCGGCCGCCCACTGAGCTCGAGGCCGAGCTGTTCGGCGCGAACGGCTGGCAGCCGGGCGACGCCTGGATGGCGGACACCACGCTGGGCCGGGTGCTGTTCAACGAGCTGCTGCCGCTGGGCTATTCGTTCGTGAACAAGCAGATGCACAAGAAGGTGCAGGCCGCCATCATCAACGACCTGGCTGAGCGCTACCCGATGATCGTGGTCGCGCAGACCGTCGACAAGCTGAAGGACGCCGGTTTCTACTGGGCGACCCGAAGCGGCGTCACGGTGTCGATGGCCGACGTGCTGGTTCCGCCGCGCAAGAAGGAAATCCTGGACGCCTACGAGGCCCGCGCCGACAAGGTCGAAAAGCAGTTCCAGCGCGGTGCGCTGAACCACGACGAGCGCAACGAGGCGCTGGTGGAGATCTGGAAGGAAGCCACCGACGAGGTCGGTCAGGCGCTGCGCGAGCACTACCCGGTCGACAACCCGATCATCACGATCGTCGACTCTGGTGCCACGGGTAACTTCACCCAGACCCGCACGTTGGCCGGCATGAAAGGTCTGGTGACCAACCCGAAGGGTGAGTTCATCCCGCGTCCGGTCAAGTCGTCGTTCCGCGAAGGCCTGACGGTGCTGGAGTACTTCATCAACACCCACGGCGCCCGCAAGGGTCTCGCGGACACCGCACTGCGGACCGCTGACTCCGGCTACCTGACCCGTCGTCTGGTGGACGTCAGCCAGGACGTCATCGTGCGCGAGCACGACTGCCAGACCGAGCGTGGCATCGTCGTCGAGCTGGCCGAGCGTCAGCCGGACGGCACGCTGATCCGCGACCCGTTCATCGAGACCTCGGCCTACGCCCGCACCTTGGGCACCGACGCGGTCGACGAGGACGGCAACGTCGTCATCTCGCGCGGACACGACTTGGGTGACCCGGAGATCGAGGCGCTGCTGGCGGCCGGTATCACGCAGGTGAAGGTGCGTTCGGTACTGACCTGCACGACCGGCACCGGCGTGTGCGCCACTTGCTACGGGCGCTCGATGGCCACCGGCAAGCTGGTCGACATCGGTGAGGCGGTCGGGATCGTGGCCGCGCAGTCCATCGGTGAGCCCGGTACGCAGCTGACCATGCGGACGTTCCACCAGGGCGGTGTCGGTGAGGACATCACCGGCGGTCTGCCCCGGGTGCAGGAGCTGTTCGAGGCCCGCGTGCCACGCGGTAAGGCGCCGATCGCCGACGTCTCCGGCCGGGTGCGGTTGGAGGACGACGAGCGCTTCTTCAAGATCACCATCGTCCCGGACGACGGTGGCGAGGAAGTGGTCTACGACAAGCTGTCCAAGCGTCAGCGGCTGCGGGTGTTCAAGCACGAGGACGGCACCGAGCGTCTGCTCACCGACGGCGACCATGTCGAGGTCGGTCAGCAGCTGATGGAAGGCTCCGCCGACCCGCACGAGGTGCTGCGGGTGCAGGGCCCCCGCGAGGTGCAGATCCACCTCGTCAAGGAGGTCCAGGAGGTCTACCGGGCGCAGGGTGTGTCGATCCACGACAAGCACATCGAAGTGATCGTGCGGCAGATGCTGCGTCGCGTCACGATCATCGACTCGGGCTCGACGGAGTTCCTGCCCGGCTCGCTGATCGACCGTGCGGAGTTCGAGGCGGAGAACCGTCGAGTGGTGGCCGAGGGCGGCGAACCCGCCGCCGGTCGTCCGGTGCTGATGGGGATCACCAAGGCGTCGCTGGCCACCGACTCGTGGCTGTCGGCGGCGTCGTTCCAGGAGACCACCCGGGTGCTGACCGATGCGGCGATCAACTGCCGCAGCGACAAGCTCAACGGTCTGAAGGAGAACGTGATCATCGGTAAGTTGATCCCGGCCGGTACCGGCATCAACCGGTACCGCAACATCCAGGTTCAGCCCACCGAGGAGGCCCGCGCCGCGGCGTACACGATCCCGTCGTACGAGGATCAGTACTACAGCCCGGACTTCGGTCAGGCCACCGGGGCTGCGGTCCCGCTGGACGACTACGGATATTCGGACTACCGGTAGTCCCCGCTACCGATCGGTGCACGAGGAAAAGCCCCGGGTTCGCCCGGGGCT
>CAWEFS010000009.1:0-19385 GCA_963808375.1 uncultured Actinomycetota bacterium | reverse complement strand
GCGGGCCTGACCAGGCCTTTGTCTCGTACGCCTTTAATTGATCTCACCCGGTTCAGGCGGTAGTCTTTCCCGGCTTCCGGTCATGTTGCGTCTCGAACTCAGCGACCGCCCGGGCAGCCCGTTTTCGAAGCAGCGTTGCCGCCACGCCACCGCAGATCACGGCGACCGCCAGGGCGATCCAGGAGAACCGGGTCAGCCAGCGTTCGGCGGCGACGCCGACGAAGTACACCAGCGCGGTCGTGCCGCCGGCCCAGCACACGGCGCCAGACACATTCGCCGCCAGAAAGCGGGGATAACGCATCTTCAACGCACCGGCGAGAGGTCCGGCGAAGATACGCAGCAACGCGATGAATCGACCGAAGAACACCGCCAACGTTCCGCCTCGGTCGAATACTCGCTCGGCCAACGCGACGTGGCCCGGGCCGAAATGCTTCGGGAACCGCCGACCCAGCCAGTCGAACAACGGCATGCCGAGCCGGCGACCGACCGCGTAACCGGTCGAATCACCGATGACGGCTCCAAGCACACCAGCTGCGCCGACCAGGATCGGACTCACTGCCAGCTCATGGCGTGACGACAACACCGCCGCGGTAACAAGCACGATCTCGCCGGGAAGCGGAATGCCCAGGCTTTCGACCCCAACCACAACACCGACCATGAGATAGACGGCCGCGGGCGGGATCGTCTGCAGCAGGGACACCACTGACACGGCTACAAGAATGCCCGACCCAGCCCGGGTCGGCCGTCAAGCACCGGCCGCAGCTCGAGCGCGCGTCGGGCCCCGCCGGTGCTGTGAGTTGCCTGCGTGATTGCTTGGGCAGCCCGGGGGCGGCCCCGCAGCGTCGATCGCCGTGGGTACCGTGGGCCCCGTTGGCACACCGCCGGTGCGGGAAGAATCGGGATTTCGCTTTGCATGTGGGAAAGGCTGACAACGTGGTCGAGCAGTTACCGAAGAGTCAAGTCCGCAGAGTAAGTCAAGTGCGCCGAGTTGGGACACGCACGGTGTCCGCCATCGGGGAGCAGGAGTGGCTGGATCGGCCGAGCTACCGGTTCGAGCACCTACTCAGCTACGCCTACAACGCGATGGGCGGGGCCCGCGATCGAGTGACCAACGTGCTGAACGGAGTTTGGCTCGGTCATCCGGTGCACCCGCCGTTGGCGTCGTTGACCACCGGTGCCATCGGCACGACGGTCGCGCTCGATGCGCTCAGTATCTTGCCGGGCCGGCCGAAGTCAGAAGTCGTCGACGCGTCGCGATTCGCCTCCCGAGCGTTGGGGCTGGGAATCTTGGCGAACCTCGCGTCGGCGCTGACCGGAGTCACCGACTGGCAGCACACGCACGAAGAGGACCGTCGTGTCGGATTGGTCCACGGCCTGCTCAACGTGGTCGCAACCTTTCTCTACCTGTCGTCGTGGTGGGATCGCCGGCGCGGCAGACACCTTCGCGGAATTGGAGTAAGCGCGCTGGGCTACGGCATCACCCTGAGCAGCAGTTATCTTGGCGGCGCTCTGGTCTTCGACTCAGGCATCGGCATCGACCGATCCGGCGCGCGGCTGCGCGCCACTGAATGGACCCCGGTGCTGCCGGTGACAGCGCTGCAAGACAGCAAACCGCAACGTGTCGAGGTCGACGGTGTGGGAGTGGTGCTGTGCCGGACCAGCGACGGAACGGTCTCGGCATTCGGCGAGCTCTGCCCGCACCTGGCCGCTCCGATGGGCGACGGGTGGGTCGACCGGGACCGGATTGTGTGCCCATGGCACGGATCTCGATTCGACGTCCACTCTGGCGACGTGATCCGCGGACCTTCGGCAGCTCCGCTGCCGCGCTATCAAACGCGTATCAGCGACGGGGTCATCGAGTTGCGCGGCGATGGGCAGCCTGCTTTGGCGGCGCCGAGAGGAGTCGGGAAGTGAACGCGTACACCGTTTTACAGGACCACCACAAGGTGCTCAAAGGGTTGGTCAAGAAGGTCACCGAAACCCAGCCGACCGCCGCCGAACGGCAAGATTATCTCGACGATCTGTTGGTCGAGCTGGATATCCATTTCCGCATCGAAGACGACCTTTTCTACCCGGCTCTGGCGGCGGCCGGTCCGCTGATCGCGGTGGCGCATGCCGAGCACCGCCAGGTGATCGACCAGCTGTCGGTGGTGCTGCGGACCCCGCCATCGGCGCCCGGCTACCAAGACGAATGGCGCTCGTTCGCGACCGTGCTCGAGGCGCATGCCGACGAAGAGGAGCGCGACATGATCCCGGTGCCCGCGCCGGTGCAGATCAGCGACGCCGAACTGGCGACCCTCGGCGACGAGATGTCCGCCCGGATCGAGCAGTTGCGCGACTCGACGGTGCACAAGTTACGGGTCAAAGGCAGAAAGGCGCTGCTGCGGACGATCTGATGTTCGGCCGCATCCGCGACCATGGCAGCAGCGGATCGGGTAGCCTTCGCTTCTGATGACGGCCGCACCGACGATGTCTCGCGGTGGAGCCGCCTGCCGGTTCGCGCGTCCTGCCGGGAGACGTCGTTGAGTGTGCCGACCATCCGCTTGGCGGAGCTTGGCGGCGCGCCGGATCTGCCGGCGCTGGTGGTGGGACCGGCGCTGGGCACCTCTGTTCAGGCGTTGTGGGGGGCCACTGCCGAGCGTCTCGCCGGGGCCTACCACGTCATCGGTTGGGATCTGCCCGGTCACGGCAACAGTCCGCCGCCGCGGAAAGCGTTCCGGATGGAAGATCTTGCCGCAGCTCTCGTCGACGTCCTCAATCGTCGCGTCGGTGCCCGACCGGTCCTGTACGCGGGAATCTCAGTGGGCGGCGCTGTTGGCCTGGAGCTGCTTCTCAGCTGTCCCGAGCGTCTGTTGTCGGCAGCCTTGATCTGTACCGCGGCGCGAATCGGTGACCCGGTCGACTGGCAGTCCCGCGCCCAGGTCGTCCGCAGCGGCGGCACCGGTGAAGTGGTGGGGCTCTCGGTCCGGCGGTGGTTCGCTCCAGGATTCTTCGAGCGGGACCCCCAGCGCGCCCGGGCGTTGCTGGAGACGCTGCGTCAGGTCGACGACAACGGTTACGCGTTCACCTGTGAGGCGCTCGCCGATTTCGACGTCCGTGCCAGACTGCCCGGCATCGGCACCCCGGTCTTCGCCGTCGCGGGCGCGAACGACATTGCCACACCGCCTCGTTCGCTGCGTTACCTCGCAGCGAACGTCGCACGGGGGCGGTTCGTCGAAATCGCTAACGCCGCGCACCTCGCACCGGCTGAGCAACCGAACCGCATCGCGGAGCTGTTGCTGCGACTGAAAAAGACGCAGCACCGATGACGAACGCTCTCCGGGTCGTCCGACGCGTTTGCGGCGGCAGATGAGAAGCGCGGAGTCGGCGGTCGCCGTCGCCGTCACCTTCGTGTGGCTGGGCATGGTCTTGGCGATCTCGTTCCTGGAAGCGCCGCTCAAATTCCGTGCGCCGGACGTGACATTGCCGATCGGTTTGGGCATCGGGCGACTGGTATTTCGCGCGCTGAACACCGTCGAAGTGGTTTTCGGCGTCGCCATTCTTACCGTGCTCGTCGCCGCTACTCCACCGCTGCGGGTAGTGGTGACGTCAGCAATCGCATTCGCGGCGCTGACGATCCAGCTCGTGGTGGTGCGACCGCGGCTGAACCGTCGATCCGACAAAGTGCTGGCCGGACTCGACGCTCCGCGCTCTCGGGCGCATTACGCCTATGTGGGTCTGGAGGTGGCCAAGGCGATCGCACTGGCCGTCGGGGGCATTCTTTTACTATCCAGCTGACGAACCGATCTACTTGTCACCGTAAGGAGGCGCCTGAATGGAAACAATCTCGCTGACCGGCCTGGCGGCGGAGAAGTTGGCCGAAGCTGGGCAGTCGCACAGCGGACGCGCGGCGCACACCATTCACGGCGGGCACACTCACGAGTTGCGGCAGACCGTGGTCGCTCTGCTGGCCGGCCATGAACTGGCCGAGCACGAGAGTCCGGGCGAGGCGACGCTGCAGGTGCTGCGGGGACACGTTCGCCTCAACGCCGGCGGTGAGTCCTGGGACGGTGAGACGGGCGACTATGTCGCCATCCCGGCGCAGCGTCACGCGTTGCAGGCCGTCGAGGATTCGGTGGTGTTGCTGACCGTCCTGAAAAGCCTTCCCACGACGTAACGCTGCTTCGCTGTGTTGTCGACACCTTGGTCGCGCAGCGTCGGTCTGCGAGTGCCGATCGTGAACGCGCCGATGGGAGGCGTTGCCGGCGGGCGACTGGCCGCTGCCGTCAGCGCCGCCGGGGGACTGGGCATGGTCGGAATGGGCAGCGCCGGGTCCGTCGCCGCGCTGACGGCCGAATTGGGCTACGTCACCGGCAGATTCGGTATCGGGTTGGTCGACTGGGTGCGCCGCCAGGAGCGCGGACTGCTGGAAGCCGCACTGGCCGCGCGACCAAGTCTGCTGTCGGTCAGCTTCGGCGCCGACTGGTCCTGGGTCGATCAGGTCCACGACGCCGGAATCGCCGCTGCCACACAGGTTTACAGCAGTGTCGAAGCCCGTCGCGCACAGGACGCCGGGGTCGACGTGCTGGTGGCGCGAGGCGCCGAAGGCGGCGGCCATGGCGAAGTGCGGGTCGCGACGCTGCCACTGTTGGACGCCGTGCTCGGGGCCGTGTCGGTTCCGGTGCTGGCGGCCGGCGGGATCGCTTCGCCGCGCAGCCTTGCCGCCGTGCTGGCCGCCGGTGCGAGCGGGGCATGGTTGGGCACCTGCCTGGCGGCGTGCCCGGAGGCGTTGACCTCCGACGGCGCGCGCCGCGCGCTGATCGCCGCGGACGAGACCCAGACGGCGATCACTCGGGTCTTCGACGTCGGCCAGCAACGCCCGTGGCCGGCGCGGTTCCCGTCCCGCGTGCTCGGCAACGACTACCTCAGGCGATGGACCGGCCGGGAGGAAGCGCTGGCCGCCGATCCGGGCGCCCGCGCGGAGCTGACCGCCGGTATTGCGACGGACGACACCCGGATCGCGCCGGTCGACGCGGGTCAGGGCGTCGCGATGGTCACCGCCGTCACACCGGCGGGTCAGGTCATCGACCGGCTGTGCGCGGGTGCGGAAAAGCTGCTTGACGACTGGAAATCATGACTCGCCGGCTGGCTCCAGCACCACGCAACACCGCCTTGGTAGTGGCTGCAGCCGGGCACGCGGGCATGGGGGTGGCAGCGCGTCGACCACCCCGGTGATGAGCGCGTGATTCATGGTGCACGCCAGTTCCGTCTGCTCTCGGGCCAGCGCGTGAAACGGGCAGTTGGCCAAATACACCTGGCCGGCCTCGTAGTGCGGCTCGTAGCCGTGTTCGCTCAGCACCCCGACCGCGACTTCAAGTGCCGACCCGGCGTCGGTGGGTAGCCGCTGCCGGCCGGTGGACGCGGCGACTCCGAGGGCACGCCCGTAGTCGTTGGCGACGCGGTTGAGCACATCCACAACGGGTGCGCCGTTCGTGGCCGACTGCGCAATCGCCCGCGCCATCAGGCGACCCGCCAGCTCGTACTCCCGCTGGGGCAGGGTGACCGATATGTCGCGATCGGCGCGGCGGTAGAGCTTCGAGGTGCGTCCGGCGCCGGGACCAGACCGACCGGTCAACCGGGCGTAGTCGCTTTCCAGCAGGCCCTCAGCCGCAAGCCGGTCGAGATGGAACTTGGCCTGGTGCTGGGCAATGCCAAGAGCGTCGGCCGCCTGGTCGCGACTGACCGGCATGGGCTGCGAACACACGAACCGGTAGAGATCGCGGCGCACCTGGTCAGCGAGCGCGCCGATTCCGGAGGCGTCGCGTTGCAGGTGATCGTCAGGAGAGCTCATTGGCCTGCCGTTTCTAACAGATAAAAGTATTGACGTTAGATTCCGACCGTTCTAACGTTCAATCTACAATCTTTTAGAGTTAGGAGAGGCCATGAGCACTAAGCAAGCCCAGATCACCGCCGCGCCCGCGGACCAATGGAAAGCCCCGGCTTTCCAGGCGTACGCGTTACTACGAGTCGTTTTCACGGTCGCCCCGATCGTCTTCGGGTTGGACAAGTTCTTCAATGTCCTGACCCGGCCGGACCACTGGAGCAAATATCTGGCCGGCTGGATCAACGGCATTGTTCCCGGCAACGCCGACCAGTGCATGTACCTGGTGGGCATCACCGAAATTGTCGCCGGCGTGCTGGTCGCGGTGAGCCCGCGGATCGGCGCCTGGGTGGTGGCGGCCTGGCTGGCGGGCATCATTGTCGACCTGCTCACCCTGTCCGGGTACTACGACATCGCGCTGCGCGACTTCGGCTTGCTGGTCGGCGCAGTCGCGCTGGCCCGGCTGGCGCAAAGCTTTCACACTGCACGCAGATAGCGCCTGGCGATCAGGCGCTGGCCCACATGCAAGACCGGCTTACCGGCCCGGCCCCACCAGGTGGCGGGACGGGAGAACGAAACGACTTCGCTGAAGACCGCGCCGGTGGCGGGGTCATGGCGCACCGCGAACCGCTCCTCGCCGGACTCCGGATGACCAGGCAGCGTGCCGTAGCCGAATCCGCGCAGATGCGGTTCGTCGACGACGTAAACGACCCGGCACGGCGCACGCAAAAAGGCCAACCCGACCACCACGACCGCGCCGACAGCGACGACGTCACTGCTGGCCTGCACCCGCAGCCGGGCGCCGCGCTGCATCCCCCAGTGCAGAACCGCCTCGGCCGCCTCCTCGAAGCGCTGCTCACCGACACCGATCTGGCGGGCGGCGCTGAGGTGGTCATAGCCGGCGGGCAGCGGTCCGGCCGTGGCGCCCACTTCGGAATACGTCAGGGGTAACTCGCTCAGGGCCGATAAGTCCACCGGCTCAGCTTGCCACGCGAGGTGCCGGTAACAGAACGTTCGCGTACGGTCGGCCAGGTGACTACCACAGCGCCTGCCCAAGCATCCGGAACCTTCACTCTCGGCGGTGATCTCACCATCAACCGGCTCGGTTACGGCGCCATGCGCCTCACCGGCAAGGGCGTCTGGGGGCCGCCGGCCGACCGCGACGAAGCCGTGCGGGTGTTGCGCCGCGCGGTGGAACTTGGCGTCAACTTCATCGACACCGCCGATTCCTACGGCCCCTATTACGCCGAGGAGATCATCCGCGAGGCGCTGCATCCCTATGACGGGTTGGTCATCGCGACCAAGGCCGGATTGCTGCGTCCGGGACCCGACGAGTGGGTCCCGATGGGATATCCGGCCTACCTACGCCAGGAAGTCGAGTTGAGCCTGCGGCGGCTGGGCGTGGAAACCATCGACCTGTTCCAGCTGCACCGCATCGACGACAAATTCCCGCTGGAAGATCAGGTCGTCGAGCTGAACAAGCTGCAGACCGAAGGCAAGATCCGGCATATCGGCTTGTCCGAGGTGACCGTCGACCAACTGGCCGCCGCCCAGAACATCGTGCCGATCGTGTCGGTACAGAATCTGTACAACTTGACCGAACGCAAAGCCGAGGCACTGCTGGAAGAGGCCACCCAGCAGAACATCGGATTCATCCCGTGGTTCCCGTTGGCTGCCGGGCCGCTGGCCGCCCCGGACGGCCCGTTGGCCGAACTCGGCAAAGAGCATGGCAACGCGACGCCTTCCCAGCTGGCGCTGGCGTGGCTGCTGAAGCGTTCACCGGTGATGCTGCCGATTCCCGGCACGTCGAGCGTGACGCACCTGGAGGAGAACGTCGCCGCCGCCGAGATCGAGCTCAGCGACGACGAGTTCCAGAAGCTGGATGCGCTCGGCCAGCAGAACGCCTAGCCCTGCACGGTTCGGCCATACCGGGCAATACGGTAATCCGGTGACAGCTGAAAACGTGCGGCATCCGGGCGGGGGATTCAACCCGCCTGAACCGACCACCCAGGGCGGACCCGACTACGGCAGGTTCATCGACGGCGTGCGCAAGTTGCAGGACCACGCGCGCGCCGTCGACGCGCCCGACGAGGTGATCACCGAAGCCGCCGACCTGCTGGAGAAGGTGTCCGCGCTGCTGACACCGTTCGACACCGACGAATGGCACTCACCGTCGGGGCGCCGGATGGACCTACCGGTCCGCGGCAACATCCTGACCGTCCCCATGTCGGCACACAAGACTGACGACGGCCGCATCCAGGGCTGGGCGCGGTTCGCGCGATTTCACCTGGGCCGCAACGGCGCTGTGCACGGCGGGTCGATCGGCATGCTGTTCGACACGGTGCTCGGATTGACGTCGTCGGTGATCACCGGCGGCCCCCGCCAGCGCACCGCCTACCTGCACATCAACTACCGCCGGATCGTGCCGATCGAGAAGAAACTGCAGATCGATGCCGCAGTCGACCGGGTCGAGGGCCGCAAAATCTTCGTGTCCGGCCGGCTGACCGACGGCGATACGCTGCTCACCGACGCCGAGGCGTTGTTCATCCTGCTCAAACCCGGCCAGCCCTGATCCGGGCGTCGGACAGCGGGGCGGGCCGGCGGGTGGGATGCCCAGCGACCGACCCGGCTAGCCGCGGCCCGCGATCTGCGGGCTCGCACTTTCGCGTACTCCCGCCCCGATAGCATGGTTGCTACCGCCATTCCAACCCGTCACACCTTGGGAGAACACGCCGTGAGCGCCGCCGACCACCCCGTCCGGGAAGGTGATGGCGGCGACCCGCTGCGCCCGGCCGCGCCGGGGTTGCGATCCCCCCAGATCCGGGTTCCGGCCGGCACGACGGCGGCCGCGGCGGTCCGCGAGGCCGGGTTACCCAACCGCGGCGCGGCCGATGCGATCGTGGTGGTGCGCGACGCCGACGACAAGCTGCGCGACCTCAGTTGGGTACCCGATCACGACGCCGAGGTGGACCCGGTGGCGGCCAACACCGAAGCCGGCCGCAGCGTGATCCGGCATTCCTGCGCCCACGTGCTCGCGCAAGCCGTCCAGGACCTCTTCCCGCAGGCAAAGCTGGGCATCGGGCCGCCCATCACCGACGGTTTCTACTACGACTTCGACGTGGCCGAGCCGTTCACTCCCGACGATCTGGCGGCGCTGGAGAAACGGATGCGCCAGATCGTCAAGGACGGTCAGCTGTTCGCCCGGCGGGTCTACGAGTCCAAAGACCAGGCCCGCGCGGAACTGGCCGGTGAGCCCTACAAGCTCGAGCTTGTCGACGACAAATCCGGTGACGCCGAGATCATGGAAGTCGGCGGTGACGAGCTCACCGCTTACGACAACCTGAATCCCCGCACGCGACAACGTGTTTGGGGCGACCTATGTCGCGGCCCGCACATCCCGACCACCCGCTACATCCCGGCCTTCACCCTGACCCGAAGCTCGGCGGCTTACTGGCGCGGCGACCAGAACAACGCCAGCCTGCAACGCATTTACGGCACGGCGTGGGAGTCGCAGGAGGCGCTGGACCGCTATCTGCACCTGGTCGAAGAAGCACAGCGTCGCGATCACCGCAAGCTGGGCGCCGAACTGGACCTGTTCAGTTTCCCCGACGAAATCGGTTCCGGGCTCGCGGTTTTTCACCCCAAGGGCGGCATCATTCGTCGGGAACTGGAGGAGTACTCCAGACGCAAGCACCTGGAAGCCGGATACGCCTTCGTCAACACCCCGCACATCACGAAGGCGGATCTGTTTCATACCTCCGGGCACCTGGACTGGTACTCCGACGACATGTTCCCGCCGATGCACATCGACGCCGAATACGGCGACGACGGCGCAGTGCGCAAGCCGGGGCAGGACTATTACCTCAAGCCGATGAACTGCCCGATGCACCACTTGATCTACCGGTCGCGGGGTCGCTCCTACCGGGAACTTCCGTTGCGGCTGTTCGAGTTCGGCACCGTCTACCGCTACGAGCGGTCCGGCGTGGTGCACGGCCTGACCCGGGTCCGCGGACTCACGCAGGACGACTCGCACATCTACTGCACCCGTGAACAGATGCGTGACGAACTGGCCTCCCTGCTCCGATTTGTGCTCGACCTGCTCGGCGACTATGGGCTGACCGACTTCTACCTGGAGCTGTCCACCAAGGACCCGGACAAATACGTCGGCTCAGAGGACGTGTGGGAAGAAGCCACCACGACGCTGGCCGCGGTTGCCGAGGAGTCCGGCTTGGAACTGGTGCCCGATCCTGGTGGCGCAGCGTTCTACGGTCCGAAGATTTCCGTGCAGACCCGCGATGCGCTGGGTCGCACCTGGCAGGTGTCGACCATTCAATTGGATCTCTACATGCCGGAGCGGTTCGATTTGGAGTACACCGCCGCTGACGGCTCCCGCCGGCGGCCGGTGCTGATTCACCGCGCGCTGTTCGGGTCGATCGAGCGGTTCTTCGGCATCCTCACCGAGCATTACGCCGGTGCGTTCCCGGCCTGGCTGGCGCCGGTGCAGGTGGTGGGCATTCCAGTCGCCGACAGCCACGTGCCGTACCTGAACGACGTTGCGGCGCAATTGCGCTCACACGGCGTGCGGGTTGACGTGGACACCAGTGACGACCGGATGGCCAAAAAGATCGTTGCGCACACCAACCAGAAAGTGCCGTTCATGTTGTTGGCTGGGGACCGCGACATCGAGGCCAACGCGGTCAGCTTCCGATTCGGCGATCGCACCCAGATCAACGGTGTAGCGCGGGACGACGCGATCGCCGCCATCGTGGACTGGATTGCTCGCCGCGAAAACGCAACGCCGACAGCTGATTTGGTGAAGTTGAGCAGCGGTGGCTGACGACGAGCGGCAGCGCGAGGAGCCGGCCACCCTCATCGACACAGGCGTCGGCAAAATCGACCGCCTGCAGCGGCTGTGGACGCCCTACCGAATGAGCTACCTGGCCGAGGCCCCGCAGCGGCGCGACAATTCCGAGTCGCCGCAGCCGTTCACCGACATTCCGCAGCTGTCCGACGAGGACGGCCTGGTGGTGGCCCGCGGTGAATTGGTCTACGCGGTGCTGAACCTGTATCCGTACAACCCGGGACACCTGATGGTGGTGCCCTACCGGCGAGTGTCCGAGCTGGAGGACCTGACCGGCCCGGAAAGCGCGGAGCTGATGACGTTCATTCAGAAGGCGATCCGCGTCATCAAAAACGTGTCGCGCCCGCATGGCTTCAACGTCGGACTGAACCTGGGTTCCTCCGCGGGTGGGTCGCTGGCCGAACACCTGCACGTGCACGTGGTGCCGCGGTGGGGTGGGGACGCCAACTTCATCACGGTCATCGGCGAATCCAAAGTCCTTCCGCAATTGCTGCGCGACACCCGCCACCTGCTGGCCGCGGAATGGGCGAACCAGTCATGAGCGCGCCGGCGACGATCAACAGGGCAGTGCGATCCGGAAAGGGCAGGAGGCGCGGCGCCATTGAGTAAGCTGTTCTCCCGAGAAGGTGTCGCGCGCGTCACGATGCCGCTGGCCCGCGGACTTTTGCGGGCCGGTTTCACCGCCGACGGGGTCACCATCGTCGCCACCGCGGGGGCAGTGCTGGCCGCGTTGACATTGTTCCCGACCGGACGGCTGTTCCTCGGCACGCTGGTGATCGCATTTTTCGTCATGTTCGACATGATCGACGGGGCGATGGCGCGGGAAAGCGGTGGCGGCAGCAGTTTCGGGGCAGTGCTGGACGCCACCTGCGATCGCATCAGCGACGGCGCCGTGTTCTGCGGCCTGCTGTGGTGGGCGGCGTTCGGACTACACGACCCACGACTGGTTGCGGCCTCGATGATCTGCCTGGTGACTTCGCAGGTGATCTCCTACATCAAGGCCCGCGCCGAGGCCAGCGGCCTGCGCGGCGACGCCGGGATCATCGAACGACCGGAACGGCTGATCATCGTGCTGCTCGGGGGGTGCCTGGCCGACCTGCCGGTCTACCCCCTGCCTTGGGCGTTGCCGGTGGCGATGTGGACGCTGGCATTGGCGAGCGTCATCACCTGCGTCCAGCGGTTGCACACGGTGCGGATCTCGCCCGGGGCGGCCGAGCCGTTGACTCGTCAACACAGCTCGCCCGACCGTGAAGCCGGATCGGGAAGACGCGAACCGTGATTTCGGCTCCGTCGGGTCGTCGGGCATCTGCACTCAGCGGCTTCTCACTGGGTGGCATGGTCACCGACTGGGGGTTCGCAGCCGGTTGGCGTGTGGTGCGGGCAATGCCGGAGGTCGCCGCGCGCAACGCTTTTGACGCTGGGGCGCGCTTCGCAGCCCGCAACGGGGGGCCCGAGCAGCTGCGTAAGAACCTGGCCCGGGTGGTGGGGGTGTCCCCGGCGGAGGTGCCCGACACCTTGATGCGCGAGGCGCTCGCCTCCTACGCCCAGTATTGGCGTGAGGCGTTCCGCCTGCCGACGATGGATCACCGCGCGATAGCCCGACGGCTGGATGTGACCGCCGTGGGCAAAGAAGATGTGGCGGCGGCGCTGGCGGCCGGGCGCGGCGCGGTGCTGCCGCTGCCGCACAGCGGTAACTGGGACATGGCCGGGGTGTGGTTGGCGCAAACCCACGGCACCTTCACCACAGTGGCCGAGCGGCTCAAACCGGAGTCGCTGTACCGGCGGTTCATCGCCTACCGCGAGCGCCTCGGCTTCGAGGTGATTCCGCTGTCCGGCGGTCAGCGGCCGCCGTTCGAGGTGCTCTGCGAACGGCTGCGAGCCAACCGGCTGGTGTGCCTGATGGCCGACCGCGATCTCACCCGGTCCGGGGTGCCGGTCGACTTCTTCGGCGAGCCCTCCCAGATGCCGGCCGGACCGGCGAAGCTGGCGGTGGCCACCGGGGCGGCGCTGATCCCGGCACACTCGTGGTACGAGAATGGCGAATCCGTTGTGCGGTTCTATGCGGAGCTGGACACCAGCAGCGGCGACGTCGGCGCCATCACCCAAGCGCTGGCCGACGTGTTCGCCCGCAACATCGCCGCGCATCCCGCCGACTGGCACATGATGCAGCCGCAGTGGCTGGCCGATCTCTCCGACGCGCGACGGGCCCGGTTGGAGGAGTCCTGATGCGCATCGGCATGGTTTGCCCATACTCGTTCGATGTGCCGGGCGGGGTGCAGTCTCATGTGCTGCAACTCGCGGAGGTGATGCAGGCCCGGGGTCACACCGTCAGTGTGCTGGCGCCGTCTTCGCCGCACGTGCAGCTACCGGATTACGTCGTCTCCGCCGGCAAAGCCGTTCCGATTCCCTACAACGGATCTGTGGCGCGACTGCAGTTCAGTCCGATGGTGCACGGCAAAGTCAGACGGTGGCTGGTCGACGGTGACTTCGACGTGCTGCACCTGCATGAGCCCAACGCGCCCAGCCTGTCGATGTGGGCGTTGCGGGTGGCCGAGGGCCCCATCGTGGCGACCTTCCACACCTCGACCACCAGATCGCTGACCTTGTCGGTTTTTCAGGGCCTGCTGCGGCCGTTGCACGAGAAGATCGTCGGGCGTATTGCCGTCTCCGACCTGGCGCGGCGCTGGCAGATGGAGGCGCTGGGTTCCGACGCGGTGGAGATTCCCAACGGCGTCGACGTGGCCGCAATTGCCGACGCGCCGCGGCTGGACGGCTATCCGCGGCCGGGCAAGACGGTGCTGTTCTTGGGCCGCTACGGCGAGCCACGCAAAGGCATGACGGTTCTGCTCGGCGCGCTGCCGAAGCTGGTGCAGCACTTTCCCAATGTCGAGGTGCTGGTGGTCGGTCGCGGCGACGCGGACGAGCTGCGGGAAGCGGCGGGCGCTCTGGCCAGGCATCTTCGCTTCCTGGGACAGGTCGACGATGCGGGTAAAGCGTCGGCGCTGCGCAGCGCCGACGTGTACTGCGCGCCCAATATGGGCGGGGAGAGCTTCGGGATTGTGCTGGTCGAGGCGATGGCCGCCGGCACCGCGGTGGTGGCCAGCGACCTGCACGCCTTCCGCCGCGTGCTGCGCGACGGCGCGGTCGGATGTCTGGTGCCGGTCGGTGACGGCGCGGCGTTGGCCGACGGTCTGATCGACCTGCTCAGAGACGACGCGGTGCGGCGACGCTACATCGACGAAGGTCGCAGAGCGGTGGGCCGCTACGACTGGTCGGTGGTGGCCGACCAGATCATGCGGGTCTACGAGACGGTGACCGGCGCCGGGGTGAAGGTGCAGGTGGCGAGCTGATGATCTGGCTGGCCATTGCGATCGGACTACTGATCGCGGCGATGCTGCTGTTGGCGAACTCGATCTATCACACCGCGCATCGGCTCGACCGATTACACGTGCGCTACGACTTGTCGTGGCAGGCGTTGGACGCGGCGCTGGCGCGACGCGCGGTGGTGGCCCGGGCGGTGGCCGTCGAGATCTACGGTGGCGCCGACGGAGGTAAGCGGTTGGCGGCGTTGGCCGACACCGCTGAACGAGCGCCGCGGCCAGAACGCGAAGCCTGCGAGAACCAGCTGAGCGCCGCGCTGGCAAACGTCGACCCGGCGGCGTTGCCGCCGGCGCTGGTCGCTGAGGTGGCTGATGCCGAGGCGCGGGTGCTGTTGGCCCGGCGGTTCCACAACGACGCGGTGCGCGACACCCGGGCGTTGGGGGAGCGGCCGCTGGTGCGGCTGCTGCGGTTGGGCGGCACCGCGCCGCTGCCGGAGTATTTCGAGATCGTCGAACGCACGTACCCGATAGCAGCGACGGCGCCGGGCGCGGCGGGCAAACGTGTGTCGGCACGGGTGGTGTTGCTCGACGAGACCGGTGCGGTGCTGCTGCTGTGCGGCTCTGACCCGGCGCATCCCGACGGCGCCGGTCCGCGCTGGTGGTTCACCGTCGGCGGCGAAGTGCGGCCCGGCGAGCGGTTGTCCGAGGCCGCCGCGCGGGAACTGGCCGAGGAGACCGGGTTGCAGGTGTCGTCGACGGACATGGTCGGTCCGATCTGGCGCCGCGATGCGGTGTTCGAGTTCAACGGTTCGGTGATCGACAGCCAGGAGTTCTTCTTCGTCCACCGCACCCGCCGGTTCGAGCCGGTGATCACGGGGCGCACCGAGTTGGAACGCCGCTACATCCACTGCTTCCGGTGGTGCCAGGTGGCGGATATCGACGGACTGACCGCCGACGGCGAGACCGTCTACCCGCTTCAGCTGTCCGAACTGCTGGCCGAGGCGACAACGCTGGCCGACCACCGTGCCGTGAGCCGGCCGCCGGCGCTGCAGTCCATCCGCTGAGCTCGGCCGGTCCAACTCGCCGAGTGTGCGGCCAGCCGCGCGTTCGACGCCGAGTGTGCGCCCTGCCGCACATTCGAGCGTAGGGACATCCTGGCCCGGGCCGCCATTAGACTGGGTTGACATCAGTTGAAGGAGATCAGCAGTGAGTACTGCCGCTTCGCCAAATGGCAGCGGACGAACCGGGACGGCGCGCGTCAAACGGGGCATGGCCGAAATGCTCAAAGGCGGCGTCATCATGGACGTCGTCACCCCGGAGCACGCCCGCATCGCAGAAGGTGCCGGGGCGGTGGCGGTGATGGCACTGGAACGCGTGCCCGCCGACATCCGCGCTCAGGGTGGGGTGTCGCGGATGAGCGACCCCGACATGATCGAGGGCATCATCTCGGCGGTGACCATCCCGGTGATGGCCAAAGCGCGCATCGGCCATTTCGTGGAGGCGCAGATCCTGCAGAGCTTGGGTGTGGACTACATCGACGAGTCGGAGGTGCTGACTCCCGCCGACTACACCCACCACATCGACAAGTGGAAGTTCACCGTGCCGTTCGTGTGCGGCGCAACCAACCTCGGCGAGGCGTTGCGGCGCATCAGCGAGGGCGCGGCGATGATCCGCTCCAAAGGCGAGGCTGGCACCGGTGACGTCTCGAACGCCACCACGCACATGCGCGCGATCGGCGGCGAGATCCGCCGCCTGACGTCGTTGTCCGAGGACGAGTTGTACGTGGCGGCAAAAGAGCTGCGCGCACCGCACGACCTGGTCGTCGAGGTGGCCCGCGCCGGCAAGCTGCCGGTCACCCTGTTCACCGCCGGCGGTATAGCGACCCCCGCCGACGCCGCGATGATGATGCAGCTGGGTGCCGAGGGCGTCTTCGTCGGCTCGGGCATCTTCAAATCCGGCGATCCCGCCCAGCGGGCCGCGGCCATCGTCAAGGCCACCACCTTCTACGACGATCCCGATGTGCTGGCCAAGGTCTCGCGCGGGCTGGGCGAGCCGATGGTAGGCATCAACGTCGAGCAGATTGCGCAGCCGCATCGCCTGGCCGAACGCGGCTGGTAAGCGTCGATGAGCGCTTGCGCGAAGAGCACCCAGTAGCGTGGCGATCGAGAAGATCCTTGATCTCGAACAGCTCGAGGTCAACATCTACCGCGGCAGCGTGTTCAGCCCCGAATCGGGTTTCCTGCAACGGACTTTCGGCGGTCATGTGGCCGGTCAGTCGCTGGTGTCGGCGGTGCGGACCGTCGACTCGAGTTACCGGGTGCACTCCCTGCACGGGTATTTCCTGCGCCCCGGGGACGCCCAGGCGCCCACGGTGTTCATCGTCGAACGCATCCGCGACGGCGGATCCTTTTGCACCCGCCGGGTCAACGCCGTCCAGCACGGCGAGACGATCTTCTCCATGTCGGCGTCGTTTCAGGCCGCGCAGACCGGCATCGAGCACCAGGACCTGATGCCGTCGGCGCCCCCGCCGGATGACCTGCCGGGGCTGAAGTCGTCAAAGGTGTTCGACGACGCCAGCTTTCGTCAGTTCGAGGAGTGGGACGTCCGCATCGTGCCGCAGGAGAAGGTGGAACGGCTGCCGGGCAAGGCCGCTCAGCAGCAGGTGTGGTTCCGCCACCACGACCCGCTGCCCGACGACCCGGTGCTGCACATCTGCGCGCTGGCCTACATGAGCGACCTGACCCTGCTGGGATCAGCCCAGGTGACCCACATGAAGGAGCGGGCGCACCTGCAGATCGCCTCACTGGATCACGCGATGTGGTTCATGCGGACCTTCCGCGCCGACGAGTGGCTGCTCTACGACCAGTCGTCGCCGTCGGCGAGCAGCGGGCGGGCGCTCACGCAGGGCAAGATCTTCACCCAGGACGGGGAGATGGTGGCCGCGGTAGTGCAGGAGGGTCTGACCCGGCACAAGCGCGGCGCAGTGTGACCCGCGCCGGCGACGATGCAGAGCGTAGCGATGCGGAGGAGCGGCGCCATATGACTCCAGTGCGCGTCGGCGTCCTGGCGCTGCAGGGCGACATCCGGGAACACCTCACCGCACTCGGCGAGGTCGGGGCTGACCCGGTACCGGTGCGTCGGCGTCAAGAACTCGAATCGGTGGACGGCTTGGTGATTCCCGGTGGTGAGTCCACCACGATGAGCCATCTGCTGCGCGAACTCGACCTGCTCGAGCCGCTGCGGGCCCGGCTCGCCGAGGGTTTCCCCGCCTACGGAGCATGCGCCGGCATGATCATGCTGGCCAGCGAAATACTGGACGCCGGGGCGAACGGCCGCGCCGCCATCCCGTTGAAAGCGCTCGATATCACCGTGCGGCGCAATGCTTTTGGCCGACAAGTCGACTCGTTCGAAGGTGATCTGAGGTTCGCAGGTTTCGAGGATCCGGTGCACGCGGTCTTCATCCGGGCGCCGTGGGTGGAGCGCATCGGGGCGGGCGTGGAAGTGCTGGCCCGCGCCGCCGATCATGTGGTGGCGGTGCGGCAAGGACCGGTTCTCGCCACGGCGTTTCATCCGGAGGTGACCGGTGACCGCCGCATCCACCGGTTGTTCGTCGACATGGTTGACGCCGAGGCGTCGAAGGCGAGGTAGTGCTCCGGCCAGCGGGACGTCTCTCCTGTCTCACGGGGTAACTGAGCCGGTCAGGTGTCGTTGTGCCCACCTTCGCGCGACAGCGTCACAGTTCACCTAAAAGCGGGCACAGAGATGTGCTTCCCTCAACGACATGTCACGCGTGCAACGACCGGTGAAACTTTCCATCAGTTAAGGCAAATACGCATGATAGCTTGAACGTATGCCTAAGACGGTGCAGATCCGCGACATCGATGACGATGTATATGCCGGGCTGGTTCGGCGCGCCGGTGAGGAGGGCATTACCGTGCCCGAGTTGTTGCGCCGGGAAGCGGCGCGGCTGGCAGCACGACCTTCGATCGCTCAGTGGTTGGCGCGGACCGGTCGCCGGCACACCGAGGTCACCACGGCGGAGGTGCTGGCCACGTTGGACGAGTGGCGCGGTGAGTGGCCTCATGCTGGTCGTTGACGCGTCGTGCCTTTTCGAGGTTGTGGCGGACACGCCGCGTTCGACACTCATCAGGGCCCGCCTGGCCGCCGATACCGATCAGGCGGCACCGCACGTCATCGACGTTGAGGTGCTCAGCGTGATCCGCGCCCAGCACCTGCGCGGGCGACTCGACCGGACAGCTGCCGGTCAGGCGGTAGCCGATTTGCGGGATTGGCCCGGCGAACGCTACGGACACCGGTGGTTGGTGGATCGGGCATGGGAGTTGCGCGAATCGGTGCGCGGGTGGGATGCGTTCTACGTTGCCCTGGCGGAGGCTTTCGACGCGACATTGTTGACGCTTGACGAACGCCTCGCTCGAGCCCACGGGCCGACGTGCCGGATCGAGGTGCTTGAGGCGTTCGGTGCTGGTGATTAGTAATGCGGCGTGAAGGAAGCGCAACGGCGTGCGAGTCAGCCGGCCGCCGGCAGCACCCACCGGATGCCGCCGACCAAGGCGCGCCCGACGGTGCGCACCACAGTCATCTCGACGGGCGGGAAATACGGCAGCAGCAGCGGTGTGCGCGCCCACAGCGGGAGCATCGCCACCGCGGTAGCGGCCAGCACGCCGTAGGGCGCGCGAGCCGCCAATGGCAGCGGCGGCGTCAGCAGCAGAAACCGGGCAGCATCGCGCGCCTCGGGTGTTCCGCTCAATTCGGGCCGGAAGGCGGCAAGGCGTTTGGCCAACTCACGTTCGGTGCGGGGCGGGTCGACCACGCCGAGCTTGGTGGCGATCACCGCCATGTCGGCGACGTACGCGTCGCGGCCTTTCTGATCGAGTGGGGCGGCGCCGTAGCGCTGGTGGGCGCGCAGGAAGCTGTCGGCTTCGGCGACGTGCACCCATTCCAGCAGATGCGGATCGGTGGCGCGGTAGGGCTGGCCGCCCGAGGAGATCCCGTGCACCCGCCGGTGAATCCCGCGGACCTTGTCGACGGCGCGCTGGGCGTCGTCGGCGGCACCGAACGTCGTCACGGCCAGGAAGGTGCTGGTCCGTTGCAGCCGGCCCCAGGGGTCACCACGGTAGTTGGAGTGCTGAGCAACCCCCGCCATCGCCAACGGATGCAGCGACTGCAGCAGCAACGCCCGCAACCCGCCCACGAACATCGAAGCGTCAGCGTGTACCCGGCGGATCGGGCTGCCTTCAGGAAACCATCGCGGGCCGGGAGTGTCGTGGATGCGCACCCGTTCGGCCGGCCCGTCCGGACCGGCGATCATTTCGAACAGACTGCT
>CAWEFS010000008.1:0-103589 GCA_963808375.1 uncultured Actinomycetota bacterium | reverse complement strand
TAATTGCGGGATAGCACAATCTTCACCAAATCGCCAAGCGGTTGTCCTCGGGCCATATAGTCCGCAACGATCCTGTTCTCAGCGTACCTGCCAACGTCACTGAGTAATTCGACAGCAAGCTCTAGTTGCTCGCGGTCCGCGTGGTCCAAACCGGCAGCGATGTCTTCGGCCAACCCTCTAAGCATGTAGGTATTGTCTGCTGTTACTTCGTCGACAGGCAGAGAGCCGTCGATCGCCGCGATCACGACGTCGTCGTAGGTGCTTGCCGAGATGACGATCCCAGTCGCTGTGAGTGTCCCGATGCGTCCCGCGACCGAACCCATCGGTGGATCCCACTAGGCGATGCCAGGGTCCGGGGCGAGGGCGTTCCCCGTCTGACAAACTAGCTGTCGCTTAGGCAGGCACCCGGACCAGCAGACGACACCGCCGCTAGGACCGAAACGGAGGTCGCCTGAAACACCCCGATCCGCAGGTATTGATAATTTCTCCTTATGACCCGCTTCAGCGAGGAGCCTAGCCTGTGATTGCACGGCTTGCAGCCGTTCAGTCATCCACACACAACTTCGAATGGCTCGGCGACGTCTAGCCTGCGACCGGTCCTTCACCGCACCGCTCACTGATCCTCTGTTAACGTCCCCATCAATTGCACTGGAGACATGAAGGAAGGCAATGAATGAGCAAAGCCGGGACAGTATTCGCCGCTCTGGCCATTGCGGCGAGCGCTGCCGCGAGCAATAATCTCGCCAGTCCGCCGATTGCCCAAGCCAATCCGAACGTCGACCCGGAGTGGCAGCCGCACGAAATCAAGACGGGTGTAACTTGGAGCATCCCACGCATCGGTACCGGCCCTCGTTGCCTCGAGGCCGAAATACCGTCGGAGGCCAATCCAAATCAAACCGTCGCCACTTCGGTCTGCAAGAACGATGACGGCCTCACGTACCGCACTTCATATCTCGAGAAGACTGACGGCGAATGGGTCGGCCTGCGAGCGACCCCGCCCGACGGAGTTTCCGCGAAATGCTGGCTGGTGATAGATGGCTCGACCGTCCGAGACGTCGAAGGTTCGGTCGGCCAGTCGGTCGATTGCCTCAAGAGAGTGTGATGAGCACGACGAGACACGTTTTGCGAGTTGCGGTGGTGGCCCTCACTGTGGCAACAGGTTTGGCGTTTGCAGGCGCGGCTCACGCCGATGCTAAAGCGTACCTCCAGGCGAAGGGAATGACCAAGTGGTTCCCGGCAAAATATCCGAATCCGACGCCGTAGCTGAAGGGATGCAGGCCTGCCGAGCGATGCGGAGCGGCCAGTCTGCAAAGCGCAATCAGAAGGTGCTTGTTGAGAAGCCGGCGAGGGCGGCAAGAAGTAGCTGCGCGACAACCTGATGCCGGCGTCAGGGAAGCGATGCTTAAGATGTGGTGCAACGAGATGCTGTCACCGGACAGACGACGTGCACTTCTACGTCTTTACCCAGAACCGCCGACGCCGTTGGTGGGACTATCCGTGACAAATGTTGTGGGCATCAGATTCTCCAGGAGGAGTCCTCATAACTTGGCGGTACACGTACTGACCATTGCAGGTGCCCACGTCGAACGCCGTCACCGTGACGGGCACCATAGGGTGCCCGGCTCCGTTCGGGTTGAGTCCGTGGCCAATTGCTTGGGGACCGCCCCAGGAGTCCCAGGTGATCTGTTGGACAGTACTGCTCGCCGTCGACACCAGCGAGAAGGAGTCAGGCCGAACAGTTCCGAACCCCTCTGCGTACTCATAGGGGTGCGCGACACCCAGCGTGGGGACCTGATCTGCGTGAGCATGGGGGGAAAGCCAAATACCGACCCCCATAGTCAGAGACACTAGAGCCGCTCCTACGCCCCGTATGCGATATTCCATTTCTTCACTCCCCTAACGTAATTCGACACGGGCGTCGGGTGGGCTTGTGCACCAGCTGCCACGGCCAGTGCCTCCACACGTCCAAGCCAGGGGTTCCCCCGCCACATAACGCCGCATGACCTCATAGGCCTGCTGACAGGGCACGTCACGACCGGCTGCGACATAGACGGTGAAGCCTCCTATCGTGCCACAGTCCGGGTAGGCCTGTGCCTCCGGCGAAAGGGCGATGACCGCCCCGCCCAAGCTCAGCATTACGGCCGGGACGATAGCTTTCCAATGTAATTTCACAGCTAACCTCTCACTGATGCGCAGGGCTGCCATGGTCGGCGACACCGCCATTGCTGTGTCCAGTGGGGATTCTCCGTGTAGGAGTAGGCAGGCGATCCCTACTGCATGGTGCAAACCGCATTGAAGTCAACACCGGCACCGTCGCAGATCCACGGCGTGCGACCACATTGCCAGGAATAAGCGTTGTACAGATCGTGGGGATCGACGGCACCACCAGCAGCGCACCCAGCGTCTTAGTCATCGGCATGGTTCATTCCCCGCGGGGCCGACGCGGCCAATCTCTGGGTTAGGCGGTCGCGCATAGTTGCTCAATTTCTTGATTCTCCTGTCGAGCTTGGCCAGCTTTTCTCCATGTCATTGGAGGGAATGTTGTTGCTCGGCTCCTGAGAAGCCGAAAGTCGCTCCAGACGCGGCAAAAGTTGGCCGTCCACATGCAACGCGAGTCGTACCTGCTGCGACGAAATGTCCGACGACGCGAAGAGACTGATGCGCCTGAGCTTTTAGCCTTGGCTTGGGTCACCGGTACGGTCCGTCCATCCACTGCGTAGGTTCGTATGGGTCATAGCTGTACACAGCTGCGGGCTGAGCTGGCCGGCTGCGACGGCGAATGATGACACCGGCAATCGTCGCAGCCGAAGCGAGCAGCGCCGCCAGCGAGCCACCCAGTGCCCAGGTACGGGCATGGGAGGTCGGCACTGGGCGCACCAACGCGGTGTTGACCCAGTGGCTGCCGTCATCCATTGGCCCCACACCGGGCAAAGTCTGGACTTTCTGCACATCCGCATGTTGGGGGTCGCGCGCGGTGCCGTAGGCCAGCGTGGTGCCGTCGAGCATCATCGCGTCCTGCTCACCGGGCGGGCGGGTGTCGTCGTGGCCGACCAACTGCACGTTGCCCACCTGCACGGTGCGCCCGGCGGCGGGTACGTCCACAGCCACGTTGTCGTAGCTGGTCGGCACAAAGCCGCCTCCAGTGAAGCTACCGGTGGTCACGTAGTCGCCGCCCACCGCTGTGAACGGGTACACGCCCGCGTCGACGATGTCGAGCACTATGTTTGCCCCGGCAGGAACAAACACATCGCGGTACGCGCCGCGGTAGAAGTAGCGGAATGTCATGTCGCGGCCCACCGGGTTGTAGAGGTGGGGGTTGCCGTCGCCGTCGCAGTCGGTCCAGGTCCAGTGCTTGGGCCGCACCACACCGCGGTCGTCGCGGTCGCCCTCAGGCGCGTGGGTGCTGGCCTGCTCGGCATACCGCACTGGGTCAACAAACCCGTTGGAGGGTGGCGGTGGGGCCACCGGGTCGACGTGCTGCGGGGGCATGGCCTTAGCCGCGTTGACCGCATCCTGCTCAGCGGGCACCTGCTTAGGCGCGGGCACTGCGAGCGGCTTGGGCGTATCGGGCTGCTGCGGGGCCTCGTTGGGCTGCGGAGCCACATGCTGCTGGGGTGCGGCAAGCTGGGGCCCATCGGCCTGACGAGGCGATACAGGTGGCCCCTCAGCGGGCTTGTTGGGTGGCGGATTAACCGGGTGCTCAGGTGCAGGCAAGCCGTGCTCGGGCTCGGAAGCGCCGGGCGCAGGTGCAGGTGAGCCCCCGGGATGCTCGATAGGTGGTGGGTCGGCCTTGGGAGCCTGAACTGCGGTCGTGGGGCCGTTGCGCTCCGGCTGGGGCACCTTCTGTTCGGGGGAATTCACCGTGGAGTGCTCGGGAACCTGCTGCTGCGGGGCGCTCGTGGGCTCTTGCGCGGGCTGCTGGACCTCGGGCTGGTGCACGGGCTGCTGTTCAGGTGCTTGAGCCTGCTCTGGAGATTGCTCCGGCACTTGCTGCGGTTGATGCACGGGAGCTGGTTCTTGAGCCGGAACAGGTTGCACCGGAGCATGCTGCTCTTGGACCGGTGGAGCAGGCTCATGCACGGGTACGGGTTGCTGGTCCTGCGGCTGTTCAACCGGTGGCTGCGCCGCACCGCCGAACCGGCCGCCGAACGGCCCACCTCCACCACCGAACGGCCCTTGAGCGGGAGCTTGCTGGACGGGCATCTGCGGCACGACCGGGTGCGGTGGGTTGGGCACGACCGGCGTCGGGTAGGCATAAGCCAGTGGCGCACTTGCAATGAATGCCGCCGCAGCGCCGCCTGCGAGCAGGGTCTTCTTCATCGGTTTTCTTTCTGTCGGATTGGACACTGCTCAACCCTTGATTGGGCCAAGAATGCAATGGGTTTCGCTCGTTGCGGCGGCGTCGTAAGCGAACGAACAGCCGCCTATGTTTCGACTGCCGCGTCCTCGTCGGCCCGGCTTGCGGTGCGCTAGGCGCTCATCGAGCAATGCGCTAAGTTCAATACCGGCCAGGCATCAGTTGCCAGCAGGTGCGGGAATAGGCTCGTTGGCGGCGTCGCGCCAGCCGCACGTGTAGTGAAACGGTGATTGCTCACAATGCCAGTGATCGCCCGCGCGATCGACGGCTGGATCGTCGCACCACTGTGCCCAGTTGCCAACGCGGGTACAGCCGGTGTCGGCCTGGGCTGGTGCGGCCAGCACCACCGTGCCTAATGCTAGTGCACCAGCAGCTAGCGCGGCCTTAATCTGTCTCATTTCCCTTATCTCCCTCCGGTTTACGCCAACAGCTCGATTCGAGCTGTTCACCAGGCTGAGGTTTGAGCAGCAGGATTGAATGGGCTCGACATGTTCGGTCGGTCGCCCTCTACGACAAGTACTGCTTCACGCCGCCGTGACTGTGGCATGAGCCATCGCCGGAGTGGAGGCGCTCGCTGAACGAGTAGCCTCTGTCCGTACATCGGGGGTGTCACCCGGTGGTAATGATGGTGCCGCCGCTTATGGGCGTAGGACGCAGTCGCCGGTGAGGCGATTCATGTAGTGACCCTCTGGGCATTCAGTTTCCGCGCTAATCGGTTGTTGCTGAACCTACTAGCAAGCGGTTCGCGATGGCTGATGCGACGAGGGTTGGACAAAGAAGCAGATGCTAAAGAAGCAGGTGCTAACTCCCCAAGGTTCGTTCCTGTTTATGACGTTTGCCCGATTAAGCAGCAGCGTATGTGATTTCGGGCTTGCCCACACAGTGAATTGGGAAAAAAGCACCCACCGTGCAGCTACGAAGAGTTCACCAGTCCCGCAAGCAACATCAGTAACTTTAGCCGCTCACAAGTTTCCGATTTCCCGGTGCCACTTGTGAAGTCGTGATCAGTTCACCGATTCCACTTGCAACGTCAGCAACTTTAGTCACGCACAGGTTTCCGGTCCTCCTGCTATTGGCCCAATCATGACAGCGAGCCCCTCGTCGACCCTAGCGTCGCTAACTTCTGACCAGCGACCCTTCGCCCCGCGTGCGGTGCTGTGCTTTACCGGATACCGATGCTCAATCCGATTGGTTGTCTCCAAGCTCCGTCAGTCGATGAGGGATAGCGATCAGAACGGCGCGAAGTTATTTGATGCTCACGAACATCCCATGGTCGGTGCCGTCGTCGGCGAAGCGGGTGCCGTCCTCTCCGGAGTTAATGGTCCATCTTGGAAGTGGTACATCTGAACCGTAGTCGAGGACGAGATCGGTCTGCGGCGTGCCACCACTGCCGATATTGCCGTCTTCCCAGCCGGACGCACCGGACGACCTGACCGCAGCTAATGTCGAAGGGGATACCTCCGGAACATGGCGTGTTTCGGCATGGCGATTCCGGCGGTGACACTGGCGCTTAGGGGAAAGACCGTGCTGCCTGGACCACCTGCCTCACATGCGACTCCGTCCGGCTGAGTGACGCAGCCCATCCTGCCCGACTCAACGTATTGGGAGCCTGGAGCCGCCGTCGTCGACGGCGCTGCCGAATCCAGGGCAGCGAAAAGGCCAACGCTGCAGCCAAGGTGCCGTTCAGTCAAGCTGAGCGAAACGGTGGGAAACCGTCACACGGGTGCGACAGCGGTCTTGTCATTCGGGCGGACTCCCCTAGGTTGTGAGTTCAGTCGTGCTCACTAAATCACTCCTTCAGCATTGTCGCCGGCCCAGCAACGAACCACCGCCTGGCATCGCCCTCTTCTGCGCGCCCTGTCCACGGTCGCCCGCTGGGACCAAGAGCCGCCGCAAGTTACACCGGGCAGCCACCGGACTGCCGGTATCCACGCCCGTGCGGAACAGGTCTCCTTGCTTCGACCACAATGCGCTGCAGCTCTTCCGCGAGGCAGGCGCAGTGGGCAGCTCCGTTCTAAATCCCATCGCTTTGCTTAGAAATCAGCCGGGACCGCGCAACTTCGGTACCAAGTCCATGGAGGTGACGGTCGTCATCTTGGTAATCACCCACCTGGAGTGGTCTTTACGCATCCACAGCCGGTAGGAGAGGTATTTGAAAGAAGGTTTGTCACGAGTCTGGGGTGTCGTACTGGTCGTGTTGACGTAAATCAAAACGGTGGCGTCAGAGCCGCTGAGCGCCTCGACACCCGCTCCTTTGACCTGCGTCTCGTTGGTTACCTGGGCCTCTTTATTCGGGACCGCGAGCGCATCGACGAACTTGCGATACTGATCTTGGAAGTCACCGCCGAGATAATTGCCTGACTTATCCGACAACTGCTCGATGTCGTCCGGTGTGTAACTCCACAGGGTGGTCATGGCTTCTGTGGCGGTTTGGACGATCTCTCGTTTCGCATGCTCCGCCGCACGATCGGCAAAGTAGAGCCGAAGCGTTGCTCCCGCGAACGCGACCGCCGTGACGAGCACCACTCCCGTGGCAGCCAGAACTGCAATGGCAGTGCGGCGGTTGGTTTTGCGGCGCGCCGATCGACCGACCGCGCTCGACCGCTGCCTCGGTGCGGCCAGCTCGGTGGGCGGCTGCGTCGAAATCAGTGTCGGCCGGGCAATAGGGACGGTGATCGCATTTCGGGCGGCGTCGGCTAATTCGATTGTGGTGGCGTAGCGCTGGTCGGGGTCTTTAGCCATCCCGGTCGCAATGACCTCGTCAAATTGTGAGGGCACGTTGGGTTGTGTGGTCGATGGTCGAGGCGGAGGGATGTTGAGGTGGGCGGCAATCAGATGCACGGTCGTGTTACCGGCAAAAGGAGGCTCTCCGGTCAAGGCCTCATACAGCACACACGCCAACGAATAGATGTCAGCACGGGCATCCTCTTCTGCTGTGCTATCCAGACGCTCGGGTGCGATGTAGGCGAAGGTGCCGATGGTATTGCCGGACTTGGTCACCCGCGTCTCGTCGGCGGCGCGGGCGATCCCGAAATCGATCAAGTAGGCGAAGTCGTCACCATCGAGCAAGATGTTGGACGGTTTGATGTCGCGGTGCAGCAGACCCGCCCGGTGGGCGGCGTACAACGCCTTGGCGACTTGGTCGATGATGCGCACGGCCCGCGTAGGTTCTAGTGGCCCGTCGGTAAGCACGGTGTCGAGGTCGCGGCCGTTGATCAGCCTCATACTCACGAACAGTCGGCCGTCGATCTCCCCGTAGTCGTAGATCGGCACCACGTGCGGGGTGTCCAATCGTGCCGCCGCATGAGCTTCCCGGCGGAATCGCCGCTGAAAGTCTTCGTGCTCCGACATATTCGCGGGCAAGACTTTGATCGCGACCACGCGGTCGGTGACGGTGTCGTAGGCGCGCCACACCTCACCCATGCCGCCCCGGCCCAGCAGGTCTACAAGTCGGTATCGCCCGAAAGGTGTTCCATCCAACTTCATCCCTCCCCAGCAAAACATCGATCAGCGTCACGATAAGCCGAAATCACCTGCGCGAACACGACGCGCGTGTGGGAAGGGTCACCTTGCCGCGTACTCGATCATTGGCTCTGAGGACACCTGGCCGCCCGGCGACGTAATGGAGATTCCGGTGGGTCGGACTTCGTAGCGGGTTCCGTCGACCGGGTTGGTGACGTCGAATCCGTCCGACGAGCGCACCGCATTGGCAAGCTCAATGCTGGCGTTGTCGCTGAGCCGAACACCTCGGTAGTAGTAGTTCGCGGGCCCGATTTCGCAGACGACCAGTACAGACTGGGTGGTGCGGGCCATCACCGCTGGGGAACTTCCAGGATCGCAGCGAGCGCCAGGGTAGCCCACCCAGCCCTGCGAGTCGGTGCCTGGCGGGCTGACTTGCTGTTGCGACGTCGTTGAGGGATGGCCAGTCGTGAGCGGGTACTCGGTCGTTTCCGTAATGGCGCTGCTGGGCGGCACCGGCATAGCGGAGGTCTGCGGTGGGCCGTTGTTACTCCGAGCAATCAACAGAGCGGCGATCAATGCAGCGGCGGCTAATGTCAGCACAGCGCTAGCGGCCAGCACCAGTTGCCCACGCCCGAACCTGTGCTCGTGCAACGGCTCGGGAGAGCCGATTTGCTCGGGATACGGCGTGTACCCGGTTCCGTCGGGGTTGGGCCACTGGTCTGGGAACTGATGGGTGCCTGTTGGCTGGCTAGTGCCGGAGGCGTGCCCGGTCGGCGACTGGGTCGACGCTGCTGCGGCATTTGCTGCTCTGGCGAGTTCACCTGCTGAGGAGAACCGCGATGTCGGCTCCTTGGCCATGCCCCGGGCGATGACGTCGTCGAACCCGGCCGGAATGGCCGGGTTGAGCGTGGAGGGTTTCGGGGGGTGGAGGGTGAGATGTCCGGCGATCTGTTGTTCGGCGCTGCCACCGGGATAAGGCTGCACGCCGGTGAGGCATTCGTAGAGCACGCAGGCCAATGAGTAGACATCGGACCGGGCATCAGCGGTTCCGGTGGTGAAGCGCTCCGGGGCCATGTAGGCCAAGGTCCCAACGATGGCACCGGTATGGGTCAGTTTGGTCGCTGCAGCGTTGTGGGCGATGCCGAAGTCGATTAAGTAGGTGAAGTCGCCACCGGTCATCAGTGCGTTGGAGGGCTTGACGTCTCGGTGCACCAGTCCGGCGGCATGTGCGGCGTCCAGCGCGGCGGCGAGCTGCTCGATGACTCGAACGGCCCGTTGCGGGGTCATAGGCCCCTCACTGCTGAGCAGGCTGCCCACGTCGGTGCCATTGACGATGGGCATTACGAGATATAGCCGACCGTCGACTTCACCGGTGTCATGAATGGGAATGATGTGCGGTTCCGTTAACCGAGCGGCGGTGTGTGCCTCGCGTCGAAACCGTTCCTGAAAGCCCGGTTCGGTGGCCAGATCAGTCGCCAACACCTTGACCGCCACATGGCGGCCAATCACCGTGTCGTGGGCTCTGTACACCTTGCCCATGCCACCCTGGCCGATCACCTCGATCAGCCGGTAGCGACCAAACGCCACCTCATCCACCAGCTGGTTGCCCTCCCATGGTCAGCATGTTATCGATCCAGCTTGATCGACACAGTTGATTAGCTAGGCCATGCATCTAGTTCAAACCGGCGGCGGTTAGGTAGCGGAAACAACCCGTGAGCCCAGGTCGTTGCCGCCCCGCACCAGAAGCGACAAACTTTTGAGATACGGCGACCTGCTGGAACTCGCCCAAGATCGCAGAGTTTGGGAATGTCTCAGATGTGGTCTAAATCGAGACAAATCCGAACAGGCTCGCAAAATTAGTAAAGGTAAGTCCCCTCGCGGGGGTTCATGCTAGCGAGAGGCCGTTGTCGAGCGGCATCCAGTCACTCCAGTCGCCCGGTTTCCAGCTGTACCTGTGAACGACAGAATGACTGCTTGGATCCATGGCGAATACTTCGATATGGCCGTCGTCATAACTGCATGCTGTGAGCGGCCTTAAGACTCGACCCAAAAATGGATCCCCCCCTGACCAACCGCTGGGAGTCCACGAGCGTCGCCACACAACCCCTTGACTGTCGAGCGCAAACAATTGGGCGTGCTGCGGTCCCCGACTCGCTGCGGCGATATCGACGATGCTGTGGGGGGCGCGGAAGTCGACCGGCTTATTCCAGGACTGTTCGCCGCTCTCGCTATGGTATCGATCCAACTGCGTCCGGGTGCTCGGTAGCCCGGAACTGAAAGCTGCGGCGGAAGGCTTCACGGACCGGATGCACTGTGCGTTGTGGAAACGTCTTCCGGACGGTATAAGGACGTCTACGCCTACATGACAGAAGAACGCGAGAGGTTCATCGCGGCGGCCACCCGGGAGCTTTACTCGCCCCGAGGTATACGAAGGTTCGCGGCCTACACAGGTGATGGACAGGTAGCGGGCCGGGCTGTGCGGCTACAAAGGCAGGGGCTGAGTCATGCGATCTTCGGGCTCTTCTTCCTGCCCGCTGAGTAGCGCTCGGCGATCCGCAATCGAGCGCCGCCACCGGTGTCGAACGGCTCCAAATCATCGGCAAGTCCCCCGACTCGCAGCTTGTGCTGCAGATGCCGATAGCGATGAGCTAAGGCGCCCGAAAGACTTTGACTAGCCATGCTCTTGACATTGGCCACTTCGAATACCTTCCAGACATCAAAACAGGTCGCCCGACGGGAAGCCCGATAGCCGCCGGAGGGCCATCATCCCATGGGTCGGTGCGTTTGACCCCGCGATAGGTATGTTGCCAATCGCTGACCAGCTGGGCTGTGAAAAGCCGGGCGTAGACGCAAGAGTCCGCACCATGTGTAGCAACCGAAGACTCAGTCCGTAGTATCCGGCCATGCCGTTGAGGAGCGGCGACACGTTCGCTGGCTACAGGGTCGTGCGCATTCTGGGTTCTGGCGGCATGGGCGAGGTCTACCTCGCTGAGCATCCTCGCCTTCCGCGCCGTGACGCCCTGAAGGTACTTCCGGCGGATGTTTCCGCCGACCCCGAGTACCGCGCAGGGTTCGTGCGTGAGGCGGACCTGGCAGCCAAGCTGTGGCATCCCCACATCGTCAGCGTGCATGATCGCGGTGAGTACAACGGGCAACTGTGGATTTCGATGGACTACGTCGACGGCCTTGACGCAGCCCGACTTGTCGCCAGCCGGTTTCCGAACGGTATGCCAACCGACCTAGTGGTGCGAATTGTCACCGCCGTAGCCAGTGCCCTCGACTACGCCCACAAGCAGGGCTTGCTGCACCGTGACGTCAAACCGGCCAACATCATGGTGACACGTACCGATGACGATGACGATGACGAACAGCGAATCCTGCTAGCCGACTTCGGCATCGCCCGCAATGTCGACGACATCAGCGGCATCACCGCAACCAACATGACCATCGGCACCGTTGCCTACTGCCGCACCCGAGCAACTGATGGGCGAGCAAATCGACGGGCGCGCTGACCAGTACGCCCTAGCCGCGACCGCCTATCACCTCCTCAGCGGATCTCAGCTCTACCCGCACTCCAATCCCGCCGTGGTCATCAGTCGCCACCTCAACTCACACCCTCCTGCACTGGCTGATTCTCGTCCCGAGCTTGCGGGCCTCGACGCGGTGCTCACAGCCGCACTCGCCAAAAGCCGGATGAACGATTCCGACTCCGAAATCGCTTCTGCCAGCGGATATGGTGGGGCAACGCTTGAGCGCCCCCTGTCAGGATTGAACTGACGACCGCTCGCTTACAAGGCGAGTGCTCTACCACTGAGCTAAGGAGGCCGGTCTAACCGTGCCAGCGTAATAGCCGCCGACCGCGACGGTCACGCTGGCGTGACGGTGGCCGGACGCCACGCTGGCGTTACGCTCGGCCGGCGTGACACTCGGCGAGCGCCAGCTCACAACTCCTCGGGACCGACTCGATCGTGGTCGACGATCCGCTGCGAGCGCACCGCCCGCGGCGCCGCGCGCCGCGCCATCCGCCGGCCGGGCAGCGGGATGCGTTCGGCGAAGTTGCTCAGCGGGTTGGCCATCAGTGTCAGCGACGCGACGGCGTCCTGCAGGGTGTCAATGGTCGGCGCCAGCGCCTCCATCCCCGGAGTCAGGCGGTTGAGGGTGTCAGCGACAATCGCAAGTTGCTCCAGCGGACCGTTGCGCGCCGTCAAGGTGTCCACCAGGCCGCCCTCGGCGAGCAGCCGTTCCAACAGCCCATCTTCAGCGAGCAGCCTCTCGATCAGCCCATCATCAGCAAGCAGCTGATCCACCAGTCCGCCCGGCTCCAGGGCCCGTTCCAGCGCGCCGCCTTCAGCGGTCAGCCGGTCCAGCACGCCACCCGGCGCGGTCAGCCGGTCAACCACACCGTCCGGACGTAGCAGGCGGTCCATCAGGCCGTCTCGGGCCAGCGCACGTCCGATCGGCGCATCCGGGTCCAAGAGCCGGGCCAGCTGGATTGCCCGCACCAGCGCGTCGTCGAGCCCGAACATGAGCGCCACCGGACTGCCCGGCGGCTGCCCGTCGACTTCGGCGACGGCCCGTTTGGCCAGGTCGACCGCCGACGCCGCGACGCCCAGACCAGCGTCGGCGGCGGCCAGCCCTACCCGCGCCGGAGCAGTCGCCAGGGTCGCCAGGCTCTTGCCGAGGTTCATGCCTCAAGTGTATTCGCGGCTCAGACATGGTCTGGGATCGAGCGTTCGCAACGAAGTCACAGGAGTCCCACAGGCACCCCCGAGGCTGTCTACAGCCGAATGAGAGCAAATAGACAGATGGCATTGGGCAGTAACGGCCTGGCAGCAGAAACTACACCCGAGGCACGCGTCCTCGTCGTCGATGACGAGGCCAACATCGTCGAGCTTCTGTCGGTGAGCCTCAAATTTCAGGGCTTCGAGGTCCACACCGCCACCAACGGGCCGGCGGCGCTTGACCGCGCCCGCGAAGTCCGCCCCGACGCGGTCATCCTGGACGTGATGATGCCTGGCATGGACGGCTTCGGCGTACTGCGCCGGCTACGCGCCGACGGCATCGACGCGCCCGCGTTGTTCCTGACGGCCCGCGACTCGCTGCAAGACAAAATCGCCGGGTTGACCCTCGGCGGCGACGACTACGTCACCAAACCGTTCAGCCTCGAAGAGGTCGTCGCCCGCCTGCGGGTCATTCTGCGACGCACCGGCAAGGGCAGCACCCAACCGCGCAACGCCCGGCTCACCTTCGCCGACATCGAACTCGACGAAGACACCCACGAAGTTTGGAAAGCCGGCGAACCGGTGTCGTTGTCTCCCACCGAATTCACGTTGCTGCGCTACTTCGTCATCAACGCCGGCACCGTATTGAGCAAGCCGAAGATCCTGGACCACGTCTGGCGCTACGACTTCGGCGGCGACGTCAACGTCGTCGAGTCTTACGTGTCGTATCTGCGCCGGAAAATCGATACCGGCGAGCGCAGACTGCTGCACACCCTGCGCGGCGTCGGTTACGTGCTGCGGGAGCCGCGATGAACGGGAGACCGTTCGAGCGGTCGGGCACCGCGTCTTAAGCGAAGAATACGAGGATGGCGCACCGTCGAGGAGGACTGCCGCTCCGGGTCGGGCTGGTAGCAGCCACCTTGATCCTGGTGACCTGCGGCCTGGCGGCGTCCGGGGTCGCGGTCACTTCGATCCTGCGGCACAGTCTCATCAGCCGGGTGGACCAGACGTTGTTGGACGCCTCGCGCGGCTGGGCGCTGGCGCCCCGCCGGCTGCTGCCCGGCTCGAATGACGGCCCGAATTCCGGGCGACCACCGTCGAAGTTCTACGTGCGCGGCATGGCTCGGGATGGCCACATCTGGATGGCCGGCAACGACCGCGACGCCGAACCCGCTCTGCCGGCCAACAACAACGTCGGCCCCTATCCGACCACGGTCGGTTCGGTCAACGGCTCGGAAGTGCGGTGGCGCGCCATGACGGTACGGGGCCCGCGCGGCGACCTCATTACCGTGGCCATCGATCTGTCCGACGTCCAGCACACTGTGCGCTCCCTGCTGTGGTTGCAGGTCGGCATCGGCGCGGCGGTGCTGCTAGTGCTCGGAATCGCCGGGTACGCGGTGGTGCGCCGTAGCTTGCGTCCGCTGACCGAAGTGGAACGCACCGCCGCGGCGATCGCGGCCGGGCAGCTGGATCGCCGCGTTCCCGAACGCGATCCGCGCACCGAAGTCGGCCGACTGTCCTTGGCACTCAATGGCATGCTGGCGCAGATTCAACGGGCAGTGGCGTCCTCGGAGTCTTCGGCGGAAAAGGCCCGCACGTCCGAGGAGCGAATGCGCCGATTCATCACCGACGCGAGCCACGAGCTGCGCACACCGCTGACCACCATCCGCGGCTTCGCCGAGTTGTACCGCCAGGGCGCCGCGCGGGACGTCGAAATGCTCATGTCGCGTATCGAAAGCGAGTCGAGCCGAATGGGTCTTCTGGTCGAGGATCTGTTGTTGCTGGCCCGGCTGGACGCGCAACGCCCGCTGGAGCGACGACGGGTGGACCTGCTCGCATTAGCGACCGACGCCGTACACGACGCGCAGTCGATCGCCCCGAAACGCCGCATCACCATGGAGGTGCTCGACGGCCCGGGCACCCCGGAAGTGCTCGGCGACGAAGCCCGGCTGCGTCAGGTGCTGAGCAACCTGGTCGTCAACGCCCTGCAGCACACACCGGAAACCGCCGACATCACGGTGCGGGTCGGCACCGACGGCGCCGAAGCAGTGCTCGAAGTCGCCGACAAGGGATCCGGCATGAGCCAGGAGGATGCTCAGCGGGTATTCGAGCGGTTCTACCGCACCGACACGTCCCGCGCACGCAGCAGCGGCGGCACGGGCCTGGGACTGTCGATCGTCGACTCGCTCGTCCACGCCCACGGTGGCACCGTCACAGTGAACACCGCCCCCGGTCAGGGCTGCTGCTTCCACGTGAGCTTGCCGCGGATCACCGATGTGCCCGCGCCGGTCGGCTGCCCGGTCGACCTCAAACCAGCTGCGCGAGAGCTTCTTTGATCTTGGTCTGCGCCTCGTCCAGCGACTCCTGCGACGGATCGTTGTCGACGTTGGCAAAGCCGAAGTCGCTGAGGTCGCGCGCCGGGAACACGTGCACATGCAGGTGCGGGATCTCCAGTCCGGCGATGATCACCCCCGCCCGATCAGCGCTGAAGGCGCGGCACACCGCTTTGCCGATCAATTGCGCGACCGCCATCACCCGAGCGAACACCGGCTCGTCGACTTCCTGCCACTGGTCGATCTCGGCGCGCGGCACCACCAGCGTGTGGCCCTGTGTCATGGGCTGAATCGTCAGGAACGCGACGATGTCGTCGTCCTCGTAGACGAACCGGCCCGGCAGTTCTCCGTTGATGATCTTGGTGAAGAGGGTGGCCATGCGATTTACTCGTCCTTGCCGAAGGTCATCGCGTCGAGATTCCAGTAGCCGCGCATGTTGGTGATCAGACCACCGTCGTCGACGCGGTACGTGAAAACACCTCGCACGGTACTGGTGACACCGTTGTCGAACCTGCTGTGCAGCACCAGGATATGGGCGATCTCGTCCGGTGAGCTGGACGGGAAAGTCTCCTCGCAGGTGATCGTGAGCTGGTTGGCGGCGATGTTGGTGTCGAAGAAGGCCGCCACCCGCTCCTTGCCGCGGACACCGGTGCCGTCGGGGTTGGTGACGGACTTGCCGATCGGGTCTTCGATGACGACGTCGTCGGCCATCAGGGCCAGCCAGCCCGCCCGGTCGTGGGCCTGCACGCACCGCCACGACGACTGCGAGGCAGTCAGCGCCGGTGACTGTTCGATCGTTCCCTGCGACATGGCGCTACCGGTCTGCGTCGGTGTAGCGGATGACCCCGCGAATGTTCTTGCCTTCCAACATGTCTTGATAGCCGTCGTTGATCTGCTCGAGCTTGTACTGACGGGTGATCATGTCGTCGAGGTTGAGTTTGCCGGCTTTGTACATCGACAACAGCTGTGGGATGTCGTACTGCGGGTTGCCGCCGCCGAAGATGGTGCCCTGCAGGTTTTTCTGCATCAAGGTCAGCATCGCCAGGTTCAGGTTGACGTTGGTGTCCAACAGACTGCCGATCGCGGTCAGCACGCAGGTGCCGCCCTTGGCCGTCAGGTTGAGGTAGTTGTCGACATCGGCGCCCTGCAGCTCGCCGACGGTGACGATGACCTTGTGCGCCATCAGCCCGTAGGAGGCTTCCGCGATCCCCATCAGGGCAGCGTTGATGTCGGGGTAAACGTGTGTCGCACCGAATTTCAGCGCCTGGTCGCGCTTCCATTCCACCGGGTCGATCGCGAAGATGTACCGGGCGCCGGCGGCCACGGCACCCTGCAGGGCAGCCATGCCGACCCCGCCGACACCGACGATGGCGGCGTCCTGGCCCGGCCGGATGTCGGCGGTGCGGACCGCCGAACCGTAGCCGGTGGTGACTCCGCAGCCCACCAGGGCGGCCACCTCGAACGGGATCGACGGGTCAATCTTCACCACCGAGCTGCGGTGCACGACCATGTACGGGGAGAAGGTGCCCAGCAGCGTCATCGGGAAGACGTCCTGCCCGCGCGCCTGTATGCGGAACGTGCCGTCCGAGACCGCGGCCCCACCCAGCAGTCCGGCACCCAGGTCGCACAGGTTGCGCATGCCGGCCTGACAGGTCGGACAGTGGCCACACGACGGGATGAACGACAGCACCACGTGATCACCGGGCGCGATGTCTTCCACGCCGGGTCCCACCTCGGTGACGATGCCCGCGCCCTCATGTCCGCCGAGCACTGGGAAGCCCGCCATCGGGATGCCGCCGGTCACCAGGTGATGGTCGGAGTGGCACATGCCCGCCGCTTCCATCTGGATCTTGACCTCGTCTTTGTGCGGGTCGCCGATCTCGATCTCCTCGATGGACCACGGCTGGTTGAACTCCCAGATGAGTGCGCCTTTCGTCTTCACCGTGAACCTGCTTTCGTCGTTGAACGTCGGTTAGGAACGGCCCGAGCTCCGCGCAAGCAACCGCTTGGTTGAGTGTAGGTCAGTAGGTGATCTGCGTCTCAACGGGAGCGGCCACACCCTCACCAGATCGGCACCGGGGCCTGACCCAGCGGGTAGTAACCGGGCAGCCTCTCACCGGCCAGGCTTCGCTCGATGCGCTTCTGCATGCCGGCGCTCAGATCGCCGGACTCGATGAGGGCCGCAAACATCTTCGCCACATGGCCGAAGTCGAAGAAATCACGCTGCCACTCGATGAGCATGTCTGCATTGAGGCGAAACCAACTGCCGCCGATGCCGTAGATCTCTTCCTGCGTGCCGTCGGTCTTATTGACGATCTGCTTCCAGAAGCCGACGATCTCGCCCTGCCTGTCGTCGACGAGCACCTTCTGGTACTCGTACACCCAGTTCTCCAGGCCCTCCATCTCCAAGCCGAGGGCCACGTCCCGGATCTCGTCGACGCCGACGCACATCACATCTTCTTTCGGTCCGATGTTCCAACCGTAGGTGGCGTCGACGGCATAGAAGTTAGCCAACGGTCGCCAATCACCGGCTTTCTCGCAGTCCTTATTGGCCTGCAGCCAGGACCGCACCCAGTCGTCGAGTTCGGCACGGTCGAAAGACGGCTTGGAAATCGACTTGGAAACTGACATCATCAATCCTCTTTCTCACTTGATGAACAGGGCTTGGGTCGGGCACATCACGACGGCCCGCTCGACTTCGTCCCGGGCCTCTTCGGGTGGCTCGGCATCGAGAATCTCGACCTTGCCTCGCCTGGGCACCCGGAAGTAGTCAGGCGCTTCCAGCTCGCACATGGCATGGCCCTGACAGAGATCCAAGTCAACTTCGATCCGGTAGCCCATTGTCATTCCTTAACGGATGCGGCGGTAGCGCACGGTGGCCGGCTGGGCCAACTGCACCACCATCTTCGAGTGGTCGTTGCGATAGCTGTCGGCGGGTTGGGCCATCGCAAACTCGTACTCACGCAACAGCACCGAGAAGATCGCCTTGATCTGCATGGTGGCGAACGCCGCACCCACACAGCGGTGCCGCCCGGCGCCGAACGGAATCCACGTCCACCGGTTGGCGATGTCGGCCTGCTCCGGCTTGTTGTAGCGGTCGGGGTGGAACGCGTCCGGATCCGGGAAGTCCTCAGGAATGCGATTGGAGATCGACGGGGACGCCGCGACGTAGTCACCGTCGCGGATTGGGAAGCCGGCCACCTCGAACTCACCTTTGGCCACCCGCATCAGAATGATCAGCGGCGGGTGCAGCCGCAGAGTCTCCTTGACCACGTTGTCCAGCCTCGGAATCTGGCGCAGGGCATGGAAACTCACCTCCTGGCCATCTGCGTAGAGCTCTTCGAGCTCGGTCCGGACTTCCGCATAGACCTCGCGATGGCGGATCAGCTCGATCAGTGTCCATGCCGATGTGCCCGAACTGGTGTGGTGCCCGGCGAACATCAGTGAGATGAACATGCCGGTCACCTCGTCGGCGGAGAATCGGGGATTGCCGTCGTCGTCTTTGATCGAGACCAGGACGTCTAGCATGTCCCGGTCGCTCTTGTCCTTCGGCGGGTTGGTGACCCGCTGAGTCATGATGTCCTGCACCAGCGCGACCAGATCCTTGCGGGCCTGATCGCGGCGCTGGAAGCTTTCGATGGGCAGGTAGGGGTCGACGTAGCACAGTGGGTCGGTGCCACGCTCCAACTCGTGGTAGTAGTGCGCGAACCGCGAGTCGAGTTGGTTGCGGAATTTCAGCCCTATCAGGCAGGCGGTCGAGGTGTAGATGGTCAGCTCGGCGAAGAAGTCGAGCAGGTCGATTTCACCTTCCTCACCCCAGTTGGCGATCATCTTCTTGACTTCACCCTCGATGGTGGTCGCGTGGCCTTTCATCTGCTCACCGCGCAGCGCCGAGTTGTGCAGCATCTCCTTGCGCCGCTCCGGGCTGGCGTCGAAGACAACGCCTTTGCCGAAGATCGGCGTCATGAACGGATACGCCTCGGCTTGGTCGAGATCCTCGTCGGACGAGCGAAAGAAGAACTCGTTGGCTTCAGCGCCGGACAGCAGTATCACGTGCTTGTCGGCCAGCTGAAACCAGCCGACGTCCCCGCACTCTTCGCGTACCCGGCGCATCAGGCCGATCGGATCGGTGCGGAACTCCTCGAGATGCCCGTGTTCTTCTTCGCCGCCCGAAACCCGGGGCACCAAACCGGTAGTCATTTGCTCACTCCTCATCGGCGCTCGGTACCCCGCGCCGCATCGTCGTTTCGCGAAGTCATGATCGCAGTGCCTCATCGTCCAATGCGAGCTTCTGGCGGTCTTTGTTACCGGCCAACGGCGCCTCGGGCTGAAGCTCCATGTTCGCGATGAAGCCACCGCGTGGCGTCTCGGCGACGAAGGTGATGGCCCGCGCCAGGTCCGCCGCGCGCAGGAAGTAGTCGTGACGGGCCTGGCCCCACTTGGCCCAGTCTTCAAGTGCCGGACCGATCTTCTCGGCCGGCAGGCTCCAGCCCATAGCGGTCTTCGTCGGGCCGGGGTGCACAATCGACGCCCGCACCCCGGAGCCCTCGAGTTCCATCTGCAAGTTGGTGACCATTGCGACCAGGGCTGCTTTGGCCGCGCCGTAAGCGCCCATATGCGGTCGCTGGCGCAGGGCCACGTCGGAACCGACAAAGATCAGGTCGCCGCGCTGCCGGTCGAGCATGCCCGGCAGCACCGCGGCGGCCATCCGGTAAGCGCCGACGAGGTGTATCTGCAGCTGCGACTCGAACTCGTCGGTGGTGATCTCGGCGAGCTTACCGAAGTAAGTGTCGCCCGCACCGGCCACCAGCACCTCGATTTCGCCCAGCGCATCCACGGATTGTGTGACAAAGGTTTTCACTGAATTCGGATCGGTGACGTCCAAGTGGAAGCCGACCGCCTCACCGCCGTTGGCGTTGATCTTGCCGACGATGTCGTTGAGCTTCTCGACTCGCCGGGCGCCCAGGGCGACCGGGAAGCCGTGCGCCGCGAGTTCGATGGCGGTGGCTTCTCCGATGCCCGAGGAGGCGCCGGCCACGATCGTCGGCCGACGTTCGGGCAAGGGATCGAAGCGGGGCATTCAGCACACCTCCACGGTCATCGGCAGGTGAGCGAATCCGCGGACGTTGCTCGAGTGGACGCGGACCGAGTTGGCCTCGTCTACTTGGTAACCGCGGATACGTTTGACCAGTTCGGTGAGGGCGACTCGAGCTTCCATCCGCGCCAGGTGTGCGCCTAGGCAGAAGTGTGCTCCACTGCCGAAGCTCATTAGTTTGGAACCGATTTCCCGTCCGATCAGGTACTCGTCGGGGTGCTCGAACACCCGCTCGTCGCGATGTGCCGAACCGGGCAGAAGCAGGACCACGTCGCCTTCGGGGATGGCGGTGTCATACAGGGTGAGCCCTTCGGAGACGGTGCGTGCCAGGATCTGGCTCGACGTGTCATAGCGCAGCGTTTCTTCGACCCACGCCGCAACCAGGGACAGATCGGCATAGACAGGCCTTAGCTGATCCGGGTTCTTGTGACCCCAAAAGGCAGCGTTGGCAAGCAGTTTGGTGGTGGTTTCGTTGCCGGCGATCACCATCAGGAACATGAATCCGAGGATCTCGTCGTCGGTGAGCCGGTCGCCGTCGATCTCGGCGTCCAGCAGGGCCGAAGTCAGGTCGTCGGTTGGTTCGGCGCGGCGCTGGGCGATCATCTGCTGGTAATAGACGATGAGGTTGATCGACGCCTCGATCGCCGACGCCGGCACGTCGTTCACCCCGTCTTCGCGGTGCATGACACCGTCGGCGAGGGCGCGGATGCGGTCGCGGTCGGCCACCGGTACGCCCATCAACTCAGAGATCACGTCCATCGGCAGTTTGCCGGCGAATTCCGCGACGAAGTCGACGGTTTGGCCCGACGACGCTTTGCCCAGCATGACGTCGAGATGCTGCACCGCAAGCTGGGTGACCCGCGGCTCGAGCTCCCGGATGCGGCGCGGGGTGAAGCCTTTGGACACCAGCGTGCGCAACCGCAGATGCGAGGGATCGTCCATGGCCAGAAACGACATCGTCTTGGCGGCGTGCGGTCCGCGCGACACCGGGTCCAGTGACACGCCGTCGCGGTTGGACAGCTTGGTGCTGTTGCGAAAGCCCTGCAGCACGTCTTGGTGCCGCGATAAGGCCCAGAAGCCCAACTGCTCGTTGTGATACAGCGGTGCCTCGTCCCGCAACCGCTGGTAGTACGGGTAGGGATCCTCGTGGAAGGCGTAGTCGTAGGGATCCAGCAGCGGCTTATCGGTCTGAACGCTCATTGATGTTGATCTTCCTGATCGCCGGGCAGGACGAGGCCGACGACGTAGGCCAACCGGTCGGCGATCTGGTGGTAGGTGAAGGCGCCGCTGGCGGCGTTGACCAGGGCGCCGAAAAACGTCATCTCCAGCGCTGACACGGTGCGCGGATCAGCGTCCGGACCGATCGCCGACGTGATGCGGCGATGGATTTCCGCGCCGATCCGGTCGCGGACGGTGCGCACCGCGGGATCGGCGCTGCCGCCGAGCAGAGCTGTGGTGCAGGCTGCGGCCACTTCGGGTTCGTCGGCGACTACCAGCGCCAGATGACGCAGCGCCTGGTTCACCCGGGTCGGCATGGGTTCGTTGACGTCGGTGAAGAAGGGCACCTGGCGCACCAGGTCCAGGTACACCTCGGCGATCAGATGGTTCTTCGACGAGAAGTAGGTGTAGGCGGTTGCCGGAGCCACCTTGGCGCGCGCCGCGACCGCACGCACCGTCAGATCGGCATAGGACTTCTCCCGCAGGATCTCCATCCCGGCGGCCAAGACCTTGCGGAAGGTCTCTTGTTGCCTGCGGTTGCGCGACCCCTCAGGCGGCGGCGAGCCACCGGAAGTGATCGCGACCACTGCATCGCTGGACACTTGTCCAAGTTATCGGATGGGTGGTCCGCTAGGCAAGCCTCGGATGAAGGTGCAGGTGATTACGGTCCGCCCGGTGCGGCCCTTGCGCCTTGAGCGCTGCGGCGACTATCGTCGGAACGACTTAATCCGGACAACTGTCCAACTGATCCTTCAGGGTAGAGGGGAGCGGGACATGGCTTTGTTGGCGGACGGCGCGAGCGCGCTGCTCATCGACGGCAAGCTGTCAGCCGGCAGCGCAGGTACGTTCCCGACCATCAACCCGGCCACCGAGGAGTTACTCGGCAGCGCCGCTGACGCCAACGCCGACGACATGAGCCGGGCCATCGACGCGGCCCGGCGGGCTTTCGACGACACCGACTGGTCGCGCAACACCGAATTGCGGGTGCGCTGCATCCGACAGTTGCTGGAGGCGATGCGCGAGCACATTGACGAGCTTCGCGAGATCACGATCGCCGAGGTCGGTGCCCCACGAATGCTGACCGCCGCCGCGCAACTCGAAGGACCGGTCGCCGACTTGGCCTTTGCGGCCGATACCGCTGAGTCATACGAATGGAACCAGGATCTCGGGCAAGCCGCACCGATGGGTATTCCCACCCGACGCACGATCGCCAGAGAGGCAGTCGGGGTTGTCGGAGCGATCACGCCGTGGAACTTCCCGCACCAGATCAATCTCGCCAAATTGGGTCCGGCGCTGGCGGCCGGCAACACGATCGTGCTCAAACCCGCACCGGACACCCCGTGGTGCGCCGCGGTTTTGGGTGAATTGATCGTCGAGCACACCGACTTCCCGGCGGGCGTCGTCAACATCGTCACCGCCAGTGATCACAGCGTCGGCGCACTGCTGGCGAAGGATCCCCGGGTGGACATGGTGTCCTTTACCGGCTCGACGGCCACCGGCCGCAGCGTCATGGCCGACGCCGCGGCCACCATCAAGAAGGTGTTCCTCGAGTTGGGCGGCAAATCGGCGTTCGTCGTGCTCGACGACGCCGATCTCGGCGGAGCCTGCTCGATGTCAGCTTTCACCGCCGCAGTGCACGCCGGGCAGGGATGTGCGATCACCACCCGGTTGTTGGTGCCCCGGACGAGCTACGACGAGGCGGTCGCGATCGCGGCGGGAACCATGTCGTCGATCAAGCCCGGTGATCCCAATGAGGCAGGCACCATCTGCGGACCGTTGATCTCCGCCCGTCAGCGCGACCGGGTCCAGGGCTACCTGGATTCGGCGACCAGCGAAGGTGGAACGTTCGCCTGTGGCGGTGGCCGGCCAGCCGATCGAGAGACCGGCTTCTTCATCGAGCCCACCGTCATCGCCGGACTCACCAACGACGCGCGGGCCGCGCGGGAGGAGATCTTCGGTCCGGTGCTGACGGTCATCGCCCATGACGGTGACGACGACGCGATACGCATCGCCAATGATTCACCATATGGCTTGTCGGGCACTGTGTTCGGCGCTGATCCGCAGCGGGCGGCCGGGGTGGCGGCGCGGCTGCGGGTCGGCACCGTCAATGTCAACGGCGGCGTCTGGTACTCCGCCGACTCGCCGTTCGGCGGGTACAAGCAGTCCGGTAACGGCCGGGAAATGGGCATGGCCGGGTTCGAGGAGTACCTCGAGACGAAGGTCGTCGCCACAGCGGTGTGACGCGAGTGGCCGACTGGGCACGGATGTTCGCGATCACCGTGCATCAAGTGGCCACTGGGCGGAAAGGGAGACATGCGATTCGAGAACAAAGTCGCCATCGTCACGGGCTCCGGCGGTGGCATCGGCCAGGCCTACGCCGAAGCGCTGGCCCGTGAAGGTGCGGCGGTTGTCGTGGCCGACATCAATGACGAGGCGGCGCAGGGGGTGGCCAAACAAATCAGCGCCGACGGGGGCACAGCGATCAGCATCCCGGTCGATGTTTCCGATCCCGAGTCGGCCAAAGCGATGGCCGACCGTACGCTCGTCGAATTCGGCGGCATCGACTACTTGGTCAACAACGCGGCCATCTTCGGTGGCATGAAGCTCGACTTCCTGCTCAGCGTCGATCCGGAATATTACAAGCGATTCATGAGCGTGAACCTCGACGGCGCGCTGTGGTGCACCCGGGCGGTGTACAAGAAGATGACCAAACGGGGCGGCGGGGCGATCGTCAACCAGTCGTCCACCGCGGCGTGGCTCTACGCCAATTTCTACGGGTTGGCCAAGGTCGGCATCAACGGCCTGACACAACAGCTTTCCCGCGAACTGGGCGGTCGCAACATCCGGATCAACGCCATCGCCCCCGGTCCCATCGACACCGAGGCGAACCGGACGACAACGCCAAAGGAAATAGTCGACGACATCGTCAAGGGACTCCCGTTGTCGCGCATGGGGACTCCGGAGGACCTCATCGGAATGTGCCTGTTCCTGCTGTCCGACGAGGCGTCGTGGATCACCGGGCAGATCTTCAATGTCGACGGCGGACAGATCATCCGGTCATGAGTGCCGAAGAGTTGAAACTCGGCTATATCGGCCTGGGCAACATGGGCGCGCCGATGGCCAAGCGGCTGGTGGACTGGCCGGGCGGCGTGACGGTTTACGACGTGCGGGCCGAGGCGATGACACCGCTGGCCGAGGCTGGTGCCGGCCTGGCTGACAGTGTGTCCGACGTCGCCGACGCCGACCTCATCAGCGTCACAGTGCTCAACGACGAACAAGTGCGAGACGTCGTCGGCGAGCTGGCCGGCACTGCCAAGCCGGGCACCGTCATCGCGATCCACTCCACCATCAGTGACAGCACTGCCGTCGAGTTGTCGCAACAGCTCAACGAGCGCGGCATCCAGGTCGTCGACGCGCCGGTCAGCGGCGGCGCCGCAGCGGCCGCCAACGGCGAACTGGCAACCATGGTGGGTGCTGAGCGTTCGGTGTACGAGCGGATCAAACCGGCGTTCAAGCAGTGGGCGTCCCTGGTCATCCACGCCGGCCAGCCAGGCGCGGGAACCCGGATGAAGCTGGCCCGCAACATGCTGACGTTCACCTCCTATGCAGCAGCGTGTGAAGCTATGAAGCTGGCCGAGGCAGCCGGCTTGGATCTGCAGGCGCTGGGCCGGGTGGTGCGCCACACTGATGCGCTGACCAGCGGCCCGGGGGCCATCATGGTGCGCGACGACATGAAAACCCTGGAGCCGGACAACTTCTTGTACCAGTCCTTCTCGCATGCCCGCGACTTGGGTGAGAAGGATCTGAGTTTGGCGCTGGCGTTGGGTCAGGCGGTGTCGATCGACCTGCCGCTGGCCGAGATCGCGCGCAAGAGGCTGGCGGCTGGACTGGGCGTACCGCACCCGGAGGAAGGGACCTGATGGACGAACTCCGCCGCAAGGGCCTGCAGAAGATGAACGAGGTGTACGGCTGGGAAATGCCGGACATGGAGGGCGACCCCTACTTCGACCTGACCGTTGATCACCTCTTCGGCTCGATCTGGACCCGACCCGGATTGTCGATGCGCGACAAGCGCATCATGACGTTGACGGCAGTGACCGCCGTCGGGAACCGCGACCTGGCCGAAATCCAAATCAACGCAGCACTGCTCAACGACGAACTCACCGAAACTGAGCTCAAAGAGATGGCCGTCTTCTTGACCCACTACCTCGGCTTCCCGCTGGGCTCCGCCCTCAACGGCGCGGTCGACACGGTGGTGGCCAAGCGCAAGCGGGCTGCGGCCAAGGGTGCCGCCGAGGACAAGAAGGCCAACGTCAACGACGCGTTGAGGATGCATTCGGGAAAGACGCCGGACTAGCTGGATCCCAGCGCTCCGCTGACCTCGTCATCACAGCCGTCACGTGCTTCCCGCGCCAAAATTGTCCCGTTGTGCCCGCCTTCGAGCGATTCGCTTCGCGCGGCCACAACAACACCCAGCACCCTCGGTTGGAGATGTGATCGACCAAGACAACCGGCCCCCCGCTTGACGCCAGCGTGGAGTCGCCGCCCGCTAAGGTGGCCTCGTGCGCGTCCTGGTGATCGGTTCAGGTGCTCGGGAACATGCATTGCTGTCAGCGCTGAGCCGCGATCCGCAGGTGGACGCGCTGGCGATCGCCCCCGGCAACGCGGGTACCGCGTCGATCGCCGAACAGCATCAACTCGACATCCTGTCTGCGGACGACGTGGTGGCACTGGCTCGCGATCTGCAATCCGATTTGGTTGTCATCGGTCCTGAGGTGCCGCTGGTGCTCGGGGTGGCCGACGCGCTGCGAGATGCCGGTTTCGCCTGCTTCGGGCCCAGCAGAAGGGCTGCCCAAATCGAGGGCTCGAAGGCGTTCGCCAAGGAGGTGATGAGCGCGGCCGGCGTCCGCACCGCCACCAGTGAGATCGTGGACAACCCGGCGAATCTGGATGTCGCCCTTGACCGATTCGGTCCCGCCGCAGGTGATCCGGCCTGGGTGGTGAAAGACGACCGCCTCGCCGCCGGCAAGGGCGTGGTCGTGACGCCGGAGCGGGCGGCCGCCCGTGCGCACGCCGCCGGACTGCTCGACGCCGGGCACCCGGTGCTGTTGGAGTCCTTCCTGGATGGCCCCGAGGTGTCGTTGTTCTGCGTCGTCGACGGCACGACGGTGGTGCCGCTGCTGGCGGCGCAGGACTTCAAGCGGGTCGGCGACGATGACAGCGGCCCCAACACCGGCGGCATGGGTGCCTACGCGCCACTGCCGTGGCTGCCCATCGAAATGTACCGCGACGTTGTCAGCAAGATCGTGGAACCCGTTGCGGCAGAAATGGTTCGACGTGGATGTTCGTTTTCCGGTCTGCTCTACGCCGGCCTCGCGATCACCTCGAGCGGGCCAGCGGTCGTCGAATTCAACTGTCGCTTCGGAGACCCGGAGACGCAGTCGGTGCTGGCATTGCTCGATTCGCCGTTGGGTCAGCTGCTGCACGCGGCGGCCACCGGTCACCTCGCGAACTTCGGGGAGTTGCGCTGGCGAGACGGCGCAGCGGTGACAGTAGTGCTGGCAGCGGAGAACTATCCCGGCCGACCCCGCCTCGGTGACGTCATCAGCGGCGCGGACGCCGACGGAGTGCTGCATGCCGGAACGGCGCGCCGCGACGACGGGACGGTCGTGTCGTCCGGCGGTCGGGTGCTGTCGGTGGTGGGGACCGGTGCCGATCTGGTGGCGGCACGCCAGGCTGCTTACCAGATCGTCGATTCGATCCGATTGCCAGGCAGTCACTTCCGCACCGACATCGCGCTGGCAGCGGCGGAAGGCAGAATCCGCGTCTAGAGTCCTGCGGCCTGGCCGTCTCGGCGGGGATCGCTCACCGCGAGATACCCGTCATCGAGCCGCCAAAGCGCTTGACAGCTGCCGAACTGGTTGTAGTCGTCCACGGTGACCAGCCGGTGTCCGCGCCGCTGCAGTTCGTCGACCGTTGACTTCGGAAAGCCTTGCTCGCAGCAGACTTCCAGTCCCTGCACCCAGCGAAAGCGGGGGCCATCACACGCCGCCTGTGGGTTCTGGCCGTGGTCGACGACACGCACCAGCATCTGAACATGCCCCTGAGGCTGCATCTGGCCGCCCATCACCCCGAAGCTCATCACCGGCGCACCGTTTCGGGTGACGAAACCCGGGATGATGGTGTGGAAGGGCCGCTTGCCGGGGCCGACCTGATTGGGATGCCCTTCCGCCGCAACGAAACTCACGCCGCGGTTCTGTAACGCGATCCCAGTGCCCGGCACGACAACGCCAGAGCCGAAACCCATGAAATTCGACTGGATCATCGACACCATCATCCCGGCGGCGTCAGCGGCGGTGAGATAAACCGTGCCCCCGCGCGGCGTGCCCGCCGACACCGGCTTGGCCTGCTGCGGATCGATGAGCGTCGCGCGCTGCTTGAGATAGTCCCGGTCCAGCAGATGCTCGGCGCGCAGGGACATGTGGTCCGGATCGCCGACGTAGGCCTCAGCGTCGGCGAAAGCCAACTTCACCGCTTCGATCTGTAAGTGCACGCTGTCAGTGGAATCGGCTGCGAGTGAAGACATGTCGAAATGCTCGAGGATGCCCAGGGCGATCAGTGCCACGATGCCCTGGCCGTTCGGCGGGATCTCGTGGACGGTGTAACCGCGGTACTCGGCGCTGATGGTCCCGACCCAGTCCGCGCTGTGCGCGGCAAGGTCGGCGGCACGCAGCCCACCACCGTTGGCCGCGGCATGCGCTTCCAGCTTGTCCGCCAGTTCTCCCCGATAAAAGACCGCACCGCTGCTTGCGGCGATCTGTTCGAGCGTGACGGCGTGACCGGGCAGGGTCACCAACTCACCAGGATGTGGGGCTCGTCCGCCGGGCATGAAGGTTTCGGCGAAGCCGGGCTGCGACGCGAACAGCGGCACCTGCGCCGCCCACTGAGCTGCCACCATCGGCGAAACCAGGTAACCGTTGCGGGCATAACCGATCGCGGCATTGAAGAGCCGCTCGAAGGGGACCCGGCCGAATTTGGCGTGCAGTTCGACCCAGGCCGACACCGCACCGGGCACGGTGACCGAATTCCAGCCGAGCGCCGGAACACCGTCGTCGCCGAAGTATTCCGGTGTCCACGCCGCGGGTGAGCGGCCCGACGCGTTCAGTCCGTGCAGTTGCCGGCCGTCCCAGACGATGGCGAACGCGTCGGAGCCGATGCCGTTGGACACCGGTTCAACCACCGTCAGCGCAATCGCGGTGGCTACTGCCGCGTCGACCGCGCTGCCGCCCTCGGCGAGTATCCGCAAACCCGCTTGTGCGGCAAGCGGTTGCGAGGTGCACACGGCATTGGCTGCCAGGACAGGTGTGCGCGGCCACGGGTACGGAAGTTTCCAATCGAACGGCGGCACCGCTTCAGACCGCCGTCCCGAACCGCTCGGCTACCGCCCGGCGGTCGACCGAACCCTTGGCGGTGTGCGGTAACTCGTCGACTATGCCGATGCTGGCCGGCACCTCGAAGGCGGCCAGCCGGTCGCGGCAGTACTCGGCCAGTGCGGCGGACGTCGGCGGGGCCGACCGGTCGGGCACCACCACGGCGGCGACCGTCTCCCCGTAGAGCCGGTCGCAAACGCCGAATACCGCTGCCTCCACGACGTTGGGGTGACCGGCCAGGACACCCTCGACCCGTTCCGGGGATATCTTCTCTCCACCCCGGTTGATCAGTTCCTTGATCCGGCCCTGCAGCGTCAGCTCCCCGTCGGGCGACAGTGAACCCAAGTCACCGGTGTGCAGCCAGCCGTCGGTGAAGGTCTGCGCGGTCGCGGTCGGGTTGGCCAAGTAGCCGCGTACCACCGTGGGGCCGCGGACCCAGATCTCCCCGATGCCGTCCGGAGGACAGGGTCGGCCGTCGTCTCCGACGATCTGGAACTCCACTCCTGTCGGCCGCCCGACCAGGCCGGCTGTGATCTTGTCGGTGTCGCCGGTGCTCGCCACCTGATGGGTGGCCTCAGTCATGCCGTAGGCGCTGAGCACCGGTGCTGCGAACTGAGCCTGCACCGCTTCAGCCACCTCCGGATGCAGCGCCGCGCTGCAGCTGCGGATGAAACGCAGCGCAGTGCCGGTCGATCCGGCTTGGGCAGGGCTGCGATCAAGCAGGATCTGATGAATCGTCGGCACCGCGGTGAACCAGGTGGCGTGGGCGGCATCGACATCGTCGGCGAAGGTGTGCGCGGAGAACTTGCCCCGGGCCGGGACGAGCACAGCACCGCCGGACGCCAGGGTCGACAAAAGGGTGGCGATCAGCCCGTGCCCGTGGAACAGCGGCATCACCGCGACCGTCGCATCGTCCGGGCCGAGCCCGTAGGTGGCGATGACGTTGCGGACCGAGGTCGCGATGTTGTCGTGTGTCCACGGAACCATTTTCGGTGTCCCGGTGGTGCCCCCGGTGAACATGATCAGGGCGTCGTCGGCGCTGAGGTCGTCTGGAGCCGACGCCGGCGGGTACGGACCAGCCGCCGTGTCCAGGTGGGCTCCCACGTTCCCGCCGCCGACGACCACCGAAATCGGCCAGGACGGGAACGTCGCATCACCTGTTGCGGCCGGCTCGCGGTCACCGACCACGACGGCTCGGGCTCCGGCCGCCCGGACCCTGGCTTGCTGGTCGACGACCGGCAGCGCGGGATCCAACGGCACCGCGACCAAACCCGCGCGGGAAGCTGCGAACAGCCCGACGACGAACTCCGCGCTGCTGGGCGCGCGCAGGCCGACCCGGTCGCCGGGCCGCAGGCCGCCGTCGGCCAATTCACCGGCCAGGTCGTCGACCAACCGGGTCAGCGAGCCGTAGCTGATCGGTGTCCGATTCGTGGTGACCACCAGCGCGGTTGCCTCGGGGCGCTGGCTGGCCGCGGTCCTGAGCAGATCGGCGATGCGGGTACCCGAAGGGGAGCCGGTCGTCATGTTCGACCTTTCTTCCGGGCGCGGCCGGACTCGATGAACGGCGAGTGTCGCTGCATAGCATTTTGGTCTTGGACGCAACCCGGGGACGCGACCACAGTGGGGTGCAGCAGCACAGCGAGCGAGTACCCGATCGGAAGAGGAGTGTCACCAGTGACCACAGCATCGGCGAGCGTAGAGCTGACCGACGGTTTCCACCTGCTGGTGGACGCGTTGAAGCTGAACGACGTGGATACGATCTACGGGCTGGTCGGCATTCCCATTACCGACCTTGCCCGTGTCGCGCAGAACTCGGGGATCCGGTTCGTCGGTTTCCGGCATGAGACATCAGCCGGCAATGCGGCGGCCGCTGCCGGTTTCCTCACCCAGCGGCCCGGCGTGTGCTTGACGGTCTCCGGCCCCGGCTTTCTCAACGGCTTGGTGGCGTTGGCGAACGCGACGACGAACTGCTTCCCGATGATCCACATCGCCGGATCCAGCGATCGCCCGATCGTGGACTTGCAGCGCGGCGACTACGAGGAACTCGACCAGCTCGCCGCGGCCCGGCCGTTCGCCAAGGCGGCCTACCGCATTGCGCGGGTGGAGGACATCGGTATCGGGGTGGCCCGCGCGATCCGCAGCGCGGTCTCCGGCCGGCCCGGCGGCGTCTACCTCGACATACCGGGTGTAGTGCTCGCCGAGGCCATCGACGCGCGCGCCGCGGCCGACACCATCTGGCGAGTCGTCGACCCGGCGCCGCGACAGTCGCCCGCACCCGATGCGGTCGACCGTGCCCTCGATCTACTGGCGCAAGCGCAGCGACCGCTGATCGTCTTGGGCAAAGGTGCCGCCTACGCGAAGGCCGACAAGGCGATTCGCGCCTTCGTCGAGTCCACCGGCCTTCCGTTCCTGCCGATGTCGATGGCTAAGGGGCTGCTGCCGGATTCACATCCGCAATCCGTCGCGGCGGCGCGCTCGCTGGCGCTGTCGCGGGCCGATGTGGTGCTTTTGGTGGGTGCTCGGCTGAACTGGCTGCTCAGCCATGGGCAATCACCGCCCTGGTCGGCGGACGCGCGGTTCATTCAGGTCGACATCGAGGCATCGGAATTCGACAGCAACCGACCGATCGCTGCGCCACTGGCCGGCGACATCGACTCGGTCATGTCAGCGCTGCTCGACCGTACGCAGACGCGGCCGATCCTCGCGCCGCCCGCCTGGGCCTCCGAGCTCGCCGAACGCAAGTCGCACAACGAGGCCGCGATGCGCAAACGGCTGGCCGACGATCCACACCCGATGCGGTTTCTCAACGCCTTGCGCACCGTTCGTGATGTGCTGGCCGAACACCCGGAGGTGTACGTGGTCAACGAGGGTGCCAACGCCTTGGACGTCGCCCGCAACGTTATCAACATGGAGGTTCCGCGGCATCGGCTCGACAGCGGAACCTGGGGGGTGATGGGTATCGGCCTGGGCTACGCCATTGCCACGGCGGTCGAGACCGGGCATCCGGTCGTTGCCATCGAAGGCGACAGTGCGTTCGGCTTCAGCGGCATGGAATTCGAAACGATATGCCGCTACCGGCTACCGGTCACCGTCGTCATCCTCAACAACGGCGGAGTCTACCGCGGTGACGAACAGGCAAGCGATGGCGCTGATCCGGCACCCACCGTCCTCAGCACCCGTGCCCACCACGAATTACTGGCAAAAGCATTCGGCGGCAACGGGTTTCACGTCACTACCCCCGCGGAGCTGAAGTCGGCGCTCAGCGACGCTCTGGCGTCGCGGCAGCCGGCGATCATCGACTGTCAACTCGATCCGGCAGCCGGCGTCGAAAGCGGACATCTGACCAGCCTGAACCCGAAAAGCGCGGCCAAACCCCAGTTCAGCGCCGGCGCATGACGCCGAGCAGGCGCACGCAGGCTGCCTGGTAATGCCTCAACGCAGCGGCAGGCCGGTGACGGCCCGTGCCATCACCAGCCGCTGAATCTCGCTGGTGCCCTCGAAGATGGTGAAGATCTTCGCGTCGCGGTGCATGCGCTCCACTGGATAATCGCGGGTGTAGCCGTTGCCGCCGAGAATCTGAATCGCTTCCTCGGTGACGTACACCGCGGTTTCGCTGGCCACCAGCTTGGCCATCGATCCCTCGGCGTTGTGGAACGGCTTGTTATTTCGGGCCATCCATCCGGCTCGCCACACCAGCAGCCGGGAAGCGTCGATCCTGGATTTCATGTCGGCCAGTTTGAATCCGATCGCCTGAAAGTCGCCGATCTTGCGGCCGAACTGCTCACGCTGCTGGGCGTATTCCAATGCGTACTCATAGGCGGCGCGCGCTACGCCCAGCGCCATCGCTCCGACCGTGGGCCGGGTGCGCTCGAAGGTCGCCATCGCCGCTTGGCCCGCAGCGCGCTTGCCTTCCCGCACCCGGGCGATCCGGTGCTCGAACTTCTCCTTGCCGCCCACCAATAACCGCCCTGGAAGGCGGACGTCCTCCAGCACCACCTCAGCGGTGTGCGAGGCGCGAATACCGTGCTTGAGGAATTTCTGGCCCTGCTTGAAGCCCGGTGTGTCCGGCGGAATGATGAAGGTCGCCTGGCCGCGCGAACCGAGTTCGGGATAGACCGATGCCACCACGATGTGCACGTTCGCGATGCCGCCGTTGGTGGCCCAGGTTTTGGTTCCGTTGAGCACCCACTCGTCGGTGGCTTCGTCGTACCGCGCCCTGGTCAGGATCGCGCCGACGTCTGACCCGGCGGCGGGTTCCGACGAACAGAACGAGGCCAGCTTCGGGTCGTCGACGGTGCCGAACATCTGCGGCAGCCATTCGCCGAGCTGCTCGGGAGTGCCGTTGGCGGCCAGCGACGCGGCGGCCAGCCCGGTACCCAGGATCGACAACGCGATACCGGCGTCACCCCAGAACATTTCCTCGAACACCGTTAGCAAGCCCAGCCCGCTGGGTTCGGCGGACTGCTCGGCGAACAGGTCGAGGGAGTACAGGCCGACCTTGGCGGCCTCTTGGATGATGGGCCACGGGGTTTCCTCGCGTTCGTCCCATTCCGCTGCGGCGGGCCGCATGACATCGGCGGCGAATTCATGCACCCAGTCCCGGACGTGGATCACGTCTTCGGAGAGGTCGAGTGAAAACGACATGCGCATATTCCTTTCGGCGTCCTGCGGCCGGCCCCCCGCACGCTCAAGTGAACAGTTGTGCACCATACACCGCGAAGGTGAACTCCCTGGTCCGGACGTTGCTCAGTGATCGGCGGCGACCCGCTCGTCCGGCTTTCAGCCGCCCTCGCGATCGCCGCTAAGCGGTCAGCAGCGGCGCCATCCAGGTCAGCTCGGCGGGCAGCTGGGCGCTCCAGAACGAGGGGTCGTGCCCGCCGGGCGAAAAGCCGCCCGCCGGCGGGTTGGGCAGCTGGGCCACGAACTGTTTGGTCGCGCCGTAGAACGGGTCGCTGTCGCCGCAGTCGACGCGAATCGGGATGGACGCCAGTGCAGGCATGCCGAATACCGAGTTCGCCGACCAGTCGTCGGCGCCGTCGAAGGCGCCCGGCGCGGTTGCTCCTGGAGACAGCCACAACGCGGGGCTCACTGCGCAGATCGCCGCGGTGCGGGCCGCCCCAAGCCGGCCGCCCAGCAGTAACGCGCCGTAGCCACCCATCGACCAGCCCAGGAACGCCACCCGTGAGGTGTCCAAACCTTGAGCACCCAGCATCGGGATCAGCTCGTTGAGCACCATGGCGCCGGAGTCCTCGCCAGAGGCTCGTTTGTGCCAGTAGCTGCCGCCGCCGTCGACAGCGACCACCGCGAACGGCGGCAGTCCCGCGTTGACGGCCTGGGCGAGGCCCTGCTCGACGCCGCCGGACATCACGGTGGTCGCGTCACTGCCCTTGCCGTGCAGCGCGATCACCGGACGTAACGGCTTGCTCTGACCGGGCGGGCGGGCGATGGCCCAGTTGGTGGTGATCCCGCCGCGCGCCGCAGACGCGAACGAACCGGTCGTCATCGTCGGCGCCGCGACCGGCGCCGGCTCCAACGGCATCGGCGGAGCCAGCGGCGCGCTGTACCCGGTCGTCCGAATGGGCACCGCCGAGGAGGGCCGCGACTGCAGCAGCATGTCGAGCGCGTAACCGCCGAACGCGCCGGCGGCCGCGCTGGCGCCCAGGCGCAAGACGGCTCGACGGGACATCTGCGGCATGGGAAGACATCATAGGAGGCGCCGCTCCTCCTCATCGCTGTCGCTCTGCATCGTCGCCGGCGCATTAGGAGGCGCCGCTCCTCCTCATCGCTGTCGCTCTGCATCGTCGCCGGCGCATTAGGAGGCGCCGCTCCTCCTCATCGCTGTCGCTCTGCATCGTCGCCGGCGCGCCAAAAGGCGCCGCTGAGAACCGATTGTCCGAAAGAGCCATGCGGCACCAAGCTGACTGGCAGCATTACTACCCGTGACCGCGGCAGTCACTCCCAAGGGAGAACGGCGACGGTATGCGCTGGTCAGCGCCGCCGCCGAGCTGCTGTGTGAAGGTGGTTTCGAAGCGGTGCGCCATCGTGCAGTCGCCCGCCGGGCAGGTCTGCCGTTGGCGTCGACCACCTATTACTTCTCCTCGCTGGACGACCTGATCATCAGCGCGGTCGAGCACATCGGCATGCTCGAGGTCGCACGGTTGCGCGCCCGGGTCGCGGCCGTGTCCCGGCGCAGGCGCGGCGCGGAGAGCACTGCCGACGTCTTGGTCGACCTTCTCGTCAGCGAGGAGCCTGGTCCCGGCCAGACCGAGCAGTTGATCTCCCGATATGAGCGCTACATCGCCTGTGCCCGTCAACCGGCGCTGCGAAAGATCCAGCGTCGCAACATGCGCCAGCGTGCCGACGCCATCGCCGAAGCGATCGAGCGATCCGGCCGTTCGGTGCGGATTGAATTGGTTTCCAACTTGATCTGCGCGGTCGACGGTGCGGTGATTTGCGCGCTGGTCGAAGACGAGCCCGTCCCGCGCACAGCGGCGCGAGCTACGCTGATCGAGATCATCGATGTGCTTGCGCCGCACGACCACCAAGCGGTGCACATTTGAGCTGTTAGCCGTCAGGCCACCGAAGGTGGCTTCGCCCGAAACCGTCGGCGAATAGCCGGCGAATTCGGGAGGTGCCGTGAACGCGTCCGAGGTGTCCGAAGACACCAGCGAGGCGGAGCAGCAGCCGCGGCTGCGCCGGGTGATGGGACCCGGCCTACTGCTGCTGTTCATCATCGGCGACATCGTGGGTACCGGCATCTATGCGCTGGTCGGTGACGTCGCCGCGCAGGTCGGCGGCGCCGCCTGGGTGCCGTTTCTGCTGGCGTTCTTGATCGCGGCCGTCACCGCGTTGAGCTACCTCGAATTGGTGACGAAGTATCCGCAAGCCGCGGGCGCCGCGCTCTACGCGCAGAAGGCCTTCGGTCGTCCCTTCTTCACCTTCCTGGTCGCGTTCGTGGTGATGTGCGCGGGCATCACGTCGGCGTCCACCGCGTCCCGGTTCTTCGCCGCGAACTTCGTCGTCGCTTTTCACGTCGGCCGGGGAACCGTAGGCATCGTCGTCATTGCCTTGCTGTTCATCGCGGCGCTGGCCGCGGTGAACCTACGCGGAGTCGGCCATAGTGTTCGGCTCAACGTCGTCTTGTCCGGCATCGAGTTCTCCGGCCTGCTGTTGGTCATACTGGTCGGATTGTGGGCGGTGCTGGCAGGTCGTGGCGTCGACTTCAGCCGGGTCGTCGCCTTCGACACCGCCGCCGACAAGAACGTCTTTTTGGCTGTCACCACCGCGACGTCGCTTGCGTTCTTCGCGATGGTCGGCTTCGAAGACTCGGTCAACATGGCCGAGGAGACGAAGAATCCGGTCAAGATTTTCCCGAAGGTGCTGCTGACCGGGCTGGCCATCGCAGGCGCCGTCTACCTGCTGGTGGCGGTCGTAGCGGTGGCACTCGTCCCGGTGGGCACCCTGAAGTCCAGCGAAACACCGCTGGTCGAGGTGGTGCAGGCCGGAGCGCCGGGCTTGCCCATCAAGGATCTACTGCCCTTCATCTCGATGGTCGCCGTGTCCAACACCGCGCTGATCAACATGCTGATGGCCAGCAGGCTGATTTACGGCATGGCCCGCCAGAAAGTGCTGCCGCCGATTCTGGGTGCGGTCAGCCCGGTCCGCCGAACGCCGTGGGTGGCGATCCTGGGCACCACCGCGATCGCGTTCGCGGTCATTCTCTACGTCACGGCGTTCGCCAACAGCAATGCGATCGCGGTCCTCGGTGGCACCACCTCGCTGCTGCTGCTCGGGGTGTTCGCGATGGTCAACGTCGCGGTGCTGGTGCTGCGACGTGACACCGAGGCGGCCCGTCGCCAGCACTTCACCACGCCGAGAGCGCTGCCGGTCATCGGCTGCGTGGCTTCGCTGTACCTGGTGACGCCGCTTTCGGGCCGACCCGGTCAGCAGTACCTGCTGGCCGTGATCCTGGTGGTCAGCGGCGCAGTGCTGAGTATGGTCACATTGCTGGTCAAACGTCGGCTCACTGACCGCGGAGCTGTATCGCCGTCCCGGGATCCCACCGCTGATCTCACCGGGTGATCTCGCCGACTGGCTTTAAGCTGTGACGTTGTGAGTGTTCCGAACGTGCTGGCCAGTCGGTACGCCAGCGCCGAGATGGTGGCGATCTGGTCACCGGAGGCCAAGGTCGTCGCCGAGCGGCGGCTGTGGCTGGCGGTGCTGCGCGCGCAGGCGGAACTGGGTGTAGACCTGCCGAACGGGGTGCTCGGCGATTACGAGCGGGTGGTCGACGACGTCGATCTGTCCTCGATCGCTGCGCGGGAGCGGGTGTTGCGCCACGACGTCAAAGCCCGCATCGAAGAGTTCAACGCGCTGGCCGGACACGAGCACGTGCATAAAGGCATGACCAGCCGTGATCTGACCGAGAACGTCGAGCAACTGCAGATACGTCGTGCCCTGGAAGTGGTGTTCGCCCACGGCGTGGCGGTGGTAGCGCGGCTCGCCGAACGGGCCGTGACGTACCGCGAACTGGTGATGGCCGGACGCAGCCACAACGTCGCCGCGCAGGCCACCACCCTGGGCAAGCGGTTCGCGTCTGCGGCCCAGGAAACGCTGGTCGCGTTGACCCGGCTGCGGGAGCTGATCGATCGTTATCCGCTGCGTGGCATCAAGGGCCCGGTCGGTACCGCGCAGGACATGCTCGATCTGCTCGGCGGTGACGCGGCGAAGCTGGCCCAGTTGGAACGCCTCATCGCCGACTTTCTGGGTTTCGCAACCGTGCTGACGAGCGTCGGGCAGGTCTACCCCCGGTCGCTCGACCACGACGTGGTGTCCGCGCTGGTCCAGTTCGGGGCAGGCCCGTCGTCGCTGGCCCACACCATCCGGCTGATGGCCGGACATGAACTGGTCACCGAGGGTTTCGCGCCCGGGCAGGTCGGCTCGTCGGCCATGCCGCACAAGATGAACACCCGCAATTGTGAGCGGGTCAACGGGCTGCAAGTCGTCCTGCGCGGTTACGCGTCCATGGCCGCCGAGCTGGCCGGCGCCCAATGGAACGAGGGCGACGTGTTCTGTTCGGTGGTGCGGAGGGTGGCGCTGCCCGACAGTTTCTTCGCCGTCGACGGGCAGACCGAGACCTTCCTGACCGTGCTCGACGAGTTCGGCGCCTACCCCGCGGTCATTCAGCGGGAGCTGGACCGCTACCTGCCCTTCCTGGCCACCACCAAGGTCTTGATCGCCGCGGTGCGTGCGGGTGTGGGCCGAGAAGTCGCGCATCAGGTGATCAAGGAACATGCCATCGCGACGGCGCTGGGCATGCGGGAACGCGGCGCCGAGCCCGATCTGCTGGGCCGGCTGGCTGCTGACCCGCGGTTGCCGCTGGACCGCAAGCAGCTCGACGCCGCGCTGGGCGACCGGCAAGCCTTCACCGGTGCCGCCGGTGACCAGATCGACGAGGTCGTCGCGGCGGTTGACGCGCTGGTCGGGCGCTACCCCGACGCGGCCAAGTACACGCCGGGCGCCATCCTGTAAGACCATGACCGCCACCGGCGTTTCAGGCCCGCTTGCCGCGATCGACTTCACCGATCTGAACAACTTCGCCGACGGTTTTCCGCACGACCTGTTCGCGCTGCACCGCCGCGTCGCTCCGGTGTTCTGGCATGAGCCCACCGAACACACCCCCGACGGTGAAGGGTTCTGGTCGGTGGCCGGTTATGCCGAAACCCTCGCCGTGTTGAAGGACCCCGGCAGCTATTCGTCGGTGTCCGGGGGTGACCGGCCGTACGGCGGCACGTTGCTACAGGATCTCGCGATCGCCGGCCAGGTGCTCAACATGATGGACGACCCGCGGCATGCGCAGATCCGGCGACTCGTCAGCGCCGGGCTCACGCCGCGAATGATCTCCGCAGTCGAGGACGACCTGCGGGGCCGAGCCCGCCGGTTGCTGGATGCGGTGGTGTCCGGCGAGCCGTTCGACTTCCTGGTCGACGTCGCCGCCGAACTGCCGATGCAGATGATCTGCATTCTGCTGGGGGTGCCGGAGTCCGAACGGCACTGGCTGTTCGAGTCGATCGAGCCGCAATTCGACTTCGGTGGCTCGCGCAAGGCTGACGTGTCGCAGTTGTCGCCGCGACCGTCGGTCGAGGAGGCCGGGTCGCGGATGTACGCCTACGGCCAGGAGCTGATCGCAGCCAAGCGCGCGAGGCCGACCGACGACCTGTTGTCGGTGGTGGCCAATGCCGGGATTGACGACGGCACGCCGGCGCTGTCGGATCTCGAGCTGTACCTGTTCTTCAGCCTGCTGTTCAGCGCCGGTGCGGAGACGACGCGCAACGCGGTGGCCGGCGGCCTGTTGGCGCTGGCCGAGCACCCGGCGCAGTTCCGGCGGTTGCGGGCGGATCCGCAGTTGCTGTCGACCGCGGTCGAGGAGATGGTTCGGTGGACGTCGCCGTCGCCGTCAAAACGACGCACCGCCACTTGCGACGTCACTCTCGGCGGGCAGTCGATTCAGCCGGGACAGAAGGTACAGATCTGGGAGGGCTCGGCCAACCGCGACGGCTCGATATTCGATCGCCCCGACGAATTCGACATCACCCGGAAGCCCAACCCGCACCTGGGTTTCGGTCAGGGCGTGCACTACTGCCTGGGTGCCAACCTCGCGCGGTTGGAGCTTCGGGTGCTGTTCGAGGAACTGCTCGTGCGCTTCGGCGACGCCCGGGTGGCGGCACCGGTCGAATGGACCCGCAGCAACCGGCATACCGGCATCCGGCACCTAGTAGTCGAATTGCTTGCCGCCACGTGAGGATCTCGCTCGCCGATCTCGAGCCGACGCCTGACGTGTTCTCAGTTGTGATGGCCACCGGAATCCTGTCGATTGCCGCGCGTGATCACCACTATTGGCGAATCGGCGACGCGCTGGGCGTGCTGGCCTCGCTCGGTCTGGCGTTCCTCATTGCCTCGCTGGCGGCCATTGTCGCGGTCAAGCGCCGATTTGCGTCCTGGGACCTGACAGACCCTGATGTCACGCTGCGGCTGTTCACTTTCGTGGCCGCCTGTGCGCTGCTCGACACGCGCCTGACATCGCATCTGGTGGCACTGCGCATTCTCGGTGCGGTTGCGCTGGGTTCCTGGCTGGTCCTCATCGCGGTCACTGGGCGCAATGTGTCTAGGTACGGGTGGACGGCGCTGCGTGATCATGCGCATGGCGCGTGGGAATTGGCTAGCGTGGGCTCATCAGGTCTGGCGATCGTGATGGCGCGGGTGGCCTATTACACCGGGCACCGTTGGTGGTTGCTGGTTGCGGTGCCTATCTGGCTGTCGGCAATCGGTATCTATGGCTTGATGACCTGGCTGGTTCTGGCGCGCGCGGTTGTCGAGCGACAGGACCGCGACGGATTCAAACCGGACACCTGGATTCTGATGGGCGCGCTCGCGATCGCGACACTGGCCGGCGATGACATCTACCAAGTCGCCTCCGGCTGGCTGGCCGATGGTGTTCGGACACTTACCGTGATCACCTGGGCGACCGCCACCATATGGATACCGCCGCTGATCTATTTCGGCCTGCGCCGAATCAGCCGACGGCCCGAGGCGTTGCAGTTCAGCGGCGTGTGGTGGACGCTCGTTTTCCCGCTCGGCATGTACTCGGTGGCCACCTTCGCCTCCGCTCTCGAGCTGCGGCTGCGTTCGTTGCAGACTGTGTCGTTGGTGTTCTTCTGGAATGCTCTTGCGGCGTGGCTGATTGTGGTCGTAGCCGGGCTGCTGCGGCTAGGACGAGTCATGCACCGTTAGACAGGGTGGTGCTCGCGCGCACAGCGATACCCGCCGAACGCAGCTCGAGACCGGCCAGGCCGTGAATGGTCGCCGAATCTTCCCGGCGCCAGGCGCCGACCGGGTCGGCGCTGACGGTGGTCAGCTTGCGCAACGGCCGATTCGCCAGCGCCCGAAGCGCCAGCAGTTGTTCACCGGCCGGCGTCGCGGCAAGCGCAGTCACAGTGAGCTTGCGACGGAAGAATCGCAGCCGCAGGACGAGCCACGGCATCGCGACCGCCAGGATCGGCGGTGCTGCCACGGCCAGCGCCAATAGCACTGCCAGCCAGCTTGCGGTCGTGTCGAGACTGTGCCCGGCCCCGGCGATGTCGCGGGCCGCATCGCTTGCCTCGGTGAGCGGCTTGCTGACCGCCCCGCCTACCAGCGGAATGTGTTCAGCGCTGTGTCCCGCTGACGCGAGATTGCGTTGCACACCGGTGGCACCGTGCTCTACCTGGTGCCCGGCTTCTGCAATGGTCGCGATCGCGCTGTGCACCGCCACCCCGACGAGCACCCACACCGCAGTCCACAACGACACAACGGCGTCGCTGACAAGCTGGGCCAGCAGGCGGCCGGGTCTGGTGGCGTAGGGCAACAACCGCAGTGTCATAGCCCGATCCCAGCACAGGCCCGCTGCTCAAGGTTGAGATCGTCAGCCGACTTCGCAGGCTGTCCACGTCGTCGCCGCCTCGCCAGCGTGCGCAGAGGTACCTCGTGAGCGGCGTGTCGGCGTACAGACACGCACGCTCGGCGTAGCTGTCGGCCCGTTACGCTGACGCGATGCGTCCCGCTTTGTCCGACTACCAGCACCTGGCCAGCGGCAAGGTTCGCGAGCTTTATCGCATCGACGGTGAGCATCTGCTGTTCGTCGCAACAGACCGGATCTCGGCTTTCGACTACGTACTGGACAGCACCATCCCGGACAAGGGCCGCATCTTGACCGCGATGAGCGTCTTCTTCTTCGACTTCGTCACGGCCCTCAATCACCTGGCCGGGCCACCCGACGACCCCCGCATTCCCGACGAGGTGCTCGGCCGCGCGCTGGTGGTACGGCAACTGGAGATGCTTCCGGTGGAATGCGTGGCACGCGGCTATCTGACCGGCTCTGGACTACTGGACTACCAGCGGACCGGGACCGTGTGCGGCATTCGGCTCCCGCCAGGTCTGGGGGAAGCGAGCAGATTCGCCAACCCGCTGTTCACCCCGGCGACGAAGGCTGAACTCGGACAACACGATGAGAACATTTCGTTCGCTCGCGCCATCGAGATCGTAGGCACGGTGCGCGCCAACCAGCTGCGCGACCGTACGCTACAGATATACGTGCAGGCCGCCGATCACGCCCTGACGAAGGGAATCATCATCGCAGACACTAAATTCGAATTCGGTATCGACGCCCACGGCAAGCTGGTGCTCGCCGACGAGGTGTTCACGCCGGACTCGTCACGGTATTGGCCGGCCGATGATTACCGGGAAGGTGTGGTGCAGGCCAGTTTCGACAAACAGTTCGTGCGCAACTGGCTCACCGGCCCGGATTCGGGCTGGGACCGTGCCGGCGCACAGCCGCCTCCGCCACTTCCCGACGACATCGTCGAGGCCACCCGAGCGCGTTATATCGAGGCATACGAACGGATCTCCGGATTGCGTTTCGACGACTGGATCGGACCGGGTGCATGAGTGGCGGTGCGGTACCGCCGGTGGCGAAACGGGTCGAAAGCCGGCGCGAGTTCCACGGCGACGTGTTCATCGACCCCTATGAATGGCTACGCGAGAAGTCCGATCCTGAGGTCATTGCTTATCTGGACGCCGAGAACTCCTACGCCGACCAGTCCACCGTCGATCTGGAGTCGTTGCGGCAGAAGATCTTCGACGAGATCAAAGCGCGCACCAAGGAAACCGACCTGTCGGTGCCTATTCGACGAGACGAGTGGTGGTATTACGCACGCAGCTTCGAAGGTAAGCAGTACGGCGTCCAATGTCGTTGCCCGGTGGGCGATGCCGGTGATTGGAGCCCGCCGGTATTCGATGAGCACACCGAGATCCCGGGCCAGCAAGTGCTGCTCGACGAAAACGTCGAAGCCGAAGGACACGACTATTTCGCGTTGGGCGCGGCCGGTGTCAGTCCAGACGGCAATATTTTGGCCTACTCCGTCGACGTTGTCGGCGACGAGCGGTACACGCTGCGGTTCCGAGATCTGCGCACGGGCGCGCAGTACGACGACGAAATCGTCGGGATCGGCGCCGGGGTCACGTGGGCGACCGATAGTCGCACGGTGTACTACGTCACGATCGACGAGGCGTGGCGGCCGGACACGGTGTGGCGGCATCGCCTCGGCTCGGGATTGCCGGCACACAAAGTCTTTCACGAGCCCGATGAACGATTCTGGGTTGGGGTGGGGCGCACCCGCAGCGACGCCTACGTGATGATCGCGTCCGGTTCGGCGATCACCTCGGAGATTCGCTACGCGGACGCGGCCGACCCGGAAGCTGACTTCAGCACCGTGCTGCCGCGCCGCGACGGCGTCGAGTATTCCGTCGAGCACGCGATCATCGGTGGCCAGGATCGGTTCTTGATTCTGCACAACGACGGCGCGGTGAACTTCACGCTGGTGGAGGCCCCGGTCGCCGACCCGACCGTGCAACGCACCCTGATCCCGCACCGCGACGATGTGAGACTGGACGGTGTGGACGCTTTCGCCGGCCACCTGGTGGTCAGTTACCGTCGCGAGGCGTTGCCGCGGGTTCAGCTGTGGCCTATCGATAAGAGCGGCGAGTACGTTCGCCCTGAAGAGATTTCCTTCGACTCTGAGCTCATGTCGACCGGGCTCGGTGGCAATCCGAACTGGGACTCACCCAAGTTGCGGATCGGAGCGGGATCGTTCGTCACGCCGACCCGGATCTATGACCTCGATTTGCAGACCGGCGAACGCACTTTGTTGCGCGAGCAACCGGTCCTCGGGGACTACAGTCGCGCTGACTACGTCGAACGCCGCGACTGGGCCTATGCCGAGGACGGCACCCGGATCCCGGTATCGATCGTGCACCGCAAAAACATTCATTTCCCTGCTCCTGCGGTGCTTTACGGCTACGGCGCCTATGAGATCTGCGAAGACCCACGGTTCAGCATTGCCCGGCTGTCGCTGCTCGACCGCGGCGTGGTGTACGTCATCGCTCATGTCCGCGGCGGCGGCGAGATGGGCCGACTGTGGTACGAACACGGCAAATTACTGGAGAAAAAGAACACGTTCACCGACTTCGTCGCGGTAGCGCGCCATCTCGTGGACTCGGGTCTCACTCGGCCGGAGCGCTTGGTGGCGATGGGCGGCAGCGCAGGGGGCTTGCTGGTGGGCGCGGTGGCGAACCTGGCTCCCGAACTGTTCGCCGGCATTCTGGCCAAGGTGCCGTTCGTCGACCCGCTGACCACCATCCTGGATCCGTCACTGCCGCTGACGGTCACCGAGTGGGAGGAGTGGGGAAATCCGCTGCAGGACAGCGACATCTACTCCTATATGAAGTCCTACTCGCCGTATGAGAACGTGACGGCCGCCAGGTATCCGGCGATGCTGGTGATGACGTCGCTCAACGACACCAGGGTGTACTACGTCGAGCCGGCGAAATGGGTGGCGGCGCTGCGGCACGCCAACACCGACGGCAGACCGGTGCTGCTCAAGACGCAGATGAGTGCCGGTCACGGCGGTATCAGCGGCCGTTACGAGCAGTGGAAAGAGGTTGCCTATCAATTCGCTTGGGTGCTGGCGACTGTCGATCCCGAGCGGTACGGCGGCGCCGCGCTATAGGCCGCGGTTGCGATCCAACCACTCGTCGCGATTCCACTGCGGCGCCGAAGCCCCGATCGGTGCCAGCTGCAGACCGGGCTCATCTGACTGCACGAGACAGAGAAGGTGATCCCCATCGATCAACGCATCTCGCTGATTACGGGCGTAGATGTCGAGCAACCTAAAGCACCGGATCGGCTGGCCGCGGGCCGGCCACCGGCTTGCGTGGCAGGAACATTGCCGGAATGTATGTCCACGCCAGCAGAACGACGGCGACCGCGAACACTAACGTGTACGCCCGCGACATCTCGTTCAGCAGGTTCGTCGTCAAGTCCGGCGGAGGTACCGCCGACGGGGCCGCCCGCACGCCGTGCCGCGCGGCTGCTCGCTGCGTCAGTTGATTGACTGCCGCGATGCTTGGACTGCGGTTGAACTGACTGGTCAGGATCACCGACATCAGCGCCGTCCCGACCGAACCCGCCACCTGGAAGTTCACACTGATCAACGTCGAGCCGCGGGCGATTTGGTGCGGGCTCAAGGTCTGCATCGCCGAGCCGGACAACGGCGTCATGACCGCTCCCATACCCAGCCCCAGGATCACCAGCCCGGCCATCATTGTCGGCCAGTAGGCAGCCTGCTGCCAGACGCCGAAAGCAAGAGTGCCCATACCGGCGACGACCAGCGTGATGCCGACCAGCACGGCCTTGCCCGGTCCGCGTTTGTCCATGAACGTACCCGCGATCGGCATGGTCAGCATCGCGCCCAGGCTCTGCGGGATGAGATGCACGCCGGACTGATACGGCGTCTGATGGAGCACCTGTTGCAAGTAGCTCGGGAAAAGCAGCCCGGCTCCGAAAAAGGCTGCTCCGTAAAGGAACATCGCGGAGTTGGCCAAGGTGAACACCGGATTGGTGAACAACCGCAGATTGATCAGCGGGTGATCGGCGCGACGCAGCGCATGCAGCACGAACCCGCACATGAACGCGGCGCCGATGACAGCGGGTATCAACACATGGCGGTCGATCACCGTGCCGCGCGCCGGTATTGAAGACACTCCATAGAGGAACGTCGCCAGGCCCGGCGAAAGCAGCAGCATACCGACGAAATCGAACGTCTCCGACGGCGACGGCCGGTCTTTCGGGAACACGACAGCCGCCAGGATGAAGGCGACGACGCCGATCGGCAGGTTGATGCCGAATATCCACTTCCAGCCGTAGGAGCCGATCAGCCAGCCGCCGAGAATCGGCCCGCAGATCGGGCCCAGCAGCATCGGGACACTCAACACCGCCATTAGGCGGCCAAGGCGTTTCGGTCCGGCTTCGTGGGTCAAGATCGTGAAGCTCAACGGCATCAGCATTCCGCCGGCGAGTCCCTGCAGCACCCGGAATCCGATCAGTGACTCGACGTTCGGTGCTGCGGCGCACAGCAGCGAGCCGGCGGTGAACGCCAACACCGAGCCCATGAACAGCCGCTTGGTGCCCAGTCGATCCGCAGCCCACCCGGTGAGCGGGATCACCGTGGCCAGCGCCAGGGTGTAACCGGTCATCGTCCACGCCACCACGGCCTGGGTGGAATCGAATTGGGCGATGAAGGTGCGCTGCGCGACGCTGACCACCGTGGTGTCCAGAATCGACATCACCGAGGCGATCACGCATACGCCGGCGATGCGCAATAGGCGCGCGTCCAGTCGATCGGGATAGGTCCGTTCCGCGTCGGTTAACTGCTCAGCGGGCGACTGCGAGTCGACGGCCCGGTTCACCACGGCTGCCAGACTAACGAGATTAAGTAGGTCACCAAGCTACTTTGCGGCTACTCGGCACAACGGTCGCCTTCCGGGCATGAGCGGATCGCCGGTCGCTGATGCTCGCGGCGTCGCCGCGGCCCTCGACGCTGTGCTGCCGAATTAGCTGCTCAGCCGGCCTTCGAGCGGATCCGACGCCCGACATCCGCATAGATTTCACTATCTGGCAACCTGCGATCGCCAGAATGAAGGTGTGTCTGGAAAGTTGATCGTCTCGGTGTCGGGGATTAGCGAGCGCACGCTCGCCGACGTGAACGCCTTCTGCGGACAGATGGATGCACGCGGAGTGCCGGTGTCGCTGCTGGTGGCGCCGCGGCTCAAAGGCGGATACCGCCTTGACCGCGACCCCGGCACCGTGGAGTGGCTGGCCGGCCGGCGCGGCCGAGGCGACGCCGTCTTGCTGCACGGCTATGACGAGGCGGCCACCAAAAAGCGGCGCGGTGAATTCGCGGCGTTGCCGGCCCATGAGGCCAACCTGCGGTTGATGGCCGCTGACCGGGTGCTCGAGCATCTCGGACTGCGGACCCGGTTATTCGCCGCGCCCGGCTGGACAGTGTCGTCGGGGACGGTGAAAGTTCTGCCCGAAAACGGTTTTCGACTGCTGGCAGAGCTGCACGGAATCACCGACCTGATCCGGCAGACCACTGTGCGTGGGCGGGTCTTAGGCATCGGCGAAGGTTTTCTGACCGAGCCGTGGTGGTGCCGGATGCTGGTCATGTCCGCCGAACGTACCGCGCGCCGGGGCGGTGTCGTGCGGGTGGCGGTGGCCGCGCCGCATCTGCGGAAAACCGGCCCACTGCAGGCGATGCTGGACGCGGTGGACTTGGCGTTACTGCACGAAGCCGCGCCGACCGTCTACGAGTGGCTGGCCGACCGGGCGGTGCTGGACGCAGCTTGACCGGTGTGAACGACTAGAACGTGACCCCGGTTTCTTCGGGTAGCACCTGAAAATCGGCGTCGGTCATCTCGCTGAGCCGCCCGTAGTAGATGCCGCGGGCATCGGTGTTGATGATCGCCTGGTGGATCGGGACGGCCCGCTGGGGAGCCACCGCCCGCAGATAGTCGACGGCCTCGGAGATCTTCATCCACGGCGCGGCCGCCGGCGTGGCCAACACGTCAACCGGCTCGTCGGGAACGAACAAGGCGTCACCGGGGTGCATCAACCGTGCCGCATGCTCACCGTCGCCGACCAGGAACGAGATGTTCTCGATCACCGGCAGTTCCGGGTGAATCACCGCGTGCTTGCCGCCCAACGCCCGGATGGTCAATTGGCCTACCTGCAGCTCGTCACCCACATGCACCGGGAGCACCGAGTTATCCAGCTGCGCGGCGGTTTGCGGGTCGGCGTAAACGGGCGCGTCCGGATTGGCGTCGCGCAGCGCAGGCAGCCGTTCGGCGTCGACGTGGTCAGGGTGCTGATGGGTGATCAGGATGGCTGACAGCCCGGCGATGCCCTCGAACCCGTGCGAGAAGTTGCCCGGGTCGAACAAGATTGTGGTGTGGCCGAAGTCGGCGAGCAAACAAGAATGGCCGAAGTGTGTCAGTTGCATAGCTCGATTGTGCGCGCAGCGGCCCCCGCGGTCGCCAACCGGTAGAATCGGCGGAGCAATCAAGATAAGCAATTCGACTTCTGACAGCGAGGAGCGCCCGTGGCGCGGGTGGTGGTGCATGTGATGCCCAAGGCCGAGATCCTCGATCCCCAGGGTCAGGCGATCGTCGGCGCACTGGGTCGACTCGGGCACGCCGGCGTCTCAAACGTGCGGCAGGGCAAGCGTTTTGAGCTCGACGTCGATGACACCATCGACGATTCGCAGCTCGCCCAGATCGCGGAATCGTTGTTGGCGAACACCGTTATCGAAGACTGGACAGTGACGCGGGAGGCGCAGTGACGGCGCGCATCGGGATCATCACCTTTCCGGGGACGCTCGACGACGTCGACGCCGCCCGCGCGGCGCGTTTCGTCGGTGCCGAGCCGGTCGGCCTGTGGCACGCCGACGCCGACCTCAAGGGCGTCGACGCGGTCGTGGTGCCCGGCGGGTTCTCCTACGGTGATTACCTGCGCGCAGGTGCGATCGCCCGGTTCGCGCCGGTGATGGGTGAAGTGGTCGCCGCCGCCGGCCACGGGCTGCCGGTTTTGGGCATCTGCAACGGTTTTCAGGTGCTGTGTGAGGCCGGCCTGTTGCCGGGTGCGTTGACCCGCAACGCCGGCCTGCATTTCATCTGCCGCGACGTGTGGCTGCAGGTGGCGTCGACGTCGACGGCGTGGACCTCCCGCTTCGAGCGAGGCGCGGATGTGCTGGTGCCGTTGAAGTCTGGTGAGGGTCGCTATGTTGCCCCGCAGGAAGTTCTCGACGAGCTGGAAGGCGAAGGGCGAGTGGTGTTTCGCTACGTCGGCAACCCCAACGGCTCGTTGCGGGACATCGCCGGCGTCAGTTCCGCCAGCGGCCGCGTGGTGGGTTTGATGCCGCATCCCGAGCATGCCATCGAAGGTCTGACCGGTCCGTCCGACGACGGATTGGGCCTGTTCTACTCCGCCCTGGACTCCGTCCTGGCGGCCTGATTCACACCCAGTGCGTGCCCTGCGGCAGCTCCTCGGCGTGTCGCCGCCCTGAGTGCACGCTCGATTCCGTCGACGCACACTCGATAGCCGACTTTGGTCAGGCGCTCAAGCAGACTGAGGCTTCTGCGGTGTAGGCGAGGAAGGTCAGCGTCTCCTGCAGATACAACTGCACGATCTGGGCGTCGTGGCTGAGGTATCCGATCGAGACGTCGGTGCCCAGTTGCAGGTCGAAGTCGCCGCCGCGAGTGGTCAGCACGATTGCACCGTCGATGGCGGGCGCCCAGATGATGTCACCGTCGACCAGCCGGCGGAGATGTTCGCGGATCGGATAGCCGTGTTCGGTGGTCTCACTGACGTTGGTGTAGACGTCGGCAGACAGCAGCACCGAGTAGGGGCCGTCAACGCCGGCCAGCCGCAACCCGGACAGCGCCTGGGTGATCACGTCGGGAATGTCGCGGGCATCAGCGGGCAGGGAAAGCGGCGGGTTGGAGCTGGAGCTGCGGATGCCTTCGATCGAGGCAGCCGCATAACCCTCGAAGATGGTCCGGTCTTCGACGAAAGCCAGCTTCTTGGCGGCGTCCTTGACCGGATCCCAGTCCGAATCCTGGGAGCCGCGTTCCACAGCGTCGATCTCACTGCGCGACAGGGTGAACGGGACGCGCAGCCGCACCAGGGGTTTGCTCGCCCGCAGCTGTGCGACGACTCCGTCGGTCGGCGGCTGCACGTCAATGAGTCGGCCCGTGCTCACCGCGGCTACGACGGGGCCGCCGGGCTCGCTGACGTCGACCACGCGGCGCCCCGCGATGTGGCGTTTGAACGTGCGGGTCGCTTCCAATTCGATCTCGGCCCACGCCTGCTCGGTGACCGGCGCCAGCTCGCGGTAAAGGTTGTTCATCGAGGGGTTCCTTTCAGGCTGCCGATAGCCAAAGATCCTGTCCCCGCTGCCGACTGCGCCGCGGGAACCGTCGCCTGCCCACCGGGTAGCGGCGGCGGATCGTCGAGGAAGTCCACGGTGGGGGAGAAGAACAAACCGCCGGTCACGGCGGTGGAAAAATTCAGGATGCGGTCGGTGTTGCCCGGCGGGTCACCGAGGAACATGTTGCGCAGCATCCTCTCGGTGACCGAGGGCGTGCGGGAATACCCGATGTAGTACGTGCCGTACTCGCCTCTGCCGATGTCGCCGAACGGCATGTTGTGCCGCACAATCTTGAGCTCGTTGCCGTCGGCGTCCTCAATGACGTTCAACGCGACGTGTGAATTGGCCGGTTGCTCGGCCTCGTTTAGCTCGATGTTGTCCAGCTTGGTACGCCCCATGGCCTGCTGTTGTTCGTCGACCGACAACGAGTTCCACCCCGTCATGTCGTGCAGGTACTTCTGGACGTGCACGTAGCAGGAGCCGGCGAACGGCGGGTCCTCGTCGCCGATCCGGGTCGCGCTGACGGCCAGCGGCCCGTCGGGGTTCTCGGTACCGTCGACGAATCCGAGCAGGTCGCGGTTGTCGAAGAACCGGAACCCGTGCACCTCGTCGACGATGGTGATCGCCTCGGCCATCACCTCGGCCAGTCGGGTTGCCAGCTCGAAGCAGAAGTCCAGCGTCTCGGCTCGGATGTGGAACAACAGATCGCCCGGGGTGGCCGGGGCGGTGTGCCGTGGGCCGCGCACCTCCATGAACGGATGCAGCTCCGCTGGGCGCGGGCCGGTGAACAACCGGTCCCATGCCCGCGACCCGATCGAGGCGACCGCGGACAGGCGCTTCGCCGGATCGCGGAAGCCGACCGCTCGCACCAGCCCGGAGATCTCGGGCAGGGCGTCGTGCACGATCGCCTCACCGCCCTCGTCGATGGTGCAGACCAGGAAGATTGCCGCCGGCGTCAACGGCTCCAAGACCGGTTGCGGCTGCACAGCGGGCACGTTCATGACCCTAACGTTCCCCGCTCCAGTTCTGAGCAGCCGTGGTGAAAAGATGGCCGCATGGCGGCTTCGGCAGCGGGACTGTGCGAGTTCATCGACGCGTCCCCTTCGCCTTTCCACGTGTGCGCGACGGTGGCGCGGGCACTTCGGGACGCAGGCTACAGCGAGCTGGCCGAGGCCGACGCATGGCCAAGCGCGGGCAGATTCTTCGTTGTGCGAGCCGGTTCGGTGGTGGCCTGGGACAGCCTCGGTGATACCGAGCGACCGTATCGGGTGATCGGCGCGCACACCGACAGCCCTAATCTGCGGGTCAAACAGCATCCCGACCGGGTGGTCGCAGGGTGGCAGGTGGTGGCGCTGGAACCTTACGGCGGCGCATGGCTCAACTCGTGGCTGGACCGCGACCTGGGGGTCAGCGGCCGGCTGTCGGTGCGGGACGACCGCAACGGCAACGGGATCGCTCACCTGCTCGTACGCATCGACGCCCCGATCTTGCGGGTGCCGCAATTGGCCATTCATCTGGCGGAGGACCGCAGATCGCTCACCTTGGACCCACAGCGCCACGTTAACGCCGTGTGGGGCGCCGGGGATATCTCCGGCGCCTTCGTGGATTACGTCGCGGCGCAAGCCGGAGTCAACGGCCAAGACGTGTTGGGTGCGGATCTGATGACCCACGATCTCACGGCGTCCACTGTGAGCGGGCCCGACGGCGAGTTCGTCAGCGCGCCCCGATTGGACAACCAGGTCAGCTGCTATGCCGGACTGCACGCCCTGCTCGTGGCCGAACCGCGCCGCTACCTGCCGGTGCTGGCGCTGTTCGACCACGAGGAAGTCGGGTCCACCTCCGACCACGGCGCGCAATCCGAGCTGCTGCTGACCGTCTTGGAGCGCATCGCGCTGGCCGCCGGCGGCAGCCGCGAAGACTTCCTGCGCCGGCTGGCCGGCTCCACGGTGGCATCAGCGGACATGGCGCACGCGACGCACCCCAACTATCCGGAACGGCACGAGCCCGGTCACCTCATCGCGGTTAACGGTGGCCCGGTGCTCAAGGTGCAGCCCAACCTGCGCTATGCCACCGACGGTCGCAGCGCCGCGGCGTTCGCGCTGGCGTGCCGGCAGGCCGGCGTCGGACTGCAACGCTACGAACACCGCGCTGACCTGCCGTGCGGCTCGACCATCGGGCCGCTGACCGCGGCGCGCACGGGTATCCCGACCGTCGACGTCGGCGCCCCTCAACTGGCCATGCACTCGGCACGCGAATTCATGGGCGCCGACGACGTCGCCGCCTACGCCGCGGCTCTGGAGGCGTTTCTGTCGCCCGAATGAGCCGAGCGGCGGGCGTCGGCACCGGCGCTCGGGCTGCGTCAAGACGTGCTGAACCTAGACTGTCTCCGTGACGTTCGGGCTTACTCAAGCAGTCGACACCGTCGAGTCGGCCGCGGCCACCCCCGATCAGCCTCAACCGTTCCGCGAGCTGGGCCTCAAAGACGACGAATATCAGCGCATCCGCGAGATCTTGGGCCGTCGGCCCACCGACGCCGAATTGGTCATGTACTCGGTGATGTGGAGCGAACACTGCTCCTACAAGTCTTCGAAGGTCCACCTGCGCTACTTCGGGGAAACCACCACCGAGCAGATGCGCGCCGAAATGCTGGCCGGCATCGGGGAAAACGCCGGTGTCGTGGACATCGGTGACGGGTGGGCGGTCACCTTCAAGGTCGAATCGCACAACCACCCGTCCTACGTCGAGCCCTACCAGGGCGCGGCCACCGGTGTCGGCGGGATTGTGCGCGACATCATGGCGATGGGCGCCCGGCCGGTGGCGGTGATGGACCAGCTCCGCTTCGGTGCCGCCGACGCGCCGGACACCCGCCGGGTGCTGGACGGGGTGGTACGCGGTATCGGCGGTTACGGCAATTCGCTGGGCCTGCCTAACATCGGCGGCGAAACCGTCTTCGACGCCTGCTACGCCGGCAACCCATTGGTCAACGCCTTATGTGTCGGGGTGTTGCGGAAGGAGGATCTGCACCTGGCGTTCGCGTCGGGCACCGGCAACAAGATCATCCTGTTCGGTGCGCGAACCGGTTTGGACGGCATCGGCGGTGTTTCAGTGCTGGCGTCGGAGACGTTCGGTGACGACGAGACCGATAGCGGCAGCAAGAACAGAAAAAAGCTGCCCTCGGTGCAAGTCGGTGACCCGTTCACGGAAAAGGTGCTCATCGAGTGCTGCCTGGAGCTGTACGCCGCCGACTTGGTAGTCGGCATCCAGGATCTCGGCGGTGCCGGATTAGCTTGCGCCACATCCGAATTGGCTTCCGCCGGAGACGGCGGCATGACGGTCGAACTGAGCACGGTTCCGCTGCGCACACAGAGCATGACCGCCGCCGAAGTGCTGTGCAGCGAGTCACAGGAACGAATGTGCGCGGTGGTCACACCGGACCACGTCGACGCCTTCCTGGCGGTGTGCCGTAAGTGGGATGTGCTGGCCACCGTCATCGGGGAGGTCACCGACGGTGACCGGCTGCGGATCAGCTGGCACGGCGAGACGGTCGTCGACGTGCCGCCGCGCACCGTGGCGCATCAGGGTCCGGTCTATGAGCGTCCGCTCGCGCGTCCCGAGTTCCAGGACGCGCTCAACGCCGACCACTCGGGCAACTTGCCGCGGCCTGCCACCGGCGCCGAGTTACGCGCGACTTTGCTTGCGCTGCTGGGCAGTCCGCATCTGTGCAGCCGTGCGTTCATCACACAGCAATACGACCGCTACGTGCGCGGCAACACCGTGCTGGCCGAGTACGCCGACAGCGGGATGCTGCGCATCGACGAGTCGACCGGCCGTGGTATCGCGGTGTCGACCGACGCGTCTGGACGCTACACCCTGCTGGATCCCTTCACCGGTGCCCAACTCGCCCTGGCCGAGGCGTACCGCAACGTCGCAGTCACCGGCGCCACCCCGGTGGCCGTCACCAACTGCCTCAACTTCGGATCGCCCGAAGACCCGGGCGTGATGTGGCAGTTCGCTCAGGCGGTCCGCGGACTGGCCGACGGCTGCGCGGCGCTGGGCATTCCGGTGACCGGCGGCAACGTCAGCTTCTACAACCAAACCGGGTCGGCGGCGATCCAGCCCACCCCGGTCGTCGGGGTGCTCGGTGTCATCGCAGATGTGCGTCGACGTCTGCCGGCATATTTCGGCAGCAAGCCCGGCGAAACGCTGCTACTACTTGGCGACACCCGAGACGAATTCGACGGCTCGGTGTGGGCACAGGTCAGTGCCGGGCATCTCGGCGGGCGGCCGCCGGCCGTCGCGTTGGACCGCGAACGGTTGCTGGCTGAAGTGTTGAGCGCGGCGGCCAACGAGGGCTTGCTGTCCGCGGCGCACGACCTGTCCGAGGGCGGCCTGGCCCAGGCCGTCGTCGAGTCGGCCCTGGCAGGCGAAACCGGTTGCCGCATCGTCCTTCCCGAGGACAGCGACCCGTTCGTCACGTTGTTCGCCGAATCGTCAGGCAGGGTCCTGGTGGCCGCACCGCGTGAGGACGAGAGCCGATTCCTGGCGCTGTGCGCCGCACGCGGGTTGCCGGCGGTACGCATCGGAGTCGTCGACGAGAGCTCCGATGTGCTCGAGATGCAAGGTTTGTTCACCGTTTCACTGACCGAACTGCGCAGCACGTTCGAAGGAGTGCTGCCGGGGCTGTTCGGATGAGGGATCGGCGCCGATGAGCACGCCGGTGCGCCAGACCACCGGCGAAACCGCAACGTCCCTGGCACACCCGCCGGACCGTCATCCGCTGGTGGTGTGGACATGGAGCCTGCTGCGGCTGAGGTTCACCGGCGTCGGGGTCGGCGCCCTGTTCTTCTGCTTGTCGCTGACCCCTTCGCTGCTGCCGCGCACCTGGCTGTTCCAGGGGTTGATCAGTGGCATCAACGCCGCCATCGGTTACGGACTCGGTGTGCCGATCGGCAAAGCTGTCGACCGCCTCGTGCTGCGCAACGTCGGGTGGTGGCCACCGAGCCCTCGAATGACGTGGTGGCTGAAGGTAAGTGTCGTCGTGCTCTCGCCGACGGCGTGCGTGCTGATGCTGATTCCGGCGGCGGCCTGGCAGCGGCAGGTGTCGGCGCTGATGAGCATCGAGGGCCCGGCCACCCGGGGTTACCTGCGCACCTTGATCCTGTCTGTCGTCGTCGCGGCGCTGCTGGTGTCGACGTCGCGGGTGATCATCGACGCCATCAGGCTGCTGGCCAGGGCGCTGATCAGACGCTGGCACCTGAACGACGAGGTTGCGTTGTTCCTCGGTACCACGATCGTGGTCGCGCTGCTCATCGCGTTGTTCAACGGTGTGCTCGTGCGCGGTTTCTTCGCCGGTGCCAACGCCATCTTCCAGCCGCGCAACGACACGACCAGTGCGGGTGTATCCACACCGCTGCTCCCGGAGAGGTCCGGCAGCTCTGCGTCGCTGGCGTCGTGGGACTCCCTGGGCTTACAGGGCCGCAACTTCGTGGCCACCGGTCCGCACGCCGCCGACCTGACCCGGCTCAACGGTCGGCCGGCCAAAGAGCCGATCCGCATCTACGCCGGGTTGGAAACCGCCGACAGCGACGAAGGCCGCGCGCAGGTGTTGGTGGGTGAGCTCGAGCGCACCCACGCAGTCGATCGCAAACTGCTGATCATCGTCCCAACCACCGGCACCGGTTGGGTCGATCCTGCGATGGCGAATTCGGTGGAGATGATGTACAACGGCGACACCGCCATTGTGAGTGCGCAGTATTCGTTCCTGCCGAGCTGGATTTCGTTTCTGGCCGATCGGCAGAAGTCGAAGGATTCCGGCCGGCTCCTGGTCGATACCATCCAGCAGCAGTGGCAGCAGTGGCCGGTCGATCACCGCCCGAAACTGGTGCTTTGCGGCGAAAGCCTCGGCTCGATGGCCGGTCAGGCTGCCTTCGGGTATTTGCCCGATGTGGCGAAGATGGGGTTCAGCGCCGTGCTGTGGGAAGGCCCGCCGCAGGAAAGCCCGCTGTGGCACGCGCTCGTGGCGCGCCGCGATCCCGGCACACCCCAGGTCGATCCGCGCTACGACAACGGCCGTACTGTGCGGTTCTCCGAGGCCAACCGTCCCGCCGACATCGGCGCGGTTGCGGCGCGCCCCTGGGACGGCACGCGCGTCTTGTTCCTGCAACATGCGTCGGATCCGGTGGTGTGGTGGTCACCTGATCTGCTCTTCAGTCGGCCGGACTGGCTGGTGGAACCGCCGGGCCGAGACCGCACCGCTGCCATGGACTGGTTCCCGGTGGTGACGTTCTGGCAGGTCAGCGCGGACCTGACTGAAGCCGAAGGAATGCCGGCAGGTCACGGCCACAACTACGGTGACATGGCCCTCGACGGCTGGGCGGCCGTGTCGCCACCTGACGGCTGGACACCTGCCGACACCGAGCGGACGCGCGCCGCGCTCAACCAGTTTCAGGCGGCCGCCGGACCCGTGTCTTGATGCGCCGAGCGCTGGCATTGGCGGGCGTCCTGGTCGGATGGAGTTTCGTCAGCCCGCGGCTGCCGACACCATGGCGGACCCTGGCACAAGCCGGATTCGGCGCACTGCTCATCGCAACGACGCGGGCGGCGGTCGGCTTTCGACCGCCGCGGCTGTGGTCGGGGCTGCGCTGGGGCTCGGTCGGTGCGGGAGTCGCCGGCGGCGCGATAGCCGCGACGGTTTCGGTGCCGGCGGTGCGCCGGTCGATGGCCGAACGGGACACGCCCGGTTCGGTGGTCGATTGGCTGGCGGTGCGCATACCGCTGGGCACGGTGTGGGCCGAAGAGGCCGCGTACCGGGCGGCGCTGACCACCGTGGCGGGCCGGGCGTTGGGTTCATCTGCCGGCCGGCTGCTGCAGGCCGGCACCTTCGCGCTCAGCCATATCGCCGACGCCCGCGCTACCGGTGAGCCGGTGCTGCCGACCGTTGTGGCCACCGGTGCCGCGGGTTGGTTGTTCGGGTGGCTGGCTGACCGGTCCGGCAGCCTGGCGGCACCAATGCTGACGCACCTGGCGATCAACGAGACCGCGGCAGTGGTCGCGTTGACCCTCCAGCGGCGGTCGTCCTGACTCGCCGGCCGTGGCGCCGACATCATCAGCTTCTGAGAACCTGAGTTATGGGCGCTCGTCACCAAGCCGATCCGGCCGAAACGCGCCGGGCTGTCCTGGCGATCGAGGGCTGGTTGCGCGACGACACCAAACCGGTACCGGCGCGCGCCGACCTGGCCGCCGCCGTGCGGCTCACCGCCCGCACACTGGCCGCGCAGGCCCCGGGCGCCAGTGTCGAGGTCCGGGTTCCGCCGTTCGTGGCGGTGCAGTGTGTCGCCGGGCCGCGGCACACCCGCGGTACACCGCCCAACGTGGTGGAAGCCGATGCGCGGACGTGGCTGCTGCTTGCCACCGGCTTGCTGAACATGGCGACGGCTCACAGCTCGGGGGCGCTTCGGCTGAGTGGTTCGCGGGCCGGCGAAATCGGGCCCTGGCTGCCGCTGGTCCACCTCGCCGGCTGACTCTGGGCCTTCGACGACTGTGACATTTGCAACAAATGTTACTGCTGAGCACTTTTGGGAATTGTGGGCGCCGAAATAGGGTTGGCACGGGACGCAACACGCCGTCTGCATTCGCCGTCTCGTCCGTCGTTTCCGTAAACTCCGTTACGTCACCAAACCGCGTCCAGGGAGCCGCCTTACTGTGACCGCTCAGCAGCCGATCGTCGACGAGAACCCGCCCGGTGAAGAGTGCGGAGTATTCGGTGTTTGGGCCCCCGGTGAAGATGTCGCCAAGCTGACCTACTACGGCCTTTACGCCCTGCAGCATCGCGGCCAGGAGGCAGCGGGCATCGCCGTCGCCGACGGTTCGCAGGTGCTGGTGTTCAAGGATCTGGGTCTGGTCAGCCAGGTTTTCGACGAGCAGACGCTGGCGGCCATGGAAGGCCACGTGGCCATCGGACACACCCGCTACTCCACCACCGGCAACACGACCTGGGAGAACGCACAGCCGGTGTTCCGGAACACCGCGGCCGGCACCGGCGTCGCACTGGGACACAACGGCAACCTGGTGAACAGCGCCGAACTGGTCGCCCGCGCCCGCGAAGCGGGACTGGTCAACTCCCGGGCTCCCGGCGCCGCGACCACCGACTCCGACATGCTGGGCGCCTTGCTGGCACACGGCGCCGCCGATTCCAGCCTGGAGCAGGCGGCACTGGAGCTGTTGCCGACCGTACGCGGCGCCTTCTGCCTGACCTTCATGGACGAAAACACCCTCTATGCGTGCCGTGACCCGCACGGGGTGCGGCCGTTGTCGCTGGGACGACTGGACCGCGGATGGGTGGTGGCATCGGAAACCGCCGCGCTCGACATCGTCGGCGCCTCGTTCGTGCGTGACATCGAGCCCGGTGAACTGCTGGCAATCGATGCCGACGGCGTGCGGTCCACCCGTTTCGCCAACCCCACGCCTAAGGGCTGCATCTTCGAGTACGTGTATCTGGCCCGGCCGGACAGCACCATCGCCGGCCGGTCGGTGCACGGGGCCCGCGTCGAGATCGGTCGCCGACTGGCCCGCGAACACCCCGTCGACGCCGACTTGGTGATCGGCGTGCCGGAATCCGGTACCCCCGCCGCCGTCGGGTATGCGCAAGAGTCCAACATTCCCTACGGACAGGGCCTGATGAAGAACGCCTATGTCGGGCGCACCTTCATCCAGCCGTCGCAGACCATTCGCCAGCTCGGGATCAGGCTGAAGCTGAATCCGCTGAAGGAAGTCATCCGGGGCAAGCGGCTCGTCGTCGTCGACGACTCGATCGTGCGGGGCAACACCCAGCGCGCCCTGGTGCGGATGCTGCGGGAAGCGGGCGCGGTCGAGGTGCACGTGCGGATCGCCTCGCCGCCGGTCAAGTGGCCCTGCTTCTACGGCATCGATTTCCCGTCGCCGGCGGAATTGATTGCCAATGCCGTTGAAGATCAGGGCGAGATGCTCGAAGCGGTGCGGCACGCGATCAACGCCGACACGTTGGGCTACATCTCGCTGCGGGGCTTGGTCGCCGCCACCGAGCAGCCCGTCTCGCGATTGTGCACGGCGTGCTATGACGGCAGGTACCCGATCCAGTTGCCCCGGGAGTCCGCGTTGGGCAAGAACGTCGTCGAGCACATGCTCGCCAACGCCGCGCGCGAAGCCGGCGCCACTCTGACCGGCGACGCATCGCTGGGCGCTGAAGAGGCGTTGCGCCGTCCCTAGCGCGGCACTGCAACCGGGCCCCAATTGGGCTTCAATCGGTTAATGCCGACGCGAACCGACCGGTAGCCTTTAAGCCGATGACGGACACCGGAAGAAGTCCCGGATACCCTTCGGGCGTTCACGGCGTCACCTACGCATCGGCGGGGGTAAACATCGAAGCCGGCGAGCGTGCCGTCGAACTGTTCAAGCCACTTGCGTCCAAGGCGACCAGGCCTGAGGTGCGCAGCAAGCTGGGTGGTTTCGCGGGCCTGTTCGCGCTGCGCGGGGACTACCGCGAACCACTTCTGGCGGCCTCCAGCGACGGGGTGGGCACCAAACTGGCCGTCGCGCAGGCGATGGACAAACACGACACGGTCGGCCTCGACCTGGTCGCGATGGTGGTCGACGACCTGGTGGTGTGTGGTGCCGAGCCGTTGTTCCTGCTCGATTACATTGCCCTGGGCCGCATCGTGCCTGAGCGGCTGAACGCGATTGTCGGCGGAATCGCCGACGGGTGTATGCGCGCAGGTTGTGCCTTACTCGGCGGTGAGACCGCCGAACATCCCGGCCTGATCGAACCGGACCACTACGACATCTCAGCCACCGGAGTCGGGGTGGTCGAAGCCGACGACGTGCTGGGCCCCGACCGGGTCAAGCCGGGCGACGTCATCATCGGCATGGGCTCCTCTGGCCTGCACTCCAACGGATACTCGCTGGCCCGGAATGTCCTACTGGAGATCGACCGGATGAATCTCGCCGGCCATGTCGAGGAATTCGGCCGCACCTTGGGCGAAGAACTACTCGAGCCCACCCGGATCTACGCCAAGGACTGTCTCGCGCTGGCTGCCGAGACCCAGGTCCGGACGTTCTGCCATGTCACCGGTGGCGGATTGACCGGCAACTTGGAACGGGTCATCCCGCAGGGCCTGTTGGCCGAGGTGGACCGCGGCACCTGGACACCCGCGCCGGTGTTCGCGATGATCGCCCAGCGGGGCCGCGTCATGCGTACGGAAATGGAGAAAACGTTCAACATGGGCGTCGGGATGGTCGCCGTCGTCGCTCCGGAAGACACCGACCGGGCCCTGGCCGTACTGACCGCCCGGCATCTGGATTGTTGGGTGCTGGGAACTGTCAGCAAAGGCGGGAAAGAAAGCCCACGCGCGACGCTCGTGGGCGAACATCCAAGGTTCTGACCGGCGCTCTGGTCAGGACGGCTTCAGCGCCGCCACCCGTCGCTATCCCACGGGTCGTCAGGAAGCCCGCCGTCGCCGTCTAGTGAACTAGCGTCGTCAGCCTCCGACCCTGAGAGCTCGCGCTGAAGCCGCTCGAAATCAGTTTGCGGTGAGCTGTATTTGAGTTCTCGAGCAACCTTGGTCTGCTTCGCCTTCGCCCGGCCGCGGCCCATGGGGGGACCCCCTCGCGCAATAACGGAGCGGCCCAACAAGTAGGCGGCTCCGATCTAGGTGTGTGTTTTGTCCTGCCGTGTAGCTTACCGTGCCCGGTGGCCCTGCGCTGGGACGCCCTGCCTACTGCCGCTCCACTGCGGCCCCACTGCGTTCAAGGTCACCGGCTCGAGCCACGCAGCCGCTCGACGGCTTGCCGACCGGCGCCGACCACGTCGGCGGGCGGCAGCGAATCAGGGTCGATGACCGCTGCCACCGCGGCGTCGCCGCCGGTCAGCAGAGCCGTGTCTGCGGGCAGTCCGCGCTTCACCAGGGCCAGCGCGACCGGGCCCAGATCGACGTGGTCGACGACAGTCCCGAGGCGGCCCACCGCCCTGACCCCGGCCAGCACCGGATCACCGGTGGCTGGCCGTTCGGCCGAGCCGTCGAGGTGCAGCAACACCAGCATGCGCGGCGGTTTGCCCAGGTTGTGCACCCTCGCGACCGTCTCCTGGCCGCGATAACAACCTTTGTCGAGATGGACGGCGCCCACCCCGGGTCCGCCGATCCAGCCGACTTCGTGCGGGATGGTGCGCTCGTCGGTGTCGACCCCGAGCCGGGGCCGCCGAGCCGCCACCCGGTGCGCCTCGTAGGCCCACACCCCGGCAGGACGGACTTCGGCCTGCGTCAGACGCTGCCGCCAGTCGGCCGAGGTCCGCCGCGGCACCAACAGATCCAATTCGATCTGCGCCGGTGCCACCGCCGGCATCCGCCGCAGCAGGCCCCCGCCGGCCAGCGGCGCAGCCGTCATCTCATCCGGTAACGCCTCGAGGCCGAACACGCCCAGGACGGCTTGGTCAGCCAGGGCGGGACCCATCAACGAGAGCACCGCCACGTCAGCGGTTTCGGGCCGCACGTCGGACCAGAACACCATCTTGCGCAGGTACGCCAGCAACGGCTCACCTCGCCACGGTTCGGTGTCCAGATAGGTGACGCCACCCAGTTCGGTCTGAAGCCAGTGGTCTTCGACGCGGCCCTGCCCGTCCAGACTGAGGTTCTGCGTGCTCGCACCGTCGGGCAGGGCACTGACGTGTTGGGCCGAAATGCTGTGCAGCCACGTCTGCCGGTCGGCGCCGGTCAAGGTCAGGACCGCCCGGTGGGAACGGTCGACCAGGACCGCTCCGATCTGAGCGGCCCGCTGTTCGCCGAGCGGGTCGCCGTAGTGCCATGGCGCGCCGGCGTCCGGTCCGGGATCGGGTGCGGGAACTGCTGACACGTATCAACTCTACGGACCGCGAGCGGCCTCCCCGCAGCTCGACTGTGCGGTGACCCGCACAGTCGAGCCCAAAGTGTGCGGCGGGCTACAGATCCGGTCAGCAGGCTAGGCTTCTCGTCCATGGCCAGCCAGAAGGGTGTGGTCGTCACACTCGACGGCCAGATACTCACGCCCGACACGCCGCTGCTGTGTGCCGATGACCTCGCTGCGGTACGAGGCGACGGGGTCTTCGAGACATTGCTGGTACGCGACGGCCGAGCATGTTTGATCGAGGCGCATCTGGACCGGCTGACCCATTCGGCGAAGCTGACCGATTTGGCCCCGCCGGAGCTCGACAGCTGGCGACGCGCGATCGACGTGGCGGCGCAAAGTTGGGCGGCCAACACCAGCGATGAAGGCGCAATGCGACTGGTTTACAGTCGTGGGCGGGAAAATGGCTCGGCGCCAACCACATACGTTGCGGTCAACCCGGTGGCCGAGCGGGTGGCCGGTGCCCGCCGTGACGGGATCGCGGCGATCACACTGCCGTACGGGCTGCCCGCCACCGGCGTCGATGCCATGCCGTGGCTGCTGGCCGGCGCGAAGACGCTGTCCTATGCGGTCAACATGGCCGCGCTGCGGCATGCGGGCCGTCGAGGCGCCAACGACGTCATCTTCGTCAGCTCCGACGGCTACATCCTCGAAGGTCCGCGTTCCACGGTGGTCATCGCGGCCCCCGGGGAAGGAGCCGCCGGCAATGTCGAGCTGCTGACTCCGCCGCCGTGGTATCCGATCCTGCGCGGCACCACTCAGCAGGCGTTGTTCCAAGTCGCCCGCGCCAAAGGGTACGACTGCGACTACCGTGCCCTGCGGCCGGCTGACCTGGCCGCAGCCGACGGGATATGGCTGGTGTCGAGTATGACGCTGGCCGCCCGCGTGCACACCCTGGACGGGCGTCGGCTGCCGCCTCCGGCGATCGCCGCCGAATTCGCCGAACTGGTCGACGCCGCCATTGTCAGCGATCGGTGAAATCGGTTGTCGCCGTGCCGGTGGACCGGTACCTTCGGCTGTACACAAGGAAGGAGGTGGTCCAAGAAATTGTTAGCTTCATGGACATGTGAGGTGGCTGCGCGCTCATAGCGCCTGGCTGGAAAACACCAGCATTACCGCGCTGGCGAATTCCCCGCAGTCACCCGGCCCCCGAGCCTCCGGTCCGTCCAACCAGGAACATCGGCTCGGGGGCCGTTCCATGTCTGGACCCCGCGGGCGCGGTCGATGGCGCCGCTCGCCCTCGCAAGCGGGAGGTGCCCCCACCTCATCGCTTCGCTCTGCATCGTCGCCGGCGCAGTCAGTGGCGCCGCTCCTCCGCATCGCTTCGCTCTGCATCGTCGCCGGCGCAGTCAGCCGACGAAGCGTGACAACCGCGCCGACAGATGCGGCACCAAGCCGCCGTCGGCGTCCACCCGTTCCTCGACGTAAGCCAAGTCGCCGCCCTCGACGATGCCGTACAGCCGTTTGGCGCCGCCCACCAGCACGCCGGTCTTGCTGCACGCCAGCGCGTCGGTCACCAGCTCCCACGATGACTGATTTCGCGGCCGGCCGTAGAACAACTCGACGTAACCGGCCGAATGCGCCAGCAGCAGCTCAATGGCCTGCGACTCGGCCGGATCGAGGGGATCGGTGACGAATCGCCAAAAGCCCGTCTCGCGCAGATCGTGCCCGTCGTACTCGCCGGTCTCGGTCAGCCGCCAGGAGCGGGCCTCCCAGTTCAGGTAGTGCTCGCCGTCATGGGAGACGACGATCTGCTGGCCGAACCGGTAGTCGCCGTGCGTTCCGCGACCCTCACCTTCGCCCCGCCACACGCCGACCAGCGGCAACAGCGCCAGCAGGGTGTCGTCGAGGTTTGCGCCTTCGCGCAGGTTGGCGGTATCGGCTGGGATCGGCAGGTCGTCGAAGACTGGAATGTTTCGGCTGGCGGTCGCCTTCGCCCGTTCGGCGGCGGCGGCAACGGCGCGGTCAGCCGAACCCGTGGTACGAACCGGCCCGACGGATTTGTCCCTGGACGTCACGATTCGTCGGTCACCAGCCGGTACAAGGCGTACAGCGCGAACCACGCGATAATCAGAACGGCCACCACCAGCATGATCTCGAAAAACAACACCACGCCGAAGAGTTTAGTCCGGCGACGATGCAGAGCGCGGAGCGCGATGGGCGGGGGTACCTCCCAGCCGCGCAGCGGCAAGGGGGCGAGCCGGACCGATTGGCCCAGCCGGCAACTCAGGCGATCTTGATGTCGACCTCGTGGACGCCGGGGCCGGACGGCGACACCACGGCGTCACCGTTGCCGGATGCCGACAGCGCGCGCACCGTCCACGAACCGGGTGCGGCGAAGAACCGGAAGTCGCCGGTGGCCGACGCGACCACCTCAGCGGTGAACTCGCCTGAGGAGTCGAGCAGCCGCACGAACGCGCCGCCCACGGCCTGGCCGGAGCTGTCCACCACGCGGCCGGTGATGACCGTCTCCTTCTCCAAGTCGACGCTGGCCGACAACGTTTGTCCTTGCTTCGGTGCAGAGCACATATATTCAGCTTCCCAACTCGATCGGGGCGCCCACCAGGGAGCCGTATTCCGTCCAACTGCCGTCGTAGTTCTTGACGTTTTGATGGCCGAGCAGTTCGCGTAGCACGAACCAGGTGTGCGAGGACCGTTCCCCGATACGGCAGTAGGCAATCGTTTCCTTGGACCCGTCCAAACCGGCGTCGGCGTACAGCTTGCTCAGTTCCTCGTCGGATTTGAAAGTGCCGTCCTCGTTGGCGGCTTTGCTCCAGGGCACGTTGATCGCACTCGGGATGTGGCCGGGCCGCTGGCTTTGCTCCTGTGGCAGATGCGCCGGCGCCAGGATCTTTCCGGAGAACTCATCCGGGGAGCGCACGTCGACCAGGTTCTTGACGTTGATGGCTTGGATGACCTCGTCACGGAAAGCCCTGATGGAGGTGTCCGGCGTGGCAGCCGAGTAGGAGGTGGCCGGGCGGCTCACCGTGTCCGAGGACAGCGCGCGACCGTCCAGCTCCCACTTCTTGCGGCCGCCGTCGAGCAGCTTGACTTGGGAATGGCCGTAGAGCTTGAAATACCAGTAGGCGTAGGCGGCGAACCAATTGTTGTTGCCGCCGTAGAGGATGACGGTGTCGTCGTTGGCGATGCCGCGGTCACTGAGCAGCTTGGAGAACTGCTGGGCGTCGACGAAGTCGCGTCGGACCGGGTCCTGAAGATCGGTACGCCAGTCCAGCTTGACGGCGCCGGGGATGTGACCGCCGTCGTAGGCGCTGGTGTCCTCGTCGACTTCGACGAAAACGACGTGGTCCGCGTCGAGATTGCGCTCGGCCCAGTCAGCGGAGACGAGGACGTCGGAGCGTGTCATAGCGGAGTCCTTTCAGCTTCGTTGTGTGCGATGTGGCTTATGTGGGTTCAGACACTTTCGGTGGCTATTGGAGCCGTTCGGAGCCGGATTACCAGCGGGTAGAGCCGGCAGCCCAGACAGATGCCGAAGGCGGCGTTGAGCAAGGCGGCGACCAGGGCGGCTCCGGTTGCGACGACGCCCACGTAGCGCGCGCCGGTCGCGAACCCGGCGACGCCGGCGACGGCGAAGATCAGACCGACGAGTTGGGCGAACTTCAGCGGGGGTACCGGTTCCCGATCCCGGACCGGCCCCAGCCGGGGTGCTATCAGCCTGGCGAACACCACGCCGTAGGGGTGCCGCTTGGGCCCGGCGAGCGCGCCGATCCCGAAAATCACGGCCTGAACCGCCAGGATGACGGCGGCCGCCGGGAGGCTGACGGCCGACGTGATCAGCGTGACGACCAGGACAGCGGTGGTCACCCAGGCGACGAACCGGGGACCGCGAACATCGACCTGTACCGGAATGGTGGTCGACATAAACTGCTCCTGCTCTTGATGCACGGGAATGGTGGAGGCACGCCGGTCTGGCTGCTCCGAGCGCGACACACGAACGTGCGGCGACTCAGCAGCTACAACAACAGCGACAGCCCGCGGTGTAGCACAGTTCGACTGCGCGACAGTTGGTGAGCAGGAGCTCAAGGCGGGCCAACACGTCGACCAGCTTACCCAATCGCAGGGCGGTCAAGCCAACAGCGGTTCGAGCGCAGAGCGCAGGTCAGCGGGTTTGGGGACGCCGGCCGCGCGGTAGCGCTGGCATCCGTCCGCGTCGAAGATCAGTGTGACGGGCAGTGAGAGCACCGAAAACTTCTGCGCCGCATCCGGATCGGCGTCGAGATCGACCTCAACGTGTGTGACGTCGCCGAGGCCGTCGCATACCTGTTGCACCACTCGGCGGACTTGGGTGCATTGCCCGCACCAGGCTGCAGTGAAGTGCACGATGGTCGGCCCGGTCTGAGACAGCCCCAGATCCGCGGCGTGCTGGTGATCGGCGCTTGTGCCCGGTTTCGTTTCCCGGACGCTGCCTGCCCGGTGCGTCAACAGCCAGCCGGTCAGCAACGCGAGCCCGACCGCGGCCACGATTGCGACGACGGCGGTGATCACGCAGGTGTCCCTTCCTCGCATCGCCGAAAGGTGGTCATGACCCTCTGAACTCGTCGAGTGCGACGGTTACTCCCACGGTGATGCCTTCGATGATGACGTCTGAGCCGCGCGCGCCCTGACTGGTCGGTGCCGCGCCGAACGGCAGCCTCTGATCAGGAACCCGCTGGCGGAAGGCCGCGAGTACCGCGTCCCGCTTGTCGTCGGGAACGCGCTGGTTTGCGGTGTCCGGACCGGTCAGGATGCCGGTTGGCGTGAGCACCAGCGTGCTGTGATCCGCGCCGGTCATCGACAGATCCACCGACACGCTGACCCGCTTATCGAAGTTCGCCGACTTGGGCGTGCCGGTGAAAACCAGGCCATGGCTGTCGGATATTCCCGACTCGGTGGTGCCGCCGGTTGCATCGTTGGTTTCCCGCGCTGGCGCCTCGACCATCAGGTCGGTGATACCCAGGTAGCGGCCCAGGTGTACCGAGTCGATGATGATGCGGCTCTCCAGCTTGCCGACCGGTAACTTTGCTTGCGAATCGACCAACCAGGACGCCCCGGCCAAATCGACGGAGTGCATGGTGGCCTCCAAGGTGGCCTTGCCTACCTCAGCGTGATCGACGGCATTGGCTTTGATCTCCAGTTCGTTGTAGCGGTCGTTCATGGCCTGCGGAATGAACGGGAAGCCGAGGATGGCGACGAACGGGTCCGAGCCCAGCTGTGCGGCCTGTCGCACCGCGACCGAGAAGCGATATTCGGCGTAGATGCTGGTGCCGAAGTCGATGCCGACGGCTGCGACGGCGGCGACCGCCACGGCTGTCGCCGTCACCGCCGCGCCGAGCAGCACCTTGCGCATTCGGACATATTAATTACCGCAAACGTCTACGTGTCGGGCCGAGATCCCGGGGCGGTTTGCCCGACACGTCGACGTGGGCACGGGCTGTGCCCGCATCGCCCTCAGCATCGTCGCCAGGCTAAACAGCAGGTAGCACGCTAAAGTTAGGTGACCTGGCCGCTAACTACACATGTCGCCAAGGGTCTTGGGGATGTCGGTCAGGTGGACCTGCGTCCCACGACGCTGGAGGGCTTGTTGGATCTTTTGCTACTGAGCGCGGACCCGCACACCGATTCGGTTCTGCCGTCGTTGTCGCTGCTGTCCCACACTGTGCGGACGGCGCCTGCCGACATCTCCTCGCTGCTGGAAGCGGGCTCGGCCGACGCGGTGATCGTCGACGCGCGTCATGACCTGCCGGCCGCGCGCAGCTTGTGCCGCCTGCTGGGAGCCACCGGCAGGCCGATCCCGGTGGTCGCCGTGGTCACTGAAGGCGGCCTGGTGGCCATCAACCCCGAGTGGGGCCTCGACGAGATACTGCTGCCCAGCACCGGGCCCGCCGAAATCGACGCCCGGCTGCGTCTCGTCGTCGGTCGTCGTGGCGGGCAGGCCGACCAGGACAACCTCGACAAGGTCAGCCTCGGGGAGCTGGTGATCGACGAAGGCACCTACACCGCACGATTACGCGGCCGTCCGCTTGACCTCACCTACAAGGAGTTCGAGCTGCTGAAATACCTGGCGCAGCACGCCGGCCGGGTGTTCACCCGGGCGCAGCTGTTGCACGAAGTCTGGGGATATGACTTCTTCGGCGGCACCCGCACTGTCGACGTGCATGTGCGGCGGCTGCGGGCCAAGCTCGGCCCCGAGCACGAGGCGCTGATCGGCACGGTCCGAAACGTCGGCTATAAGGCGGTCCGCCCGGCCCGCGGCCGGGGCACCACCTTGCAGCCCGACACTGCAAACGACATCAACGCCGGCGCTGAAGCGCTGCGAGACCCGATACTCGACCCGTTGCGTAGCCAGTGACGCAGGCTGACTGGCGGTCGGCGCTGAGCGCCGACGAACAGCAGCAGGTGCGCGAACTGATCAAAGCCGCGAGCGCTGTCGACAAGGTGACACCAGTGGGCGAGCAGGTTCTGCGCGCACTTTCGCAGCAGCGCACCGAGCACCTGCTGGTCACCGACGGCGCGGGCGACACCCCGCTGGGCTACCTAAATTTTGCGCCGGCCCGCGACGATGCTGTGGCGATGGCGGAGCTGGTGGTGCACCCGCAAGCGCGTCGGCGCGGTATCGGCACGACGATGGCGCGTGCCGCACTGAACAGGTCAGCGGGCCGCAACCAGTTCTGGGCGCATGGAACCCTGGATGCGGCCCGTGCAACGGCATCGGCGCTCGGTCTGGTCGCGGTCCGGGAGTTGATGCAGATGCGACGTTCGCTGCAGGGTCCTCTCGAAGCGGCGGTTCCCGATGACGTCCGAATCCGCACCTATGCCGGACCGGACGACGACGCCGAGTTGCTGCGTGTCAACAACGCCGCGTTCCACTTCCACCCGGAACAAAGCGGCTGGAGTCCGGCGGACCTGGCCGAGCGCCGCGCCGAACCGTGGTTCGACCCGCACGGGCTGTTCCTGGCGTTCGACGACAGCACCGGCAGGCTGTTGGGTTTCCACTGGACGAAGGTCCATCTCGACAAATCAGGGCTCGGCGAGGTGTACGTCGTGGGGGTGGACCCGTCGGCGCAGGGCCGTGGTCTGGGACAACTGCTGACCTCGGTCGGTATGGCTGGGCTGGCGCGGCGGCTGGTCGACGCGGCCGACCCCACCGTGATGCTCTACGTCGAGTCGGACAACACCGCCGCGGTGCGCACCTACGAAGGGCTGGGCTTCGCTGTCTACAGCGTCGACACGGCGTACGCGGCCGCAGCGGCAGGTGATTCACTGGTTGACGCATAATTTCCGAGTGACTCGGCAAGTTCTGCGGATGCTGAAACAGCGAGAAAGGTGATCGCTCAGGGAGTCGCCCGGTGTCGGGTCGCGGCAACGGCCGCGTTCATGGTGCTTGTGCTGGCCGGCTGCGGTAGCGACGACAATATGCGCGGTACGCTGCTCACCTCCGCACCGACGGGCGGGCCCGCGGATTGCGGCGGCAAAAATGCGTTGACCGCGGAGGGGTCCACCGCGCAGGAGAATGCGATCGCGTTGTTCAGTGAGAAATGGGGCCAGTTGTGTCCGGGCAAGGCGCTGTCGTACAACCCGACCGGATCAGGCGCAGGCCGCGAACAATTCGTCGACGGTCACGTTGATTTCGCAGGTTCGGACTCGCCGCTGACAACCGCGCAAATCGCCCCGGCAGTGAAGCGCTGTCAGGGGAATCCCGCATGGCACCTGCCTCTGGTCTTCGCACCGATAGCCCTGGCCTACAACCTGGGCGGTGTCAAGTCGCTGGTCGTGAACGCTGACCTGGTTGCCAAGATCTTCAGCGGCGCCATAACGAGGTGGAACGACTCGGCCGTCGCCGCGCTCAACCGCGGCGTGGCCCTGCCCGACGTCGAGATCACGCCGATTTACCGGTCAGACTCGTCAGGCACCACCGACAACTTCCAGCAGTACTTGACCGCGGCTGCACCGCAGAGCTGGACCAAAGGGGTTGGCACCGAATTTCAGGGCGGCGTCGGTGAGGGTGCCCAGAAGTCAGCGGGTGTCGTGCAGGCCGTACGTGCCACACCCGGCGCCATTGGCTACGTACAAAAGGGGTTCCCGGACCAGGCGCGGCTGCCCTATGCACTGATCGACTCCGGCCGCGGACCCGTTGTGCTCACCGACGACACCGCCCGCAAGGCGATCGACGACGCTGCCATCGCCGGGACCGGCAACGACCTGGTGCTCGATTTGCAGTCGACATACGTCGCCAGGCAATCCGACGTCTATCCGTTGGTGTTGGTGACTTACGAGATTGTGTGCTCGAAGGGCTATGACCAAGCCACATCCGCCGGTGTCAAGTCGTTTCTGACGGTGGCAGCCAACGACGCTGAGCGCGGCCTTTCCGCGGCCGGCGACATTCCGCTGCCGGAGAAGTTCAAGCAGCGCCTCCTCACCGCGGTCAATGCGATTCACTAATCGAGTAGGCGACTCGTGGGCGACGCCGTCTGCGGACATCATTGTTGAGGAACCGACGGGAACGACACCAAGGGGAGCACAGTGACTGCGCCACATCCAGCCGATGCGGGCTCGGGCTATGTCGTCGCTGCATCCTTTCCCGGACCGAAGCTGACGCCGGCCCGCCCCTGGGCGAACACCACAGCGCGCCTCGCGGACCGGCTGTTTCGCGCCGTGTCCGTAGGTTCCGGTGTCTTCATCGTGGCTTTGATTGCCGCAATCGGCGTTTTCCTACTGTGGCGAGCGATTCCTGCGCTAGCGCGCGACAAAGAGAACTTCTTCAGCTACGGCGGAAATTGGGTCACCACCGACACCTCCGCGATGCACTTTGGGATCTTCGACATGGTCCAGGTGACGGTGTTGGTGTCGCTGTTCGCGCTGTTCCTCGCCATGCCGGTAGCGCTGGGCATCGCGATCTTTCTGATTCAGTACGCGTCTCGGCGGGTCGCCGGTGTGTTGGCTTATGCGGTCGACTTGCTCGCTGCGGTGCCCTCGGTGATCTATGGCGTCTGGGGTTTGTATGTGCTGGCACCGCGGTTGCGAGGGATAGCGATCTGGCTCAACGAGCACTGGGGCTGGTTGTTCCTATTCGCTACCGGAAACGCGTCGGTGGCCGGCGGCGGAACCATCTTCACCGGCGGAATCGTGCTGGCGATCATGATCCTGCCGATCGTCAGCGCGGTCACCCGCGAGGTGTTCATTCAAACGCCGCAGGGCCAGATCGAAGCTGCATTGGCACTCGGCGCGACCCGGTGGGAAGTGGTCAAGACCACGGTGCTGCCATTCGGCCGCTCTGGATACATCAGCGGCGCGATGCTGGGTCTGGGCCGCGCACTTGGCGAGACGCTCGCACTGCTGATCATCATGCGCGGCACACAACAGGCGTTCGGCTGGTCGCTGTTCGACGGTGGCCGCACCTTCGCCACTAAGATCGCGGCCACCGCTTTGGAATTCAATGATCAATTCAAGGCCGGTGCTTACATCGCCGCCGGGCTGGTCCTTTTCGTGCTCACGTTCGCGGTCAACGCGCTGGCGCGGGCCGCCGTCGCCAAGCGAGCGAACCAATGACTTCGATGCTGGACCGTCCCGTCAAGTCGCGCAAGATCGGCGGCATCAGCCTGCGCCGCCGGGTCGCCAACCACGTCGCCACCGTGCTGGTCAAATCCTCGATAGCGATCACCTTGGTGCCCCTGGTCTGGGTGCTGTATTCGGTGATTCGCCAGGGAGTGCGGGCGGTTTCTTCCAGCACGTGGTGGACGCATTCTCAAGGTGGTATGACGGCATTTGTCTCCGGCGGCGGCGCCTATCACGCGATCGTCGGGACGATGCTGCAAGGGCTGGTATGTGCGGTGATTGCCATCCCGATCGGCCTTTTCGCCGCAATCTACCTGGTCGAATACGGCGGCAGAACCGCGCTGGCCAGGCTGACGACTTTCACGGTGGACATCCTCAGCGGCGTGCCCTCGATCGTCGCCGCGCTGTTCGTCTACACGGTATGGGTCGCCACACTGGGCTTCCGTCGTTCAGGGTTCGCGGTGTCGTTGGCGTTAGTGCTGCTGATGATCCCGGTGATCGTCCGGGCGACCGAGGAGATGCTGCGGATCGTCCCGCTGGATCTGCGCGAGGCCAGCTATGCGCTGGGCATACCGAAATGGAAGACCATCGTTCGGATTGTGATTCCGGCGGGGCTGTCCGGCATCATCACCGGAATCATGTTGGCGTTGGCCAGAGTGATGGGCGAGACAGCCCCATTGCTTATCTTGGTGGGTTACTCGGAGGCGATGAACTTCAACATGTTCGCCGGATTCATGGGGTCATTACCCAGCATGATCTACGACCAGATATCCGCCGGCGCGGGTGCCTACCCCATCCCGACTGACCGGCTGTGGGGCGCTGCCCTGACGCTGAGCACGTTGATCGCCGTCATCAATGTCCTGGCCAGGCTGCTGGCCGAAGTCTTCGCACCTAAAGCTTTCGACTAGGAGATTCAGTGGCCAAGAGGTTGGACCTGAAGGACTTGAACATCTATTACGGATCGTTTCACGCGGTCGCCGGGGTATCACTGTCGGTGCTGCCGCGCAGCGTGACCGCGTTCATCGGCCCGTCCGGCTGCGGAAAGACGACGGTGCTGCGCACCCTGAACCGAATGCACGAAGTCATCCCCGGCGCCCGCGTCGAGGGTACGGTCATGCTCGACGACGACGACATCTACTCCTCGGGCATCGACCCCGTCGGCGTGCGGCGAGCCATCGGCATGGTGTTTCAGCGTCCTAACCCGTTTCCCACCATGTCCATTCGGGACAACGTGGTCGCCGGTTTGAAGCTGCAGGGAGTGCGCAGCCGCAAAGTGCTCGACGAGACCGCCGAATACTCGCTGCGCGGGGCGAACCTCTGGGACGAAGTCAAAGACCGGCTGGACAAGCCGGGCGGCGGGTTGTCCGGAGGCCAGCAGCAACGGCTGTGTATCGCCCGCGCCATCGCGGTGCAGCCAGATGTGCTGTTGATGGACGAACCGTGTTCGGCGCTCGACCCGATCTCGACGATGGCTATCGAGGACCTGATCGCCGACCTGAAGCAGGACTACACCATCGTGATCGTCACCCACAATATGCAGCAGGCGGCGCGAGTGAGCGATCAGACCGCTTTCTTCAACCTCGAAGCCGTCGGCAAGCCGGGACGCCTCGTGGAGATCGACGACACCGAGAAGATCTTCTCCAATCCCACCCAAAAGGCTACCGAGGACTACATCTCCGGCCGCTTCGGCTGACGACTAGTTCGCCGCCGCCAGCGCGTCGTCGTCGGGGAGTCTGCCGGTCGCTTGGAAGATGACGCGTCTCGCCACTTGGACGGCGTGATCGGCGAACCGCTCGTAGAACCGGCCGAGTAGCGTCACGTCCACCGCGGAAGCCACGCCGTGCTTCCATTCCTTGTCCATCAGCACGTTGAACAGGTGCCGGTGCAGGTGGTCCATCGCGTCATCTTCTTCGCGGATGCGCGCCGCTTTCTCCGGATCGCGGGACAACAGCACTTCCTCGGCGCTGTTACCCAATTCGACCGCCACTCGACCCATTTCGGCGAAGTATCCGTTGACCTCTTCGGGCAGGGCGTGCTGGGGATGACGCCGGCGCGCAATCTTGGCGACGTGCAGGGCCAGCGCACCCATCCGGTCGATGTCGGCGACCATCTGGATGGCGCTCACGATCGCGCGCAGATCCCCGGCCACCGGCGCCTGCAGCGCCAGCAGCACGAACGCACTTTCCTCGGCTCGAGCACTCAGCATCGCGATCTGCTCGTGGTCGGAGAACACCTGCTCGGCCTGCACCAGATCAGCCTGCAGCAGGGCCTGCGTTGCATGCTCCATGGCAACCCCGGCCAACCGGCACATCTCACCAAGTTGGTCAGTTAACTCGGTGAGTCGCTCATGGTACGCGGTCCGCATGGTCCAAGACTACGTGGTCAGCAGCGGAAACGGCGTCAAGCGCCAGGTGACACCACGACGAAGCGAAAGGGACGACGTCACTCGCAGCGAGTGTCAGCGGCGTTGGTGACGGTGAGGTCCTCGGGCAGCTTGGTCGCGGCACTGCTGGCGTTGTGGCTGACCAGCATGCTGACCGACGACCCGGACGGTGGGGGAACGGCCACCGCCCGGAAGTCGGGGCCGAGCACCACCTGTACCAGACTTCCGATGCCGGTGACCCGCTCGACCTTCGAATCCGCGAACGTCGTGGCGACCGTCGCGGCGGCTTGTTCGTTGCCCGGGGAGAAGAACACCGTCGTCGACTTCACCGTCTTGGGGTAGTCGTTCGGAGTCATCACGTTGAAACCGCGCTGCTCCAACTGGTTGCTGGCGGTGGTGGCCTGCCCGGTCTTACCGGTGGCGTTGGAAACCTGAACTGTGACGGCCTCCGGTGCGGTGGTCACCGCCTGCACCTGGTCGGGGTGCGGCTGGCTTGTGGGGCTCGGCGCCGGGGCCTTAGTCGACGTCGAGTGGCTCTTCTTGGCCGACGGCGGACCCAAGTCCTGTGCGTTCGCGTCGTTTTCTTCCGGCAGCGGGTCGTCGTTGATGACCGCGTCGAACAGCGCCCGCACGTCGGCCGTGCGCGGCGGCTCGTTGCCGTCTTCGTCGGTGATCCCGGTGGTCGGGATGGTCACGAAGGTGATGTGTCCGGCGGTCAGCCCTTGCACGGATTGACCGAGGTCGACAAGGTCTTTGGTCTGGACGTTGTCGACGTAGCTGTTGTTGATGAACATGTTGACGACGTTGTTCAGCTTGCCCAGCGACAAGAAGGTGTTCTTCGAGATCAGCGACCGCAGCAGCGATGACAAGAACATCTGTTGGCGTTTGATGCGCCCGTAGTCGCCGTTGTCCTCCGTCGTCACCTGGCGGGCGCGCACGTAATTCAGTGCGGTGGTCCCGCTCACGACCTGGCGGCCGGAATGTCCCAGGATGGTGCCCAGTTCGTAGTCCTGCAGCGGGGTGGTGGAGCACACCTCGACGCCGCCTAGCGCATCGACCATCTTGGAGAACCCGACGAAGTCGATCGCCATGAAACGGTTGATGCTCAGCCCGGACAACTTTTGGATCACCTTGACCAGGCACTTCGGCCCCCCGAAGGCGAAAGCCGAGTTCAGTTTGGTCTCGGTGTAGACCATGTCGGGACCCCACGAATGGGTCTTGTCGTCATACAGCGGTCCATACGCGCCGGTGTCGGGGTTCCAGGCCTCACAGCGCACCGGGGTAATCGCCAGGTCCCGTGGGAAGGACACCGCCACCACGCGTTTGCGGTTGGCCGGGATGTTGACCAGCATCACGGTGTCCGATCGGGCACCGCCGGCGTCGTCGGTGTCACCGGCGCCGACCTGGCTGTTCGCCCCGGCGCGGGTGTCCATGCCGACGATCAGGAAGTTCTCGTCACCGAACTGTCCGTTGGGGTTGACGACGTCGCGCGAGTGCGGGTCCAGCGCGCTCACCATGTTCAACCGGTGATTCTTCGACGCACTCCACTGATATGCCCCACCGGTCAAACCCAGGCTCAGGACCGCGATGAGCGCCGCGATCGACCGCCCGGCCAGCAGCAGCGGCCGTCGGCGACGAGCAGGTTTCTGGTCGTCGGCAACGGGGCCTGCGTCGATTTCAGCAAAGGCGGCGCTGCCGCTGTCTTCGGCAGCGAAGCTGTCGCCGGGGTCGGCTTCCTCGAGTGGATAGACCGAGTTCTGGTGGGCTAGCTCGTCGGCGTAGGCCCGTGCCGGCGGGAGTTCCGGGACAGCTTCGTCGGGTACGGCCGTGAGTACCTCGGTGAAGTCCACTTCCGGCGCGGCGTGGTGACGGCGGCGCCGCTTGGCCGGCACTCCGCCGACCTTCGCGATCAGGTCGGCGACGGTGAGTTCGCCTCCAGCGTGGCTTCCGCCGCTGCCGTCGGACCGCTCGGCCTCGGCTGGCGACAATGCGGACCGTTTCACGGGGGTGACGGCGGCAGACCCGCTCCGGGACCTCTGAGGCTGCTGGAAACGTTCCCACGGCGCGGCGCCGAGCGGGCGCAGCGCCGGGTGCGCGGCGTCCCCTGTGTTGCCGTCGGGGGCAGCGGTCGCACGAGTGGCGTCAGCGGCGCCGTCGTCGCCGTCACTCATGTCCTACCGGCCTCCGAACTGCAGATCAGGTGCCCATGTCGGTGCGCATCCATCAACACAGTGCCGGTGGTGCAGCACTGCAAATCCACGCAACCAGCGGGTCGCGCCCCCCGTTCCCGCACTGCGGCGGCAGAAGCCGGGCCGGCCACCACCGGACTGCGGGGCAACAAGATCCACATCGTACTTAGACGGGCGCAGAAACGCGATGCGGGAGGTGGCGTATGCCACCAAACAGCGGATTCAACCGCCGGAGTGCATCATGTCGGCGCCGGCCGGCAGGGTGCAGTCCTCGCTGTCGGTCAGCCAGCCATCGGGCAGCGCCACCCGCGCCGGGGACCCCTGCCGCCCGCGCGGCCCGGTGGCAGCCTCTGGGAAGGCCACGTCGGCGTCCAGCCGGCCGAGCAGCCGGTCGAGCTCGTCGTAGCTCTTCACCAGCGCTAATGCCCGGCGCAAGTCGGATCCGGCGGGAAAGCCATGCAGGTACCAGCCGATGTGTTTGCGCAGGTCGCGCATGCCTTTGTCGGCACCGAAATGCGTCGAAAGCAGGTCGGCGTGCCGCCGGATGATGTCGGCGACTTGGCCCAGAGTGGGCGGCGTCGGGGCCGAGCGTCCGGTGAAAGCCGCCGACAGTTCAGCGAACAGCCAGGGCCGGCCCAGGCAGCCCCGCCCGATCACGACGCCGTCGCATCCGGTGCTCGCCATCATCGCCAGCGCGTCGGCAGAGTCGAAAATGTCACCGTTGCCGAGCACCGGGATCGTGCGCACCTGTTGCTTTAGCCGGGCGACTTGGTCCCAGTCCGCCGTTCCGGAGTAGCGCTGTGCCGCGGTGCGGGCATGCAACGCCACTGCGGCCGCGCCTTCTGCTTCGGCGATGCGGCCGGCATCCAGATGGGTGTGGTGGGCGTCGTCGATGCCGATGCGGAATTTGACCGTCACCGGGATGTCGGTGCCGGCCGTGGCGCGTACCGCGGCCGCCACGATCTGACCGAACAACCGCCGCTTGAACGGCAACGCCGCCCCGCCGCCGCGGCGGGTCACCTTCGGCACGGGGCACCCGAAATTCATGTCGACGTGATCGGCGAGGCTTTCGTCGGCGATCATTTTGACCGCCGCGTAGGTGGTGGCCGGATCGACGGTGTAGAGCTGCAGCGAGCGCGGCGTCTCCTCGGCGGCGAAGGTCGTCATGTGCAGGGTGGCGGGATGACGCTCGACGAGTGCCCGCGCGGTCACCATCTCGCAGACGTAGAGTCCGCTGACCGTTCCGATACGGGGCTGCTCTCGCGGCGATCGCAAGCGCGGCGGTGCCGGGCGCAGCGGGTCGCCACACATCGAACCGAAGTCACGACACAGCGTGCGAAATGCCACGTTGGTGACGCCCGCCATCGGTGCCAGCACGACCGGGCTGGCGAGCTCGATCGGGCCGATGCGCAACGCCGGCTACCGCCGGCTCATCACGAGCTTGCCCGCCGTGGTGTGCAGTTCCTGAGCAGTGATCCTCTTGCCGGTGCGGGCTTCCCGGTCGAGTTGGCGCTGCTTGGAGATCTCGAACTTCTCGCAGGCGACCTCGAGCTCCTTGATCAGCAGAGCGAGGTCGTCGCGCAGTTCGGCGGCCTCGCCGGTGAAATCCGCACGCTCGAAAATGCGCCACTTCTTCAGCACCGGCATCACCACCTCGTCGAGATGGATGCGCGGGTCATAGACACCGCCGACCGCGATCATCACGGCCTTGCGGCGGAACTCCGGCACCGAGAATCCGGGCATCTTGAAGTTGCGCAACACCCGGTGCAACGACTTCATCGCCTTGTTCGGCGCTATCTCCATACCGGCTTCGCTGATGTCGCGGTAGAAGATCATGTGCAGGTTCTCGTCCTGCGAGATCTTGGCGAGCAGCTGATCGGCAATCGTCTCGTTGCAGGCCTTTCCGGTGTTGCGGTGCGAAACGCGGGTGGCCAGTTCCTGGAACGTGACGTAGAGGATCGAGTCGAAGATGTTCTCGCAGAACAAATCGCCCTGGCGGTTCTGGCCCGGGCTGAACCCCCGGTTGACCACCTCGAGGCGTAACTTCTCCAGTTCCACCGGGTCGACCGCCCGGGTCACCACCAGGTAGTCGCGCAGCGCAATGCCGTGACGATTTTCCTCGGCGGTCCAACGGTTCACCCATTGACCCCACGCGCCGTCCATGCCCATGCTCATCGCGATCTCACGGTGATAGGACGGCAGGTTGTCCTCGGTCATCAGGTTCTGCACCATCGCCACCTGCGCGACGTCGGTGAGCTTGGACTGGCCGGGCTCCCAGTCCTGACCACCGAGCGCGTAGAAGTTCTTGCCGTCTGACCATGGGATGTAGTCGTGCGGGTTCCAGCTTTTGTGCATGCGCAGATGCCGATTGAGGTTGCGCTCGACCACCGGCTCGAGTTCGTGCAGCAGGTCCAAGTCTTGTGGATCCGGCACAGTGACCTCCCAGTATCTGTGTCAGTCGGTTGCACTCAATATAAGTGTGTATGCCGGTGACATTCAAGTTCCCCCAGCGTGGCAATTCAGAACTGTCAGCCGCGCGGCTCTCCGACGTCCTCGGCGAGTTCGTAGGTCGCAGGACGAACCAGGAGCATGTCGACGCAGAAATCGATGAACTGCTGCCGGTCAGCGGTCAGCCGGCCAGCGAGGTAGGCGCTGAACAACGCGCTGAGACCGCCGATGAGGCTGGTTGCCACCATGTTCTGGATCACCGGGTCGCCGATTCGGGTCAATTTTCGCTGAAGCAGCTCAATGAAGCTCGGCATCCATTCCGCGCCCGAGCGCATCAGGACCGGTTCCATTTCCGGGGCCAGCAGCAAGACCCGCCCGCGCGCGGGGTCGTCGACCATCAGGGCAACGAACTGCTCTACGGCCTCTTTCGGCGTGCCCGCCGAGGTCAGCGTCGACATCGCGCGCGTGCAGACGTCGTCGTAGACCGCACGGACGAATCCGTCGCGGTCGGCGAAGCTTTCGTAAAAGTAGCGTTCGGTCAACCCGGCCGTGCGGCAGACCGCACGAACGGTCAACGCCGGCCCGTTCTCGGCGCCCAGCAGCTGTACCCCCGCGGCAAGCAGCTCATCACGACGCAACGCCAGACGGTTCTGCAGCGGGACGCCATACCAGCGGCCTCGTCGTTGACCGGACGGCACGTCTCTCCTAGTCTGAGATCTGACAACGGGCGTAGTCAACGCGCCCCCCAGCGAAACAGGTATCGCCAGTGACCCAAGATACGTCCGACGCGGGGCCGCTGACCAGCGCCGAAGAAGTCCCTGGCGGCTGCCCGGTCTCGCCGCTGGGTTACGACGCGCCGCCGCGAGCGTTGGGGCCGGACTCGCTGACATGGCGTTACTTCGGCGACTGGCGCGGCATGTTGCAGGGGCCCTGGGCGGGATCCATGCAGAACATGCATCCCCAACTCGGCGCCGCCGTCGAGCAGCACTCCACTTTCTTCCGGGAACGCTGGCAGCGGCTGCTGCGATCGCTCTACCCGATCGGCGGGGTGGTGTTCGACGGTGACCGTTCCGCATCGACGGGCGCCGATGTGCGCGATTACCACGTCGACATCAAGGGCACCGACGATCTGGGCCGTCGCTACCACGCGCTGAATCCCGACGTTTTCTACTGGGCGCACGCCACCTTCTTCGTCGGCACCCTGCACGTGGGCGAACACTTCTGCGGTGGCCTGACCGAAGCGCAGAAGCGCCAACTGTTCGACGAGCACATCGAGTGGTACCGGATGTACGGCATGAGCATGCGGCCGGTTCCCCAGTCGTGGGAGGAGTTCCAGGACTATTGGGACCACATGTGCCGTGAGGTGCTGGAGAACAACTGGGCGGCGCGCGAGGTGCTCAACCTGACGGAACTGCCTAAACCGCCGTTTGCCCAATGGCTGCCCGCCTGGCTGTGGGCTGCGCAACGCAGACTGCTGGCACCGTTCTTCGTCTGGGTGACCGTTGGGCTTTACGACCCGCCGGTACGCCAACTGATGGGCTACCAATGGTCGCGGCGCGACGAGTGGCTACACCGCCGCTTCGGCGACCTGGTTTACCTGGCTTTCAGCTGTCTACCGCGCCGGACCCGCATGCACCCACGGGCACGGGCGGGATGGGACCGCGCCACCGGCCGGGTCCCGGCCGATGCGCCGCTGGTGCACACGCCGGCGCGCAACTTGCCGCCCCTCGACGAGCGCAAGAATCCCAAGCATTACTGCCCGCAAGTCTGATGGGCAGCGCCTAGGCGTGGCTGTGCAGGTGGGCATCCTCTAATCCGGCTTGGTGCACATGGGGGTGGGTGTGCTCAGTCCCGCCGTCGTGGGTGTGCGGATGCTCGTGCTCGATGTGCTCGTGCTCATGTGACGTGTGGGCATGGGAGTGTGTGGTCTCGCCGTGCCGGTGTTCGTGAGAGTGCGGCGTTGAGTGAGTGTGCTGCTCCGTCATGGTGACCTCCGGTTATGTCGGTTGTGGATGTTCGGCGACCACGTGCAACCGCTCATCGGCGCGGTGGTGCCGCGGGACGCCGGGACCTGCGTGTTCGGCGTTGAACACCGCGTCGGTAACCAGCCGGCGCACATGGTCGTTCTCCAGTCGGTAGAAGACGGTGGTGCCGTCCCGACGGGTGCGCACCAGGCGCGCCATCCGCAGCTTGGCCAGGTGCTGCGAGACCGACGGTGCCGGTTTGCCGACATGCTCGGCCAATTCATTGACCGACCGTTCCCGGTCGGTCAGGGCCCACAGCACCTGCACGCGGGTGGCGTCGGCCAGCATGCGGAACACTTCTACGACCAAGTTGGCCTGGTCGGCCGGCAAGCCTTCCTTCGAACCTGCATGCATACGCAGATAGTAGCAGAGGCGAGGTAGGGTGTGCGACACTCACCGGACACCAGCACAGGTAGCGCGGCGTTCGCCGCCGTTGCGCTCCTGCCAGAACCGGTACACCTCGACCGCGGCTTCTTGTGGCTGATAGCGCATGGGCAGACGCCGCTCGTCCCAGTTCTTACCGAACTCGGCGTAGAACGTGGCCAGCTCGAAGTACTTGCGGTCGTCGACGTAGTACTGCTCATAGGTTTCGCGCGAGGTCAGGAAGATGACTTGATCGGGTGAGCAGTAGTACAGCGCGCCCAGGCACATTGGGCACGGGTGGGCCAGCACATAGATGGTGGTGCCGGTCAGGTGCTCAGTGCCGAGTTGGATGCAGGCCGCACGGATGGCGAGAACTTCGGCGTGCGCCGTTGGATCGTTGCTTTGCGCAACACGATTGGCACTCTCGGCCAGTATCTCACCGTTCCGGACGATCACCGTCGCGAACGGCCTGCCACCGTCGGCGACGTTTTGGCGGGCCAGCTCAATGGTCCGCTGCGCGAAGTCCATCCCAGGTCCTCCTCGCCGGAAATACGCTGATAAGTAGCGGACCTATATTATTTGCAGACCTCGAGATAGGAGCTGCGATGGCGCGGTCCGACAGTGACAGCTGGAATCTGGCGACGAGTGTCGGGGCGACCGCAACGATGGTCGCCGCCCAGCGCGCCCTGGCCGCCGCGGGACCCGAACCGCTGATCGACGACCCTTACGCCGCTCCGCTGGTGCGGGCGGTCGGCATCAACGTGTACACCCGGCTGGTGGACGGCAAGATTCCGGTGACCCAGGGACACGAGTTCGACCCGAACCGTATGGCGCGCGGCATGGCGGTGCGCACTCGCTTCTACGACCGGTTCTTCCTCGACGCGACACGCGCCGGTATCCGACAGGCCGTCATCTTGGCGTCCGGCCTCGACGCGCGGGCCTACCGCTTGCCGTGGCCGGACGCAACCGTCGTCTACGAGGTTGACCTGCCGGAGGTCATCGAGTTCAAAACCGCGACGCTCAGCGAGTTGGGTGCCAAGCCGACTGCCGAGCACCGGATCGTTGCGGTGGATCTGCGCGACGACTGGCCGGCGGCCCTGCGTGACGTTGGATTCGACCGCAACGCCCCGACGGCGTGGACCGCCGAGGGGCTGGTCGTTTATCTGCCACCCGAAGCCCATGACAAGCTGTTCGACAACATCACCGCCATGAGCGTGCCGGCCAGCCAACTCGCCTGCGAATTCGTCCCTGACACAAGCATATTCGCTGACGAGTGGTACCGCGCGCATCACGAGCGAATGAGCGAGCTCGGCTTCGGCGTCGTGGACTTCAACGAACTCGTGTACCACTTCGAGCGCGGCCACATCATCGACTACCTGACCGGGCACGGCTGGCAGGTGTCGCCGCACACCGCCGCAGAACTGCACGCCAACAACGGATTCGACTACCCCGACGACGAAGTCGCCGCGGCTTTCGCCGACATGACCTACCTCCAGGCCGCGCTGCTGCGCTAGCTCGGTCAGTGCAGGCGTGGCAGAACTTTGGCGCGATAGAACTCGATCGCCGTCGTCGGATCCTGCTGCGGGAAGTGCACGAACGGCGTGGCGCCGGCGTCGAGAACCGTTTGCACCTTGGTGATGTGGCTCGCGGGGTCGGTGCCGGTGGCCCACCCGCTGATCACCTTGTCCAGTGGATTGGCTTGCGCGGCACGCTGGATGTCGACGGGATTGGGCTGGTCGACGGCGCCGGCGGTGAAACGCCATTGCTCGGCGGCATGGTTGATTTCGTTCGTGTCGCCGACGACGGCGAACATCTCCGCGCGCTTGCCCAGCGTGGCGGGGTCCCGGTTGGACTGTTGCGCGCCTTGGTGAAACGCGTCGAGCAGCTGCTTGTTGGTGACGTCGTGCGCCTGGGTGATCCAGCCGTCCCCGTACTGTCCGGCCAGGTGTGCGCTCTTGGGGCCGCCCGCGGCAACGAAGATTTGCGGTGGCGACGGCGGCGGGTCGTAGAGCTTGAGCTGGTTGGTCTGAAAGTACCGGCCCTGAAATGAGGTTCGCTGACCGCACCATAATTGGCGGATGAGGTCGATGGCTTCTGCCAAGCGGTCGTGGCGTTCCCGGTAGGACCCGAACTGGGTGGTCGCGGCCTGCTCGTTGAGGCGCTCACCGGTGCCCACGCCGAGGAAGACCCGTCCCGGATACAAGCTCGCCAGCGAGGCGAACGCCTGGGCGACCACCGTGGGGTGATAGCGGTAGGTAGGGCAGGTCACGCCGGTGCCGAACGGGATGTGGTCGGTGCGTTGGCCGACCAGAGCCAGCGTGATCCAGGGGAACATCGAATGGCCTTCGTTGTCCTGCCAGGGCTGGATGTGGTCACTGGTCCACAGATACCGAAACCCGGCCCGCTCGGCGGCCACCGCCTGGTCGACCAGTTGGGCGGTGGTGAACTCCTCGTGAGACAGCACGTACCCGACAGCGGGCCCCGAGGATGACGGCGGCGGCGCCGCCGGGGGTGAAGAGGCCGGTTTGTGGCTGCACGCCGCCGCGAGGCCGCTTACCGCGCCCGTCGTGCCCAGCGCGCCGAGCCCTGCCGCCAGCCGCGTGAATGACCGCCGTGACATGCCTTTCATAGGCCCGGAGTACCCGAGGAACCGTGCGCGAGGCAAGGGGACGTTGCGGTCGGCTCCCTGGTGGTGCCCCCACTAGGACTCGAACCTAGGACCTGCGGATTAAAAGTCCGTAGCTCTACCAACTGAGCTATAGGGGCGCGACGGATAGGATACTTGGCGGCGTCAGCGGTGTGCGTTTGAGGATTGGGTCTGCGGTGCCCTAAGCTGACGTGGCTCCCAGTGCAACGCGTTGTGAGTACCCCGGAGAGATTCGGTTCTGGCCCCCTTCGTCTAGCGGCCTAGGACGCCGCCCTTTCAAGGCGGTAGCGCGGGTTCGAATCCCGTAGGGGGTACTGCGACGCGGCGACGTGGAGCAGGTGGTTCACAGCGAGGCCCTGTGGCGCAGTTGGTTAGCGCGCCGCCCTGTCACGGCGGAGGTCGCGGGTTCGAGTCCCGTCAGGGTCGCCAGTACGGCGAGGCACACGCTGCCCCACGGCCAGGTAGCTCAGTCGGTACGAGCGTCCGCCTGAAAAGCGGAAGGTCGCCGGTTCGATCCCGGCCCTGGCCACCGGATTCGCCCGGCCACCCACCCGCGGGTGTGGCCGATCGACGCGGTATGGCTGCGACACAACTGCTGCCACCGAGATCACATTCTCGCCCGCATGTGCTCGGAAGCTAATTCGCAGAGGTAAGCGGGTTTTCGCTGTTTCGTTCAAGGTGCATCGGTGTCGGACAACCGATGTCGCTGGACGGACCGCCCGATGATCACCTTTGCTGTGATGACGCCCAGCTTGAGCATGCCGAACCAGGTCGAGGGGTTGAACAGCGTCGGCCACTCGGTGCGGGAGCGACCCTTGTTTACGTCCCGCTCGGCGAACCGGTCACGCAGCCATCGCAGCGTCATGGGAGCAGAAAGTGGATGCAACAGCAAGTGACCGCAGAATCGGTCCCGGTGATATGTGACCGCGGCTCCCGCTTGCTGATAGGACGCGACAAGCTTGTCGATGGCCTCGACGCCGATGATGCTGTCGTGCACCGCCTGCACGACCAATAGCGGCGGACGAGGGGTGGACTGGCCCAGCTTGGTGGCATCAAAGACGTCTCGCACCTCGGGCAGGTCCCAGAGCTCATCGGCAGACATGTCGACGTACTTCCCGATGTCCATGCCGCGCAGACGCCAGACGGCCTGCGCCGTTGTCATCGAGTGCAGGTCGTCGAGCAATTTCTTGCCCGCGTCACTGGCGTGCTCGTCGACGACGCGTTGCGCGCCGGGAAAGACGTGCGTCAACGCCGCGATCATTAGGGCGGCCAGGCCGGCGAAGAAGGTGCCGTTGAGGCGGCGTGCGACGCTGCCGCAGTCACCGACCGGTGAGCCGAGCACCGCGCCGACGACGTTGAGATCCGGGGCGTAATCGGCGCTGTGTTCAGCGGCCCACGCCGAGGCGAGTCCGCCGCCGGAATAGCCCCACAGTGCGACGGGAGCTGAGGGCGACAAGCCCAAACGGTCGCTATGCAACGCCGCGCGTACACCGTCGAGAATTCGGAAGCCAGGCTCATGTGGTGCGCCCCACATACCGCGGCATCCTTCGTGGTCAGGTACCGATACCGCCCACCCCTCCGCCAGCGCGGCCGCGACCAGCAGGTACTCGGACTGCACGAAAGCGCCGATCGGCTTCGCGCCGCGGCGCAGGGCGTGTGAGGGAAAGCATCGGGAGGCCACCGCATCTATCGCGCATTGATACGACAACAGCGGGCACACGCGTCCGGTATGGGGTTGGTCGGGCAGCAGAACGGTAGTCACCGCGACCTCGGGCTCCCCGTGCAGGTTGGTGCTGCGATAAAGCAGCTGGGTGGCCCGCACCCGCTGCGGGATCACGCCGAGAAATCCCAGCTCAACGTCGCGCGAGCGCAGCAGATCACCGGGGCGGGCGTGCTGAAAGCCCGGCGGTGGTTGATAGAACGGGTCCTCCTCGGGCGCCCGCAGCGGTTCGTCACGGCGAAGCTCCTCATGGGGCACAACATGGGGCACACCTGGCGCCCCTTGAGCTGCAGCTAAGTTGTCACTCATCGTCAACCGTCTTCCCCGTCAGGTGGTCGGCGCGACGGCTACCGCGCCAAGTCGGTACCGCCGACACCCTCAGCCGCACGGCTACCCGTGAACACCTGTTCGCTAAACGTCCTGAAATGCGGATCTGCACCGATGGCCGACAGTGTTTCGGTTGATCCTTAAAGCGGTTTCGGCTGATCCTCGAAACTCGCTAGACGACGGAGTTAAGCCGGGCTGAACAGCAATATCAAGCGGTCATCGCGGTGACATCAGAGCTTGGTCAGCTTGCTAATCGTTTGCATTTCGGTGTCCCGGTAGGGCTGTCCATCGGGATGGACCACGTCTTGAAACCAGAGCTTCGGAGCTGTCGTGTACGGGTGATCCCAGGAGTCCCATGGAAAGTAGGTCTGGGTCTTACCCGCGACCAAACCCCAATTGATCGCACCAACCTTGTGCCGCTTAGCAACTGGCAGGACCCCTTCAACGGTACTGCCCAGCGTCCGAGCCAGGTACTCGGTGCAGAGGATCGGCCTCCCCAATGAGGACAGTTCGGCGATCCGGGCCTCGAAGCCTGCCGGTTCGTCATAGCAGTGGAAGGTGACCACGTCGGAGTAATCCAATTGGATGTTCGCGATTTCGCTGCGCCGCCGCTGCGGATCTCCCCACGGAGGCTGGGAAACTTCGAGGCTTCATGAAGTACCAGATAGCGAACAGCGCAACCTGAGCGTCATCTCTCCGGCAGCTCGGCGAACCGCTTCTTGACGCCGTTGTACCAGCTCATCGACTTCATCGGGTGGCGCCAGCGGCCCTTCATGTCGTCGCGGGCGGGCACGTGGGCGTCATCGCCGGCCTTCACGAGTTCTTTGAGGTGTTGGTCCTGTGCCTTAATGATCTCGTCGGCGCTCTCCCCGCGGTGCGCGAGATCGCAGGGGCCACCGAGGTCCTTGCAGGTCATGGTCTTCACGAAGCGTCCTCCTCCTCGGTCACACCGGGCGGTCCGGGTGCGTCAGAGTGGTGACGCACCCGACGATGAAAGTGTGACCGCCATGGTGAGCGACGATCAGCTCCGCGACGGCTTCGAGGCCGAGCGTCCCCGCCTACAGCGCATCGCTGCGCGAATTTTGGGCGACGCCGACGCGGCCCAGGACGCCGTGCAGCAGGCGTGGCTCCGGCTGCACGCCACCGACGAGCCAATCGACAACTTGCCGGGCTGGCTGACCAGGGTGACCTCGCGGCTGTGCCTCGACCGGCTGCGGGCGCGTGCGCCGCTGCCGACGGAATCGATCGAGGCCGAGGCGACGGCACCCGACCCGGCCGATGAAGTGGTGCTGGCAGATACCGTCGGCATCGCGCTGCAGGTCGTGCTCGACCGCCTAACGCCCGCCGAGCGGGTGACCTTTGTGTTGCACGACAGCTTCGGTGTTGACTTCGAGTTGATCGCCTCGATGCTCGACACGACGCCGGTCGCGGCGCGCAAGCTGGCCTCTCGGGCTCGCGCCAAGGTGCGCCCGGCCACGCTCGAGGATGCCCTCGCCGACTGGGAGATCGTGGACGCCTTCATGGCCGCGGCCCACGAGGGTAACTTCACACGGCTGCTGGAGCTGCTCGCTCCCGACGCGGTGGTCTCCGCCGACGCGGCCGCGAGCGTGCTCGGCACGCCGACGCGCCTGGAGGGCCCCGATGAGGTGGCCAGCTTCTTCAACGGCGCTGCCGCGGCTGCCTTCCCGGTATTCGTTGACGATCGTCCGGGCGCCGCCTGGATCCACCGCGGCGAGATCAAGGTCGCCTTCGACTTCACTGTCGAGGCCGGGCGGGTACGCCGTGTGCAGTTCCGCGCCGCCGACGACGTGCTCGCCAGGGTACGACGCCGCGCGGGTGGGAGCGCGCGAGATTGACACGGCTGCGGCTTCCGCCGGGTGATGGTGGCAACCCGCGAGGCGCGCCGCCTTCCAGTGTCGTTTCGGCCGTTTGGTGCCAGCGCCGGCATGGGTAGCTGGAGAAGGTGGGATTGACCGTGGCCGTTACTGGCCCCACCGGCGACATCGGTATCTCGGCGGTGACAGCACTCGAGTGCGAGCCGGCGGTAGACGAGATCATCGGAATGGCCCGCCGACCGTTTGACGCCTCGGCATGCGGCTGGATGAAGACTACTTACCGGCAAGGCGACATCCTCGACCGCAACGCGGTCGATGCGCTTGTTGCGGACGCCGACGTCGTCATTCACCTGGCCTTCGTGATCTTCGCATCGCGCGAAGACAGCGCGCGCATCAATGTGCAGGGCACTCGCAACGTGTTCGAGGCGACGGTTGCGGCCGGCCGGGCCAAGCGCCTGGTGTACACCTCCTCAGTGGCGGCATACGGCTACCACGCAGATAATCCTGTTCCGCTGACCGAGAACATGCCGCCACGTGGCTCGCCGGAGCACTATTACTCCGAGCAGAAAGTTCAGTGCGAGGAGGCGCTCGCCGAAATCACTCAGGGCTCGTCGCTGCAGGCTGTTGTTCTGCGACCGTGCGTGGTTGCTGGACCGAAGGCGCCGGCGTTGGGTGAGGTGATGCGTGCGGTGATCAAGGCAGTTCCGCTGGTACCCGATCCCGGCTTTCCGCTGCAGTTGGTGCACCACGACGACGTTGCGGCGGCAATCGCTTTGGCGGCAGTGGGGTCGTCACCGTGCGGTGCTTACAACATCGCCGGCGACGGAGTGGTTACCGTTTCTGATTTGGCAAGGGCCTTCGGCGGTCGACCGGTGCTTGTCACTGCGAAGGCGATGTCCATGGTCTCCGGCACGCTGTCGCGCTTGCCGATTGGGCCCGCTGCGCATGAATGGTTACCCGTATTGGGTGCATCCATCGTCATGGACACCACAAAGGCAAAGAAGGAGCTGGGCTGGCAACCCACCTACACCTCCGCTGAGACGCTGGCATCGCTCACTGCGGCGTTCTCGCACGACTGACAAAATTGTATTCTTGCGGCGGTCGCCAAGGTCTCGAATATGGAAAAAGATCTTCACCGCGCGACCGAAAAAACAATTGACCGCGCCGGCAGCCACAGAAATAGCGCCCATTGGGCCTTGAGGACAGACGCTTCACGTCGGATATAATCTCCAGGTGGACCTGACTCACGCCACCCCAATTCTTTCGGAGCTGATCTCGGATACTAGGCTCCCTCATGGCCGGCATACGATCATCGGTTTGGCTGGTCCCCCGGGCTCTGGAAAGTCCACGCTGGCAAGCTACATCGTCGATGAGATAAACAGGCGTGGCGGCGACACCGCCGTCGTCTTCCCGATGGATGGCTTTCATCTGTCGAATGCTCAACTCGAGAAAAAGGGCATCGCCCACATCAAGGGTGCACCGGAGACATTCGATGTCGGCGGATTCATCTGGGCGCTTTCCCGGTTACGTTCGCCGCGTCAGGATACGTTGTATGTGCCCGACTACAGCAGAGCCCTCAACGAACCAATCGCGGCCAGTATCGGCATTACTAGAGATACGAACATAATTGTAGTCGAAGGCAACTACTTACTATTGGAGTCCGGCAATTGGAAGGATGTCCGGCAGTACCTAGACCGCGCTTGGTACCTCAACTTCGGGTGGGAAGTCTGCCGCGACCGCCTGGTTGCGCGACAGATAGCCGGCGGCAAGTCCTTCATAGAAGCATCGGAGTGGGTAGATCGGTCTGATAAGGCTAACTTCGATTTGGTGGCGAACGGTTCGAGAACGCACGGCGTGTGCCTCATCTCCTGACCGGTGACTTTCAGCGGACCTCGGTCTCCTCCGAGTGGCTCTGCCGGGCAGGCCGCATAAGTCCAGACGGCGTCCGGGTCGGTCGCGACATTCGTCGGAGCACCTTCGAGCATCGTGGATGGGCCTCGAATCGCTGGTCCGAATTAGCGCTTGGGCTGAGCGACGGCAGTGCAGACCGCTTCTGAAGTTTGCGGCCCGTGGAAGGACCGATCGTAACCAGTTCGGCCGAAACTAAGAACTATCTCATTCAAGTCTCACCGATCGCAGTATCGACACGCGGTGGGTGCACGGGGTTATCTGATCGTGTTGCGGGTGTGACCGATGAAGCTCACGTTGCTGAAGTGGCAGAAGATCACCGCAAATTATGCCGCATGGCGCAGGCCATGGCGGGAGAACAGGAGCTCGACATGACCGCATTGACGACAGGTACGGCTCAACGAGACGTCTGGTCCGAGCGCCCGATGCCATTTCGGCGAACGAGGGTGGCGATCGACCGGAGACGGATGGACCCGGTCGCCTTTCTCGCGACCACCGCCAGCGTGCTGCGGCCGTTTGTCGTGACCGTGGCCGTCTGCGCCGCGGCCATGGCTTCTTCCACGCCGGCTCACGCCGATCCAGGCGACGATCCTGCCGGCTCGGTGCTGAATGGCATCGGCGCGGACGGCAGCAACCCGATCAGTGACGCGATCGCGCAGATGGGGCAGTCGATCTGCCCCGTGCTTGTGCAACCGGGCAGCAGCCTGGCCAGCAGCGCAGCGCAGGTCAGTGGCCACGGCGGTGCCGCCCCGCCAATCGCCGGTTTCCTGGCGGGCATGGCCATCCAGGCGCAATGCCCCGGGTTCATGACGTCGGTCGCCAACGGCGACGTGCCCTCACCCATCGCCGGCATGCTGCCCAGCACCGGGAACTGAGTCTCGTATCGTCGAGGTGTGCTGATCGGCTTGCTGCTGGCTCTGTGCTGTTCGGTCTGTTACGGCGCGGCGTCGGTGTTGCAGGCCGCGGCCACCCGCTCCGTCGACGCGGGCACCGGCTCCGGCGTCGACGCCGCTCTGTTTCTCCGCGCGGCCCGGCAGTGGCGGTACGTCGCCGGGCTCGCCCTCGACGGCCTGGGATTCGTGCTGCAGGTGGTGGCGCTGCGGCTGGTGCCGATCTATGTCGTCGCCGCCGCGATAGCCGCCTCGCTGGCGGTCACCGCCATCCTGGCCGCGTGGGCCCTGTCGGTGCGGGTGTCGAGTGCCGAGTGGACCGCGGTCGGCGTGGTGTGCGCAGGCCTGGCGATGTTGGGAGTTGCTGCCGGTCCGGAAGGATCCCGGCACGGGCCGGCCGGTCTGGGCTGGGCATTGTTGGGTTTGGTCGCAGCAGTGTTTGTCGCCGGAGCTCTTGCCGGGCGGCTGGGTGACCGAGCACGTGCTCTCACCCTAGGTCTCGGCGCTGGCGGCGGGTTCGGCGTCGTCGAGATCGCGGTGCGCCTGCTTGACCAGGTCGATCCCAGAAAGGCCGCGTTCTACGAGAATCCAGCGTTGTACGCGGTGCTCGCGGGTGGCGCCGCGGGATTTCTACTGCTCACTTCTGCTCTGCAGCGCGGGTCGGTGACCACGGCCGTGGCCGGCATGGTGGTCGGTGAAACCGTGCCACCCGCGCTCGTCGGGGTGGTGTGGCTGGGCGACCAGACCCGCGACGGGTTCGGCTGGCTGGTCGTGGCGGGGTTCGTGATCGCCGTGGCCGGGACGCTGGTGCTCGGCCGATTCGGCGAAGCCCCGGACCCAGAACGCAGTCCCGAACCTGATGCTCGAGCCTCCCAGGTTTGACGCCGACGTGGCGATGCGGATTCTGCGCGTGCTCCTGGTCGGTGCGATTGTCGCGGGCCTCGGCTGGCGCGGCGGTGCGCCCGCAGGGGCCGACGTTCCGCCGGTCAGCGCCGAGGCGCAGGCGGCGGGATTGGTCGACGTCCGCACCGCTGTGCCCGACGCGATCGTCGACCTGCGCTACGCCACCCCGAACAATTTCACCGGCGTCTCGTTGTATCCCGCGGATGCTCGCTGCCTGGTGCACGAGTCGCTGGGCAACGGTCTGGCCGCTGCCGCCGACGCGGTGCGCCCGTCGGGACAGGTGCTGGTCTTCTGGGACTGTTACCGGCCACACGACGCGCAGGTCAGGTTGTTTCAGGTCGTACCGAACCCGGCCTGGGTCGCCCGGCCGGGGCCCTACGCGCGCAGCCATGAAGCCGCACGTTCGGTCGACTTGACGGTCGCCGGCCAGCCGGACCGCTGCCCGCCCGAACGCCGACTGGCCGGCCGCTGTCTGCTCGACATGGGTACTGACTTCGACGACTTCACCGATCGCGCGACAGCATTCGCCACCGCCGGGGTCAGTGCGGCGGCTCAGGAGAACCGTGCTCACCTTCGTCAGGTGATGAGCGCCGGCGGGTTGACCGGGTATTCCGGCGAGTGGTGGCATTTCGACGGTCCGGGCGCCGGCGTGCAGCGGCCGATTCTCGCCGTCCCGGTGAATTGACGCCCTGCGGCGCAACGATTTTCCGGTTCTTGGGGTTCACCGCGAAGGAGCGGACATAGTGCACGGCCGCGTACAGCGCCGCGCGCATCGGTTCCGGGCTGCCGGTGGTGTGACTGAGCATCGCTCCGCCTTGATGCGCAGCGACCAGCGCGACGGCGAGGTGCCGGGGGTCGGCGTCGGGTCGCAGTTCACCGCGCTGCCGCATCGCCGCGAGGCCGCTGTGAAACATCCCGAGCCAGTCGTCGTAGCCGGCGGCCAGGTCCGCCCTGGTGTCGTCGTCGGCCTCGATCAGTTCACCGACCAGTGAGCCGTAGACGCATCCGCCCACGCAGTAAACGGTGCGCAGGTCGTCGGCGCACGCGTCGGCCCACGCCTGCAGCGCCTCGAACGTGTCGAGCGCGCCGAGGCGCGGTTGGGAATGAAACTTCTTGACGTCGCCTCGGCGTGCGGCGACGACCTGTCTCGTCAGGTCCCGTTTGTGCTGGAAGTAGTGAGTGATCTGTGACCCGCTGACAGTTGCGCTTCGGCGGACCTGGTCGACGCTGGTGCCGGCGACGCCGCGGGTGAACATCAGCTTGGCCGCACTGTCGATGATGCGTGCCCGGGTGGCGATTCCTTTCCGGGTCAACCGCCCGGGCGGCGGGTCAGACACGGCGTCGTTCAACTCCATCGACGCATGCGCCGAGGCGGCCGCGCTGCACGTTCGGCTGGATCGGTGGCGAAGCTTCGCAAGTGGTTGACGGCGAACCGGATTGCGTCCGCGTGAGGCCACTCCTGCTGATAGGCGAAAGCGAGCGTGCCGCCACCTTGGTGAGCGCTGACGATGGCCATGGCAAGCTGGCGCGGATCGGCGCCGGCGATCAGCAGCTTGTTGTCTTTCATCCGTTGGATGGACTCTTCGAGTAGGTCGACCCACTGCCAGTAACCGGCCGACAACGCCCTACGGGTGGCGTCGTCGGATTTCGCGAGTTGCCCGACCAGCGCGTGATAGGTGGGTGTGCCGGCGTAGCCGAAACGCCGCAGATAGCGCATGTTCAACCGGATCCAGCGCTCGAAATCGTCGAAGTTGTCCAAGCCGCCGAGTTTGGGTTGGCGGTGGAAGTCCAACACCACTTGGGTCTGACGGGCGATCACCGCTCGGATCAGCTCTTGCTTGTCGGCGAAGTAGTGCGCGATCTGGGATCCGCTGACCGACGCCAACTTGCGCACGGCGTCGATGTTCATCGCCGAAACGCCTTGCGCAACGATCAGTTCAGCGGCTGCCCGGATGATCCGCTCTCGGGTGGCTCGGCCTTTGGCCGTGAACCGCTGATCGTCAGATGTGGGGGCACCAGCCACGGTGCCAGGCTACCGTCCGCCAGTTCCCGTTACTGGGAGACGTGGCCCATTGCTGGGCAGTTCAGTCGAAGACGACGACGACCTTTCCGCCGGCTTCCCCGGACTCTGCCGCTCGATGGGCTTCGCGGATCTGCTCGAACGTGAAAACCCGTGCCGGCTTTGCATCGAGTCTGCCGTCGGCCACCTGTCGTGCGATGTCGCTCAGTGGTACGTCCGACACCGGGAAACCCGGATTGCCGAAAACCGGGCTGGCGAAGAGACTGAAATTGACACCACTGGCCATTCGGGCCAGTGGATTGAAATCCCCTATGGGTGCCAGTCCGCCCAGCCATCCCGCCAAGCATGCCGTTCCGCCGCGGCGCAACATGTCAAGGGAGTCGAGAATAGTGCTGTTGCCCACGAGATCGAGGACGGCATCAATTCGCTTGGCTTCAAAGATGTGATCCGCCAGGTCGCGCCGCTCGATTTCCACCCTGGAAGCGCCCAACTTTTCGAGGAGCGGAAAGCGTTCCGGGTTGCGTGCGGTGGCAATGACGTTGGCACCGGCGGCCACTGCCAATTTCAGTGCGGCCTGGCCGAATGACGACGTGGCGCCCCGAATGACCAGTGTCTCACCGGCTTTCAAGTCGAGGTTACGGAACAAACATGTCCAGGCGCTCGCATAGGTTTCCGGCAACGCCGCCAGCTGCGCCCAGGTCAGCTCCGCGTCGATGAGGGTGACGTTGGCCGCACGCACGCGGGTGTACTCGGCGTAGCTTCCGTTGATCGTGCGGCCCAGCCCGCCCATCAGGGCCGCTACCTTGGCACCGATCGGAAATTCGTCGCCCGGACACGCATCGACGATGCCCACGCATTCGATGCCACTGACCTCAGCGGCTTCCGCCCACTCCCCGCGGCGCATGTGAATTTCGGCGTGGTTTATCCCGAACGCTTTCACGTGAATGACGACTTCGCCGGCCTTCGGCAGCGGCTTGGGGATGTCCGCGTAGACCAGACTGTCCAAACCACCGAACTTTTCCAAGATGATTGCGCGCATGGTTTCGTTACCGGCTTGTTCGCGTACCACCGCAGGTGCGGTCGGCAGAGCGGTCATCGTTCGCCCTTTCGGAGTCGGCGGCTACATCACCAGAGCTGCCGTTCGACTGCCAGCCGGCAGGCCCTAGTTTTATGGGTCGGATATCCCAAAATAGGTGCACCGCCTGCGTCGTGTCAATCGGCTGAAATAGCGTCGAGAACCCCTGTGCCTCCGGTGTCTGCCGGTGCATAATGGGATGCACAACCCAATATGCCCCTGCTTGCGGGCGACCTAGGAGGAAACGATCATGCCGGTTGTTCATCACCGCTACGCCACCGTCGACGGTCACCAGCTGTTCTATCGCGAAGCAGGCCGGCCGGACGCACCGGCTGTGCTGCTGCTGCACGGATTTCCGACCAGTTCCTACATGTTCCGGGAACTGGTGCCCGCATTGGCCGACCGCTACCACGTCATCGCACCTGATCACCTGGGATTCGGCTTGTCGGACGCGCCCGGAGTTGACCAGTTCGACTACACTTTCGACGCCTTGACCGCGCTGACGGCCGGCCTGCTGCGCGGCCTGGGAGTCGAGCGCTACGCGATCTACGTGCAGGACTACGGTGCGCCGATCGGTTGGCGACTCGCGCTGGACGATCCGTCGGCGATCACCGCGATCGTCAGCCAGAGCGGCAACGGCTACGACGCCGGTTTCGTCGAGGGCTTCTGGAAGACGGTGTGGGCCTTTCAGCACAAACGAACCACCGAGACAGAAGCCGCTGTGCGCCAGTTCCTGACGTTGGAGGCGACGAAGTGGCAGTACCTGACCGGCGTTCCCGACGAGACCGTGGTGAACCCGGAGTCCTGGCACCACGACTACGCTTCGATTTCTCGACCCGGCAACGACGAGGTGCAGCTGAAACTGTTCCTGGACTACGCGACGAATTCGGCGCTTTACCCGCGCCTGCACCAATACTTCCGGAACACTCAAGTGCCGTTGCTGGCAGTGTGGGGGCGTGGTGACGAGATCTTCGGACCAGCAGGTGCCCGGGCCTTCGCCGGTGACCTACCCGGCGCTGAGATCCATCTCCTCGACGGCGGGCACTTCCTGCTCGAGTCTGCCCTCGATGAGGTGACGACTCTGGTCCGCGCATTCTTGGACCGCGCTCTGCCGGCGACCCACTAGACCGAGAGGCAACTTGATGAGCCAGGCCGGCTATCTGCACGGCCACCACGAGTCGGTGCTTCGTTCCCATCGCTGGCGCACTGTGGAGAACTCCGCGAGCTACCTGTCGGCTCACCTGCGCCCAGGACAGTCCGTGCTGGACATCGGCTGCGGGCCAGGCACCATCACCGTCGACATCGCCGCACGAGTCGACCCCGGTCGCGTCACCGGGATCGATGTGAGTGAAGACGTGCTCGACGCCGCCCGCGCGGAGGCCCAAGTCCGTGGCCTATCGAATGTCTCGTTCGCGACGGCGGATGTGCACGCGCTGGAATTCCCCGTCGCCGCCTTCGACGTCGTGCACGCTCATCAAGTACTTCAACACGTCGCAGATCCCGTGCCGGCGCTGCGGGAGATGCGGCGCGTATGCAAACCGGGCGGAATTGTGGCGGCCCGAGACGCCGACTACGCGGGTTTCATCTGGTTCCCCCAGTTGCCGGCACTGGACCGGTGGCGGGATCTGTACGAGCAGGCAGCGCAAGCGAACCACGGTGAGTCGAACGCCGGTCGGCATCTGCTGTCCTGGGCGCAGCAGGCCGGGTTCGAGGACATCGTGCCGACGGCCAGCGTGTGGTGCTTCGCGACGCCGGACGACCGCGCCTGGTGGGGCGGAATGTGGGCGGACCGGATTCTGCACTCTTCGGTCGCCTGTCAGTTGCTCGACGCGGAGTTGGCCACACCGGCCGAGTTGGCCGACATCGCCGACGCATGGCGCACGTGGGCCGCCGCCCCGGACGGCTGGCTGGCCATTCCACACGGCGAAATCCTCTGCCGCGCCTAGACGCGCCGCTCCGTCGGCGGTATTGGCATTCTCTTTTTCAGCAAGTAACGTTTTCCAGCGACGGATAACGATACTTTTTGCAGCGGAGGAACCGTGCGTCTGGGAGTGATGGTCGGCGCAGAGCGCGGCGACTCCGCACGCAAAGTGAGTCGGATGCTTGCCGACATCGAATGGGCCGAGAGCGCGGGACTCGACACCGCCTGGATTCCTCAAGTGCCCAACGACTTCGACGCGTTGACGGCGGTCGCGTTGATGGGAACCCGCACCCTCCGCATAGAACTCGGCACAGCGGTGGTACCCCTGCAGGCCCAGCATCCGATCGCGTTGGCGCGTCAGGCGTTATCCGTCCACGCCGCCACCGGAGGCCGACTGGCCCTCGGCGTGGGGCCCTCCCACCACTGGATCATCCGCGACATGCTCGGCCTGCCCTACGAACGCCCGGCGGCGTTCACCCGCGATTACCTGGAGGTGCTCGACGCGGCCCTGGGTGGACCGGGCCCGGTCGACGTCGATAACGACAGCTTCACTGTGCACAACCCGCTCGACCTGGCCCCGGTCGCTCCACTGCCGGTGCTGGTCGCTGCGCTCGGTCCGGTGATGCTGACCCTGGCCGGTGAGCGCGCCGGTGGAACCGTGTTGTGGATGGCTGACGAGCGCGCCGTCGCCGAGCACGTCGTGCCGCGGATCACCAAAGCCGCCGAGAACGCCGGGCGCCCCGCTCCACGGATCGTCGCGGGTATTCCGGTATGTCTGTGCGCCACAACGGAAATCGAGGCGGCACGAGAGCGCGCGAACCGTATTCTGGGTGAGGCCGAGGTATCGCCGAACTACCAGCGGTTGTTGAACTACGGCGACGCCAGAGACGTCGGCGATCTCTGCGCGGCCGGTGACGAGGACGCCATCCTGGCGCGGTTCCGCCGGTTCGCCGACGCCGGCGTGACGGATCTGTCAGTGCGTTTGCTGCCGATCGGCGACAACCGTGAAGAGTTGGTGGCTTCCAAACGGCGCACGCGCGAAGTCATCGCCGCGCTCGGCGCAGAGGTTCGTTAGGTCTTACGGAGTTTGACCATCCAAGCCGGGCTCACCCAGCCGTCGGCGAATCGCCTCCCAGGGATCGGCGTACTGGCCCGGCGCGCCGTGGTAGGCGCCTCGGCGTTCGAGCACGATTCGCGCGACAGGGGCCAGAAACGGAGCCGCCAACCGCATCGGGTGGCGCACCCAGCCGGTGCGCTCCGCCATCTCGCCGAGCATGTCCGGCCATGAGTGGTGCTGAAAGGACAGCGCCTGCTGCGCAGGAGCGCTGTCCATCCAGTCGGTGACGAACCAGGCGGTGTCGCTGTCCGGATCACCGGGTCGGCCCGGCGGCAGGACACCGGGCAGGCCACGCGCCGCCGCCAGCGCGGGCCCGACGTCGCCCTGTCTGACCTTGTGCGAGTCGTCGCCGGCGATCAGGAATGTCTCGCCCACCACATTTGCGGTCGTGGCATTGGCGAAAGCTGTTGCGACATCGCGGACGTCGACGCTGTGCATGCGGCCGTCGGTGGGCAGCACACTCTCGAAGTAGAGCGCGTCGGAAGTAAAGGGCATCGCTGCAGGATCGACGCTCAGCACACCGCCGAGGCGCAGCACCACCCAATCCAGCGTCGATGAACGCACGATCGCTTCGGCTTCGGCTTTGTGGCCGCTGTACAGGTCGCAGGGTCGAAGTGGGGTATCGACGCGCACGATGTCGGGCACCCGATGCGGGTTGCGGGCGCCGTAGACGGCGTTGCTCGACGCCTGCACCCAGCGGGCCGGCTCAGGCTGGGCGGCGACCGTGCGCATCAGCGTCGCGGTGGCATCGACATTGACCCGGCGGGCCAGTCGAGGGTTGCGGTAGATGGCCGGCGGGATGATCGCGGCCAGGTGGATCACCGCTGCCGGCGACACTTCGGCGACGAGCTGTTCGACTTCAGCGGGGTTTGTCAGGTCGGCCCAGCGGGCCTGCACGCCGTTCGGCAGTGCCTCGGCGGCCTTGCGGTAGGCGGGGGTATCCAGATCGGTCGCGACCGCGTGGCGTCCCTGGGCAACTAACTCCCGGATCGTGGCCGATCCCACCAGGCCGAAAGCACCCGTGACGAGCACCGTGTCTGTCATGGGTCTCCTTTTGACTGCTGGATATGGCATTCTCGTTACAGAGAGTAACGTAACCGCTGGTAGCTGCTTCGGCGGTTGCCGACATGACCGTATTCCCGAAGCCGCCAGGGGAGAGGCTATGAGCGACGCCGCCGCCGATGATCGGGAAGTTGAGAAGTGGGACCCCGGGTTCGCGAAGCAGGTCAAGAAGTTCGTCGGGCCGGTCATCAACAGGTGGTTCCGGGCAGAAGTGCGCGGACTGGACAGCTTCCCGGCGGCCGGTGGTGCGCTGCTGGTGTCGAATCACTCCGGCGGGATGCTGACGCCCGACGTCCTCATCCTGGCGCCGGCCTTCTACGACAAATTCGGGTACGAGCGCCCGATCTACACGCTGGCTCACTACGGCGTGTTCATCGGGCCACTGTCCGGTTGGCTGCGCCGTGTCGGCGTGATCGAAGCCAGCCGGGAGAACGCGGCCAAGGCACTTCACTCCGGTGCGGTGGTGCTGGTGTTTCCCGGTGGCGACTACGACGCTTACCGACCGACCTTCACCGAGAACCGCATCGACTTCAACGGCCGCACCGGATACGTCCGGACGGCAATCGAAGCCGGCGTGCCGATCGTGCCGGCCGTCTCGATCGGAGCTCAGGAAACCCAGCTTTTCCTGACCCGCGGCAATTGGCTGGCCAAGCGATTGGGGCTCACCCGCGCACGAATGGACATCCTGCCGGTCAGCTTCGGTTTTCCGTTCGGTTTGAGCGTCATCATGCCGCCCAACGTTCCGCTGCCGGCCAAGGTCGTCACCGAAGTGCTCGAGCCGATCAACATCACCGAGACCTTCGGCGACGATCCGGACGTCAAGAAGGTCGACGCGCATGTCCGGACGGTGATGCAGACCGCGCTGGAACGTTTGGCCCGAGAGCGCAGGTTTCCAGTCCTGGGCTGACCGGCGCCGACCCGTGGTTACCGCGAGCGAATGGTATGCCTTAGTGCCCGCCTAATGGGGACGGATTGGCTGAGTTTTGACCTACTCGATGTGGTCATCGGCGAGGCTGATCGGTGAGCCGCCGGTCGGTGAGCACTGTGCCCACCAGGGACGACTGATTCCTGCTGTAGAGACCGTGCCCCGTCCGGTCGGTGGGTCACCTGCAGTGCTACTGGGATGTCGTGCCGTACGAGTACTGGACCATTAGGCCGCAACCGGGTGCCCAGGCTCGAACAGACAGCAGTTCGATCGAGTGAGGAGATGGGGTGAGTGATGCTGTTCGTCGGTGATGACTGGGCGCAAGACCATCACGACGTGTATCTGATGGACGACGCCGGCGCACGTCTGGCCGCAACGCGATTACCCGAGGGGTTGCCCGGCATCGGGGGGTTCCACGAGTTACTCGCCGACCATGCCGAAGATCCCGGCGAGGTGATCATCGGGACCGAGACCGACCGCGGCATGTGGGTGGGTGCGTTGGCCGCGGCCGGTTATCAGGTGTATGCGGTCAATCCGAGGTCGGTGGCCCGCTACCGCGACCGCCATGCGGTCTCGGGCGCGAAATCTGATGCCGCTGATGCGAAGTTGCTGGCCGATCTGGTGCGCACCGACCGGCATAACCATCGTCCGCTGATGATCGACAGTCCCCAGGCCGAAGCGGTCCAGGTGCTGGCCCGGGCCCATCAAAGCCTGATCTGGACGCGGGCCCGCCAGTGGGCCATGCTGCGCGCTAACCTGCTCCAGTACTACCCGGCGGCCCTAGAAGCGTTGCCCAGCCTGGGCGATCGGGATCGCGACCGCGACGCGCTGACCGTGCTGGGCCGAGCTCCCACCCCTGACCAAGGTGCCCGGTTGAGTCTGAGCAAGATCGGATCAGCGCTCAAAGCTGGGGGACGTCAACGCAACATCGACCAACGCGCCCGCCAGATCCACGCCGCCCTGCGCACCGAACAGCTGGCCGCGCCCGAGGCCCTCACCCACGCTTACGGCGCCATCACCGTTGCCACGGTCCACGTGCTGATCGAACTCACCGATCAGATCAGCGACTTGCAAACCACGCTGGCTGAGCATTTTGAACAGCACCCGGACGCCGACATCTACCGCTCCCTGCCAGGACTTGGTGTCATCCTCAGCGCCCGGGTGCTCGGTGAGTTCGGGGACGCCCCGAACCGCTACACCACTGCCAAGTCTCGCAAAAACTACACCGGAACATCACCTTTGACCGTCGCCTCGGGACGACAAAAACTCGTGCGGGCCCGCCACGTGCGCAACGACCGCCTCTATGACGCCGTCGACCGCTGGGCGTTCGCCGCCCTGCAGTGCAGCCCCGGGGCCCGAATGTTCTACGACCAACACCGCACCAACGGCGACACCCACCACCAAGCGCTACGCGCCCTGGCCAACCGCCTCGTCGGCATCCTGCACGGCTGCCTACGCCACCGAACCCACTACAACGAAGACACCGCCTGGGCCCACCGACAACCCACCGCCGCTTGACTCTTACGACGCTGGGATGTCTTCGAGCGACAACTTGGCTTCCCCTGCAGCAAAAGTCGCTGCGAGGCGGGCAATACGGCACTTCCTCCGTCCCGGGAGGAGTGACCAGAAGCACCTAGCCGGACGCCGGCGCCGGGTCCATCGCCGTGTCCAGCTCGGTCAGTTCGCCGGGCAGGCCGGCGGCTCGGCGGATCTCGGTGAACGCATGCACCATCGCATCGGTTGCTTCGTGGATGTCGTTGAAGGTCTGGTCGTCGCTGAGTACCGCGATGTCGACCTGATCGACATAACTCCACACCGTCATATTGAACGCGCTACCCGCCGAAAGCACTCCGACGGAATAGATTTCGCTGACCGGAGCGCCGCCGACATGGCCGCGCTCCCGCGGTCCGGGCACATTGGAGACCGCGACGTTCATGATCGGATTGTGTGCGGCGCGGCTGGCCTGCCAACGGAAAGCGGCCGGCGCTAGCGGCGGTGGGAGGTATTCCATCATCCGACCTTGCAGCGTCGCGCCCAGCAGATCGTGATCCTCTTTGGCGCGCTTCGTGGCCAGCGCGATCAGCCGCGCCCGCTCCAGTGGGTCATCGAGATGCACCGGCAACGACACCGCCAACCCGCTGATCTCATTGCCGGTGACACGTTCGGGAGATCTGTCGGTGCTGATCGGCACCGAGGCCAGGATCGGTCGATCGGCCCTGCCGTCGTAGCGCAGCAGCAATTCTCGCAGTCCGCCTGCCGCCGTCGCCAGAATCATGTCGTTGAACGTGATGCCGAGGTGTTTGGCGGTTTCCTTGACGTCGGCCAGCGCCAACGCCGCGGTGGCAAACGTCCGCACCGGCGTCACCACGTGGTTCAGGAAGGTCGGCGGTGTGTGGAACATCCTCGCCAGGTCGGGATGGTCGGTGCGTTCCTTCGAACGTCGCCGTACCCGGGCGAATCCGCGGACGGCGTCCCTGGCCAGCGCGGGCAGCGCGGCCACCGAGTGCACGTGGTCGCGGCCGGCCGCTTTCAACAGCTCGAATTCGGACGGCGGTGAGCAAGTCAGATAGCCGTCGCGTTCATCCCTTGTCGACCCGGCCAGATCCATCAGCCGCGCCAGGAGATTCGCCGACGCGACACCGTCGGCCAGGGTGTGGTGCACCTTGCCGATCAGCGCGAAGCGATCGGCGGCCATTCCTTCCGCGAAGTGGAACTCCCACAGTGGGTGCTCGCGGTCCAACGGCGTGCTGGCGATCTCGCCGATCACTTCATCCAGTTCGCGCCGTCCACCCGGGCTGGGCACGCGCACCCGCCGCAGGTGGTAGTCCAAGTCGACTTCGCAGTTCTCCATCCACATGGGGTGGTGCAATCGGTAAGGGATGTCGATCAGCTTGTAGCGCAACGGGTCGAGCAGATGCAGCCGCCGCGCGACGGTCTGGCGAAAGACGTCGAAGTCGAATGCGCCGTCGTAGTGGCCGGCGCTGATGATCGCGACCTTCAGCGTGTGCGTATGCAAGTTGGGAGTTTCGCTGTACAAGAGCATGGCATCCATGCCGTTGAGCCGCTTCACGGGTCCATCGAAACACTGCTGGCCGACTGATCTGGCGGCTTCGGCAATCTGTGGCGGCCGCCCACGCTACTATTCGTAGCGCACGATGACCGACGCCGTGTCGGGTACCGCCTGGCAGGTCAGAATGTAGCCGTCGGCAACCTCGTCGTCTTCGAGTGCTTCGTTGGTCCGCATGGTGGCTTTGCCGTCGACGAGCCGTGCGATGCACGTCCCGCAGTTGCCGGCCTCGCAGCTGAACGGCGGCGCCAGCCCCGCCCGTCGCGCGCTGTCCAACAGCGTTTCGCCGCCAACCTGAGGCACCGACACCTTCTTGCGGTTCAGGAAGATCGTCACGGTGCCAGCCGTCTCGCCCGCATCGGCGGTCTTCGGCGTAGCCGCTTTGACCTGCGGCGGCACATCGAAGTCCTCGACGAAAATCCGTCCCGGGCCGGGCAACGCGGCGCGCACCACCGTCATGAAGCCCTCCGGGCCACACACGTAGCAGTCGGCATGGCCGTCCGAACCGACGAAGTCGCGAACCGCACGGGCCTCGATCAAACCGTCTTCAGCGTCGATATGGCGAAGGACGGAAAGCCGGTCGGGGTAGCGTTCGACCAGGTCTTGCAGCGCGGGGTCGAAGATCACCGACGCCCGATCACGGTCGGCGCACAACAGCCGCACAACTCGATCGGTGGTGGCCAGTGCGCTCTTGGCCAGCGACAGGATCGGGGTGACACCGCTGCCGCCGGCGAACGCCAGCAGCGGCGCAGAGTTCGGGGTCAGGCAGAACGTGCCGGCGGCTCTGGTCAGCGTCAGCTGGTCGCCTTCGGCGACGTGGTCGACCAACCAATTTGATACTTTGCCGCCGAGCACCCGCTTGACGGTGGTTGTCAACTCGGGATCCGTTTCCGGAGCGCTTGACATCGAATATGACCGGTACAGCTCTGTGCCGTCGATGCGCACGCGAAAGGTGCAGTACTGACCGGCGCGATAGGGGAAGGGCTGGTCCTGCGGGTCCAGCACGAAGGTACGGGCATCCGGCGTCTCCTCGATGACCCGACGCACCGTCGCCTGGTGAAACGCCCGCAGTTCCGCCATAACCCCCCTTCCGCGTTCTTCGCTTGAGAGAATACTATTCTCCCAAAACGATACGATCTTCTCAATTCGTCGGAGGAGGACGGTGACCGGCCCCACCGCACTCGCGTTCGAGGAGCAGCGCTACAGCCTGCCGCTTCTCGACTCGTTGACCGGCAGGCTGGCGGCCGCCCTGGCCGACCGCGGTGTACGCGCGGGCGACCGGGTCGCCCTGATGACCGGCAACCGGCCGGAGTTCGTGGCTGCGGTGCGGGCGGTGTGGCGGCTGGGCGCCGCGGTGGTGATGCTCAGCCCGGGCTGGAAGCGCGACGAGGTCGACTACGCGTTGGCATTGACCAGCCCCCGGCACGCACTCGGTGACCACCCGGTACTGGACGGTCTGTTGCCGATGCTGCACTTCGACGAGCCGATGGCTCCAGCAGAAGTCGGCTCGACGACTTCAATCCCGAAGGCGGAAGCGGTACTGGTGTTCAGTTCCGGCACCACCGGTTTACCCAAGGCCGTTCGGCATACCCACGCGTCGTTGCGGGCAGCGGTCCGGCACTGGCGCGACGCGCTGCAGCTGACGTCGCGTGACCGCATTCAAGTCGCCACACCGCCGTCGCACATCCTCGGCCTGCTCAACATCTTGACCGCCCTGGACACCGGCGCCTGGCTGCGGCTGCACCGTCGGTTCGACGTCGATCAGATGCTGCACCACATCCAAAGCGACCGCATCACCGTCGAGATGGTGGTCGCCCCGATCGCGCTGG
>CAWEFS010000007.1:0-35703 GCA_963808375.1 uncultured Actinomycetota bacterium | reverse complement strand
GGGGCACGTTCAGCTGGCCCGGCGCCTACGGCACCTGGTGGCAGGCTGATCCGACCACGGATCTGATCCTGATCTACCTGGTGCAGAATTTTCCGACCTTCTCCAACGACGCCGCCGCGGCGGTCGCCGGGAATACGTCGCGCGCGAGACTGCAAGCCGCGCAACCAAAATTCGTCCACCGCACCTACCGCGCACTGGGGCTGTAGCGACCGACCTCGAACCAGGCGCGGCTCTACGCCGGCCTGCTTGTGACGTCCGCGTGCCCGAGTTGGGCGAAACGGCTCTGGTTTCCACCGGCATGTTTGGCCGCGTACATCACCGTATCGGCGAGGTCGACCAAGTCGTCGATCAGGCCACGCTCGACCGGGTCGAAGCTGGCGCTCAGCGGCGCGCTGGCAATGCCGACGCTGGCGGTGACGGGAAACCGGACGGCGGCAATGGCTTTGCGCAACTCCTCGGCGGTGTCGTGCAGGTCGTCGGTGCGGTAGGTGTCGGCGACCACGAATTCTTCGCCGCCGAGGCGCGCGATCATCGATGTGGGCGGGCAGGCGAGGCGAAGGGCGCCCCCCACAGCGACCAGAGCTTTGTCCCCGATGGAATGGCCTTGGGTGTCGTTGATTCGTTTGAAATTGTCGAGGTCGATCATTGCCACACCCAGATAAACCGGCCCTTCGCGGCGCCGCAGTAACAGTGCGTGCACCGATTGATGGAATGTCCGACGGGTCAGCAGGCCGGTCAGCGTGTCTCGACTGGAACTTCTCAGGTCGGTGCCCAGAGCATGGACCAGCCATTGCACCGCAAAGGAGAATGCCACATTGAGTGCCAGGACCAGCAGGAACGAGCAGCCCGCCAGGCTGGCGTCGTAGCGGTGCACCAGGCGCGCCGCCAGGACTGCGGCGGTAGCCATCGCAATCGCGAAGTTGAACACCATGTCCCGAGGAGTGTGAAAGAACGAGATATAGCCGCCAAGCACAGCGAACGCGCTGCAACCCAGCAGTCCCGCGAGGGGTTCGCCCTGCACGAGGCATGCTGCGCCGATAACGAGGGTTCCCCCAATGCAGAAGAACTGTGACAACCCGCGGCTGGGCCAGCGAACCAGCCATGACAGCGCCACCATGCCGCCGAAGCCACTGGCGAGCGGTGCCACGACGACCGCCGCCGGGTAGTGCGGCAGGGTCGAGCTGAGCAACGCAACAGCCGGAACCACGGCAACCGAAGCGATCACACCGGCGATCATCGCCCGCCAGGCCAGCCGGATACCCCGGGTATTCAGATAGAGAGTCAGCCAGTCAAAGTGATCGCTTTGACGCCACCACCGCCGAACCGCGTTCACCCGCGCTTTGGCCGAAACCAGTTGTCGTCGGGGCCGGTTACTGGCCGGCAGGCGCGTCGGCACCCGGCACGGTCACCGTGACGGAGCCGGGAGCTGCGCCGAAGCCGATGCCGCCCAGGTCGGGCGGTGCGATAGCGGGATCGGGCAGTTTGGCCGGGTCAGGCAGCTCGCTAGGCGGATTGAAGGTATCGGACCCTTGATCCGGCACCACCTCGGGCGCGGGAAGCAGGCCGTCGGGCGTACCGAGGAGGCCGATCAGGTCATGCATGTCGAGGTCGCTGTGTGCTGTACCGGCAGGCTGCACGGTGGGCACCTGAACATCCGGCAGCTGCGGCGCAGTCGGCATCAGTGCGACGACACTCGCGGCACCCGCCATCGCAACACCGGCGATGACGTAGGGGCGAATGGCGAACCGCATGTCCTTTTCCGTTCCTGATGCCAACATCGACGGTTTCAACGCTGGTTCGTTAAGAGTAGCTGAGAGGTCGCTTAGAAACAACCGCTTGATGCGAAATAGTTACGGGTAGTGCGCCAGCCCCGCGGTTCGCCCTAAAACTTACTGCGTTATCCCGCTGATGCCAATGCGCGCCGCGCGTAGGTGCGTACGTCGGCGTCGGTGTCGTTCACCGCGAGGGCCAGCGCATCGCGAGCGATGGTTGTACCGACGCATCAGTGCAGGACCAACGCAGAGTTGACAAGTTTTGATGTATATACAACAATAAGGGTGTGGCGCGTTCTGCGGTTGACGAAATCGTTCTCGAGTGCCTGGCGGTTCGCGTCCGGCTGATCAGTCGAGCCGTCACCGGCCTGTACGACCTTGCCCTTGCTGGCCACGGTGTCAGCATCGCTCAGGTCAATTTGCTGGCCGCCCTCGGCAAGGTAGGCCCCTGCACGCCGACACGGTTAGGCGACCTGCTCCAACTGGAGAGGTCGACGATCAGCCGCAATCTGACACTGCTCCTCAAGCAGGGTTGGGTCATTGCCGTCTCGAGTGATGCGAGAGGAATGCGGGAGGTCGCGCTCACCTCAGCCGGGCGCAAGAAGATCGACAGTGTGCTGCCCGACTGGCGAGCAGCTCAGCAGCAGGCCGCGCAGCTTCTCGGTTCTACCGGCGTCAAGGCAGTTCAGGAGATGGCCGGCAGCCTGGGACAGATACCAGGGAACTGATCGACCGCCGCCACCGATAAGAGCGGCGGACGGCAAAGTTGTATATACACCGATGGAGGTCAACACAAATGAAGTCATTCGCCAACAAAGTGGTTCTGGTCACCGGCGCATCGCGAGGTATCGGCCGGGATATCGCACTGGCCTTCGCGCGAGAGGAAGCGCGACTGGTCCTGGCTGCAAGGTCTGCCGATCGACTCAGCCAAGTGCAGAAAGAAATTTCCGACCTCGGCGCTGAGGCCATCGCAATCCCGACAGACGTGACCTCCCCCGTTGCCGTCGAAGAGCTTGTCGACGCTGCAGTCAAGCACTTCGGCAGGATTGACGTTCTGGTGAACAACGCCGGGATCGGGCGGGTCGGCGGGGTCGATTCGGAAAAGTTCGAAACCGACGTCGAAGAAACACTGCGGGCAAGCCTTTTCGGAATGATCCACGCCACCCGCCAAGTGCTGCCGATCCTGCAGCAACAGGGTGGCGGCGCGATCGTCAACATGTCATCGGTGATGGGACGAAAAGCGTTCGCGCGCTTCGGGTCGTACGCAATTGTGATGCACGCGGTCTCGGCATTTTCAGACGCGCTTCGCCAGGAGCTGGCCGGCAGCAATATCCAGGTCTCGGTTATCCACCCGGCGCTTACGGCCACCGACCTTCTGCGAGATGCCGACGAGGCGCAGATGCCTCCGCCATTCCGCCACATGACTCCGCTGTCATCGCAAGCTGTGGGGCACTCGGTGGTGACCGCGGTTCGCCGTGGTACCCGACGCGTCGTGCTACCACGAACGGCCGGCATGCTGCTGCTCGGTGAAGCGCTGTCTCCTCGCATCGGCGACCTCATCGCGTCCGCTCTCACCGTGCGTCCGGTCGCCCGGCTATTCGGAATGAGCCGCGGGCGCACCTATCACGAGATCGTCGCTTAGCCGCGGGACCACGCCACCCGGCTGGTCCCACCGTCGACTAACCGGACGCGGACTGCACCGCTGCCACCTCCAGCGTCGACGCGTCGCCGTGGCTGTTCGCCTCGACCACCGCGCACCTTGCCGCGTTGATCCGCTTGAGCGCCGCCTCGGTGAAGACCGACAAGCCGAGTTCGGGGTTGTAACCGTGGATCTCCTTGACGTCGAGCTCGGCGAGGAAGTAGAGGATTCCTTTGGAGATCACCTGCCCGGGGACCAGCACCGGAAAACCCGGCGGGTAGGGGACGACGAAGGTGGTGGACACCAGCGTTTTTCCCTCGGCGATTCGCCGTCCGGCGGCCCCGAGCAGGACGTGCTCACGATCTGCTTCGTCGTACCCGGCGTAGAACGCCGAGCGCATGTCTCCGAACGAGCAGATCGATTCGGGCCGGAACGCTTCGTCGAAGTCGCTGAAGTCGGGCAGCGGCGGCAGATCCTGGGTGATCTCCTCGACCCGGCGGGCCTGCAGGGCGCGGTCGGCGACGCTGGCGGCGTCCTGGCTGCGGTCGAAGTCGGCGGCGATCCGGCGCAGCACATCGAGCAGGTAGTGCACGCTCGACCACGTCACACCGATGGTGAAGATCAGCAGCACACTGTTGATCGAGGTCTTATTGATCTGGATGCCGAAGCGATCCATCAGGATCTTCTCGCGGAAGTCGTACCCGTTCATGCCGGTTTTGCCGACGAACAAGGTGACCCGCGTTGGGTCGAGCACGAACTGATCCGACCGCCAGGCCTCGTTCCACTCCGCCAGGGCGCCCTGCCTGACCTGCCGGTAAGAGCTGACCGCGGAGGCCCGGAAGTCGTCGGGCACCAGGTCGGATTCGTCGAGGATGCGGAACCATTTGCTGATCTGGCGGTCTTTGCGGACGCGGTGGCGAAACACCAGCGCCATGTCGTAGACACCGCGCACCAGCTGGAATCCTTCGATGTCGACTTGGCGGCGCGCCAAGTCCAGCGACGCCAGCAGCTGCTGGTTCGGCGATGTCGAGGTGTGGGTGAGAAACGCTTCGCCGAACGCATCGCGGGTGAGCGCTTTGAAGTCCTGATCGCGTATATGGATCATGGACGCCTGCCGCAGCGCTGACAGCGACTTGTGCGTGGAGTGGGTGGCGTAGACCCGAACGCGCGCGCGCTGCGGGTTGGGCAGCAACCGGTGGTTGACCCACTCGGCGCGGTCGACGTTGTCCATCGACGTGCGCCACTGGCGGTACTCCTCGGCGTAGCCGGGCGAAGCCAGCATCTGTTCGAGGTGATCGGCCGACACCATCGCGGTGCGCTGCCGCGCCCACGGCACCGCGGTGGCGAACGCGTACCACGCCTCGTCCCACAAGAAGCAGATGTCCGGCTTGATCGCCAGCACCTCCTCCATGACGCGGCGCGGGTTGTAGACGACACCGTCGAAGGTGCAGTTGGTCAACGACAGCATGCGAACCCGGTGCAGTTGCCCGGCCGCTTCCAGGTCGAGCAGCGCCTTCTTGATCGTCTCCAGTGACACCGCCCCATAGATGGCGTAGTGCTGCAACGGGTAGGCATCCAGATACAGCGGATACGCCCCGGCCAGCACCAATCCGTAGTGGTGCGACTTGTGGCAGTTTCGGTCGATCAGGACGATGTCGCCGGGACGGGTCAGGGCCTGCACGACGATCTTGTTGGCGGTTGACGTTCCGTTGGTGACGAAGTAGCTCTGGTTGGCGCGCCAGGTGACGGCGGCCTTATCCATGGCTTTTTTGATATTGCCGTGCGGGTCGAGCAGCGAGTCCAGGCCGCCGGAGGTGGTCGAGGTCTCGGCCATGAAAATGTTGCGTCCGTAGAACTCCCCCATGTCGTGCAGCGACTTGGAGTTGAAGATGCTGGCCCCACGCGCCACCGGCAGCGCGTGGAACTGGCCGACCGGCGAGGCGGCGTATGCGCGCAGCGCATCGAAAAATGGTGTGGCATAGCGGTTCCGGATGCCGGCGAGCACGGTGCTGTGCAAGTCGGTGACGTCGTTGAGCCGGTAGAACGTGCGGTCGTAGAGGTCGGGCTTGTCCTCGGTCTCCGCGGCGATCGACTCGTCGGTGAGCAGGTACAGATCAATCGTTGGGCGCAGCTCCCGGATCCATTCGCCGCATTCCACCCAATTGTCGACGCAATCGGTCACTTGCACGTCGTCATTACAGCCCAGCAGCGTCGTCATCAGCGGCACCCGGTCGTGAGACCGTAGCGGCAAGTCGTGGCGGATGATCGCCGCCTGGATCTCGCCGTTGAGCGCGACGGCGGTGATCGCGTCCTCGACGCTGCTAACCACCAACAGCTCGATCTGGACTGCGTCTGCCGGGTCGCGCAGGGCACGCAACTGCTCGGCCAGGCTGTCGGGGGCGGTGGTCGGGGAATCGTCGGCGAGCAGCACGGTGTAGAAGTGCTGGTGTTTGGCCCGGGCCACCAGCTCCTGGTCGGCGAGCGACGTCGAGGTGTCGAACAGCGCTGCGCGGTCGCCGTATTCAGACAGCAGCCGCGCGGCCAGGCCTACCGCGTTGGTGAGCCCGACCGTGGCGCCGGCGTGGAGGTATTCGCTGAACTTCGCCAGGTTGGCCGCGCCGGGATACAGCCAGTAGCGCTCGTAGGCGCTCAGCCGGCTGAGCAGCCGCCGCACCCGCGCGGTCTGGTGGCCGGTGTCCCGGCCGGTGCGATCCACTTCGGCGAGTTCGCGGCAGGCGTCGTCGAGCAGGTTCCAGGTGTCGATCCGCGAGTACGACGGGTTGGCCGCCGCGGCCAACGCAGAGACGTGAAGCCGTCTGGGGTGCTCGCCATATCGATCCATTTGGTCAGTCTGTTCCCTTGTCTGTTACCGCGAGGTCATTTCGTCGACGACGGCGGTCGACTAAAGCGGCCGTTCAGCGTTCGGGCTCGCGGTCGCCGTTCGTAGGTGGTCGGCCGCTGCGGGTCACTTCCATCCAGCGCCGCACCGGCAGGTCCCAGCGCCGGGCCGGCAGGTCGGTGACGTCACTGAGCGAGCGCACCACCGATTGCGTCAGGCCCATGATCGCGGCCATCACCGGGAGCAGCGGCGCGAACGGCCGCGCCGCGGAGCGGACGGTGCTGATCCGGCGGGCCACCAGGTAGCGCTCGATCGAGTGCGACAGCCAGGCGCCGACACCCAGCCCGTAGATCGCCAGCGCCGCGGCACCGAACGCCAGATCGTAAGCAGCACAGACGACGGCGCCCAGCACCACCGTCGCCGCCAGAGCGGACGCGATGACGATCCGCAGCTGCAGCCGGGTCACGGAGCGCTGCCCTGCCCGCGCACCGCGCGCGACGCCGCCCGGATTTGTGGCGTCACCAGCATCACCTGCCCCAGCACGCCGTTGACGAAGCCGGGCGAGTCGTCGGTGGACAGCTCCTTGGCCAGCTGCACCGCCTCGTCTACTGCGACCGGCTCGGGGACGTCGTCGGCGTGCAGCAGCTCCCACACCGCGACCCGCAGCACGGCCCGGTCCACTGCCGGTAGCCGTTCCAGCGTCCAGCCCTGCAGGTGTGCGGCGATCAGGTCGTCGATGTGGGCACTGTGCTCGCTCACCCCGCGCGCCACCGTCGCGGTGTAGGGATGCAGCGGCGCCACGTCGGGGTTCGCGTCGGCGAGTGCGGCACGGGCATCGGCCACCTCGGCCGAGGTCAGGCCACGGGCCTCGGCTTCGAACAACAGGTCGACGGCACGTTTACGGGCCTGGTGCCGCCCCTTGACCGGTCGCATGGTCAGGCGTTCACGCGCCCCAGATAGTTGCCGTCGCGGGTGTCCACCTTGAGCTTGTCCCCGGTGTTGATGAACAGCGGCACGTTGATCTGAGCACCGGTCTGCAGCGTGGCCGGCTTGGTGCCGGCACTGGACCGGTCACCTTGCAGGCCGGGCTCGGTGTGCGTCACCTCCAGCTCGACACTCGTCGGTAGCTCGATGTAGAGCGGTGCGCCGTTGTGGAAAGCCACCTGCACCGGCATGCCCTCCAGCAGGAACCGCGCCGCGTCGCCGACCAGCGACTCGGGCAGCGGGTGCTGTTCGTAGTCCTGGCTGTCCATGAACACGAAGTCCGAGCCGTCGCGGTACAAGTAGGTCGTGTCGCGCCGATCCACCGTGGCGGTGTCCACTTTGACCCCGGCGTTGTAGGTCTTGTCAACGACCTTGCCGGACAACACATTCTTCAGCTTCGTGCGCACGAACGCCGGGCCCTTGCCCGGTTTGACGTGCTGGAACTCCACGATCGTCCACAGCTGGCCATCGATCGAGAGCACCAGCCCGTTCTTGAAATCGGCAGTCGTCGCCACGGTCTTTTCAAATCTCCTAGACGATGGCCAGTTATCTGGGGAACTGGCTCGTACCCGTTAGTGGTTTTACCTGCGGTTTCGACAGGCATCCCCAACATAACACGATTGCACAGCGCTCTAACCTAAGATAACGGCTATGGCGCATCGTTTGCCCGCACCCGACCTCTCCGGACTCCTGAGTTCGTGGGAAATCATCCTGCTGTCCGAAAACAAGTCCCCCACGACAATCACGTCCTACCTGCGGGGAGTCAGGTTGTACCTGACTTGGTGCGAAGAGAACGGGCACCCGGCGCAGCTTACTCGCGCCCAGGTCCAGCGATACGCCGCTGAGCTGATCGCCGATGGCAAGGAAGCCAACACCGTGCGCCTACGCTTGGCAGCACTGCGGCAGTTCGCCAAGTGGCTCCTCGACGAAGGCGAGCTAACAGAAGATCCGCTTCTCGGCCTCAAGCCGCCGAAAATCCCCACAAAGGTCGTGCACGGGCTAACCGACGATCAGCTACGCGCGCTTATTAAGGCGTGCAAGGGCCCAAAGTTTCGAGATAAGCGCGACGAAGCGATTGTGCGATTGATGGTCGAGACCGGGATGCGCGCGTCAGAAACAGTGGCGCTGACTCTCGCGGACGTTGAACCGCTGAAGAACGGAATCGTCGTTATCCGCCGAGGCAAGGGCATGAAGGGCCGCACAGCCCCGTTTGGTCCACAGACTGCGGCAGCCCTTGACCGTTACCTGAGAGCGCGGCGTGCCCACAGGTTCGCTGACTCCCCCGCCCTGTGGCTCGGCGTCGGCGGCAAGGGCTTCGCCTACTTCGGACTCAACGACACTCTGCGCGACCGCGCCAGGACGGCCGGCGTCGAAGGTTTCCACCTTCACTTGATGCGCCACACCGCTGCTACCCGTTGGCTGCGCGCTGGCGGCTCTGAGGGCGGTTTAATGGCCATCGCGGGATGGTCAACCCGATCGATGATGGACCGCTACACCGGTGCGTCAGCATCCGAACGGGCAGCCGCAGAGGCGCGCGGGCTGGGACTGGGCGAGCTGTGAACACCGCCGACGTGATCCGCAACCTTGAGCCGCACGCCCCGCTGTCGATAAGGGTCCTGTGTCCGCGCGGGCACTTTATTGCCGACATGACGCTGTCCGTGAAGAACGGCCAACTTGCCATGCAGGGCGCACATTCGAGTAATGAGCTGCAGCGCAAAGCATCACAGGGCAAGCCAGCCTATTCTGCCGCGGTGCACGCAGGACCGAACTGGAACACTGTGCTGCAGTGCGTCAACAGCCGCTGTGACTTTAGTGGCTACTACAACAGCCAACACTTAGCCCTTGAATTGGCCCAAGCCGCGCTCCGTGCACGGATGGCCGGACACGCCGAATACCGCTTGACTCGGTAAATGAGCGCTATGCGCCTAGACTCGCTTGCATAGTCGCCCGCCCGGGCTACGGCTTCACCACTCGGGCGTACGCCCCCAGGGCAGGTCTCAACGGGCCTTTCGCGTTGAAAGGCTGCCCGTTGACAGACTCCGAAGCTTCGCTGTTGGCGAAGATCGCCGCCCACACTTCATGGGCGAACACTTCCGACCGTTCTGCGCGCACTGCCAATGCGCGCAGAGCGCTAGAAGAAAAATTCCTCGCTGAGGCTGATGGCGACCCCAAGCGGGCCGAATCGCTGCGAAGTGCCTATTACGCGCGGCTGGCGCTGAGGTCGGCCCAAGCCCGCCGCCGTCGTAGCGGTGACCGCAAAGCGTTTGTCGACGCCCGCATCGCCGAGATGGGTTCCGGCGGTGATGCCGAATGACGCGAAAAAGGCCGGCACGAAACCGGCCCTCTTCACACCACGCCAATGGATACACCCAGTCTAATGGACACCGGCCAAAGGACGGCTACGCAGCGCCGACCGCCGAGGACAGGCGTGAGGCGGCAGTTCTAGCTGAGGCCGCAAAGCTGGGCTACCGCTTGGCCACGACTTGTGTGGATTGCGGGCACTGGATCTCCAACCCGACTTCCGTTGCCGCGCATCGCGGCCCCCGGTGCCGTGCCCGCAAGGCGGGCGCCCGATGACTGATGCGAGGTTTCCCGACCGCTGGTTGTCTGATAGGCGCATCGCGCGCCTGTCGGACGCCCACTTTCGATCGTTCGTCACGTCGCTGGCGTGGTCGGTCACTAACCGCACTGACGGAGTGGTCGAGCCCGAGGACTTGGCGTTGATCCCGAACTTCGCCGCCGACTCCGTGAAGACTTTCATCGGAGCCCGCTTGTGGATTCCGCGGCAGGCCGCCGGCCGGGGTTGGGAGATTGTCGACTTCCAGGCGACGCAGACCACTTCGGCGGAGCTTCGTTCCCTTGACGAAAAGCGTGCGAAAGAGCGCGCGAAAAAAGCCGCTCAGCGTGCGGCTGCCAAGGCTGACTCTGACAGCTCTACCAGCACCAATGCTGCTGTCCCTAGGGACGTCCCGAGGGATGTCCCGACGGACTGTACAGGCAAGGCAACGCAAGGCAAGGACATGCAAGGAGAAAGTGAGGCTCTCGTTCTAGCTTCCGGTGCTGACTGGCCGGAATGGGGTGGGGTCGGTCCTGACCCCTTCGATGAATACAGATAAGGAATCAACGCGATGAATAGCGATCAACAATGGATAGCGAACCACTTTCTCAAAGAGCTGGAAGGGCTCAAGTTCAGCGGGACCGAGCCGCTGTACAAGGTTGACCGCAAGCTGAAGCTTGCGGAGATGGTGCTGACCGAGATACCCGGCGACGATCCCGAAGAGATAGCGCTTCGTGCCACCGCTGAAGCCGTTCGCGATTTATGCATATTGCCGACTGATAAGGACGTAATCGAGCGGTATTTGTCGACGCAGCGGGCACACCTAGATCTACTGGAGTCGGTGTGGCCGCAATTGGGCGAGTCGGATTGACCCAGTAAATGCAGCAAACTAACCTCGTTATTAGCGACCGCGATTAGGCCGCCGCTCCGCACCGCAGGGCACCCCCGCAAGGGGCATGTCAGGCGCTCCGGTCCCGCCGCCGAAAACTGCCGCTCCGCACGGCTCAGGGCTTGCAACCCGGCCGTTACGCCGAGGACCTGCAAAATCCACGGCAATTCACCCACGTTTCATTTGGCGCGCCCACCGGAAGACAAAATCTTCCGGGGGACGTGCCTGTTCCCCGAAAAGGAAAAACCACAGATGTGGACTAAAGGTCAAGAGGCTCGGCTGGAGGAAATTAACGCCGAGCTAAAGCGGATGACCGGCTATAAGGCCTCCGAACTCAGCGACAAGCAAGCCAAGCACATGAGCCGACTCGTCGATGAAGGCGAGGCATTACTGGTCCAACGTGACACCTACAAGAAAGGCGTCAGCATGGGCAGCTACGCCAGCCCGGCCGAGTGGGGCCGCGCCGACACCAACCCCGGCCAATCCGGTTACTCCTTTGCCTCCCACGCAAGCAAAAGCGTGATCGACGATCCGCGGGAGCAGAAAGCGGCCGAGCACGGTCTAGCCGCGCGCAAGCACGTCGGCCCATCGCCGTACCTGATGAGCGACAAACAGATGCGTGATATCTACGCAGCAGGTTGCTCCAACATGAGTTTCGGCACCACTGTCGGCAAAGGCGCCGACCGCAACATGAGCCTGATCGATAAGACGGTCTCAGAGGGCGCGGTCGGATCTCTGCTGCCTCCGATTTTGCTGCCGAATGCCTTTCCGCTTCGCCTAGAGCCGACACGGATAGCGGAATACTTTCCCGCTGTGGCCGCTGAAGGCCAGGCCATAACGTTCCTGCAGCACTCGGGAAATCAGTTGGCTGCCAGCGGTGCGGGTATGAGCGTAGCCGAGAACGCGACGAAGCCGCTGCTCGGAATGAACCTGCAAGCGGTGACGGTTCCGTTCTCGGTGGTGGCCGCCATCGAACCGATCTCCAAGCAGATGTGGACTGACTTTGAGTCGGTGGCCGAGTTCCTGCCCCGTGAGATCAGCAATCAGGTGATCCAGGGCGAGAACTATCAGATCATTTCAGGATCGGGGACCGCACCCGACCAGACCGGTCTGCTCAACGTCTCAGGAGTCCTGACACGCGCATTCACGTCGGGCGGGTCCGACACCGAAATCGACACCATCCTCGAGGCAGCTACCGCGATTAGGACCGGGCCAAGCTATGCAAATGCAGACTAGTCATTTTAAATCCTCAAGATTGGCTGAGCCTGCGTCAGATTAAGACGACGTTCGACAGCTATGTGCTGAAGCAGAACGATCCCGGCGAACTCGGCGGAATCGACCACCTATTCCAATTGCGGGTGGCTCAGACCACCAGCATTCCACAGGGAACCGCGTTAGTCCTAGACACCTCGATCGCCGTCAACATCTTCCGGCGCTGGGGATTAACCGTTGAGGTGAACCCGTGGGCCGGCGACGAATTCAAGGCGAACCAGCTGATCGTCCGCGCCGAAACAAGGTTCGGTGTCGGTTGCATTTACCCTAAAGCCGTCTGCAAAGTCACTGGCCTGTTTCCGTCCAGCTAATGACAGCGCGGTTGACTTGCCAGGAACTGCTGACGTTGTCGTGCCAATTTCTTCTTCTCGTGCCGGGCGGCTTTGAGCGTCGTGGCTACCGATAAGACAATGATTAGCAACACGGCTGCTCCGAGGTCACCGTTCACTACTGCGACGGCGAAGAGGATCGACGCTGTGATCGTGATCAGTATTAACATCAGCGAACAGCTCCCTAGTGAACCTTTCCTCTGGTGTCCCCAGCGGGCACTGGCAGGTCTGGCCGAGGGCATCAATGTATGGCATCAGCTATCCACACCACACGAGTAAGCGACTACTCCACTTCAGTCAACGCTGGAGTTATTTCACAGGTTGGTCCGGTTGGTCGTCTGCTGCGACATACATGCCCCTCTGTGCAACTACCGACGGCCCCGCAAACACCCATCCCATCCAGCAAACTAGTTAGCCCATGGTGACCAATCCCAGCAAACAAACCGGCCTTCCCGACGCCGCCGGCACGCAAGCCGCCGACCTGCGGTTAGCAACCGGGAGGGGCGGTCGAAACTCGGGAGTCGAGGGGCTATTCGGAGTCGAGGGCCCCCGCGATGTTTCACGCCCGAGTTTTGAACGTCACCCGGCAAACATTGCGGTGAAACGGGCAAATTATGCATAAAGATGAGCACGGTATGCGGTCTTCGTACAAGGCTGGTTGTCGCTGTGACCTGTGCAAACAGGCTGAGTCGGCGTACAAGAGGGACCTTCGGCGGCGGCGGCGTGAGGCGGTTGGGGAGTTTGTCACCGAGGCCGTACCGGCGTTGTCACTTGTCACCGGTGGTGGCGCGGCGCACCTGCCCAGCGGCGACGTGTACCAATCTCGAACACCTGGCGCTGTCGAGTCCGCGGTGATGCTCGAGATTGAAGGCTTCGGCAATCACCGTCGGCCTGGTCTGGCTGCCGCTTGTCTCGCTCTGGCGCAAGTTTTGGACAACCCGAAGGCCGTATCGACTCAGCCGGCGGCTGCGGCGAAGCTGGCCCAGATTTTGGGCGTGCTGCGTAGGGGTGCTGATGGTCGTCGAGGGAAGTTGGCGGCGGTGCGGGCGATGGCGCGTAGAGACCTGGGCATACCTAACTAGCTGCTGTTGTACGCATTTCAGACTCTCCCAGTTTGGTTCGGGCAGAACCAGTGGATCGCCGCATTGACCTCGACATCGGTCTGCTGGGGGGAACCGTCTCCCGCTATTGACCGCGCCTGTTCGCGGGTGCCCCCCTGGTTCTCAGTCGGGCGCAGATAGCTTTGCCCCTGTCGATCGTTGAGCTGTCGGCGTCGTACATCCCGTGGTGGCGCAACTCGTCCAGGTAATACTGCTGATTCTGGTCGTTCAGGTGGCAGTCCTCGGTGCAGTGCGGGTCTGCATGAGCTGGAACTGTTGGAACTGCAAGGGCTAGCGAAGCTAACGCCGTAATAACTGCTTTCCTCACCGTTTCACTCCTTGACTTTGATCTGTCGCATCGGGCCACCTTTCGTCCCGCAGGGCCATCAGTGCAATGTGTCTGGGCAGAGGTTGTGCTGCGCGGCGTCGAGGAGCTGAGGCCCCCACATGTGCGCCCAACCGAAACCGTAATTGCTTGCGGTATCGTGCGACATTCCGTTGTGCAGTGCGCCGCATAGGGAATATCCGCGGGCGAGGGTTTCTGTTGGGTCGATTATTTGTACACCGTCTGCGCGCAACTCGTTGAGGTAGCTCTGGTCGTCCGCGTGGGCTGGCGCTGCGATCGTCAGCACGATAGCGAGTGCGCCGCTCAATATGGCGATCAACCGAAACATCGTTCCCCCCAGAGAGCGTGGATCAGGCGACAACATAAGACCATGACATATCGCGGAGCCATTCGCGGCGATTATGGTAAGTCAGGTGCATGGCCGCAGTCGGCGAGCTGGTCCGTACGGGCCCAGTCGGCAAGCCGGAGACCGACCACGCGGAAGGGTTCGCGCTGCACGGTCGCCCAGACAACACACGCACAACATCATGTAACAGTGTTACAGCGTGTTACGCCTCGGCGAAATGGACGCGCAAGCCCAAACCCGCAGGTCAGAGCCCCATTCGCCACCACCGCAAACCCCGCAGGCGCGTGACAGTGTTACACGCGATTTGCTGGGCGAAAAACGGGCACAGCCAAAGGCTGGTCCGTTTACGCGTTTGCTGAGGTTTTGCATACCCCCTCCTGAGCAAACTCACCGCGACGCCGACTTTTGCTCGCCCGCAGCGGGTGCGTGGGGTTTGGCTTGCGATCATGGGCGCGCCCGTAAGGCGCTGAGCGGGGTGCAATCCTCGGTGGTGCGTTAAGAAGCCAGCGCCCACGCCCGCTCATCGCCTCTCGCAGACCACTTAAGGCGCGCCGGCCGGGTGGGTGGCCGCGTTCAATTCGGACGTGACCATGTTCCTTGAGCCGGGGAAGCCAGCCGAGCGGCCAAGGCGCTCAGCACATCATCGATGAAGGTTTCAACTCTTGGCCGCGCGTCTCCGTCGAAAGCACCGGGTGACGCGTCGAGCAGAATTTCGTAGCCGTCGGTGCAGCTGATCGTCAGCTGACGGCCCCACCGCGATGTGTTCTCAGATTGGTTGTAGTAGGTCTTCACGGTCAGATCGACGCTCGCCAGTGTGTCGAGCTGAACTATCCGGCCATTGATCTTGGTCTCTTCACCGACCATCGCGTCTTCGGGCTCGGCGACGCCTTCACAGCGCAGGACACCGATGGTGCGGTTATTGAGCCAATACGCGCACCATTTTGTTTTGCTCTCCTTTACTCCAAGGCGACGCGTCGTGTGCGCTGTAAGGTGCTTGACCGTTGTGAGGTATGCCCTTGATATCGAGATGTCAGGTTGGCCCCACAGCTCACGCCGGAGGTCCCGCAGGCCCATGTCATCGCTCGTCATAGACGGCACGCTACTGAATCGGCCCGCCACCAGAGGGAGAGTGTGGCGGGCCGACACAACTATTCAGACGTGGGCTAGGCCAGATCGGTTCCCTCGACTAATCCTCGCCGCGCGCTAGCCGCTCGTCGACCCGACGACTCGACGGCTCGACGGCTCGACGGGCGTGTTCGTGGATCGAGCAGGTAGTCCATCGGGTCTTCGGCCAGGTAGATATGCGTTGACTCACAGCGATGCCGCAGAGAAATCAAAACCATGTGATCGGGCAGCGCAGCGTAAAATCGCGGTAGTGGCTCGGGTCCCGCCAGAGCGCACTCGCGACCGTTCCTTCGACCCTTGCCCGCAACCTCCGGACAACGAAATGTCGAGCAAATGAGCGATAAACCTGCCAGCGGACCGCTGCTTCATGTCGAGCTGTCCATCGACCAGCGTCAGGCGCTCAAATCGGCAGCAGCGCAGCTGCACAGCGAATTCGCCGACACCTTCAATCAGGGGACGACTGACGGGTTCCTGTACGCCTCCTACGATCAGCTCGCCGCCAACGCTACGGTTCATGACTTTTTGGTACTGCTGGCAGAGCGCTTTGCGCGGCAGCGAATTCGCGCCCTAGCGAAGGTGCAAGGCAAATCAACGGAGGGCAAGCCGGTGGTGTTGTTCCTGTGCAACCACAACGCGGGCCGATCCCAAATGGCCATGGGAATCTTCAGCCGTCTCGCCGGCGACGCGGCCGTGGCGTGGTCTGGTGGAGCGGAGCCTAAAGGCGCGATCAATCCCGCTGTCATCACCGCGATGGCAGAGCGCGGAATCGACCTCGCCGACGAATACCCCAAACCGTGGAGCGACGAAATTCTTCAAGCCGCCGACGTGGTCATCACCATGGGCTGCGGCGATGACCCTCCAACTTTGCCCGGCCGTCGATATGAAGACTGGGACCTCGACGACCCAGACGGCAAAGATGTCACGGCCGTCCGGGCCATCCGCGACGATGTTGAAGGCCGTGTGCGCCGGCTAGCCGCCGAACTAGCAATCCCTGCTAGTCCTCGATCCGCATAGACCCACCACCGCCATCCATCACCCGGTAAGGGTGTAAGAGTCGAACATTCTTTGGCGGTAACCGAGCACCGCACGACCGGGCCGTCCCCGCGCGGTACAGCGATGGTGTGATCAGACGTCGAACGCAGCTCGGATGCCGTCGTCTATCTTCCTCATCATCCCTCGAGAGAAGGCGCCCACACGTCGACTGACCTCATCTTCGTAAAGCGTCTCAATGTCATCACACAGCACGCTCCCGTGCACCGACTCACCTGGCCCGATGGGCACAATGGAATCTATTAGTGGCTTGTTCGTCGTTGTGATGCGAGCCGCCAGCGCCGTCTCCAGCGCGCGATTTCGTCTGTTGTTGGACACGACCACGTACAACTTCTCCTCCCCAACATGCTCCAGGAAGGCGAGGTAGATGGCGCCGCGTATTAGGTGCCCCTCGCTCACGCGTCGTCGGCGTGGCGGGGGCGGCGGCGTCGGTGCCGGTTGTTCCTCACGGTAAGCGCGTGCTTCTGGTATTCAGGGTCTTCGGCCAACCTTCTATAGCCAACCTCGTTCAGGGCCTGGCGTGAGATGGCATTAAGGCCGACGCGAACCAACGCGTGGAGAACATCGCTTTCAGTTACATCAGCCATCAGAAAGGAGCCTGGAGCGCAGCGCTCGAGGATCTCTAGCGCAGACGGGACGGTCACGACGTTTTCCAAATCGTAAATATCGTCTTGTGTTAGAGGAACAGACGTGTTTCGCACTACGGGCGCCCATCCCGCCTTCACCTCAGCCATAAAGACGAGTGTGCCACACCACTCGCATGGCTGGCCATATGAATCGCGTCATCCACCCGACCTGACCTGCGGATTTAGCGCGATGGCCCAACGTTGAGAACATAGGGCCGGAGCACCCAGACAGAACCGGGGACGCTCAGCCGACACGCGGCTTTGCCGACCTCAAGCGGAGGGTTCGCACGCAGCAACGGGAGGTCACGATAGATCTCGGCGGCACGCAGTACCCAAGGACTTTGACGGTGCCCACTGGGAACGGACTCGTCGCGAGCCGGTCTGTCAGTGGGCGGGTGCGATTGTCACGCGCTGATTCCCTCCAGATCTGCGGATTAGCCAGTCCCCAAGATAACCGCCGCCATAGCGCACATCCTTGACCTCGTTTTAGCTGGTCAGCGCACAGCGCTTGCTATGTCAGAATGGCCAGTTCCTTGGGGAACCGGGTCAGCAATTCCGGGGTCTGCCCGGGTTTCTCCGGCGTCTGGGTCGGCACGACCAACGTGTCCTCGATGCGGACGCCGCCGCGCTCAGGCAGATAGACCCCGGGCTCCACGGTCACTACGGAGCCCGCCAGAAGTGTACCGGCGGCGGATGCGTTGATCCCCGGCGCTTCGTGGATCTGCAGGCCCACGCCGTGGCCCAGGCCGTGACCGAAGTTCTCGCCGTAGCCGGCGTCGGCGATCACCTGCCGCGCCGCGGCGTCGACGTCGCGCAGGCTCGCTCCGGCCTGCAGCGCACCCCGCCCGGCCTGCTGCGCGTCGGCGACCAATTGGTAGAGCTCGAGCTGCCAGTCGGCTGCGGCATCGAGGATGAACGTGCGCGTCATGTCCGAGTGATATCCGCCGACCAGCGCGCCGAAGTCGATCTTGACGAAGTCGCCCGCCGCCAGTACCGCGTCGGTCGGGCGGTGATGTGGGATGGCCGAGTTCGCCCCGGCTGCCACGATTGTCTCGAACGACACCCCGTCGGCGCCGTGGTCGAGCATCAGCGCCTCCAGTTCGCGGCTCACTTCCCGCTCGGTGCGCCCCGGCCGCAGCCCGCCGCGGTCGACGAGGTCGGTCAGCGCGGCATCGGCCGCCTCGCAGGCCAGCCGCAGCAGCGCCAACTCGCCGGCGTCCTTCGTCTCACGCAACGCCTCGACGGTGCCGGACGCGCGTACCAATTCGGTGCGACCCGCCCGACCCACCTCCACCGCGAGCGCGTCGTAGGCATCCACGGTGACCACGTGGCTTTCGAAGCCGAGGCGCCCGACTCCGGCGTCGGCGGCCCAGCCGGCCAGGGCGCGCCCGCAGGCCCGCTCGATCGCCAGCTCCAGGTCGGGCGCCTGCTGGGCGGCCTGGGTGCGGTAGCGACCGTCGGTGGCCAGCACCGGCCCCCGGTCGTCGGCGTAGATCAACAGCGCGGCGTTGGAACCGGTGAAACCCGACAGGTAACGCACATTGACGAGGTCGGTGACCAGCATCGCGTCCAGGCCCTCGGCGCCGATCCGCGCCACGAGATGGTCTCGACGTTGTGAATGTGTCACGACCCCCGACGCTACTCGCTACGCTGTGGCCCCATGGCTAACTGGATCGTGCGCGGATTGTTGTTCGCCGCTGGAATGGTCGTGCTCCGATTGTTTCAGGGCGCGCTGATCAACGCGTTCCAAGAGATGGCCGGCGTGATCAGCGTGGTGCTGGTCCTGCTGTTCATGATCGTGGTGATGGTGTGGGGTCTGATGGACGGCCGCGCGGATGCGCGGGAGAACCCCGACCCGGACCGGCGCGCCGACCTGGCGATGAGGTGGCTGCTCACCGGGCTTGTCGCTGGTGTCGTCAGCGGCGCGCTGTCCTGGTTGGTCTCTCTGCTGTACCGCGGCCTGTACGTCGGCGCACTGATCAACGAGATCACCACGTTCGCCGCGTTCACCGCGTTGCTGGTGTTCCTCTCAGGCATGGGCGCGGTCACCCTCGGCCGCTACCTGATCGACCGGAAGGAGGCCTACGCCCCGCAAGATTCCGACGGTGACGACGACCGGGCCGACACCGACGTGTTCGACGCTGTGCGGAACGACGACTCCGATTCCGCCCCGCGCGGGGGTCGGGATAGGGACCGGGGCGAGACTGAGGCGGCTGACTACGAGCGCGAGGAGCAGCGAACCTCGTCGGTGGCGACCGCCGAGGGGGAGCGACGGGGTCAGGAAGAGACCCAGAGCGGCCCGACCGCGCGGTCTGAGGAGGAGACTCACCCGGTCCGCACCGATGACCGCACCCAGTCGTCGTCGGCCCAGTCCGATGCCGAGCAGACCCGGCCCACCCGCACGTCGTCGGCAGACGATCAGGGCTAGTCAGGCGCCGGCCAGGTAACGCAGCGCGAGCACATACCCCTGCATGCCCAGACCTACGATCACCCCGGTGGCCACCGAGCTCAGATACGAGTGTCTGCGGAACTCCTCGCGGGCGTGAATGTTGGAGATGTGCACTTCGATCAGCGGTGCGCGCAATTCGCTGCACGCGTCGCGCAGCGCCACCGAGGTATGCGTCAGACCGCCTGCATTGAGGATCACCGGTTCCCGGGCGTCGGCGGCCTGGTGCAGCCATTCCAGCAGTTGTGCTTCGCTGTCCGTCTGGCGCACAACGGCATTCAGCCCGAGTTCGGCGGCGGCGCCCTCGATCAGCTCGACCAGGTCGTCATGACTGGTGGAACCGTAGATTTCGGGTTCGCGACGGCCCAGCCGGCCTAGGTTCGGGCCGTTGAGCACATTGACCCGGGGCATAGGCGTCATAGGCGTCACGCCGCTATTTCCGCGTAGGCGGCTGCAAGCATCGCCGGATCGGGCCCTTCCAGCCGACCCGGCTTTGCCAGCCCGTCGAGAACCACGAACCGCAGCACCCCCGAGCGGGTCTTCTTGTCGCCGGCCATGAATTCCAGCAGCTGCGGCAACGCGTCGGGGTCATAGCTGACCGGCAACCCCAGCGACGTCAAGATCGCGCGGTGCCGGTCGGCGGTGGCATCGTCCAGACGCCCGGCGAGCCGGCCCAGCTCGGCGGCGAACACCAGACCCACCGACACCGCGGCGCCGTGCCGCCATTGATAGCTTTCACGGCGCTCGATGGCGTGGCCCAAGGTGTGACCATAGTTGAGGATCTCGCGCAGTTGCGCCTCTTTCTCGTCAGCGGCGACCACCTCGGCCTTGACCGTGACGGCGCGACGGACCAGCTCCGGCAGCACCGCACCCGCAGGGTCCAGCGCGGCCTGCGGGTCGGCCTCGATCAGGTCGAGGATCACCGGGTCGCCGATGAAGCCGGCTTTGACCACCTCGGCCATACCGGCGGCTATCTCGTTGCGCGGCAATGTTTCCAGTGTCGCCAGGTCGGCGAGTACAGCCAGCGGCTGGTGAAACGCGCCGACTAGGTTCTTGCCCGCCTCGGTGTTGATGCCGGTCTTGCCGCCGACCGCGGCGTCGACCATGCCCAGCAAGGTGGTGGGTACGTGCACGACCGCCACACCGCGCAGCCAGGTCGCCGCGGCGAATCCCGCGACGTCGGTAACCGCCCCGCCGCCCAGACTGACCAGTACGTCTTTGCGCCCGATCCCGATGCGGCCCAACACGTCCCAGATGTAGCCGACGACCGGCAGGTCTTTGCCGGCCTCGGCGTCGGGGATCTCGATGCGATGCGCATCGATCCCACCGTCGGCGAGGCGGCTGCGGATCGACTCGGCGGTCTGCGCCAGCGTCGGCTGGTGCACGATCGCGATCCGGTGCCGGCCCGCGACCAGCGCGTCGAGCTCGGCCAGCAGTCCGCGCCCGATCAGCACCGGGTAGGGCGGCTGCACGGCGACCTGGACCGTCACCGGGGCGGTACCGGTCATTGGTCGGCCTCGGCACCGGCGGCGGGACGGGCCGCGGCGGGCTCGCGGCCCAGTCGGGACATGATGTAGCGGACCACCGCGCCCGGGTTGCGCCGGTTGGTGTTAACCCGGACCGTGGCCACCCGCCGGTAGAGCGGCACCCGCTGCGCCATCAGCGCGCGGAACTTCTCGGCCCGGTCCGGTCCGGCCAGCAGCGGCCGGACCGTGTTGCCGCCGGTGCGGCGAACGCCTTCGACAGCGCTGATCTCCAGGAAGACGACGGTGTGCCCGGCCAGGGCTGCGCGCACCCCGGGGGTGGTGACGGCTCCCCCGCCCAGCGACACGATGCCGTCGTGTTCGGCCAGCGCGGCGCGCACCACCTGCTCCTCGATGCGTCGGAATTCTTCTTCACCGTCATTGGCGAAGATGTCGGGGATGCTGCGGCCGGTCTGCTGCTCGATCGCGATGTCAGTGTCGAGCATCTCGACGCCGAGCGCCTTGGCCAGCCGGCGCCCGATCGTGGACTTGCCGGATCCCGGCAAGCCGACCAGTACCGCCTTGGGCGCCATGACGCTCACCTGGACGCTGGAACGGGGTTGGTCACCGGTTCGCGCTGAGCGACAGAAGCCAGGTAAGCCTCGACGTTGCGGCGGGTCTCCGTCAGCGAGTCGCCGCCGAACTTCTCCAGCACCGCGCGCGCCAGCACCAGCGCCACCATGGTCTCGACGACGACGCCGGCGGCCGGTACCGCGCACACGTCGGAGCGCTGGTGGATCGCGACCGCTTCCTCGCCGGTCGCCATGTCGACAGTGGCCAGCGCGCGCGGCACGGTGGAGATCGGCTTCATCGCGGCACGCACCCTCAGCGGCTGGCCGTTGGTCATGCCGCCTTCCAGACCGCCGGCGCGGTTGGTCGAGCGGACCACCCCGTCGGGGCCGGGATACATCTCGTCGTGGGCGCGGCTGCCGCGACGGCGCGCGGTGGCGAAACCATCGCCGATCTCGACGCCCTTGATCGCCTGGATGCCCATCACCGCGGCGGCGAGCTGGCTGTCGAGCCGGTTGTCGCCGCTGGTGAACGAGCCCAGACCGACCGGCAGCCCCAGTGCGACGGCTTCCACCACGCCGCCGAGGGTGTCGCCGTCCTTTTTGGCGGCTTCGATCTCGGCGATCATCGACTTCTCAGCTTGCTCGTCATATGCGCGGACCGGACTGGCGTCGATGGCGGTCAGGTCAGCCGCCTGCGGCGGTGGCCCCTCGTAAGGCTGGGACGCGCCGATGGACACTACGTGTGAGACGACCTCGACGCCGAGGGCCTGGCGCAGGAACAGCCGTGCGACGGTGCCGGCGGCGACCCGGGCGGCGGTTTCCCGCGCGCTGGCGCGCTCCAGCACCGGGCGCGCGTCGTCGAAGCCGTATTTGAGCATGCCGGCGTAGTCGGCGTGGCCGGGTCGCGGCCGGGTCAGCGGCGCGTTGCGTGCCACATCGAGCTGCGCTTCGTCGATCGGGTCGGCGGCCATCACCGCTTCCCACTTCGGCCACTCAGTGTTGCCGACCTCGATCGCGATCGGTCCGCCCAGCGTGGTGCCATGACGCACCCCGGCCAGCACCGTCACCGCGTCCGCCTCGAACTTCATCCGGGCGCCCCTGCCGTACCCGAGCCGCCTGCGGGCCAGCTGCTCGGCGATGTCCTGCGAAGTGACCGCGACCCCGGCCACCATGCCTTCAACCACGGCGACCAGCGCCTTGCCGTGGGATTCACCTGCAGTGGTCCAGCGCAACACGGGTCCCATCTTCCCACGCGGGGTCACGGCTACGACAAATTGGCGCACCTCCGGCGACGGCGTCTCATCTGCCACACGAGTCACCTCCGAGGCGGGATGCGCGTTGACCCACGGCGACAACAAGCGCTTCGACGCGGTGACGCGCCACTGAGGCGGGCACAACGACACGCCCGACTTTCAGTTACCGGTGGGGCGATAACAGGGCTAAACCCGTCGTGACCGCGCTCGCGAGGCACATCGATGGCCCGTGCGGCACGCTGCGCACGCCCCGCAGCAGTGCGACGAGCGCGGTCAGCAGCGGCGCGCCGAGCGCCGCCAGCAGCCACACGTCGGCCCCTGAGCAGCCGGTCAGGGCGCCCAGCCCGAGCGCCAGCTTGACGTCACCACCACCCATGGCGGCTGGCGACGCTAGATGCGTCAGCAGGTAGACACCGCCCAGTGCACCCGCGCCGACCAGCGCCGACGCGCCGTGGCCGGTGAGAGCGGCGCCAAGCAGAATGACCGCGGCTCCGGGCAGCGTCAACCAGTTGGGCAATCGGCGCTGCCGCACGTCGTAGACGCTCAGCGTCACCGTCCACAGCAACACCACCGCCACCACCATGGGCGGGACGCTAGCCGGCGGACTCCAACGCGCAAGTCATCGCCGCTCTCGGAGCGGGCAGCCCTGTGAATAACTCGACCTGCGCGAACGCCTGGTGCAGCAGCATCTGCAATCCGCTGACCACGCGACCGCCGGCGGCGGCTACCCGACTGGCCAGCGGTGTGGGCCACGGGTCGTAGATGGCGTCGAGCAGCACCGGGACGCCGGCCAGTGTCCCGGCGTAGCGGGCGGCCACCTCCGCCGGGATGGTGCTGATCAACACCCCGGCGGCGGCTGCCGTCGCAGCCAACGTCGGGCCGTCCAGGTCGCCGAACTGGGTGTCGGTCCCCACTCGGGCCCCCAAGTCGATCAGCCGGGCCGCTTTCTGCGGATTGCGGGCGACGACGGTGATCTTGTCGACGCCGAGACCGGCCAGCGCGACGACGGCCGCCGGCGCGGTGCCGCCGGACCCCAGCACCACCGCCGGTCCGTGCACGGCGCCCAGCGCACCGGTCACACCGTCGACGTCGGTGTTGTCGGCGCGCCAGCCGTGCCTCGTACGGACCAGGGTGTTAGCCGAGCCGGCCAGCTCGGCGCGGGCCGTGTGCTCGTCGGCGAACCGTAGGGCGGCGAACTTGCCGGGCATCGTCACCGAGACGCCGACCCACTGCGGACCGAACCCGCCGACCACGGCCGGCAACTCCTCCGCCCCGCATTCGATGCGGTCGTAGGTCCAGTCGTGCAGGCCGAGTGCGCGGTAGGCGGCCAGATGCAGCTGCGGGGACCGGGAATGCGCAATCGGCGAGCCAAGTACCGCTGCCCGCCTACCGCGCGCTGTCGAGGACACCGTTGTGTTTGGCCAGCTCGATGTTGGCCAGATGCTGCTGGTAGTCGCGGGTGAACAAGGTGGTGCCCTGCGAGTCGATGGTGACGAAGTACAGCCAGTCGCCGGGCGCGGGGTGTTCGGCCGCCGCCAGCGCGTCCACCCCGGGCGAACAGATCGGGGTCGCCGGTACCCCTTCGGCGAGGTAGGTGTTCCACGGTGTCGGCTGGGCGCGGTCCGCGTCGCTGGTGGCCACTTCCCGGCGATCCAGCGGATAGTTGACCGTCGAGTCGAATTCCAGCGTGCGATGCTCGTTGAGGCGGTTGTAAATGACCTGGGCCACCTTCGGGAAGTCCTGCGGTTTGGATTCGCGCTGCACCAGCGACGCCACCACCAGCACGTCGTAAGGCGACAGGTGCATCGCCGTGGCGGTGTCCAGCAGCCCGGACCGTACGTAGCTGTCGGTGCTCGCACTGATCAGCGTCGCCAGGATCTTCTCCGGCGGCGCGGTCGGGTCGACGTTGAAAGTTCCCGGGGCGATCAGACCCTCGATCCGGCGGTGGTCGTTGCCCATCGCGGTCACCGGCTCAACCGCCCAGCTCGGCACCGCCAGCGCAGCCGGTGTGCTGTTGTCGGCCGCGTTGCGCAGGTCGGTGGCGGCAACGCAGCGTTGATGTCCGTCCAGGTTCATGCAGGACGCGCGGGAGATCAGACTCAGGATGCCGGGCGTGGTGGCGTTGGTCTTCATGTCGGTGGTGTCGTCGAGCTGGCGTCCTTCCGGGATGACCAACCGGCCCACCCGGTTGTTCGGGTCGGCCAGCCGATGCACCGCCGACGAGGCCGGAATTTCGGTGCGTAGCCGGTAGAAGCCGGGCTGGATCGCCGAGATTGCCGAATTGCCGTGCGCCGCATCGACGAACGCCCGTACGGTCTTGACCACGTCATGGCTGTGCAGTGTCTCGCCGATCGCGGTGGTCGAGTCACCGGCATTCACCTGAATGAGCAGGTCGTGTCCACCGCTGCCGGTGTAGTCGTTGCCGCCGCCGGTCAGGTTGTGCCACAGTTTGGAACCCAGGAAGACCGCGCCCAACGCCACCGCGATCAGCAGGCAGCCGGCGAATCCGCCGGCGATGCGGCGCCGGCGACGGAGGCGGCGTTGGCGGGCTCGGGCCGTGCGGGTCATCCGGTGCCGGGGCGGCCCGACCGCGACCGGCCGCGCCCTGCTGCGCGGCTCCTCGTCAGCCATCTGCCGGTCTCCCCAGCAGCGTGGAACGACGCTGGTCGAGCCAGCCCTGCAAGATCAGCACCGCCGCGGCCTGATCGATGACACCGCGCTGACCTCTGGCGCGCACACCCGCCGCCTGCAACGACCGCTGCGCGCTGACGGTGGTGAGCCGCTCGTCGGCCAGACGAACCGGGATGGGCGCAATTCGGCGCGCCAGCGCGTCAGCCAGTCCGATCGCCTCCGAAGCGGACTGGCCAGTCCGGTCCGCCAGGGTCAGCGGTAGTCCGACGACGATCTCGACCGGGTCGAGCTCGGCGACCAGCTCGGTGATCCTGCGCAGGTGGCTGCCGGAACCGTCGCGGCGAACCGTCTCCACCGGCGTCGCCAGGATGCCGTCGGGGTCGCTACAGGCCACACCGATGCGCCGCTTGCCGGCGTCGATGCCGAGCCGCCGCCCGCGACCCGGGTCGTCCGCGCCGGGCCGGTCGGGCTGACGGTGCTCTGCAGAGGTCACTCAGCTAACCCGCGCTATCTCTGCCCGGACGGCGTCCAGCGCAGCGTCGATGCCCGAGGCGTTTCTCCCCGACCCCTGGGCCAGATCGGCCTTGCCCCCGCCTCGGCCCTGAACGGCCACCGCGAGCTGCTTGACCAGATCGTTGGCCCGCAACCCCAGATCTTGCGCCGCGGGGTTCGCGGCCACTGCGTACGGCACCGTGTCACCGTCACCGCCGGCGATGAGGGCGACCACCGCCGGATCGTTGCCCAGTTTGCCGCGGATGTCGCCGACGAGGGACCGCAGATCAGCCGCCGTCATTCCGCCGGCCATCCGCTGGGCCACCAGCCGGACGCTGCCGATCCGCTCGGCACCGGCCGCGGCGTTGACCGCGGCGGCCCGTGCACTGGCCAGCCGGCTGCGTTCCAGCTCCTTCTCGGCTGCCTTCAGCCGCTCGACCAGGTTGGCCACTCGGGCGGGCACCTCCTCGGAGGGCACCTTCAGTGACGACGCCAGCCCCGCCATCAGCGCACGTTCCTTGGCCAGGTGGCGGAACGAATCCAGGCCGACGTAAGCCTCCACCCGGCGCACCCCGGAGCCGACCGACGATTCGCCCAGCAGGGTCACCGGGCCGATCTGGGCCGAGTTGTGCACGTGGGTGCCACCGCACAGCTCCAGCGAGAACGGCCCGCCGATTTCGACCACCCGCACCTGTTCGGGGTAGCTCTCGCCGAACAGCGCCAACGCCCCCATCGCTTTGGCCTTTTCGAACTGCTCGAGGTAGGTGTGCACTTCGAAGTCGGCCTGCACCGCTTGGTTGGCGACTTCTTCTATCTGTATCCGCTGCTCTTCGGTCAGCGGGCCCTGCCAGTTGAAGTCGAACCGCAGATAGCCCGGCCGGTTCAACGAGCCGGCCTGAACGGCGTTCGGCCCCAGCACTTGGCGCAGCGCCGCGTGCACCATGTGGGTGCCGGAATGTCCCTGGGTGGCGCCCCGGCGCCACTCCGGTTCGACTGCCGCGACGACGGTATCGCCTTCGACGAACTCCCCGGACTCGACGTTGACCCGGTGCAGCCACAGCGTCTTGGCGATCTTCTGCACGTCGGTGACCGCCGCCTTGGCGCTTTCGCCGGCGCCGGTGCCGGTGACCGTGCCGGTGTCGGCGACCTGTCCCCCGGATTCGGCGTAGAGCGGGGTGCGATCGAGCACCAGTTCCGCCCGGTCGGCACCCTGACTTTCGTGCGCGACCACCGGAACCCGTTTGCCGTCCACGAAGATCCCCAAAATCTTCGCCTCGGAGGTCAGTTCGTCGAAGCCGGTGAACTCGGTCGGCCCGGCATCGACGAGTTCACGGTAGGCGCTCAGGTCGGCGTGAGCATGCTTGCGTGCGGCGGCGTCCGCCTTGGCGCGGCGACGCTGTTCGGCCATCAGTTCCCGGAAGCCGATCTCGTCGACCTGCAAGCCGGTCTCGGCGGCCATCTCCAGGGTGAGCTCGATCGGGAACCCGTAGGTGTCGTGCAGCGTGAAGGCATCCGATCCCGACACGACGGTGGCACCGGAGGCTTTGGTGGCGCCGGCCACCTCCTCGAACAGCTTCGAGCCGGACGTCAGCGTGCGGTTGAACGCGGTCTCTTCGGCGACGGCGATCCGCCTGATCCGGTCGAAATCGACAACCAGTTCGGGATACGACGGGCCCATCGCGTCGCGCACCGTGGCGATCAGCTCGCCCATGATCGGGGTGTCGATGTCGAGCAGTTTGGCCGAACGGATCACCCGACGCAGCAGGCGGCGCAGCACATACCCGCGTCCGTCGTTGCCCGGTGTGACGCCGTCGCCGATCAGGATGGTTGCGGTGCGGCTGTGATCGGCGATGATCCGGTAGCGCACGTCGTCTTCGGCGTTGCCGACGTCATATCCGCGCGGGGCCACCGCGGCCACAGCGTCTATGACCGGGCGCAGCAGATCGGTCTCGTAGACGTTGTGCACGCCCTGCAGCACGAACGCGACCCGCTCGACACCCATGCCGGTGTCGATGTTTCGGCGGGGCAACGGGCCCAAAATCTCGAAGTCGGTCTTCCCGGTCCCTTCGCCGCGTTCGCTTTGCATGAACACCAAGTTCCACAACTCGATATAACGGTCTTCGTTGGCGATGGGACCGCCGGCGACGCCGAATTCCGGGCCGCGGTCGTAGTAGATCTCCGAGGACGGGCCGCAGGGCCCGGGGATGCCCATCGACCAGTAGTTGTCTTCCATACCGCGGCGTTGAATGCGGTCGACCGGCAGCCCGGCGACCTCACGCCACAGATCTATCGCCTCGTCGTCGTCGAAAAAGACTGTCGTCCATATTCTTTCGGGGTCCAGCCCGTATCCGCCGTCGGCGACGTCGTTGGTCAGCAGCGTCCACGCGAGCTTGATCGCGTCGCGCTTGAAATAATCGCCGAACGAGAAGTTGCCGGCCATCTGGAAGAACGTGTTGTGCCGGGTGGTGATCCCGACTTCGTCGATGTCCGGGGTGCGAATGCATTTCTGAATGCTGGTGGCTGTCGGGAAAGGCGGGGTGCGCTGGCCGAGGAAGTAGGGCACGAACTGCACCATCCCGGCGTTGACGAACAGCAGGTTGGGGTCGTCGAGGATCACCGAGGCGCTCGGCACTTCGGTGTGCCCCGCTTTCACGAAATGATCGAGGAACCGCTTCCTGATCTCGTGTGTCTGCACTTTCCGTTTCCCTTTGTTGCCGCCGGCACCGCAGCATCTATTTCGACCGCATCAGGGTACCGGGCCGGCTATCCATCATGAAAAGTCGATGATTCGGCCGCCCGGTGGTTGACCCTGTTCAGCTTCCGACGAAACTCAGTCGCACCGAACGCTGCCGATTGTCGCGGTTCAGGTCGACCAGGACAACGCTCTGCCAGGTGCCCAGCAACGGCTCACCGCCCTGCACGGGCACCGTCACCGACGGCGACACCAGGGCCGGCAGCACATGGTCCGCGCCGTGACCGTACGACCCGTGCGCGTGCCGATAGCGGTCGTCGCGGGGCAGTAAGCGTTCCAGCGTGTCAAGCAGGTCGTCGTCGGAGCCGGCGCCGGTCTCGATGATGGCCACGCCCGCCGTCGCGTGCGGAACGAACACGTTGCACAGCCCGTCTCCACGCGAGCCGTCTCGACGCTTGGCGCAGAACGAACGCACCGCATCGGTGAGATCGACGATACGGCGACGCGCGGTGTCCACATCCAGCACATCGGTATCCATGACGACCAGCGTACGGCGCAGCCGCCGTCGCCAGCCAACCGAATGTGACCGCAGCCACATCCGGGCATTGCGGCGGCCAGCGGCGAGGAGAAAGGTATTCGGTAGACCGGTGGCGCCACCGGGGCGCCGCCCCACAACAGACGAGGGGTGAAACGTGTACGCACGTTCGACGACGCTGGAGGCGCGACCGGAGTGCATCGACGCGGGGATCGCCCACCTTCGCGACCAGGCTCTGCCGGCTCTGCAACAAATCGACGGCTGCGTGGGTTTGTCGCTGCTGGTCGACCGCGAGTCGGGCCGATGCATTGCGACCACCTCGTGGGAAACCCAGCATGCGATGCAGCTCAGCGCGGAGCAGGTGCGCCCCGTGCGCGACCAGGCCGCCCAGACGTTCGGCGCTGTCCCGACCGTCGACGAATGGGAGATCGCGGTGCTGCACCGCGACCACCGCTCCGGCCCGGGTGCCTGCGTGCGGGCGACCTGGCTCACGGTGCGGCCGCACCAGTTCGACCGGGCCATCCAGTTCTACCGCGAATCGGTGCTGCCTGCCGTCGAAGAGTTGGACGGGTTCTGCAGCGCCAGCCTGCTGCTCGACCGCAGCTCGTGGCGTGCCGTGGCGTCGTCGACGTTCGACAGCGCAGAAGCGATGCAGCGCAACGGCGACCGGGCCCGATCGTTGCGGACCGCCCGACTTCGCGACCTGGGCGCGGATCAGCTGGACGTCGGGGAATTCGAGCTGGCCATCGCCCAACTGCGGGTGCCCGAGCTGATCTGACGCCGTCGGCGCGGCGGCTAACGCCGCCCGCGGATGACCGCCCGCAGCCGGTCGAGCCGGCCGGTGATTTCCCGCTCACGGCCGCGCCCAGTCGGCCGGTAGTAGTCCACGCCGACCAGCTCGTCGGGCGGATACTGCTGCGTGACGACGCCGTCCGGGTCGTCATGGGAGTACCGGTAGCCCTGGGCGTTACCCAGGGCTACCGCACCCGAGTAGTGGCCGTCGCGCAGGTGCGGCGGCACCAGCCCGGCTTTGCCGGCTTTGATGTCGGCCATGGCGGCGGCCAGAGCGGTGGTGACGGCGTTGGACTTCGGTGCGGTGGCCAGATGGACGGTGGCGTGCGCCAGCGTCAGCTGGGCTTCGGGCAAGCCGATCAATTGCACAGTCTGCGCAGCAGCCACCGCGGTCGGCAGCGCGGTCGGATCGGCCATACCGATGTCCTCACTGGCCAGGATCATCAGTCGGCGGGCGATGAAACGGGGATCTTCGCCGGCGACGAGCATACGAGCCAGATAATGCAGTGCGGCGTCGACGTCGGAGCCGCGCACCGATTTGATGAACGCGCTGATGACGTCGTAGTGCTGGTCGCCGTCGCGGTCGTAGCGCACCGCGGCCTTGTCCAGGGACTGTTCGACAGTGCCGGCGCTCACCCGCTCACCGGCGGCCGATGCAGTCTCTGATGCCGTTTCCGCGGCCACTTCCAGGGCGGTCAGCGCTCGGCGCGCATCGCCGGCTGACAACTGAACCAACAGCTGCACCGCGTCGGAGTCCACATCGATGCGACCCCCGAGACCACGCGGATCGTCGATCGCGCGCTGCACGACGGTGCGCACGTCCTCGGCGCCCAGCGGTCGCAGCTGCAGGATCAGCGATCGGGACAACAGCGGTGCGACGACGGAGAACGACGGGTTCTCGGTGGTCGCGGCGACCAGCAGCACCACCCGGTTCTCCACCGCGGACAGCAACGCGTCCTGCTGAGTCTTCGAGAATCGGTGCACCTCGTCGATGAAGAGCACGGTCTGCTCGCCGTACGCGGCGGCCCGCCGTGCTTGATCGATCACCGCCCGCACCTCTTTGACGCCGGCCGACAACGCCGACAGCGCCTCGAACCGACGGCCGGTCGCCTGCGAGATCAACGACGCCAGCGTTGTCTTGCCGCTGCCCGGCGGCCCGTAGAGGATGGCGGACGCAACACCGGAGCCCTCCACCAGGCGGCGCAGCGGAGAACCGGGGCGCAGCAGATGGTCCTGCCCGACCACCTCGTCGAGACTGGCCGGGCGCATCCGAACCGCCAGCGGGGCAGCAGTCGACGCGCTCCGCTCGCGGTCCGATGCGCCCGGTGCGCCGGGGGAGTCACTGGACAGGTCGAACAGACCTTCGGACACGAAAACAGGCATACCACGTCGGGCCCGGTGGCCGCGCGCGATGAGTCCGGCCGCGTCGACCCGTGCCGGCGAGCCCGCACAGCAAACACCCGGCGAACCCGCGGTGACCGGTTGGCGGTCCGCCGCCTTTCCAGCGACGCGCCCACCGGAGTACGCAGCGTGGCAGCGCAACGCTTGCTAGGTTGTGCCCACGCGTAACCAGCATCGCGACTAGGAGCGGCAACATGAGCCAACCCCCGAACTATCCCGGCGGCCCGAACGAGCCCTGGGGTGGTAATCAGAACCCGGGCGGCTATCCGCCGCCGCCCAACTACGGCTCACCCCCGCCGCCGGGTTACGGCGCGCCTCCCCCGCCGCCCGGCTATGGCGCGCCTCCCCCGCCGCCCGGCTATGGCGGGTACCCGCCGCCTCCGCCTGGTTACGGCGCACCACCTCCACCGCCGGGGTACGGGCAGCCACCCGGCTACGGCGGCCCGCAGTACGGGCAGCAGTACGGGCAGGAGTACGGTCAGCCCTTCAGCATCGGGGAAGCGTTCAACTGGGCGTGGAACAAGTTCAGCAAGAACGCCGCAGCGCTGATCGTGCCCATACTGATCTATGCACTGGCGCTGGCCGTTGTCGGCGGAATCGCTGCCTCGATAGCGTTCGGGCTGTTGGGTTCGGACGGCGGCGACTCGTACAACTCCGACGCCTCGGCGGGTCCTGGAATCGCCTTCTTCGTGGTCATCGGGCTGTTCTCCTTCGTCTTCCTCGGCATCGCGCTGTTCTTCCAGGGCGCATACATCACCGGATGCCTCGACATCGCTGACGGAAAGCCGGTGAACATAGGTTCGTTCCTCAAGCCGCGCAACGTCGGCAAGGTCATCGTGGCGGGCTTACTGGTTGCGGTTCTCACCTCGATCGGCCAGTTCCTGTGCGTCATCCCGGGCCTCATCTTTGGTTACCTGGCCTGGTTCACCCTGCCGTTCGTCGTCGACCGGTCGCTGCCACCGGTGGACGCACTGAAGGCCAGCATCGCCACGGTCAGACGCGATATCGGCAACTCGCTGGTGGCCTACATCGTGCAGTTCCTGCTGATCTTCGTCGGGGTGTTGCTGCTCTACGTCGGCATCCTGGTCACCGGTCCGCTGGCCCTGCTGATCCAGACTTACGCCTACCGGAAACTCTCCGGCGGTCAGGTCGCGCCACTGACGCCCTGAAATTGTTAGCGGCGACCCGCTTCGCCCGGCTTACCAGCCGCGCTCGCGATCGCCTCGGGCTGGTAGCGGCGACCCGCTTCGCCCGGCTTACCAGCCGCGCTCGCGATCGCCTCGGTCAGCGTCACTCGGTCGTCACCTCGGCGATGACGGTGTGGATGAAGTGCATCTTGTCCAGCACGGCCGCCGGCAGCACGAAGGGGTAGAGGTCGTCGTGGCCCATCGAGCGGTTGACCATGTTCAGCGACCACGACAACGGCAGCCACATGTCGATCAGCAGCGGAAAAGCGCTGGGGCCCAGCACCCGACGTTGTAGCGTCGCGCCGGCCGGCGCCAACCCGAAGGCGGCCGACGTGTCCAGCGTGTCGCGGATGTGCAAGTAGTGCGCGAACGTTTCCGCCCAATCTTCAGCCGGGTGCATGGTGGCGTACGACGACACGAAACTTTTTTTCCAACCCGAAGGCGCACCGTCGCGGTAATGCCGGTCCAGAGCCTCTTGGTAGTCGGTGTCGGGGTCACCGAACAACTCGCAGAACTGCGCGACGTAATCCCGGTCCGGGTCGATGAGCCGGTAGTAGTAGTAGTGACCGATCTCGTGCCGGAAATGCCCCAGCAGCGTGCGGTAGGGCTCGTCCATCTCGATGCGAAGCTGCTCGCGGTGCACGTCGTCGCCCTCGGCCAGGTCCAGCGTGATCACGCCGTTGTCGTGTCCGGTGAGGACCTTCTCGTATTCGCTGGACAGCAGGTCGAACGCCAGCCCGTACTGCGGGTCGCGGTCGCGTCCGATGATCGGCAGCTTCAACTCGTGCAGCTCGGCGATCAGGCGCCGCTTGGCCTGCTCGGCGCGCGCGAACGCCGCCATCGCCTTGGTGTCGGAATCGTTGGGACGGGTGCGGGTCAGCCGGCACGACTCGCAGAGCGCACCATAGGCTCCGTTGCGGACCAGCCAATTGCATTCGGCCAGGTGCAAATTCGCGCACAGTTGATAATCCTTGCGGTCGACGAAGCCGGGGTGTGCTTTGTCGGGACCGCTGGCGATCACCAGCAAGGCCATGTCGTCGAGTGAGAAGCCCAGCGCGCTGCCGCAGGACAGGCACACGGAATTCTCGAACGCCAGGCGCTGTCCGCAGTTGGGACAGACGAAATCACGCATGCAGCACTCCAGTGTCGGATCGATCGTCGAAAGGCTCGTCGCAGGGCACGACATCGACAGCTACGTCGATGGTGCTGTCGCGGGAATTGGTGTAGATGATGCCACGCAGCGGCGGCACGTCTGCGTAGTCGCGACCGCGGCCCACGACGATGTAACGCTCGTCGACCATCTGGTTATTCGTCGGGTCCAACCCGAGCCACTGGTTGCCCGGCATCCAGACCGCCGCCCAGGCGTGGGTCGCGTCGATGCCGACCATGCGTTCTTTACCCGGCGGCGGCTCGGTGGCCAGGTATCCGGACACGTAGCCGGCGGCCAACCCGTTGGCCCGCAGGCAGGCGATGGCCAGCCGGGCGAAATCCTGACAGACGCCCGCGCGCGCCGCGAGCACCTCTGCGACCCCGGTGGACACTGTGGTGAAGCCCGAGCGGTAGGCGAAGTCGGTGTGGATGCGCGAGGTGAGGTCTTGCAGTACCTCGACCAGCGGTCGTCCGGGGACGAAACTCGGCGCGGCGTACGCACGCACATCGTCGGTGATCTCCGGCGGGTCGAGGTCGAGGGTGAATTCGACTGCCAGCGCGCCGTCCGTCCCCGCCGGACGTGCTGCTTCCCAGGGCGCGCGGGCCGATTCGCTGTCGAAGAACCCGGCCGGTCGTGGATCGACCTCGACGACCGACACGCTGACGACGGTCAGTGTCCGGTGAGCCTCGGTGACGTGGAAATAGCAGCTGAGGTTGCCGTAGGCGTCCCGGCTGGTGGAGCTGTCCGCCGGCGGTGGATCGATCCGCAGCTCGTGAGACAGGCAACGCTGGCGGGGGGTGCGCCGGGGGGTCAGAAACCCGCGCCCGTACGAGCTGGTCACCGTATCGGAGTAGCGGTATTCGGTACGGTGCGTGACCTGGTAGCGAATTGTGCGCCGCTCCTCCTCATCACTTCGTTCTGCATCGTCGCCGGCGGGCGTGCGCCGCTCCTCCTCATCACTTCGTTCTGCATCGTCGCCGGCGGGCGTCACGGCACCCGCCGACGCCGGCCCGGCCCGCCCAGCGGCTGCATCGCGCCGGGCAACGATAGCTGGGTCGTCGTGATGATGGCGGACAAGTCGCGCAGCCCGCTGTGAATGCCGTCGAGCAACTCGGCCAGCTCGGTGCGCTCGCCGGTGGACGACACCTCTTCGAGGTCGCCCGGGTCGAGCCGGCGCAGCCGGGTGGTGATCTCCTCGACCAACCGCGCGGGCCGTGACGACCCGGAAGCCCCCGGCAGCGCCTTGAGATTAGCCCGCAGCCGCTCGAGTTGATAGACCAGTGACCGCGGATTCTCCGTCTCGAACAGCACCAGGTCGGCCACCGCGGCAACGCTGAAGGTGCCTACGTTGCGCCGCAGATAGATGACCGACGACTCGCAGGCCACCAGCACCGACTCGATGATCGTGCGGTCCGCGGACCGATCGTGGGCGGTGGTCAGCGTTGCCCGCAGCAGCGTGGTCAGCCACAACGCGCGCTCGATGCGTTTTCCGATGTCGGTCATGGTCCAGTCGACGTCGCGCACCACCGACTCGGCCATCACCCCGGACAGCGCCAACATTCCGCTGAGGGTGCGGGCATGCGCAGAGGCCAGCGCGGTGTCGTCAGCCGGTGAGATGGCGGCGTCGGGGCGCTGACGCGACAGTTGCGCCAGCACTCGCTCCACGCCGCCCAGCACCATCCAGGTGTCGTTGGACATCTGGTCGCGTACCGAGCGCGCGGCCTGGCCGAGGCGTTCCACTGACTGGGCTAGTGAGCCGGGACGGCCCCGGTCGCAGGTCAGCGCCCGCAGCGTGCGGGGCGCGGCGGCCACCGCGTCGGGCCCTCCGATGTCCGTGCCGGTCAGCGCGCCCAGTGCGGTCAGCAACACGGGCACGCATTCACTGCCCTCGGCCGCGGGGCGACTTCGGAACTCGTGGTAGCGCTCGCGGGTGACGGTCAGCAGCCGCGCCATACTCTCGGCGCGTTCGGCGTAGCGACCGAGCCAGAACAGGTCGGACAGCACGCGCGGTGAACTGACGCCGCGGGTACCACTGGGCCGCGCCACAGCCACCGGTGCCGGCGGTGCGACGTTGACCGTCGGCTCCGCCTGCGCGCGCGTCGGCGGGCGGACCCACACGTCTTTGGCGGCGACGCCTCGCAAGGCGTAAGCACCGGGCCCGGAGGCAAGGACGTAGCCGAGCCCGCCCACCATCGGTGCGTACCCGCCGTGTTGA
>CAWEFS010000006.1:0-248323 GCA_963808375.1 uncultured Actinomycetota bacterium | reverse complement strand
TCATCCACGAAATTTTCCGGAGACTGCAATCGAGCTTTCATCACTCCATTCGATCCCGAGGACATGCAGACGTTAGCCACGACGCTCGACAACGTGCTCGATTCCATCGAAGACGCGACCTTCCGCATTGTGGCGTATCGATTAGATCCCATACCGGACGCCGCCGTCCGGCTCGGACAAATGATAGACGATTCCTGCAAGGCGCTGGCGAGAGCGATGACCTCGCTGAGAGATAAAAAGCCGGTATGGGACGACTGCATCGAGGTGAATCGGCTGGAGAATGAAGCGGACGCGGTAGAGCGCACGCTGGTTGGAAAGCTCTTCAGCTCCGCGATCGATCCGCTTACGCTGATCAAGCAAAAGGAAGTGTTCGAGGTGCTGGAGCAAACCACGGACCTGCTGTGAGGACGTCGCGGATGTATTGCAGAATGTCGCGGTGAAGAACGGTTCACGAAGACATCCGCTTCCTTCGGGCGCGGCTCAGTCACGCGCCGCGCGCGGTTCAGTTACGCACGGCGCGCGGGTCAGTCAGGCGCGGCGCGCGGGTCCCGCACGCACGGCGCGCAGTTCAGATAGGCGCGGCGCGCGGTTCGGTCAGGCGCGGCGCGCGGTTCAGTCAGGCGCGGCGCGCGGGTCAGTCAGGCGCGGCGCGCGGGGTCAGTCAGGCGCGGCGCGCGGGTCAGTCAGACGCGTGCGGTTCAGAATGCGAAACGGAGTTGTATGTCGATCCGGCGTTGATTGCTGGATGTCGCTTCGGCGCCATAGCCGCCACCGATACCGGTGGATTGCAGGAAATAAGGAGACGTGATCTGCCCGATGTAGTTGCTTAAGTTCTCGTGGTTGATAATGTTGCGCGCGTTAGCGGAAAGCGTGAGATTGTAGGGCGTGTCGGGTGGATTCACCGCCAGGACCGCCACCAGCCGGGGACCGCCGCCAAAGCCTCCGCCCGGCCCGCCGCCGCGTCCGCCGCCACCACCGCCGCCGCGCAATCCGCCGACTTTGACCCTGGAATTTAGTGGTTCCAAAGCCCCAGGTCTTGCTGACCCGCAGATTCATGGAAAGAATTCCGGGGCCGTTCCCCAAATTCCGCTCGATCATGGGAGGGGACGCCGGGTCCGGGACGTACGGAAGACGTATTAAGATAGCCGTACGGCGTGTCGACAATGTTGGCGCCAGAGGCCAGAAGCAAAACTGGGACGCGCGTATGGCGCGCCCGTGGCGTAAAGATCCGTTCCGGTCGTGATGTTAAATGGCGTGCCGGTATGGGCCTGGATGGACAGGAGAGAACCGCAATCCCCATGGACCTGTGAGCGAGCCGCCGATGAAGAGCGAGTGCGATATGTCGAGCGAGGAGCGTCCCCATTCCGCGGCGAAATTGTATGGGTCCGCAGGCTGCGTGCCCAAGCCGTCCGTATTGCTGTGCGCATTCCCAAAGCCATAGCGGCCGAATAGTGTCAGCCATCTGCCAAATGACGTGTTGATGTTCACTAATATCTGCGTCTGCTTGTAGATGCCTGTCGATTGGTAGTCATAAATGTCGCCTTGGTTGCCGAAGGGCCGGAGGCCAAAGGTGTTTGTACTCCCCAAGCTATTGAGGATGGAGATCGGTGTCACGTGAAGCAGACTTCTGAAGCTGGCTGGATTCGCATCACGACGTGGTTGCTTACTTCATTCCACAGTGGCCGCTGCCGCCCAGAGGTTGCATGAAGTTCACGACAAAGTCGTATGGGCAGCGAGTTGCCTGTCCACGCCGACCGCGGTCTGCATCAAGCGAGGCGCCTTCAGGTTTCCATCGATCTGGTAGATCTGCCTCGTGTTCGTAACGGCACTGAGCAAGCTGAGCGGAGGAGTAATCGTGAAGTTGGCGTTATACACGGTGGGATCGTTCAACAGATAATTGGTCTGACTCTGAATGCTGCGCTCCGCGGACAGCACATTCGTGATCGCGAACCGGTCATAGAACATGCCCCACCCACCGCGAATGACAGTTTTCGCCCGTCCCGTGCCGCCCTTGGCATCCGGCGACCAGGCAAACCCAACGCGCGGGGCGAAGTCTTTCTTGTCCGGAATATTCGTTTGCGATTCCCAGCGCATACCGAGGCTCAATGTGAAGTTCGGCTTCACTTTCCAATCGTCCTGAATAAAAGGGCCGAAATCGAGCTGATAGAGACCGAAATAGGGATTTCCAGAAGTCATGGTGAACTTGGAAGGTCCATAACCCATAGCCGTAACTTGCGCGCTACTCAACCCCTGATTGAGCAGCTGCTCAGTCATCAGGAACTGCGTGATGGAATTCATCTGCGCGGTACCGAGGAAGCTGTACGTTCCGTTGAACCCTTTGAGCGAGTGATCGTCGATAGCATCCGTTCTGATTCGGATACCAAACTTGGTGGTGTGCCTGCCGAGCGTCAAAGACGTATAGTTCTGAAGCTCGTATTGGTTCTGAATGTCGTAAGTGTTGCCCGCGGTGGGAGAACTGAAGCCCGAGCCGCCCACCACAAAAGATTGAGAGACGTTCAACATGGGCGTACTGCTTTGGCTGCTTTCGAAAACGTCCTCACGCGCGTATTGAAAATGCGTTTCGTTTACCGCGCGCGCGCTTAGAACCGCCGTTTCCACAATCTGGACGGTGTGCTCGGTGCTGGAGCTCTTGTAACCGCTGCCGGCGAACGTCAAAGAACCAAAGGTCGAATTCGGCAGATCGTAACCGCCGATGCCACTTGAGGAGATGATCGTTCTCAAGGAACGTGTAGCGCATACTCAACGTGTTGTTAGCGCCGAGCTGCCAATCCACTCGCGGACTAGTGGTGTACCGCCGCTGTGGCGTCGGATAGAAGGTCTGTTGCGATTGCGTGCCTAGAAAATTCGCAGTCGGAATGATAGCTGTGACGATACCGTTATCGTCTATGCGGCGCTCTTGGGCATCGATGAAGAAGCTGGCGTGTTTGCCCAGCGGGCCGCTGATATTGCCATCGATCATTTGTGTTTTAAAAGGCGGGCTAGTGGTCAGGAAGGGATTGCGTGAGTTCCAGATACCGTCGCTGATGTCGTAAGAACCTTGTCCGTGAAATTTATCCGAGCCGGGCTTGGTGAAAATCTGAATACGGCCGTAGCCGAGCTTGTCGAATTCAGCCGAGAACGGATTCGAATTGATGCGGATCTCGCGAATGGATTCCTTCGGAGGAAGACGACCGCCTGTAAAGCCGTCGATAAAGATCTGATTGCCGCCGGGGCCTGCCGCCGGGCCGGCCAACGCTTCCAAATCGGCTTCGAGGTGAGTTCCGGATCTTCCGGCAGTGCATCCAGATCCTCTCCCTTTAGCACCAGCTGACTCGCATTGTTCGAAGCTTCGGTGCTGACCGTATTGGTGGCTGTGTCCGTTACTGTGACTTCCTGCCGTTGCGTCTGAACCGTCATGACGATATTGCCAGCCGCGGTCTGACCCGCCGCGACGTTTACGGCAATCGTGCCTTCCTGCTGGAGACCCTGATAGGTTGCGGAAACGGTGTAAGCTCCCGGTGCAACGCCACGGAAGGTATACGTGCCATCCGCGCCGGACTGGATGGTCTGAACGGTGCCGCTTTTGCGTCGCGAGTGTGACGGTTGCGCCGGGGATCACGCCTCCGGTGTCGTCCTTAACTGTTCCCTGGATGGTGCCGCTTGCTCCGGGACGCGCTTGGCGACGCGCTGGAGCTGGGGTGGCAGGAGGCGTTTGAGCGGCGGGAGGATTCTGTGGAGCCGGCGTCTGACCCCATATCGTCGCGGCGAGACTCAGCCCAACAAGAAATGCACGTACCGTCTTTATTTTCATGTACCCTCTGAAGCAAATTGTAAGAGACCGAGACTGCCGGTTGAAAGCTTTACTGTGGCGGAGCGGAGATTTCTTCCATGCTGCCCCAATCGCCCGTCACCTGTCCACTCTGCCGTGCCGGAGCGGCACGAAGAATCGGTTCCACTCCCGCAATAATGTTGGTTGCGATCAAGTGCGAATTGTCGGCGCTGGTAGCTGCGCCGGAAACGATGACCGCATCGCCCGGCTTGAGGTCGGAAACACTGATTTTCGGCACGCTCTTCGATCATTTGGGACATGTCGCCTCCGCCTCGCCGCATACCGCCCGCGCCAGCGGCACCTGCGCCAGCGCCAGCGCCTTCGGACCTACCCGGCCACCCGCCTGCGCCGGCCTGTCCGCCTTTTCCGGATCCTCGCGAGCCGTTTTGTCCCTGCCCGTTGTTTGCGGCCTCGGGTGCGCCTGCGCGATTTCCGCCGCCGCCGCCCGGTCCACCGCCTTGCGCAGGACGATAGCTCGGGTTCAAAAGCATGGCCAGCCGTATCGCCATATCGGGCGGAAGCTTGCGAACCGCCGATTCGTCGCTCAAGGTGACTTCGATTGGCTGGTTGTTACCGGCGTTCTTGATCGTGATACTTTTTCCGTCAGGAGCGATAGACGCCACCGTTCCTCCGATGGTTCGGAACGGACCGGAGTAGATCTTCTGAGCGGTGATCGCCGATCCATCCTCGCTCTTGTCTCCGATGACGCGCAGCTGATCGCCCGGCAGTATATCGGCTAATTGCGAGGGCGACGGAGTCTTGGGCGTGGCCGGAGAGTATCTCAAAAATTCCGTGTCTTTCGATGCATCGACCACCACCGGCTTCGATCCGCCGGGCGCGCGAACGGTAATTGTCACTTTCTGCGCCGCGGGATCGACGGAAGCGACCAAGCCGGCGGTGCTGTGCTGCCAGGCAGTTGCTTCGGCCTGGTGCGCCTGTTGCAGGTCGCGGCCCGACATCAATACCACGCTCTTGGCGTCGATCGCGTTCGGATTGCTCCGGAGTTTTCGTTCCGCGTATATCTACGCGATCGCCCTCCGCCAAATCACCCGCTACGATGCGCGTTGCGCTCTTCAGATCCTTTGCGCCCGGCTCCACTTTCAGAAGAGTCTTCGTGTTCTGAAGCAAGATGTTATAGGCTGTTCCGGTCTTGTCTTCTTTGACGGCGACGGTGTGAGCGGCGTGATCGACGGCCGTTACCGTCCCGATCACATGATCGAGCGGCGTCTTGGCGGCGTTCCCCGCAGCGTCCTGTGCCGAGCAGGGTGGAACCCATGGCGCAACCAGGAGCAAATTGAGCTGCAAGACATATTGCAAAAAGCTTATGCATAACAGTATTCGTTCCGTTTGAGCATCTTAGCAGCTTGTTCGTTACCTAGAAGGAGGCGAACCGCTCGCAACCTAAGTTACGCACTTGTGTGTTTGGATATTCCGCAATTGTTGTTGCGAAATGTAAACCGGTGGGAAAGAGGAAGGCTGAGGAGGTGGGCTACAAACCTCGCACGCGGACGGACACAGCTACGCCTATAGAACCGGCGGCCGTGCCCGCGCGTGCAGATTCAAACAGCGGCATTAGGCTGCGTTGACGAGCATATCGTCAAACGTCTCGTTGCCCTCTTCCTGATTCTTATCTGCCTGCTCCTGGCATTGGATGCAGAATGGAGCCCATGGTACAGCGGCGATGCGCTTGGGGCTGATCTCTTCCTCGCAGTGCAAGCACGATGCCGAACGATCCTCTTCGATCCGACGAAGCGCCGATCGGACGTTGCGAAACAATTGGATTCCCGGTCCAGGTTTCGGATCGCCAGTTCACGTTCTGCGGCGTGCTGCACTTCATCCAGGGCATCCGCGCTCTTCTCGATGGTGATTGCATCGCGGTTGCGAACAATCTGCTCCAACTCGTCCTGCTTGTTTTCCAGGATCTTTTTAAATTTGTTTATTTCGGTCTTCGTCATTTTACTTCTCCTTCTAACGACTAGCCTCGCCCACTCATAAAGTAATTCGAAGCTGCCAAGTCTTCCGTTTGGACGTAGCAATACACCAAAAGGGTTCAACAACGGTAGCACAGTTTTTATCGGTCCGCCAGATGCTGAGATCTACTACGGAATTTCGAAGACAAGTGCCAACAAGGAAGCTAGCCAGCCATCCTTGAAATCGCAAGAGCTCAAGACTGAGCCCCGGTTGTCTGGCGCTTCTCCTCCGACAAGCCTAGGCTTTTCGGATCTTCGGATCATACCACAGGCCCTTAGCAATTCGACCACCAATGTTCGGCAGCAGCCATCCAGCTTCGCCATGAGTCACCTATCGACCGAAACCAGGGAAGACCTTACACTCCAATCACATTCAAACAAAGGAAATTTACTTCGCGACTGGTGCTTTCCCCAGTACGGGGGATCGCAAACTGCCGAGCCGTCCGCACACCGCATCCGATGATTTCGAGTAGCGCGAGCTAGAAGATTCTCTCACCCGGCCTGGAAAGAAAGTAAGGGAGCTGGTAAAGTCTGGGGCTTGTGGACGTGGACGCAGGGGCATGTGCCCCTAACCCGATCTGTTATCTCTTTGTGATGGTGTTGAAACCCAACCGGATTAGTAATTCGACTTTTAGAAAGCCGAGGGCGATCGTGTAACAGCACTCGTATAAGGATATTCGCCGGAAATCAACGCCAACGAAGGCTCGGCCATCGGGCTGCACAAGAGTACAGTGACTCCACGGAGTTGAGTTCGTTAAGAAAAGGATGAAAATGGCATACGCGACTTATGGTGAATTGCGTCAGCAGTTGATACGAGAGGGGATTAAATGGACGGTGAATCCGAAACTGACGGATACCACTCCGGTCCGCCGCCCCGCTCTGGGAGGCGATCTTAGCCGGATTCCGGTCGGCACGACTGTGCCGCGGATCGATGTGGAGGCGTTGGTGCGCGCCGCTCCCACGACAAACTCGCTGCTGCGGGCTTATCTGGTCGAGCGTGGCGTGCTGCCGACGGGCATTCAGTTTGCCGAGGGATCGAGCAATCTTTTGCGGCCCCGCAGCGGAGGACCGGCGGCGCAAGTCGACTGGCGCAATCGCTTCGGATGGTCGTGGATCACGCAAATCCGCGATCAGGATCCCTGCGAGCATTGCTGGATTTATGGCGCCACCGCGCTGGTCGAAGCCATGGTGCGTATTGAGCATTGCGTCTGGTGCATACGCACGGAGGGTGACTACATGAGGCGAACAAATCCGGTGCGGCCACGGAGGTGGTCTGGGAGATGTCTTGAGCTGGATACAGAACAACGGGATATCGGACCAGGACTGCGTTCCGTGGGTCGACCGAGACCCGGGCGACCGCTCAGGCGTGTACTGGAACGGCCCTCCGGTGGACAGCAATGGCAACTCGACGGCTCCTCCGCCACTTTGGGCACCCTGTTCCGACCGCGACGGCCGGACCGTGAAAATTCCAGCGTATACTTCGCTGGGCGACATGACGGATCAAAAGAACTGGATCGATTCGATCGGCCCGCTGGTGGTGGGATTTGAGGTCTATGACGATTTCCAGGGCTGGTCCGGTACGGTGCCCTATGTGCGATCCGCGAACGCCAAAGATCTGGGCGGCCACGTGATGCTGGCCGTAGGATACGATGACGCGCTAGGCTGCTGGATCGTTAAGAACTCATGGGGACCCGATCTTGGCGACAACGGATATTGGCTGATCGCCTACGGCCAGTGTCAAATCGACTACTACAGCAAGCTAGGCGTTCAATACACCGATCCGGATCCATGGACGAAACGGCGCAATCACGGCGGCGGAATCATTGAAAGCGGCGATGGCTCCTTAATCGCAACTTCGAGTTGCTGGCCCCCAGTGCCGGGAATTCATTCACCCACTGGTGGCGGGACAATTCGAATCCCGCCTACCCGTGGGCCAAGGCCGAAGTGATCGGCAATGATGTCGCCGAGCCGCCCACGTTTACGGCGACGACCTATAACCGCAACTTCGAGACCGTCTACCGTACCACCGGAGCGCGGCTGCACCATCGGTATTTCGACCAGAGCGGAGGCGTCTGGCAAGATGGGCCAGTCTTTGGTCCCACCAACGCGACGGGTGCGGTCGGGTTCATCGAGAGTAGTTGGGGTCCGGGCAACTTCGAGGTCGTGGCGGCAGTGGGCGGATCCCAACTGCAACATTGGTGGCGCGACCCGGCCTTCAACTGGCAAGAAAGCGTGAGCTTCGGTACCGATATCGCCACAATGGGAGCTTCGCTGATCCAGAGCACATGGGGCAATCTGGAGTTAGCAGCGGTGTTGAAGAGCGGTCAGATGCAACATTGGTGGCGCGATGAAGCTAGCGGTAGAGTCTGGAAGGCGGGTCAGGTTTTCGGCTCGGCAATCACTTCGCCGCCGGCCATGATTCAAGGCCAGTATGGAACGCCCGACGAGTATGGCAATGGCAACTTCGAGTTGTGTGTAGCGACGGCCACCGGACAGATCCAGCATTGGTGGCGGGACAACCAGAACAACTCGTTTCCGTGGACCATGAGCGTAACCTTCGGATCGAATGTCGCGCGCGTGCTGGCGCTGCTCGAGGGAAGCTTCGGGTTCAATCTGGAAGTAATCGCCTTGCGCAAGGACGGCAAGTTGCAGCACTACTGGCGCGATGGCGGCGGCTGGCATGCTGGAGTGACGATTGGATGAACATTCTGAGCTGTCACTGAAACGCGGGGAGCAGCGGGTTATCCCGCTACAGGCCGCAGGCTCGGCCGGCTATATCTGGACCTGGCGGATCGACGGCGCTCCGGAAACTGTTTCGGTTCAGGTAGAAGCCGCTCCGGAAACCGGGGTCTCGCGCGAAGCGGGATCCCCTCCATGGGGCGGCAGCAGGGGTCAGGTCCTTCGCATTACCGCTCTGCGCACCGGGCGAGCGGTAATCGACCTCACGCTGCTCCGTTCCCGTCAGTCCGATCGTCCTCCCCGTGCACGGCAGGTGGTGAACGTGGAGGTTCAGGATGGCTGACGCGCGGCTCGATCGCCACTCTGCCCGGCCATGCGCCGCCACGCAGGAAACGCATGACTGGTTTGCGCTTCGATGATCGATTTCAGGATGCAGCTGCGCTCGAGGTCGCCGGCTGTACTTCGACCAGGCAGCTATAGAAGGTAGGGCCGCCGCCGATATCGGTGAGGCGTTCGGAGGTGAGCTGGTTGACGCCTAAGTTTTCGGCGGAGCGCTTGTTCCAGCGCACGCTTGGAGCACGAAGCACGCCCGGCGACACATCGAGAGAGAGCGCGGCCACGAAGATGCACGAGCCGCGATCGTTGAAAGCGCGGACAAAGCTTCCATTGAGTATCCGCCGCGCTTCGGCATCGCGTGGATGAATGGAAAGAATTGCGGTTTGCTTATCCACTTCGTCACGGTGCCCGAACGTGGAGTTCAAACTGTCGTCATTCTTGCCCGAGACGAGCTCGAGCGGGTAACGATGCGCCAGATGGGAATCGCCGAACCTCGATTCCAACGGCGGAGTGTAGGCGAGCGACTCCGCGCCGAATTCAAATTTGCCCGAAGCCGATAAAATCCGCCGTTCGCGAAGGGAGAAACGGCTGGTTCGCTGGTGAAATATTTAGTCGAATGGAGAGCTCGCGCTCCAGCCGCTCCAAATTAATGCCTGCGAGGAAAGGCGAGTTGGTGTCGAGCAGCGAACGAATCATGGCCTCTTCGGTGTCTTCGAAGCAGGGTTCGTCAAAACCCATGCGCTGAGCGAGGAGGCGGAACACTTCGACGTTGGGTTTGCTCTCGCCGGCGGGCGGCAACGCGGGCCGCGCCAGTTGCAAATAGTAATGGCCATACGCGAGGTACAGGTCCGTATGCTCCAGAAACGTTGTTGCGGGAAGGATGAAATCGGCGTAATCCGCCGTATCGGTTATGAATTGCTCCATCACGACGGTGAAGAGGTCGTCGCGCCTTAGGCCGGAAAGGACTTTGGTCTGGTCGGGCGCAATCGCCGCAGGGTTCGAGTTATAGACGAACAGCGCACCGACAGCGGGCGCGTCCAACTCCGTCAGAGCGTATCCAAGCTGGGACATGTTGACGAGTCGGGCTTCGCGTCCCAGCGGCGAACACACTTGCAGGTCCGGACGCTCGAGCGCGTCGCGATTGAACTCAAATGCGCCGGAGGTGGAGAGTTGAAGCCACCGCCGAGCTCGCGCCAGGAACCGGTGGTAACAGGCAGCGCTGCAATGGCCCTCACCGCATTCCCGCCCCGCTCGCTGCGCTGAACACCGTAGTTCACGCGAATCGCCGCCGGACGGAGGGTGGCATATTCCCGAGCTAGAGTCTCGATATCTTCCGGTGAGATGCCGGTCAAAGCGGCGACTCCATCCGGCGGGTACGAAGAGGCTAGGCGAGCGAGTTCTTCAAACCCGTTCGCATATGCGGAAACGTATTCGCGATCGTGCCAGCCTTCTCGTAAAATCACATGAATCAAACCCAGTGCAAGCGCGAGGTCCGATCCGGGGTTAATCGGGAAATGCCGGTCGGCCGCTCTCCCAGTCCGGTTCTTGACGGGATCGATCACGTAGAACTTCGCACCATTGCGGCGAGCTTCCACAATCCAAGGCCACAAATGCGCGTTGGTGCCGAGAATATTTGCGCCCCAGGCAATAATCAGCTTCGAATGGGCGAACTGCTCCGGCTCGGTGCCCAGTTTAATACCCTGCGAGAGCGTGAGAGCCGCTCCACCCGCCGCCGAGCAGATGGTTCGGTCGAGACGCGAAGCTCCGAGGCGATGGAAGAAGCGGCGGTCCATGCCGGAGCCGTTCAACAGGCCCATGGTGCCCGCATAGCTATAAGGCAGAATCGCCTCCGGGCCGTTGTTGTGAGAGATGGATCGAAAGCGCGCCGCGATTTCGCTCAATGCATCGTCCCAGGTGACGCGCTCGAAGTGCCCCTCGCCCTTTGCGCCGATTCGGCGCAGGGGATAGAGCAGGCGCTCCGGGTGATACTGGCGTTCGAGGTACTTGGTGACCTTGGCGCAAAGGAATCCGCGCGTGATGGGGTGGTCGCGATTTCCGCTGAGTTTCGTCGCTTTGCCTGCGCCGTCGATCTCAACCACCAGCGAGCAGGTGTCGGGACAATCGAGAGCGCAAACGGAGGAACGCTTTTCAGCCACGATCCTCTATTATCTCTGGAATCCTGATGCTGCCCTTGAGGAACAGGGCGGCGTGGCCGGCGATCTCAACCCGGTCGCCCACAAGTTTGCAGAACAACTCGCCACCCCGCGTAGAAATCTGGCGCGCGCGCAGGGTTGTCTTTCCCAGCCGATCCGCCCAGTAGGGGATCAGCGTGCAGTGGGCCGAACCGGTCACCGGATCTTCCGGCACGCCTTTGGCCGGCGCAAAGAATCGAGAGACGAAGTCGCAATCCGTTCCCGGCGCAGTGGCGATGAAAGCGAAGCGGTCGATCTTTTTCAGCGCCTCCATGTCGGGCGCAAGCGCCTTCACTTCATCGGCTGAGTTGTAGCGAATGAGATAATCGCGCGCGGCAAGAATCTCAGCAGGTGCGCCGCCGAGCGCGGGCACTAAAGCTGGATCCGGCTCGACGTTTTGCGGCGGCCGGGAAGGGAAGTCCATCACCAGACGATCGCCTTCGCGCTTGACGATTAGTTCGCCCGATTTCGTGTCGAAGCGCAGGGTGTCGCCCGGCTCCTGCAACTCGTTAAAAAGGACGTACGCCGAGCCGAGGGTGGCATGCCCACACAGGTCCACTTCGCAGACGGGCGTGAACCATCTGAGCTGAAAACGGCCATTAGAGCGGACGAAGAAGGCGGTCTCGGCGAGGTTGTTTTCCGCGGCAATCGCCTGCATGGCGGCGTCGGGAAGCCACTGGTCGAGAGGACAAACCGCTGCGGGATTACCGGCAAAGACGGCGCTGCTGAAGGCGTCCACCTGGAGACGGGAAGTTCCATCTGAGTATGGATGAATGGAGCGACTCAGTTGATGCGAACCCGATGCTTTTCTTTCAGCACCAGTTCATCGAAAATGGCGAGTACCCGTTTGCGGTAGGAGTACATGCGCCGGAGGGAATCGCGGAAATTATCTTCGTATCGCTGAGGCTGCAACCATTTATGCAGCAGCGGCCGGGGAACGTCGATATCGCGCCGCAGATCGTCGGCCGAGTGACCCCGCAGGAACAGGCCGTAGAAGATCGCCGCTTCCCTTTGGGGAGCCAACGGATCGAGCTCTTCGCGACCAATCATACCCGCTTCGCACCAAACCGGTACAGTGCTGCTCAACGGAGGACTTGAGAAGTTCCTCAAGTCATCAGTCTAACAACGCTGTCAAGTCTCTCAAAGTAAGACGGCGGACTTTACTGCGGGCGGGCGCATCTTCAGTTCTAAGCACCGGAAAATGAGTCATTTACCGTGAGGAGCAGGTAATTTACCTGGCGTATTCGATAGGGCGATTTTCAGGTTTTCCCGGGCGTCCGGGTAATCCGGTTTCAATCGCAACGCGGTTTGAAAATGTTGAATCGCCTCCGGCATCCGGCCTGGAATCTGCGACAAAGCGACTCCCAAATTGTTGTGCGCTTCGGCATAGTCCGGCTTGATTCGAAGCGCGGTTTCCAGATGTTCGATGGCCTCAGGTAATCGGCGGCTTTTCAACAGCGCGACTGCGAGGTTGTAGTGCGCTTCCGCCAGATCCGGCTTAATCCGCAGCACGGCTTCATATTGCGCGATCGCTTCCGGCAAGCTATCCGGAACGTTCGATAGGGATAACGCGAGCGCCAGGTTGTCGCGGGCTTTCGCGTAATCGGGATCGATCCGCAGCGCCGCTTGATACTCGGCGATCGCTTCGGGTACGCGGTCCAAATTAAACAAGGCACTCGCCAGATTGTTGTGCGCTTCGGCGAAATCCGGTTTGATTCGCAGCGCGGCTTGGTACTGGACAATCGCCTGCGGCAAGCCGCCTGGCATTTTCGACAAAGTGTTCCCCAGATCGTTGTGCGTGATGGCGGAATCGGGGTCAATGCGCAGCGCCGTGTTGTATTCGGCGACGGCTTCCGGCAGGCGGCCGGGAATCTTCGATAGAGCGCTCCCCAGATCCGTGTGCGCTTCCACTGAATCGGGATTGATCCGCAGCGCCGCTTTGAGATGCGTAACGGCCTCCGGCAAGCGGCCTGGCACATCCAAGAGGTACGTGCCCAGATTATGCTGCGCCACGTAATTTGGGCCGGTCGCTTTGAGCGCGTGCTCGAATAACGACCCGCTGTTCCTCCAGTATTGGATCTGAACGGAAGTAACCACGCCGCAGGAGAGGCACGCGGCCGCGGCTGCGGCGACGATCCCCTTTTTCGCTGTCGGCCATGTTCGCAAGAGATCCGCCGCGCCCCACGCCAGAATCATCGCTATACCGACTAGCGGGACGTACATGTACCTGTCCGCTCGCGCCTGCGCTCCGACCTGCACCAAGCCGATCACCGGGAACAGCGTTCCCAGATACCAAAACCAGCCAACCGCCGCGTAGGGACAAGCTCGGGACCAGCGAACCACAACCGCCGAGATGCCGATAATCAAGAGGCCGGCGAGAAGGGCCTTCCATACCGGAACATTCAGAGGGTAGGGATAAAACACAGCCAGCCGCGTGGGCCAGAACGTTTTTCCGATGTAGGCGATGTAAGAGATGAGAGCGTTCTCGATGCGTAATCCAAACGGAAAAACGGTGAATGCTTTGACTGCTCCGCTGCTCCGTTGAACTAAATAGGTGGCAATCGCGACGGCGGCCGAAAGCGCGAAGAACGGAATTTTTTCCCAAATCGCCGCGCGGCGGCGCAAGGGCCAGAAATCGATCAGCAGCAGCACGAAGGGCAAGGTTACGATCATCGGCTTCGCCATCAGGCCGAGGCAAAAAGGAAGTAACGCGAGCAGATAACGGCCGAACGCCGGGCGTTCGGTATAGCGGACATAACTCCACAGCGCCAGAAACCAGAAGAATGCGCTGAGCACGTCCTTTCTCTCGGCCACCCACGCCACCGATTCGACATGCAGCGGATGTAACGCAAACAAAAACGCTACAAACGCGCTGGGCCAGCGCATGTGCGTGGCGCGATTCAGAAACGCAAAGAGAAGCAGTGTAGCTAAGGCATGAATCAGCGCGTTCGTAAGATGGTGGAACCCGCTTCGCACGCCGAAGAGCTGCGCATCGAGCATGTGCGAAAGCCTGGTGAGCGGGAACCAATTAGCGGCCTCGCCGGAAGTGAAGGCCCACTCAACCCCCGCGGGCGTTATGCCCTCGCGCACATGGAGGTTGTCGCTGACGTACTCGGGGTCGTCATAATTGACAAACTCAAACCGCCGCACTTGGGCATACACCGCAAAGGTCGCGAGGAAAAGGACCGAATAGATCCAGAAATTGACGTGCAGACTTCGCGTCCGCGGCGGCTTCTCACGGCTATTTACGCGGGACTTCGCCGGCTGCGTTCGCGGCTTGGCGCGCGTTTTAGGCAAGTCGTTATGGCTGCAGGATCAGAGTGGCTTTCCCCGCGGGACCGGAGTAAATCAGCTCGAGCGAACGGATGTTCTGGGTTTTGCCGCGATATTGGAAAAAAATCAGTCCTGCCTCCGGTAAGGCGCGTTCTCCTTCCGGTAGAGAGGCCTTTTGAACGTACTGTGCCATGGCGCGCTGCAATTCGATGGGCACATGAACCGGGGCCGGCGGCGTATTGGGATCCGCCCGGCCGCCCGTTCCAAAGCTGGTTTTCGACTTCGATTCCGGTGGAGCAGGCGGCGCCCATTCGGGATCTTTCAGCGAGCTGAGCACTAATCCGAAGGGCTGACTCGCTAGCGGCGTCTTCTTACCGTTGATACGGAGAGAAAAGTCGTCGACAGCTAGTGTGAGCCGCGCATCCGGCGGCCCGAACAACCCGGTTTCGACCACCACATAATCTTCGGTCGAGAGCGGTCCTTCCGGCCTGGGAATCGAGTGTCCCATGAACTCGGCCGCGATGGTCACTGTCCCTGCCTGAGCGTGGGCCTGATAATCGGTAGGCGCAGCCCTCGGCGGCATGCCTTTCACTTCAATAGTTTGCGCGCTCTTGCCTTCCGTGTTTTGCGCTTGCGCGCAAAGGCAAACGGACGCGCCCAAAATACCGGTCGTCCATGCAAGCCAAAGTCGCATTTTCAGCTCAAACTTAGCATAGCCGGAACACGAGCGATAACCACCAAATCCATGTCCGCGCCCGAAACAGACCGTTGAGCCATCGGTTATCATTCACCGTAGTGTGGCGAACTGAAGGATTCTCGCGGGCGCTTGCGGTCCTAGCGGTGCTGGCGGCGATTCTGTCGCTGGCCTGCTTTGGTGTGCCGCTTTACGTCATCCGGCCGTTCCGTCATCAGGGTGCGAGGGAACTGGCCTTTGCGCTGTTTGTAAAACAGGTGGGGCCTTGGCTCTCGATTTTGTTTGCCGCGGTTTGCCTGGTCGCGGTGGTTTCTATTTGGAGGAATCGAGGGCGATGGGTGCTGCGGTCGATCGCAATAGTGTCGCTGGTTGCCGCCGTCGCCGGAGGTGTTCTGGCCCGGCTCAACATTTATGAACTGATGTTTCATCCTATCGGGGCCGCGCAATTTGAGCCTGCGCATAGCGCGAAGCTCGATCCCGACGATATGTTGATTGCTATTCGCGTGAACGGCGCGCGTCGAGCGTACCCGATTCGCGAGATCGCGTATCATCACGTGGTAAACGACACGGTGGGTGGTGAACCCGTTGTCGCCACGTATTGAACGCTCTGCCACACCGGTCTGGTGTGGAAGCGGATGGCCCGAGGGCTCACCCTCACGTTCCACTTGGCCGGGATTAACAACCAAAACTTTTTGATGCGAGATGAGGAGACCGGCACGTTTTGGCAGCAGATTAGCGGTCGCGCGATTTCCGGGCCACTGGCCGGGTCGCAACTCGAGTTGGTTTACAGCGACGAACTGACTTTTGCGCTGTGGCGCGGCGAGGACGCGTCCGGCACTGTTCTGAAGCCGGTTGCGACGTATGCCGGCCATTACGAGGCGAAGGACTGGGATGTCCGCACGGCGAAAGCGCCGACGGTGCTCAATTTTCCCCAGACGAGCTTGCAATCGCGAGACCTGGTGCTGGGCGTGAATGCTTTTGGAGTGAGTCGCGCATATCCGGTTGCCCGCGTGCTGGCGGAGAAATTAATTGAAGACCGGCTGGGTGGTGACGCGGTGATGCTCCTGGTCGGCCCGGACGAGAGGTCGATCCGGGTGTTTCGGGCGCGATTGCCTAACAGCGAAGAAACGCCGGAATACTACCGGCGTACCGGCGCAGCGAAAGCGTTGTTTATCGATTCGGCAACTGGCAGCGAATGGGACTTCACCGGCTGCGCTGTATCGGGGAGGCTCCAGGGGCTATGTTTAGAACCAGTTTGGGCGATCAAGGACTATTGGTTCGACTGGCGCAATTACCATCCGGCGACAACGGTTTTCCGCAGGTAATGTCCAAACTGCTATTCGGGCGAGGGTTCGATCTCCTGATCGAGCTCGGAAAACAGATCGAGAACAGAGAGCCGGATGTCCGGGCGGGTAGTGGTTAGCGCGGTGGCCGGTTCTCGTTTGCCTTCCCGCGTATAGGACCAAGCGCGCTTGTTTCGAGGATCGATGAGCCAGATGTGAGCGACGCCGAACTTCAGGTACTCGTCGATCTTCTCTTCAATGCGGGCGGCGCGGTCTTCGGGTGATAGAATTTCGATGCACAGAAACGGGGGATCCCGCAGAATACGGCCGCTTACCTTGTGAGTTGTGACCGTAATGTCGGGAACGCGATACCGTTCCGGCCCTATCTGAACGCGAAGCTCGGGAAAGACATGGATGCCAAGTTGCTTCCGGCGCGCCGACAGCCAGGCTATGAGCAATCCCTGTATACCTGCGTGATCCGACTCTCCCATGTTCCGCTCCACAAGCCTACCGTCGATGTATTCGCAATCGGGCTGGTAGGCCGCACTGAGATACTCCTCAACGGGGACCAAAGCTGCGACGGCCATGTCTGTAGGGTAGATCAGACCTGTTCCCGGAGCCAAGCCAGATATTTATCCGATCCATAGACGATAGGGAGAACGATTACCTCCGGTGTTTCGTAGGAATGCAATTCGAGGATGCGGTCGCGGAGAGGTAGGTAGCGCTCTCGGGTGCTTTTAATGAGCAGCAACACTTCGTCCGCGTTTTCCACTTTGCCTTGCCAGCGATAGATACTTTGAACAGCGGGGAGCACGTTCACGCAGGCCGCCAAGCGCGCCTCGACAAGCGACCGGGCGATTCGGAGAGCTTCCTGTTGAGTGCCGCAGGTACACAGAACGACGACGGCCTTAGTCATAAAAAATTCGTTTTCACTGGACCTTTCTGTAAAACAAGTTTATAAAGATATGTAGGACACAATTCCAGGTGTTACGTTCTATTCTCCGATCGCTGGCGGCTGTGGCCGCGCTTGCCGGATTAGCCGCTTACGCCACGATTATGTTGCGCGGACCGCACGGGATTGCCGCTCTTGAAGAGAAACGGCATGAGATTCGCACTCTCGAAGAACAGAATGCGAACCTTGCTCGCGACATTCGGGCGAAGAAGCAACGCATCGAGAGGCTGAAGACCGATCCGAGTCTGCAGGAAGTCGTGATCAAGGAGCGAACCGGGATGGTTCGGCAGGGTGACACCGATTTTAAGGTCTTAGGTCAGCCGACGGCGAAGACTCCTTCCCGGTAATCGGGTCGGTAACGCGGCTGGTCATTCCGCTATTCGTGTGAGAATTGGGGCAGATGACCGTTTACGAAGAGCGTCGAGACGACCTGGAGCGCTACGAGTTCATGATGGGGCGGGAGCGTGGCCGGCTTGCGGTTACGTTGGATTGCATTACGGACGCGCTGGTCCTGGTAGGGCAGCATGGAGTGTATTGCCAGAGTGTGCGGCAACTGGGTAAACCTGCGATGGACATCCAATTGATTACGAAGAGCCTGACGGACGCGAAAGAGCTGATTACCAGCGTGCTCGAAGCAGAAGGCGAAGTCGCCGAGCAGTTAGAGATTCTGCAGAAACGGATTGCGCTCTTTTTCTCTGCCGATGGTGGTGCTGGTCCGTGGCCTGGGAACGACGTTGCGCTCGTCTGGAATCTCGAGGAGACGCGTCTTGATGGATGAGAGAATCTGCCGCGTATTCCCGCCGGGCAGATCGGTCCGGCCGATAGAATCCCGAAACAGCGTGTCGCCAGCTATCAGCTTGTTCTCCTGAGGTATCCATATGGACACGCTGCCTTGTGTGTGGCCGGGCGTGTGGATGATTTGAAAATCGGCTTGGCCGAGATGCAGCACTGCGCCTTCTTCCGCGGGATGTCGATTTCGGGCTGCGGCGGAGTTTCGGTGCCGAGCCATTGGGCCTGCACGTCGAGAGCCTGAAGCAATTCCCGGTCCCGCTCGCTCATGTAAACCGGAGCACCAGTCAGCGCGCGAAGCTTGTGGGCGCCGGCCACGTGATCGATGTGCGCATGCGTGATGACGATAGCCGCCACTTTCAGGTTGTGGCGATCGAGCGCGGCGGCGATTTTTTCGATCTCATCTCCCGGGTCGATGACGATGGCCTCGCGAGTTTGCTCGTCACCGAAAATGGAGCAGTTGCATTGCAGAAGACCGACGGGCAGGATGACGTGAATCATTGCTTATCCTAATCGCAGCACATCGTGATAGCGCTCGGGCAAACGGGACGGCCGCCATTCGCGATTCAGCCAGATGTGACGTGTTGAGCCTTCGGCCAGCAATTTCTCGGGCTCGGCGGAGCGGATTTGGTAGGCGAACTCGATCACGCGGGAGTTGAGTTCGACAACTTCGGTTTGGACGACGATCTCCTGGTCGTAACGGGCGGGGTGAAGATAGCGGCAGTTGGCGTCGACGACTGAGAGATATAGCCCTTCCGATTGCTCCATTTCTTTGTAATCGAAGCCGCGCGAACGGACCAGCTCGACTCTTCCGATCTCCATCCAGATGAAATAATTCGCGTAGTAGACCACGCCCATCTGATCGGTCTCGGCGTAACGGACGCGGAAGCGTGTCCGATGCTTGGGCGAGCGTTCGACAATGAGTTCCTTTGCTTGAATATAGCGGTCACAGCTCTGCCTGTTAGCATTTGGACATGCGGGTGAGGGTGCTGTTTTTCGGGGTGCTGAAAGACATCGTGGGGCGCGCCGAAGAATCGCTTGAAGTCGAGCCCGATCGACGCTGGGAACCTGTTCGAAGCCTATTCCGAACGCTTCGAAACCCTGCGGGACAAGCGTCCGTCGATCTTATTTGCCAGGAATCGGGAGTTCGCGACGCCGGATACAGCTTTAGCCGAGAACGATGAGATCGCATTCCTGCCGCCGGTGAGTGGCGGGTCGGACAGCGTAATCGCGCGATGCGCACGGGCACTTCTTTGCGCATTACGCGTGAGGTTATCGACTCTCAGAGCTTGGCGCGCAGCTTGCAGCGGCCGGAAGACGGCGCAGTGGTGGTATTCGAGGGCGTGGTGCGCAACAACACCAAGGGACGCGCCACGGCCTATCTGGAATACGAGTGCTACGAAGCAGATGGCGATGGAACAGATGGCGCGCATCGGGCGCGAGATCGCGGCGCAGTTCGCGATCGGGCGCATCGGCATGATTCATCGGCTGGGGCGGCTGGAGATCGGCGAAGCCAGTGTCGCTGTGGTTGCCACTGCGCCTCATCGCAGCCCGGCGTTCGAAGCGGCTCTCGAAGGCATCAACCGCTTGAAACGCGAAGTGCCGATCTGGAAGAAAGAGTTCTTTGCCGATGGCGCCGTTTGGGTGGACGGCGAGTGGGATGAGCGGCTGCTGGCAGTTCGTCCAAGCATGAGCGGCGCGTAGCGCTCGCATCTGCGTGGCGCGGCTTGCGCTGCGTGCTGCAGCGCGCTTCACGCTGGGCGCAGTTCAAGCCCGCGCATCCGCCAATGTCGCAGCCCAACCGCGCAGCGCCGCAACACGCGGCCAGCAGCCCGCAGAGCCGCCGACGTTTTCCGTAAAAGTGAATCTGGTCCGGCTGCTGGTTTCTGTGCGGGATCAGTCCGGCGCGCTGCTGACCAATCTCAACAAGGAGGATTTTCACGTGCTCGATAGCGGCGTGCCGCAGGATATATCGCGTTTTCGAGCGCAATACTTCCCTGCCGCTGTCTGTTGCGATCTCTGATCGACACCAGCGGCAGCACGCAAAAAGATCTGCATTATGAAGTCGGATTCGGTGCTGAAGTTCATTCCGACGCTGCTTGAGGCCGGGAATCCCGAGGACACGTTCGCGCTGTTCAGCTTTAATTGGCGGACCAATCTGGAAGCCGATTTTTCGCGCAATCAGCAGCGGGCGGAACGCGCGCTGCACGCGCTGAGAGGCGAAGGCGGTACGTCGCTCTACGACGCCATCTATCTGGCCAGCGACACGCTTGGCGGGCCGCGAAGGGCGTCACGTGATGGTGGTGGTGACCGACGGCGGCGACACCACCAGTTATAAGCACTACGGCGACGCTTTGGCGGCGGCGCAGCGCGCCGATGTGGTCCTGTATCCGGTGGTCGTCGTTCCGATCGAGGGCGATGCGGGACGAAATACCGGCGGCGAGCATGCGCTGGCGACGCTGGCCGCTTCCACCGGCGGCCGCATCTTCAATCCCGAAGGCTTCGAGCAACTGGACGAGGCGTTCGCCGAATTCTGCAAGAGCTGCGGACGCAATACCTGCTCGGGTTTTATCCGAAGACGTGCGCGAGCAGCCGCGCCATTTCATCCCGTGCGAGTAGAGATTCATGCTTCACTTCGCGTGACCGCGCGAACGGGATATTACGAGCCGTAAGACGATCCATACCCCGAGGTATTCTGGATGTAAAGTGTAACTTTACAGGAGACATTGATTCTGCTAACTCGAAATACGAGGACTGCCACTGAAAGGAAACAGGACGAATGACACGTATGGCACGTCCGGCGCATCCGGGACAGTTCATCAGGATGGAGATTATCGACGCTCACGATCTTTCTGTAACCAAGGCTGCGGAGATTCTGGGCGTGACCAGGCCTGCTCTATCCGCGCTTCTCAACGGGCACGCTGCACTCTTGTCGGACATGGCGCTCCGCATTGAAAAAGCATTTGGCCCCCGGATGGACACGCTACTTCGGATGCAAACTGCCTACGAGATTGCCGAAGCGCGTGACAGGCAAAGAGAGATCAAGGTTAAACGATATACGGCGAAGGCGATATGAACGATTTTCTGGACTCGGCGATTGAGATCGCGCGTGAAGCGGGTCAGTTGCTGATGGCGCATCGCGGCGTGGGCTTCGAGCTCAAGGGCGCTCACGATCTGGTGACGGCGGCCGACCGCGCCAGCGAACAGTTGAGTGATCGCGCGGCTGAGAGAGCGGTTTCCGCAACACGGGATTGTGGCGGAAGAGGGCGGGCGCGCGGAGATGCAGTCCGATTTGCGCTGGTACGTCGACCCTCTGGATGGCACGACGAATTTTGCGCATGGGTTTCCGCTTTGGAATGTCACGCTCGCTCTCGCGCGGAGAGACGAAGTGATTGCCGGCGTGGTATACGATCCGTTGAACCGGGAATTGTTTGCAGCTGAAAAAGGCGCGGGAGCACGGCTGAACGGCGCTCCGATACGCGTGAGTCAGACCCGCGTCTTGAACGATTCGCTGGTCGCAACCGGATTCCCAAGCCGGAAACGTCACCTGAACGTGAACATCCATTTTTATTACCAGTTGGCGATGCTTACGCATGGAGTGCGAAGGGGCGGTTCCGCGGCGCTCGACCTGGCGTTCACAGCATGCGGCAGGCTCGAGGCGTTTTGGGAATTTGGTCTTAACCCCTGGGATATGGCGGCGGGAATCTTGCTTGTGACTGAGGCCGGGGGAAGCGTCTCGGGTATGCAGGGCGAGCCCTTCGATCTGCATGGGCAATACGTTCTCGCGGATAACGGCTTAATTCACGCCGAGACGCTAGGCGCGTTTGCGGAGATTTTCGATGGCCATTACCGGTACGAGATGCCCTCGCTTCCGGCGGAGACATGGGAGATGCAGCGTGGCTGAGATTCCAGCAGTTCCACTGACCGTCGAAGGCTCGTACGCCCTGCACCAGATGTTTCGTTTTCGGCGCGCGGAGTGGCGGTCGCTGCCGAAATCGCAGCGCCGGAGTATTCTTCTTGAAGCTGTTCGCGTGCTCGGGCCCATGGAAGAAGGCTGCAAAGAAGGGCACCCGAATCAATCGGCTGCGTATTCGCAAGTCGGACATAAGGGCGACTTGCTGTTGTTGCACTTCCGCGATTCGCTTGACGATCTTCACCAAGCCGAGCTGGCGATCAGGCAACTGGAACTTTCCGAATACCTGGAGGCGGCGCACTCTTATTTATCGGTGGTCGAGCTGGGGTTGTACGATTCATCGGCGAAGACATACGCGCAGCTTGCGGAGCAAGGGCATGAGCCGCATTCGGCAGAGTGGAAGGCGGCGATTGCGGAAACGATTGCCCGACAAGCTTCGGCGATGGCGCCGCGGCTTTATCCGGAAATTCCCGGGCGCAAGTACCTGTGCTTTTATCCTATGGACCGAAAACGCGGCGAGGACAAAAATTGGTACCTGCTGCCCATGGTGGAGCGGCAGCGGCTTATGCACGACCACGGCATGGTGGGCCGACGCTATACAGATTCAGTCAGACAAATCATCACCGGATCTATCGGCTTGGACGATTGGGAGTGGGGCGTCGATCTGTTCGCGGACGACCCGCTCGTGTTCAAAAAGCTGATCTACGAGATGAGATTCGATGAGGTAAGCGCGATTTATGCGTTATTTGGACAGTTTTATATCGGCGTGCGAATTCCGGTTACAGATCTGCCGCGGCTTTTAGGGACTTGACTTCTGTGCATGTTTCCGCAATTATAGAAGTATGGAAGCATGCAGTGAACCGGAGCTCCCGGTTGAACGCGGCGCCTCGACCTCGTTCGTCGACTCCGTTTTAACCGACCAGGTTCTAAGCGAACTCAAGAAACAGTCGACCAACGGCTGCCTGCTCTGTGCTCTCGATGAGTGGGAAGCCGAGGAGTGGGACTGATGGCAAAAGCCAGGAATGAACCGAATGTGGCGCGCTATGCCGATATGTTTTCCGCGATGGGCACGGAGGCCCGCCTCCGTATCATGCGCATTCTGTTGGCGGCACATCCGCAGGGGATGATTGCAGGCGATATCGGCGCCGATTTAGATATTCCCGCTTCCACCCTCTCGCACCATCTCGAAAAACTTAAGAACGAAGAGCTGGTGAAAGTGCGGCGAGAGAGCACCTTCCTGTGGTATTCCGCTAACGCTGAAATCCTTCAGGAATTGCTCGGCTTCCTTTATGCGGAGTGCTGCACCCGCAACAAGGCGATCGAGCCTCGGGCGATTGTTTCGATTCGCAAGTAAGGAGACCCATGGAACTGAAAGAAATTGTCCAAGACAAATATGGCGAAGCGGCTCGCCGGGTGCTGTCCGGGGAAGAGCTTCCGGCGGAGTGTTGCTCGAGCAGCTCATGCTGTACGGGCTCCGCAGCGGCATCATGCGATCCCATCACTTCAAATTTGTACGGCGAAGCTCAGGCCGCGCAGATTCCTGAAGAAGCGTTGCGCGCTTCGCTCGGTTGCGGAAATCCCACTGCCCTGGCGCAGCTCAATGCCGGTGAAACGGTGCTGGATCTCGGCTCCGGCGGCGGCATAGACGTGTTGCTCTCTGCGCGGCGCGTCGGACCCACCGGACAGGCATACGGGCTCGACATGACCGATGACATGCTCGCGCTGGCGCGGGAGAACCAGCGCAAGGCGGGCCTTGAGAACGTGGAATTTCTAAAAGGCGAAATTGAGAACATTCCGCTGCCCGATAACAGCGTCGACGTGATTATTTCCAATTGTGTGATCAACCTGTCCGGCGACAAAGATCGCGTGCTGCGCGAGGCCTTTCGCGTCCTGAAACCGGGCGGCCGCTTCGCTGTCTCGGATGTTGTGGTGCGCGGCGAAGTGCCAGGCGAAATCCGCCGCAGCATGGAACTGTGGGTGGGCTGCGTTGCAGGTGCACTGCAGGATTCCGAATATCGAGAGAAGCTCACGAACGCCGGCTTTTGCGCTATCGGGATTGAGCCGACGCGCGTTTACGGCCTTGAAGACGCCCGCGCCTTCCTGGTGAGCCAAGGAACGGATGTCGACGGAATTGCTCCCGCCGTTGCCGGCAAATTCATGAGCGCGTTTATCCGGGCAACGAAACCGGCCTGATTTTTCAAGCGCCTGTTATCCTCTCAGTCTGTGGAACCGGCGCTGGAATTTGCAATCCTCATTATCGGAGTCGCCCTGGTCTTCGACTACGCGAATGGCTGGCACGATTCGGCAAATTCTATCGCAACAGTTGTGTCCACGCGCGTTCTTTCTCCGCTGCAGGCCGTCGTGTGGGCGGCGTTCTTCAACTTCGTTGCCTTTCTTCTTTTCGGAACGCGAGTGGCGAAAACCATCGCGAGCGACATGGTGGACATTCGGCAGATTGAGCCGCATTGGCGGCTTTGGGTGCTTCTTTGCGGTCTGCTCGGCGCCATCGCCTGGGACGTTCTCACCTGGTACTTGGGCCTTCCTACCAGCTCGTCGCACGCCCTGGTAGGCGGATATGCCGGTGCCGCGGTCGCCGCCCGCCACGGCTCCTTCACCGTCTTAAAGGCATCCGGCTGGACAAAAACGATTGCCTTCATTTTTATGTCGCCGCTTCTCGGCATGATCCTTGGATACCTCATCCTCTTATCGCTTTTATGGATCTTTCGCCGCTCCACGCCTCATCGAGTGGACGCATTCTTTCGCAGAGGCCAGCTTCTGTCGGCTGCGCTCTACAGTCTTGGGCATGGGGGCGCCGACGCTCAAAAGACCATGGGAATCATCGCTATCGTGCTGGTGGCCGCGAAATTAGACGCGGCTGCGGCAGCGCACATCCCGTTGTGGGTCGTGCTCAGCTGCCAGCTCGCGATGGCGATGGGCACGCTCAGCGGCGGCTGGCGCATCGTGCGCACGATGGGTACACGATTGACGCGGCTGAAACCGATCGGCGGTTTCTCGGCTGAAACAGCCGGGGCGATCACGCTCGGCATCGCGATCTTCGGCGGCGTTCCGGTTAGTACAACCCATACCATCGCGGGCGCAATCGTCGGCGTTGGGACGGTTCGCAGGCTTCACGCGGTTCGCTGGGGTCTTGCGATTACCATTGTGTGGGCATGGGTGCTCACAATTCCAGGCGCGGCTCTTATCGCTGCGCTGTGCTTTTTTATCGCAAAGGTTCTGCGCGCCTAGTATCAACTGCGGGTCGGGCGGCTGGGTGAGTTCGTCTCGATTTTCCGCACCTTTTGGTCCGCCACTTTGTTCAGATACCTAGTCAGCGCTTGCTTTGTCTCCGAGTCTTTTAGGTCCGGCACGATTTCGAGCAGTGGCTGCAGCACGAAGCGCCGATCCAGCATACGCGGATGCGGAATCGCCAACCGCGGCGTATTCATCACCACGTTCCCGAATAGAAGGATGTCAATATCGATCGTTCGCGGCCCTCTTCGAACTGCATTCGAACGGACGCGCCCCAGCTGGTTCTCAATGTTTTGCAACGTGCCCAGTAACTGCAGCGGGAAACAGTGCGTTTCACACTCCACAACCGCATTCAAGAACCACGCCTGCCCCATCACGTCTCGCGGCTCCGTCTCGTACACGGACGACCGGGCAATCACATGAATGTGCTGTTGCTCTAGCGCCTGGATCGCGCGTTCCAGATTCTGCGCGCGCTCGCCTAGGTTCGATCCAAGCGAAAGATAGACTCTCTTCGACGTCAATCGGAAAAAGCGTTGGCTTTCGAGATGCTCACTTCGCTGCCGTCGAAGCGGGTCAGCTCAAAAACGGCGTCTTCGTTGTAGGTTTGGACGTAGTCGGACAAGAAATAAAGTGCGACCCGTTCTCCGAGCTTTATGGATTCGATGCAGTCGGAGCGCCAATGAACTCCCGCAAAGTCACGCGCCATCGCCACGTTCGAAGCCAGTTTGTTCAGCTCTCCGCCAATGGTTAGTGCGTCTGCGTCGTTTCCCGCATACTCCTCGAGTTTGCTGCCGTCGGCCGTCGGCTGCATGGGCGTGATCCCGAGATCGCTGAACGTGACGTCGTTTTGAAATAACGCTTTTAGAACTGTTACGCAAGCCCCCGCGACCGTTCCGTGACCTTGTGCGTAAGACGGATGCGTCGGGCAGCCTTCCGGGAAAGCCATGGGCAGAAAATAATTCGCCTTCTCCAGGTTGGGCTGACTCAACACGCCATTCCTCAGCTTGGCCAGCTCGGCAGAATTGAAATCGTACTTGCGTTTGCGCATGATGTGCCAATGCACGCGCGCGCCGAACTCTTCGGGCCGCATTCTGCGGTGCACGTACCACTTCTGAAACCAGACCGCTTTGAGCGCACGCCCGGATACCTCAGCTACCAGGCTCTTGAAATTCGGTTCGCCCAATGTTCCAAAGCCGGTCTGCGTCTTACTCGAACAGTACGGATTGCCCTTACTGATGGGCGCTGCGAAACCGCCGCGATTCCTGGGCGAGATCAGAAGCAAACAAGCGTTCAAATACTCTTCATACAGTTCGTCGATATGTACGTAACTCGCCAGGTCGCGTCCGCTGCGAATGCGATGAGGCGTTATGGAAACCGGAATTACGCTGGGCACAGCGCCATTCGCCGTTGCTAGATATTCGTCTTCTTCCGTCATGTAATCTTTGTGGTCGGGAAGCGCAAACGCGATAGCGGCGGGCGTGATCAGCGGTCCGTATGGTACGTCATGGATGAAGAATTGCGAGAGATACGGACCAGCTAAATCGCCGGGAAACGTACCTCGAAAAACCGTCTTCGATGTCACCTGCCCGCTCGCTGCATCGCGCGGACCGGGAAAACTCGAAAACTGACTCAGGTCTTTCGCGGCCGCGTCTATCATCGCATCGGAATCATAGCCGGCAAACGGTATGTCACGGCACAGTGCGAGCCAATAATTCTCTGCGATCTCCGCAATGGTTTCGGCGCTATTGAAGGATGCGCAAGCCGATATCGCAAGCTGATGTGAATCGATTCCCTCTAAGTCATAGGCCAGCCCGGATTGCGGATCTGTAAATTTGACAAAGTTGGTACTAACCCCGGCAGGTATGGCTTCGAAGTCTTCGGACCGCCCGCTCTCCAGCGCGTTTAATAACGCCTCATAGGCATCCGGGTCCACTTCGCCGTATTCATCGTGCGGCAGCCCCTTCGAGTAATTCGCGTAATAGTTGTACTTCTGATATTTCCGTTCATCGCCGTTATTCCGGTGAGCGGGAATGTCGAGCTTGCGGTAACGATCCGCGATTGACGTTCTGAGCTGATACGACGCTCTTCTTCTCGCGTCCGGCGTCAAGGGGCCCAATGCGTTTCGATTCATAAATTGTTCCTCTAAAACAGCGGGTTCTGAGAACCGGCGAATCGATGACGGCGCGGTACCTCGAAATATTCGAACGCCCGTTCTGTCGCGATTCTTCCTCGCGGTGTCCGGTCCAGAAAACCCAGTTGCATGAGATACGGCTCATACACTTCTTCGATCGTGTCCGTTGTTTCGTCAATCGATGCCGCGATTGTGCTCAATCCCACCGGTCCTCCGCCATACTTCTCCGCAATGGTCATCATGATCTTTCGGTCCACCGCGTCCAAACCATAGCGATCCACCTTCAGCAGATCCAGAGCGGCGTGTGCGACATCATGGTCGATGGACCCATCCGCCCGCACCTGGGCGTAATCCCGCACTCTTCGCAGCAGCCTGTTCGCAACGCGCGGGGTTCCTTGTCCCCGTCTTGCAATCTCGTGCGCCGCCTCGTGGGTGATCGGAATATCCAGCAACCCGGCCGAACGTTCCACAATCTTGGCCAGCGTCTCTTCGTCATATGGATCGAGCCGCAGCACAATTCCAAACCTGCCGCGCAAGGGCGCGCTCAACAATCCTTGCCGGGTGGTCGCGCCCACTGCTGTGAAACGCGGCAGAGTAATCGAATGTGTTCTTGCGCCAGGACCTGTCCCTATCAAGAGATCTACCCGGAAATCTTCGAGCGCCGAGTACAGCAGCTCCTCGATATCGGGCATCAGTCTGTGTATCTCATCGATAAAGAAAACCTGGCGGCTCTTTATGCTTGTGAGAATGCCGGTAAGGTCGAGCTTGCGCTGCAACACAGGTCCGGCGGTCTGGTCCATGGGCACCGATAATTCCTGCGCGATGATTCCCGCAAGCGTGGTTTTACCGAGGCCAGGGGGCCCGCACAGCAGCACATGGTCCATTGCTTCGCCGCGTCGGCTGGCGGCTTCAATGGCGATCGCGAGTTGCTCCCGCACATGCGGCTGTCCGGCAAAATCGGCGAGCCGCGTGGGACGCAGCGCTGCCTCAAATTGGCGCTCATCCTCCTGCGGCGTGGGAGAAACCATGCTGGGCGGACGCATCCGCTTTCCACCTTAACGCACCTGCGCCAGTGCCGCGCGGAAAAACGGCTCGAAAGATTCCGGAGCGCCACGCTCTTTTGTCTTGCGCACTGCCTCTTCCGCCGATGCGCGCGAGCATCCCAGGTTCTGGAGTGCCGAAAGCACGTCGCGTTCCAACGCGCTCAAGGAACTTGCCGCCTCCGCAGCGGGTGTCGCCTTTTCAGTTGCAACTTTGTCTTTCAGCTCGAGCACGATACGTTCGGCCGTCTTCTTTCCCACGCCCGGAATCCGGACCAGCCGCTGCACATCGCTGTTGCGAATCGCGGTAAGCAAATCGGGTGTAGCCAAACCCGACAGCACCGTAATCGCCAGCTTCGGTCCAATGCCGCTTACCGAAATTAACCGCTCAAAAAGCAGTTTCTCCTCCGGCGTCGCGAACCCGAAGAGCGACAGCGCATCCTCCCGCACATGCGTATAGATCCGCAACGAAACCGCCGCGCCCACATTCGGAAGCGAAGTGTACGTCGAGATGGGAATCTGCACGTCGTAGCCCACTCCCGCCGCTTCCAATACGACTTGGTTTGGATGCTTCTCGAGAATGGTCCCTCGCAGGTGCCCAATCATATCTGTCCCATTACCTGCTAAGGCTGAACATTCGTGATTTCCGCGCCCGCCCGCGCAAACTGTTTCTCATACCAGGCAATCGAGCGATTGATCGAATCCACTTGATGAGCTGTCTCCCGAAGGCCGTGCCCTTCCCGCGGATACCGAACGAAAACGGCTTCTACACCAACGTCTTTCAGAGCGACGTAATACTGTTCCGCCTCCGCGATCGGAACATCGGGGTCGTTCTCGCCGTGCATGAGCATCACCGGAGTATGGACGTTCGCTACATGCTTCAGCGCGGACCGGTCCCACGCCAGGTTCATCAGATCACCTTGATGTAAAAACTGGCCAAATTCCATCTCCTCGTATTGGTTATAGTAAGTCATGTAGTTATAGCTTATTAAGTTAGATATTCCAGCCGTTGGGATCGCGGCTTTAAATTCGTTAGTTTGCGTAATTAGCCAGTCCGTAAGTTGCCCGCCATAACTTACCCCTTCAATTCCCATGCGATCGCGATCAATCCACAAAAATCGTCGCACGGCGGCACTTACTCCATAAAGTACGTCTTGACCCTCGTTGCCGTCCTGATCTCCGAAAACAGCGTCGGCGAATTTCTGCCCATAGCCCGTTGAGCCGCGATAGTTCACCATCAATGTCGCGTAGCCTTTGGCCGCATACACTTGGGAGCGGAAATTGAAAGCCGGACCATTTTGGCCGTGAGGTCCGCCGTGGATGTCCACAATCAGCGGATGCTTCGAACCGGGCGTCAAATTGAGCGGCTTCGTAAGGAACGCTTCAACCTGAAATTTGTTGTCATTGCTGGTGAAGGTCAGCGGAACGACTTCGGCGATTTCTTTCCCTTGCAGAAGATCGGCATTCAACCTACTCAGTTGGCGCGTTCCGGATACGCTCTTGATGAATAGCTGCGCCAGGTCGCTCGGGCTCGAATAGCTGTACGCGATATCGCCGTTTGCGTTCGCGGACCAGCCGTGGACAGCTCCCGGAGCATCGACAACCGTTTCAAACGCGCCCGCAGTCAAGCGAATTCGATACAGATGCGTGCTGCCCCGCTCCTGCGCGGTGACATACACGCTTTGGCCGTCAGGCGCCCACGCAACATTACCTTGGCGTTGATCGAGTCCCGCTCCAATCTCGCGTCGATTTGTGCCGTTGGAATCCATTACCCAGGCGTGAGTGTCCTCCATCGTTGTCTCACGGTCGGTAAGGCCGCGCGTAGTGGCGAGGAATGCAATCGCTTTCCCATCCGGCGACCATTTAGGCGCATATTCGCAGCTCTCAGTTGCCGTGATCCGCCGGACAGTTCCGTCAGCAACACTTACCGCGAAAACGTCGTAGTTGAAGAACTCATCATAATTGGGCTCGCGATTCGACACGAAGAGTATCTCGCGTCCGTCGGGAGACCAATCAATCGAATGCTCGTAGTAATCGCCTGTTGTAAGTTGCCGGACGCGCTTAGTGGCGATATCCACAGTAAAGATGTGCAGCCGGCGGTTATCGTTGAAGTGGGTCATGCCCTCGCCCGCGGTTGGTTTATATAAGTAGCGCGTAATCACCATCGGATCGCCGCTCGCGGCTTCGGTCTCGGGGCCGGGAGTTGCCGACACGAATGCAATCCGATCGCTCGCAGGCGACCACGTGAGCGATTCTCCTTCACCAGGTTCGGGAGAATTCGTTCCCGTTATCGCTGCCAGCGAGACGCTCCCAGAGCCGTCCGGATGAACAACACGCAACGCGCCCTTTCCGCCCTCCGAGCCCTGATAGGCGATCCATTTTCCGTCCGGCGACCAAACCGGGTTCGAACCCGATTCATCGAGTGGAACCGCCGTGCCGCCGCCGACGTTCATCACAAACAGTTGCGAGTGGGGTCTGCCCGGGCGATTGTTGTTTAGGACGGTGTAGGCGATTCGGCTGCCATCGGGAGAAAATGCAATCGCCCCCACAGATCGAAATTTATACAAATCCTCGCTTGCCAAACCCTTTGCCTGAACGCTCGGCGCCGCAAGTACCTTTAGAAGAAGCAGCGCCGGAAAAGTGGAAGCGAGGCGCAAGGCGCGCGCGTGAGAGAAGCAAGAACAGTTGTTTTTCATATCGCTGGATGAACCATTATCCGCGATAGTTTGGAAGCCGCGCGCTACGCCGCGCCGTTAACTTGCATCGCCGGCTTTGCCACCGGGTTTCGGATCAGCTCGTGATGCGCGAATCGCCGCCGCGCTTGTCGTAAAGAACGATGCGCCGGTTTGGCTCCGTCGCGCGAGTTGAAAATGCCGCGACACACACAATCGCAATTGGAAAAATTGTGAACTTCAAGGATGGCTGTCCTTTTGCTCGTGCGGCTCGAGAGTTACCTTTGGTTCCTGGTGAGAGCCAACCATATGCCGGCGAATCCACCAGGTCGCAAATATCAGAAGAATGACGACAACGATCAGAATCCAGATGGATCGTAGATCAACGCGTGGTAATCGCTCGAACCGCATCTCCAACTCAGAAAACTATCCTATCGCGGGCTCGCCTCCGCCTCGCATCCAATCGGGCGGCCATTTTCTTTAAGGATGAGGAAGAATGGAACTTAGACCCCAAATGACTGCTCGACTCATCCGCAACGCGCTCCTTCTCGCCGTGTTTGCAGTTGCGGGACAGGCGCACGTCGGCAGTCCCGATATTTATCTCGATGGCAAGGCAGGGCCGTACAAAATGTTCGTGACCATACGCCCTCCTGCGGTGATCCCCGGTGTAGCTCAAATCGAAATTCGGTCTGAAACACCGGGTGTCGAAGCGATCCACGCCGTCCCCTTGCCGATGTCCGGTCCGGGAGCTCAGTTCGCGCCTGTGCCGGACAAGCTGACGGTATCGCCGCAAGATCCTCAGTTTCTGACCGGAGCGCTGTGGATGATGTCGCCCGGTTCCTGGCAGATTCGAATTACCGTCGACGGAACCCTGGGACAAGGCGTGCTCGCGGTGCCCGTGCCATCGGCGGCGCGCGCCACCAAGAAAATGCAGGCTGGCCTTGGCATCGTGCTATCGCTGCTGGGCCTGTTCTTAATCGCCGGTATCGTCGTCATGGTGGGCGCTTCGGTACGCGAGGGCAAGCTGGACGCCGCCGCGATTCCAACCTCCAGCAATAAGCGGCGTGCTCGAATCGCCATGAGCATCGCCTTCGTTATCGTTATCGCGCTGGTGTGGATTGGCGACCGCTGGTGGGCTACCGACGCGAATGTCTATAGCAACCGCATCTACAAGCCGCTTCAGATGAAGGCCGCGATGACCGCGCCCGGCACCCTGCTGCTGACCCTCAGCGATCCCGGATGGCTGAAGCCGCGCCCAGGCAGTTTCACTCACCCCATCTTCGTGCGGAAAATCGACGATCTGGTCCTCGATCATAACCATCTGATGCACCTGTACGCGTTACGCCAGCCGGGCCTCGACGCCGTTTACCACCTGCACCCGCAACTGGTCGAGAGCGGCGTCTTTCGATTGAGCCTGCCGCATATGCAACCCGGTTTATACAAGCTGTATGCCGACATCGTTCATGCCAACGGATTCCCGGAGACGATGGTCACCGCCATCGATCTTCCCCTGATGCGCGGCCGCCCGCTCGCCGGTGATGATGCAGGTGCAACTGCGCCGCCCTGGACTCAAGCTTCCACTTCTGCAACCGCTTTCTCGCTTCCGGATGGATACCGCATGGAATGGCTCCGCGGGACAAAAGCATTGAAGGCGCGGCAGGGAATGCTATTTCGCTTTCGTCTGTTAGATGCGCAGGGCCGTGCTCCGCGCGATATGGCGCTCTACATGGGCATGCTGGGGCACGCCGCCTTTGTGAAGACCGATGGAACGGTGTTCGCCCATATTCATCCCTCGGGCTCGGTTTCCATGGCTGCCTTCATGCAGGCGCAGCAACAGACGCCCGGCAACGGTTCGAGCATGCCTGAAATGGACATGACGGCGATGAACATGGCCGGTATGGACACGTCTGCCTTGCCAAACGAGGTGGATTTCCCGTACGGTTTTCCCGTCTCCGGCCGCTATCGCATCTTCGTCCAGATGAAGCACGGGCAAACCATCGAGACCGGCGTTTTCGACGCCGACGTTGAATAGCTACCCTGCGCGCCGGCGTCGCATCAGCCACAAGCCGGCCAGTGCGCCGATTGCCAGCATTGCGGACCCAGGCTCCGGAATCGGCTGCAGGATGGCGCGAACCTCACCACTCGGAAACATCGTCGTGTGGATGTTCAGGTAAGCCATTCCATCCTCTAGACCCGTTGCCAAGGCCGCCTCGGCTCCGGCAACGCTCCCGCCTCCGGTGGTAGAGAGGAATGCGGGATTGAAACTCGATGCCATAGTCAAATCAAGCGTGTTGATGTAGGTTCCGGACGTCACACCCAGGGGAAATCCCGGGAACGTCGGTACAGTGGTCGCAACCGGTGCGTTTCCGTTGGGCAAGATGCAGCAATGAATGTGCGAAGCCGTAGTGCCTGCTTCGAGGCCGGAGAAAGTAACATCCACGAACAGCAGGTGTGTCGCGGGATCGTAACTTACCACTGCGCTGCCGGTTCCCGGTGAGCCAGTGGCGGGATTCTCGTTCGCGCCGGAAAGCAGACCGGCGAATGTAATGGGCGCGGCACAACTTACGCCCGCCACGGCCAAAAGGAACGTTGAAATACAAAGCGATCTCTTCATGAGTACCTCCACGATGTGTGTGCAAACTAGCCGATGACGCTTCATGGATGCAGTTTCAGACGATGTGTTACGCCTGCCGCACGCCTTCAGGAACTGGTACTCTCGGAAACTGAGCCGTGCGCCGCGCCCTCGCCAGTTCGCTTCTTTCTTTGCTGCTCCTCACTACCATTGTCTGGGGCGGTTGCATCTCCTGCGAGCAGTTTGGTGCTCGGCAGTCTTGTATTTAGTAGGCTGCTTCACCGCTTATATCTTGGGACCCGTCCTCGTTCGCTTCGATTCGTGATTACGTTACAAAGACCCCGTAACGGAAACGCTGCGGCGATTTACAGCTGGTCCCGGTGAGCTGAATCGAGCGAAAACGCGGGCAGACACACAGCGAAATATTCCGCCCCGTCGCCTTCCGGAGTGCTATAGCGAACCCATTCTCCTTTGTGAGCGACGACCGCCTGGCCGGAGCGAACGTCTATCGATCCCCCCGCGTATTCGACGCGAATTATTCCTTTTACAACCACAGTGAATTCATCGAATTCCGGAGTTTGCCCCGGCTCCTGCCAGCCCGCCGGACTGCGCATATGCGCGACGCTCACACCCGGCGTGCCGGAGTTTACGCGTCCCACGTATTCGTCGATTAACTTCGGCTTGTTGCCCGCGGCTTTCACACGCGTCGGCTGCGCTATCAGGGTTGGCTGGCCCATAGAGGTGAACGATCTCCAGAATAGGATAAGCCATCGTGAAGTTTATCCACCTGCCTGTCGATAACTACAACGGGTGGCCTAGTGTTCTCTCGCAAGTATCGCCTGCAATCTCAGCTTGCCTGGATCTTAGGATTCATCGCCTTATTAGCGCTAGGTGTCTTCGTCGTCACCTATTCCTATCGGTCTCATTCATCCGCGGGGAAAACTTATCGGGTAGGCGCCGATTCGGCTCCTCCTTACTACCTGCTGCAGCCGGATGGTTCCGTAACGGGATTAGCTGTGGATGTACTGAACGAAGCAGCTCGGCGACGCGGGATCTCATTGAAATGGGTTGCCGTTCCGCGGATGCCGCAGGATGACGCGGTAGGCAAGATTGTAGATCTCTGGCCAGCCGCGAGGCGAACAGCCGAGCGCGCGGCCCGGTTTCACCTCACCGCGCCATGGTTGCAGAACAGTTACTGTATGCTCTCGCAAAAGCAGAACCCGATTGATACGCATTCCGATTTGAAGGGACGCGCGGTTGCGTGCTTCGGCTCACACACCACGACGGAGTTGGTTCATCAGCTCTACCCGGCTGCAAAGCAATCTCCGCAACCAGACCACATCTCTATCGTGCGGGCAGTCTGCGCGGGTCGCGCTGTGGCTGGATTTCTGGATACGCGGATCGTAGATTCCATCCTGCTCGAGCGGCCCGCCGGGTGCGAAGGGGTGGACCTGCATATCCAGTTTGTGCATGGGGTAGAAAACGCGCTGAGCATTATGTCCAGCCGCCAGACAGCTCGAGTGGCGGACGGCTTACGAAGCGAGATCTCGCACATGGCGCTCGATGGGACTTTTGTGACAAGCCTGGAAAAATGGTCGCCGCTTTCAGCAGGCGAGACAAATTCCATTCTCGCCTTGAAACAAGCCGAAGAACACAATCGCGACGCCATGGATGCGTGCATCGCACTCATGGCGGTAGCACTGATCCTCGGCTGGCAAATTCACCGAACCAAGAAAGCGAAGCGGTCTGCGCGCGAGGCCGAAGGCCGTTATCGGCAATTGTTCGCCAACAACCCTCTACCGGCATGGATTTACGATACTGAGTCCCTGGCTTTTCTTGCCGTAAACGAGGCCGCCATAACACATTACGGATATTCGCGTGAGGAGTTCTTGAGGATGGGCACTCTCTCCATTCGTCCGCCCGAGGAGGCGCCCGCCTTTCTGTCCGAGCTTCACCGAACCGACCGTCGGCCCCGTCTCCATTTCGGTCCTTGGCGCCACCGGAAAAAGGACGGCGCAGATATTTCAGTCGAGGTCAGCACTTACGACATGCAGTTCGAGGGCTGCCCCGCCCAGCTGGTGATGGTGAACGACATTACCGAGAGAAACAAACTCGAGAACGAGCTGCAAAAAAAGAATGTAGAGCTCGGCAAGGCGCGAGACATCGCCGAATCGGCAAACCTAGCCAAAAGCGAGTTTCTGGCCAATATGAGCCATGAAATTCGCACGCCCATGAACGGCATCATCGGTATGACGGCCCTGGTTCTGGATACACCTTTGACTCTGGACCAGCGGGAATGTCTCGACGCCGTCAGATCTTCCGCCGACGGACTCATGACGGTCATAAACGACGTGTTGGACTTCTCGAAAATCGAGGCCGGCAAACTCACGCTCGATCCCATCGTGTTCAGCCTCGAAGACGCTATGGGAGATGCAGTCAAGGTCCTGTCGGTTCGCGCGTATCAGAAGAAGCTCCAGCTCTCGTCGCGCCTCACTTCGAACATTCCGGAATACTTGGTCGGCGACGTAGGACGGCTGCGCCAGATCGTAATCAACCTGATCGGCAATGCCATCAAGTTCACCGAGAAAGGCGAAGTGGCCCTCAGCGTCGAAATCGAGTCGCGATTGGAGGACGAGTTGATGCTGCGCTTCAGCATTTCCGATACCGGAATCGGAATCCCTGTCGATAAGCAGCGGGAAATCTTCGAGCCTTTTACCCAGGCAGACGGCTCCATCAGCCGGCAATACGGCGGCACGGGGCTCGGTCTCACCATTTGCTCGCGGCTGGTGGAGATGATCGGAGGGCGCATTTGGATCGAGAGCGAAGCTGGACGCGGAAGCACGTTCCATTTCACTGCGAAGTTTCAGAACGCGCCGGCCGTCGAGGCCATACCGGTCCCGAACGTCAACGCGCTCCGGAATGTGGCGGCACTTGTCGTCGATGACAATGTCACTGCCAGGAGTCTTACCTTCGAAGCGCTTCTTAGCTGGGGAATGACGGCGACCCTGGTGAAGGACGGCGAAGCTGCGCTTGCGGCCTTAGAGCAGGCCATTGCGGCGGGGAAGCCACACCCCCTAGTAATCCTTGATATGCAGACCTCGTTCATGGATGGATTCGAGTTGGCGGAGCAGATCCGCCGTTATCCCGAGTCTGGCGCAACAAAGGTCGTCGTCCTGAGTTCGGCTGGCGCAAGAGGAGACGCGGCGCGGTGCAAGGAGCTAGGCATCGCCGGGTATCTGACCAGGCCCGCTAAGGATTCGGAGCTGCTGGCGTGTCTGCTTACGGTGTTGACGGCGCCCGCGCCCAATGGCAAATCGCCGGCTCTCGTAACGCGCCACTCGCTCCGCGAGTCGCCCCGCCGCATTTTGCTGGCCGAGGACAGCATTGTCAATCAACGCCTCGCCGTGCGGCTCCTCGAAAAGCAGGGTCATTCTGTGGTGGTCGCCAATAACGGGCGCGAAGCAGTCGACGCATTGCAGCGGCAGGTTTTTGACGTCGTGCTCATGGACGTGCAAATGCCGGTCATGAACGGCTTCGAAGCGACTTCGGCGATTCGCGCTAAAGAAAAAGCAAACGGTGAACGGGTACGTATCATCGCCATAACCGCTCATGCGCTCAAAGGAGATCGCGAGCGATGCCTCGCGGCCGGCATGGATGGCTACATTTCGAAGCCGATTCAGCCTCACGAGCTGTACCTGGCGGTCTCATGAGATTTCTCTTTTTTACTCGCGCCGCTGCCTGCCTGTTCTTCGCGATGCGCTTGGCATCGGCCTCCGCTTTCTCCGGCGCAGTTACCGATTCCGTCACCGGCAAACCCATCCCCGCCGCGCTGGTCACGATGGGCGCAAAGGTGGTGCGAACCGATGCAAAGGGTAACTTCCAGATTCAGGGCGCGGGGAGCGCGATCTTCGCTCGGGCCTACGGCCATGGACGCATTCAAGCCTCGGTCGACCCTCATGGCGCGAAGGCTCTCGAGCTGAAGCTCGCGCCCATTACGCCACGCGCGCTCTATCTTTCCTTTTGGGGCGTAGGCACTGCCTCGGTACGCGAGCCGGCTTTACGCCTCGCCGGCAATACGCCAGTGAACGCCGTGGTCATCGATGTAAAGGGCGATCTCGGGTATGTGTGCTATCGAACCGGAGTCGCGATGGCACAGGAAATCGGCGCGCAGAAGATTATCACAGTTCCCGATATCCATGCGCTCCTCGACCGCTTGCACAAGCAGGGCATCTATACAATTGCGCGCATTGTGACGTTCAAAGACAACCTCCTCGGCAAAGCGCGGCCCAAGCTTACGGTCCGCCAGAACGGCAATACGTTTAAAGATCGTGAGGGGTTGATCTGGTGCGATCCGTTCTCGCCGGATGTCCGCAACTACAATATCGATCTCGCTGTGGATGCGGCGAAAGCCGGCTTCGATGAGATCCAATTCGATTACGTCCGCTTTCCGGATGCGAAAGGCGTAGAGTTTTCCGAGGTCAGCACAGATGTGTCGCGACCGAGGGCGATTACAGCGTTTCTAACCGAGGCGCGCGAGAAGCTGACTCCTTTCAACGTCTTTCTCGCCGCCGATGTATTTGGCTATATTTGCTGGAACAAAGGCGACACAGGAATTGGCCAGGACATCAATGAGCTGGGCGCACCGCTCGATTACATCTCGCCCATGCTGTATCCGTCCGGCTTCCTCCATGGAATCCCAAACTACCGAGACCCCGTGACGCATCCGTATGAAATCGTGCGGCTCTCGCTTGATCGCGCCGGCGAGCGCACCAAACTCGATCCCATTCGGTTCCGGCCGTGGCTGCAGGCCTTTGCGGATTACGCCTTCGACAAACGGCAATTTGGCGGAAAGGAAATCCAGGCGCAGATCACCGCGGCCCAGAGTTTTGGGGCGGATGGTTGGATATTGTGGAACGCGCGGAACATCTATTCTGCCGATGCGATTCGGCCACCCACCGGTAAACCCGGTGAGAAGACCGTTTCACGGGTTGCAACTAGCGCGGCTCGATGACTCGATGGCATCAAAATTCAATGCGATTGTCTCCTGCATGAAGCTGCCGCTTTTTCTGCGACCAGACGAACTCTCCGGTAATGCCGGGGGGCAGATCGATTTGCGCGCGTAGTTTGCCGCCGCGCCGCTCGAGATCGACTGTGATCTCACCTTTGGGATGCGGCATGCGCGCGCTCACGTGTTCCAAGCTTCCAAGATTCGGAGCAACCCGCACGCGCGCGAAGCCTGGAGCGATGGATTCGATCCCGGCGACCGTTCGCAACATCTCGAAATTCGGACTCGCGCCCCAGGCGTGGCAATCCGAGCGCGTATCCGGCGCCGTTCCATTCCGCCCAAGTCGTCAAGCCTTCGTGTCAGCATCTCGCGCCAAGGCCCCAGCATCTCCAGATATTGATCGCCCAGGCCCACTTCGCGAAGCGTGGCGTTCGTGTAGGCGCGGAAATAGATGGAGCGATTGCGCCAGCGAGCATCGGCGACGATTTTCTCGATGATGGAGCGCGCCTGCTCGCGCGGCACAATGCGCGCCAGCACGGCGAACGTGTTCACTTGCTGCGAGTAAGTGCGATGCGCCGGCTGATCCGCGAACAACCCGCGCTGCGCATCCCAGTCGGTCGCCAGAATCGGTCGCTTTCAACTGCTGCGGCAGCCGCCCCATTTTCGCCGGCAAGCGCCTGGTTGCCCAAGCCCGCTCCAGATCCGCCGCCCATTGATACGCCAGCAGCAATTGCAGATCGAGCGCAGCCGCGGAAGAGCCGTCCGCATCCGCCGGCGGCTCGCCGTTCGGCCACTGCTTCACCCAATCCACGAAATTCCACCACGGCATGTGCGCCAGCGAGCCGTTCGTCTTTCTGATATGCCGCGTAGAAACTCGAGCACGGCGCGAACGCCCGGCAGCATCTTCTTCACAAACTGCCGGATCGTCCACATACATCCAGTAATCGTGGACCATGCCGATCCACCACAAGCGAGAATGGCGGAATGTACTGCTGCAGATAAGATGGCGCGCGGCTGTAAGTGGCGCCTTCCGCTGTGCGCGACGAATTCAGCAGCGCGATTCCGTTTCTCATCAGCCGCGAATCGCCCGTCATATAAAGCGAGATCATCATCTGGATGCGCGCGTCGCCCGCATACTGCAGTTGCTCGTAGAACGGGCAATCCATGTAGGTCTCGTGCGCGCAAAGCCGCGCCGTGCGCCAGCCGGTTGCGAGAATCCGCTGGATTTCCTCGTTCGCAGCGATGGATCGCCACGTCGAAAGCTCCGCTCGTTTTTCGAACGGATAAGCGGTGAAGACGCCGCGGAGATCGTCGATGGTTAGCGGCTCGTCCGCCGTTTCGACATAGCTGGAGATAGCGGTAAGTGCGCCAGTAGAGCGGCCGGTACACGCGATGGAGCCGCCATCGGCGAAGATAGGTATCCGATGGCCCGTAGAACTCTTTGCCCTCGACTCGTTGCGATTGCCTTTTTCCGGTCACGAGATGCCCCTGGCCTTGCGGATGTAGAGCGACTCGGCGTAGTGCAGATCTGATTTTCGCGCCTTTGCCGTCGCTGAGGGTCAGTTCCGGATAAGCCGTCGTGAGATAAGTTTGGTCCAGCAGTAGAGACAGCTTCGCGTGTGTGGGGACCTGTCAACGGCGAGCGCCCTTGCAAGAAGGAATCGGAGGCGATCAACTCCATCTGCTTTGCGAATCGTCAGCAGCGCTTCGGGCGTTTGCTCTTCGAGCGGAATCGCGCGCGGCATCAGCATCCAGCGGTTCGGCGCATCGCGCGCATCGCGATAGGCGCGCGTGCGCTCAGTTCCTGCGCGTGCAGGCCAAGCGGAATCGTCGAAATCGACTTGCTCCCAGCCCCACGGATACAGCCTCGCATCCAGCTCTTCATTCGCGGCGAGCGCGTAATAGCCGGTCGACTGATCGCGCGGAAGCGGCTGCGGCGAATACGCTTTGTCCTGTATGCACTTCCACGCGCGGTTGGTGTTGACGACGGCTTTGTCGCGGCATCTTCGGCCTCAGCAGAAAACCGGTTTCGATTAGTGATCTGCGCTTCCGCTCTGTAAGCCCCGTCGTTCCAGACCACCGCCGCGAGCACATTCTTTCCCGGCTTGCAAGTCGCTTGCGATATCGACGCTCTCGTAGCGCCAATGCGTCAGGTCCCTGCGGGCCGGTCCCCAGGAAACCAGCGTCGCCGTTCACGAACAGTTGATAGCGGTTGTCGCCCGAGACATAGATCGGGAAATGCTCCGGTTTCTGCGGCGAGTCGAAAGCGCGCCGGAAATGATAAACGCCGTAATCCTGCGTGGAAGCCCCGGGCACAGTAATCCAATTCGCGCCGTCCAAACGCTGAGTCACGGTCTCATGCGGCTCCTGCGGCATCACGCCAACAACTGCAAGAGCAAGCCAGCACGACAAGGCGATCGGCTCATTTCAGGCAACCGGCAGAACACGCCAGCGCTTCGTCGATATCTTCGCGGGCTGATGTAGAAGTGCGGCGACATGCGCACCCAGCCTTGCCGCGGCGCAGCCTGAATGCGTGTTCCGCTTCAGCTCGCTGACGATCGCGCGGCAGTCGACTGAGGGATGCCGGAAGCTGACGATTCCGGAGCCGGTCTGCGCCGTTCGCTCGATCATCACTTCATAGCCGCTTTCCGCGAACGCCGGCTTCCAATCTGTCGGCCAGCGCTCGAACGGCAGGCGCGATGTTTTCGATGCCCACTTCCAGCAGAAACTCGAGAGCGGCCCGCTGGCCGAAGCAGCCGATCGTGTTCAACGTGCCGCATTCGTAGCGCCCGGCATCGGGACGAAGCGTCATGTCGCGCGAGCTGTAATCGGCGTAGTTGGCCGGATTGGTCCAGCCGAATTCGACCGGCTCAATCGCGTCCAGCCACTTGCGCCGGACGTACAGAACGCCGTTGCCTTCCGGCCCCAGCATCCATTTGTGTCCGTCGGCGGCGAGCGCATCGATGCGGGAAGCTTCCACATCGATCGGGAAACGCGCCCATGCCCTGAATCGCGTCCACGAAGAAGAAACAGCCGTGCTCGCGGCATAGCTTGCCGATGGCCTTCAGATCGACCCGATAGCCGCTCAGGTAATTGACGTAGCTGATGGCGAGCAGGCGCGCGCCCGGAATCGCCGCGGCGATCTTCTCGATGGGATCGTAGATCGAGAGCCAGGTAGCTTCACGCCGCGCTTTTCGAGACGCAGCCAGGGATAATAGTTGGCCGGAAATTCCTCTTTGAAGGCAACGACGCGGTCGCCCGGCTTCCAGTCGAGGCCCAGGGCGACGGTCGCGATGCCTTCGGAGGTGTTCTTGACAATCGCGATCTCGTCGGGCGAAGCGTTGATCAGCTTTGCCGCCGCCTGCCGCAGGCCGTCGTACGCCTCCAGCCACTGTGTCGTAATGCAGAGATCCGTAGCGGCAGCGTCATCGGCCAGATTGCTTCATCGCTTCGGCGGCGCGCCGGCAAAGCGGGGCGACGGCGGCGTGATTCAGGTAAATCAGCTCGCTCGTGACCGGAAATTCGTCGCGGTACCGCGCGTGAAGCGCTTCTGCGCGGCTCCGCACAGCCGCGCGATTTTTTCGAACCCATTCTTTCGAGCATACGTTAACGTTTATGAATCCATCTCCTGTTTGTGGGTGCGCACCCATCTATTTCACGTCCCGATTTAGTCCTTATACTGGAGAAGTACGAAAGTCGAGAACTTCCGAGCTGCGCCTCTGCGTCCGAAGTTCGCTGGTCGTAAAGGAGTTTTTATGCGGCGTCTTATCCACCTGAGATCCTCCGTTAGCCTTACGTTGGCCCTGCTGCTGGCTGTGCCGTTCACGGCCTTCCCACAAGACAACAAAGAAAAGGATCCGGATGCGATCGGCGACCGCAACGTCAGCGGCAAGGTCAATTTCTACTCGCTTGAAAAAGAGATCGCGCTCGGCAAGCAGCTGGCGCAGCAGGTCGAGCGCCAATCGAAAGTCATCAACGACCCGGTTGTCTCCGAGTATGTGAACCGGATCGGCCAGAACCTGGTGCGCAACTCCGATGCCAAAGTGCCGTTCACGATCAAGGTGATCGAAGACCCGACGGTGAATGCGTTCGCGCTGCCCGGCGGCTTCTTCTTCGTGCAATCCGGGCTGATTCTGAAAGCCGATACGGAAGCGGAACTGGCCGGCGTGATGGCGCACGAGATCGCCCACGTGGCCGCCCGCCATGGCACGCGGCAGGCAACGCGCGGCGAAATCGCGCAGCTGGCCACCATCCCGCTGATCTTTATGGGCGGAGCGGCGGCCTACGGAATCTATGAGGCGTCCGGCCTGCTGGTCCCGATGGGTTCCTGAAATTCTCGCGCGAATTCGAAGCCGAAGCCGATTATCTCGGCGTTCAATACATGTACAAGACCGGCTACGATCCGACCGCGTTCGTCGATTTCTTCGAAAAGATCCAGACGCTCGAAAAGCGCAAACCCGGCACCATGTCGAAGCTCTTCTCGACGCATCCGCCGACCGACGACCGCATCGTGAAATCGCAGAAGGAAATCGCGGATCTGAAGGCCAAGCCGGAGTACGTGGTCACCACTTCCGAGTTCAACGACGTGAAGGCGCGTTTGGCGATGCTCGAAAATCAACGCCGGCCCGACAAGACCAGCGACGATCCGAACAAGCCGACGCTGCGCACGCAATCCGAACTCGAACACGCCGATCGAAGACGAGACCGATCCTTCGAAGAAATCGAAAGGCGACGACGAGCGACCGTCCGAAGCTGAAGCGGCGTCCGTCGGATGGAAGCGATACGACGACCACGATACGAGCACCAGCCGCCTCCGAGCAGCAATTAATCCGCTTCCTTCGGGCGCGGCTCAGACTGGCGTGACAGTTTTGCGGAGCCGCGACTAGAAGGAGCGGTCGGCATCAAGCGGATTTTATCCTCGCGTAGCGCTCTGGCGGGATCGACTGCCAGCGCGCGCTGCGCCGGGATTGTACAGGCAATCAGCGCCACAACTGCCATTACGCCAATTGCAACTGCGTAGGTTTCGGGTCTTGCGGGCTGATTCCATAAAGAACCGCCCTGAAGAATCTGCCGGTGGCGAGCGCGGCCGCCGTTCCGCAAGACGTTACGCCGATCGCCAGGATTGATCGTTGCACGGCCGTCACGAGCGACAGTACATTGCTTCTTGGTCGCGCCGATGGCCACGCGAATGCCGATCTCGCGCGTCGGCGGGCCACCGCGTAGGCCATCGCGCCGTAAACTCCGATCGCGGCAAGCACGACCGCCAGGAAACCGAATGCGCCCAGCGCCGAGGCGGCCAGACTCGCGCGGTGTGAGCGGCAAGGCCAGATGATCTTCGAGCGTCCCTACGTCATAAAGCGGCATTGAGGGTCCATCTCCCGAACCGTTCTGCGCAGCATTCCGATCAGTTGATCGGCCGGGCAATGCGAGCGCGCCACAAGCGTGGTCGTGCTCGCGTATCGCTGCAAGCATCGGGCCAGAAGATCGCGGGCCGATTCTCGTCGTTCAGCGATTCGTATTTGCCATCTTCGACGATTCCGCTCACTTGCTTCCACGGACCTTCGGGGCTCTGCCCGATATGCTTTCCCAACGGATCTTCTCTGGAAATAGGCGCGTCGCGAGCGCTGTTATTGATCACGACCACTGAGGGGAATCCGGCGTGTCTCGCCAGGTGAACTCGCGGCCCTTCGAGAACTTTCGTCTGCAGGTGCGAAAGAAATCCGGACCCGCATAGTAGTAGATCGCGCGGTCGCTTCGCTGGGCCTGGGTGCTGGCTTGCCGTATGCGTACACCGTGGTATCGCGACACATCCAGGCTCAGCGGAATGGTATTGGAAAGACTCGCGGACTCGATTCCCGGCAAGCTTGCGCGCGTCTCGAGAAGACGCTTTTGGAAGGCCCGGCCTTGCGCTTCGCTATAGCCCTGCATGCCGAGATCGAACGAAACGGATGCGGCATTGCTGCGGATTGAAACCGATATTGACCGTGAGAGCGTTTTGCAAGCTTCGCACCACCAACACCGATGCAATCAGCAGGACAACTGAGAGCGCAATTTGCGCGGCGACGAATACGTCGCGGAATTCCCAGCGGCGGAATCGATGAGACCACGATTCGTTCTTGAAGCGCCGGGACAACATCGGAACGGGTGGATTGAATGGCGGGCACAAGGCCAAAGAGGAGCACGGTCACAAGCGATGCGCCGAGTGCGAAAGCGAGGACGCGGAAATCGATGGCCAGCGCCGTGTTGAACGGAAAGTCGAAGGGAAGCGATGCCGAAGCGATCAGGCGCGCGAGCCAGAAGGCAAGGAGAATCCCTGCCGCGCCGCCCATGAGCCTAGTAAAAGGCTTTCCATCAGAAATTGCCGCAGCAATCTGGAGCGGCCCGCTCCAAGAGCCAAACGAATCGCGGTTTCCTTCTTGCGGTCTGTCGCGCGGGCCAGCAGGAAGCTCGCGAGATTGCTGCAGGCAATCAGCAGCACTAGCCCGGCGACGGCCATAATGACGCTTGCAAATGCAGTGACCGGGCCGCGCATGCGTCGCCCATGAGCCCCGGCGTCGTGAAGTGTACCCGCATACCGTCGTTTTCCTTGGGGTGCTCTCGAGCTAGTTGCGCCGCGATACTTTGGATTTCGCTTTGCGCTTCGGCTCGCGAGACGCCGGACTTTATGCGCCCGATTACCCAGGCGTTCCACGTCGCTCGCGAATCCAGCCAGCTGTTGCCCGGCTCGATCTGCAGCTCCATCGACATCGGCACCCAAAACTCCGGTGTGTACAGGAGCTTCGGTGCCGATGAAGCCTTTTGGCGCTACGCCGAGAATCGTGTAGCCGAGCCCGTTGATGTTGACGCGGGAGTTCACGGCATTGGGGTCGCCGCCAAACCGGTGCTGCCATGCCGCGTAGCTGAGTACGACGTAGGGTTCGCCCCCTATTTCCCGATCTTCGGCAGGCGTGAAGAAGCGGCCGAGCGCGGGATGCACTCCCACGACATTGAAATAGTTGCCGGTGGCTTCGTAGCCCCAGACCCGTGCATTGTCTCGACCGTGACTGAACGCGACTACCGCGATTCGATACGCGATCAGCCCTGAAAGCGTCTTGGTCCGGTCGCGGAAATCGCGGTAATTGGGAAAGCTCTGATTTTCAGATTTCCGTTGGGAGAGGAAGACCAGTTCCTGTGCGCGCTCGACGGGCAGCGGCCGCAGGATGAGCGTGTTCAGCATGCTGAACACTGTCGTATTCGCCCCGATGGCGAGGGCCAGCGTCAGGATGGCAATGACGCTAAAGCCGGGGCTGGCGCGCAAGCGGCGGAGGGCGTAGTGCAGGTCTCGCATAGAGCTTAATACGTTCCCCGCCGCGGGATGATTCGGAAAACTTAAGTGACGCTTGCAGTCTTATAGTGAGCCAGGATGCCGTTCATCTGATCCTTGACGCGCAGCTTCAATTTCTTGAGGCGTTGCTCCTCTAGTTCGTCCGCCCCAGTGACATAAGGCTTCGACTCGATCTGCTCAATCTGCCGTTTCAATTGCGCATGCTGCCCGGCAAGCGTCCGGAACTGCTCATCGGTGGCGAGCAGATGCGCTTTCAATTCTTCGTCTTGCGTGTGATTCTCCATGAAGGGGTGCTCCTTTAATCGAGGTGACCGCATTCCAAAAATTAGCACCATTTCATCTTCATGACAATAGCTCTTTCCCGGGGGGACTCGTAGTAATTGGGCCTACGGCCGACCTCGACGAAACCGATGCGGCGGTAGAGAGCCTGAGCCGCGGCATTCGATTCGCGCACTTCGAGGAAATAATCGATCTTATGATTTAGTTGGTGCTTTAAGAGCGCGGTCGCGATTCCGACGCGCCGGTAAGCGGGTGCAATAGCCAGATTGAGGATCTCGCGCTCGCTGGGGACGGTCTCGCGCGAGACCAGAAAACCCGCGATTCGTCCGTCTATCTCAGCGACCACGCAATCGTGCCGAAGAAAATCTTCCGGTTGCCAGTGTGGGTTTGAAAACGATGCGCGCTCGATCTGTATGAGAGAGGGCAGGTCCTCGCGGGTCGCCTTGCGGAATGCGGGACTCACTGAACCTTGATGCTGACCACGTTGCCCGAGGTATGAAAGCGGTCATCAGACTGGGCCGCGTAGGCGATCGAGACGCGTCGCGCGGGTTGCTGCGCGCCGCAGGTTAGCCGGAGCGCCGACGAATCTTTTAGGAATAGCTGCAGCGTATTGCCGCGCTTGTCCTTCACCCACAGACGGGCGTGGGTATCCAGGCAATCCACGCGAACCAGTGTTCCGTCCAGCTTCTTCTGCGGTACGACTTGGTCCCAGGGAATGGCATTCTCGGGCTTGGCTCCTCCGGCAACTGCGTCCAGCGCTTCATTGGCTTTGGTTTCAGCAGCGCGGATGCGATCGGCTTCCGATTGTTGGGCGTGTTCATCGGCGAGGTGTACAGCCTCGCGCTCGCGCCGGCGTGCCTCATCGGCGGCATTCAATCGCTCCTGCTCGGAATCCAAACGAAGCTGGTGGATGCGCGCCCGCTCGGCGGGAGTGGGTGCGGAATCTTCGGCCCGCAGCCAAGCGCCTTGCGCCTGGGTGGCCTCGCCATTAGCAGTCTCGACGCGCGCCAAGTCCAGCCAGTAATGCGTGGCGCGAGGGTCGAGCTGAGTGGCTTTTTTTAACAGGCCCTCCTTTTCGGCGGGAGTATCCGCCAACTGCGCCTGCCGGAAAACCGGCTCAGCCCAAAGCGGATTCAATTGAGCGGCCTTCTTCAGCAGGGGCAGGGCTTGGGCGGGTGATAGGCCTTCGGCGGCTGCGGCATAGACCGGCGCGCTCCTGCTGCCGGCGCGGATGGCGTCTTGAAAGCGTCGCAGGCCTTCGTACCCCAAAGCTGCTGCTGTGCCTCCTGCTGCAATGGCGGACTTGTAGGCCGCTTCGGCCGCGGTGCGATCCTGGGCAAGCTGCCCATCGGCCAAATAGACGGCAGCGAGGGTGCTGTCGAGCGAATGCTCGCCGAAATCGCGCTTAGGATCGAGCGGGCGACCGGATACAGAGACTGGCTGCCAGTTACCGGCGGCGAGGTTGGCGGTGGCTTCCTGCTCCAGGAGATCGGGGTTCTTGGCGAATGCGGCCTGCTCCGCCACTCGAACGGTGCTGCCCCGCAACGCGGTCAGGAAAATGTGGAAGCTGGAGCCGTATTCGAACTTAGTGGCGAAGAGCTGCATCCGCGCCCAGGCGAGATCCGGGTGCGGCGGAGGGCCACCCCAGGTGACGCGGCTGCCCTGGGCCTCGATGGTCCCGAAGAGTTGGCGCAGGCCCGATTCGATTTCTGGAGGCAGCCGGGGAGTGTTGGCGTCGAGCAAGATCCCCGCGACCTGGTCGAGCGGAAGGCGGCTGCCGGGGCGCGTAACCAGCAGATATTGCGCATTTTGCCAAACGAACTCCCCCCCGGTTGCGATTGGGTTCGTTTTTTCAGAATCGGTGAAAAGAACGCGGATAGGCCAAACACTGGGCAGGTCTTTGGATTCGAGTAAGCCACCTAACACCCAGCGCAGTTGTTCGAGCTGAGTAAGGGCGTGGCGGGCCGCAGCGAGGTCGCCGTCGGTATCGACGTAGAAGGGGCCGATGTTCAATTCCGTCCAGCGGTCCTTCGCCTGCGAAACGAAGCCAATCGCGCAAAGGAGCGAAACGAAGCCAAGACAACGGATTAGGCGAGCCATCGGATAGAGACTGCCAGGGAACTTACTTCAATGTTAGATCAAATCGCCAGCGGGGCAGGCGAACCGAATCTCTTTCGACCCATCGTAAACTCTAACGAGAGCACCTTTACACTGGAGCGGTGATGACGCTCCTATTGCTGATCGCGGCGGCTTTTGCGGCAGGGGCCATTAACTCTGTCGCAGGCGGCGGCAGTTTCCTGACTTTCCCATCGCTGGTGTTTGCCGGTGTTCCGGCGGTGGCCGCGAATGCCTCGAACACAGTTGCTCTGTTTCCAGGCTCTGTGGCAAGCGCGGTCTCGTACCGCGGCGATATTCAGCGTTTGGCTGAAGAGAGGATTAAATCCTGGTTCGTAGTGAGTGTGATCGGGGGAGCCGCGGGCGCCGCGCTGCTTCTGTTCACTTCGGATAAGACGTTCCGGCAAGTTGCTCCGTGGCTGCTGCTATTCGCGACGCTGTTGTTTGCATTCGGGACACAGGTGAGCGTTGCGCTTCGCGGGCGTCTTCATGCCAGCCAAGCGTTGATGATCACGCTGCTATTTCCAATTTCCGTTTACGGCGGTTATTTTGGCGGAGGCATCGGGATCATGATCCTCGCCGCCTTTCGGCTTTACGGTTTGACCGATATTCACGGGATGAATGGAATCAAAGCCATCCTTGCGGGTTCGCTGAACGGCGTGGCGGCGATGGTTTTCATAGCGGCCCACCAGGTGTATTGGCGTCCCACGCTGGCGATGATGATGGCGGGTATCGTGGGCGGCTACGTGGGCCCGGTGATCGCGCGGCGAACGCGGCCGGTGGTGATTCGCTCGATTGTGATTACGGTAGGAGCGTTGATGACGGCGTACTTCTTCTATATCTCACCGAAATGAGCTAGAGGACGGGGCCGATACGCCAGGGGGCAAATTCGTGATGGCCTAATTCTTCGGCGTGGGTTGTTTCGCCGGACGCAACCCGCAGCAGCGTGTCGAAGATTTCGCGGCCGAGCTCGCGGACGCTCGCTTCGCCATCGGCAATGCGTCCGGCGTTTATATCCATGTTGCCGATCATGCGGCGGTACGTGTTGGAGTTGCTGGCGATTTTGAGGACGGGAATGCTGGGAAATCCAATGGCGCTGCCACGGCCGGTGGTGAAGGCGATGAGGTTCACGCCGCCCGCGGCCAATCCGGTTATCGATACCGGATCATAGCCGGGAGTGTTCATGAAGACAAAACCAGGAGAAACGATTCGTTCGGCATAATCTACAACATCTTCGAGCGGAGATGTTCCAGCCTTGGCGACAGCGCCGAGCGATTTCTCGAGAATGTTGGTGAGGCCGCCTTCTTTATTACCGGGAGTGGGATTGTCATTGAAGCTGCCGCCGAACTGGTCCAAATAGGCTTTGTAGCGTTCGACGCAGCCTAGGAGCTTACGGGCAATTTCCGGGGTGCGAGCTCTCCGCAGCAGCAGGTGCTCGGCGCCAAAAATCTCCGTTGTTTCGGCGAGAACCACAGTTCCGCCTTGATCCACAATCAAATCGCAGCAATGGCCGAGGGCCGGGTTGGCAGTGATGCCCGAGAATGAATCCGAGCCGCCGCAGTTCAAACCGAGCACGATGCGCGATGCGGGCACTTCTACACGTTTCTGTTCCGCAGCGCGTTCGATGAATTGCCGAAGCTGGATGCGAGCCGCTGCGAGGGCGCCGCGAGTTCCGCCCGATTCCTGAAGAGTGAGGCCCTGGAGAGTGGCGGGGCGGCGCGCTTCGACATCGTCGGATTGGCCGAGATAATGACCGATCTGGTTTACCTCACAGCCGAGGCCCAGAATGAGAGCGGCCGAAACGTTAGGGTGGTCCAAAACACCTTCAAGAGTTCGTTGGAGCTGCTTGGTATCGGGGCCGATGGCATGTCCACAGCCCTCGCCATGCGGGAAGGCCACAACGCCATCCACATTTGGAGGTAGGGATTCATCGGCAAAGCTGGAAGCGATCAATTCCGAGGTGTGAGCTGCGCAATTGCTGGCGGCGACGACAGCGATGTAATTTCTGGTTCCTACACGGCCATCGGCGCGCTGGTATCCGAGGAATGTTGCTGCGGTGATGTGCGCAGGACGGCGCCAGGGTTCACCCGTGAGGGGCGCCTCTCGGGCACCCAGTTCCTTGAAGCCGAGATTGTGGAGATGGACGTGGTCGCCGCTTTGAATATTCGCGCGCGCGAAACCGATTACGTGTCCGTAGCGATAGACAGGCTCTTCGGCGCCAATGGGCCGGAGCGCGACCTTGTGCCCCGCCGGAATAGCTGCCTTGGTGAGCAGCGTCGCACCATTCACTTCCACCTGCCGCCCGTTTGCAAGCGCGACACGCGCAATCGCGACGTTGTCACGCGGGTGCAGCACAATCACTGAATTCTGTGCCGTCGGAGGATTCGCGATTTCGTGAAGCATGTGGGGACACTTTTACTTTACGGCTTGTACTCTTAATGGAGAATGCCGCGAATTCCGGTCGCAACTTATCGGTTGCAGCTGCACGCAGGATTCGGGTTCGACGCTGCTGCTCGAATTGCGGACTATCTGCATCAACTCGGCATCTCACACGTCTACAGCTCGCCGTATCTGCAGGCTGCGCCGGGGAGTCAACACGGCTACGACATTGTCGATCATCACAAGGTGAATGAAGAGCTGGGCGGCAACGAGGCTCACCAGCGTTTTTCATTGCGTCTGGGGGCGTGCGACTTGGGCCAAGTGCTCGACATCGTGCCGAACCATATGGCGATCAGCGGTCGGCGTAATCACTACTGGTGGGACGTGCTCGAGAACGGGCCATCGAGCCGCTATGCGGAATACTTCGATATCGATTGGCAGCCGCACGAAGAGAGGCTTCGAAACAAGCTATTGGTTCCGATATTAGGCGATCACTATGGGCGTGTTCTACGGCGCGGGGAGATTCAGATAAAGAGGCAAGGCGGCGAGTTTTTCCTGCAGTACTTCGAACATGAGCTGCCGGTTGCGCCGAGATCGCTGCCGCCTCTCATTGCCTCCGCCGCGGCCGAGAGCGGGTCCGATTACCTGGCATTTCTCGGCGAGTCGTTGTCGCGGCTGCCGCCTTACACGGTGACCGATCGCGCCAGCATGACGGAGCGGCATCGCGCGAAAGAAGTGATTCGCGGACTGCTGCAGCGGCTTTTCGAAGAGGTTCCTTTCATTGCGGAGGCAGTGGATTCGGCTCTGCGCGCCTTAAACAGCGATATCAATGCGCTCGACGATTTTTTGGAGCATCAGAATTATCGGCTGGCGTTCTGGCGCACGGCCGATCAGGAGCTGGCGTACCGGCGCTTTTTCGATGTAAACACGCTGGTGGGGTTGCGGATGGAAAATCCGCAGGTGTTCGCGGATGCGCACGCCATGCTTCTCAGATGGCTGCGCGAAGGCGTGCTGGACGGAGTTCGAGTGGATCATCCGGACGGTCTGCGCGATCCGCGGCGTTACTTCGAGCGTCTCCGGCACGCGGCTCCGGACGTTTGGATTGTTGGCGAGAAGATTCTGGAGCCGGGCGAGAGATTCCGCGATGAATGGCGGATCGACGGCACAACGGGGTATGACTTTCTGAACGAAGCGGGCGGTCTGTTTGTCGATTCGGAGAACGAGGCGGCGCTGACCGGGATTTATGCAGATTTCACCGGTGAACCGATTGACTATGCCGAAGTCTGCCGGGACAAAAAGCATCGCGTATTGCGCGACCTATTAGGCAGTGACGTGAACCGCCTGACAAATTTGCTGTCCGATATCTGCGAACATCATCGGGATCGGCGGGACTATACGCGTCACGATGCGATCCGCGTAGTTCGCGAAGTGGTTGCCTGCTTTCCGGTATACCGGACTTACGTTATGCCAGAGCGGGACGAGCTCGCGGATGAAGATGTACGGTACATCGATGAGGCAATCGAGGCCGCGAAGGGACACCGGCCTCAGATTGATGGGGATCTCTTCGATTTTGTGCGCGACATCCTGCTGCTTCGGGTGCGTGGCGCGATGGAATCTGAATTTCTGATGCGGTTCCAGCAATTCACTGGGTCGGCGATGGCGAAAGGCGTGGAAGACACGGTGTTTTATTGCTATAACCGATTACTTTCGCTGAATGAAGTAGGCGGAGATCCGGGGCGGTTCGGCGTTACGACGGGAGATTTTCATGCATTCTGTTCCGAGGCGCAGAATTCGCATCCGCGGACCATGCTCGCGTCCTCTACGCACGATACGAAGCGGAGCGAAGATGTGCGGGCGCGGATCAGCCTGCTTTCGGAGATTCCGGAGCGATGGAAGGAAGCGATCGAGCGATGGTCGCAGATGAGTGCAAAGCACAAGAACGGCGAGTACCCGGACCGCAACACAGAATACTTTTTGTACCAGACGATGATGGGGGCTTGGCCGATTCAACTGGATCGATTGTGGCAGTACATGGAGAAGGCCTGCCGGGAAGCGAAGCAGCAGACCTCGTGGCTCGCGCCGAACGAGCGATTCGAAAGCGCAACTCGCGAATTCATCGAAGGTCTTTATCGAGACGATGAGTACCTGGCGGCGCTGTATGACTACGACGCCACAGTGGAAGGCATGCGCCGTATCGTCGAGGCGCTGTTCCACGACCCCGGTTACCCGGCCGACGACGACTACGTGCGGCGCCGCCACGAAAGCAGCACCGCTCCCGGGGCGTGGGAGGCGTTAGCGGCCGCGCGGTTTCGCCGTCCCGGAACAGCCCCGCCGGCGCCGGTGTCCAGTGAGCGGGCCTACGAACGTATTTCAGTGCCGACACTGGTCGTCGAAGGCGCCTGCGACAAGCTGCTGCCGACCGGCTGGTCTAAACAGATCGCCCACCAGATACCCGAAGCCCGTTGGGCGGTGGTCGATTCGGCAGGCCACTGTCCGCAGATCGAGCAGGCGGCGATTGTCAACGACCTGTTGCTGACATTTCTCAGCCGGACGTCTTCTGAGGTTGCCGCACAGGGCTCCGCAGGCACTTAGTCATCGGAATGCCGCCTGGAGAACCAAGTGATCAGCCGGCCGGCGATCATCAGCAGTAGCAGGAACACGATCAGCAACAAGGCCGCGTCATAAGACAGGTCTTGCGCCGTCTTGGACGGCAGGTTGTAGAACGTCCAAATCGGATAAGTCAGATAGCCGACCGGCGAGTCGGTGAGTTGTCCGGTTGGAGGGGAGTTCGACCATCCCGCGGTGTACAGCATTGGCGCCGTCTCGCCGACCGCCAGTGCGAGCGCCAGCAGCATGCCCGTGACGATTCCGGGCGTCGCTGACTTCAGCACGATCTTGCGCAGGGTCCAGCCGGGCGGCAGTCCGAGTGCCTCGGCCCCTTCCCGGTACGACGTCGGCACTTGTCCGAGCGCGGATTCAGTCGCCTTGGCGATGTACGGAATGCTCAGGACTGACAGCGTCAACACGCCGGCCGCCAAGGAGAATCCCCAGTCGAAGTAGACGACAAGCATCAAATACCCGACGTAGCCGAGCACAATCGATGGGATGCCGGACAGTACCTCGTAGGCGCCACGCAAAATCGATCGCCTTCTGCCCGTGGCGAATTCGGAGAGATAGATTCCGGTCAACACGCTCACCGTGCCGCCCACCAGGACGACTCCGACACAGAGCACCACGGTGCCGATGATTGCGTTGCGCAGGCCGCCACCGTTGCCCTGGGTGTCCTGCACCAGCACGCTCCAGTGGAACACCGGCAAGGCGCGGCTGATGACTCCGATCAGCATCCACAACGTCGGAACGATCACCACAACGAGGCAACAAAAACATGCGGTCCACCACAGCGCGTTGACCACCTTGCGCCGGATGGCAACCGGCGATCGCCGGGCGACCGGCGTCGGTAGCCGCGGAGTGGCAGACGCTGCCGAGTCAGTCACGTCAGATACCTCGTCCCACCGGTAGCGCGGTGCCCGACGCCCGGCGCACCAGCGCACGAGCGGCCACATTGGTCAGCAACGTGATGACCATCAGCACAAGACTCGCCTCGGCAAGGGTCTTCACAGCGAAGTTGGTGGAATCGGTGAGTGCCGAATCGAGCTGTGAGACCACGGTGGCGGCGATGGTGGTCATGGTCGAGTAGATGTTGGCAGGCATCGCACCCAACTCCGCTCCGGATACCATGGCGACGGCCATCGTCTCTCCCAGCGCACGGGCAAGTCCCAGAACGACGGCGCCGACGATGCCGGTCGACACCCACGGCAGGGTGACCCTGCGCGCACACTCCCAATCGGACATACCCAGCGCCGTTGCGCCCTCCCGGGGCAGTGACGGGACCTGTCGGAATAGGTCACGGGTGGTGCTGGCGATGATGGGAATAATCATCACCGCCAATACCAGCCCGGACGCCAGCAGGCCTTCACCGTTACCGGTGTCGCCGCGGAAGTAGCAGAGCACCGGCACATTTGGCGCGTTGCGGGCGATCACGGGAGCGACGTCATGGGCGATGAACGGCCCGAATGTCATTGCCCCCCACAACCCTACGACGACACTAGGGATACCGGCGAGTAATTCGAGTACCATGCCGACTGCCGAGGCGAGGCGTTTCGGCAACCGTTCCACGATTGCCAGCGCCGCTCCGATAGACACCGGCACCGCAATGATCAGGGCCATCGCGGAGCTGGCCAGCGTACCGACGATCAGCGGCAATGCGCCATAGTAGGCGCCGGCCGGATGGGCGACACCGTCGCTGACTTCGGCGTCACCGTAGAGGTTGCCAGGGTTCCACTCGGTCGCGGTGAAAAAGTGCAGCCCGTTTACTCTGATCGCGGGCAGCGCCTCGATGATCAGCGTCGCAAGCACGAAGATGAGCGCGAGCAAGGGGATAGTCGCACCCACCGCGCCGGCCCAGCGCACGGTGAAGCCGGAGCGGCTCATGCGACGTAGCCGGCTTCGCTCGGGCGGAAGGACAGTGTCGCCGCCGAGTGCGCGCGGCTCGGTGGTCGGAGTCACCGATTCTATTGGCTGCTGATTTTGGCGATCTGGGCGTCGGACAGTTTCACCACCGCGGCCGGGAGCGGCTGAAAGTGCTCCTTGTCCAGGAACGCTGGGCTGCCCCCGTCCGTGATCGCCCAATGCAGGAACGCTTGCAGCGTCTGTGCGGTAGCGGCGTCCTTCTGGCCGCTGTAGACGATGGCGTACTCGTAGTAGACGATCGGATACCCGTCCGCAGCGGGCCCGTTGATTAGTGAGATCACCTGATTCGCCGGGGTCTGTGGGGCGAATCCGGCGGCCTCGGCTTGAATGCTCTGGGCGTCGAGCGAAAGGAACTTACCGGAACCATTGGCCAATTGCGCAGCGCCCAAACCCTTCTGGGCGGCTTTGTCGAGGTAGCTGCTGCCGAGATAGGCGATGCAGCCAGGGGTCTCGGCGCAGCCGGTCACCATGCCGCCGGCGCCGTTCTCGCCCAGCGCGCCCGGCACCGCGGGAAAGTCGACGGTGGTACCGAAGCCGGGCGATTTACCCCAGCCGTCGGGGTCTTGCTTCGACAGGTATTGGGTGAAGACGAAGGTGTCGCCGGCGCCATCAGAGCGGTGCAGCGGAACCACCGCGGTGGCCGGCAGGCTCACCCCGGGGTTGAGGGCGGCGATCTGCGGGTCGTTCCAGGTCTTGACCGAGCCCCGATACATGGCCGCCAGCACTTTGCCATTCAGCTTGAGCTGGCCGGTAACACCGGGCAGGTTGTAGTCGACCTGCTCAGCGCCGATGGTCAATGCGATGTTCATCAACCCCTTGTGCGCTTTCAAGTCACCTTCGGACAGATAGGCCCCGGAGGCGCCGATGGTGACCGTCCGGGCAGCGGCCTGGGAGATGCCGGCTCCCGAGCCGGTGGCCCCGGTGGAGATCGTGACGTTCGGGTACTTCGAGTGATACGCCGAGACCCACGAATTCATCAGCTGGTACAGCTCGGTGGCACCGGTCTCTGACAACGCCACTGTCGACGTCGCGGGCGCAGTCGCGACGCTCCCCGGGGCCTCCCCGGGTTTCGACGAACTGCCCGTTGAGTTCGAACCGCATGCCGCTGCGGTCAGGATCAGCGGCACGGCGACCGACAACGCTCGCAGACGAATCTTCAAATCCCTCACCCTTCTCTTCCGCCATTTGCATCGGAGGCGCCGACGACAACACCGAGCAGCTTGCGGTCACCGAAAAGTCCGGAGACGTAGCGGACGGTCTCCGCATGTTTGGGCGACAAGAACAATTGTTCGGTGGGTCCTTCCTCGACGAGTCGACCGTCAGAGAAAAACGCCGTCCGGTCCCCGATCCGGGCCGCCTGAGCGAGATCGTGAGTCACCATGATCACGGTCAGGCGGTCGACGAGCGATCGAATGAGCCCTTCGATCTTCTCGGTCGTGGCCGGGTCCAATGAGGAGGTGGGCTCGTCGAGCAGCAGTACCTGCGGGTCGACTGCGAGCGCGCGAGCCAGACACAATAACTGCTGTTGGCCACCGGAAAGCCGGAATGGGGAATCGCCGAGGCGGTCCTTCACCGCGTCCCAGAGCCCCACTTCGGCGAGTCGAGTGGCGGCTACGTTCGCCAACTCCTTGCGCGGCACCATCTTGTGAGCGCGCACGCCGGCAACCACGTTGTCCATGATCGACATGGGAAACGGATTGGGACGCTGGAACAGCATGCCGACTCTGCGGCGAAACTCCATCAAGTCGTTGGTTTCGAAGATGCTTCGTCCGTTGAGAAGGACGTCACCGCTGTACCGGAACCCAGGGACCCTGTCGTTCATCCGGTTCAAGGTGCGCAGAAAGGTCGTCTTACCTGAACCGGTCGGTCCCAGCAAGGACATCACCGATCTCGCCGGAAAATTCAAAGTCACCTGGTCCAGCACGGTCTTCGCCCCAAAACCAAGGGTGAGGTCGACCGCCCCCATGGCCGGAGTGGCGCCATCGGCGTCAAGTTCGGCAGGCCTGTCGTCGAGCTGTTCGCGTTGCATCAACATCCGATGCTACTTCGAGTTGTCTGCCGCGTGGTCGGCCGCGGGCCATCTCCCGTTCATCTAGTCTTTTTGTATATTCACGGTAGGTTTACACGTCTGTTGCCGAGCAGCGACGCACTTGCGACGGAGGTTCACCCGCGGATCGGCTCGATTCGGTGGCAGAGTGGGTTTGCTGATGACCCTGACTCTCTCGAGGAGTTCCGTGAAGTTCAACCGATCTGGCGCTGCGCTCGGTCTGCTGGCCGCCACCGCTTTGGTGTTCTCGGGGTGCGGCAGCAACACCCAATCTTCGTCGTCGGCGGTCAACTGTGGCGGCAAGAAGGTACTCAGGGCCAGCGGTGCGACCGCACAAGAAAATGCGATGGAGCAATTCGTCTACGCCTATGTCCATGCCTGCCCGGGGTACACGCTGGACTACAACGCAAACGGTTCCGGCGCCGGGGTGACGGACTTCCTCAGTAACGAGACCGACCTGGCGGGTTCCGGCGACCCGCTGAACCCATCCAAAGGTCAGCCCGATCGGGCGGCGGCCCGATGCGGGTCGCCCGCATGGGACCTGCCGACCGTCTTTGAACCTATTGCCGTCACCTACAACATCAGCGGAGTGAGCTCGCTGAAACTGGACGGGCCCACCACGGCGAAGATTTTCAACGGCAGCATCACCACCTGGAACGACCCGGCGATCACGGCGCTCAACGGAGGCATCAATCTGCCCGCAACGCCTATTCACGTCATCTTCCGCAGCGACCAGTCTGCCAATTCATCGAACTTCCAGCACTACCTCGACGCCGCATCCAACGGGGCATGGGGGAAAGGCGCCGGCCAGACGTTCAACGGGGGCGTCGGTGACGGTGCTGCCGGGGACAATGGTACGTCGGCGGCCGTGCAGGGCACCGACGGAGCGATCACCTACAACGAGTGGTCGTTCGCCGTGGGCAAGCAGTTGAGCATGGCCCAGATCATCACGACAGCGGGTCCGGATCCGGTATCGATCACCGCCGATTCGGTGGACAAGACGATTTCCCAGGCCAGAATTGTGGGGCAGGGCAACGACTTGGTATTGGATCTGTCGTCGTTTTACAAGCCGACGCAGCCCGGTGCCTATCCAATCGTGGAGGCGACCTACGAAATCGTGTGCTCGAAGTATCCGGATTCCGCGACCGGCACGGCGGTTAAGGCGTTTATGCAGGCAGCGATTGGTCCGGGCCAGGATGGTCTGGACCAGTATGGATCTATTCCGCTGCCCAGTTCGTTCAAGTCGAAGTTGGCGACGGCCGTCAACGACATCGCCTGAATGCATGGAAAGGAATCTGCTGTGACCGACACGGGGCCTGGTTCGCGGGTGGGGTCGCGCTTTGGGCCTTACCGGCTGCTGCGGCTGCTGGGCCGCGGCGGGATGGGTGAGGTCTACGAGGCCGAGGACACCCGCAAGCGCCGGGTGGTGGCGTTGAAGCTGATCTCCCAGCACTTCTCCGACAGCCCGGTGTTCCGGGCGCGAATGCAGCGCGAAGCCGACGCCGCGGGGCGGTTGACCGAGCCGCATGTGGTGCCGATCCACGACTACGGCGAGATCGACGGCCAGTTCTATGTGGAGATGCGGCTTATCGACGGCACCGACTTGGCCACGCTGTTGAAACGTTCTGGTCCGTTGAGCCCGCCGCGGGCAGTGGCCATCGTGAGCCAGATCGCCGCCGCGCTGGATGCCGCGCACGCGACCGGCGTCACCCACCGCGATGTCAAACCGGAAAACATTCTGATCACCGGCCAGGATTTCGCCTATTTGGTGGACTTCGGTATCGCTCGTGCCGCCGCCGATCCCGCGTTGACTCAGACCGGACTTGCGATGGGAACTTACAACTACATGGCCCCGGAGCGATTCTCCGGCAACGAGGTGACTTATCCCGCCGATATCTATTCGCTGGCCTGTGTCCTGGCGGAGTGTTTGACCGGGGCACCGCCGTATCGGGCCAACAGCGTCGAACGGGCGGTCGCCGCGCATCTGACCGAGCCCGCGCCGCGGCCCAGCCAGCTGAGACCGGGCAGCGTCCCGGTCGCCTTCGATCAGGTGATCGCTACCGGCATGGCCAAAAACCCGGAGGAACGCTACCGCACCGCCGGTGATCTGGCCGCCGCCGCCCGAGACGCGCTGACGACGCCCGACCAAGACCAGGCCGCCTCGATCCTGCAGCAGAGTGAAGCCTCCCGGCCGGCCAGGGCGGTTGATACCGGTTGGCCGGGCGCCGAGGCTGCGACCCAGGCGCGGGCGTGGTCGAAGGACCTGAACCCGCCTACCCAGTGGGCGCGCGCTGCCCCCGGTGCCGCCGGGGGCAGCGGTATGGGCGGCCAACCCGGTAGACCCTCCGCCGTCAGCCCCGCGGGCCCACCGGACTTCAGACCAGCGCCCGCGTCGCCTCGCGAACACCGGCGGTGGATTCTGATCGGCGGCGCGCTTCTGATCGTCGTTGTCCTCGCCGCCGCGTTATACCTGATCTTGCGGCCGCCCGGCTCGTCCACACCGGCGTCCGGACAGACCGTGTTGCCGTTCACCGGCATCGACTTTCGCCTTTCGCCAGGCGGGGTTGCGCTGGACAGTGCCGGCAACGTCTACGTCACCAGTGAGGGAATGTACGGCCGGGTGGTGGAGCTGCAGGCCGAGTCGAACACCACGACTATCTGGCCGTTCAACGGCCTGTATCAACCGCAAGGGCTGGCAGTCGACACCGGCGGTGCCGTGTACGTCGCCGACTTCAACAACAGGGTGCTCAAGATGGCGCCCGGGTCGAACAAGCAAACCGTGCTGCCGTTCAACGGGTTGAATTACCCAGAAGGCGTGGCGGTGGATAGCGCTGGTGCTGTGTACGTCGCCGACCGAGGCAACGACCGGGTGCTCAAGTTGGCGGCCGAATCCAATGCCCAGACCGTGCTGCCGTTCACTGGTCTCAACGACCCGGATGGTGTGGCAGTCGATACTGCCGGCAGCGTCTACGTCACCGACACTGACAACAACCGGGTGCTGAAGTTGCCGGCCGGTTCCGATACTCAGGTCGAGCTGCCGTTCACCGGCGTCACCGTGCCCTGGGGTGTCGGGGTGGACGCCGCAGGCAACGTCTACGTGACCGAACACGACAACAACCGGGTGCTGAAGCTGACGGCCGGCTCGAGCCCGCCGACCGTGCTGCCGTTCACCGACCTCAACACCCCGCTTGGGGTGACGGCTGATGCCCATGGGAACGTGTACGTCGCCGACCGCGGCAATGACCGGGTGGTGAAGATGAAGAGCTGACCTGGTGTTTGCGCGGTCTACCGCTGGCGAATGGCCCAGATTCGAGTGGCGGCCGCGGCGACCAGATTGATGACGGCCACGACGATGATCAACGTCAGCGCCGCGCCCCAGACGCGTAGGAAACCGGCGTGTTCCGGATTAGTCAATTCGGTGTAGATCAGCAGCGGCAGTGACGCCATGTTCCCATCGAAGATGTCGTAGTTGATCGAGCGGCTGTATCCGACCAGCACCAGCACCGGCGCGGTCTCGCCGATGATGCGGGCAACGGATAACAGCACACCGGAGATAATCCCGGGCAGCGCCACCGGGGCGACGATCCGCACGATCGTCTTCCACTTCGGAAGCCCCAACGCATAGCCGGCTTCCCGCAACTCGTCGGGTACCAACTTGAGCATCTCCTCGGTAGAGCGCACCACTACGGGAAGCATCAATAACACCAACGCCAGTGACACCGCGAAGGCGCTCTGCTGGAAGCCGAAGGCAGTGATCCACAGGCTGAAGACGAACAGGGCCGCGACGATCGAAGGGACCCCGGCGAGCACGTCGACCATGAAGGTGGTCAACCGCGCCAGCCGATCAGTGCTGTATTCGGCTAAGTAAACCGCGGCCATCAGGCCCAACGGCACTGCGAGAACAGCGGCTACCGCCGCCTGCGTCAGCGTTCCGTACAGCGCGTGATACACCCCACCGGCGAACTGCTCGGGTAGTACACCGCGCAGGGAGTGCGTCCACCAGCCCGCTCGGGTGACCGCGTACCAGCCTCGTTCGGCGACGACCCACAACAACCAGACCAACGGCACCACCGCGATGCCGAACGACACAAGGAAAAACGTTGCAGCAACAGCATCCTTGACCCGCCGCACGACGCTGACGGGGCGAAAGACCGGCGCCTTGACTGGCCGGTTGAGGGTGCTAACGCTCATCTGCGCCGCTCCTTCTCATCGCTTCGCTCTGCATCGTCGCCGGCGCTGCTCGTGTGCGCCGCTCCTTTTCATCGCTTCGCTCTGTATCGTCGCCGGCGCGGCTCATCCGTTGACCTTTCCGCCGGCGATGCCGCGGGCGGCGGCGTTGATGGCGAAGGTCAGCACGAACAACACGAACCCCGCGGAAATGTAGGCGCCGGTTGGCAGTGGTTCGCTGAATTCGGATGCTGCGGAGGCGATTTTGGAGGCGAAGGTGTAGCCGCCGTCGAACAGGGACCAGCTGCCGGCGCGGGCGGCCGCCCGCAAGATGATCAGCACCGCGACGGTTTCACCCAGCGCGCGGCCCAAACCCAGCATCGACGCCGCGACAATTCCGCTGCGGCCGAACGGCAGGACGGTCATCCGCACCACTTCCCACCGCGTGGCGCCGAGCGCCTGCGCCGCCTCCATCTGTATGGGCGGAGTCTGCCGGAAAACCTCCCGGCATACCGACGAGATGATCGGAAGAATCATCACCGCAAGCACCACACCGGCGGTGAAGATGTTGCCGCCACCGGCCAGCGACACATCGCCCGTTTTGAACAGGAATAACCAGTCAAGGTGCCGGTTGAGGAAAGACTCGAGCGGCTCGAGCTTCGGGGCCAGCACAAAGATTCCCCAGAGCCCGAAGATTATCGATGGAACTGCGGCCAACAGGTCAACCATCGCGCCGAACGGACGAGAGAACCGCACCGGCGCATATTGGGTCAGAAAAACCGCGATTCCGACTGAGACAGGCACGGCCAGCAGCAAGGCGAACGCCGAACTCAGCACCGTAACCATGAACAGGTCGCGAATCCCGAACACAAGGTGATTGGCGTCGGCGGTATTGAATTGAGCACTGGTCAGGAAATTGGCGTGATTCGCCAGCAGCGAAGGCACGGCCCGGATCAACAAGAAGACGGCGATCAGCACGATCGCGCTGACGATCGTCGATCCGGCGGCACCGGCCACCAACTTGAAGAGTCGGTCTCCTTGCCGTGCTGTCCCCGCTTCAATCGCTCTCGGTGCAGGCGTGATTCCGCCCGGAATGGGCTCCTGAGTGAGCGGTTCTTCCACTATGGGGACCTCGGGTCAGGTGATGGCGTTGATCGCGGTCGTTAGTCGTGACTTGAACGCGTCGGGAATCGGAATGTACCCGTTGTCCGCTAAACCATTCTGTCCGGCGCCGATGGTCGTCTGCAGGAAGGTCTTGACTGCCGTTCCCACCTCGGGGTCCGGGTACTTAGAGCAGACGATCTCGTAGGTCGCCAGCACGATTGGATAGGCGCCTGCCTGGTTCGGCTTGTAGAACGACGCCGTGTCCAGCACCAGGTCGTTGCCTTTTCCTTTGATGGTCGCTCCGGCTATGGTCTTGCCTACCGCGTCGGTGCTGATGGCAACCGGTTCGGGGCCTGCCGGAGTGATGATGTGAGCGACGTTCAGCTTCTGGGCTTGAGCGAACGACCATTCGTTGTAAGTAATTGACCCTTCGGTGTTCTTGATAGCCGCCGATGTACCGTCGTTGCCCTTGGCCCCCTCGCCGACACCGCCTTTGAACGACTTACCAGTGCCCTTGGCCCATGCGCCGTCCGATGCGGTATCCAGATACTTCTGAAAATTGTCGGTGGTGCCGGACTCGTCGCTGCGGAACACAACGTTAATCGGCGTGGCCGGCAGGGCCACGCCTGCGTTAAGTGCCGTGATCGCCGGATCGTTCCACGACGCAATGGCGCCGTTGAAAATTCTGGCGGTTATAGGTCCGTCGAGATTCAGCGAACTCACACCGTTGATGTTGAAGGTGACCGCGATCGGACCGAACACGACCGGCAGGTCCCATGCCGGTGAGCCGCAGCGCTGCTGCGCTTTGGCCGCCTCGTCGGCGCCGAGCGGTACGTCGGAGCCGCCGAAATCGGTCTGATTGCCGACGAACTCGTTCACCCCCGCACCCGAGCCGTTGGCCGTGTAGTTGAGTGTCTGATCGGGGCAAGCCTGTTGGAAAGCGTTGACGAAACGGGTCATCGCGTTCGCCTGCGCAGTCGATCCGCTCGCCTTCAGTGTCTTTTTCCCGCCACAATTAACCTTGGCTGTTGCTGACCCCGACGACGGTTCTCCGCTGGGCGCGCCGTTGTCGCTGCCACATGCTGACAACACCAACGCTCCGGTGGCCAGGACGCTCAGCGCTGCGCCAAATCGGTTGAGAGTCAATACAGCTCCTTCGAACGGTCAGGGATCCGGCTGCTTAACGGCCAATATGGCATGGGCTTACAGTAACTGCGCAGCAACGGCCACCGGTGAACGTAGCATGAAGGGTTGTCAGCGAACGAAGTATTACGGCAGCCGATAGGTTAAGGCAAACGCTTGACTTAATTGAACCCGGCCTGAGCCGAGAAATGAGTGCCCCGGGCTACTTCAGGCAGCTGCCTGCGTCGACGGGCAGTGTCACACCCGTGACGTAGCGGGACTCGTCGGAGGCCAAGAACAGCACCGCGTTGCTGATGTCTTCCGGTTCCACCCAGCCGACCGGCAGAGTGTGCATCATCTGCGCTATCGCCTTGAGGTCCTCGGGACCGGGATTCTCCAGATCGGGGCGGAACAGCTTCATCGTCGGCTCGTTCATGAACAACGGTGTGTTCACGTTGGTGGGATGCACCGAGTTGACCCGAATCATGTGGTGTCCCAACTCAACCGCGAAGGTGCGCATCAATCCGACGACGCCGTGCTTGGCGGCCACATAGTGGCCGGTATGCGGATAGGCCTTCAGCCCGCCCACTGAGCTGGTCAAGATGATCGAACCACCGCGCCCGCCCGACAAGATATGCGGCACACCGGCTTTCACCGTCTTCCACACGCCGCCCAGGTTTACATCGATCATGTCGGTCCAGTCTTCTTCACTGGTTTTGTCCAACGTGTTCCCACCGTTGCCGATGCCGGCATTGGCAACGACGATGTCGAGCCGGCCCAGCTGCTCCACCCCGGCATCGACCGCGGCTTTCAGCGCGGCGTAGTCACGCACGTCGACTTCGGCAGTGTAGATGCGGCGGTCATGAGCCTTGACGAGGTCGGCGGTTTCAGCCAGATCCTCTGGGGTGGAAAGCGGAATCGCGACGGACTCGATCTGTTTGCAGATGTCGACGGCGATGATGTCGGCGCCCTCCTGCGCCAATCGCACCGCGTGCGAGCGGCCCTGGCCGCGTGCCGCGCCGGTGATGAATGCGACCTTGCCCTCGACTCGCCCGGCCATTGCTACCTCTTTTCCTTGATGCTCAGGGGATCACAGCAGACATTGACTCCCAGCCGCGAACGGTCGATGTGGGCGACAGCTTGGCGGTGGTGAGGTCGACTTCCCACTCGGGGAAGCGTTTGAGGATTTCCTCTAGGGCGACTCGCCCTTCGAGGCGGGCTAGAGCGGAGCCCAGGCAGTAATGCGTTCCGACACTGAACGTCAGGTGCTGCCGCAACATCCGGTGAATGTCGAAAACCTCGCCGTCGGGCGGAAATTGGCGGTGGTCGCGGTTGGCGGCGCCGATCAGCATCATCATCACGCTGCCCTGGGGTACCACCTGGCCGTAGTACTCGACGTCGCGAGTCACATACCGGGCCACGTGCGGCGCGGGCGGCTCGAAACGCAGCAGTTCCTCGATCGCCTGGGGGATCAGTGCTGGGTTCTCGACCAGTTCGCGGCGCTGATCGGGGTGTTCGGCCAGCACCTTGCCGGCCCAGCCGATCAGGCGGGTGGTCGTCTCATTACCCGCCCCTGCCACGACATTGACGTACAACAGCAACTCTTCGCGGGTCAGCCGACGCCTGAGCCCCGTCTCGTCTTCGAACTCGACATTGAGCAACTCGGTCATGATGTCGTCGGAAGGGTGCTCGGCACGCCACTCGATGTATTGGGCGAAGATCTCTCCGGTGTCATATCCATGCTCCGCCAAATCCATCGGCTTACCGGCCTCGGTGCGCATGGTCGCGTTGGAACGATCCCGAATGGTCTCCTGGTCGGCCTCCGGAATACCCAGCAGCATGCCGATCACCCGCATGGGCATTTGTGCACCCAAGTCGTTCACGAAGTCGAAGCACCCGCTACCCACGATCGGATCCAAACTACGGGCACAATATTCACGGATTTTGGGCTCGAGCGCTGCGATCTTGCGGGGGGTGAACATCCGGGCCAATAATTTACGGTGGATGTCGTGGATGGGCGGGTCTTCAAAAATGAGGACGCCCGAAGGTACTTCCAGATTGGCTTTGATCAACTCTAAAATTGCGCCGCGTGCCGAGCTGAACGTCAGGTGGTCGACTATCGCGGCGTCGACATCGGCGAAGCGGCTCAGCGCAAAGAAATCGTGTTCGCCGTTGTAGTACAGCGGCGCCTCCTCGCGGAGGCGGGCGAACATGACGTACGGATCAGCGTTCAGCTCTATGTTGTACGGGTCGTAGTAGACATCGCTGGTCGCGCTGACTGTCACCTCTATCGCCTCTCGCCGGAATCGTGTCTCGCGAAGGACCGATGCGGACTATGTCGTGAAGGACCTCGTAGCACTTTGTCATCCGCCGGCGGTGAGTGTCAACGACGAACTCATTCTTGCTAGCTACTGCTCTCGACTAGAGAGAATGTAATTCTCGATTCAGTGTGATATCGCAAGGGTGTGAGCCGGCGGCCGGCACCGAAGAGGCGGTGGCGTGAGCGACGTCTCAGCGCAGGGAGGTCAGTTTTCCGCCGCGCCGACGAATCCGCGTGAGCAGAAGTCCCACACTTCGTCGGCGGTGATCGGATGAACCGTCGCGTCGTCAGAGCTGCTGGACTGTGCGATGAACATGACGGTCTGCATGGTCATGGCGGCCATGCGCCGCGGATTGGCGTCCGGGCGCAACCGCCCCGCCGCGGCGGCCTGTTCCATCAACTCGGTCAGTAGCGCAACAAGCGGCGCGTGCGCGATTTTGACTTCAGCCGGATGCGTGACCAGCAGTCTTGGTGCGAAATCGGTGAACAGCGGCCGCTTGGCTGTCGGGTCTGGCCGGGATGCCTCGAACAGCAGCTGCACGGCGATCTGTAGCCGATCGAGGGGATCGGCGTGGCTGACGGTGGCGGCGCGGATCTGGTCTGCCGACCGGCTCAGCGCGTCTTCGAAGAGCGCCAGCAGCAGCTCGTGCTTTCCGTCGAATTGCAGGTAGAAACTGCGCAGAGACTGACGCGACCGGTCGACGACTTCCTGCACGGTGAAGTCCGTGCTGCCTTTTTCGATGATGATGGCTTGAGCGGCATCTAGGAAGCGCTGCACTCGCTGGGCGGCCCGTAGTTTGGCGGTCTTGATCGAACGCTCGACGGCACGCTGCTTCCAGGCCGGCTCCTCGCTGGGGCTCGTCACCGACGGCCCAGTCGGTTGCCCTGAGGAGAGAACATGATTGGACTCTACCGGAGAACGTCGTGTCATTCTCTGCAATACCCCCTCGCGGGAAGCGCCGGTTCTGAGATTAACACTTTCTTACAGAGAGAATAGTATTCTCTCCTCGTGTTCGCGAAAAGTGAACTAATTGACACGGGCGCCTCGCCGACGGTACCGGGCAGCTGACCTCTGGCGCCGATGTCGGGACGTTGCCGGCGCCGACCGCGGCGACGGGGATGTCGGTGCTGAAATTGCTTGGTTTCCGGCGGTGCAGTCGAAGATCAAGCGAAACATGGTCGCGCAAAAGGGTGTCGGCCTGTCCAGGAAAGGGTCGCGAGGCGCTTTTGGTGCTGAAACATCACCCGGATAAGAGTGTCTTCTTTGCCCGCCTTTAGTGACTTTCGCGTTGTTTCCGATGATTTGTCGCTGGTAGACGGGCAGGAAGAGTCCGATTCTCGATGCACCCGCGTGGCTGTTGTGACTGCTTGTCATTCAAAGCTGGGCCAGGCGCGACGCAGAACCTCTCTCCCGCAACACGGTTCCGGCCTCGCGTGTCAGTTCTCTTGCGCTGCCGAGTAATCCGTCCAGCAGCAAAGCCCGCTTCACGTGCTGATGCAATGCGTGTTCGGCGGTGAAGCCGATACCACCGAGCACCTGTTGGCAGTGACGCGCGGCGGTCGACGCTGCCTGACCGGCCGCTGCCTTGGCGAGCAGGGCTGACAGGTGATCCGGTTCGGTCAGGGTGAGCTGCAGCGTCGCCTCGGCGCCTTCGATCGCGACCAGTGCCTCGGCGAGGCGATGTCGAATCGCCTGGAAACCGGCGACCGGCCTGCCGAATTGCACACGGTCCAATGCGTGCCGGCGGGCCAGCGACAACATCGCCCGGCTGATGCCGACCAGCCACCACCCCAGCGCGCGCCGGCCCGCTGCCAGCGCCGCCGGATCGATATACCGATCTGAGAGGTCATCCGCGGCCACATAAATCGTCAGCTGACCGTCAAGGGACTCACTTACGGAGTCGGTGCGCTGCCAAACCACCCAGGCGCCGCCCGCATACGGCAGCGGCACGGTCTCGCCGGGGTCACGCCCGCCGGACTGCCGCACGACGTCGTTGAGCACCGATGCGTGTGCGCCGGTCTCCCCGAGTAACCGGAACACCAACGGAATTGCCGCTTCGGGTGTCTCGTCGAGCATCTCCAGCCAGCCCAGTTCGCCCAGCGCCCGGTCCAGCTCGTAACCTGTGGCGGTAGCCATCGTCTTGCGTAACGTGTCCTCCAGCATCCGCAGGGACCCGGCGTCCACCCTCACTCCTTGCCCAGGTCCAGCAGCCGGCGGGCGATGATGTTGCGCTGAATCTCAGCCGTGCCCCCGTAAATAGTCGCCGCCCGGGAATACAGATATTCGGTGCGCCAGTCGGATTCGCCGAGTTCGATGGTGCCGGGCAGCAGATCACGGGCGGTGTCGTAGAGCTGTTGTTCGGCGGTCGCCAGCAGCACCTTGTCGATGGAGGTCTCCGGGCCCAGCCGCTGCCCGTCGTCGAGCCGGTGCAACGTGGCGCGGGACCGGCAACGCGCCGTATGCAGCGACAGATACGCCGACCCGAGCTGCGTGTCGTCGGGATCGTTCGCCTCGGCGACTAGCCGGTCGAGCCGGGAGTACAAGTAGGCGATGCGTTGCCAGAAGCAGGTGGATCGTTCGTAGGGCAGCAGATCCATGGCGAGCCGCCAACCGTCACCGGGCGCACCGAGGATCCGGTCCGCCGGAATCACCACATTGTCGTAATACACCTCGCAGAACTCGTCCACCCCATGCATCGTGCGGAGCGGCCGGATGGTGATGCCCGGGGTTTCCATGTCGACCAGGAATGCGGTGATGCCGTCGTGTCCCGGCGCGGTCCGGGTCAACAGCACGCAGCGCGTCGCGAACTGGGCGTAGCTGGTCCACACCTTCTGCCCGTTGACGACCCAGGCGTCACCAGCTGTGCCCCTCGGCACTGCCCGCGTCGACAGCGAAGCCAGATCGCTGCCGGAGCCTGGTTCCGAAAAGCCTTGGCACCACTGCTCTTGACCGCTGAGCAGTCGCGGCACCATCACCGCTGCGAGCTCGGGTGAGGCGTAGTCGATGAGCGTGGGCGCGAGCACTTCGACCATCGAATACGGCCCCGGCTCGGCGAGACCACGGCCGACCACCTCTTCACCCACGATCGCACGCAGCAACGCCGGCCCGCCCAGTCCGCCGGACTGCTCGGGCCAGCCGTACCGCATCCACCCGGCGTCATAAAGCATCCGGTGCACTCGGGCGAGCTGCTTCATGTGACCGGCGAGCGAGTGATCCGGACCTGGGGTCAGGTCGTGATCATCCAGCCAGGCCCGCAGGTCTTTCCGGAATTGCTCGACGTTCACGGTGCGGGACGACCGACCGCGTGCGGGCGGCCTGAGTCGTGCACGCCGCTGCGGCGAATGAACGTCATGGCGCGGGTCATCAACCGCCAACCCGCCGGGGTGCGCAGGTAAGTGTCTTTGTAGTAGCCGATCCGCATGTCGTGGGTGGCGTGGTCGATGAAGCACAACGGTTGCGTGCCGCTCGCGGAGTCGCCGTCGACGTCGACTACCGCGGTTCCGGTGAGGAACAGGCCTTTGGGCGCCGCCGCGACCAGTTCGGGAAACCTGTCCAGCCGGTAGGTGTCGCCGAACGCGCTGTAGGTTCCGTCCGGGGTGAACACCGCGATCAGCCCGTCGATGTCTTCCTGGGTGATGGTGACCGCGTAGCGGGCCAGCAGCTGCTGAATCTCGACCAGGTCGTCAGTTCTGGTTGGCATACACCTTGCCGCCTTTCATGACAAAGCTCACCTTCTGCGTGACCCCGATGTCGGACAACGGATCTCCGGGCACCGCAATCACGTCCGCGAGCAGGCCTTCGGCGAGCCGGCCGCGGTCGGTGACGTTAATGAGTTCGGCGGCGGTGACCGTGGCGGCCCGCAGCACCGCCAGCGGCGGCAGGCCCCAGTCCACCAGAGTGACAAGCTCGTCGGCGTTGCGGCCGTGCGGTATCGCCGGAGCGTCGGTGCCGACCGCGATCTTCACGCCGGCCTCGTAGGCGGCCTTGATCGACGTGCGCGCCTTCGGGAACATCTCGGCGGCTTTCGCCTGCAGCTCCGGCGGAGCGTGCGAGACGTCCATAGCCTCGGCCAGTCGTCGGGTGGACACCAGAAAGGTGCCGTTCTCGACCATCAGCGCGATCGCCTCGTCGTCGACGAGGAAACCGTGCTCGATGCAGTCAATGCCGGCCTGCACGGCGTGCTTGACCGCGTCGGCGCCGTGCGTATGTGCAGCGACCCGCAGTCCGCGCCGGTGCGCCTCGTCGACGATTGCGCACAGCTCTTCATCCGAATAGTGTTGCGCGCCAGCCGGACCGGTCAGGGACATCACTCCACCGGAGCAGCAGACCTTGATCAACTGAGCGCCGTGTTTGATCTGGTAGCGCACCGCCTTACGGATCTCGTCGAGCCCGTTGGCGATACCTTCCTCGACCGTCAACTCCAGCACATGCGGCGCGAAAGCCGCGAACATCGTCGGGTCCAAGTGCCCGCCGGTCGGGGTGATCGCGTGACCGGCCGGGATCACGCGGGGCCCCTCGATCCAGCCGGCGTCGATCGCTTTACCCAGCGCGACGTCGAGCAGGTAGCCGCCGGTCTTGACGAACAGCCCCAGGTTGCGCACTGTGGTGAACCCGGCCCGCAGGGTGCGGCGGGCATTGCCGACCGCACGCAGAATCCGCGTCGGCGGGTCGTCCTGCACCTGCGAGAGCCCGGGTCGTTCCCCGCGCCCGCCCATCAGCAGGTTGACCTCCATGTCCATCAACCCGGGCAGCAGGACCTGCTCACCCAGGTCGACGACCTCGCCATTGTCACCGTCGGCGCCCTCACCCACTCCGACGATCCGCTCCCCGTCGATGCGCAGGATGCCGGGCGACACGATCTCGCCTGCGTCGACGTCGAGCAGCCCGGCGGCCTTGAGCGTCAGCACGGCGATGAGCCGCTCGGGCGAAAAGCCGGAAGCACTTCTAAATCACCGGCTCCCGCACCAATTCCACCCAGGCGGCGCCGCTGTCGGGCACGCGCGGCTGCTTCCAGGCCTCGATCGGGAAGGACACCATGACCAAAGACTGCATCAGATGCATGAGAGTTTGTGCGTCTTCGGGCAGGTCGTCCAGCGGGTACTGGTCGCAGTAAGCGATGACGTCGTTGAGCCGGGGGAACGCGACGTCGTAAAACGCCTGCATTTCGGCCATCGACGAAGCCAGCCGTTTGGCGTAGCGCTCGGGTTCGGTGGCCAGGTCCCAGTCTAGGAAGGGCTCGAGGCCGATGAACTCCGCCGGCAGCTTACTTGTGCTGACCATTGCCGTTGTGTCCCTTCCCGTAGCTCGATACGTAGTCGCCGGTCACCTTGTGCAGGTGCCGGAGCAAGATTTCCTGATCACACAGCGGGAAGTCGGTGACGACTTTGGTGCCGATCATGGTTTGGGTGGCTTCCAGCGTGTTGGCGTCCTGCAGTGCGTACTCCTTGAACGTCACCGCGGCCAGCTCGTGTGCCAGCCGCTCCCGCGCGTTGCGCGGCGGCACGAAGTACAGGCTGGTCTCGAAGATGTGCTTATCGACAGCGGTCGGCCAGTAGTGGTAGGTCAAATACCAGCCGGGCTCCCAGATCAGCAGCATCAAGTTGGGGAAGAAATGCCAGGAGTCGATACCCCACTGCGGAATGCGCTTGGGGTTGACGCCGGGCGGCAACTCGGCGAGGTTCTTGATCACCTCCGGCTTGTCCCACGGCCCGAACAGGCCGCTGCGCAGCACCTGGTCCATCGGCTTCACCATGCTCAGGTCTGCCGGCGGTGCCTGACCGCCCCACGTGGAGATCATTCCGTGCGGGCTGGCCAACTCGTAGTACAGCGCCTCGAAGCCGTACTTCATGATCTTGGCGGCTTCTTCCTTGGTGTACTGCCCCTGGTGCAGCACCGGCGCGTGATAGAACTCGGCGAATGCGTCGATGAACAGCTTCCAGTTGCTGTTGACCTCGGCCCGGTAGGAGTAGACCTCGGTCATCTCGTGAAACGGGTAGCCCTCGATGCCTTTGGCCAGTGAGCCGAGGTAGTCGGCGAGCGGCTTGGCGTGCTGGTCGAAGTTGACAAAGATGAACCCCTCCCACACCTCGCACCGGACACCCACCAGGCCGTACCGGCTCTTGTCGACGTCGAAGAACTCGTCCTCTTGCTGGATGAACGTCAGGTCACCGTCGAGGTTGTAGCGCCAGGCGTGGTACTTGCAGGTGAACTGCCGGCAGGTGCCGGAGGTCTCCTGGTGCGGAAAGTCGTTCCACACCAGCTTGTTTCCGCGGTGCCGGCACACGTTGTGATACGCCTTGATCGACCCGTCCCGGGTCTTGACGATGATCACCGACATGCCCGGGCCCGCGGAGGGCAGCTCTTTGGTGAAATAGCTGCCTGTGCGCGGCAACCGCTCGACCCGACCCACGTTGAGCCAGGTCCGCTTGAAGATCGCGTCGCGCTCGGCTTCGAAGAAAGCCGGGTCGATCGAATCGGTGTAGTCGACCGGCGCCGTCCCCAGTTCTGGGTAGTGCTCGGTCCAGCTGCCGGCGTCCGGCTTGGCGAAGTGTGGCACGTTCCTACCTCTCTTCTTTATCTGCGCCGCGTCGGTTTGTTTCGACCTCGACGCCGAAGGTGTTCAGGCCCATCGCCAGCGCCGCGTAGCCCCCGACGGTGAAGATGAAGTCCATCAACTGCTTTTCGTCGAGCTGCTCACTGAGCGCAGCCCAGGTGTGGTCCGACAGGTTGGTCTTCTCGTCGAGTTCATCGACGGCGCCGAGCACCACGCGATCGAACTCGTCGGCGGCCGCACCCGTTTGCGCCGCGGTGATGTCGGCGTCTGACAGCCCGACGCGCTTGCCGATGTCGACGTGATGGTTCCACTCGTAGGCGCAGCTTCGGCGATGGGCGATCCGCAGGATGACCAGCTCACGCAACCGTGGCGATAGCGTCGAACGGGTCAGCAGATAGCCGCTGAACCGCAGAAACGCACGGCACAGCTCGGGGTGACGTGCCAACGTGGCCAGGATGTTGCCTGCATCGCGCGCGTTTCTGCGCTCCTCCGGCAGGAAGTCGGCGACCGCCCGGGTGGCAGCGTCGTCCCACTGATCCGCCGTCAACGGCGCCAGGCGCATAGCAGGCTCCTCGGTTTGGAGAATTGTATTCTCATATTTGACCAACAGGTTTTCATGTCCGGACTAATTGGTCAACACCAGCGGAATCACCTGCGACAACGATGTCCCACGCGAGCCGGCCAGCCGGGCTCCCGCATCGTCTCGGGCGGTGCCGCGGCTGCTGGTGGATGTTGATTCTCGTCTTCCGAGAAGCTAATTTTCATATAGGGACCTACCGGCCTCGCGTGGGACACGCCCGCCGGGACTCGAGAGGCCTAAGAGGAAGGGACCACCCGGTGAACAAAGAAGACATGATCTTGGTCAGCGTCGACGACCACACCGTCGAGCCGCCCGACATGTTCAAAAATCATCTGCCGTCGAAGTACGTCGACGACGCACCGCGTCTGGTGCACAACGCCGACGGCTCGGACACCTGGCAGTTCCGCGACACGGTGATTCCTAACGTCGCGCTGAATGCCGTCGCGGGGCGCCCGAAAGAGGAGTACGGGCTGGAGCCGCAAGGCCTGGACGAGATCCGCAAAGGCTGCTACAACGTCGACGAGCGGATCAAGGACATGAACGCCGGCGGCATCCTGGGTTCGATCTGCTTCCCGTCGTTTCCCGGCTTCGCCGGACGCCTGTTCGCCACCGATGACCACGACTTCTCAGTGGCCCTGGTGCAGGCCTACAACGACTGGCACATTGACGAGTGGTGCGGCGCCTATCCGGCCCGGTTCATTCCGATGGCGCTGCCGGTGATCTGGGATGCCGAGGCGTGTGCCGCCGAGGTGCGCCGGGTGTCCAAGAAGGGCGTGCACGCGCTGACCTTCACCGAGAATCCCGCGGCGATGGGTTACCCCAGCTTCCACAGCGACCACTGGGAGCCGTTGTGGAAAGCGTTGTGCGACACCAACACGGTGATGAACGTGCACATCGGGTCCTCGGGCCGGCTGGCCATCACGGCACCGGACGCACCGATGGACGTGATGATCACTTTGCAGCCGATGAACATCGTGCAGGCCGCGGCAGACCTGTTGTGGTCCAAGCCGATCAAGGACTACCCGGATCTGAAGATTGCGCTGTCCGAGGGCGGCACGGGCTGGATTCCCTACTTCCTGGAGCGAGCAGACCGGACGTACGAGATGCACTCGACGTGGACTCACCAGAATTTCGGCGACAAGGTGCCCAGCGAGGTGTTCCGTGATCACTTCCTGACCTGCTTCATCAGCGACAAGGTGGGTGTCAAGCTGCGCAACATGATCGGCATCGACAACATCGCCTGGGAAGCCGACTACCCGCACAGCGACTCGATGTGGCCGGGGGCGCCCGAGGAACTGTGGGATGTGCTCAGCCTGAACAACGTGCCGGACGACGAGATCAACAAGATGACCCACGAGAATGCGATGCGCTGGTACTCCTGGGATCCGTTCACCCACATCACCCGGGAACAGGCCACCGTCGGTTCGCTTCGGAAAGCTGCTGAGGGCCACGATGTTTCGATCCAGGCGCTCAGCCACCACAAGGACGCCAGGTCGGGCTCGTCGTTCGCGGACTTCGCGGCCAACGCGAAAGAACTCACCGGCAATAAGGATTGAGCAGCGGCGGCGCTTTCTCATCAGCCGGTGCGTGCCCTGAGGCGAAGGAGACTGAGTAGTGCCCGGCGGTGGAATGAACTTCGAGCTGACTGACGACCAGGAATTGATCCGCAAGTCAGTCGCCGAGCTGGCGTCGAAGTTCGACGATCACTACTGGATGGAAAAAGACCAGGCGCACGAGTTTCCGACCGAGTTCTACCAGGCCATCGCCGACGGCGGCTGGCTTGGCATGACGATTCCGGAACAGTACGGCGGTCACGGCTTCGGGATCACCGAAGCTACGCTGCTGGCAGAAGAGGTGGCCAAGGCCGGCGGTGCAATGAACGCCGCCAGCGCCATCCACCTGTCGATCTTCGGCATGCATCCCGTGGTGCTGCACGGGTCCGACGAGCTCAAGGCGCGCACCCTGCCCAAGGTGGCGACCGGTGAACTGCACGTGTGCTTCGGGGTCACCGAACCGGGCGCCGGTCTGGACACTTCGCGGATCACGACCTTCGCCAAGCGGGACGGCGACCACTACGTCGTCAACGGCCGGAAAGTCTGGATTTCCAAGGCACTCGAGTCGCAGAAGATTCTGCTGCTGACCCGTACCCAGCCGTATCCCGAGGTCTCCAAGAAGACCGACGGGATGACGCTGTTTCTCACCGACCTCGACCGCGACCGGGTCGACGTTCGGCCGATCCGCAAGATGGGGCGCAACGCGGTGAGCTCCAACGAGCTGTTCATCGATGACCTGCGCATACCGGTGGAAGACCGGATCGGCGAGGAAGGCAAGGGGTTCAAGTACATTCTTGACGGGCTGAACCCGGAGCGGATGCTGATCGCAGCCGAAGCGCTGGGCATCGGCCGTGTCGCGTTGGACAAAGCGGTCAAGTACGGCAACGAACGACACGTCTTCGACCGCCCGATCGGAATGAATCAGGGCATTCAGTTCCCGCTGGCCGACTCGCTTGCCCGCCTGGACGCAGCAGAGCTGATTTTGCGTAAGGCCACCTGGCTCTACGACAACGGCAAACCGTGTGGGCGGGAAGCCAACACCGCGAAATACCTTTGTGCCGATGCCGGGTTCACCGCCGCCGATCGCGCGCTGCAGGCGCACGGCGGGATGGGATACTCCGAGGAATATCACGTGTCCCGGTACTTCCGGGAAGCCCGGCTGATGAAGATCGCACCGGTGAGCCAGGAGATGATCTTGAACTTCCTCGGGTCGCACGTGCTCGGGCTGCCGAGGAGTTACTGATGGGACAGCCAGGCCGCAAGTCGCCGTTCGACCTGACCGGGCGCTCGGCATTGGTGACCGGTGCCGGTCAGGGCATCGGGGCTGGCGTAGCGAGTGCGCTGGCCGCTGCCGGCGCCGCGGTGCTGGTCAGCGACATCGACGAGCAGGCGGCTTCGGCAGTGGTGGAACGCATCTCGGCGGACGGCGGCAAGGCGGAAGCTTTCGCCCTCGATGTGCGTGACCGCCCGGCCGCCGACCGCGCGGCGGCGCGGGCCGCCGTCCTCGGTGACGGAGCACTGCACATCCTGGTGAACAATGCCGGCGTCACGGCGCCGGCGATTGTTCGCCGACCTGACTGACGAAGCCTTCCGCCGACTACTCGACGTGCACGTGATGGGGGCGTTTCACTGCAGTCAGGCCGCACTGAGTTTCTTGCCCACTGACGGCACCGGCCGCATCATCAATGTCACATCAGCGGCGGGATTGACCGGCACGCTGGGGCAGGTCAATTATTCGGCGGCCAAAGCCGGGATCGTCGGCTTGACCAAGTCCTTGGCGCGTGAACTGGCGCGAAAGAACATCCTGGTGAATGCGCTGGCGCCGCTGGCGGCCACTCCGATGACTGAGACCATCCGCACCAACGAGAAGTTCGCCGCCAACATGATGAACCGGATTCCGCTGAAGCGCTGGGCCGGGCCTGACGAAATCGCGCCGGTTTTCGTGTTTCTGGCGTCGGACGCTGCCTCCTACATCACCGGACAGGTGCTGCCGGTGGACGGCGGCATGGTGATGTGACGCCGGAATCCGAGGCGCCACTGGCCGGAATCACCGTGGTGGCCTTAGAGCAGGCGGTCTCAGCTCCCATGTGCACGCGGGTGCTCGCCGATCTCGGTGCACGTGTCATCAAGGTGGAAAACCCGAACGGCGGAGACTTCGCCCGGCATTACGACGACGTCGTCAACGGGCTCGCCGCCCACTTCGTCTGGGTCAACCGGGGGAAGGAGTCAGTGACCCTCAATCTGAAAAGCGAAGTTGGACTGAAGATTCTGCATCGGCTGCTGGACCACGCCGACGCGCTGGTATCCAATTTGGCCCCGGGTTCGACAGCCCGGCTCGGCTTAGCGCCGGCTGACCTGGCGAAGCGCCACCCCGATGTCATCGCAGTGGAAATAGACGGCTATGGGCCGGGCGGTCCGCTGTCGCACAAACGCGCCTACGATCTGTTGGCGCAGTCGGAATCCGGTGCGTGCGCAGTCACCGGCTATCCCGGGGCACCGGCCAAGCCTGGGCCCCCGATGGCGGACATCAGCACCGGGCTGTACTCGGCGCTGTCGATCCTTGCCCTGTTGTACTCGCGGGACTGCCGGCCGAGTAGGGTGCGGCACGGCAATACCGTCGCCGTCAGCCTGTTCGACACCATGACCGATCTGATGGGGTATCCACTGACCTTCACGCAGCATTCCGGTGTCGACCAGCAGCCGTTGGGCATGAGCTCGCCCGCGGTGGCGCCCTATGGCGCCTACCGCACCGCCGACGGCCAGACCGTGGTACTCGGCACCACCAACGACAATGAGTGGCAGCGTCTTTCGCGCGAAATACTGCAGCGCGAGGACCTGGCCGGCGACGGCAGGTTCGCCTCTAATTCCGGCCGGGTCGCCCACCGCGCCATCCTGGACGAGGCGATCGGCCAGTGGTGTGCCCGCCACGATCTGGCCGAAGTCCAGAAGATCGCCGATGCCGCGGGGATCGGCAACGCGCGCTACAACGTGCCCAGCGAGGTGCTGCGCCACCCGCAGCTGACGGCCCGAGACCGCTGGCGGCAGGTCGACACACCGGCCGGCCCGATTGCGGCACTGCTGCCTCCGCCGGTCATCTCCGGTTACCAGCCGGCGATGGGCGCAGTACCCGGGCTGGGCCAGCACACCGACGCGGTGCTCACCGAATTCGGGGTGTCAGCAGGTGAGATCTTTGCGTTGCGGGAGCAAGGCGCCATCGGACCGGCCTACTCTAGATGACCGCCGACAACCAGCCGGTGCTGCTGTGCAGCGACCGCGACGGCGTGCGGACACTGACGTTGAACCGCCCGCGGCACAAGAACGCGATCAACCGTCAACTATGGATTGATCTGGCGGCGGCGCTAACCGCCGCCGGCAACGACGGTGGCGTCCGGGTCGTGGTGGTCACCGGCGCTGGTGGCGCATTCTGCTCCGGTGGCGACATCTCGACGCCCGACGACAGTCATCCGGTGCACAAGCTGCAGCGGTTGACCGACGTGGCGCTGGCCCTGCACGAGCTGCCGGTGCCGACCATCGCCAAGGTCACTGGGGTGGCGGTCGGCGCCGGCTGGAACCTGGCGCTGGGGTGTGACCTCGTCGCCGCCACCCCCGAGTCGACGTTCTGCCAGATCTTCGCCAAACGCGGACTTTCTATCGATCTGGGCGGTTCATGGTTGCTTCCGAGAATTGTCGGTCTGCAACAGGCCAAGCGGCTGGCTCTGCTGGCCGAGATGATCACCGCTGATGAGGCACTCGCCTTGAATCTGGTGACGTGGGTGGTGTCGGCGGCGGAGATCGACGACTTCGTCAGCGACGTCGCCGACCGTTTGGCGGCGGGCCCGACGATTGCCCTCGGGCAGACCAAGGGCTTGTTGAACGAAGGCATCGACCGGACACTGCGCGACGCGGTGGCTAACGAGGCCCGCGCACAGGTGGGTAACTTCGCCACCATGGACGCCGCCGAAGCCTACTCGGCGTTTGCCGAGAAGCGGAAGCCGTCGTTCACTGGGGAGTGGGCGGTACCCAGATCGGAGCGGAAAGATGCGTGAAACAGTGATCGCCGAAGCGGTTCGCACACCGGTCGGCAAACGCAACGGTGGATTGTCCGGCATGCATGCGGCCGATCTGTCGGCGCTCGTTCTCAACGAACTGATCGAGCGAGCCGGCATTGGCCCGGAAGTCGTCGACGACGTCATCTGGGGCTGCGTGTCCCAAGTCGGCGACCAGTCCAGCAATATCGGCCGTTACTCGGTGCTGGCGGCGGGTTGGCCGGAGAGCATTCCCGGGACGACGGTCAACCGGGCGTGCGGATCCAGCCAGCAAGCCTTGGACTTCGCAGTTCAGGCAGTGATGTCCGGCCAGCAGGATGTCGTCGTCGCTGGCGGGGTCGAGGTGATGAGCCGGGTGCCGTTGGGCGCCGCACGGGCCAGCGGTATGCCGTACGGCCCGAAAGTGCTTGAGCGTTATCACGATTTCTCGTTCAATCAGGGAATCTCGGCGGAAAAAATCGCCGAGAAGTGGGGATTCACCCGCAGCCGGCTCGATGAGTACTCTGCATTGTCACACGAGCGTGCTGCCGCCGCGCAGGACAGCGGCGCCTTCGAGGCGCAGATTGTGCCGGTGTGGGTCGACGATCAGCGGGTCGCGGCCGACGAGGGCGTGCGACGTGGCACCTCGGTCGAGAAGCTGGCCGCGCTCAAACCTGCGTTCGCCGACAATGGTGTCATCCACGCGGGCAACTCTTCGCAGATCTCTGACGGCGCCGCGGCGCTGCTGGTGACGACAGCCGCCATGGCGCTCGAGCTCGACCTGACGCCGATCGTGCGTTACCGAACGGGCGCGGTCACCGGCGCCGACCCGGTGCTGATGCTGACCGGCCCGATCCCGGCCACCGAAAAGGTGCTGGCTAAAGCCGGAGTCACGATCGACGAGGTGGGCGTGTTCGAGGTCAACGAGGCTTTCGCGCCGGTGCCACTGGCCTGGCTCGCCGAAACCGGCGCCGACCCCGACCGGCTCAACCCGCTCGGGGGCGCCATCGCGCTGGGTCACCCGCTCGGTGCGTCCGGCGCGGTGTTGATGACACGCATGGCTCATCACATGCGCGACAACGGAGTTCGGTTCGGGTTACAGACGATGTGTGAAGGTGGCGGCACAGCCAACGCCACGCTCGTCGAACTGGTGCAGTAGCGGCGACGGGTCACGTTGACGGCGGCGAGCCGCTATGGAAATCTAATGCTCGTCTATGAGAGGCACATTCTCAGAAATCTCAGATCCGTTGGACGGGAGCGCGTGCATGAACGACGTCACCGCGATGGACTTCTTTCGCGATGAGCGGCTGGTCGCGGACCCGTACTCCTACTTCGCCGCGATGCGGGACAAGTGCCCGGTTAGCCGCGAACCCCACTACGGGGTCATGATGGTGACCGGCTGGGAAGAGGCATGCGAGGTCGCCAACAACGCCGACACCTTCTCGTCCTGCATCTCGGTAACCGGTCCGTTCCCGGGCTTCCCGGTGCCCCTTGAGGGCAAGGGAGGCGGGGACATCACCGCGCTCATCGAGCAGCACCGCGACGAACTTCCGTTCAGTGACCAGCTGCCCACTCTCGACCCGCCGATGCACACCGATCACCGCGCGTTGCTGATGCGGTTGATCACGCCCAAGCGCCTCAAAGAGAACGAGGACGCTATGTGGGCACTCGCCGACCGGGTGCTCGACGACTTCCTGGCGCCCGGCGAAGGCGAGTTCATTAACGGCTTCGCTGGCCCGTTCACTTTGCTGGTGATCGCCGACCTGCTCGGCGTCCCCGAAGAGGACCGCCACGATTTCGTCGCCAACCTGCACCGCAATGTCGGCGGCGGCGTCGGGAACACTTCGGACAAATCGTTGGCGCACAGTCCGCTGGAATTCCTCTACGAGGCATTCGGCGGTTACATCGAAGAACGCCGTCGCGTCCCGCGTGATGACGTGCTGACCGGGCTGGCCACCGCGACATTCCCCGACGGCTCCGTACCGGAGGTCACGGACGTGGCCCGGGTCGCCACCAACGTGTTCTCCGCCGGTCAGGAAACCACGGTGCGGCTGCTGGGCGCGGCGCTGCAGGTGATCGGTGAACGTCCGGAAATTCAGCGGCAACTGCGCAACGACCGCAGCGTGGTGCCCAACTTCATCGAAGAGGCTCTGCGCATCGAGAGCCCGGTCAAGGGTGACTTCCGGCTGTCTCGCAGACCGGTGACCGTCGGCGGAGTCGATGTTCCGGCCGGCACCACAGTGATGGTAGTTAACGGCGCCGCCAACCACGATCCGCGTCGTTTCGAGAATCCGGCCACTTTCGACCCGCTCCGCAAGAACGCCCGTCAACACATCGCGTTCGGGCGGGGTATCCACAGTTGCCCCGGCGCACCGCTGGCGCGGGCCGAGACCCGGGTGGCGATCGAACGTCTGCTGGACCGGACGTCGAATATCACTGTCTCGGAAGACAAGCACGGCCCGGCGGACGACCGCCGCTACCGGTATGTCCCGACCTACATCTTGCGCGGCCTCACCGAGTTGCACCTGGAGTGGGCGCCGGCCGGAGATTCGCGATGAAAGTCAATGTCGACGAGGAGCGGTGTCGCGGACACGGGATTTGCGTGACGCTGTGCCCCGAAGCGTTCCGCCTGACCGACGATGGATACGCCGAGGCATACCTGCCCGAAGTGCCCCCAGATCTGGAGAATGCGGCGCACGAAGCAATCGACTGCTGTCCTGAGCAAGCCATTACTGAAAGCTGATCTGCTGTTGGTTGGTAGAGGAGAATCGCAGATGCCCAAGGGCTACGTCATCTTGACCGAGGCGATCAAAGATCCGGAGGGCATGAAAGCCTACGGCCGAGCGGCCGGAGCCGCGATGTCCGGTGTAGGGATTCTCGCGGTCGACACCAAACCGCAGGTTCTGGAAGGCAACTGGCACGGGCACCAGACCGTTATGCTCGAATTCGACTCGGTGGAAGCGGCGCGCGAATGGTATGAGTCCGAGGCGTATCAGAAAGCGGCGAAGCTGCGCCAAGCCGCCGCCGACTGCAACGCCGTGATCATCAGCGGTCGTTGAAATGTCCCCAACCGCAGCGGTCACGGATCCCCGTCGTTGAAAAGCTCCTCCGGGCGGTGGATTCGGTTGACTCGCGGTGGCCCGTCGCCGTCGCTCCATGCGAGGCGGCCCTCGTCGGTCACCGTCGTCATGACATGGCCGCATGTCGCCTCGGCATGATCGGATGCGCAGGCGAAATAGAGGCTATCGGCGTCGGTTTGGCCGCCCTTGGCCCAGTCGACCGCGTGGTGAACTTCGCAGTGGTAACCGGGTTCAAGACAATTCGGCCGGGTGCAACCACCGTCGCGGGCGTAGCACACGATACGTTGGTCTGCCGTAGCGATGCGCTTGCTGCGGCCCAGGTACAACGGACGTTCAGAGTGATCTTCGAAGACGACGAGATAGTGAATGCTGTTGCTGGCCAGACGAATCAGGTCGCGCATCGGTAGTCGCCCGGTCCCGCCGGTGCGGGCGGGCGCCGGAGTCGGAACGCTCGGATCTTGAGCCGCACGCGCAGCCTGGTCCAGCTCGGCCAACGTCGTCGTCGCAATCACCGTTACCGGCACGCCGCGATGAACACCAAGCTGCCCCGACGAGATTGCGCACCGCAGAGCAAGTTTCAGTCCGTCGTGGCAGCGCTGCGCGGGTGTGCGATCATCAGGCGCATCCGCAAACGTGTCGGACCCGTCCGGTACATGACGTCCGGGCCGCATGGCCGCGCTGACAGTTTCCAGGTAAGCACGGGCCTCGGGATCCAGCCACCCGTTGAGCCGGCTCATACCGTCGATGCCCTGCGGCCCCAGGACGAGGCCGCGACGCCTTGCGCGGTCGTCATCGGAGAAGTTGCCGTCAGGATTGAGGCAGTCAGCGATCCGGTTGCCGACTGCGGTGACGAATTTGGCGTCCTGTCTGGTGGCGTGCCGAACCAACGTGCGCTCAGCGTGTTCGCGGTCAAGCGCGCTGACTGCGGAAGGCAGCGCATCGAGGGCGTGGCAGACCGCGGCGATGTGATCGTCGCCGACGGTGCCCGCTTCGACCGCGGCGGCCAGTTCCGGCAGCTCGGGAGGCAAGAGCGGCCCCGTCAGAGAACGTCTTGGGCAGATCCGCACTGCGGCGCGGAATCGGCGCTTGACCTCACCCGAGGTGATCCTCAGCCGGGAAGCCAGCAGGTCACGCATCGACACCCCGGCCGGCAGCGCAGGGTCCTCCGCTCCGTCGGTGGGGTCGGCGATTTCGCCGAACACCCGATACGAGAGGCCACGATTCACCCGGTTCAACGTTTCCAGGCGCCCGGCCAGCTCAACACGGAACGCGTTGCCTACCAGGTCGGTGCGCACCGCGCGCAGCCGGGCGTAGGCAGCGTCGATCTGCTCGAGATCTGCACGGACCTTTGCGCGTGTCTCGTCTGCTGGTGAAGCTGAACCGCCGGAACGCACAACTCGACATTATCGAACGCGTGTTCGAACTAGCACCGCCGCTAAGTGATTTGTGGATAAACCACCCACTGTGCATAACGAACTGGGGCCGATGCCAACGAGCCGAACGCGCGGCTATTCCTCGATCGAGATAGCCTGCCGCGGGCACTGACGCACCGCCTCGAGCACCGCGTCTTGATTCTCCGGTTTGACGTCGGACTGGAGAATCGACAGAGTGTCGTCGTCGTTGAGCAGAAACACGTCGGGGGCGACACCCATGCACACCCCGTTGCTTTCACAAAGCCCGAAATCAACGTGTACCTTCACTTCACCGGCCCTCTCAACGCAGCGCCTTCACCGGCACATTCTGGTAGCCGGCGACGTTTTGCATGTGAACTCGCTGCAGCCCGTCCCAATTCACTTCGTAGCGCGGCATGAAGTCGAGCAGTTTGTCCAACGCGATGGCGCTTTCCATCCGGGCCAGCGCGGCACCGAGGCAGCTATGGATCCCATATCCCAGGCCCAGATTCTGCGCTTGGGCACGATCGCGCTCGATGTTGAACGTCTCCGCATCGGTGAAGGCGTCCGGATCGCGGTTGGCAGAAGCCCCGATCAGAAACACCGGCTTGCCGGCCGGGATTGTGCCACCGCTGACGTGCGCCTCTTTGAGCGTGTAGCGGACGTTGTATTGCACCGGACCTTCGTAGCGCAGTAACTCTTCGACGGCGGCAGGGAGCTTGCTGCGATCCTCCTGCAACAGCTGCCATTGGTCGGGATTGCGCGCGAAGATCACCGCCGCGTTGCCGACCAGCTTGGTGACCGTCTCGGCACCGGCGCCGCCCAAAAGGACGGCGAAACCGGTGATCTCGATGTCGTCGAGCTTGCGTAACTGGCCGCCTTCGCCGGGGATCTCCGCAGCGATCAACCGGCTGATCATGTCGTCCTGCGGCTCTTCGCGACGCTGCTGCACCAGCGAGAAGTAGTACATCGCGCTGTCGATATTGGCCTGCATGCCGGCCTCACCGGCCGCCACCTGCCCTGGTTCCCGGTGCAGGCTGGTGTCGATCCAGTGCCGCACCTGCTGGCGGTACTCCTCGGGCACGCCGGCCATCCGGGTGATGACCTCGACCGGGAAAGGTCCGGAGAAGTCCTGCACGACGTCGAAGTGATCTGGGTCGGCCGCGCTGAGATACTTCTCGACCGTTTCCAGCACCGTTTCCTTCTGCGACTGGATAGCCCGCGGCGTGAAAGCCTTATTGAGCAGGCTGCGCATGTGCCGGTGCTCGGGCGGGTCCATGAAAATGATGGATTTTTGCGGAACCTCGCCGGTCCGCACCATAGCCAGGTCGCAGCCGCGGGCCGACGAGTAGGTTTCGTAGTCTTTGAAAGCGGCCGCCACGTCTGCGTGGCGGGTGAGCGCGTAAAAATCTTCTTCCTCGTTGTAGTAGAGCGGTGCTTCTTCGCGCATTCGCCGGTAGATGTCGAACGGGTCGTTGAAGAACTCTTCGGAGAACGGATCGAAGACGACCTTCGGTTTGGTCATTGCATCTCTCCTCAGCGGCGGGCCGGCGGCTGGATCCGTTACGACGGAATGCGTGACTGTAACGCTAACGGTAGATCATTCGCTGCGCGCAGAAAACACGTCAGTCAAAGGTTTGTTGCTGCATCGATGACGCTGTCCAGCACACCGAGGTGACTGCCCAGCTCGGCGAGAATCGCCCGCACCTGCGCGATGTCCTTGCCGACGAACTCGCTTGTCAGACGGGCGAACGCGCCGGTGGAGCCGCCCGCGGCGACCAGTTCCAGCACCCTACTGGCCGCGCTGCCGTGCGGCAGCGCGGTCAACAGCACCGATTCGGGCACATCGAGGCGCGCCCCGAGATCGACGGCGCCGGCCAGCAGACCGATATGGGCCGCGAACATTGCATTGTTGATCAGCTTGACCTTCTGCCCTGCGCCCAGCGGGCCGACGTGCAGGACGGGATCGGCGTAGCAACTCAACATGGGCCGCACAGCGTCGACCGCTTCTCGGGTGCCGCCGGCGAACACTGTCAGCGCGCCCGCTGCCACGTTGTGTGGGCCGCCGCTGACCGGAGCGTCAACGACCGCCGGCGTCGAGGCCTGCGCCTCGATCGTCTCGACTGTGCCCGGGCTGCCCGTGGTGTGTACGACCAGGACGGAACCCGACGACATCGTCTCGAGCAGGTGGGTGCCCAGGCAGACGTCGAGCACCTGCTCGTCGGTGAATACACACACCACGACGACGTCGGCGCCAGTACTCAGCTCAGCCACGTCGGCAACCGCGCTGACACCCAATTTCGTTAGATCAGAGCATCTTTCGGCTGATCGGCCCAGGACGTGAACGTCGTGGCCGGCTTCGGCGAGACGAGCGACCATCGGGCGGCCCATCCGCCCTGCGCCGATGAATCCGATTCTCACCGAGGGTGTTTCATCAGGCGCAGAGCGGCGTCGGCTGCCTGCAGCACGGCACCGCCGTCGGCTGAGGCATGCTCGGCGATGTCGACGACGAGGCGGACGTCCTTCTGCAGCAGTGGACCGGCGTGGCCGGCCAGCGCGTCGATGCTTCCGGATCCACCGACCACGTTCAACGCGAAACTGCTTCCACTGCTGCGGGAGATCACTTCGGTGAGGCGCTGCGTCGAGACGCCGAGCGCTTCGCCGAGGGCGAGCACCGACGCGGCGGTTCCCGCATTGGCGGTGAACAACAGGTTGTTCAGCAGCTTGGTGGTCTGGCCCGAGCCCAGTTCACCGAGGTGGACAACCGGGTCCGCGTAGGTTCGGAACACCGGGCGGCAGCGTTCGACGACGGCCGCATCCCCGCCGACCATCACCAGCAGCCGGCCTTCAGCCGCCGCCGGACCGCCCCCACTGACCGGCGCGTCAATGACCGAAACATTCTTTGTAGCAGCCCTTTCCGCGAGCGCGCGAACCGTCTTCGGGTGTACGGTGCTGTGCACGGCGATCACGCTGCCCGGCTGCAACGTCGACAGCACGCCGTTGTCCCCGCCGGCCACCTGCTCGACATCGGCGTCGCCGACGACACACAGGCAGACCAGGTCGCTGTCGGCGGCCAGTTCGGCCGGTGACCCCGCAGTCTGGGCGGCAGTGTCGGCGTACGGCTCCAATGTTGCCGGCCGGCGTGCCCACAACGTCGTCGGGTAGCCGGCGTCGACGATCCGCCGCGCCATCGGTCCGCCCTGGCTGCCCAACCCGATGAATCCGACACGCATCAACCGGCCTCCAAATCGGCTTGTTGCTTCTGCACCGTCAGTTCGCCGACGGCGGGGATTTCCCGCGCGACGACACACTCTTCAGCAAAGGACAACACTTTCAGGTGGTACGCCGCAGCCGTGTGCCCAAGGCTGAGATTGTGTCCCGCGCCGGATTGTTCGTTGATGACGAATCGGGGTGCTGCGGAGAACATCGCGGCGATCTCGGCCAGCGCCGGCGGATCGGACTGCCAGACCTTCTCGTGCTCGGCGACGCTGAACTGTACCGGCACCCGCGCCTGCGCGGCCATCACCGGAAAGTCTGTCCGCGGCCAGCTGGTGACCATCGCCGCTTCGTAGGGCGCGCCGGTGGGCGCCTTGGTGATGCCGCCGAGCACATCAGGCGGATACAGCTCGACGGGACGCCACAGTAATTCCCCGAGCCCGGGCGGACGGTAGGTGGGGCTGGCGTCTTTCAACACGTCGCGGGCAGCCGGGTGGTAATGCCGTCCGGTGCCGGCCATTTCGATGCCGAGCAGTTCGGCGCCGCGCTCATCGGCGGCCATCCGCAGCGCCAGTTCACAGCCGTTGGAATGGGCGACCACGAACAAGCCTGCGCCGCCGGGCCATCGGCCCACGATGCGGTCGACGGCACCGTAGGCGAGACGGACCCGTTGCTCGGGCAGCGCGATCGCTTCGGGATACGGCGCCGAACTGCCGTACCCGGGCCGATCCAGCGCTACGACGGTGAACCCCAGCGAAGCACCCAGGCGCAATAGCGACGACGCCGGATGGCCCGGGCAGTCGAAGTACGCACACGTGGTGCCGCCACCGTGCAACGCCAGCACAACCGCACGCGGCCGCGGTGCTTCGGCGACCAACGCCGACATCGGCACACCGTCGACGATGACGACCCGAGGCCGAGGCGTGTTCATATTGCGCCGCTCCTCCTCATCGCTGCGCTCTGCATCGTCGCCGGCGTGTTCATATGGCCGCCCTCAACAGCAGTACGCCGCTGGGCGTCAGGCCTCCGCTGCTGACCACCCCGACGCGGGCACCGGCGACCTGCCGGTCATCGGCTTCGCCGCGCAACTGGCTGACCGCTTCATGCAGCAGGCCCATGCCGTGCGTGCGGCCGTGCGACAACTGACCACCGTGAGTGTTTAACGGCAGCAGGCCGTCTCGTGCGATGTTCTTACCGCCGTCGAGGAATTCTTTGGCCTCACCGATGCCGCAGAAGCCTAGTGCTTCCAGCCAGGACAAGCAGTTGATGGTGAACCCGTCGTAGAGCTCGGCGACATCGACATCTTGCGGTGTGAGGGACGTCCTCGACCACAGGTGCGCCGCTTGACCCAGCACCTGCGGCTCGTGCGTCAGTGTGCTCTGGTCCCAGTCGAGCCGCTCCACGATCTGGGTGCCCACCGCTTCCACCAGGACCGGCGGTTTCGCCAAGTCGCGGGCCGCGTCGAGTGCGGACACAATGACCGCGACCGACCCGTCGCAGGGCACGTCGCAGTCGTAAAGACCGAACGGCGTGGTGATCGGTCGCGCGGCCAAGTAGTCGTCCATCGTCATCGGGGACCGGTACACCGCCGTGGGATTGAGTTCGGCGTTGGCCCGCTGATTCAATGCGATCCAGCCGAGTGTCTCCCTGGTGGTGCCGTACCGGTGGAAATGGCGTTGCGCGTTCTGAGCGAGCGTGTGGGCGGCCGACGTCGCGCCGAACGGCCACTGCCAGCTGGTGGTGCGACCACCCGTCGGCACAATCTTGCCCTGCTTCATCAGCTCGTTGAAGGTGGCTTCCCACAAGGTGCGGTAGCACAGCACGTGGCGCGCCAGGCCGCCGGCCACGGCGAGCATCGCGGCGATCACCGACCCGACCGGGCCGAAGGTCTCGATGCCGCCGTTGTGCCACACCGGCCGAATTCCCAGCGCGGCCTCCAACGCCGTCACCCCGCCCTCGCCGAAGCCGCCGAGGTTGCCTCCGCCGGGGTAAGTGGACAATCCGTCGATATCGTCGATCGTCAATCCGGCGTCGGCGATCGCAGTCGCGCACGCCTGCACGGTCAGCTGCAGCGGCGGCACCATCAGGCGCCGGCCGATCTGCGACATGCCGATCCCGGTGAGGGCTACCTTGTCCTCGAATTTGTCCTGGGTCAGCATCGGGCGGATATGCCGACCGAAGTCCTCGGGCGCGATTTCGTCCTCGGGCAGCGGCGCGCGTTCGTACTCAGCGGTGAGACGGAACAACGGCAGCCACACGTCGTCAACCTGCTCGAACGCCACCTCCACCGAACGGCCCAGCTCCAGCTGGTCAAGGTCGCAGTCAATGATGTTGGTGGTCAACCGGACTCGCGGGTCTTCGGCGATCGCGACCTGCGCGACCACGTACGGGGCGGGTAATCCGGGCAGGCTGAATCGATGATTCACGGTGAAGCCGGCTAGCGTCGCCCGACCAGAAACCGGTTGTACACCCAAGTGATACGAGCGGCAATACCGGCACACCGGCGCCGGCGGATGGATCAGCGCCCGGCAATCGGTGCACTGCTGGAACCGCAGGTGCCCGTCGGCGCCGGACTTCCAGAAGAATTCGTTCTCCGGGGTGAGCAGCGGCAGCGGGCGGCCAGACCCGATGCCGGTCAACGCTCGAACCCCCACTCCGCCTCGTTGTCTTCTATTTTCAGGCTTGGCAGGGAGTCGTAGGCAGCGCTCGGCGCCGGTGAGCCGTTGCTGACTCGGCGGTCACCGACCTCGGTGATCGCGTGCACGGGCAGTCGAGCAGTGCGCGCAGCACCATGTCGCGGTCAGCTTCGGCGACGTCACCGTCACCGATCAACGAGGCGTAGCCCCAGTCGTCGAGTGAAAAGTACTCTGGCGCATGCTTGGCGCAGATACCGAAGCCGTCACAGCGGGTGCGGTCGAGTTTCACCGTCATCCGATCGCTCACGCCGGCGTCACCGCCTCCACCTCGTAGGGACGATCAGCGCTGAAGGGACCCGCCGCGCACGACTGGCAGATGTTGTCGAGATGGCTACTGACCTCGTCGGGAAATTGGTCGAGCAGACTGGCGGCGGTGTTCGTCGCGGCGTCCAGCGTCGCGCAGGCACCCCGACCGCGCAGTACCACCGACCAGCGCCGCAGCCGCGCCACATCCTCGGTGCCGGCCACCCCGTCCCGCAACGCCGCGGCAGCCGCGGCCATGGCGGCCGTGCCGTTGAAACAAGAGCCGCACTGACCGGCGTTTTCCCGGTCGAAATAGCTGAGCACCGAGGCGGCGACCGCGACCGGACAGTCGTCGGTGAGGACGCAGATCGCCCCCGCGCCCAACCCGCTGCCCAGCTCGCGCAACGTCTCGTGGTCCAGGGTCGCGTCGAGCACCGTGCGGTTGAGCAGCCCGGCGAAATACCCACCCATCAAAGCGCCGCGCACTTGGTCGGGCGATACTCCGTGTCGCGCAATCAATTCGGAGAACGGCAAACCGTGCGGAATCTCGTAGAGACCCGACGGCCGACCCGCTCCGGTGAGCGTCACCAGAAACGTTCCTGGCGAGCGCGACGTGCCCTGGCTGCGGAACGCAACCGCTCCGTGCTGATGCAGGAAAGGCAGGTTGGCCAACGTTTCGACATTGCTGACCAACGTCGGGCGCTCGTTCACACCGGCTTGGAACGGGCGCGGTGGTTTGTCCGTCGGCTTGACCGGGCCGCCGTTGAGCGCCCGCACCGCAGCGGTCTCCTCACCGGCGATGTAGCCGGGGTCGACCAGTCGCACCGCGACGGTGACGCCCCCGAAGACAGCTGAATCCAGTTCGCTCAGTGCGGCTCTCACCGTCTGCGCAGCTTCTGCATCGGAGAGGTAGACGAAGGCACGGTCGGCGGCCACCGCTGCAGCCGCCAGCCGCAGGCCGTCGAGAATCAGGTGCGGACGGTGCCGCAGCAGCCAGCGGTCCTTGATCGAAGCCGGCTCGCCCTCTTCGCCGTTCGCGACCACGACGGTGCCGGTGCGACCTTGGCGGCCGTTGTCGCGGACCGCGCGTAATTTCCGTCCCAGCGGAAAGCCCGCACCGCCGCGGCCCAGCAATCCGCTGCTGTCGACTTCGGCAAGCAGTCGGTCGGGGTCGGTCAGCGGTCGATAACCGCCGAGGTCGCGGTACGCCAGGTAGCTTTCGGCATCGGTGCGGGCCGGGTCGCGCAGCAGTCGCGCGGTGCAGCCGGGCCACGCTGCCACGGTGACGCCGGACGGGACGGTGATTTCCATCAGCCCCCCCGAGCTAGTGCTTGATCGCCCGGCTCCTCCTCAGGCCATGCTGGCCTGCATCGTCGCCGAGCTAGTGCTTGATCGCCCGGCTCCTCCTCAGGCCATGCCGGCCTGCATCGTCGCCGAGCTAGGCTGAGCGCCATGCGGACTGCGGTGGTGCGCGTCAATGTCGATCCTTCCGGGGTGCTCACCGACTTGCAGCTACGCCAAGGCATGACGGCGCTCCGCAGCCTCGCCCGCGAGGCGAGCGCCCAGATGGTGGAGAACGACCTCACGGCGATGCCGGTCGCGCGGCGCGAAGTGCAACTGCTGATCGCCGGCGACGACGCCGAGGCGGTGCAGAGGGCTGCGGTCGACCTGTGCGACGAAGCCTTCGGTGATCACGGCGCAGCGCCGGTCGCCGGTGTCCTCACCTATGTCAGCAGGGGCACTGACGACGACGCACACGGCGTACTCGCCGGGTTCGGTCTCAGCGGCGAGATCAGACGTTCGCCCGGTGACGACGGGTTCGACGTGGTTGACGTAACGCTGCGCGAGTCCGATCTCGAGCGGGTGCCGGAAAGCCGGATTCACACGGCGCTGGAAGCCTCGCTTAATTGCGAGGTCCACATCCACACCAACTGAACCCAACGGACACATCACGATTGCAGGAATTCCAGTATCGGGGGCGCGGCCTGCACCCAGGTGTCGAACATGTTGAAACGGGTCACCTTGCCGGCCGCGCGGGCCTCGGAGGCACGTTCCCAGGCATCCTCCGGCCACGGTGGGTCGATGAGCTTGGCGCCTTTGATCAGACAGCTGACTTCAAGGGATGTCCGCTTGGGATGGTCCCAATCGTTCTCCCCGCCGCGAATGATCAAAGTGGGGACGGTGATTCGATCGAACATTTCGTCGTCGACGCCGGGAATAGTCTGACCCGGCTTCGACACGAACGCATTAAGCCAGCGCAGCATCACTTTCAAGAACTCGTCACGGTCAAGGTCGAGGATCCGTTGTTTGTTGTTCGGGTTCTCCTCGACGCGCTCACGCCACTCTGGCACTTTCAGCAGACCTTCGACACCGGCTCCGCGCGCCGCGAGGATGCTGGGAACGATGTAATACGAACCCAGCACGAACGTTCCGTAGATCCCGCCGACGATGTTCCACACCACGAGCTTGGTGACCAGCTCCGGGTAGAGCATTGTCGTCAGGATCGAGTCCCGGGCACCGCCGGAGCCGCCCGCGAGAATGCAGGGGCCCTCGCCGAGGGCGGTCAGCAAGCCGTGCAGCGTCTCTGCCCGCATGTGTGATTCGCTCTGCCCGTAGAACTGCACGTCGGACGCTCCGCAGTTGGGCCGGTCCCACAGCAGCACCCGGTAGCCGCCGCCCACCAGCGCGTCGGCAAGCGGGCGTAGGCCGTCGATCTCCTTGCTGAATCGCCCCCCGGGTGTCAGGACGATGAGATCGGTTGCGTCACCGAGAATTTCGTAGACGACGTTGCCGCCGTTCACTTCAATGGATCCCACCGGCGGCTCCTGTGCTCACGCCATCACCAGAACATCGTTGCCCACGACCCGGACCGGATAGGTGCGGATGCTCCATTCCGGTTTGACCGCGGTGGTGCCGGTGGCGAGTTCAAATCCCCACTGGTGCCACGGGCAATAGATGTATTCCAGGTCTCGCACCATCACCGAGTCACCAGCGGCGCTCTCGTCGACGACGGTGCGGCCCCGGACGCGACCCGAACACAACGGCCCGCCCTGGTGCGGGCAGTAATTCGCGATCGCGTAGAAGGCACCGTTGACGTTGTACACACCTACACCGTGACGGCCGATCGGCACCAGTTTGTGTGTGCCGGGCGGAATCTCGTCCACCGTCGCAACAGCGTGCTCACGACCCTGGGCGAGCCGGGGCCGCTTGGTCTGATCAGGCACTACAACACCCGGACCTGGCCCTCGAGCACCGGAACGGTCTCCGGCAGGTGGTAGGTCGCAATGCCGTTCTTGTACATGACGGCATCCCGCGCAGCTTTGGGCAGGTGCTTGATCAGCCAACGCGGGTCGTCGAAGGTCCAGTGCGGATAGTCCGATGAGTACAGCAGGATCTTGTCGCACTCCATCCATTCCAGCGCGCGGGTCAATTCAGTCTTGTCTTCGGGGTAGTCCAGCGGCTGGGTGGTGAACTTGATGTGCTCTTTGAGGTATTCCGACGGCTTGCGTTTGATGCTCATCCGCGACTTGCGTGCTTGGTAGATGGCGTCCATCCGCCACATCAGCGGCAGGACCCAGGAGAACGCATGCTCGACGAACACGATCCGCAAAGTGGGGAAGCGGTCGAAGACGCCGTCGAAGATGAGGCTCATCACCTGATTGGCGGCCAGCAGCGAGTAGGTGACCATGAAATCGTGGTTGTAACTGGGGAATCCCACCGGTGGCATCGGCAGCATCTCGAAATTACTGCGCGACAGGTGACAGCTGACCGTGATGTCGTGCTTGGTGGCGGCCGCCCAGATCGGGTCGTACATCGGATGACCCCAGGACGGCCGCGGCTCGGCTTTGATCAAAACTTGTGCCATGTAGGGGTGGCCGGCCCATCGTTCGATTTCCTCGGCGGACCCGGTGGGGTCCTCGATAGCCACACAGATCGAGCCCCGCCACCGCTCATGCCAGTTGTTGTGGCCATCCAGCCAGTGGTTGGCCTGCCAATCGTTCAGGGCGATCGTCATCGCCTGGTGCGCTTCGGGTATGCGCGGCGTGCGGGCGGCGGGTTCGAGTATCGCGATGTCAGAACCGGCTTCCATGATCAGCTGCCGAAACGCCATGTCCGGGTCGCTGCCCGGGAATTCGCCGTCGGGTGGGAAGGTGTCGACGCGCATCGCGTATGCGTGCGCGTAGTCGGGTGCGTCGTAATAGATCAGTTCCCCGACGCGGTGGTCCTGGAAGTATCGGCTGCGCCACGGCTCCGGAACGTAGGGGGTTAGTTCGCCGCGCTTGGGTACCGGATGGACGTCGGAGTCGACGCAGCGCACGGCGATGCGTTCGGCAGCCGGCACGCGCTCCTGCAAGTGTGTCAGCGTCATGGTGGTCTCCCTTGCTTTCCTCTACTGTGCAGCGAGACTGGCCGCAATGTCTATGCCGTAGAGCTCGGCCGCGTTGCGCCAACACACCTTTTCGCGCTGCTCGGTCGACAACGTGCCGGGCAGCCGGCTGGCATCGCCGTTGTGCCAGTGCGGATAGCTGGAGCCGAACATCACTTTGTCGTCCTTGGCGGTGAAGCTGAACCACTCACCGGCGAACTCGGTGTCACCCGGCCCGTCCAGGCTGCCCTGAATGAAATAGACGTGGCCGGGCAGGTAGCCACTGGGTATCCGCGGCGCCCAGGGCGTCTGCTCAAGATGCGGCCGGCCGAAGGTGTCCATCCGCCACATGAAGGGGGTGAGGAAGTCGGCGGCGCCGTCGGCCCAAACGAATTTCAAAGTTGGGAAGCGCTCGAACACTCCCTCGGCGATCATGTTCATCAGGTGGTACAGGTAATTCAGCGCCATGAAGCCGAGATACTGCTCATAGGTTTGGGTGTGTCCGGACGGTGTCGGCGGAAAACCGATGCCCTCGCCGGTCTCGATGTGCACGGCGACCGGCAGCCCTGCAGCGGCCGCGGCTTCCCACAGCGGCCAGAACTGCGGCTTGCCGTACAGCTCACGGGATTGCAGCGGGATGCCGATCTGCACAACGCGGGGATGGTCTCGCCATCGGCCGATCTCGCGCAACGCACCGGCGACGTCATCGGGATTGACGCGGATGGTGCCGCGGAATCGGTCACCGAACTGACTGGACTCCAGCCAGCGCGACACCATCATCTCGTTGTGTGCGGCGTGCAGCGCACTACCGAGGTGGCGGTCGGGCATGATGCCGCGCGACATCGGATGCAGCACAGCCACATCCACGCCGCGCTGGTGAAACAGGTGGTCGGCCACGACATCGGGGTTGGAGCCGGGGTATCCGGTTCGATGGTCGCCGGTGCCTTTGCACGTACTCGACGTACTCGCCGCCCGGTGCTCCGTACCAGTCCGACTCGTAGTCCGGAAAGCCACGGCTTTTGAATGGCTCTCGGAGGAAACCGCGCAGATCAGAGTTGGACGGAAAGAAGATGTGCACGCTGGCGTCGATCAGCGGTGTGCGGGTGTTGTCCGGGTGCTCGATCACCTAGACCAGCTTCCGCGGTACAGCCGAGCCGGTCGAACCGCTCGGGCGATCTGACATCCCCGTACACCACCTATCAACAGGTTTCCGGTAGGCGCTTCAGTTAATGCTTGCACCTGCTGGTGACTATTATCTTCCGCTACCGGTGTCAGTGCAGTTCTTCTTTTCTGACAATACCATTCTCCATTTTCGATGCCGCTGGAACGGCCGGTACTCCCGAGGAGGCGCCGCCCCGGTCGACTCGGCGAAAGCTCGGGCGCGCTGCTCCGAGATTGTCACTATGCGATTTAGAGAATACTATTCTCGCAGCAGGTCAAATGAGCTGAGGAGCCGGCCGGAATGCTGTTGGAGTTCGATGCGGACCAGCGTCTGTGGCAGGAGACCGTGCGCGATGCAGTCGCCAAGCAGTGCCCGCCATCGCTGATCCGAAGCGTTGCTGAAGACGGGGTCGATGCCGGCCCGTTGTGGAAGTCCTACGTCGACCAGGGCTGGACCGAACTGAACGACCCGGAAAGCGCGGTCGAACTCGCGATCGTGCTGGAAGAGCTCGGCCGGGCCACCGACCCCACCCCCTACTTGGCGACGATGACCCAGTTCGCGCCCCTGGCCGCGGACAGGTTCGACCCGCACGAGGCCGGCAGCGCTGTCTACAACGGTGTGCATGCGCACCGCGGCGCCGACGGTTGGGTGCTGGACGGCACCGCGCGCCACGTCCTCGACGCGGATCGCGTGGACCAGCTGGCGGTGGTGACCGACGCCGGAGTGTTCCTGGTCGGTGCCGGCGAGGTGAATGCCCGGCGGACGTCGGTGTTCGACCCGGTGCTGCACGTTGCCGACGTGCTGTTCGCCGGGGTACGGGTACCGCACTCGGCTTTGATCGCCGTCGACGCCGAACGTGCGCAGCACGTGGCGCTGACCGGAATGGCGCTGACGATGGTCGGCGCTTGCCAACGCATTCTGGACCTCGTGCTCGATCACGTGCGTAACCGCCGGCAGTTCGGGGTTCCGATCGGATCGTTTCAAGCTGTGCAGCACAAGGCGGCTGACATGCACGTCGCAATCCAACGGGCGCGGGCGCTGGCTTACTTCGCCGCGTTGACCATCGCCGCTGACGATCCGCGCCGGCGGTTGGCGGCCGCGATGGCCAAAGCCTCCGCCGGGGAGTGTCAGTCGCTGGTGTTCCGCCACGGACTGCAGCTGTTCGGCGCGATGGGATTCACTTGGGAGAACGATCTGCAGTTCGCCCTCAAACGCGCCAAAGCCGGTGAGCACATGCTCGGTGGCGCCGCCGAGCACAAAGCGTTGATCGCGGAGGAATACCGTGCAGCTCACCTTTGACAGCGACGTCGAGGCCTTCCGCGCGGAGTTCGCGGCCTTCCTCGACGAGCACCTGCCGACCGCGGCGGCCGATGCCGTCGAACGGCCTAAGTCGGTGTCACACATGCCGGCCTGGGCGCGACGCTGGCAGCGGCTGCTGTTCGACAACGGCTGGCTGCTGCCCGGGCAACCGCCGGAGTTCGGTGGGCGCAACGCGACGGTGTTGCAGCAGTACGCCTACCTCGAGGAGCTGTGCCGGCGCCGGATCTATCACAGCTTCAATCCGCAGGGCGTCAATATCGTTGCCGCTTCGTTGATTTCGTTCGGCAACGACGAACAGAAGAGCCGCTGGGCGGTACCGATCCTGCGGGCCGAGATCACCGCGTCGCTGGGGATGAGTGAACCCAGTGCCGGCTCGGACCTGGCGTCGCTGCGTACCCGCGCCGTCCGTGACGGTGACTACTTCGTGGTCAACGGTCAAAAGGTCTGGACGTCCGGGGCGCACGACGCCGACGTGTTGCTGACGTTCGTGCGCACCGACCCCGACGCGCCGAAACACAAAGGCATCAGCGCGTTGCTGATCCCTACCGACACCGAAGGTGTGGTGCGCCGACCGTTCCCGTCGATCTGCGCACCTGACGACCTGGATTTCAACGAAGTCTTCTTCACCGATGCACGCGTCCCGGCCGAGAATCTGGTCGGACCGCTCAATCAGGGCTGGCGGGTGGCCAACGGATCGCTCGGGCACGAGCGCACGATGATGTGGCTGGGTTTCGCCGACCGGATGGACAACCTGCTCACCGACTTCCACCCGGCCACTGCGCTGGACCGCGATCATTACGCGACGCTGGCGATGGACCGCCAGGCGCTGCGGCTACTCGGATCGGTCGCGCTGGCGCGCGCCGCCCGCGGCGAAGAGGACGTTCCCGCGCTTTCGGTGCTCAAACTGCTTGGCTCCGAAGCCGAACGAAGCGCCGCCGAGCACGCCCTGGAGGCGGCCGGCGGCGACGGGTTGCTGCAACCCGCGCTCACCGGGCCCTATGCGCCGATGAACCTCGATCATTACTTCGCCAGCTGGTTCGAGCGTTACGCCCGCAGCTTCTCAGGCACCATCGCCGGCGGCACCTCAGAGATTCAGCGCAACATCATCGCGCAGCGGGTACTGGGCCTGCCGGCGCGCTGAACCGCATCAGTATCTCTGTCCCGGTCAGCATGTTGCGCCACTTGGCCGTTGGACCCCGCCCGCCCGTCAGTCGATGACCGCGGCTTCTTTGCGCTCGGTAATGGGCCGGGCCAGCTCCTGCTCGTCGCAGATCCGCTGCAGCTTGTCGAGCGTCTCGGCCAAACCCGCGCCCAGCCGACGCCCCGGGGTGAAGGTGGCCGGCAGGTGGCGCATGCCCTGGATGACGCCGATGGTCTCGTAATGCACGGTGCCCTCTAGATCACAACGGTAGTCCGGCATCCGGTCGAGCACCGCGGTCAGCATCGACTTGAACACCGTACGAGCTACATTCGACCCGATGCAGCGATGGACACCGATGCCAAAACTGAAGTGGCGATTGCCTTTACGATCCAAGACAATTCTGTTGGGCTCGGTGAACACCGATGGATCGCGGTTCGCCATTGCCCACGAGATCCACAGCCGTTCACCTTCTTTGAATTGCGTTCCCTCGATCTCGACGTCATCAGAGAACGTGCGCCCGTCGCCGGGCGCAGGAGTGAAATAGCGCAGAAACTCTTCGGTCGCGGAATCGAGTAGCTTAGCCCGTTCGCGGCTGAGTCGTTCCCGCTGCTCAGGGTTCTCCGACAGCCACTCCATAGCGTGGGCGGTCAATGCCGTGGTGGTATCGAAACCGCCACCGATGACCAGACCGAGATTGCCCATGATCTCCAAATCAGGCGCAGGTTCTCCGTCGATGTCCATCTGGAGGAGAGCGTTGACGATCCCCGGCCGCGGGTTCTTCCGAATCTCGATCATGTTGTTCAGCAGATCCAAGCCCATCTCCCGGTGCATCGCGGTCACCCGCTCGATGTCGGGGGAGTGTTCTGGCGTGTACACCGCGGCATGGGTGGGTTCGCTGTAGATCGCCCACTTCTTCAGGGGAACGCCCAGCATGGCCAGGGTCAGCACGGCGGGCACGATGTTGGCCAGATCGTCGACGAAGTCGATGCGGCCCGATTCGATCTTCTCGTCGAGGCAGGCCCGGGTGATCTCATCGATGAACGGCACCCAACGCTTGACCGCGGCCGGAGACAGATACGGGTTGAGCACGTTGCGGTAGGTGCGGTGCTCCGGATCGTCCATCTCGAGGATGCCACCGCGCACCACGCTCGCACGGTTCGCCTTGGGAATCGAAATGCCCTGATAGCCGCGGCGTTCGCCGTTGATGTCGTGATCGTTGGAGACGTGCGGGCAGCGTGCCAGCTCGAACACCGCCTGGCTGCCACCGGCGACCCAATGGCCGTTGTACGTGTCGGTCCAGGCAACCGGACACCTTCGGTGGATCTCTTCGGTGATCTCCTCGAACTGGATCCGGTATTCCGGCTTGTGCCGGTCGAAGTGGTAGCGGTTCTTCTTGCGGTCGCTGTCCTGAACAACGCCGTCAACGTCGTCGATGCCGTCGACGCTCAAAGCCCCGGTCTCCCGACTTCTCCCCGACTTCTTTCGGCATCGACATCAAGCAGGATGGCCTGCTCGGGGCAGCTCTGTGCCGCCTCACGAACGGCGTCCTCCTGATCCGGCGGGACGTCCTCGGATATCGCCGAGGCATGGCCTTCGATGTCGTCGAGCTGGAACGAGTCCGGCGCGATCATCGCGCACAACGTGTGCCCCTGGCAGCGGTCCTGGTCAACGCGAACTTTCACGACATCCCCCCTATTTGCGGTAGTCGTACCACTTCAGGTAACCGCCGCCGTCGACGCGCAACTGAACACCGGTGACGTAACGCGCCTCGTCGGAAGCCAGCCACAGCACCGCATTGCTGACGTCCTCCGGCTCGATGAACGGAATCTTCATGGCCTGCTGCACCCCGAAGACAGGTTCGGCGTCGGCGCGGGTCGGGTGTTCCAGGTCCGGGCGGAAAGATCGGTACATCGGTTCACTTTGCAACATGTCGGTGTTGCAGTTGGTCGGGTGAACCACGTTGGCCCGGATGCCGAGGGCGGAGAGTTCGGTCGCCAGGTCGTGGACGTAGCTGGCCAGCGCGCGCTTGGAGTGCACGTACGCCATGCCACCCGGGTCGTTACCCGGAATGTCCTTTTTCGAGGTGTCCATCAGCGCGGCGGTCGATCCGGTGGCGATGATCGACGCGCCCTCGCGAAGGTGCGGCAAGGCGACCTGGATGGCGTTGATGGTCCCAATCAGGTTGGTGTTGATGACGTCGATCCAAGCCTGCAGCGGTGGCTCACCTTTCATGCCCGCGACACCGGCCTGGGCCACCACAATGTCGAGGTGGCCGAATTCGGCCACACCGTTATCCAGGGCGGTGCGCAGCTGGGCGGCTTCGCGCACGTCGGCCTGCGCGGTCACCACGCCCTGGCCGGTCTTTTCGATCAGTTGCGCCGTCTCGTCGAGGTCTTCGGGTCGCGCCAACGGGTATCCGATTGAATCGATGTCGTGGCACAGGTCGACGGCGATGATGTCGGCGCCTTCCTCGGCCAGGCGCAGGGCGTGACTGCGGCCCTGGCCGCGCGCCGCACCAGTGACAAATGCGACTTTGCCTTTCACCCGGCCTGCTGCGTTCCCCACGGGTTCTCCTCTCGGTTGGTTCGGCTCGCTAGGTGTTACGGCCGCCGTTGACACCCAGTATTTGACCGGTGACGTAGCCAGCTTCCTCAGACACCAGAAACGCACAGGCCGCAGCGATGTCTTCGGGCTTGCCGATCCGGCGGACCGGGGTGGCGGCGATGGTCTTCTCGATGTCGCCGAGGTATCCGTGCTCTTGGGCCTTGCGCAGCATCGGGGTGTCGATGAACCCCGGGGGGACGGCGTTGACGGTGATACCGCTCGGCCCGTATTCCAGCGCCAGCGACTTGGTCAGTCCATTGACCGCAGACTTCGCCGCCACGTAGTGCGACATGTACGGCGTCCCCGAGTGGGTGCTCGACGAGGAGATGTTGACGATGCGTCCCCAGCCCGCCTCGAGCATGTCGGGGAGCACCGCCTGAATCATGTGGAAGACGCCGTTGAGGTTGACATCGATGATGCGCTGCCAGTCGGCGAATTCGATTTGGGTGAAGCGCTTGAAGCCGTCCAGACCGGCGGCGTTGACCAGCACCTTGATCGGGCCGAGCTCACCGCGGATGGCCGTCAACGCGGCGTCGATCTGCGAGCGGTCGGTCACGTCGGCGGTGAAGGAGAATGGGGTTTCGGAAGGCTTGAGGTCGATGGTTGCGACTCGGTAGCCGTCAGTGCGCAGCCGTTCTGCGACCGCCAGGCCTATTCCCGATCCTCCGCCGGTGACCACGGTCGTCGTCCCAGACACAAAGAATCTCCCTTTCGATTATGAGAACACTACTCTCGGCCCGCAGCCTACCGCAAGAGTTCCCCCCTAAAAGCGCCGCGGCCTGCGAAAACACCGCGCATCGCGCTGGCTTTCGGGCACACGAGCACGGCAGTCTCGTTTCTCGTCGTTTCTTGAATTCTCGAACTTGAAATGTAAGATTCGCCGAGAATGAGAATGAAATTATCGCGCCATCGAGGGGATCGGTATGTCACCGCACGACACCGCGCCGACCATCGCGGGCAGCGGCGAGTCAATCCACGGCCGCAGCTCATCAGAAGCCGCGTCGCAGGCAAGCCGCCGATTACTCATCGACGGTCGGCTGGTCAGCACTGAGGCGACGTTCCCGTCGGTCAATCCAGCCACCGGCGCCGTTGTGGGTTACGCCCCGGAAGCCGGTAGCGAGGAAATCCAGGCGGCCATCGCGGCGGCCAGGCGCGCGTTCGACACCACGACCTGGTCGACCGATAAAGACTTGCGCGTCCGGTGCCTCGACCAGTTGCACCAGGCGTTGCTCGACCATGCCGAGGAGTTGCGCGAACTCACCATCGCCGAGGTCGGCGCCACTCGCGCGCTGACTCTCGGGTCGCAACTCGACGAGCCGATCGGGATCGTCCGTTACTACGCCGACCTGCTCAAGACATACCAGTTGACCGAAGACCTCGGTGAGATCGAATCGCGCGGCCTGCGCCACCACCGATGGGTTGAGAAGGAAGCTGCCGGCGTCGTCGGCGCCATCATCGCCTACAACTATCCGAACCAGCTCGCGCTGGCCAAGCTGTCCCCCGCGCTGGCCGCCGGTTGCACCGTGATTCTCAAAGGTGCGCCGGACACACCGCTGATCACGCTGGCGCTTGGCGAGTTGATCGCCAACCACACCGATATCCCGGCCGGTGTGGTTGGCGTGGTGACCTCTTCGGACCCCGCCGTCGGCGCAGCGCTGACCACCAGCCCGGACGTCGACGTCATCACCTTCACCGGTTCGACCGCCACCGGCCGCAAAATCATGGCTGCGGCCAGCGAGACGGTCAAGCGGGTCTTCCTGGAATTGGGCGGCAAGTCCGCGGTCATCATGCTCGACGACGCGGACTTCGCAATGGCCAGCATGTTCGCCGCCTTCAGCATGGTGACCCACGCCGGCCAGGGATGCGCGTTGACGTCTCGGCTGCTGGTGCCCAAACGCCACCACGACGAGATCGTCGGGCTCATTGCGCAGAACTTCGCCCACGTGCGCCACGGTGACCCGGCCGACCCGAATACCTATATGGGCCCGCTGATCAACGAGCGCCAGTGCGAGAAAGTCGACGGCATGGTGCGTCGCGCCGTTGACGCCGGCGCCACGCTGGTCACCGGCGGCAAGCGCCTCGGCCCGGGCTACTTCTATGCACCGACGCTGCTGACCAACGTCGACCCCGACAGTGAAATCGCGCAGGAGGAGATCTTCGGTCCGGTGCTCGTCGTCATCAGTTTCGACGATGACGACGACGCGGTGCGCATCGCCAACAACTCGATCTACGGCCTGGCCGGCGCGGTGTTCAGCGGCGATCAGAACCGTGCGCTGGCCGTGGCGCGCCGGATCCGAACTGGGTCCTTCTCCATCAATGGAGGCAACTACTTCGGTGCCGACACGCCCTTCGGCGGCTTCAAACAGTCGGGCGTGGGCCGCGAGATGGGAGTGGCCGGACTCGAGGAATTCCTCGAGCCAAAGACATTCGCCGCGCCGGTCCTCGAGGGGGTCCGGTGAAGCCGCTACAGGGCATCCGGGTCCTCGAAGTCGCCATGTACGGGTTCGTCCCGTCGGCCGGTGCGGTGCTCGCCGAGTGGGGTGCCGATGTGGTCAAGGTGGAGCACGCGGTCACCGGTGACCCGCAGCGCGGACTGCGCCAAACCGGCTTGCTGCGCGTGGAAGGCGACCCGAACCCGAATATCGAGCATGCCAACCGCGGTAAACGCAGCATTGGCCTGGACATCGGCGTGCCCGAGGGCCGCGACGTGCTCTATGAGCTCGCCCGCCGGGCGGATGTCTTTTTGACCAGCTTCCTGCCCGGGCACCGCAGGAAGTTCGGCATCGATGTCGACGACATCCGCGCGGTGAACCCGAGGATCATCTACGCACGGGGCAGCGCGCTCGGCCCGCGCGGCGAGGAGGCGGAGAAGGGCGGCTACGACATGACCGCCTTCTGGTGCCGCGCCGGAACCGCAGCCACCGTCACTCCGCCGGGCACCGATGGCATGATCGGTCCGCCCGGGCCCGCCTACGGCGACACCATCTCGGGGACCAACCTCGCCGGCGGTATCGCAGCGGCGCTGCTCGGCCGGGAACGGACCGGTGAACCGTCGGTCGTGGACGTGTCGTTGTTGGGCAGCGGCCTGTGGTCGCTGGGGCACACGGTGGCGCTCACCGTGCACCTCAATCAACGGATGCAAGCTATGCCGCCCGGCGTGCACGGCTCCCCGATCAATCCACTGGTCGGGCTGTACACGACTTCGGACGGTCGCTACATCTCCCTGGTGATGATGCAGCCGGACAAATTCTGGGCCGACGTGTGCCGGCACATCGACCGCCCCGACCTGATCGACGACCCACGGTTCGCCAGCACAGAGCTGATCGCCGCCAACACCGCCGAAGCCGTCGAACTGCTGGGCAAGGCCATCGCGACCCGCACTTTGGCCGAATGGAGCGAGAGGTTCGCGACCCTTTCCGGGCCCTGGGCGCCGGTGCAGGACACTTTGCAGGCGGCCGGCGACGCCCAGGTCCGGGCCAACGAATATGTTGTGCGTGCAGGCGAACTCGAATTGGTCGCCAATCCCGTTCAATTCGACGTCGCTGCGCCGCACACCGGCCCCGCGCCGGGCTTCGCCGAGCAAACTGAGGAGATTCTGATAGAACTCGGTCTCGACTGGGATCGCATCATCGAACTCAAAACCGCCGGCGCCGTCACCTGACGCCGAAAGTGCCGGACATCACCGAATCAGGCAGCTGTCTAACGGGCCGGCGCTGTTGGCGGCGTAGTGCTCATATCGCTCCCAAGTCGCTATCGGCAGCGAACTGTCAGCTTTCGGGAAGTAATGCGGATTCGGCTCCGCGACGCGACAGCGCGGGTCATAATCACCAGACGCTCAAACAAGTTGGGGGTCCTAGTTCTTCACCGACGGGCCCTTCGACCGGCCCCGAACAAGGAGGGTGTGCGATGGCTGCATTCGGCGCCGGGTCGGCTCTCCCGTACGAGACTGACAGTCTCACAACGGCATATCGACGCTTCAGCCGGATGCGGCGGGGCACCGATGGCGAGTAACGCGAACCGCTGGTCGTCGGGCATCAGTATGCCCAGCGGATTGTCGCAGGGGATGCAGGCGGTGGGAGCGCTGGTCGCCATGAGCGCGGACGCTGTCCGGTTCTTGTTCCGTCGCCCATTTCAGGCGCGTGAGTTCTTGGAACAGTCCTGGTTCATCGCGCGAGTGTCGTTGGCTCCGACCATATTGGTGGCCATACCGTTCACTGTGCTGGTCAGCTTCATACTCAACATTCTGCTGCGCGAATTGGGTGCGGCGGATTTGTCCGGAGCAGGTGCGGCCTTCGGCGCGGTTACGCAGGTGGGTCCGTTGGTCACCGTGCTCATTGTGGCCGGAGCCGGTGCCACCGCAATGTGTGCGGATCTGGGTTCGCGCACCATCCGCGAAGAGATCGACGCAATGGAGGTTTTGGGCATCAATCCGGTACAGCGGCTGGTGGCGCCCCGCATGCTGGCTTCCGGGCTGGTGGCACTGCTGTTGAACAGCTTGGTCGTCATCATCGGCATCTTGGGTGGGTACGCTTTCTCCGTCTTTGTCCAAGACGTCAACCCGGGTGCGTTCGCGGCCGGTATTACGTTGCTGACCGGCATACCGGAAGTGATCATTTCCTGTGTCAAGGCAGCTCTTTTCGGCCTGATCGCCGGACTGGTCGCCTGTTACCGGGGGCTGACGATCACCACCGGCGGGGCCAAAGCCGTGGGCAACGCCGTCAACGAGACGGTGGTGTATGCGTTCATGGCGCTCTTCGTCATCAACGTGGTCGTCACCGCAATCGGCATTCGGTTCTCGACGAAGTGACCGGACACATGCCGTGACGATTATCCAAACGCTGAGAGCCACTTACCCGAGAACCTTCCGGGCGTTCGGCCAGTGGCGCAAACCTGTCAACACGGTGGGCCGCATCGGCGATCACACCCTGTTTTACGGCAGGGGGCTTCTGGGGATGCCGCACGCGGCCATTCACTACCGGCGCGAAGTTATTCGTCTCATCGCCGAGATCAGCATGGGCGCGGGCACTTTGGCGATGATCGGCGGCACCCTGGCGATCGTCGGCTTCCTGACGCTGGCTGCGGGCGGCACCCTTGCCGTGCAGGGCTACAGCTCGCTGGGGAATATCGGCATCGAAGCGCTGACCGGCTTCCTGGCGGCATTCATCAACGTTCGCATCGCGGCGCCGGTGGTCGCCGGCATCGGCTTGGCCGCTACCTTCGGCGCGGGCGTGACCGCACAACTCGGCGCCATGCGCATCAATGAAGAAGTCGACGCGCTGGAATCGATGGCCATACGCCCCGTCGAATACTTGGTCAGCACCAGAATCTTGGCCGGGATGATCGCAATCACCCCGCTTTACAGCGTCGCCATCATCTTGTCGTTCCTGGCCAGCCAGTTCACGACCGTCGTCCTGTTCGGTCAGTCCGGCGGCCTGTATCACCACTACTTCGACACCTTCTTGAACCCGTTCGACCTGTTGTGGTCGTTCCTTCAGGCCGTTCTGATGGCGTTGACTGTTCTGCTGATCCACACCTATTACGGCTTTTTCGCCAGTGGTGGGCCCGAGGGTGTCGGGGTCGCCACCGGCAATGCGGTCCGCACCTCGCTCATCGTCGTGGTATCGGTGACGCTGCTGGTATCGCTGTCCATCTACGGCACCAACGGAAACTTCAACTTGTCGGGGTAGGGAAGCCGATGTCACACAATGGGATTCGTGCGCTGGCGGGATTGGCGACCGTCATCATCATCGCTGCAATTGTCGGCGTGGCAGTGGGTTTGTTCCAAGGCAGTTTCACTAAAACCGTGCCCGTCACCGTGTTGTCGCGGCGTGCCGGCTTGGTGATGAACCCCGACGCCAAAGTGAAAATGCGCGGCGTGCAGGTGGGCAAGGTGGCCTCGATCGAGACTCGGCCGACTGGCGAAGCGGCCCTTCACCTCGCGATGAACCCGTCCCAGCTACCCCTCATTCCCGCTAACGTGCTCGTCGACATCGCGTCGACAACGGTGTTCGGCGCAAAGTTCGTCGAGCTGGTACCACCTGCCAACCCGTCACCACAGCGGTTGCACGCTGGGGAGATTCTCGACAGCAAACATGTGACGGTGGAAATCAACACTGTTTTCGAGGAGCTCACGTCGGTGCTCGCGAAGATCGACCCCACCAAACTCAACGAGACCCTCGGCGCGATCGCATCGGCGGTCAACGGCCGCGGCCACACCATCGGCCAAGCGCTCAGCGACCTCGATTCTTTTCTGGCCACGCAGGATCCGAGTCTGCCGGCGCTGAGCCACGACATCGAAGCTCTGTCCACGGTGTCAAACGCCTACGCCGACGCTGCACCCGACCTGGTCAAGACAGCCGAAAACACGACCCGGATAAGCCAAACGATCGTCGAGGAGCAGCAAAACCTGCAGGGGTTGCTGCTCAGCACAATCGGTTTCGCTGACATCGGCAACGAGGTGGTGGGCGGCAACAGGCAAGCGCTGACCGACGTCCTGCATCTGCTGGTTCCGACCACCAATCTGCTCAACCAATACCACCAAGCGATATGGTGCGGGCTTGCCGGGACGATCCCGAATCTGAAGGCACCGCCGCTGCCGGTCCCGGGAATCACATTATTCGCGGCGATCGAGTTCGGCACCGAACGTTATCGGTACCCGACGAATCTGCCCAAGGTGGCCGCGACGGGTGGCCCGCAATGCCACAACCTTCCCTATGTGCCCATGGACGTGGCTCCCCCGTACGTCGTCGCCGATGTCGGCGCCAACCCCTGGGCGTACGGAAACCAGCAACTTCTGATCAACTCTGACGCCCTCAAACAGCTGCTGTACGGGCCCATCGCCGGGCCGCCGCGCAACACGGTGCAGGTCGGACAACCCGGATGACGAGCGCACGAGGAATCATCGTCAAGTTCGGGGCCTTCGCGACTGTGATGGTGCTACTGACTGTGTTCTTGTTCTTCATTTTCAGCCAGTACCGAACCGGTTCAACCAACGGGTATTCCGCAGTCTTCAACGATGTGTCGCGCCTCAAGACCGGACAGACCGTACGGGTCGCCGGCATCCGCGTGGGCACGGTCAAGAGCGTCTCACTGCGCCCCGACAAGAAGGTGTTGGTGAAGTTCGACACCGACCGCAGTGTCGTGCTCACCGGCGGTACCCGTGCCGCCGTGCGCTACCTCAACCTCGTGGGTGATCGCTACCTCGAGCTGCTCGACGGCCCAGGATCGACGAAGGTGCTGGCGGCGAATTCCCAGATCCCCGCCGACCGCACCGCACCGGCGCTCGACCTCGATCTACTGCTCGGCGGCCTGAAACCGGTCATCACGGGCCTGAACCCGCAAGACGTCAACGCGCTTAGCGCCGCGCTGGTGCAGATCTTCCAGGGCCAAGGCGGCACCTTGGAGTCTCTGCTGTCGAACACCTCGTCGTTCTCAAACACCTTGGCCGACAACGACCAAACGGTGCAGCAACTTATCGATCATCTCAACACCGTCGCGAGCACGCTGGCCAAAGACGGTGACAAATTCTCCGGCGCGCTGGATCGGCTGGAGCGGCTGATCAGCGGGCTGTCGGAAGACCGCGATACGATCGGTGCCGCGATCAACTCCCTGGACAACGGAACCGCGTCGATAGCAGGTCTGCTGACCAGGGCACGGCCGCCGCTGGCCGGCACGGTAGACCAGCTGAGCCGGCTGGCCCCACTGCTCGACGACAGCAAGGGCCAGATCGATGTGGCGCTGCAGAAGCTGCCGCACAACTACCGCAAACTGTTGCGGCTCGGCGCATACGGCAGCTGGCTCCCGTACTACCTGTGCGAAATAAGTCTGCGCGTCTCGGATCTGCAGTACCACACCGTGGTAGTGCCGATCTTCAGGCAGGAAGCCGGGCGGTGCGCGGAGCCCGAAGAACGGGAGCTGAATCAAGGCCAAGGAGGCCGATGAACAAGTACCGCGGAACGGGTCTCATCAAGGCCGGATTCATCGGCATTGTCCTAGTGGTCCTGGTCATCGCCGTAGGACTGTCCGTCACCCAGCTGGCGCAGCGGGCCACCGCGGTCAGATATCAGGCGCTGTTTGCTGAAGCGGCCGGCCTGGCCGTAGGCAATGACGTGACGGTATCGGGATTGAAGGTCGGCAATGTCTCGAAGATGTCGCTGCACAACGGCTACGCCTTGGTGACCTTCACCATGAAGGGGACCGTGCTGCTCGGGTCGGACACCACCGCACACATCAGAACCGGTTCGCTGCTGGGCCAGCGGATGCTCACCCTGGAGTCAGCGGGCAGCGGCCGGCTGCATCCGATGGACGTCATACCGGTGTCGCACACATCTTCGCCCTACTTATTGAACGAAGCCCTCAGCGACCTGGCCGGCGACGTCGCCGAAACGAACACCCAAACGCTCAATCAGTCACTTGACACGCTCTCGGCGACGCTCAACCAAATCGCACCGCAACTGGGACCGGCCTTTGACGGGGTGACCCGACTATCGCAAGCCCTCAACAGCCGCAACAAGACACTGAGCCAACTCCTCAAAGGCGCCGCCGATGTCACCGGAATACTGTCGCAGCGCAGCGATCAGGTCAACACGCTGATCCTCAACGCCAACGATCTGCTCCAAGTGCTCGTAACGCGGCGGCAAGCCATCGTGCAACTGCTGGCCAACACCTCCGCGGTCGCCAAGCAGCTGACCGGACTGGTGCACGACAATGAAGCCAAGCTGGCCCCGTCGCTGAAAAAGCTCAACTCAGTGACCGCGATGCTGGAAAAGAACCGCGACAATATCGCCAAAGCGCTGCCCGATCTGGCCAAATACCAGCTCACCCAAGGTGAGACCGTCGCCTCAGGCTACGACTACACCGCGTTCGTCCCGAATGCGTTCCTGCCCGAGGTAACACTCCAGCCCTTCTTCGACTTCTACTTCGGGTTCCGAAAGGGCGGCGACGCCGGCCGCCCGCCAGACAACGCGGGGCCGCGGGCTTTGTTCCCCTGGCCGTCCAACGGTATTCCACCGTGCCCTGACTGCACGATCGGCGGAAAGCACGGACCCCAATCATGACCTCGCGCAACAAGGTGATGCTCGTCCTAGCGGTCGTGTTGGCGGTGCTCGTCGTCGCCGGTGCGGGAGTGGTCGTCCGCAATGTTTTCTTCCGCCCTAAGACGATCACCGCCTACTTCACCACCGCCACCGCCATCTACGCCGGCGACGACGTGCGGGTCGCCGGCATCAAAGTCGGCAGCATCGCCGCGATCCACCCGGAGGGCACGCAGGCCAAGATGACCATGCACGTCGATCGCGACGTGCCCCTTCCGGCGGATGCCAAAGCGGTGATCGTCGCCCAGAACCTGGTCGCCGCCCGCTATGTCCAGCTCACCCCGGCCTACCGGTCGAGCGGGCCCACCATGAGTGACGGTGCGGTGATACCGGTGCAGCGGACCGCGGTACCCGTCGAGTGGGATGAGATCAAAGACCAATTGATGCGGCTGGCAACGGATTTGGGGCCCAACGGCAAGGTGACGAGCAGTTCGATCGGCCGCTTCATCGACAGCGCCGCCAACGCGCTCGGTGGCAACGGCGACAAGCTGCGGCAGACCCTGGCCCAACTGTCCGGGGTGGGGCGGATCCTGGCCGACGGCAGCGGCAACCTCGTCGACATCATCAAGAATCTGCAGACCTTCGTCACCGCGCTTCGCGACAGCGGCCAACAACTCGTGCAGTTCAACAACCGGCTCGCCACGCTGACCAGCGTCCTCGACGACAACAGATCCGATTTGGATGCCGCGCTGACGAACCTGGCGGCGGCGATCGGCCCGGTGCAGCGGTTCATCGCGGAAACCCGTGACCCGGCCGCCGAGCAGGTTGCGCGGCTGGCCGACCTCACCCAGATCCTCGTCAATCAGAAGATGGCTTTAGAAAACATCCTGCACGTCACCCCGAACGCGCTCGCGAACGGCTACAACGACTACAGCCCCGACTCGGGCACGGTCCGCGGATCTTTCGCGCTGAACAACTTCTCAAACGCCGTGTGGGCAATCTGCTCGCAGATGGGCGCCATCGAGAACGTCACCGCCACCGAGACCGGCAAGCTGTGCGCACAGTACGCCGGCCCGGCACTCCGGGTGGTGAACCCTTTCACGTTCTTGGCTCTCGGTTTCTTGCCCAACTCGAACGAACTCTACATGCCGGTGAACATTTTCCTGGCCAAGTCGGCAGACCCGCAAAACATCGTCTACACCGAGGCGCGCCTGGCGCCCGGCGGCGAAGGGCCGAAACCGGGGCCGCCCGAGCTGCCGCCCGCGGTCTCCGCGTACACCGGCCTGCCAGATGATCCGGTGGGACCGCCGGGGGCGGTGCCACCGGCGCGGATACCGGGCGCGGCGAAGCCGGAGCCGCCCGCACCGACGACGCCCTTCGAATCACCGCCCCCGCCACCGCCGGCGCCGGCGAATATCCCGGGTCTGCTCCCGGCGGAAGCGCCGCAACCATGACGCCCCGGACGCCTGCCCGGCGACGATTCGGCTGCTTCGCCCAAGGCGGGGGTACCGCCCGCTTGCGGGGGCGAGTCGGGCCATCGAACCCGGTGTGGCGGGTGCTTGTCCTCGGCTGGTGCGTCATGCTGGCCGGCACCGGATGCGCGTTCAACGGCCTGAACTCGCTACCGCTGCCCGGCGCGGTGGGACGCGGACCGGGAGGCGACATCTACCACGTCGAGATTGCCAATGTCGGTTCGATGGAGTCGAATTCGCCGGTGCTGATCGACGATGTCGTGGTGGGCAGTGTCAGCAAGATGAACGTAAAAGGCTGGCACGCCGACGTCGAAATCTCGGTGAAGCGCGATGTCACCGTGCCCGCCAACGCGGTCGCCAGCGTCGGCCAGACGAGCCTGCTCGGGTCCATGCATTTGGAGTTGAATCCGCCGCCCGGCCAGCCGGGCAGCGGGCGACTGAAGCCGGGCTCCACGATCCCGCTGAACAGAGCTTCGACGTACCCCTCGACGGAGCAGACCCTGTCGTCGCTGTCGGTCGTCCTCAACTCCGGCGGACTGGGCCAGATCGGCGACGTCATTCACAATTTCAACGCCGCCTTGTCGGGGCACGCAGGCGCCGTGCGCGATCTGCTCATCCGACTCGACCGGTTCGTGGGCACACTCGACCAGCAGCGCAACAACTTAGTCGCATCGATACAGGGATTGAACCGGCTCGCCGACACGCTGGCCGGACAGCGCGAGGTCATCACGACCGCGCTGCGCAAGATACCGCCCGCGCTGGACGTGCTGAACAGGGAACGGCCACGACTCATCACCGCGCTGGACAAACTCCGCGTCTTCAGCGACACCGCCACCCGGCTCGTCAACGACGCGGGGGGTGATCTGGTCAAGAACCTGCAGAATCTCGGGCCGACACTTGGTGCGCTGGCTGACGTGGGGCCGGACCTCGACTTGGCCCTGTCCCAGGCGCCGACGTTCCCGTTCCCTCAGACTCTCCTCAACCGCGCCTTCAGAGGCGACTACGCAAACGTGTTTGTCGTCCTCGACTTGACGAATTACGCGCTGCGAAGCGAAACCTTGCTGGGCACGCACTGGGAACGGATGGGCGCGGAGAAGATACCGGCACCGGGGGATCCGTATTACTTGCGATACCAGTACACGCCCGATCCGCTGCACCCGGGGGCGCCCGGACCGGTGCCGCCACCCGTAGATGCTCCGTTGACGCCCACGGCGGGGCCACAACCAATTTATGGCGCACCGCTGCCGCCACCGCCAATTGGCGCGTGCAACGGGGCGGACCCGAATTGTCCGGCAGCCAATGCCCAACCGCCACGACCCATACCGCCGCTGCCACCGGGACCCGGCTCCCCACCGCCATCCCCACCGCCCTACGCGACACCACCGACGGATGGGAGTGGCTGATGCTCACCCGCTTTGTCCGTATCCAACTGGCGATCTTCACGATCGTGGGGATCATCGGTGTAATCGTGATGGCCTTCGCCTACCTCCAAGCGCCGATGCTGCTGGGAATCGGGCGGATGACGGTCACGCTGGAGTTACCCGCGGCCGGTGGCCTCTACCGGTTCAGCAACGTCACCTACCGCGGGGTACAGGTCGGCAAGGTCACCGCGGTGACGTTGACGCCGCACGGCGCGAAAGCAACGCTGTCGTTTGGTTCTTCGCAGAAAATCCCGGCCAACCTAGAAGCCGACGTGCGCAGCGTCTCCGCTGTGGGGGAGCAGTACGTCGATCTGCGGCCGCGCAGCGATTCGCCGCCATACCTGCATAACGGCTCGGTGATTCCCGTGCACGAGGCGACTATCCCGCAACCGGTAGGTCCCCTGCTCGACAAGACCAGCGCCTTGGTCAACAGCATCCCCAAGGGCAGACTGAGCGATTTGCTCGACGAGTCGTTCAAGGGATTCAACGGAGCAGGTTACGATTTCGGATCGCTGTTCGACTCGACGGCTCGACTGTCCGGCGACCTCAACGGTGTCGCCGACCGCGCGCGCACCCTCACCGAGGACACCGTGCCGTTGCTGAACTCGCAAGCACAAACCACCGACGCGATCCGACTGTGGGCGCACAGCCTCGCCGGATTCACCAACCAGTTGGTGACCGACGACCCACAGGTGCGCACCCTGCTGGACACCGGGCCCGACGCCTTGAACGAAGCGTCCCGGCTGCTGTCGCAAGTCAAACCGACGTTGCCGGTCTTGCTCGCCAACCTGGCCACCGTCGGCGAAATCTTTGTGGCCTACCATGCTTCGCTGGAGCAAGTTTTGGTGTTGCTGCCGCCGTTCGTGGCCGCTATCCAATCGTTCAGTCAGCCGCACAACCCGGTCGGATTGTCCCGCGGCAACTTCACACTCACCGTCAGTGACCCGCCGGCATGCACGGTTGGCTTCCTACCGCCCTCGCAATGGCGTTCCCCAGCCGACCTCACGATCCCCGATACCCCGGACGGGCTGTACTGCAAATTGCCGCAGGATTCACCGCTCGCGGTTCGCGGCGCGCGCAACTATCCCTGCATGCGGCATCCCGGAAAGCGCGCACCGACAGTCGAGATCTGCAACAGCGACAAGCCATTCGAACCGATCGCGATGAGGCAGCACATATTCGGCGCTTACCCGCTTGATCCGAACCTGATCAAGCAGGGTATTCAGCCCGATGACCGGGTCAACTTCTTCCGCGACAGGATCTTCGGACCAGTGGAGGGAACGCCGCTGCCGCCCGGGGTGGCGCCGCCGGGATCGCCGCTGCCTCCGGGAGCGGTTGTACCGCCGACAGCTATCACCTCGCCGCAGTCGGCTGACATTTCGCCCATCGCTCCGCTCGACGTACCCTCACCAGCCGACGTTGCATCACCCCAGCCGAAAGCGCCCAGCGGCTCCAATGGCGGACGTCCGCAGGCCGCACCAAGTTCCTTCGGTCACAATGAATCTGGACCCGGTCCGTCGGTGGCCGTCGTTCATTACGACCCGCAAACCGGCGGGTATGTTGGTCCCGACGGGCACCTTTATAAGCAGTCGAACCTCGTCACGCGGTCGAAGCCTAAAACGTGGAAGGACATGCTCAGCGCCTGAAGCCCTTCGGCGCGTACCGATCAACCAGGCTTAGGCCAATCAGGAGAGCTTGTCCAGCCGAAACGGCATCTCGACCACCAGCCACCTGTTCATACCGCAGGCACCGCTCGGACCGGTCGTTTTATCCATACCAGACAATGTTGACGATCCAGGCTGTGGCATGCCGTCCGGGCCGACAGCAACGAAATAAATCACCTGGTGCCCGGTGGCCGTGGTGCCGTCGGTGCAGACTTCCCAGTTCGGCAGGTCGCGTCTGACGTACCAAAGCGCTCCGTCATGCTTGATCATCGGTGCGCTCCAGCCCTGGTCGCTCCTCACCTGACCGGTGCACTCCTGGGCATTTGTGCACGAAGAGGTGACAGTCCAGGTGCTGTGCACCGTCGGCTCGTCGTGAAACGACCGGTTGGTCTCGGCCCACTCGCCGACTGATGTGGCGATGTAGGTGCCATTGATGGGGTCGCCGTCGTCCCCCGCCCGGGCCGACGGGGCCGTGCCTAAACCGCCGGTCACCGTGGCAGCCAACAGAATTGCGCTTGTGATTGTGCCCATGGATCGCATCACGTGCTCCTCGACGCGGACAGTGTTGGCTACATTTGCACCAGCGCTGCGGCATTCTTTGAGTGCCGACACTAACACCGGCCTGCCCGTCGCGCGCTGATTCGCGCGAAAGAGCCGGCAGCGGTACTTACAGAACCTCGAAATTCGCGATGAGCCAGGAACCTTTGACCTTCGACAGCTTTATGCGAACGCTGCTGCCAGTTTTCACCGGTTGAGGCTTGTCCGGGCTCGCCATTTTCTGATCCAGGAAAACCAGCACCACGGCTGAATTTGGATGCAGCTCCGATACAGCGGCTTTGACTACGCGGGCGGTCATCGTCAGTCCGCGCTGGGCGGTTGGCGCCACGATCACCTCGGTAAAGCGCTTGTAGTAGTCCTGAAACTCGTCGGTGAGCCGCAACTTTGCATTGGCGAAATCACGGCTCAGGCTGTCGGGCGAGTACGACAGCAGCGCCACCGCGCCTTCTGAAGCAGTTCTGACCGCCTCATCTGCCGCCGTCTTGTTGGTTTGCTGATCGCCGCGGTATTGAATGAAGAACAAGCCGGCGGCCAACACAGTTGCGGCAATGACCAGAAGCGCCAATACAATCGGACGCCACCTGGCCAGGTACCGGCGGGTCCAGCGCCAACTTAAACTGATTCGACGGCGACGTACCGGCGCCGCGTCGGACGGGGTTACTACGTCGTCGATCTGTGAGTGGTCGTCGACCGTCACGGTACAAACTCGACTTTCGACACCTTGATTTGGCCGCCGTCCCGCTGGAGATTCATGACGATTCGCCACAACCGCGGCGCCGGTTTGCTCTGATCGGGATTGGTGACCTCGGCCTTCGCCGCGACCAGCACCACCGCCGAATCGTGGGTCATCGACTCGACAGCGACGGCCTTGGCAGCGGCCTTTGTGCTGACCTTCGACTGCTCGACCCTGCTGACCAAATCCTGTGCGGTAATGAGCATCTGGTTTTTGAACGAGCCGGTGCTGTCGTCGATGATGCGCTGCACGTCGTCTCTGGCCTTGTTGGGATCGATCGACATAAGCGTGATGGCCCCCTGACGAGCCGCCGCGGCGAATTCTGCAGTTCGCTGCCGCTCATTCACGGCTTTGCGGTGGTACCACACCACATATCCGCTGGTTCCCAGCGCGGCGCAGATGAGCACGACCACGGCGCCGGCAGCGAGTGTGTTCCGTCCCGGGCGCCGCAGCACCCGGCGCCGCAACCGAGCCCATTTCGCCGAGGCCGGTTCGGCGTCAGCGATGCTTCCCGAGACTGCACCGTCGGTATCCTCCGCGTCCGCCGTTGCGATCGAGTCGACCTGACCGCTCGACGCGGCATCGGCCGCCCGGCTCAGCTGCAGCACGCGGGCCCGAGCAGCCTCAGCTCGTGCTTCCGCCCGGGCGACCGCTTCGAGTGCTTGGACCACCGAAGGGTCGTCACAATGCCCGGCGTCGAGCGCCCCAGGTGGACCCTCCGGCGACGGCATGGTCGCCTCCCTTCAGCACTCGTAAGGAGAGCCACATTATCACTCGTATCCGGGGTCGTCTGTTGTCGCGGGAAGCCCAATTGTGGCCATCTTCTCCGAATGGAAGAATTCCATTTTCTGCTGTGCCAAAGTGATTGTGTGCGACTCATCGGGGCAGCAGTTGCCGCGTTGGTGGGTATTGGTGTGCTCACGGCAGCGCCCGCCGGCGCCGGACCGACGGTCTGTGACTATCCCGCCTGCACGCCGGGCATCATTCCGCACGTTGTCCTCGGTGCACCATGCGACAACAGCACCTACTACGTCTTCGGCACCGCCGACTACGACATCTCTTTCGCCACCCAGCCGGGACGGCTGATGTTCTGTGGCTCACCGAGGAGGCGAGAGACCAGGTGGTTTCGCTCACCTCCGATGGCCGGGATCAAGCAAGAGAACTCCGACTGCGAGGAGTGGCCCGAGTACTACGTTGCGCAGGCACCGGACGGCCTGTTCCTCATGTGTATCGTGCAGGACGGTCACGCCAGCTGGGTTCGCGGCGACACCTGAGACATATTCATCTGGCCGTGTCAACGGTGTCGGCTCGTCGAGGTAGCGGCGAGCGCCGGCCGCCGCGATGAATTACCAAGGACGCATGGAGCAAAGCACGCCCTTTGGCCCGTCCTGCATAGCGACGATGCCGCCATCAACCGTGAGCTGGCAGTGGAACATTGGGGTGCCGGGTTCATGCGCGGTGCTGGCGGTGAAAAAAGCCCACTGGTAAGGGTTCGCCAAGTCGAGCTCGTAGCTCCAGGGTGACCTCGGGCCGACGTCGGCTTGGACGTTCGGTACGAACTGGTACGGATTGTGGCTGTAGTCGGAAAAGAGCGGCGGCTCTTGGTCCAGGTAGTAGATGTCCGCGTAAATCGCGTTGGCAGCGGTCAGCGTGTACTTGACGTGATGCATGATCGGCTGGGGGTCGTCCGCGGCTGACGGCACGGTGGTGGCCAGCAGACCCGCTACAGATAAGAGCATCGCAGAAGCTATGCGCGGCAGAGTCCGTCTCGTGAATATCACGGTCGCTCCTGCGCTCCTCACTGCGGACCTGGGGCTGTGGCTCCTCAACCGATCTGCGGCTTGCCAGTGTGCGTCCGCAACCAAGAAGCCACGCAAAGGATGCTATCGCCCCAGCAGCGGAAACTCCGCTTATTACGCGTTTTATCTCCGCTGCCGGAAGGTTCCCAGCGATCTGGCGATCGATCGCCATCCGGCGTTGAAGGAGATCGGGGCAACACCCGAATCCCCCAAGCCGATCCACTCGGTTTCAGCGGCGTTCAGCGCGGCGCTTACATGCGAACCCAGCGCAAAGTCAGATTCACCTGCGCGCACCGAAGCGGGGTGCCTGACGGCTGCGTGTTCGGGTTTGCCGTGATGTCGGCTTGCTGCGCCGATTGATTCAACAAATCGCAGGGCAGCGCCACTGAGCGTTCACCGACCAGCGGCCCGACCGGCACCCAAAAGCCAGCTGCGTCACACACATAGGTTCTGCCGCTGGAGTCCAAGCCGAAGTTGTACCGTGGTTGCGGCGTGCACGGCAGGGTAGGGGCGATGTTGCGAGCCACGTTTGGCACGCAGTCCGCTGAGTCGCAAGACGCCGATGCCTTAACGACCGGAAAAATCAGCGCTGTGATCAATTCCCCGGCAAGGACCGACGCTGCGATAGTTCCCATCGGTTTGCGGCCGGCAACATAGCTCGGGACCATGGACGAAACAGTAGTCCGAGCGCGCATTCCGTAAGACCGCAATGACACAACCGACGCGGTGCCGACCGGCCGTCACCGAAGCTTCATCACCACTGCAGCCACCGGCAAAGCGGTCAACGAACAGTTGTGTTAAATGGCGACTTCGACCGAAACTGCCGTGAATGCCATTGCCCCAGCCGGGAAGCTACACCGGGCTACCAAAAGCGGAATTGCACCACCGTAAATAACCGAGGTATGAAGCTAACTGGGTGAGAATGTCATTCCCACAGCTGAATTGCGACCTGTAGGTGCAAAGGCAAATATGACGCAGCGTCGGCAGCAGAAGATGCTAACGTGGCTCTCTTAGCACGGTCAATCGTTAAGGAGCCTGCATGCCGACCGGACCTCGACGCGGACAGTCGCACCCCGCGCGTAGACCTGGTGAGTAGTGAATGCCGGTTCGCCAGAACGCTGCTGACAAGAAACCGAGTCAGTTGAACGACGCCGGAACGCCAAGCACCGCTGCCGAGATACGGGCGTTGGCTGAGCAGGCAGAGGCCGAAGCCGCGGAGGCCGAAGCTCTGGCAGCTGCTGCTCGTGCCCGCGCTCGGGCAATTCAATTGCGCCGGCAGGCGGAACTCGTCGACGCCGAAGCGGACGTAACGGAAACTGAAGACGGCGCGCAGAGCGCGGTTGAAGGTACCGAACCCGAAACCGAGCAACCAGATGTTGGGATTGAAGGCGTCCGGACCGAAGAGGGCACGGACGACGCCGTCGCGCAAGCCCCTGCCGATCACCCGACCGAGGTCGTCTCCGACTTACCCGCCGACAGGCCGGCATGGTATCGACGTTGGCGTCGCCGGCCCAAACTGAAGATCGTCGCAGCAAGCCTTGCCGTTATCTGCATTGCCGCGTTGCTGGCAGCCAGCGCCTACATGGTATGGGAGCATCGCAACGCTTCCCGGCAGCAGCGGCGGGTGGCTGAATTCGCGGCCGCAGCGCGGCAGGGCGTCGTAACGCTGACGTCGCTGGACTTCAACAACGCCAAGGAGGGTGTGCAGCGCATCCTCGACGACTCCACCGGCGCTTTCAAAGACGACTTCCAAAAGATGGCGAACGATTTCACCAAGGTGGTGGAAGAGTCGAAGGTCATCGAGCAGGGCACCGTCCAAGCCGTGGCGGTCGACTTGGACTCAGTGACCGACGACTCAGCGGTCGCACTGGTCGCATCCAAGTCAGAAGTGACCAACGCTGCTGGTGCCAAACAGGATCCCCGTAGCTTTAGATTGATCGTCACGCTCAGCCGCGATGGTGGCCAGCTCAAGATGTCGAAAGTTGAGTTCGTGCCATGACCGCAGAGGAAACGTCGCTTGCCGATCAGGCAGCCGAAGCCGAGCAACTCGAGCGCCCCGACGACGGTGGCAAGCCCGGCCGCCTGAACCGTTTCACTGGCCGCATCAAGCAGCTACCGCGCGGTAAGACCCAGCCGGCCATCCTGGCGTTCCTGGTGATGGCTTCAGCGGCGTTGGCGGCTTGCATGCTGTACTTCTGGTACCGGCCGGATCGGGCCGCCGATTCCGCGGCTGCAAAGTCAGCAATAACCGCGGCTTCCGAGGGGACTGTGGCCATCCTGTCGTATTCTCCAGATACCCTGGACCGCGACTTTGCGTCCGCCAAGTCGCGTCTGACCGGTGACTTTTTGTCGTATTACACTCAGTTCACCCAACAGATCGTCGGCCCGGCGGCGAAGCAGAAATCGGTCAAGACGACCGCGGTAGTCGTTCGTGCCGCCGTGGCGGAATTGCATCTCGATTCGGCCGTCGTTTTAGTGTTCGTCAACCAGAGCACAATGAGCGCAGATCGGACCGACCCGACGTTGAACTCGTCCAGCGTCCTGGTGACATTGACAAAAGCTCATGGCAATTGGCTTATTTCGTCGTTCAACCCGGTCTGATCACTCGGCATGAATCCGCCGGTGCAGCCCGGTCCGATGTGTTGAGCCGGCTCACAAGCCCCGCCGGAGGTAGAGACTTGGCCGCATGCGCCGAATTCGCGCGCTGCGACAGCCAATTAGGCGGAAGTGAAGGCCAGATGCAGTTCGCTCAGGCCACGCAAGATGTAGGTCGGTTCGTAGGTGTAGCGGCGGTCGCCAATCGGCCCGTGTTCGACCTCGCTGATCCTGATGTCGGACATCCGGTCCAGGATGCGCTCGATCGACACGCGCCCTTCCACCCGGGCGAGCGGCGCCCCGGGACACGAGTGCACGCCCCGCGCGAACGCCATATGCTCGCGAACATTCCTGCGGCGCAAATGAAATTCGTGCGGATTCTCGAACCGGCGCGGATCCCGATTGGCGGCGCCGGGCAGCACCATCACGACTGTGCCGGCGGGAATATCGACCCCGCCGATCGTGGTGGACTTGCGGGCCAACCGTGAGTCGCTTTTCACCGGGCTCTCCATCCGCAGCGACTCCTCGATGAAATTTGGAATCAGGCTGCGGTCCGCACGCAGCTGCTCCTGAATGTCGGGCCGGTCGCCGAGCACCTGCAAAGCGGCCGACAGCAGCTTGGCGGTGGTCTCCTGTCCGGCGGCGAAAAGGAAGGTGGCCGAGCGGACAACCTCAATCACCGGAGGCGTCGACCCGTCCGGATACTTCGCCGACGCCAGCGAGGTCAGCACATCGTCACGCGGTTCGCTGCGCCGGTCCTCGATGTAGGCGGAGAATTTGTCGTCGAGCCACTGCAACGGATTGACGCCGACCGACTCGTGGTCGAGTGCCCCTACCCGGGAGCCCGGACGATCGGCGCCGAGCACACTGCGGAACTGTTTGTGGTCTTCCTCCGGAACGCCGAGCAAGTCGGCGATCACCAAGGTCGCGAAGGGCTTGGAGTATTCGGCGATGAATTCACATTTGCCGTTGTTCAGGAACTCTTTGAGCTGGCGGTCGGCGAGCCGCCACATGAAGTCCTCGTTTTCCTTCAGCCGACTGGGCGTCAACAGTCTGCTGAGCACAGAGCGGGCCCGGGTATGGTCCGGCGGGTCCATCGTGACCATGTGCTCGAACATCGGGAATTGCTGTCGGCACTGCTCGATCTGGGCGCTGAGGTCGTCGCCCTCGGGAGTGAATGGCAAGGGTGGGAACGGCCCGCCCAGGGCGACGCAGTTCGAGAACGTAGCGGTGTCCTTGTATACCGCGGTCGCTTCTTCGTAGCCGGTCACCGCGATCACGCCATAGTGGGGCAGCTGCAACACCGGGTTCTGGCTGCGCAAGTAGTCGAAGTACGGATGCGGATCCGGAACGAGGGACGGGTCAGTGAAGAAGTCGACTGTATCGAAGGTAGTGGTCATCTACGGCGCGCCTCCCGAGACGGGATCGGTGAAAGTGCTGGGCACTTGCTTAGCATGGCGTACTGTCATGGTCAAGGCCACAAGCGAGCGACGATACGATCTCCCCGGTCCAGCAATCGACCGGTGAGGAGTTTGGAGTCAAGTCATGCCGCCGCCGCGCAGACTCGGGGCTCCGGACGCCAAGAACCGCTCCCTGCTGCTCGACGCCGCAGAGCAGTTGATGCTCGAAGAAGGTTATGCCGCAGTCACTTCCCGGCGCGTCGCCGAGAGGGCGGCGCTTAAGCCGCAGTTGGTCCACTACTACTTCCGGACTATGGACGACTTGTTCCTGGCCGCGTTCCGTCGCCGGGCCGAGGAGGGACTGGTGATTCATGCGCGCGCGGCGGAGTCGGCGCAGCCGCTGTGGGCGCTGTGGCGGTTCAGCCTGGACCCAGCGGCGACCGCGTTGACAATGGAATACGTCGCGCTGGCCAACCACCGCAAGGCGCTGAAAGCCGAGATCGCCTATTTCGCTGAACGTTTCCGTGAAGAACAGCGCAAAGCAGTTTCCGCCGTGCTGCTTGATTATGGGATGGATCCAGCCGAGGCTCCGCCGCTGGTGTGGTCGGTGCTGCTCACCAGTGTGTCCCGGGTGCTGGTGATGGAACAGGCCCTGGGCATGTCTGCCGGCCACGAAGAGACTCTCGCGTTCGTCGAGGGCTGGCTGCACCGGTTGGAAGGCGCGCCAGCGAATCTGCCGGCTCACCAGTTGCACAGCGACGACGGCTCTGTCAGCTGGCCAGATAGCGATGAAAGCCTAACGAAACCTCGCGCACAGCGGTCATAGGGCTCCTTCGGCCGCGGAATCGGCATTCTCGTCAGCGGAGAATATCAGCGTCGACTGCGCCGAATGCTCGAAACCGCGTGATCGGAACAGACCTCGGGCGTCAGTGCGCATGGCGACTAGACCTTCCGGCTGCGGGCGACGGCATTGCGGTAGCCTTGCGCTGAGAATACAATTCTCAGAAATTGCGAAGGAGGATTCCATGGGGCAGTTGTCGCATCGGGAGGACGTCCCGTTCCCGCTCTTTGACGCGGACAATCACTTGTACGAGCCGCCGGAGGCGCTGACCAAGTTCCTGCCCAAGGAGTACAAGGACTTCGTCCAGTACGTGCAGATCAACGGGCGCACCAAGATCGCACTTCGCGGCATGATCAGCAACTACATTCCCAACCCGACCTTCGAGGTCGTCGCCCGCCCGGGTGCGTGGGAGGAGTACTTCAAGTACGGCAACCCGGACGGCAAGACCAAGCGCGAGCTGTTCGGTGAGCCGATGCGCGCGATCCCGGCGTTCTTCGAGCCCGGCCCACGCCTGGAGAAGATGAACGAGCTGGGCTTGGACCGCACTCTGATGTTCCCGACGCTGGCCAGCCTGATCGAGGAGCGGCTGCGCGACGACCCGGTCGCCATCCACGTCCTGATCCATGCGCTGAACGAATGGCTCGACGAGGTCTGGGGCTTCAACTACCAGAACCGCATCTTCACCACACCGGTCATCACCCTGCCGATCGTCGAGAAGGCGATCGAGGAGCTGGAGTGGGTGGTCAAGCGTGGCGCCCGTTGCATCCTGATCCGCCCGGCTCCGGTCCCCGGATTCCGCGGCCCCCGGTCGTTCGCGCTGCCCGAGTTCGACCCGTTCTGGGAGCGGGTCGTCGAGTACGACCTGCTGGTCGGCATGCACTCCAGCGACAGCGGCTACTCCCGGTACACCTCCGAGTGGGACGGTGCCGACCAGGAAATGTTGCCCTTCCAGACCAACGCGATGGGCATCCTCAACGAGTGGCGGCCCATCCAGGACGCGGTGGGCTCGTGGGTGATCCACGGTGCGCTCTACCGCCACCCCAAGCTGAAGGTCGCGATCGTGGAGGCCGGTTCGAAGTGGATGACCCCACTGCTGACCGGCCTGGCCGAGGTCTACCGCAAGGCCCCGGAAGCGTTCCCCAGCGACCCCGTCGAGACCGTCAAGGACCGGATCTACGTCAGCCCGTTCTTCGAGGAGGGCATCGACGATCTGATCAGCCTCGTCGGCGTGGACCAGGTGCTGTACGGCTCGGACTGGCCGCACCCGGAGGGCCTCGCGGAGCCGACCTACTACATCAACGCGCTGTCGCACCTGCCCATCGACGACCAGGCCAAGATCATGGGCGGCAACCTCGGCCGACTCGTCACGGTTTGACACGCGCTGCGACGTCAAGGGCGGGAACGCCCGGTGAGAAGCAGCGTCCGATGACGGCGTCCCCACTGTGGCAGACCATCCCCGAGATGGTCTCGAGCGCGGCGGACCGCTTCGGCGATGCGGAGGCGATCGTCGACGGTCCGCTGCGTTTGACTTTCACCGAGCTGGTCGACCGGATTCGTTGCGCCGCAGGCGCTTTCGCCGAGCTGAGGGTCGAAAAGGGTGATCGGGTTGCCATCTGGGCGCCCAACTCGGCGGAGTGGATCATCGCGGCGTTTGGTCTGCTGACCGCCGGCGGCGTGCTGGTGCCGGTCAACACGCGGTTGAAGACCGCAGAAGCCGGCGACATCATCGCCCGCAGCGGATCGAAAGCCGTCCTGGTGCAGAAAGGCTTCCTCGGACAGGACTACACTGCGCCCGCCGGGATACCGATCATCGATTTGAAGTCCGACTTCCTCTCCAGCGGCTCAACTTTCGAGCGGACAGTGAGCGGCACCGACATCGCCGACATCATCTTCACCTCGGGCACGACCGGGCGTCCGAAGGGCGCGATGATGAACCATCAGCAGACGCTGCGGATGTACGAGGAGTGGGCGACGCTGGCCGACCTACGCACGGGCGACCGTTATCTGATGATCAACCCGTACTTCCATACCTTTGGCTTGAAAGCGGGGCTCATTGCCTCCTTCTTGCGCGGCGCGACGATGCTGCCGGTCGCGGTGTTCGACATCACCGCGGTGGTCGAACTGATCAGCCGCGAACGCGTCACGATGCTGCCCGGGCCGCCGACGCTGTACCACGCATTGCTGGCCGTGCCGGACAAGGCCAAGCTGTCCACGTTGCGGGCAGCAGTCACCGGCGCCGCCGACATCCCCGTCGAACTGGTCCGTCGTATCCACGGTGAACTGCCGTTTCAGACCTTGATGACCGGATACGGGCTCACCGAGGCCGGCAATGTGACGCTGTCGCGGCCGGGAGATTCGTTCGAGGACGTGGCCACCACTGCGGGCCTGCCCTGCGAGGACGTCGAGGTGTGCATCGCTGACGACGGCGAGGTGCTGGTCCGCGGCTACGGCGTGATGAGCGGTTACCTCGACGAGCCGGAAGCTACCGCGCAGGCGATCGACCCCGACGGCTGGTTGCACACCGGCGACGTCGGTCGACTCGACACAGCGGGCCGGCTGCGCATCGACGGACGCAAAAAGGACATGTTCATCGTCGGCGGGTTCAACGCCTACCCGGCTGAGATCGAGGGCTTCCTGCTGGAACACCCCGCGGTCGCCCAGGCCGCCGTAATCGGTGTCCCGGACGAGCGGCTCGGCCAGGTCGGCAAGGCCTTCGTGGTGCCGGCCCGGGACGTGAAAAGCCGGATTTCCGAACAGGATTTGATTGCCTGGTGCCGGCAGCGGATGGCCGGATTCAAAGCACCACGCTATATTCGGTTCCTCGACGAACTGCCGCTGAACGCCACCGGGAAAGTCATGAAAGACCAATTGCGGTGAGCACTAGGGATCCTCGTGCGCACTCCATGGTGATCGCATCCGATTACCGGGTGCCGGACCCGAAACGGGTATGGCCGTTGCTGCAGCGCCGCCGAGCCGCACTTGCCGACATTGGTGCGCACCACGTGTTGGTTTACACCTCCACCGACGATCACGGCCGGGTGCTGGTCACGATTGGCGTCCGCAGCCGCGAACCGATTGTGGAATTACTGCGCTCGCGGGTCTTCTTTGAGTGGTTCGACGCCGTCGGCGTCGACGACATTCCGGCTGTCTTCGCCGGCGAGATCATCGAGCGTTTCGAGCCGTCGCCGCCGCCAGAGCCGACGGCTCCGGGCGTCATCGTGGCGGCGATCGCGTGTGTGGACGATATATCCCTACTGAGCGCTGAAATCCGGGCCGGCCTCCACAGGTTCAGCGCAGCAGGCGTCCGAAAGACATGGTTGTTTCGCGCGTTTGACGACGAGAACGAAGTGATGATCCTGCAGGAACTTGACGACGAGGAGGAGGCGCGACGCTGGATCGCCCAGCCTGACAGCGCGGCCCCGTGGATCACCCGAGCAGGAATCGGGCCCTACCCGCCGGTGTTCATGGGCCGCTTCTTCGACTCGATGCGGATCGACGAGTAGGCGGACGACTGGGATGTATGTCTGTCTGTGCAACGGAATAACCAGTCAGGTGGTGGCCGAGGCCGTCGCGCAAGGTGCGTCGACGACCAACGAGATCGCGAAGTCCTGCGGGGCGGGCACCGAGTGCGGGCGCTGCCGTCGGACGCTGCGCGCGATGCTCACCGCGGCGACCGGCAACCGCAACGGCCGGCACCGCTGAGCCGCCGCGTATTTACCGTCGCGCGCTGCCGTCCGGTGAGGTGGGCCGGGCCAATTCAGTCAACAGGTCGGGGATGTCGAGCCGCGGCACGACGGCTTCGACCAGCACCATTCGATCCTGATGAGTGGCCGCCGCGGTCAATGCTTCGTCGAGCTCACCGTACGTCCGGACCCGGAACACCAGGTGGTCGGTCACGCCGAGCGCCGCGGGGATCTGAGACCAGTTCCACGGCACGATGTCGTTGTAAGCAGCCGTTTCTCCGTGGATGGCCCGCTCGACGGTGTAGCCGTCGTTGTTGACCACCACGATGACCGGAGCCAGTCCCTCGCGGGAGAACAGACCCAGGTCCTGCACGGTCAACTGAGCAGCACCATCGCCGATCAGCAGCACGGTCCGACGGTCCGGATGAGCAAGTCCGGCGCCCAGCGCGGCGGGCAGCGTGTAACCGATCGAGCCCCACAGCGGTTGCCCGATGAACGTCACCCCCTTGGGCAACCGGTGGCCGGCCATTCCGTAGAACGACGTGCCTTGGTCGGCGAGCACCACGTTGCCCGCCGTCAGCGCCTCAGACAGCCTGTCCCACAACGCTTTCTGAGTCACGGGAGCATCAGTCAAGGGGAATTCGGTACTGGAGCTTCCCGACGTCGGTCGCACCGGCGGTGAGGTGATCTGGCGCCGGGACAGAATCCCGGTCAGCGCATCCAGCGCCGCATCCATCTGCAGCGGTGCGAACACCCGGCCGGCCACCGTGCTCTGTTGGACCCCGACATCGATGAGCCGGGCCGGGTCGATGCGCTGGCTGAAGAAGCCGCTGACCATATCGGTGAACACCACTCCGGCCGTCACGAGCACCGGCGCTTCCTCGATAGCCCGGCGAACCGGCTCGTCGCTGGCGGACCCGGCATAGATGCCCAGGAAGTTGGGGGCGCTCTCGTCGAGCATGCTCTTGCCCCACATCAGCGTGGCGTAAGGCACCACATCGGCGAGCAACAGCGCCTCCAGGCGGTTCACCGCCTGAAGGCGGTGGACCAGGAAGTCGGCCAGCACGGTCACTTGGTCGTCGGCAATGAGTTCGGTTGCCGCCTCGACGAATAAGGCGAGGGCTCGCGGGCTGGTGCCACCGGTGTAGCGCGGCAGCGGCGCCTCGGGCGGCTCGGCGGGAAACCGCGCCACGTCGGTGGCCATCAGCAGGTAACCGGGTCGTTTCTGTTCCCGCACTTCGCTGAGCACGCGGTCGATCTCCCGGGTGGCGGTGGCAGGCATCAAAGCCGCTTGCGCGCAGGTGATTTCGCGGCTGATCCGCAGAAAGTGCTCGAAGTCGCCGTCGCCGAGCGAATGGTGCAGCGCCCGGCGCGTGCCCTGGGCGTCCTTCGACGGTCCGCCCACGATGTGCACCACCGGCACGTGCTCGGCATAACTACCCGCGATCGCATTGGCGGCCGAAAGTTCACCGACTCCGAACGTGGTCACCAACGCCGCCATCCCGCGCAGCCGCCCGTAGCCGTCGGCGGCGTAGCCGGCGTTGAGTTCGTTGGCGTTGCCCACCCAGCGGATGCGCGGGTGCGCGATGACGTGGTCAAGGAATTCCAGGTTGTAGTCACCGGGGACACCGAAAATCTCAGACACCTCGAGTTCGGCCAACCGGTCGAGCAGATAGTCACCCACGGTGTACACAGATTCGGCTGGGATCACCCGAATGACGGTACGCCCAACCCGGCCGAAAACAGCCCCGGCGAGACGGTGCCTCGCTACTGTCCGGACATGGCAATCAAGGAATCTCGCGAAGTTGTCATCGAAGCGAGCCCGGAGGAGATTCTCGACGTCATCGCCGACCTGGAAACGCTGACCGAATGGTCGTCGGCGCATCAGAGCTCCGAAGTGGTCGAGCGAGGCGACGACGGGCGCCCCAAGGTGGCGAGGATGAAGGTCAAGGCGGCCGGCATCACCGACGAGCAGGTGGTCGCCTACACCTGGGGCGACAACGAGGTGAGCTGGACGCTGGTCAGCGCCTCCGCGCAGCGCTCCCAGGACGCGACGTACACACTGACGCCCGAGGGCGACAAGACGCGGGTGAGGTTCGACATCGCCGTCGACCCACTGGTGCCGTTGCCGGGATTCCTGATCAAGCGCACCATCAAAGGTGTGCTGGACACCTCGACTGAAGGTCTGCGCAAGCGCGTGCTGAGCGTGAAAAAAGGCGCCTCCTGAAATCGGCCCGGCCTGCGACGCACACCAGTTTCGAGAGATCGCCTGATGAGTGCGGAATTGCTGTCGGCTGTCGACAGCGTTGGTAACTTGAATATCAGTGGCCGTACGAGCATCCCGGGAAATCGCCATCAATGCGCCGCCGGACGCGATCATGGCGGCGCTGGCTGACGTCGGCTCGGTGCCGTCCTGGTCTTCGGTGCACAAGCGAGCTGAAGTCGTCGACACCTATCCCGACGGTCGGCCACACCACGTGAAGGTGACCGTCAAGGTGATCGGCATTGTTGATGAGGAATCGCTCGAATACCATTGGGGCAGAGACTGGTTGGTGTGGGATGCGCAGAAGACACTGCTGCAGCACGCGCAGCACGTCGAGTACACACTGCGGCGCGACGCCCCCGACACAACCCGGGTGCGTTTCGACATCACGCTGGAACCGTCGGCACCGCTGCCCGAGTTCCTGGTCAAACGAGCCCGCCGGGCGGTTCTGAAGGCGGCGACCGAAGGGCTTCGCAACAGGGTGATGGCCAGCGCCGGCGCCGATAGGCAGGCCTGAGTGGCTGTCCAGGCATCCCGAGAGATCGTCATCGATGCGCCGCCGGCGGCGATCATGGCAGCGCTCGCCGATATTGACACGTTGACCGAATGGTCTTCGGTGCACAAGCGGCTGGAAGTACTTGACCGTCACTCCGACGGCCGGCCGCACCATGTCAAGGCGACCGTCAAGGTGCTCGGGCTCGTCGACAACGAGATCCTCGAATACCACTGGGGTCCCGACTGGGTGATCTGGGACGCCGAAGGTACTTTTCAGCAGCATGGACAGCACGTCGAATACACCCTGAAGCAAGAGGGTCTGAACCGGACCAGGGTGCGCTTCGACATCACTGTCGAACCCTCAGGGCCGGTCCCGGAGTTTCTCGTGCGGCGCGCCAGCAACATCGTTTTGAACTCTGCGACGAAAGGCCTGCGCGACCGGGTGATGGGCGCTAGGAATTCGCGGCGGTGATGGCCGGACCGTCGCGAAGCGTGCCAAGTCGTCGGATCGCCTCGTCGATCGTGTCCTCGCGTTTGCAGAAGGTGAACCGCACCAGGTGAGTCCACACCCGGGAATGCTCGGCCGCCGGATCGCAGAACGCGGACAACGGTATTGCGGCCACTCCCACCTTTTCGGGCAACGCGGCGCAGAACGCGCTGCTGTCGTCATACCCGAGTGGACGCGGATCAGCGCACACGAAGTAGGTGCCGAAGCTGTCGTGCACTTCGAAGCCGACGCCGGCCAGACCCGCGGCCAGCCGGTCCCGTCGTTGCTGCAGCGAGATCCGCAACGCCGTCACCCAGGCTTGTTCACAGTCGAGCGCATGAGCCACCGCCGGCTGAAAGGGCGCTCCGCCGACGTAGGTCAGATACTGCTTGGCCGCCCGCACACCGGCCAGTAGTCGCGCCGGCCCGCAGGCCCAGCCGATCTTCCAGCCGGTGCAGTTGAACATCTTGGCCGCACTGGAGATGGTCACCGTGCGCTCGGCCATGCCATCGAACCCTGCCAGCGGCAGATGCCGGCGGCCCGGCGGCGAGGAAAACACCAAGTGCTCGTAGACCTCGTCGGTGATCACCAGCAGATCGGCGGACACCGCGATGTCGGCGATCTCCACCAGCTCCGCCTCGCTGAGCACCATGCCCGTCGGGTTGTGCGGTGAGTTGAGGATCAGCGCTCTGGTTCGGGGCGTCACCGCGCGGCGCAGTGCCCCGGTGTCCAACGCGAAACCGCGGCCGTCGGGGACCATCGGCACCACCACGCGCCGCGCGCCGGCCATCGCGACCACCGGCGAATAGGAGTCGTAGAACGGCTCGATCAGGATCACGTCGGAACCGGGCTCGACCAGGCCGAGCACCGCGGCCGCGATGGCCTCGGTGGCACCGACGGTGATCAGCACCTCGCTGTCCGGGTCGTAATCGATGCCGTAGTCGCGTCGGCGCTGCGCGGCCACCGCCCGGCGCAGCGGCGCGATGCCCTGACCGGGTGGATACTGGTTGACGCCCTCGGCGATCGCGTCCCGGGCGGCCTTGAGCATGCCGGGCGGTCCGTCCTCGTCGGGGAAGCCCTGACCGAGGTTGACCGCCCCGATCCGGGCGGCCAAAGCTGACATCTCGGCGAACACCGTCGTGGCGTAGGGCCGCAGTCGCGCCACCGTCATGATGGTCGAGCTTAAAGCTTCGCGGTTGCGCCCCGGCCTGAGCGCTCCCAACCAACAGGTTGGCCGGGGGTCCTGTTAGGGTGGTCGGCTAGAGGACTAGCGTTCCCACAGGACGATCTTCGATCGTTCTGCAAAAGACCATTCGTGAACAGGAAGCTGACATGTCCGAAGAAGCCTTCGTCTACGAGGCAATCCGCACCCCCCGCGGCAAGCAGCGCAACGGATCGTTGCATGAGGTCAAGCCCATCAGCCTGGTCGTCGGGCTGATCGAAGAGCTGCGCCGCCGGTTCCCCGACCTCGACGAAAACCTGATCAGCGACCTCATCCTCGGGGTCGTCTCGCCGGTCGGTGACCAGGGCGGCGACATCGCCCGCGCCGCGGTGCTGGCCGCCGGCATGCCAGACACCACCGGCGGTGTCCAGCTCAACCGGTTCTGCGCATCCGGGTTGGAAGCGGTGAACACCGCCGCGCAGAAAGTGCGCTCGGGCTGGGACGACCTGGTGCTGGCCGGCGGTGTGGAGTCGATGAGCCGGGTGCCGATGGGATCCGACGGCGGCGCCTGGGCGCTGGACCCGGCGACGAACTACGACCTGGGTTTCGTGCCGCAGGGCATCGGGGCCGACCTGATCGCCACCATCGAAGGTTTTTCCCGTGACGACGTCGACGCCTACGCGCTGCGCAGCCAGGAGAAGGCTGCCGCGGCGTGGTCGGGTGGGTACTTCGCCAAGTCGGTGGTGCCGGTGCGCGACCAGAACGGCTTGCTCATCCTCGACCACGACGAGCACATGCGGCCCGATTCGACGCTGGAGAATCTGGGCAAGCTGAAGCCCGCGTTCGAGGGCATCGCCGCACTGGGCGGCTTCGACGACGTCGCGCTGCAGAAGTACCACTGGGTGGAGAACATCAACCACGTGCACACCGGCGGCAACAGTTCGGGCATCGTCGACGGCGCCGCGTTGGTGCTGGTCGGCTCCGAAAGCGCAGGGGCAGCGGTCAATTTGACCCCCCGCGCGCGCATCGTCGCCACCGCCACCAGCGGATCTGAGCCCACCATCATGTTGACCGGGCCCACCCCGGCCACCCGCAAGGTGCTCGACCGGGCCGGACTGACCGTCGACGACATCGACCTCTTCGAGCTCAACGAGGCATTCGCCTCGGTGGTGCTCAAATTCCAGAAAGACCTCAACATTCCCGACGAGAAACTCAACGTCAACGGTGGCGCGATCGCGATGGGTCACCCATTGGGGGCCACCGGCGCAATGATTCTCGGCACCATGGTCGATGAGCTCGAGCGCCGCAACGCCCACCGTGCGCTGGTGACGTTGTGCATCGGTGGCGGGATGGGTGTGGCCACCATCATCGAGCGAGTCTGAGAAGAGAGCCGAACAACATGGCAGAGAACACAATTCACTGGGACAAGGACGACGACGGCATCGTCACGCTGACGCTGGACGACCCGTCCGGGTCGGCCAACGTGATGAACGAGGCCTACATCGAGTCGATGGGCAAGGCGGTTGATCGTATTGTCGCCGAACAGGACTCGATCACCGGGGTGGTGATCACCAGCGCCAAGAAGACCTTCTTCGCCGGCGGTGACGTCAAGTCGATGGTGCAGGCGAAGCCCGAAGACGCCGGCAACGTCTTCGACACCGTCGAGACCGTCAAAAAGCAGCTACGCACGCTGGAGACGTTCGGTAAGCCCGTCGTCGCGGCCATCAACGGCGCTGCGCTCGGCGGGGGACTGGAGATCGCGTTGGCGTGTCATCACCGCATCGCCGCCGACGTCAAAGGCAGCCAGATCGGGCTGCCCGAAGTGACACTGGGCCTGCTGCCCGGCGGTGGCGGTGTCACCCGCACCGTTCGGATGCTGGGTATTCAGAACGCGTTCGTCAACGTGCTCGCGCAGGGCACCCGCTTCAAGCCCGCCAAGGCCAAGGAGACCGGGCTGGTCGACGAGGTGCTGCCGAGCGTCGAGGAACTCGTGCCCGCGGCCAAGGAGTGGATCAAGGCCAATCCGGACGCCCACGTGCAGCCCTGGGATCAGAAGGGCTACAAGATGCCCGGCGGCTTTCCGTCCTCGCCGGGACTGGCGGCTATCCTGCCGTCGTTCCCGTCGAATCTGCGCAAACAGCTCAAGGGCGCACCGATGCCGGCGCCGCGGGCCATCCTGGCCGCGGCCGTGGAGGGCGCGCAGGTGGACTTCGACACCGCCACCCGCATCGAGAGCCGGTACTTCGCCTCGCTGGTCACCGGCCAGGTGGCCAAGAACATGATTCAGGCGTTCTTCTTCGACCTGCAGCACATCAACTCCGGCGGGTCACGTCCGGAAGGCATCGGCAAGACCCCGATCCACAAGGTCGGCGTGCTGGGCGCGGGCATGATGGGCGCCGGCATCGCCTACGTGTCGGCCAAAGCCGGCTACGACGTGGTGCTCAAAGATGTCAGCCTGGAGGCCGCGCAGAAGGGCAAGGGCTACTCCGAAAAGCTGGAGGCCAAAGCACTGCAGCGCGGACGCACCACCGAAGAGAAGTCGAAGGCGTTGCTGGACCGCATCACCCCGACGGCCGAGCCGGGCGACCTCAAGGGCGTCGACTTCGTGGTCGAGGCGGTGTTCGAGAACCAGGACCTCAAGCACAAGGTGTTCCAGGAGATCGAAGACATCGTCGAGCCCAACGCGGTCCTCGGCTCCAACACCTCGACGCTGCCGATCACCGGCCTGGCGACCGGCGTCAAGCGTCAAGAGGACTTCATCGGTATCCACTTCTTCTCGCCGGTCGACAAGATGCCGCTGGTCGAGATCATCAAGGGCGAGAAGACCTCTGACGAGGTGCTGGCCCGGGTGTTCGACTACACGCTGGCCATCGGCAAGACCCCGATCGTGGTCAACGACAGCCGCGGGTTCTTCACGTCCCGGGTCATCGGCACCTTTGTCAACGAGGCGCTGGCCATGCTCGGCGAGGGTGTCGAGCCGGCCAGCATCGAGCACGCCGGCAGTCAGGCGGGCTACCCGGCGCCGCCGTTGCAGCTTTCCGACGAGCTCAACCTCGAGCTGATGCACAAGATCGCGACCGCAACCCGCAAGGGTGTCGAGGATGCCGGTGGAACCTACACGCCGCACCCAGCCGAAGCCGTGGTGGAGAAGATGATCGAGATCGGCCGGCCGTCACGGTTGAAGGGCGCCGGTTTCTACGAGTACGTCGACGGCAAGCGGACCGGTTTGTGGTCCGGGTTGCGGGAGACCTTCCACTCGGGTGCCTCGCAGCCGCCGCTGCAGGACATGATCGACCGGATGCTATTCGCCGAGGCGCTGGAGACACAGAAGTGCCTGGACGAAGGTGTGTTGACGTCGACTGCTGACGCTAACATCGGGTCGATCATGGGCATCGGGTTCCCGCCGTGGACGGGTGGCAGCGCCCAGTTCATCGTGGGGTACGCCGGTCCGGCCGGCACGGGCAAGGAAGCCTTCGTCGCCCGGGCCCACGAGCTGGCCGCCAAGTACGGCGAGCGGTTCGTGCCGCCAGACTCGCTGACCTCCTGAAGTCAGTTCTGACGCTGGAATAGGTAGAACCGCGCCGGCCACTTGCCGGTGCCGTTGGACTCGTGCTCGTCGCCGGAGGATAGCAACGTCCACCCTCGGGCGAATCGGCGTTCCATCTCGGCGGGGGCGACGCCGCGCACGCCCATCCTGCCGCCCGGGACGAACGCGACGACGAACAGTCGCGCTTCGGGTGCCGCCACGGCGCTGACTTCCCGGACGTACGCGTCGCGGTCGGCGTCGCTCATGTTGTGCAGACAGCCGTTGTCGACGATCAATCCGAAACCCGCGCCGAGTTCGGCTCGAGTGAGGTTCGTGACGTCGGCGTGAACGAAGTTCACCGTCACGTCGGCGGCGTGGGCCTTCGCGCGAGCCTTCTCCAGCGCCTTCGGCGTGAAGTCAACCCCGGTAACTCGCCATCCGTGCCGGGCCAGGTAAATCGACGAGTCTCCGGTGCCGCACCCCACGTCAAGGGCCGACCCGGGCGCCGCGCCGCCTTCCTCGATGAGTTTCCGCAGCACCGCGGACTGCGGATGGCCGTCCCATGGCGTAAAGCCGATCGCGTAGAAGATGCGGAACAAGGTCTGTCGAGAAGCCATGCCTCACGGTAAGCCTGAGCACTGCTCTTCGCCGAGATCCATCGACGGCAGAAATCCCGCTTACCTCACCGTTGTCTAGAGTCCCAAACTATGCGTTTTGGACTTTTCATTCCGCAAGGTTGGCGACTCGATCTGGTCGGCATCGAACCCGAGCGGCACTGGGCGGTGATGCGTGATCTGGCTGCCTACGCCGACGGCAGCCGATGGGATTCGTTGTGGGTGTACGACCACTTTCATACCGTGCCGATGCCGACCGGGGAGGCCACCCACGAGGCGTGGTCGCTGATGTCGGCGTACGCCGCGACCACCTCACGCATCAAGCTCGGCCAGATGTGCACGGCGATGAGCTACCGCAATCCCGTTTACCTGGCGAAGGTGGCGGCCACTGCCGACATCATCTCCGGTGGCCGCATCCAGATGGGCATCGGCGGCGGCTGGTACGAGCACGAGTGGCGTGCCTACGGTTTCGGGTTTCCGTCGGCGGGTGTCCGGCTCGCCCGGCTGGACGAGGGTGTGCAGATCATGCGGGACGCCTGGCGGGACGGCAAAGTGAGCTTTGCCGGTAGGGAGTATCAGGTCGACGGCGCGATCGTGCAACCGAAACCGCTGCAGAACAACGGTATTCCGCTTTGGATCGCCGGCGGCGGTGAGAAGGTGACGTTGCGGATCGCGGCAAAGTACGCGCAGTACACCAATTTCAGCCCCGAGCCCGACGCCTTTGTGCACAAGTCCGAAGTCCTGGCGCAGCACTGCCGCGATGTGGGCACTGACTTCGACGCCATCGTGCGCTCGGTCAACGTCAATGCGGTGATCGGCACGTCGGAGCAGGAGGTCAAAGACCGCCTGCAACGCATCCGTGATCGGCTCGCGGAGTACTTGCCAGAGTCGGCGGCGGACGGGATGATCGCGGCCACCGGTGGAACCGGTTCGGCAGAAGGCACGCTCGAGCAGGTGATCGAACGGCTGCAACGGCTGCGAGGCCTGGGCTGTGGGTATGTGATCTGCTACTTCCCGGAGGCGGCCTACGACCGGTCGGGCATCGAGCTGTTCGAGCAGGAGATCATCCCCGCACTGAGTTAGCCCAGCCCGGGCTTCTGAGAACGTCATTACCGGTTTAGTCGAACGGTGTTGTACGGTTTACTCGGCTTTATTCTCGTGCCGTCGTACGGAGGATCGATCGATGCAGAAGGCACTCGCTCCTGACATCTCAACCTGGCCGGACGACACTCCACAGCTGATCGGTAGCCGGTGCGGCGAGTGCGATGCCACCACCTTCCCGGTGCAGCAGCGTTGCCCGCGCTGCAGCGGCGGGCAGATGAGCGACCTGCTGTTGCCGCGGCGCGGAACGCTGGTGGCGTGGACGACCCAGGGCTTCCCGCCCGGCGCGCCCTACGCCGGCCCGACCGGCGGGGATTTCGTGCCGTTCGGTGTCGGCCTGGTCCAACTCGGCGACATCATCCGCGTCGAAGGCAGGCTCACCGAGAACGATCCGGCCAAGCTGCAGTTCGGCCAAGAAGTCGAGCTCACCATGGTGCCGTTCACCGCAGACGGCGACGGCAATGAGATCGTCACGTTCGCCTTCAGACCGGTCTAGTGGCGATCGCGGGCGCGGCGGAGCCGGGTGAAGCGGGTCGCCACCATCTACCGAGGGGATCCATATGACAAACGATGTCGCCATCATCGGCGTGGGACTGCATCCGTTCGGCCGGTTCGACAAAACCGCGATGCAGATGAGCGCCGAGGCCATCCAATCCGCGCTGACCGATTCCGGTTTGCAGTGGCGCGACATCCAATTCGGTTTCGGCGGTAGCTACGAGGTGTCGAATCCGGATGCGGTGACGCGTCTCGTGGGGCTCACCGGTATCACATTCACCAACGTGTTCAATGCCTGTGCCACCGCGGCCAGTGCCATCCAGCAGACCGCCGACACCATCCGGCTGGGCAAGTACGACATCGGCATCGCCATCGGGTTGGACAAGCATCCGCGCGGCGCATTCACCGATGACCCGGCCAAGCTGGCGTTGCCGCAGTGGTATGCGCAGAACGGGCAATTTGTCACCACCAAGTTCTTCGGGATGAAGGCCAACAAGTACATCCACGACCACAACATCTCGCAGAGCACACTGGCCAAAGTCGCGGCGAAGAACTTCCGCAACGGTGCGCTCAACCCGAATGCGTTCCGTCGCAAGCCCATTCCCGAAGACGTCATTCTCAACTCGGCCGTGCTGAACTACCCGCTGACGCAGTACATGTTCTGCGCGCCCGACGAAGGCGCCGCGGCGGTGATCATGTGTCGCGGCGACATCGCGCACAAGTTCACCGACAAACCCGTCTATGTGCGGGCCACCGAAATCCGCACTCGGCGCTTCGGCGCCTACGAGGTGCACGCGACATCGGCTCCGCTGGACGAAGACGCCTCGCCGACGGTGTACGCCGCCAGGGCCGCCTACGAGGCTGCGGGCATCGGACCCGAGGACGTCGACGTCGCGCAACTGCAGGACACCGACGCCGGCGCGGAGGTCATCCACATGGCCGAGACCGGTTTGTGTGCCGACGGTGAGCAGGAGAAGCTGATCGCCGACGGCGCCACCGAAATCCACGGGTCGATCCCGGTCAACACCGACGGTGGGCTGATCGCCAACGGTGAGCCGATCGGTGCTTCGGGTCTGCGGCAGGTGCACGAACTGGTGCGCCAATTGCGCGGCGAGGCTGGGGACCGGCAGGTGCCCGACAGCCCACGCGTCGGCTTGGCGCAGGTCTACGGTGCGCCGGGCACCGCCTCGGCGACCATACTGTCGCTTTAGCTCGCTCGCCGGCGCGCGGTCAGATTGTTGGGCCCAGCAGGTCGTCGGCGTCGCGGATGACGTAGCCGTAACCCTGCTCGGCCAAAAATCGCTGCCGGTGCGCGGCGTAGTCGGCGTCCAGACTGTCGCGCGCGACGACGGAGTAGAAGATCGCCCCGCCGCCGTCGGCTTTGGGTCGCAACAACCGGCCCAGCCGCTGCGCCTCCTCCTGCCGGGAGCCGAACGTCCCCGACACCTGCACTGCCACCGAGGCTTCGGGTAGGTCGATGGAGAAGTTGGCCACTTTGGACACCACCAGGGTGGTGATGTCACCTCGGCGGAACCCGTCGAACAGCGCCTCGCGTTCTGCCGTCTTGGTCGACCCCTGGATGACGGGCGCATCGAGCACCGTGCCGAGCTCGTCGAGCTGGTCCAAATAGGCTCCGATCACCAGCGTCTGCTCACCGGGGTGTTTGTCGAGGATCGACTTGACGACGGCGATCTTCGAATGGGCCGTCGAACACATCCGGTAGCGTTCGTCGGCTTCGGCGGTGGCGTACATCATCCGCTCGCTCTCGGTCATCGTGACCCGCACCTCGATGCACTCGGCCGGCGCGATCCAGCCCTGCGCCTCGATGTCCTTCCACGGCGCGTCATAACGCTTTGGGCCGATCAGGCTGAAAACGTCGCCTTCGCGGCCGTCTTCGCGAATCAACGTGGCGGTCAGGCCCAGCCGGCGCCGGGACTGCAGATCGGCGGTCATCCGAAACACCGGTGCGGGCAGCAGATGGACTTCGTCGTAGATGATCAGGCCCCAGTCGCGGCTGTCGAACAATTCCAGATGGCGATACTCACCTTTGGTGCGACGGGTGATGACTTGGTAGGTCGCGACGGTGACCGGCCGGATCTCCTTGCGTTCCCCGGAATACTCGCCGATCTCCTCTTCGGTCAGCGACGTGCGAGCGATCAGCTCCCGTTTCCACTGGCGGCCCGCGACGGTGTTGGTCACCAGGATCAACGTGGTGGCACCGGCTTTGGCCATGGCGGCCGCACCGACCAGCGTCTTACCGGCTCCGCATGGCAACACCACCACACCGGAGCCGCCCGCCCAGAACGACTCGGCTGCTAGCTCCTGGTAGTCGCGCAGATGCCAGTTGTCCTGGCGCAGATCGATCGGATGCGCTTCACCGTCGACGTAGCCGGCGAGGTCTTCGGCCGGCCAGCCGATCTTGAGCAGCAGCTGCTTGACCCGGCCACGCTCGCTGGGGTGCACGACGACGGTGTCGTCGTCGATGCGGGCGCCGAGCATCGGTGCGATCTTTTTGTTGCGCAACACTTCTGCAAGCACCGCACGGTCATAGCTGACCAGCGTCAGGCCGTGTGCAGGATGCTTGACCAGTTGCAGCCGGCCGTATCGGGCCATGGTGTCGACGACGTCGACCAGCAGCGGCTGGGGGACCGCGTAGCGCGAGAAGCTGACCAGTGCGTCAACCACCTGTTCGGCGTCGTGGCCAGCGGCGCGGGCGTTCCACAACGCCAGCGGGGTGATGCGGTAGGTGTGTACGTGTTCGGGTGCGCGTTCCAGCTCGGCGAACGGGGCGATCGCAGCGCGCGCGGCGCCGGCCAGCTCATGGTCCACCTCGAGCAGCACCGTTTTGTCGGACTGCACGATCAAAGGTCCGTCGTTCATGACACCGATTATCCGGGTTCCGCTGACATCTACCGCCGCTCCTCCGCATCGCTGCGCTCTGCATCGTCGTCGGCGGGCATCTACCGCCGCTCCTGCGCATCGCTGCGCTCTGCATCGTCGTCGGCGGGCGACACCGAGGTGATGCGATGGATGGCGAATTCCCGGGCGCGCCCCGACGTCGAATCGAACGCCACCAGTTGGCCACCGACTACTGCAACCGGTGATACGACCCGCTGGGTGGCCAGCCCCGCGGCGTCGACGTAGCTGATCACCACGGTGTCGCCGTCGTGGGCGGCGCGCTGTAGCAGCGACATCGCAACCGCCGGGTCGACCCGGGTCTGGGCGAACGGGGCGGCGCTGACCTTGCGTAACACCGCGACCACCCCGCTCAAGGTTTCGCGGCTGGGACGCGATATCGGACGGGTCGGCCGGCGCTGCGGGGGGGTGGGCACCCGGGCGCCGCGGGAGCGGATGTCGACGATGGCGCCGGTGGCATCTTCAGCGGCCGGCGCAAAGCCCGCTTCGCGCAGCGCGGCCAGCACCTCGGCGATCGGCGCCTGCGATACCGCCACCGTCGGCGCCAGCGTGCGCAACTGCACGTCGGTAACGGCCGATGCGCTCACCGCCTGAGCCAGCAGCGTGGGATCTTCGCACCGCACGAACGACGCGGCCAGCCCGATCCGCAGCTGCCCGTGCCGGCGCGCGACGTCGTCGATCAGGTAGGTGAGCCCCTGCGGCACCGGAGTCCTGGAGTGCTCGGTGAAGAGGGAATGCAGCGCGTCGGCCGTCTTGCCGACATCCAAAGCGTGCCGGATGGATGCTTCGCTGACCCGGTAGACCATTGCGGCTCCCGCGGATTCGACGGTAGCCACCGTGGCCAACTGCTCGGCGAGTCCGCGCTCCAACGGACCGGGCACCACGACCGTCAGATCCGCCTGCACCAAAAAGTGGTCGATCGGCTTCGGCAGCGCCCGGTTCATCGACTCGACGACGTCGGCCTTCTCATCCATGCCGGCCAGCAACGCGCGCCCGGGTGTACTGATCGCGCCGCGACCCACCAGCCCCACCAGGTGTGCTTCGTTCAGCAGGTCTGCCACCGGACCGGGTTGCAGCCGCTTCGCCCACCGCGGTCGCCGCCACATCAGTGCCGCCGAAGCGGTGTTCTCGTCGACTCGGCTGCCGGGCGTCAACCCGGCCAGCACGCTCAGCAGCAACCGGCGATCCAGCGGGGCCGCCGTCGAATACACCGAATCAGACAGTGCACCATAAGGTTTGGCGTCCGGACCTCGGGTGCCGATCAACGACGGGCGGGCCGGCAAGTCGAGCCAGGTGGTGGCCAGCAGCTGCCAGCGCTCAGCGGTGGACGCTTCGGTGAACCGGTCGGCGGCCACCGTCGGCGCCCAATGCGGTCCGTCGCCGTCGGGTGGCTCGGGATCCGGCTTACCGCTGGCGATCAGACCGGCCGCCGCCACGAGTTCGAGGATTATGCCCAGCCGGGCGTCGTCGATGCCGGTGAGCTTGGCCAACCGCTTGACTTCCCGAACACCCAGCCCGCCGCTGCGCAGCTCGGCGACGGGTGCGGCGCTGAACGTGTCGAGTAACACGTCGATTTCACGCTGCACATCGAGGACAGCACCGGCTGCGGCGGCGTCGACGTCGGCCGGCGTGGTGGTCGCGATGATCGGGTCCGGCGGCGTCAAGCGGGCCGGACCGAGTCGTTCACCCCGCAACACGTGGCCGACCTGCCGGGGCAGGATGACCGTCTCGGCGTCAAGCCGGCGCAGCAGGCCCGCCGCGAGCAGGCGCGGCACCGGCCGGTCCGGCGGTGCACCGGGCGCGGCATCACGGGTGCGTCCCATCGGCGAACCGTCGACCAGCTTGTCCAACACCTGCGACTCCAGATCCGGGAGTCCGTCGACCAGCTCGGCGATCTGCTCGGCGGTGCGTGACTCGTCCTCCAATGTCACCTGCCCGGGATGCCACGGCAGCCCGCTGCCCACGTCCACCGCCACCCGGACGTCGGGGTCACCCCACACCAGGGCGCGTTCGCGCAGGTCGTCTAGTGCGGCGGTCACTTCGGTCTCGGGCGCCCGCGCACCGATCACGGTGAGCAACTTGGCGACCGGGACCCCGGTGGTGTCGGCGTGCAGCACCAGCAGCGCATCGATGACCGCCAGGCGCAGAAAATCCAGTTCGTCGCAGGCGGCCTTGACGGATTGCCGGGCCTGAGCGCGGGCTGCCAGCGCGGCGACGCTGCCCGGCGGTGGTTGAGCGAGGTCCGGCCGCAGTTCCAGCAGACGGATCAGCCCCTCGTCGGGCAACTCGGCCAGCCATGACCCCAGCGCCATACCCGGGGTGTGTTCGGTCATCGCTGACCAGCGTAAAGCAGTCGGGCGTGCCGACGCCGCCGATGTTGACACCATGGGCGGGCGCGGGAAAGACCTGTCAGAATGGAACTCGTGGCTGACAACGCGGACAACAAAGCGCTAAAGACCAAATACGTCGACAACGGCTGGCCGACGACGGACCCGGAAGATCATGCGGTGAGCGAACTGGCGAGCGATCGAGTGGGTGCGCTGTCTCCCTTCGGTGAAGTCACGTTCCCGGTGCCCTCCGACGACCTGCCCTACGTGCACCCGGTCACCATCGTCAACTGGTAGGCGGTGAGGGGAATGTCGGGCGCTGCGGCAGCGTGGCAGTCGGACTCCAGCGGCCTCTCGCACGTCGACGAGCGCGGCGAGGCACACATGGTCGATGTGACCGGCAAGCAAGCAACCAGACGCACCGCCGTCGCGGCCGGTACGTTGCGCACCTCTGCACAGGTGGTCTCGATGATCTCCGCCGGTGGGCTGCCTAAAGGCGACGCGCTGGCGACCGCCCGGGTCGCGGGCATCCTGGCCGCCAAGCGCACCAGCGACCTGATACCGCTGTGCCATCAGCTCGCGCTGACCAGTGTCGATGTCGACTTCACCGCAACAGGGTCGGACATCGAGATCACCGCGACCGTGCGCAGCACCGACCGCACCGGGGTGGAGATGGAGGCGCTGACAGCTGTCAGCGTGGCGGCACTGACGCTCTACGACATGGTGAAGGCGGTCGACCCGGCCGCCCGCATCGACGACATCCGGGTCCTGCGCAAAGACGGCGGCCGCAGCGGGACCTGGACGCGGTGATCCACCCACGCTCCGCCCGCATCGTCATCGCGTCCAGTCGGGCCGCGGCCGGTGTGTACGAGGACCGCAGCGGTCCGATCATCGCCGAGTGGCTGGCCCACCATGGGTTCGTGTCAGACCAACCGCAGGTGGTGGCCGATGGTGAACCGGTGGGGCAGGCGCTGCGCGAGGCGGTCAGCGCCGGCGTGGACGTGGTGATCACCTCCGGCGGAACCGGGATCTCGCCCACTGACCACACCCCGGCTCAGACGGCGGCCGTGCTGGACTACGAGGTGCCCGGCCTGGCCGATGCGATTCGCCGCTCCGGGCTGCCGAAAGTGCCGACTTCGGTGCTGTCGCGCGGGGTCTGCGGCGTGGTTGGGCGGACCCTGGTCGTCAACCTGCCGGGTTCGCCGGGCGGCGTGCGCGACGGCCTCGCGGTGCTTGCCGGCGTGCTCGACCACGCGCTGGATCAACTGGCCGGCAAAGACCACTCGGGTTGACGGTGCCACAGGTCCGGCGGGCCGCGCTGACCGGGCAACCGATCGCGTTGGCCGAACATGAAGCGTTGGTCGGCCACGACTCGGCGGGAGCCGTTGTCGGCTTCGTCGGCGTGGTCCGCGACCACGACGGCGGCCGCGAGGTGCTGCGGCTGGAGTATTCCGCGCACCCGTCGGCCGGCCAGGTGCTCGCCGACGTCGTCGACGATGTTGCCGCGAGGTCATCCGGTGTACGAGCCGTGGCGGCCAGCCACCGCATCGGCGTCCTGCAGATCGGTGAGGTGGCGTTGGTGGCCGCCGTGGCCGCCGACCATCGCCGGGCCGCGTTCGAGACGTGTGCCCGGCTGGTCGACGCGATCAAAGAGCAGTTGCCGGTGTGGAAGCACCAGTTTTTCGCCGATGGAACCGACGAATGGGTCGGCTCCGCCTGAACCGACCGTGGTTAGTGCAGCTGCCCCAGGCCGTTGAGCGCGTTGCCGGGATTGACACCCTGCGACTGGATCGCCTGCCACAGGTTCTGCACGTACGACACGGTGCTGGCCGAGTGGACATCTCCCGGGGAAGCGTCGCCAGGGGCGCCCGGAGCGTCGCCGTCGGGCTGCTGCACGACGGTCTCGACGACCGGTGCCGCGGGCTCGTCGGCCGGCGCAGGTGCATTGTCACCGGCGGGCTCGACAGAGGCCGGCTGGTCGGTCGGGGCCTGCTCAGCGACGGCGGCCGGCTCGTCGGCCGCAGCTTCGGGGGCCGGAGCCTCAGGAGCCGGAGCTTCGGGGGCTGGAGCTTCGGGGGCCGGAGCCTCGGGGGCCGGAGCCTCGGGGGCCGGAGCCTCGGGGGCCGGAGGTCCGTCAGCTGCGGCCAACTCGACCGGCGGTGCCGGGTCGTCGGCGGGAGCGGGCGGCAGGTCCTCGGGCGGCGCCGGCGCATCCTGCGCCGCGAGCTCCGGAGCGGGGTTGGCGTCGGGGTCACTCGGCGCGGGGTCGGCGACGACGTTGCGCGGTGTCGCCGCGGACAGCCCGTGACCACAAACCGGCCATGCGCCGCGGCCCTGGGTGGCGAGGACCCGTTCGGCGACCGCGATCTGTTGTTCCCGAGTGGCCTGGTTGGCAGACGCGGCGAACTGACCGCCGCCGTGTGCGGCCCAGGTGCCCTGGGAAAATTGCAGGCCGCCGTGGTAGCCGTTACCGGTGTTAATGCCCCAGTTGCCGCCGGATTCACATCCGGCCACCCGGTCCCACTCGCCGTCGGTTGCCGCAGAGGCATGGCCCGCCAATGTGAGGCCGCCACCACCGATCACAGCTCCGGTAACCGCTATCTTGGCGACGCTGATGCCCGACGTGGTGGGCTTACGATGCCGTCCACTCATAAGTGCGTGGTATTCCTCTCTCTGCACGCGCCTGCGAGGTCAGCTGTCGGGTTCGGGCTGGAGAGGCTGCCCGGCCAGGGCCGCTTTCGTGCGAAAGCGAGACTGGCTTCACCCCAAGGAGCCGCGGACGGCTCCAGGTCCGATTCGGTGGACGTTGGGTCCCCCGCCTCCATCCATCGGATGTCGTTGGTTTCCCTGGCCTACTGGATGGAGCTCGGCGCTGTAGGAGGGAAAGGCCCGCCGCTCGGTCCGGCTCGGCGCGCCCGGGAAAACGGTAACGGCTCAACGCAATTCCGTCATTATTTGTTCAGCCCGGCGTTTCGTCCGTCGGCGAACGGGAAAACACCAGGACACGGCGCCGTTCGCGCAGGTCAGCGCGAGCGCAATCGAGCCGTTGCCGTCCCGTGATTAAACCGTTATGTGGCGGATATCACAGCTACCCGCCGGCGAACGGCGGCAGCACGTCGATTGTCTGGCCGCATTCCACTGGTCGAACCGTGGCCGCCTGCGCGCCGACCGCGACGCCGTCGCACAGGTAGGAACAGCGGCTCAGCACCGTCGACAATTGCGGGTTGCGCTTTGCAAGGCCGAGCACCAGCTCGGCCACGGTGATGCCCGGCCGTGCCGTGACGCTTTCCGACTCGGTGCCCGCCGCGGCCCGCGCCGCCGCGAAATAGCGCACCGTCACCCGTACCTCGCGCAGTTCAGTTCGCTCGGCTGCGGAATCAGCCACCGATCGCGCTCATCGGACGGTGGGGCTGAACGAAGTCAGGGTCGTTGATACCGTGCCCGGCGGCCTTGCGCCACATGGCGGCGCGCCAGGCCGCCTCGATGGCGTCATCATCCGCGCCCTGACGCAGCAGCCGCCGCAGGTCGGTCTCCTCGGCGGCGAACAGACAATTGCGGACCTGCCCGTCGGCGGTCAACCGGCTGCGGTCGCACTGCGAGCAGAACGCCTGCGTCACCGAAGCGATGACACCCACCTTGCCGGCGGGGCAGTCCGGTCTGGCGTCGACAAGCCACAGCTCGGCCGGCGCGGAACCACGCGGCGCCGAGTCCGGCCGCAGCCGGAAATCCTGCTTCAGCATTGCCAGCACATCGTCGGCACTCGGTCCGGCGCCGCGGCGCCAATGATGTCCGGCGTCCAGCGGCATCTGCTCGATGAACCGCAACTGATAGCCGCCGCGCAAGCAGAACCGCAGCAGTTCGACGACGCTGTCCTGGGTGGTCCCCGGCACCAGCACGGCGTTCACCTTGATCGGCTGCAGTCCGGCGGCGCTGGCTGCCGCCAGGCCGTCGAGTACGTCGCCGAGCCGGTCGCGACGCGCGACCGCAGCGAAATGAGCGCGGTCCAAGCTGTCCAGCGAGACGTTGACCCGGTCCAGTCCGGCGGCGGCCAGCGCCGTCGCTCGGTGGGCGAGCCCGAGGCCGTTAGTGGTCAACGCCATCTCCGGGCGGGGCCGCAGTGCGGCCGTCGCCGCGATCACCTGTTCGAGGTGCCGGGCCAACAGCGGCTCTCCGCCGGTGAACCGCACGCTTGTGACGCCGAGTCGGGTGACCGCGATGCGCAGCAGCCGGGCCAGTTCTTCGGGGCGCAGCACCTGCTCACTGGGCAGCCAGTCCAGGCCCTGCGCCGGCATGCAGTAGGTGCAGCGCAGATTGCACCGGTCGGTCAGCGACACCCGCAGGTCGGTGGCGAGCCGGCCGAAGGTGTCGACCATAGGCCCGGCGGTGGGCATGCCCGTCGCGGCGGTGCGGCCGGTCTGATGTCGCACCGCTGGCAAACCCAGCGGGGTGACGTTCATATGTGCATCCAATCCGATTGCGTCGACGACCCGACGGGCACAATCTGCTTGCCCAGCGGCACCAGTGACACTGGGATGAGTTTGAGGTTGGCCAAGGCCAGCGGAATCCCGACAATGGTCGCCGCCATCGCGACAGCGGTGGTCAGATGGCCGATGGCCAGCCAGAAGCCGCACAGCACGATCCAGAGCACGTTGCCGACGAGGGCCCCGTCGCCAGCGCCGGGCTTGTCCACGATCGTGCGTCCGAACGGCCACAATGTGAACGACGCGATGCGCAGTGCGGCGAAGCCGAACGGAATGGTGACGATGAGCAGGAAGCAGATCAGCGCCGCCAGCAAATAGCCGAGGGCCAGCCACAGGCCACCGAAAACCAGCCAGATGATGTTCAGGATCAGGCGCATTTCTCCTCCAGCGGTGACCTCAACCCTACCCAGAAATCTGGGTGCTCCGTTGGCTGCCACCCGAGTAGGATCATCAGGCACATGCGTCCTGCGCAGGCGGGACGCTTCCTTGTGTGGCCCTTCGAGTAATCCATCAGACAAGCAGGTGAGATCAGTGCCGACAGGCAAGGTGAAATGGTACGACGCCGCCAAGGGGTTCGGCTTCCTGTCGCAGGAGGAGGGCGAGGACGTCTACGTCCGGTCCTCGGCGTTGCCTGCTGGTGTCGAGGGGCTCAAGGCGGGGCAGCGCGTCGAGTTCGGCGTGGCTTCCGGTCGGCGCGGCCCGCAGGCGCTGAGCCTCAAGCTGGTCGACCCGCCGCCGAGTCTGGCGCGCACCCGGCGGGAAACACCGTCGTCCGTCGAGCACAAGCACAGCCCGGACGAACTGCACGGGATGGTCGAAGACATGATCACCTTGCTGGAGAGCACAGTGCAACCCGAATTACGGAAGGGTCGTTACCCCGACCGCAAAACCGCCCGCCGGGTTTCTGACGTGGTCAAGGCGGTGGCCCAGGAATTGGACGCTTAGCCGGGCGATCGAACGCTGCAAGACATTTGCAGCCGCTGTCATCGTCGAATCGCCTGATGTGCGAGTACTCCTGGCAGCACACTGGAAGCAAAGAACCGGGGTCCTAGCACGAGAGGGTGGCCGCGATGACGCAGCAAGCTCAAGTCACCGAAGAACAGGCGCGGGCCGTCGCCGAGGAATCCCGGGAAAGCGGCTGGCAGAAACCTTCGTTCGCCAAGGAGCTGTTTCTCGGCCGCTTCCCGCTGGAGTTGATCAGCCCGTTCCCACAGCCGTCGCAGGACGACGCTGCCCGCATCGAGGCGTTCCTGGCCAAGCTGCGCGGCTTCCTCAAGACGGTCGACGGCACGGTGATCGAACGCGACGCTCAGATTCCGGACGAATGCGTCAAAGGGCTGGCCCAGCTCGGATGTTTCGGTATGAAGATCCCATCGGAGTACGGCGGCTTGGACCTGTCCCAGGTCGGCTACAACCGGGCGCTGATGCTGGTGTCGAGTGTGCACCCGAGTCTGGGGGCGCTGTTGTCGGCGCATCAGTCGATCGGCGTGCCCGAGCCGCTGAAGCTCGCCGGGACGCCTGAGCAGAAGCAGAAGTTCCTGCCTCGCTGCGCGGCCGGCGCTGTTTCGGCTTTTCTGCTCACCGAGCCGGACGTGGGCTCCGATCCCGCGCGTCTGGCATCGACGGCCACGCCGGTCGACGACGGTGAGGCGTACGAACTCGAGGGCGTCAAACTATGGACGACTAACGGGGTGGTCGCCGACCTGCTGGTGGTGATGGCCAAGGTGCCCAAGAGCGAGGGCCACCGGGGCGGGATCAGCGCGTTCGTGGTGGAAGCCGACTCACCCGGTATCACCGTCGAGCGCCGCAACCGGTTCATGGGACTGCGCGGGATCGAGAACGGCGTGACCCGGCTGCACGGTGTGCGCGTGCCGAAAGAAAACCTGATCGGACGCGAAGGCGACGGCCTGAAAATTGCGCTGACCACCTTGAACGCCGGACGGCTCGCCATTCCGGCGATTGCCACCGGCGCATCGAAGTGGTCGCTGAAGATCGCACGTGAGTGGTCTGCCGAGCGGGTGCAGTGGGGCAAGCCGGTCGGCAAGCACGAGGCGGTGGCCGGCAAGATCGCCTTCATCGCCGCTACGGCGTATGCGCTGGACGCGGTTTTAGAGCTGTCCGGTCAGATGGCCGACGAAGGCCGCAACGACATCCGCATCGAGGCGGCGCTGGCGAAGTTGTGGTCCAGCGAGATGTCCTGCGTGATCGCCGACGAACTGGTTCAGATCCGCGGTGGCCGTGGCTATGAGACGGCCGAGTCGCTGGCCGCCCGCGGCGAACGCGCGGCACCCGTCGAGCAGTCGCTGCGAGATCTGCGGATCAACCGCATCTTCGAAGGATCCAGCGAGATTATGCGGCTGCTGATCGCCCGCGAGGCCGTCGACGCGCACCTCTCGGCCGCCGGCGACCTGGCCAAGCCGGACAGCGACCTGCGGCAGAAGGCGACCGCAGCGGTCAGTGCGAGCGGCTTCTACGCTAAGTGGCTGCCGCAGTTGGTGTTCGGCGAGGGCCAGCGGCCCACTTCCTACCGCGAGTTCGGCAGGCTGGCCAGCCATTTGCGGTTCGTCGAACGGTCCGCCCGCAAGTTGGCGCGCAACACCTTTTACGGGATGGCACGCTGGCAGGCCAAGCTGGAGCAAAAGCAACAGTTCCTGGGGCGCGTCGTCGACATCGGGGCAGAGTTGTTCGCGATGTCCGCCGCCTGCGTTCGTGCCGAATCCCAACGAAGCGCGAATGAGACTGTCGGACAACAAGCTTACGAACTGGCCGGCGCGTTCTGTGAGCAGGCGACGCTGCGGGTGCAGGCACTGTTCGACGCGCTGTGGACCAACACCGACAGCGCCGACGTCCAGTTGACGCGCGAAGTGCTCGACGGCCGCTTCGTCTGGCTCGAGGACGGAATTCTCGACCCGTCAGAGGGGACTGGGCCGTGGATTGCGCATTGGGAGCCGACTGCGTCGACCGAGCCGAACCTGGCGCGACGGTTCTTGAACCTGACGCCCGAACTGCAGCAGTAGGCTGCTCGAGGTGGCTTCCTATGTGGCCGGGGGTGGCGACTTCAACCGGGACACCGATTACATCACTACCCGCATCACCGCCGACGGCCGTGACGGCTTCCCGGTCGAGCCTGACCGGTACCGGCTGATCGTTGCCCGTGCCTGCCCGTGGGCCAACCGCGCGATCATCGTGCGCCGGCTGCTCGGGCTGGAAAAGGTGCTGTCAATTGGTTTTTGCGGGCCCACCCATGACCAGCGCAGTTGGACGTTCGACCTGGACCCAGGCGGGGTCGACCCGGTGTTGCAGATACCGCGGTTGCAGGACGCTTACTTCAAAAGGTTTGCCGACTATCCGAAGGGGATCACCGTCCCGGCCATCGTGGACGTGCCGACCGGCGCGGTGGTCACCAACGACTTCGCGCAGATGACGTTGGATCTGTCTACCGAGTGGACCGCCTACCACCGCGACGGCGCGCCGCAGCTGTATCCCGAACCGCTTCGCGAAGAGATCGACGAAGTAAGCCAACGGATCTACACCGAAATCAACAACGGGGTGTACCGCTGCGGCTTCGCGGGCTCACAGCAGGCCTACGAGGCGGCTTATGACCGGTTGTTCACCGCGCTGGACTGGGTGAGCGAGCGGCTCAGCGGTCAGCGCTATCTCGTGGGCGACACTATCACCGAAGCCGACGTCCGGTTGTTCACCACACTGGCCCGGTTCGACCCGGTGTACCACGGGCATTTCAAGTGCAACCGGCAGAAGCTGGCCGAGATGCCGGTGCTATGGGCCTACGCCCGGGACCTGTTCCAGACGCCGGGTTTCGGTGACACCATCGATTTCGTTCAGATCAAGCAGCACTACTACATCGTGCACGCGGACATCAACCCCACCCGGATCGTGCCGAAGGGTCCCGACCTGTCCGGCTGGCTGACGGCGCACGATCGAGAAGAGCTGGGCGGCAGGCCGTTCGGCGACGGGACGCCACCAGGTCCACCGGTCGAGGGCGAGCAGGTGCCCGAGAGCCACAGCGCGACATAACCGGCCGCATTGTGAAGCGCTCAGAAGACCATCCGCACCGACCATTCGGCGTGCGGCACGTCGATCAGCTCACCACGCGGGTCGAAGGCCAGCGTCAGCAACTGCACGGCTATACCGGTCAGCCGGCCGCGTTGCGGGTCGACGGTCTCGACGGTGACCGCCAGCCGGCTGGCCGGCCGGTAGAACGTCGACCTGGTGTTGGCCGGATCTTCGTAGACCTGCAACAGCCGCCACGGTGCGCGACCGATCTCCGGCGGCACCGACAGTTGCACCGGATCGTGCTCGTTGACCCGTAGTTCGCCCTGCTCCTGCGGCCGCCGGCAGTCGTTGAGATCGAGGACGTTGCAGAACAGGTACGGCCCTACCCGGGTCAAGTGCCCGCCGGAGTATGCGCTGATCTCGGGTTGCCGCGAAACGTGTTCGCGCACAAGCAGCCACGCGCCGGTCCCGGTCCCCACAAGCACCACAGTCGCCAGGGCCGCTGCCACGAGCACCGCGGCGGTACGCAGCCTCACCCTTGCTCGACCATCACTGGCCGGTTACCGCCCAGCCCCGGAATCAACGACTCGCCACGGAAGCTGACGACGGTCTGGGCCAGACCCAGCATCAGTATGGCGCTGACCACGGTGAAACCGACCCACAGTTCGGTGTACAACAACACCCCGAGTGCACCGCCGAGCACCCAGGCCAACTGCAGTGTCGACTCCGAACGGCCGAATGCCGACGCGCGCGACTGCTCGGGCAGGTCGTCCTGCAACGAAGCATCCAGGGACGCCTTCGCAATGGCACTGGAACCCGACGTGAACAGCGTCGCCCCCGCCGCCACCAGCAGGCTGCCGGTCACCGCGGCCGTCAACGCCGCGAGCGTGACGACGACAGTGCAACGCACCACGACCACCGCGGGCCGCCCCAGCCGCAGCCGCGCGCTGGTGAAGTTGCCGGCGAAATTCCCCAGCGCCGCAGCGGCGCCGATGAGCCCCAGCATGGCCACCTGCCGCCAACCGCTGGCGTGCTGTGCCTTGGCCACGAACGCCGGATACAAGAACAAGAATCCCACCATCACCTTGATGGTGCTGTTACCCCACAACGAGGTGATGATGTTGCGGCCCAGCGGTTGCCGTAAGGCACCGGTCTTCTTCACTTTTTGCGGCCAGCTGGATCTTGAGGGGCCGCCGGAGCTGCGGTAACGCAACTGCGTCGGCACTTCACCAGCAGTCACCTCGACCCATCGCGGAATCCGCATCGACAACGACGCGCCCGCCACGGTGACGACAATCACGACGAACAGCGCACCTGGCATGGCGAACAGGTGGGTGAACAGATACTCCATCCCGCCCGCGATCCCGCCGCCCACGATCGTCCCGCCGAGCAGGCCGAACATAGTCAGCCGGGCATTGACCCGCACCAGATCGATCGTCGGTGGCATCACCCGAGGGGTGACCGCGCTGCGCAACACGCTGAACGATTTGGACAGCACCATCATCGCCAGGGCGCACGGGTAAAGCACCCAGGACGGGAAACTGCCGGTCGCACCGTCGTAATTGAAGATCAGCACCACTGCCAACGCCGTACGCAGCGCGAACGACAACGCCAGCGCGACGCGGCGGCCGTGCTGCAGCCGGTCCAGCGCCGGACCGATCAGCGGCGCGATCACCGCAAACGGTGCGATCGTGATCAGCAGGTACAGCGCCACCCGGTCTTTGCTCTCCCCCGAAGCGGCCGCGAAGAACAGTGTGTTGGCCAGTGCCACGGCCATCGCGGAGTCGACCGCGAAGTTCGCCACCACAGGCCAGGTCAGCGCCGTCAGCCCGGATTTGTCGGCACCGTCAGCGGTGGCGGCCCGCTGAACCAGCCAGTACATCCGGGATCCCATCTCCCGGCTGCGCTGGGCGGCGGCGCGGGTGACAGTGATCCGTTCGCCGGCCCGTGCAGCACGCGGCGGTCCGCTGGATCCGACGGACTCCTGCTGCTCCCGATCCAGCGGCGGAAGATAACGGTTGGCGCTGGGCATGGGCGGCGGCCGGCGTGGCCGCTGCTGCCGCGCCTCCCCAGTGGGGTAGTTCGCCATCCCGGGATGCTCGCCGGCAGGCGATGCCAGACCAGCGGCGCGGGGGTCACGTCGTTCGCCGGACACCGGTCAATTCTCCCTCATACCCACCGCAGCACGGTGCAGGCCGTCGGTGTGGCTGGCCACCACCCTGCTGCGGCAGAATTGGAGACGATGGACAGGATCATCGAGTCGTCAGAAGAACAGTCGCCGGCAGTCCTCCTTGGTGCAGTCGAGCAGGCCCGCGACGCGATCGCGGAGTTCAGCGGTGCGAACAAGGTCGGTGACTATATCGGCGTCAGCTACGAAGATCCGGCCTCGGCGACTCACCGCTTCCTGGCGCATCTGCCCGGCTATCAGGGGTGGCAGTGGGCCGTCGTCGTCGCCGCGTATCCCGGCGCCGACCACGCCACGGTGAGCGAAGTGGTGCTGGTGCCCGGCCCCACCTCGTTGCTGGCCCCGGAGTGGGTGCCCTGGGAGGAACGGATCCGGCCGGGTGATCTGGGGCCGGGGGACCTGCTGGCCTCATCCCCGGACGATCCCCGGCTGGTGCCCGGCTACAGCGCGACCGGCGATCCGCAGATCGACGAAGTGGCCGTCGAACTCGGCCTGGGCCGACGGCAGGTGCTGAGCGCGTGGGGCCGCATCGAGGCGGCGCAGCGCTGGCACGACGGCGATTACGGTCCGGGTGCGCAGATGGCCCGCTCCACGAAACGGGTGTGCCGGGACTGCGGCTTCTACCTGCCGTTGGCCGGGTCGTTGGGCCGGCTGTTCGGAGTATGCGGCAACGAGATGTCGGCCGACGGGCACGTCGTCGACTCCGAGTACGGCTGCGGCGCGCACTCGGACACCCCGGCGCCCGCAGGCAGCGGGTCGCCGGCCATCGACCCCTTCGACGACGGGGTCCTCGACGTCGCCGATCAGCCCCCGGCCGAGTAGTCAGCCCTCGGCTGCGGCCTTGATATTGGTCAGCGAGGCGTTCATCCCGTCCAGCAACTCACGCTCGAAGTTGGTTGTCCCACCCATCAGCGCGTTCACCGACAGACTCGAGATGGGCTTGACGCCGTTCTCGGCGTGCCGGCTCTCGATCACCCGGGTGCCGTCGGCGGTCGGTTCCAGCTCATAGGTCCAGATGGTGTTGTTGGCGTTGACCCGGAACGCCAGCCGCTGTTCCGGGATTACTTCGGTAACGGTGCAGGTGGTGAGCCAGAACAGGCGGTTGCGCCGGTTGACGTTGATGGTGCGGGTGCCCCGACGCACCGGACCGAGCGGCTTCATCCACCGGCATTGCGGACTCCACTGCGGCATCCGGCGAAAGTCCGAGATGAGCTGCCAGACCGTCGAGACGGGTGCTTTGATGTCGATCTGTGCTTGCAACAGCGGCGCTGCCATTGCTCAACCTTTCGTTCCGAATCCGATTTGTGCACCGCGCACACCGCGGCGCGCGGCGTCTCGCTGCCACAGAAAGATACTGGTGCCGATCAGCCCGGTGACCAACCCCGCCAGCGTGGCCGGACGCCAACCGGCCAGCGCCGGCACGGTGAAGGCAACGACGACCGCGACCAGCCAACCCAGTGCGCCGACGGCGACGACCGGCCACACCCGCAGCAACGGAAGCGGCAACGGCGGCGGCTCAGCGGCCTTGACAAGTCGGTCCGGCATCGAGTTTCAAGCTAGCCGCTTTCAGCCCGCTCCGCTGCCGGCTCCCAGCGTCGGTTTGCGTGTCCGGCCTCGCGGCCGCCAACTGGGCGATGGCTTCACGGCTGGCAGACGACCGAAAATGTCACAGCAACCGCAGGCCGTGTCGTAACGTTCGCGCTGTGATTGACGGCGACACGCGGCTGGCCAGCGATTTGTCGTTGGCGGTCATGCGGCTGGCCCGTCAGCTGCGCTTCCGCCGGCCCCAGTCGCCGGTGACGCTGTCACAGATGTCCGCCCTGGCCACGTTGTATAAGGAGGGCGCGATGACGCCGGGCGCCCTGGCGATCCGGGAGCGGGTGCGCCCGCCTTCGATGACCCGGGTCATTGCATCGCTGGCCGACATGGGCCTGGTAGACCGCAGCCCGCATCCTGACGACGGCCGGCAAGTCCTGGTTTCGGTGTCCGGCGCCGGCGCTGACCTCTTGGAAACTGAACGCCGCGCCAGCCGGGAATGGTTGGCCCAGCGGCTGGCGACCCTGGACGACGGCGACCGCGACACGCTGCGCACCGCCGCCGACCTGATGCTGGCGCTGGTCGACGAAGGCCCGTGAGCCGCGCCGGCGACGATGCAGAGCGCAGCGATGGGGAGGAGCGGCGCCAGTGACCGCGCCGGCGACGATGCAGAGCGCGGGGGCACCCCAGCTTGCGAGGGGACGATGGGGAGGAGCGGCGCCAGTGACCGCGCCGGCGACGATGCAGAGCGCGGGGGCACCCCAGCTTGCGAGGGGACGATGGGGAGGAGCGGCGCCGGTGACGGAAGTTCTGGACGTCAACGATCCCGACGACCCGAGGCTTGATGATTTTCGCGATTTGAACAGCATCGACCGGCGACCGGATCTGCCGACGGGCAAAGGGCTGGTGATCGCCGAAGGTGTGCTGGTGGTGCAGCGAATGCTGGCGTCCCGGTTCGCGCCGCTCGCCCTGCTCGGCACCGACCGCCGATTGGCTGAGCTGTCGGCCGACTTGGCCGGCCCCAACGGCCCCGACGCACCGTATTACCGGGCGTCGGCTGACGTGATGGCCCGCGTGGTGGGATTTCACCTCAACCGGGGCGTGCTGGCCGCGGCGCGGCGGGTGCCCGAACCCGGCATCACCGACCTGATTGACCGCGCCCACACCATCGCCGTTCTAGAAGGTGTCAACGATCACGAGAACCTGGGCTCGATCTTCCGCAACGCGGCCGGCCTGGGCGTGGATGCGGTGATATTCGGCAGCGGGTGCGCTGACCCGCTGTACCGCCGGGCCGTGCGGGTGTCGATGGGGCATGCGTTGCTGGTGCCCTACGCGCGCGCCGCGCAGTGGCCGGGTGATCTGGCCTTGTTGCGCGAACGCGGTTTCCGGCTGCTGGCGATGACGCCGAGCGCCGCGGCGCAGTCTCTCCCGGCGGTGATGGCGACCATCCGGCAGGATCGGGTGGCCATCCTGCTGGGCGCCGAGGGCCCGGGGTTGAGCGCCATGGCCTTGCGGGCCAGCGACTGGCAAGTGCGGATCCCGATGACGCGTGGCACCGACTCGCTCAACGTCGCCACCGCGGCCGCGCTGGCGTTCTACGAAAGAGTCCGCCTCGTCGACCGGGTTAGGCTTTCGCCGTGAACGGCGAGCCCACGCCCTGGGCCACCGGGTTGACGGTTTCCGGATTCGTCGCGGCGGTGACCGCGGTAGCCATCGTCGTGCTCAGCCTGGGACTGGTTCGGGTACATCCGCTGCTCGCAGTCGGCCTGAACATCATCGCGGTCGGCGGCTTGGCGCCTACCCTGTGGGGCTGGCGCCGTACGCCGGTGCTGCGCTGGTTCGTCTTCGGTGCGGGGGTCGGTGTGATCGCCGCCTGGCTGACGCTGCTGGCGTTGACGTCGTTGCCGAACAGCTGATCAGCGCTGCCCGGTGGAGCGCACGCCCAGCAGCACGTCTTCCCACGGCGGCACGGTCGCCTTGCGGCGGCGCGGGCGGGCGGATTCGGGTTCGGGCGCAGGGCTTTCGGCCGGCTCGACCGGTGCGGGGGACGTGGTCTCGTACTCGTTGAAGTCGAGCTGCGCCACCGGAGCCAGCGGCCGCAACGGACGCTGGAAACTCGGGTCGATCAGCTCGCTTGCGCCGTCGTCGACCGCCGTCACCGTCCCGCCGTGCGCGCCGGGGCTGTAGCGGAAGTGGGCCAAGTTGTCCGAACGGCCGGCTTTCCAGACCAACTGCACCGTCCAGCGGCCATCTTCGTTACGCCACGCGTCCCACCGGAGGCTGTCGGGATTGTGGCCACGAGCCACCAAGGCGGCGGTGACGGTCTCCAACAGTGTCAGCACCGCGGGGCCGTCGGCCAAGACAGGATGCGCCGCGGTTGCCAGCTCGGCGGCCCGGGAACGTTCCAGCAGTACCGGATGCGCGAAACGTTGCACTCGCGAGATGTCCGCTCCGGCCGCTGCTGCCACCTGTTCGACGGACGCACCGGCGCGAATTCGCGCCTGAATTTCCTTGGGACTGAGCATTTTGGTGACCTCGATGTCGATTTGGGTTTGCGCTACCCGAGCCCCGTCGCCGCGCACCGCCGCCCGCAGCCGATCGTCGATTTCCACCCTGAACTTCTCGGCCGGACCTGCGTTGACCTGAGCGCTCTCGCAGATCATGTGTTTGCCATCGACGTCGAGTCCAACGACCTTGAGTTCCCGCATGGCTTCTCCTCACAGGCTGCGTGACGCGCCCGCGCCAGGCCTGTCAGCTGCGGACTTTAACGCAGGTAGCGGCCGAGCTGGTGCTGACACGCTGGCAAGTAGGTCAAAGTCTTTCGACCACCCAGTCGATGCACGTCGTGAGCGCACTGACGTCGTCGGGCTCGACAGCGGGGAACATGGCGACCCGCAGTTGGTTGCGGCCGAGTTTGCGGTAGGGCTCGGTGTCGACGATCCCGTTGGCCCGCAAAGTCGCGGCGACGGCCCCAGCATCTATGTCGTCGACGAAGTCGATGGTGCCCACAACTTGGGAACGTAACCGCGGTTCGGCGACGAACGGGTTGGTATAGGGCCGGTCCTGTGCCCACGAGTAGAGCCGTTGCGAGGAATCCGCGGTGCGCTTGACTGCCCAGTCCAGGCCGCCGTTGCCGATCAGCCAATCGATCTGTTCGGCCAGGAGCACCAGCGTGCCGATCGCCGGTGTGTTGTAGGTCTGATCCTTTCGGCTGTTTTCGACGGCGATGGGCAGCGACAGGAAGTCGGGCACCCAACGGCCCGACGCGGCGATGGACTCGATCCGGCTCAACGCCGCCGGGCTCAGGATCGCCAGCCACAGCCCGCCGTCGCTGGCGAAGCTCTTCTGCGGCGCGAAGTAGTAGGCGTCGGTCTCGCTGATGTTCACCGGCAGACCGCCGGCGCCGGAGGTGGCGTCGATGACGACGAGCGCGTCACCGGAGTCGCCGGGACGGCTGATCGGCACCGCCACCCCGGTCGACGTTTCGTTGTGCGCCCAAGCGATGACGTCCACTGCAGGATCACTCTGCGGCTCGGGTGCGCTGCCCGGCTCGGCCTTGATGACGATGGGGTCGCCGATGAACGGGTTGTTGGCGACCGCCGCGGCGAATTTGGTGCTGAACTCGCCGTAGGCCAGGTGCAGCGAGCGCTTGTCGATCAGCCCGAAGGCCGCTGCGTCCCAGAAGGCCGTCGCCCCGCCGTTGCCCAGGATCACCTCGTAGCCGTCAGGCAGCGAGAAGTATTCGGCCAGCCCCTTGCGGACCCGACCGACCAGGTTCTTCACCGGCGCCTGACGGTGGGAGGTGCCGAACAACCCGGCCGCGCTGGTGGCGAGAGCGTGCAGCTGTTCCGGACGGACCTTCGACGGGCCTGACCCGAACCGGCCGTCGCGGGGTTTCAGGTCCTCGGGAATAGTGAGCTGGTCAACCATGTCCACCAGGGTAGTGAGCCGCCTTATGTGAGCTGGCTCACGAAGTGCTCCGATCAAGGCGGTGATAACAGCAACTGGAAAGTTGCCGATACCTGCGGTACTGTCAATCGACAAAGCACATGGAAATGTAAAGTTCGGCGGAAGGCTGAGAATGGCCCAGGCGGGAACGACTCAAAAGCAGGCTCGAACGAAACTTGTGCGACGCTGGCGCCGCAACATGGACGTCCAGGACGACCCGGCCTACGTGCAGCTGCTGACCACGCTGTCCGAAGGATCCGTGCGGCGAAACTTCAACCCTTACACCGACATCGACTGGTCGTCACCGGAGTTCGCGGTGACCGAGAACGACCCGCGCTGGATTCTGCCGAAGACCGACCCGCTGGGCCGGCATCCCTGGTATCAGGCGCAATCCGAGGAACGCCGGATCAAAATCGGCATGTGGCGCCAGGCGAATGTGGCCAAGGTGGGCCTGCACTTCGAGTCCATCTTGATTCGCGGTCTGATGGACTACGCGTTCTGGGTGCCCAACGGGTCACCGGAGTACCGGTACTGCCTGCACGAAGCGGTCGAAGAGTGCAACCACACTATGATGTTCCAGGAGATGGTGAACCATATCGGCGCCGACGTCCCGGGCATGCCACGGCTGCTGAAATGGATTCAGCCGGTGATCCCGCTAGTGGCCGGCCCGCTGCCAATCCCCTTTTGGTTCGGCATTCTTGCCGGTGAGGAACCCATCGACCACACACAGAAGAACGTCTTGCGCGAGGGCAAGCAGTTGCATCCGATTATGGAGCGGGTGATGGCCATCCACGTGGCCGAAGAGGCGCGGCACATCTCGTTTGCGCACGAATATCTGCGCAAGCGGGTGCCCCGGCTGCCACGCCGCAAGCGGTTCTGGCTCTCGCTGTTTGTGCCGCTCACCATGCGGATGCTGTGCTCAGCGATCGTGGTTCCGCCCAAGGCCTTCTGGCAGGAGTTCGACATCCCGCGCGAGGTTCGCAAAGACGTGTTCTTCCGTTCGCCGGGGTCGCGCCAGATGCTGCGGGACATGTTCGGGGATGTCCGGATGCTCTGCTACGACACACGTCTGATGAATCCGCTGGCCAAATTGATGTGGCGGATCTGCAAGATCAACGGCAAGCCGTCGCGCTACCGCAGCGAACCGCAGCGCGAGCACTTGGCCGTGGCCTAGAAGCTGGAGTTTCATGCCGCACGTCATAACCCAGTCGTGCTGTAGCGACGGGTCCTGTGTTTATGCTTGCCCGGTCAACTGCATCCACCCGTCGCCGGACGAGCCGGGCTTCGCCACCGCCGAAATGTTGCACATCGATCCGGTGGCGTGTGTCGACTGTGGTGCCTGCGTGAGCGCTTGCCCGGTGGGTGCTATCGCGCCGGTTACCGGGCTGACCTCTGAAGAGCAACCCTTCATCGCGCTCAACGCCGCTTACTATCCGGATCGCCCGGCCGACCAAAAGCTGCCGCCGACCTCGAAGCTGGCGCCGGTGATTCCCGCCCCGGAAGTGCGGAGAGGGCGCCAGGGTCCGCTGACCGTGGCGATCGTCGGGTCCGGGCCGGCCGCGATGTACGCCGCCGACGAGTTGCTCACCCAACGGGGTGTCCGGGTCAACGTCTTCGAGAAGCTGCCTACGCCTTACGGATTGGTGCGGGCCGGGGTGGCGCCGGACCATCAGACCACCAAGCGGGTGACCAAGCTTTTCGACCGGATCGCCCGCCACCGGGACTTCCGGTTCTTCCTCAACGTCGAGATCGGCAGGCACTTGAGCCACGACGACCTGCTGGCGCACCACCATGCGGTCATCTACGCTGTCGGCGCGCCCGACGACCGTCGGCTGGACATCGACGGCATGGGCATCCCCGGTACCGGTACCGCCACCGAGTTGGTGGCGTGGATCAACGGCCATCCAGGATTCGCTCAGTTGTCAGTGGATTTAAGCCACGAGCGCGTCGTCGTCATCGGCAACGGCAACGTCGCCCTCGACGTGGCGCGGGTACTCACCGGTGATCCGGACCAGCTGGCCGGCACCGACATCGCCGACCACGCGCTGACAGCGCTGCGCGGCTCGCGGGTGCAGGAGGTGGTCATCGCGGCCCGGCGGGGCCCGGCGCAGTCGGCTTTCACATTGCCTGAGCTGATCGGGCTGACGACGGACGCCGATGTCGTGCTCGCCGCTGATGACCACCTGTTGGTGCAGCGCGATCTCGCCGGCGCTGCCGACGACCTGACCCGGCAGAAGCTGGAGGTGCTCAGCACGCTCGGCGACGCCGCCGGGCCGGCGCGACGGCCGCGGATCCGGCTGGCCTATCGACTGACACCCAGGCGGGTTCTGGGGGAGCAGCGAGCCGCTGGTGTGCAATTCTCCGTCACCGGCACCGACGAGGTGAGGTCGCTGGACGCCGGGTTGGTACTGACGTCAATCGGCTACCACGGCAAAGCAATCCAAGACCTGCCGTTCGACGACGCTACCGGCACCGTCCCGAACGACGGCGGCCGGGTGGTCGACTTCGACTCGCGGCGGCCGGTGCTCGGCGCTTACGTTGCGGGCTGGATCAAACGCGGGCCGACCGGGTTCATCGGCACCAACAAATCGTGTGCGCTGCAGACCGTGCAGCGACTGGTCGACGATTACAACGACGGGACTTTGAGCGATCCGGTCAGCAAGCCATCGGCGTTGGACAAACTGGTCCGGGCGCGTCAGCCCGACGTCGTCGACGCGGCGGGCTGGCAGGCGATCGACCGCGCCGAAATTGCGCGCGGTGCAGCCGACGGCCGCTCTCGCGTCAAGTTCACCGACGTAGATCAGATGCTGGCAGCCGCCGCCACCGCACCTTCGACGCCGCTGCGCCGGCGGGTCGCTGAGCGGCTGCGCCAATTCGTTTAAGAAAATGAACGGTTAACCGGTTCAAAGCGCGCGGCACCGGCTACCCCTGTCGACACACGATTCGTTTCCAAGCCGACCGATGCCAGGAGTAGCTCCGTGCCCAACCCGATCGACCTGCAGAAGGCGCTGTCCGGCGCGAACTACCCGAGCAAGAAGCAGGACCTGATCTCTCACGCCAAGGAAAACGGCGCCGACAAAGAAATTCTCGACGCTTTGGAAAAACTGCCCGACGGTGACATCAGCGGACCCGACCAGGTGCAAAAGGCGGTGTTCTGAGCCGCTATTGGGCCCGCTGACGGGCCGCTAACGGGCCCGGCCGACCTGGTCCCAGCCTTCGACGGCTTCTGGACCGCGCGGCGCCGGTCCGACGTAGACGGCCGACGGACGAACCAGCTTGCCCAACCGCTTCTGCTCGAGGATGTGGGCGCACCACCCGGCGGTGCGCCCACAAATGAACATGGCCGGCATCATCGTCGCCGGCACCCGCGCGAAGTCGAGGATGACGGCTGCCCAGAATTCGACGTTGGTCTCGATGGCCCGGTCGGGCCGACGTTCGCGTAATTCGGACAGCGCTGCCTGCTCCACCGCCAGGGCCACCTCATAGCGGGGCGCGCCCAGCCGTTTCGCCGTCGCGCGCAGTACCCGGGCGCGCGGGTCCTCGGCGCGGTACACCCGGTGGCCGAAACCCATCAACTTCTCGCCGCGGTCCAGGATGCCCTGCACCAGAGCCCGTGCGTCACCGCTGCGTTCGACATCTTCGAGCATGGGCAAGACCCGCGCCGGCGCGCCACCGTGCAGCGGGCCGCTCATGGCGCCGATCGCTCCAGACAGGGCGGCCGCCACGTCAGCGCCGGTCGAGGCGATCACCCGAGCGGTGAACGTCGAGGCGTTCATGCCGTGCTCGGCCGCTGACACCCAGTAGGCGTCGACGGCTTCGACGTGGCGCGGGTCCGGCTCACCCTGCCAGCGAGTCATGAAACGTGCTGTGACGGTGGGACATTCGTCGATCACCCGCTGTGGCACCGCGGGCTGGTAGATACCGCGGGCCGACTGGGCGACATAGGAGAGCGCCATCACCGACGCCCGGGCGAGCTGGTTGCGCGCGGAGGCTTCGTCGATGTCGAGCAGTGGCCGGTAGCCCCAGATCGGTGCCAGCATCGCCATTCCGGCCTGCACGTCGACGCGTACGTCACCGCTGTGAATCGGCAAGGGGAAGGGTTCGGCCGGGGGCAGTCCGTGACCGAACCTGCCGTCGACCAGCAACGCCCAGGCGTCACCGAAAGTCACCTGACGGCCCACCAGGTCCTCGATGTCCACACCGCGGTAACGCAGCGCCCCGCCGTCCTTGTCCGGTTCGGCGATCTCGGTGGTGAACGCCACCACGCCGTCCAGGCCGGGGACGAAATCCTCCGGGATACTCGCCGAAGTCGCACTCATGAACTGATTCTCCCACCCGGGTCGAACCAAGTTGTCCGTTGGTAGCGTTGGCGCGATGGCAGGACCGGACAATGATCATCTGGCGGACCATCTGGCCGAACATCTGGCCAGGATGCGGGCGGAGTACGGGTCGGTGGAAAAAGACGGTAGTCCCGACCTCGACGTCGATTGGCTGGCCGACGGTTGGGTTGCGTTGTTGCGCAATTGGATTGACGACGCGGAACGGGCTGACGTCGCCGAGCCCAACGCCATGGTGCTGGCCACCGTAGAGGCCGGGCGGCCGACGAGCCGGTCGGTGCTGTGCAAAGGCGTCGATGAGAGCGGGATCACGTTCTTCACCAACTACGACTCGGCCAAGGGTGGCCAGTTGGCGGAGACGCCGTACGCGTCGGCCACCTTCCCTTGGTATCTGCTCGGCCGGCAGTTCCACATCCGCGGTCCGGTGACCAAAGTCGACCGAGCAGCCACCGAGGACTACTGGTCCAAGCGGCCGCGCGGTTCCCAATTGGGCGCGTGGGCGTCGCACCAATCGTGGCCGATCGACTCCCGTGCGGACCTGCTGGCTCAGCTTGTCGAGGTGACCGACCGCTTCGCCGACACCGACCGCGTCCCAGCACCGCCGAACTGGGGTGGCTACCGCATCGCGCCCGAAGTAGTCGAGTTCTGGCAAGGCCGGGAAAACCGGCTGCACAACCGGATTCGGGTGGTCGGCGGCCACGTCGAACGCCTACAACCGTAAGCCGAGGGGATATCAGCGTGGTGAGGCCGATGTCGTTCGTGGTCGACCTGATCGGTGCGGTGCCGGCGAATTGTTCTCCGGCCCGCTGCCGAGGGTCCGCCGACAGGGGCTGCTGGTCGTCCTCGCGGTCGTGGTCTGGGCCTGGCGCTGATCGGCTTCGGACTGCTCAGCGGGACGGCCCAGGGCCGGGCGGGCCGCGGCTGGCGGACACTGTGCACGGCGGCGCGCAGGAGGTGATCGGCACCTCTGCAGCGGTTGCCGGCAGAGGCGCAGCCGTCGTCCTCGCTGTGCTGATCGCAGCACTCATCTTGCCGGCTTTCCCGCGTTACCGGGCGCCTCAGACGCAGCCCCTGCTAGCTGTGCACGGCTGACGCCGCCCCCGCGCAGGCGCGCCTCCGCGACAACGACTACCTTCAGCTATGACGCAACCGATCAGGCCGGCGCCGACCGAAGACCGCGAAGGGGTTCCTGTGGCCGCAACCGACGACTCTGCCACTCTGCAGTACCCGGGTGGTGAGTTGGATCTACAGATCGTTAAGGCCAGCGAGGGCGCCGACGGCATCGCGCTCGGCTCGCTGTTGTCCAAGACCGGGTACACCACGTTCGACAACGGCTTCGTCAACACCGCGTCCACCAAGAGCGCCATCACCTACATCGACGGAGACGCCGGCATCCTGCGCTACCGGGGCTACCCGATCGAGCAGCTCGCCGAGAAGTCGACCTTCATCGAGGTCAGCTACCTGCTGATCTACGGAGAGTTACCGACCAAAGAGCAGCTGGCGGCGTTCACCCACCGGATCGAGCGGCACACCATGCTGCACGAGGACCTGAAGCGTTTCTTCGACGGCTTCCCGCCCAACGCGCACCCGATGCCGGTGTTGTCCAGCGTGGTCAACGCCTTGAGCGCCTACTACCCGGATTCGCTGGACCCCACGGACGCCGAAGAGGTCGAGCTGTCCACCATCCGGCTGCTGGCCAAGCTGCCCACCATCGCGGCCTACGCCTACAAGAAGTCAGTCGGTCAGCCGTTCCTGTACCCGGACAACTCGCTGTCACTGGTGGAGAATTTCCTGCGGATGACGTTCGGTTTGCCGGCTGAGCCCTACCAGGCCGACCCGGAAATCGTGCGGGCCCTGGACATGCTGTTCATCCTGCACGCCGACCACGAGCAGAACTGTTCGACGTCGACGGTTCGGTTGGTCGGCTCGTCGCGGGCCAACCTGTTCACTTCGATCTCCGGCGGCATCAACGCGTTGTGGGGCCCGCTGCACGGCGGCGCCAACCAGGCGGTGCTGGAGATGCTCGAGCAGATCCGCGAAAGCGACGACGATGTCAGCGAGTTCGTCCGCAAGGTGAAAAACCGCGAGGCCGGCGTCAAGCTGATGGGCTTCGGACACCGGGTGTACAAGAACTACGACCCGCGCGCCCGGATCGTCAAGGAGCAGGCCGACAAGATCCTGTCCAAACTCGGCGGCGACGACGACCTGCTGCACATCGCTAAAGAACTCGAGGAGGCGGCGCTGACCGACGACTATTTCGTCGAGCGCAAGCTGTACCCCAACGTCGACTTCTACACCGGACTCATCTACCGGGCGTTGGGTTTCCCGACGCGGATGTTCACGGTGTTGTTCGCCCTCGGGCGGCTGCCGGGCTGGATCGCGCACTGGCGTGAGATGCACGACGAAGGCGACAGCAAGATCGGCCGTCCGCGCCAGATCTACACCGGATACACCGAGCGCGACTACACCACGCTCGAGCAGCGTTAGGTGACTGAAGCTAGTTGAGGTAGCCCTCGACTTCGTCGGGCGGACGAACGGCGGCCTCGCGCGGGTCACCGCCGGTTTCGCGCAGCGCCCGACGTTGCCGCAACAGATCCCAGCACTGGTCGAGTTCTATCTCGACGCGACGAAGCCGCTCATGCTCCTCGGACTCGGTGACGGCGCCGTGCTGCAGGTGATCCCGCAGGGTTTTCTCCTGGGCCACCAAGTCATGAATGCGGGCGAGAGTGTCTTGATCGGTCGGTTTACGGTCGTCTACCACAGCTCTAGGATAGGTCCCGTTCATCGAGCTAGGGGAGGGCCGATGGCCGAATCCGCCCCGGAGTGGCGACGAGTCACCAAGTACTACCGGCGGCCGCTCGGGCTGGGCTGGCTGGTCGCGCTGGTGGCGGTTCCGCTGCTGTTGGGTGCCATAGGTTATGGGCTTCAGGACCGGCCGGCGTCCCGGGCGACCGGCCCCACCCACAGCGTCTCGGCGGCACCGAGGGTGCCGGCGGTCAACTTGGCCCCGGCAGCGGTCGTTCGCGAAAGCAACAACATCACGCTGTCCGGCGAGTTCCCGGACAGCAAGGCCCGAGCGGCGCTGGTGGACGCCGTCGCCAGTTCGTTGCCGACCGGTGTCAGCTTGATCGATCGACTCCGTGTCAATCCCGACGTCGATGCACTCGACTTCACCGACGCCGGAAAGGTTTTCGACGCCGCGACGCCGATCTCCGACTTCCGGCTCACCGTGCAGGGCGACACCATCATCCTGGCCGGGACCGCGCCCACCGCAGATCAGCGACACGCCGTCGAGCAGGCGGCCCGCGACACCTGGCCCAACGTCACCACCGTGAACACGCTGAAAACTGCGAACCCGCAGGGCGATTGCCGCAATGCGCAGCAAGCCGTCGCCGGTGCCTTACCCGAACCAATCACGTTCGGCGTCAACGCAGCCCAGTTGACCGCGGACAGTGAGCGCGAATTGACCGCGCTCGCAGACACACTGAAGGCCTGCCCGAACGTACGAATCACTGTCAACGGCTACAGCGACAACATCGGCGACGACAACGTCAACCTCCCGTTGAGCGCCGAACGGGCCGCCGCGGTCGCGAATTATCTGCTTTCGACCGGGGTGTCACCTCAGCAACTCATTTCACAAGGTTTGGGCTCGGCGAATCCGGTCGCCGGTAACGACACAGCGGAAGGCCGCGCCCAGAACCGTCGTGTCGAGATCGTCGTGAGCTGAGAAGATTTCTTCAATGAATTTCGTCAGCCAATGGTTGTGGTATCTGACCGCTTTCCTGGCGGGTTCGGTGTTGGCCTGGGTGACTACCATCCTGGCGGTTCGGCGGACCAGCGAAGAAGAAGTCGTCGCGGAACTGCCGGGCTCGCGTGCGACCGGATCACGGTGATGAACCACCCGCAATGGTGGCTGATCGTCGTCGCATTCCTGCTGGGATTGGTCCTGACGTTCGCGTTGATGATCCGGCGTGTCAGCCGGGAAGTGCCGGTAGGCGCTTCGGTCGTCCGGCCGGACGTCTCGGTGAAGACGACTACCGAAATTCCCAAGCAACGTTGGCCGTGGTGGACTCTGGGCGGCGTCCTGTTGCTCGCGGGCGTAGCGGTAGCGGGGACGTCGGCTGTCGAAGGACGGCACCGCGGCAGCTCGGCGTCGGGCGCGGCTTCGCGCCCTGCAACGGTGGCCGCGCCCGCCCTGGCCGGCCTGCTGATGACCGCCGACCAAGTCGCCGGCATCGTGGGCGCGGCCACCATGGGCACCATCGCCGTCGGCCCGGCGTTGATTCCCGACAATCAGCGGGAGATCGCCGAGGCGGACTGCCTCAGCGCGTGGAACGCAGGTCAGCACAGCGTCTACGCCGGCACCGGAGAGACCGGCGTGTACAGCCAGACGCTGAGAGCCGGGGAGAAGCCGGTGCGGCACTTCGCGAACCAGGCTGTGATCGCCTATCCGACCGCGGTCGCGGCCAACCGGGTGGTGGCCAACCAGTTCGCGCAATGGTCCGCCTGCTCGGGCCGGACCGTCACGTTGACCCCTCCGCCTCCCCGGACGCCGAGGCTGTTCACTTTCGGCCCGGTCACCAACACCGGCGGCGTCTTATCGGTGACCCAGACCAGCGTGGACAACGCCATCTGGGGGTGCCAGCGGGCGGTGGCCGCGCGCCGCAATGTGGTCATCGACATCCGGGCCTGCCGTCCCGACACCACGAATCAGGCGGTCGACATTCTCGATGCGATTGCGGCGAAGATCCCGCACTGAGTCAGCTCGGGCCCGGCAGCCGCAACAACAACCGTGCGCCGCCGAGCGGGCTGTTCTCCAACGATGCGGTTCCGCCGTGCAGTTGGGCCTGTTGAGCGACCAGTGCCAAACCCAGCCCGGATCCGGAATGTGACGCCGTCGAACCGCGGGAGAACCGTTCGAAGACGACGCGACGCTCCTCCTCGGGGACCCCGGTGCCGTTGTCGTCGACAGCGATCTCCACGCCGGCCCGCGAGCTGACCGCCGACAGCTGGACTCTTTTGGCGCCGCCGTGCTTGACGGCGTTGGCGATGGCGTTGTCGACGGCCAGGCGCAGCCCGGCCGGCAGCCCCACGATGATGCAGGTCGGTGACGGTACCAGGGAAACATCGAGGTCGGGGTAGACGCGCATCGCGTCGTGGGCCGCACGGTCGAGCAGTTCGGTGATGTCGACCGGAACGTGGTCGTCGGAGGTGGACAGCTCGCCTTGGGCCAACCGCTCGAGGGCACCCAGCGTGGCTTCGATGCGCGACTGGGTGCGGATGACGTCGTTGAGCACTTCCTTGCGCTGGTCGTCCGGCAGGTCCAGGGTGGCCAGCACTTCCAGATTGGTGCGCATCGCGGTCAGCGGGGTGCGCAGTTCGTGGGAAGACACCGCGGCGAAGTCGCGGGCGGAAGTCAGCGCTTCCTTCGTGCGATTCTGCTCATTCCAAATCCGTTGCAGCATGCCCCGGATCGCTTCGGCGATCTCCACCGCCTCGGTGGCGCCCCGCACCTGGACCTGCGGCGCCTCGTCGCCGGCGTCGATGGCCCGGGTCTGCTGGGCGAGCCGCTTGAACGGTCGTACCGCGAAAGTGGCCAACAGCCAGGCGAACACCGCCGCCGCGCCGACAGCGAACGCACAGATCAACACGACCCGGCGGTGCAGGCTGTTGGTCTCGGCGATCGTCTCGTCGTAGGTGGCGCCGACTTCGACCGACATCACCTGCGGGGCGGGGATGTTCACCGTCCGCACGCGGTAACGGATCCCGTTGACGTAGGTGTCGTCGTATCCGGCGGGCAGTTCGGGCAGCACCACCGTCGAATTCGAGGTGACCTGGGTGCCGTTGCGGACGGTGATCATCGCGTCGGCGTCGTTGGGTGAGCGGGGGATCTCCTCGAGGCCGCGCGGCAGGAACGGGATCGCGAACCCCGCCGCTTCGTCGAGCCGCCGGTCCAGTCGCTCTTTGCGGTCGTTGGTGATGCCGAACCACACGACGGTCCCGACGATGAGCACCGGGATCGCCGCACCGATGGCCGTCGCAACCACCACCCGGGCACGCAGCGACGGCGTGCGGGTCAATATCCGAGACAACAGATTCATGGCTACCTCGTTACTGCATGCGCAGCACGAATCCCACTCCGCGGACGGTGTGCAGCAGCCGGGGTGCGCCGCCGGCCTCCAGTTTGCGCCGGAGGTATCCGATGAACACGTCGACGACGTTGGTGTCGGCGGCGAAGTCGTAGCCCCACACCAGCTCCAAAAGCTGTGCGCGGGAAAGCACTGCGGTTTTGTGCTCAGCGAGCACCGCGAGCAGGTCGAACTCCCGCTTGGTCAGATCGACGTCGATGCCGTTGACCCGGGCGCGCCGACCGGGGATGTCGACCTCCAACGGCCCGACCGTGATGGTTTCCGAGGAAAACGTCGCGGTCGAGCCGCGGCGTCGCAGCAGCGCGCGCACCCGGGCGACCAATTCGGCCAGCACGAACGGTTTGACCAGGTAGTCGTCAGCGCCGGCCTCCAGGCCGGCCACCCGGTCGTCGACCGAACTGCGGGCACTGAGCACGCAGACCGGGACGTCGTTGTCCATCGCGCGCAGCGCGGTGACCACGCTGACACCGTCGAGCACCGGCATATTGATGTCCAGCACAATGGCATCCGGCCGGGTCTCGGTGGCACTGCGCAACGCCTCGGCGCCGTCGACCGCGGTGGACACCTCGAAGCCGGACAGCCGCAGCCCGCGTTCCAGCGAAGCGAGCACGTCGGAGTCGTCGTCGACAACCAAAACCCGAGGTGATGCCACGCCAGCGTCCATGGCAGATATTTTGCCTGATCCAGGCACCGTTCGGTGGGATGCTGACCGGTCGGTCCGTTCAGCGGTAGATGAGACCAGAGAGCCGCCAGGCCAGCCCGCGGCGCACTCCGGGCACTTGGGCTGCCAGCCGCATCATCCCGTTCCTGGCCGGACGCGCCGCCTGGGGCAGGGTTGCCAGCCGGGTCAGCCGGCCAGTGATCCGTAGCACCTGGCGGGCGATCGGCTTCCTGGCTGCGGTGTAGGCGTCGAGCCCGGTCTCCGATCTCCCCCCGAGTGCGTCGGCGAGCGTATCGGCCAAGGCGACGGCGTCCTGAATGCCCAGATTCATGCCCTGCCCGCCCGCCGGGCTGTGTACGTGCGCGGCGTCGCCGGCCAGCAGCATCCGGTTGGCCCGAAAGGTGTCGGCCACTCGGTGATGGATCCGGAACTGCGAGGCCCACACCACCTGCTCGACTTTGGTACGCCCCGGACCGTAACCACGAGCGTCCAGCAATCGCTGGACAAATTGCGCAGACGGCACGTCCGGCGCATCGGGCGCCGGCGCCACCACACGATGAATGCCACCCGGCAGCGGTGCCAGCACGCTCAGGCCGGCCGTCGAGTAGAACAGAATGACCTCGGCCTCCGGCGCCTCCCCGGACAGTTGAACATCTGCCAGGGCAAACGCTTCGGCGAATTCCCCGCCGGAGAATCCGATTCCGGCTTGCTCCCGCACGGTGCTGTGCATGCCGTCGGTGCCAGCGATGTAACGCGCCCGGATAATTTCTCCGTCGTCGAAGGAGGCCAGCACTCCGTCGCGGTCTTCAGTTAAGCAGGTCAGCTCCTTCGGGCGAAGGACCGCACCGCCGAGTTCGCTCAGGCGATCGACCAGCAGTGACTCCGTCGTCGCCTGCGAGATCATCAAGGTGTACGGATATTCGGTCGGCAGCCCGGAAAAATCGATCGGCATCAGCACTCGGTCCTGCTGCCGCATGGTGAACCGGGGTGCGATGAGTCCTGCTTTGACCATGCGCCGCGCGACGTCGAGGTCTTCGAGTACCTCAAGAGTGCGGGCATTTACGGCGGCGGCCCGCGAGGTGTTGGCGCCTGCGACGAACCGGTCGACGACGGTCGCCTGCACGCCCCGCGTCAACAGGGATATTGCCAGGGTCAGGCCGGTGGGACCGGCTCCGACGACGAGGACTTCGGTGTCCTTCATGATGAACCTCTCGTTGGGGAAGTCAACGCTTGTTGGCCCTTCCATCGTCTACCCTACGAGCGGCCGGAGTCAACACTTGTTGGCCTACAATCGTTGACATGAAGCGAACGTCGCAGGACACCAAGGCCGCGATCTTGGCCGCCGCGCGGGAACGGTTCGGCATAGTCGGGTTCCAGGGCGCGACGATCCGGGCTATTGCGGCAGACGCTGGAACCGATCCAGCGATGGTGATGCGTTATTACGGCAGCAAAGACAGGCTGTTCGCGGCTGCAGCGGAGTTCGACCTCGCGTTCCCCGACTTCGCCGCGGGCGATGACAGACAGGTCGGCTGCGCATTGGTTCGGCACTTCCTCGACCGCTGGGAAGGCGACGAGGCGCTGGTGATACTGCTGCGATCGAGCGCCACCAACGAAGAAGCAGCGCAACGGATGCGGCAGATCTTCGGGACGCAACTGCGGCCGTTGGTGGCGACGCTGGCACCGGACGCCGAAGCCGACTGGCGGTCCGGCTTGATTGCTAGCCAGATCTTGGGGTTGGCGTTATGTCGCTTTGTGCTGCGGTTGCCACCGGTCGTTGCGATGAGCCGGGACGAAGTCGTCGAGAACTTCGGCCCGACGATTCAGCGTTATCTTGGGCTGCCGGAGACTTGAAACCTGGGTATCTGCCGACTCAGGGCACCCCGACGCGTCGGTAACGTTCCAGCCGGGCTGCCAGCCGCCGGTCAGCGGGTATCGCGCGCAACGAATTCACTTCGGCGGCAATAGCAACGGCCAGCCTCTTGGAGAATTCGATCGGCTCGTCGGCGGCGTCCGGGTGCTCGGGCACGATGACGTCGACGATGCCGGAGGCCAGCAGGTCAGTCGACCGGATGCCCTGGTCTTCGGCCAGCTCGGCTGCGTGCGCGGTGTCGCGGAAGACGATCGCGCTGGCGCCCTCCGGTGGCAGCGGCGCCAACCAGCCGTGCAACGCGGCCAGCACCCGATCGGCCGGCACCAGCGCCAGCGCGGGCCCGCCGCTGCCCTGGCCGAGCAGCACCGAGACCGTCGGAGTGTCCAGCGTGACCAGGTCAGCCAGACACCGGGCGATCTCACCGGCCAGCCCGCCTTCTTCGGCCTCTGCCGACAGCGCCGGGCCGGCGGTGTCGATGACCAGCACCAGCGGCAGGCGCAGTTCGGCGGCCAGCGCCATACCGCGCCGCGCCTCGCGCAGCGCAGCGGGCCCGGTGATGCCCCCCACCACCCTCTGCTGACCCAGCACCACCACCGGCTGCCCGGCGAACCGGGCCAGCGCCAACAGCATGGTGGCCGCCTCGCCCTGCACCCCTCCCTCGTCCATACCGGACAGCAGCACCCGCTGTTCGGCCCCATGCCGCAGCAGATGCTGCACGCCGGGCCGGTCGGGCCGCCGCGAAGCCGTCACCGAGTCCCACGCTGGTAGGTCGGGACTCGGTTCCGGGGCAGGTGCCGGTGGCGGCGGCTCAGGAGCGTCGACGACGACGCTGAGCAGGCGGTCGATTGTCGGCCGCAGCGCCGCCGGCGGCACCACGTCGTCGATCACGCCGTGCTGCTGCAGATTTTCGGCGGTCTGGATGCCCGACGGAAACGGCTCACCGTAAACCTGCTCGTAGACCCGTGGACCCAGGAAACCCACCAGGGCGCCGGGCTCGGCGATGGTCACATGCCCTAACGAGCCCCACGACGCGAACACCCCGCCGGTGGTCGGATGCCGAAGGTAGACCAGGTAGGGCAGATGCGCCCGTTTGTGCAGTGTGACGGCCGCGGCGATCTTCACCATTTGCAGGAACGCGACGGTGCCCTCCTGCATGCGGGTGCCGCCTGAGCAGGGCGATGCCAGCAACGGGAGCCGCTCGGCGGTGGCGCGCTCGACGGCGGCGGTGATCCGCTCGGCCGCCGCCACCCCGATCGAGCCGCCCAGGAAGCCGAAGTCACACACCAGCAGCGCGACCCGGCGCCCGTAGATCAGGCCCTCGCCGGTGAGCACCGACTCGTCGTGACCGGACGCGGCGCGGGCGGCGGCCAAGTCGCGCGCATACGAGTCGGTCGTGGGCGGCTGCCGGGGCGGGCTGTCCCAGCTGATGAATGACCCGTCGTCGAGCACCGCGTCGCGCAGTTGATCGGTCCCGATCCGGCCCACGCCGACGAGGCTAATAGGCTGGGCGACCATGATCGGTGTCATCCACGACGGCGACGTGTTGACGATCGAGTTGCAGCGCCCGGAGCGGCGCAATGCGCTCAACTCCCAGCTCGTCGAGGAACTGCGTGAGGCAGTAGAGAAAGCCGCGGGCGAGAACGTCCGCGCGATCGTGCTGACCGGCCAGGGGACGGTGTTCTGCGCCGGTGCCGACCTGTCCGGCGATGCTTTCGCTGCGGACTATCCCGACCGGCTGGTCGCACTGAACTTGGCCATCGACGCGACGCCGCTGCCGGTGATCGGGGCGATCAACGGTCCGGCCATCGGCGCGGGTCTGCAGCTGGCGATGATCTGCGACCTGCGGGTGGTCGCACCGCAGGCATACTTCCAGTTCCCGACCTCTAAGTACGGACTTGCGCTGGACAACTGGAGCATCCGCCGGTTGTCGTCACTGGTCGGTTATGGCCGGGCACGTGGAATGCTGCTGGCGGCCGACAGATTGTCTGCCGAGGTAGCCTGGCAGACCGGGATGGCCAACCGGATCGGGACGCTGGCCGACGCCCAGGCCTGGGCGGCTGAGATCGCCGGCCTGGCGCCGCTGGCGCTGCAGCACGCCAAACGGGTGCTGAATGACGACGGGGCCTACGAAGATCAGTGGCCGGTGCACAAAGAACTTTTCGACAAAGCGTGGGGCAGCCAGGATGTGATCGAGGCGCAGGTCGCGCGCGTCGAGAAACGACCGCCGAACTTTCAGGGAGCTTGATCGACATGCTGCGCGGAGCATTACGGCTGGCCGCGGGCACCGCCACCTTGGCGGCCGGCGGTTGGATGCTGCGCGCCCTGCACGGCGCGCCGGCCGCGCTGGGCGCCGACCCAACCGCTATTCGGGCAGTGGCCACCCGATCGCCCCACTTCCGCGACGGTGTCTTCCACAACGTCGACCCGGCATCTCAGTTCAATTTCGATCGCGAGCAGCAGCGGCTCATCCTCAGGGAACTGGTGGGTGGGCGCGGCGCCAGCCGCCCGCCCGCTCCGGTTCCGTTGGCCACACCGAGACTCCTCGACGGCGCAGCCAGCGGGCTCGCCGTCACCTGGTTCGGGCACTCCACGGCGCTGATCGAGATCGACGGATACCGCGTGCTCACCGACCCGGTGTGGAGTAACCGCTGCTCGCCCTCGGACGTCCTCGGGCCCGAGCGCATGCATCCGCCGCCTTTGCCGCTGGAGGCGCTGCCGGCGGTTGACGCGGTGGTGATCAGCCACGACCACTACGACCATCTCGATACCGACACGGTCAGCGCGCTGGCTCGTAGCCAGTGGGCGCCCTTTGTAGTGCCATTGGGTGTCGGCGCCCACCTTCGTTCCTGGGGCATCCCCGAGCCGCGCATCATCGAACTCGACTGGGGCGAGCACACCCAGTTGGAGCAACTGACTCTGGTCTGCACTCCGGCACGGCACTTCTCTGGCCGCTTTCTCAGCCGGAACAACACCCTGTGGGCGTCGTGGGCGCTGCTCGGCCCGACCCGGCGCGCCTTTTTCGCCGGCGACAGCGGTTTCACGAACAGCTTCGCCGACACCGGCTCGGAGTACGGGCCCTTCGATCTGTCGCTGATGCCGGTCGGTGCGTACAACCGGTCGTGGCCGGATATCCACATGAACCCTGAGGAGGCGGTCCAGGCGCACGTCGAGATCGGCGCGAAGGAATCGAGTCTGCTGGTTCCGATTCACTGGTGCACCTTCCGATTGGCGCCGCATCCGTGGGCTGAGCCGATCGAGCGGCTGCTGGCCGCCGCGGAAACCGCTGATGTCCGGATCGTGGTTCCGCGGCCGGGTGGCCGCGTGGATGCCGGAGAGCCCGCGGAATTCGATCCTTGGTGGCGGCTGGACGATGAATCCCGGTTGACCAGTCAGAGCGAGAAGGCCGAGGAAAACTGAGCTATGGCGAAACTGTCCGGATCGATCGACGTTCCGTTACCGCCGGAACAGGCGTGGGCGCACGCCTCGGACTTGTCCCGCTACAAAGAGTGGCTGACGATTCACCGGGTTTGGCGGAGCAAACTGCCCGAGCACCTCGAGAAGGGCGCTGTCATCGAATCGATCGTCGAAGTCATGGGCATGCCCAACCGCATCAAGTGGACGATCGTGCACTACAAACCACCGGAAGCCATGACACTCAACGGAGTCGGCGTGGGTGGCGTGAAAGTCAAATTGATGGCGAAGATCAAACCGATCGACAACGGCTTAGACGGCTTAGAAAAGGGCTCGGTGGTCGGCTTCGACGTGCATCTTGGTGGCCCGGCGCTTTTCGGGCCGATCGGCATGGTGGTCGCCGGTGCGCTCAAAGGTGATATCCGCGAGTCGCTGGAACGGTTCGTCAAAGTCTTTTCACCCGCCTGACGCCGATCAGCCGGCGCCCAGGGTCATATCGGCGTAATCGAATCCGGGCACTACTACGCAGCTGACCAGGCTCGGTTCCGCGTCGCGGGTGCGGGCGCGCTGCCAGTGCCGCGCGGGCACCACCAGCTGTGGCTGCTCGCCGGCGAGAGGGTCGCTGCCCAGCACAGCCGTTGTGGCGCCGGACCGTTCGGTTCCGAAATCGATCAGCAACGGGCTACCACGATGGTGCAGCCAGAGTTCAGTGCTGCGTACCGTGTGCCAGGCCGACTGCTGGCCCGGCATGAGTAGAAACAGGATCGCCGTGCCGGCGCTGCGCGGACCCGCATAGTCGGGTGGCAATGCTGACTGGCTGATGGTGACGTCGCTGGCCCACGTTCGGCGGAACCAACCGCCTTCGGGATTGGGAGCCAGGTCCAGCGGGCGGGCCCAAGCGGGCAGGTCCGTCATCGCCAGCGTGTGCCCGGCGACGAATGCCGCAAAACAAGTAGGGTCGCTGCTATGTCCCGCCGGCGCCCCGGGTGGCTGATCGCGCTGTGCGCCACGATCGTGTCGATGAGCACCTGGCTGCCGTGGCTGACGACGAGTGACAAGGGCGGCGGCTGGGCCAGCGCCGTCGGCGCCAGCATCGGCAGCCTGCGGCTACCGCCCGGTTTCGGCGCCGGTCAGTTAATAGTCTTACTGTCTTCGGCGTTGCTGGTCTCCGGCGCGTTGGTCGGCAGAGGCTTGTCAGCGCGATTGGGATCGGTTGCCGCGCTACTTCTTTCACTGCTGATCGGGTTGTCCACGGTGTGGTACTACCACCTCAACGTGCATCCCCCGGTCTTGGCTGCCTACGGACTCTACGTCGGAGCGGCGGGCGCGACCGCTGCGTTGGGGTGTTCGGTGTGGGCGCTGGCGACCAGCTTCTCCGGCGCCGTGCTGACAGCGGCGTGATCGCTGAGCGGAAAGAAGACGATGACGTCCCGCCGATTACGTTCTGGCGGTTGATATAAGCGGCCCCGTCGGCTCTCGGGCTGAACCGACGAGACCTGAGCGGGACGACAGGTCGACCTACCCTCCCACCTAACCCAGCCACATTGCCATCGGCGGCATCCCACAAACATGCTTCTTCGTTCAGGAATTCGACAGTGTCCATCCGGTCGTATACCTCGTCGCACCGTAGGGAACACTTGAGTCATGGCGGACGAATCAGGCCACGAACTGGCCGCGCGGATGGCCGACTTGGCGCGGTCGTTCGCGGGCCCGCGCAAGGTGCGGGAGGTGCTCGCAGAGGTGACCACCGCAGCGGTCGAGCTGATCCCGAAAGCGGACACCGCCGGCGTGCTGCTGATCGCCAAGGGCGGCAAATTCGAGTCGCTGGAGGGCACGTCTCAGCTGATCTACGAGTTGGACGAGTTGCAGGAGCAGCACGGCAGCGGGCCATGCATTGACGCCGCCGTCGATCAGCTCATCGTCCGAGTCGACGACTTCTCGACCGACCAGCGCTGGCCCGGTTACAACGAGGCCGTTGCTCGAACCGGCGTGCGCAGCAGTCTGTCGTTCAAGCTGTACACCGGCGACCGCACCGCAGGCGCGCTCAACATCTTCAGCACTGAGGTCAACGCTTTCAACGGAGAGGCGGAGGCCATCGGTTCGGTGCTCGCGGCTCATGCCGCCGCCGCGCTGATCGCCAGCCGCCACGGCGAGCAACTCCAGTCTGCGCTGACCACCAGAGACGTCATCGGTCAGGCCAAGGGCATCATCATGGAGCGCTACAACGTCGACGCCATTCGTGCGTTCGAAATGCTGCGGCAGTTGTCCCAGAGCATGAACACCCGGCTTGCCGACATCGCGCAGCGTGTTGTCGACACCCGCGGCGACTGATCGGCGAACGATCGACGTCTCGTCAGCAGGTCGGCGGGCCACTCCGTCAGTCAGGTCGTTGCGGCCGAGTCGGGACCTCTGCCGACGAGATGGGAGGCAATTTCTACGAGCCGGATGTTGGACTGCTGGGAGAGCTTCCTCAGTAGTTCGAAGGCTTGCGACCCGTCAATGTCGAAGCGTTCCATAATGATGCCTTTGGCCTGACCGATGACGTCTCTGCTGGCCAGCGCAGAGGTGAACTGCAACTGTTTGTCGTCGGCGATCAGCGCGATCGCTGCCTGGGTGGCCAGCATCGCCCCCAGCGTTTCGCCTTCGACGGTGAACACATCGGGGTTAAGACCAAACAGATTCAACGCTCCCGAGCGGGAATCATGAGTGTAAAGCCGATATGACAACATGCTGTGCACTCCCGCCGCGACCGCCGACTTGGCGAAACGCGGCCAGCGTGTGTCTGCACGCAAGTCATTGCAAACGGTGACCGAATCGTTGACAGCCGCATCCAGGCACGGGCCCTCGTAGAAGTGCTGCTGAACTCTGTCGAGGTCGGTGGCGACCTCTGACGTGGCCGCTACCGATTTGAAGTCGTCAGGACCAGAGATCAATAAGACGTCGGCGTAATCCGCGCCGTCGATCAACTCGACCGCGGCGGTCGTTACGCGGCAGAGCGTCGTCGTGATGTCGGTGGGGTGGGAGAACTGCTGAGTGATTTCGGACATGGTGCGGCGCAGACCAGCGGCATACTCGTGATCGTTCACGATAGAGTCCCTCCGGTCCTGCAGGTAAAGCGAAGTGTCCCGCTAGACGGCAGCGGAGAACTGGCTTGTTGACCGTCTCAAACTAGTGAACGCAACGCACGGCAGCATGCCGTTCCTACCCGTGACACTACGCGGCTTCTGCCTCGTCCGGAGCATCATCGGCTCGCCCCGCAAACTGTCTGAGGAGAGACTTCGGCCGGCCCCCAGAACCGAAATGTCAAGATCAAGCTGGGTAAGAGACATGACAACCGTGCCCCCGGCAGTTTTCGAACCTGCGACACCGGCTTTTGCCGGCGATGGCTATCTCGGGGATTGCCGACGGTTCTTCTCGAAACCTGCGGATGACGAGAACGTTTAGTGTTCAATTCCCTTTGCTGGTTGTCGGCAATTATGGTTGCTTCTCACTCAAAAAAGGATATTAAACGATGGCCAGAGTTGAGCAGCCGTGGGGCATGCATCACCGGGTGTCGAACGCGGCATGCAACGGACTGCGATTATGACGGGGATGCCGACAGGAACTTGATGACGTCACGCAGCGGTTCTGGGGACGTCGCAATTTTGCCGATGAACGGGTGGGAAAGTTCCAAGACGAGGAACAGGTTGGCGGCTACCAGGACGCCCACGGTCGCGACCATCGTGTAGTGGATGGCGGGTTGCTCTACGCCGTAAACGATCGCACAGCCGACAAGCAGCCCACTGGTCAGAAAGATGACCGCCCACAATGACCAGGGTGGGCCGATGTCGGTGCGGGCCTGGAGTACCCGCTCAGTGCGGGCCTGAGTGATCTTGTCGAGATTGGTGAAAGAGGCGCCGAGAAACGTCTTTTGAGTATCGGTGCGCGGCTGGACGTCCCCGTAGGCGGTGTAAAGGCGCTTTAGAGCGTTGTCGGCCTCGGGGAACGAATGCCCCCTCGCAGCTATGGGCCACTCGGCTACGGCCGCACGTTCGTACTCAAGCAAGCTCTGCCGGATGCGGTCGCTGTCGGCCTTTTCGAGCACGGTCAGGTCCCTCGCTATCTGCACCGCTGCCGCGCCCTCGGTCCGCGCCTTGACGCCCGCACTATTGACCTGACTCCACATCGCGGAAACGACGAAACCGGTGAAGAACGCGAACACGAAACCAACAACGCCAAAGGCGAACTTTATCGCATCGTTGTGCTCGCCCTCCTTGAGCCGTGGGAACCGATGCCGGAGGTACATCTGGACAAGCACGGCGCCGCCTGCGACGAAGACGACGAGTCCGAGTAAAGCCAGCCACGACGGGACGTTGCTCAAGATCCAAACACTCAACATGCCACACTCTCCTGCCCAGCATCGGCCCGGCGCCAAGCTAATGGCTTAGCGGGCAGTGTTGCGGCGGTCGCGTATAAAACCGCCATGCATGCAGCAAACCATTTCGCCGACCGTGGGCATGGTGCCCGATTAGGCGCGGCAGTCGAGACGTAGGGCACTCGGGTACTGCTGGCCGCTGGGATGAGCTTAATGGCTCTCGCGGGCGGTATCGGCGTCGCGGGCGCGCAACCAGATCCGATGCCGCCACCGGTGCCCGGGATAGTCGATCGATTAGTGATGACGACTCCGGCACTTGCGGGTGGATCGGTCGATGAAGGCGGTCCATCAAGCAACTGGGGTGGTGTCGGAATGTATTGTGAGAACCTCCGGATCCGATGCCGGTAGCCAGATCGCCAGGAGGTTTGGGAACGCCCTGAAGGTCTCGTCGGGTGCGCGCCCCCGGCCACGACAGACTCCCATTGCAGTGGCGCTCAAGGGCGGTCCTCCCGACGAATCAAGTCGGCCATGCTGTGATGAATACCGCGGAGCGCATAGCCGGCCGTCCACACCGAAACCACAATGAGAGCAATGAACACCGGTAGCCAGTTGCTCTTGTGGTGATCGGCGCCCCACCAGACCCCGGTGAACAGAATCGCGCAGATGAGGAGCAGAACGTCGCGCAAGCCGCCGCGATAAGTGCCGGCGGCTCTGCGCAGCGGCTCGTATCGGTTGGCGGCAGCGATCAGGCCATCTATGCGGCTATCGATGCTGCGTTGCAGTTCGGCTCGCCGCTTCACCTGCTCTGGTGGTAATTCCTTTAGCAGTTCGATGTCCTGCTTGATCGCGCGGCGCACATCGGGGCCCTTCAGATAACCTGCCGTGGCTCCGAGCGCCATTCCACCGGCGATGGGTGCCAGCCCCACGGCAAGCTCCGCCACTCCGGGCATGCCCTGTCTCCTCCCTCACCCACCAAAGTCGCGGCGAGCATACCGCCAGCTGGTAGGCCCGCTTGCTGAACTCGGCGCCGAATCTGGCCAACGATGTCCAGCATGTCGGCGCATTAGTCAATGAAAGCCGGGTGGCACTGTCATTTCATCATCACTAAGTTGTGCCAGAAGTTCTTGAGACTGTCAGTGCCGCCGAATAAAGTCGTGAAGTTCGTGGAGTCAACAAGCACGATGTCGCCAGTCCGCTCACCGGACGGGGGCATCCAAATCAGCGCATTGAACTCGGTGTTGCCCGCCTCGGTAAATGGATGAGGCCGCTTCCGGTCGACTCGTTGCCTACCGAGGACACGGAGAGAATCGCTTTCGGGAACGGTCAATTGGTAGTGCGGCAGGTGAGGGTGGAAGTTGAATGTCGTGACGTTGTCGAGCAGCCGGGATGCATCCAAGTCATGGAATGCTGTCAGCGGTGCGATCTCGTTTGTTCCGTCGATGACAGCCGGGCGTAAGCCCCACGTGTTGTGGACAGCCACGTCAAGAGCTTTCATCAGCGAGCGGGTGTATTGACCGAATCGCTGCTGGCGTGGCACGAGCGGGTCACCGTGATGTTGGTACTCGACTTGCCGCTGGGAGAGGTCGTCGGTGAAGCCGACGTCGTGGTGCGGTGCCAGCAGCAGGCAGGTGCCTTCTCGTTGTAGCCACTCATCGATGGCGCTGAGTTCGTCGGGTTCGGCCGCCTGTTCGGACACGAGGTGATCGAGCCCGAACACCATCAACGTGTCGGTGTCGGCCAAGATGCGCTCGTCGATCGGTAACTTGTAGCCCGCCTGGTCGATGCGCTGAAAGACGGCGACGGGATGGCCAGTCGCATCACCCGCCAACTCCTGAAATGCCAGCGTGGAGCGGTGAAACAGCTCAAGTGTTCCTGCGATCCCCTGCAAGAAGTGGGCCTCGTCGTATTCCGGCTTCTCGTAGCTCGGCCACAACGCGTTTCGGACCTCTGTCATCGTGGAGAACCGGTTGTACATCTCTGTCGTTGCGCGCTGAGCTTCCCATGGGTAGCTCCACGTCCAATAGATACTGATACGCCGGCCACCCTTGTGTGGACGAGGGATGTGGCTTTGGTTGTACGTTCGAGCCGCACGCAGTGTGCTCATGACGATTCCTGATCAGTCGAGCGCCGCGAGGTATTGCATGGCGTTGATACCGGGCAGAAAGAAGTATGCTCCGCCCGTCAGTGTGGTGAACGCAGGTAAGCCCTGGAGAACTTTGCGGATCGGCCGCTTGGGAATCTTGTATTCCATTGTGCCGTCCTGGGTGCCGCATATCGGGTCATGCTCGTTGCCGAGCTCGTGGAAAGTGCGGTCGTTGATCCACACGTTCTGAGCGAACTCGAATTGGCGGACCAGGTTGGCGCAGATGATGAAAGCCGCGATCCCGCGGTCGGCACCGTCGTCGGGCTCCCCCTCGGGCAGGGCAGGACCGTATGTTGCGCCGCGGCGGATCATCCGATGCCTGTTCATGTTGTGCGCGGTATCGCGCGGGTTGAGCCGCCGCGCGTGTGATCCCAGCGGGCACGCGTATCCGTGCGGATCCATCTCTTTGTAGTTGAAGTCGTTGTTGCGCATGGGGTCCGCCCCCAGCCCGGGGTCGTCTTTGTCGGGGGCAAGGACCAGCGGAGCGCCGCTGCGCCAGCGGCCCATGAACTTCGCCGCCAGCAGCTCCTGGTCATCGCGGCTTTCAGCGTTGTCGCACAGATAATCGCGGAATTGCGCCACATGCTCCTGCAGCCGTCGATACGCTGCGTACGTCCCGTTGCGCGACAAGACTTGTGGCTGCGGCAGATTCGCGACCGGACCGGATTCGTCGGGATAGCCGAGAAGAAACTCGCCGGGCTTCAGCGGCGCACCTGACCCCGGAGTGGGCTCCTCACCAGATCCCTCGATGATCGGCTGCGACAGCCGATCCCTGAACCCGAAGTGGTCGTGCGCGTAGTTGAATGGCGGCGTCGCATTCAAATCGAGGTACGACAGCCGGCGCACACCGTCGCATCGGGCCACCAACTCGTCGTGCGCCGCGGTGGCCCGATCATGTTCGGCGTCGTCGCGCGCGAACAGTATCGCGATCGAATGCAGGTCATCTCCGGCCAATCCGCCGAACCAGTTATCCGGGTGATTGCGCCCGGTGTCGCCCAGGATGTCGGCCCGGGCAGCCATGCCTTGCCGGAACGCCTCCGGAAAGGTCGCCAGCGAATCGTCGGGCACCCCAAGCGCGCGCAGCCCGTTCCAAGTAAATCCCAGTGTCACCCAGCGCCTGGTGCTGTCCATCGAGGCCCGCACGGACGCCGCGGATTCCACGATGTCGATCAGCTCCGACAGCCACGCTCGGCCGCCGGCCGGGTTGTCGAACGACAGAAACTCGTACCGACCGGTCATCGCCGGGGTGCGGGTCAACAGAATGTGCTGGATGTCGTCGAGCTCGAGAGTGCTCGCTTCAGTGGCCGTCACTGCATCTGATCAAGCATGTCCGAGAATGCCGCCTTCAACCGTAGGGCCTTCTTGATCTCGTCGGCGGTGACGTACGGGTATTCGCCGTATTCCAGGAAGCTGGGGCACTGGTGATCGCGCACGAATCTGATGAACGCTTCCGGGTTCTCCTTCCAGTCTTCGGGGAACCCCTCGAGGTTGGTGAAAACCGTGGTAATACCTGTCTGGCCGAACAGCTCCACCGCATCCTCGGTGTACTTGTCGAAATCGGTGTCGAAGATGCCCTGATACTGAAAATGCAGCCCCGAACCGACGTCGAAGAGCACCCAGCGCAGATAGTGCAACCGCAACGGAGCGAGCACATCCGGGCTGCCCGCGATCGCGTCCTGGATTTGCTTGCCGTACGCGCGGACGGCCTCCTCGCGCCCCTCTTTGACCTTCGCGATGATCGAAAAGCCGTAGCAGGCGGGCGTGCGGGGATAGGTTGGGCCGTAACGGCCACGCTCGATTTGGAAGTATCCCTCGGGCGGGATCGCCAGCGCGGCAGGTTTGCTCCACTCATGATCGATCGCAGCCATACTCAGTCCCAACTTCGAGCCCGGTGCGCAGAACACTACCCGTCGCTCTTGACCCACGAGAGCGGAATTGAACTGCCCGCCGGAGAGTGTGCCGAACGCGTAGACACCGGTGAGCACGGTCACGCTCCCCTACGGCCTCCTTGGGCTGCCCTTGACGTCCTCACCCATGCCTTGAACGCCGGGCTTTTCCTTGCGTTTCTCCCGCTCTTTCCAGTATTCCGTGTCCGGGTCTCGCTGTATTGTCCCTATTATCGATCATGGTGCTGTTGTGCGGGATGATTTGACGCGCGAATACATCGACCTCCCTACGCCACCACCATCTTCCAGGCCGCTTCCAGCTCAAGCAAAGTTCCAGCATGGCGATTCTGGGACCTGTACCCAAGTTAAGTAGTAGGTCGTCTGCGACCGTTTCTCCAGGCTCAATCCACTTGTGTTCCTTCAGAAGCTCGAAAACGCGAGACTGTGGATCGCCTTTCGCCAACGGAACATCCGTCCACTTAATTGGTCCCGGCGGCGCAGGCAGTTCCGGGGCCGGAAAACTAATTCGCAATCCCGACCCCGTGCCTTCCTGCAGGAGATGCACCTTTGAGGCACCGACGTTAGTTACCCGTATACGAACATGGAATAAGTCCTCTACGTTAGTGATGACGCGCCACTGCCCAGCCATTTCGATAGATAATTGTGGCTTGAAAGTGCGTCCCCTTACAAACTTGAAATATGCCCAGAAGCCACCGACGATGATGACAGCCGCTGCGGTAGCGATGGGACCGGCGCCCGCAGTGATGTTCTTGAACGTCTCGCCAGTTCCCGCCGCAGTGACCGCCGTGAAGGGGTCGACGTGCGACGAGGCGGAAGACCATACGTTTGCAACCATAGTTAGGCATTATCTGCCGCATATACGCGAACGGGTGCTCACAGCAGCCAAGCCAACCCGCGCCAACAATTCGAGGGCGGGCATGTTCACGGCATGAATTGTCCACCGGTGTGTTCTCTCGCGCCGGCGTTTTCGATGCTTACTGCGTAGGGCGAGGCAATCGGTGAAACAGATGCACCCACTTAGAGGCGCACACCCGCCAGAGTCCCATCTCGGCCAATCCCATCGATGAGGATGGACGGGTGTCTACTACTCGCTGTCGTCTGGATTTCTCACGGTCGGCATCTGAGGCCGACTTCCTGCACAGCGCGGCGGCCGCCGAACCGGGCCGCTTGACGGCCACCGAAAAGTCAGACCACCTTGGGTCGTGTACGGGCCGGCGCTGACCGGCCGGTTGCCGGCTTCTTGTCGGTCCGGCCGCGGTGCGGTGAGATGACGCCCTAAGCTGTGGTTTCGGCACGAGGGCGAAGGATGACCGATGTGACGGTGGCGAAGTGTTGCTGGGTAGTCACCGTGCAGTTGCGGCCGCGAAAGTTGGCGGCTGTGCGTTCGTTGAGTGATCGGAAGGACGGCGCCTGCACGGTGTCTATATCTGACCGGCGCACGACGCGTCGCGATCACATCGGCGGGCGAACCCGCCGGTTGCAAACCTCGGCGCGCTCGGTTCTTGGCGGCGCTCACGGATTGCGCCGGACGGATAAGCTGAGCGCGGGACCAAGCTGCACGGCTGATTGCACGCGTCGCCGGTCATAGCGGCCTGCGGTTCACCCCAGTCAGCCGCGCTCGCCGTCAATGATCTTCACCCCCCCAGCCGCGATTATGGATTCGGTACCGTATTCGGTAGCCCTGGTGTTAATGGTTCCGGCAGCCCTGGTGCTATTTGCGACGGTCCCGGTGCGGGGGGCGGTTGTCTCGGAATTTCCGGTGCTTCCGTTGGTTGTCCACCGGGCGGTAATCCTTCGGTGGGTAGAACGGGATCGCTGGTGAATCCGTCCGGATTCATGTGATCCTTGCAGAAGTTGGTCGAATTCATCACCACCATGTATTGCCGCCACGCTCCGGGAGGGTTGGGTGCCGGTGCCGGCGCACCATCGGGACAGCGCCAGGTGCAGCTCGCACCGGCAATCCCACTGCCGCCAGAAGTGAAGCTCCCGTTGTCGCCTTGCACGCCGACGACGCCGCCCAAACCGAAGCCACCGCCCTCGCAATGCATGTGGCTTCCGTTGATTTCGGTCGGGTAATCGCAGTAGCCACCACGACCTACTATCGCACCAGCGCCGACGCCGACGCCGGGATACTGACAGAGGTCGGCGTGAGCCGATCCAGCCGGGAGAAGCACTGACCCACAGACGCCGAAAGATACCACTGATGCACAGATTATGATTTTCATTTACGCTCCATAGCGTCGGTGAAAACTGTCACCGCCTGCGCCCGCCGCGTCGGATGAGTCTTCCGCTAAGTCAGCCGGAGCGCGGAGAAGGGTCGGCGATCCAGGATGCGATCGTTCCATTGCTCCTCACGCCGCTGTAACGAATGTCCGGCATTAGTACCTCCGGAACTCTTCGCCGCCTAGATCCCGTGTCCCGAGCAGGTTGCCGGGTACGTTAGCAGACGATCACCGAGCGGTGCGGCGGAATGGCCACACTGCGGATCGCCGTCGGCTGCCGCTAACGCAGCGTTTTGCTTGGTTGGGCACTTCCCAGCTTGCCGCCAGGTCTTTGAGTTATTTGAGCTAGCCGAGACCCCACCTGGCAACACCGAAAAGCTTTGTCGAGAAAGCATTACCAATTCGCGATAATGTGTCGAAATGCAACGCATTCCAACGGTACTGCAGTGCGTGATGAGTGCGTTTCATCTTTTTAAGCGAACGTAAAAACGCCTCTGACGTAGGGGGTACGCAAATCTCGGCGAACCCATCCACGGACGAGCCCAGAGTTGCTTATGGAAAGGCCTGAGCGGAAGAGGTGATGTTGAAAAACTGTTTGCGGAAAATGCCGGGGCCCTCGACTCCGATGAGCCCTCTCCCTCCCGCGGTTTGACCTCCGCCCTCCGTATTGCATCGCCGCAGTTCACACGCCCGCATGCCGACAGTGTCGGACGGGCCGGGTCGTTTGCTGAGACTACTTGATAAGGGCTAACTAGTTTGCTGGTAGCGGTGGGATTTGCTGGGGTGGTCGATGGGCGTGTCAGTCACAGCAGACCATCAACCGGACGAGCCTTCGGCTCAGTAGTTGTTGCAGGTAGCGAAGCTCTGTTGGAGAACTTCAATGTACGGCTGGCTATCCGGATCGTCGGGATCGCTCACTATTTCCTGGGCCACGGGATCGCTCACTATTTCCTGGGCCATTTGCTTCCGTTGACTGGGCGACCCGGCGAGGAACTGACGCAGATCGGACTGCATCACCGGCGAGGCGTTGAAAACCGCGGCAGCTGGCGGGTTTTGCGCGTTCAATGCTGCCGCGACCTGGTCGTAAGTGCAGGTGGTTTTGACGGCCGGACCCAGGTCGGGATCTGCCGTCGCGACCCCGGCCCCGGCAGTCAACGACAATGTCAGACCACCTACCGCCACAGCAAGCCTGGTCAACGACAGTTTGGTCATACGGGGACTCCTTCTCTGACCGCGTCGACTCTAACGCAAACCCGAAGGTCAAGTAGGGGGTATACAAATCTCAGCAAATGACTATCCGGGACAAGCTTTCGGCTGTGCCCATTTTTCGCCAACGCGTGTCACCGTGACACTGTCGCACGTTTAGTCATCAGCTGGACGGAAACAGGCCAGTAACCTTGCGGACGGCCTAAGGATAAATGCAACCGACACCGAACCTTGTTTCAGCGCGAACGAGCAGCTGGTTTGCTTTGAACTCGTCGCCGGCCCACGGATTTATCTCAACGGTTAATCCCCAGCGCCGGAAAATGTTGACGGCGATTGTGGTGTCCAGAACCAGCGCGGTTCCCTGTGAAATGCTCGTCGTCTGAGCCACCCGCAATTGGAATAGGTGATCAATTCCGCCGAGCTCGCCAGGATCGTTCTGCTTCAGAACATAGCTGTCGAACGTCGTCTTAATCTGACGCAGGCTCAACCAGTCCTGAGGATTCAGGATCCCCAAGTCTGCATTTGCATAACTTGGCCCCACGCGAATGTCATTGGCCGCCTACAGGATGGTGTCAATTTCGGTGTCTGGCCCACCCGATGTGAATGCGCGTGACAGGGTCTCCGCGACGTGCAGCAGACCGGTTTGGTCGGGCGCGGTACCCGATCCGGAAATGATCTGATAGTTCTCGCCCTGAATCACCTGATTGCTGATCTCACGCGGCAAGAACTCGGCGATCGTCGCGAAGTCAGCACACGTCTGCTTGGAGACTGGTTCGATAGCGGCCACGACCGAGAACCGCTTGCAGGTTCATTCCGAGCGTCGGCTTCTCCGCGTTTTCGAGCACACTCACGCCGGATCCGTTGGCTGACAACGTGTTCCCGGAGTGGCAAGAAACTTATGGCCTGCCCTTCAGCGGCCACAGCGGGAAAGTACTCCGCTATTCTTACCGGCTCGAGTCTGAGCGGAATGCATTCGGCAACAGAAAACCCGGTGCGCGACGTGTCGCCGATCCGTTCGAAGTCCTGGCCGAAGGTTGCCATCGCGCTGACGGCTGACGAGCTCCGTGGGTTGCTCGCGCAGCTGCGGGCATCGGAGGCATGCCAGGGGCATGATCTGGTCGACCCGATCACGATGTTCATCGCAACGGGGCTCCGGATATCCGAACTGCTTGGGCTGGAATGGCGCAATTTCGACGAATCGAGGGCCGCGCTGACGATCACCGGGAAGGTGATCAGGGCTGCTGGCAAGGGCCTTGTACGCGTCGATGAGACCAAGACGGCGGCCGGGCGTCGTACCTTGCCGCTGCCCAGCTTCGCGGTGACTGTGCTGTCCGCTCGACGTAGCCTGCCATACCTCGGTCAGCAGCCAATGGTGTTCCCATCGACCGCCGGCACCTGGCGCGACCCTGATAACTTCCGCGCCCGTTGGCGAGAGGTCCGCGAGGTACTCGGCGTTCCGGATGCCACTAGCCACAGCCTTCGCAGGACGGTGGCCACCTTGATTGACGATGCAGGTCTATCGGCACGGATCGGTGCCGACCACTGGGGCCATAGCCGGATCAGTATGACGCAAGACAAATACATGGCGCGCGGACACGTTCACACTGCAGTGGCCGACATGCTGGACCGGACCATAAACGATGAATAAACGATGGATGCCATTAAATAGTCCGGCTAGCTACCGCCTCTGAACTGTGCCCCCGGCAGGATTCGAACCTGCGACACCGGCTTTAGGAGAGCCGTGCTCTATCCCCTGAGCTACGAGGGCCGACGCGGGGCAGCTTACCGCGGCTGGTCAGCGCAATTCCGCGATCACCTTCGCGAAGCTGTCGACATGGTTCTCCTGCACGGTGAATGACGTGACGCCGTAGGTCTCGCGATGGGCCCGCAGTTTGTCTGCGATGGCGTGCGTCGACCCGCTGAGCACCGCAGGCAATGCCAGCAATTCGTGCTCTGACAGGTCGGGGGCATACCGGCGGGTCATCGACAGATTCGGCGTGCCGCCGTCGGCGGGCGAGACCGCGGTGATCGCGAGGTTCAGCTCGAGGTCGGCGAACCGTTCCCCTGCTGCGTTGCGGACGAAGTCGATGCGCTCGGCCAACGGGTCGCCGCCGGAATTCGGGCTCGCGCCGGTCAGCCCGATGATGTCCGCCTGCTGGGCGGCCACCGTCAGGAGCCGGTCACCGTTGCCGGCGATCAGGATCGGCACGCCGGGGTGGTGCTTTTTCAGATAAGTGGTGATGTGTTCGAGGTACTCGACGCGGTGGCCCGCGCTCGGGAACGGCAGTTCGGCGGCCTCGAACTCCTCCCGCACATACCCGGCGCCCAGGCCGACGTCGAAGCGGCCGTCGCTGAGCAGGTTGAGGCCCGCCACATCGCGGGCCAGCAGCGCCGGCTTGTAGAAGCAGGCATTGAGCACATAGGTGCCGACCCGCGCCGTCGTCGTCGCCTGCGCGAGAGTGGTCAACGCGGGAAACGGTGCCGGCGCACCGAGGTGATCGGGCAGGTGCAGGACGTCAAAGCCCGAGCCCTCCAGCCGTCGCGCGTTCTCCTGCAACGCGGCGCGCGACTTGACGGTGTGAATGCCGACGCCGAACCGAAACGCCTGCGAAACCACCGCTACCTCCGTGTTGTCGGCTTACCAAGACCGCGCCGCGGCGACCAGCCCCTGAATAAGCGCCGACGTCACGGGAGACATACCGTCCTCGCCGGGCAAGGGGCTGCGCGGGCTGATGCCGCGCACCCGGGCGGACAATTCCAACTGCGCCCCGCCGCCGCGGACCCGGTTGACGGGATTGCGGGGGTGCGTACCCCGCAACTCCCGCGGGATAGTGTCGAGCTCGGTCACAATCTGATAGCCAGGCACATCGATGTGACGGGCCAGGTGGTTCGCCAGCTCACGGTTGCCGCCGCCGGCCAGCAGCCGGGTGCTCTGCCCCAGTCGGCCGTAGCCATGCAGGGATACCGCCACGTCAACGTGGTCGAGGAACTCGGCGAGCCGCGGCGACTCTTCGGGGTCGAAGCAGACCGACGGCAAGTGGTGCGGATACCGGTCAGGATGCCGCACCACGTACAGCGACGCGCCGGCCACCTCGGCGGCGCGTTCGGCGATGACGTCGGTCATCTGCTCCAGCCCGCCGCCGTGAATGGCGATGAAACCGAAGCATGATCCCAGTCGACTGGTCTCTGACACTCCCGGCTCGGCGAGCAGCGCGGAAAGCGACTGAGGCGCATCGAATTTCGTCGCTGGGGCCGAGCGAGGCCAGCCGACGGGGTCCCAGCGGGACAAAAAATCGATCCAGCGGTTGGGTAGCCCGTGCTGGCATGCGCCGCCGATGATCCGTTCGAGATAGCCGGGTCTCGGCGGTCCGGGAGTGACGCGGTGATCGATGTAAACCCATGCGTCGGACGGCCCGTCGTCCGTCGATACCGTCAGCAGGTCACGCCGGTACCGCACCGGCACCCCTTCGGCGCTGTCCAGTGCGGCCAGGTCGTAGTCGGAGAGCTGCCACAGCACGCCGTGCACTTGTGTTCCGGTGAATGACTCGACGGTGGCCACCCCGCGCTGATTGATCAGCCAGTCGTGATCGTCGAGTACGGCTGGTCGGGGATCGACGGCGTCGGGGCAACGTCGCGCCATCTGCCGGCTGCACAGGTTCGAGCCGTACGCGAAGTAAGCGTGCGGGCGGACCGGCATCACTTGGTCACGGTCAAAAAGATCAGCCCCACGTTGAGCAGACTAACCAGAACCGCGATCGCTGCGCCGACGACGCTGGTGGCACGGCGGTTGGTGTCATCGCCCATCAGCAACCGGTCAGCGGTCAGCCGGACCAGGGGTAACAACGCGAAGGGTATGCCGAACGACAGCACGACCTGGGACAGCACCAACGCCCGCGTCGGATCGAAACCGCTGGCCAGGATCACTGCGGCCGGGATCAGGGTGATGAGGCGACGCAGCACTATCGGGATCGAGTAATCCAGCAGGCCCTGCATGATCATCGCGCCGGCGTACGCGCCCACCGATGTCGAGGCCAGTCCGGACGCCAGCAATCCGATCGCGAAAAAGACGGCGACGGTCGGGCTGACCGTGTCGCGGACCGCGGCGTAGGCGCCTTCGATGGAACCGCCACCCTTCCGGCCGTGCATGTTGAGCGCGGCGATCAACAGCATTGCCACGTTGACTGCCCCGGCGACCATCATCGCCAACCCGACGTCCCACAACGTTATTCGGAGCAGCCGCCGTCGTCCCGGTCCCGCTTCGGGATGGCCGTGCCGGTCGCGCGCCAAGCCCGAGTGCAGGTAGACGGCGTGCGGCATAACGGTGGCACCTAGGATCGCCGCGGCCAGCAGCACGCTTTCAGTGCCCTGGAATCGAGGGACCAGCCCGCCGATCACGTCACCGGGCGGCGGTGTCGCGACGAAGAAGCTGGCTGTGAAGCCGAGCGCAATAACGATCAGTAACCCGGTGATGACCCGCTCGAACAACCGCTGTCCGCGCCGGTCCTGGATCGCCAGCAAACCCAGCGACACCACTCCGGTGAGTAGTCCGCCGAGCAGCAGCGGCAGGTTGAACAGAATCTTCAGCGCGATCGCGCCGCCCACGACCTCGGCCACGTCGGTGGCCATTGCCACCAGTTCGGCCTGCGCCCAATAGGCGAGACGGACCGGGCGACTCAACTGGCGACCGACCGCTTCGGGCAGCGAGAGCCCGGTGACCAAGCCGAGTTTGGCCGATAGGTACTGCACGACGCCGGCCATCAGATTCGCGGCGACGATCACCCACAGCATCCGGAAGCCGAACTGGGCTCCGGCACTGACGTTGGCGGCGACGTTGCCAGGATCGACATAGGCGATGGCGGCAACGAACGCCGGCCCGAGCAGGTACCAACCCGCCTGGGGCCGGCTCAGCGTGTCCTGGGCCAACCAACCGTCTTTCGGAGAGCTCGGAGAAGAAAAAAGTTAGGTCACCCGAAAAATTACCCGTTCTGCCGGGGTTCACACGTCCGGGATGGGTAGGTCGAGGTTGGGGAACGTAATCCCGCCGTCGACTTCAATCGTCTTACCGGTCAGATACGCACCGGCCGGTGACGCCAGATACACCGCCGCGGCGGCGATTTCGGCAGGGTCGCCGAGGCGGCGCAGTGGCGTCGCCCGTTCCATCGGCTGGCGCAGATCGTCGTTGGATGCCACCACATCCAACGCCGAAGTGGCGATGGACCCAGGGGCAATGGCGTTCACCCGGATGCGCGGGCACAGGTCGAGCGCGGCCAGGCGGGTGTAGTGGGCGAGTGCGGCTTTGGCCGTGCCGTAGGCGGCGAAGCCGCGTCCGGCCACTCGGCCCATGGTGGAGCTGATGTTGATCACGCTGCCGCCGCCGGAGTGTTCGAGCATCAGCGGCACCGCGGCGACGGTCAGCGCGTGAGCAGTCACCACGTTGAACGTGAACGCGCTCTTCAGGTCCCTGGACGACGTGCTCAGCAGCGCATTGGGCATGGTGCCGCCGACGTTGTTGACGACGATATCGAGCCGCCCGAACGCTGCGACGGCGTGGCCGGCCAGTTCGGCGGTGGTCTCGGGATGTGCCAGGTCGGCGGCGACGATGTGGGCCCGACGGCCTGCGGCGCGCACCTGTTCGGCGACGTATTCCAGTTCGGCCTGGGTGCGGGATGCGATGACGACATCGGCGCCGACCTCGGCGAAGGCGACCGCGATGGCGGCGCCGAGGCCGCGTCCGGCACCGGTCACGACGGCGACGTGATCGTCGAGGCGGAATTTGTCCAGGATCACGGGCGCCACCGTAACAAGAACGTGTTCTAGTTGCGGCGGCTTGTCGGAGGTCACCGTAGAATCGAAACTATGTTCGAAACCTTCACTGCAGACCGGTTTGATCGACGAGGTCAGTACCGCAGCTCGTGCCGAGGCGCAGGCCACCGCCCGGCGCTTGAACGCGGTGGCCGACCTGATGCAACTACGGGAACGCCAATACGGCGATCGACCGGCGTGGGCGGCCGACTTGTGGGACGCGGTGGCCGCTGAACTTGCCGCTGCGTTGCGGATCAGCCCGGCGCTGGCGTCGGGTTATCTGCGGGACGCGCTGGCGATGCGCGAGCGGCTGCCGAAAGTCGGTCAGTGTTTGGCGGCCGGGGAGATCAACTACACCCTGTTCCACACGATTGCCTATCGCACCGCTTTAATCACCGATGAGAAAGCCCTCGCCGAGGTGGATGCGCAGGTGGCGGCGCGAGCGCCGCGGTGGCCGTCGCTGAGCCAACGCAGCCTGGCCATGCGGGTCGACAACATCATCGTCAGGGTTGACCAGGACGCCGTTCGCCGAACCACGAAGGACATCAAGGACCGTTACCTCAATGTCTCGGAGTGCGGATCCGGCATGACGGAGGTGTACGGAAAGTTGTTCGCCAGCACCGGCCGCGCGCTGGATCGCCGGTTGGACGAACTGGCGAGCACGGTCTGCGAGGCTGATTCGCGCACCAATGCGCAGCGACGTGCCGATGCACTCAGCGCCGTGGTTGCCGGCGCCGATCAGCTGACGTGTACCTGCGGTCAACCGAACTGCGCGACGGCCAAGGGTCGACTCCGCGACCACAATGTGGTGATTCACGTGATCGCCGAGCAGGCAACGGTCGAAGGCGAAGGTGCCACTCCAGGCTTCATGGCCGGCGCAGACGGCCTAGTCCCGGCCGAGGTCATCGCCGAGTTGGCCAAGTCGGTCAAGCTGTCTCCGCTCAGCCCGCCGATCGATGCCCAGCCGGAACGAGGTTATGTCCCGTCGGCGAAACTCAGCGAGTTCGTCCGGTGTCGGGACCTCACCTGCCGGGCGCCGGGTTGTAATGAATCGGCAATCAATTGCGACCTCGATCACAGCATCCCTTATGCGGACGGCGGGCACACCCACGCGTCGAATTTGAAGAGCCTTTGCCGGAAACACGTGTAGTTGAGCACGTCACCACGTTGTTAGCCGCATAGCGAATGGGTGCCCGGCCGACCGTTGGAGCTGCCCCTGTATAGCGTGGTTGGCATGGGCCGCCTGCATCGACAAGGCGGTGCTAATCCGAAGGGGGCCAATCGGGTCCTCGTTGGCGATGGTTGACAGGCGGGTTTGATGGCAGCCAGTCGTTGGCTTCGGACCGCTGCGCGTTTCTTGCCCTACCGGAGAGGGCTGTTCGCGCGGCACTTGCGTCTTATGCGAGCCGGAATGGCAGTCGCGGGTCGGATAGCGGCCCTCCGTGACGTGGAGGTCGTTCCGGTGTCGGCCACCGCGAGCGTGCGGGTTCACAAGCCAACAGGGCTGAGCGAGAGGCCGCCTGCTCTGCTGTGGATCCACGGCGGAGGTTATGTGGCGGGGTCGGCGGCGATGAATGACCGCGCGGTGCGGAAGATGGCCGCGCATCTGGGTGCTCTGGCCGCCAGCGTCGAATATCGACTTGCCCCGGAGCACCCATATCCAGCAGCGCTCGATGACTGCTACGCCGCCTTGCAGTGGCTGGCCGCTCGTGACGACATCGATCGACGGCGGATTCTGATCGCCGGAAAATCAGGTGGTGGTGGACTTGCCGCGGCGCTCACTTTGCGCCACATGGATGCAGGACTGGTCGGCTTGGCTGGGCAGATCCTTATTTATCCGATGCTTGACGATCGAACGGTTCGGCGATCGACCGCCACCGCCGCGAGAGGTTGGACACCGCAGGACAATTCGTTCGGCTGGCGCTCCTACCTGGGTCGTGAACCCGGCACGGGGGATGTGAGCCCCTACGCAGCACCGGCACGCCGCGACGACTTGTCGGGTCTACCGCCGACCTGGATCGGTGTCGGCACCGCAGACCTTTTCCACGATGAATGCGTCGACTACGCCAATCGGCTGCGCGCCGCAGCGGTGCCGACGCAACTCGAGGTTGTTCCCGGCGGATTTCACGGATTCGACGTTGTCGGGACACACACTTCAGTCGTGCGGGACTTCGTCGCTAATCAGCTGGGCGCGATGCGTCGACTGCTTAGTTACTGACGCGGGTTTAGAGTGTTCTTTAGCCAGTCAGTGACACCACTTGTTAACTGCCTTTTGCCCACGCCCATGCGGTAAGACGCCACTCTGCGCCGATTTTATGAAGCGCGACCGTATACAACGAACCAGTTTGAGCGACCTGCTTACCGCGAAGGTCGAACGTCATGGTCGCGGGGGCGACGACGTAGGCGTTGTCGCCGTTGACATCGACATGTCGGGGCTCGCCGAGCGCGATGCGGTAGCCCGAAGCCCCGAGATGCTCGCCCTCAGCAAGGACGTCTCGCCACCAGTCTTCGGCCGCTGTCGGTCCCTGCCAGACATGAGGCGACATTCCGTCAAGAATCTGCATCGGCTCGGCGCATGTCGCTGCCATCGCCGTCGAGTCGCCGTCGTTGAAGGCCTCGACGTATTGCAGCACTGCGCCCATTGGGTCAGAGGTAGACATAAGCCTGGTCTCCCGTCGCTTGGCGCTAGTGAGCCTAGTCGCCCTTGGGCTACGCGACCTTCAGAATGTTCTTTGCACAATCGCACCCATCATTTGCTGAAAACGTTTTGGCATTGGCGGGACAAGCAATTGCGTGACGGCACTGTGATCTGGACACTGCCGTCAGGCCGCACTTATGTCACCACTCCGGGCAGCGCGGTGCTGTTCCCGGCGCTGACCGTGCCCACCGGCGATCTGCCCGAACCGCTGAAGCGCCGTAGCAGCAGCTGCGGCAACAAGACGGCGATAATGCCGACACGACGGCGTACCCGGGCCCAAGAACGATCGCAGCCGGTAGCGTCCGAACGAAGGCGCAACCGGGCAAGGACCGACTGGCCTACACCTACCCAGAGCCCGACGAGCCCCCACCGTTCTAGCGCCGTATCAAGCTTTCGATCCAGCTTTCGCAGGAGCCTTCTTCGCGGAGGCTTTCTTGGCCGGTGACTTCTTCGCGGCTGCCTTTTTGGCCGGCGCTTTCTTGGCACCGCCGGACCGGGCTTTGACGCTGGCCTCCAACTTGGCCAGTAGGTCGGAGACGTCCTCGGTCTCGTCGAGCTCGGTCGGCTGCTCCTCGCTGGTGAACGCCTCTCCGCCTTCGAGTTTGGCCTGCACCAGCTCGTGCAGTTGTTCCTGGTAGGTGTCGTGGTAGCGGTCGGGGTTGAAGTCGTCGGCCATCGACTCGACCACTTGGCCGGCCATCTTCAACTCCGCCGGTTTGATCTCGACCTTCTTGTCGAGCACTGGGAAGTCCGGATCGCGAATCTCGTCCGGCCACAGCAACGTATGGACGATCATCACGTCGCGCTTGCTGAAGTCCTTGACGCGCAATGCCGCAAGCCGCGTCTTGTTGCGCAGCGCGAAATGCACGATCGCGACCCGGTCCGTCTCGGCGAGTGTCTTTGCCAGCAGCACATAAGATTTCGCCGACTTCGAGTCCGGCTCCAGAAAGTAGCTGCGGTCATACATCATCGGGTCGAGCTGACTCGCCGGCACGAACTCGAGGACCTCGATCTCGCGGCTGCGCTCTTCGGGCAAGGTGGCGATGTCCTCGTCGGTGATGAGCACCATCTGCCCGTCGTCGGATTCGAATGCCCTGGCGATGTCGCGGTACTCGACCACCTCGCCGCACACTTCGCAGACCCGCTTGTAGCGGATCCGGCCGTTGTCCTTGGCGTGCACCTGGTGGAACTTGATGTCGTGGTCCTGAGTGGCGCTGTACACCTTGACGGGGACGTTCACCAGCCCGAACGCGATCGAACCCTTCCAGATGGAACGCATGTGAGCCAGTATGCCCGCAACTGCTGGCGGATACGCCTTAGCCTGGCCGCAGCGTAGTTTGGCAGCATGGATTCACCGCGGGTTTGGCCCCCCGACTCGGTATCCGGGCCGCAGGTGAAGCTGACCAACCCGGACAAGATTCTCTACCCGCCGGCCGGTCGCCGCCGCAAGGGGGTTACCAAAGCCGAGGTGTTCGACTACTACACCAGCATCGCCGAAGTGATGGTGCCGCACATCGCCGGCCGCGCCGCAACCCGCAAACGCTGGCCCAACGGCGTCGAAGACTTGTCGTTCTTCGAAAAGCAGCTGGCCTCGTCTGCGCCGGACTGGTTACCGCGCGCCAGCGTGACGCACCGGTCCGGCACCACGACCTACCCGATCATCGACAGCGCCACCGCTCTGGCCTGGATCGCGCAGCAGGCGGCCCTGGAGGTGCATGTGCCGCAGTGGCGGTTCGTCGCCGAGTGGACGCGAAGTGGAGAAGCGCTGAATCCCGGTCCGGCAACGCGATTGGTGTTCGACCTGGATCCCGGTGAAGGGGTGAAGATGACGCAGCTGACCGAAGTGGCCCGCGCCGTCCGAGACCTCATCGCAGACATCGGGCTGACTACCTTCCCGCTCACCAGCGGCAGCAAGGGCATCCACCTCTACGCGCCGCTGGACAAGCCGGTGAGCAGCAAGGGCGCGGTGGTGTTAGCCAAACGCGTTGCGCTGCAATTGGAACAGGCGATGCCAAAGCTGGTCACCTCCACGATGACGAAGAGTCTGCGGGCAGGCAAGATCTTTCTGGACTGGAGCCAGAACAGCGAGTCCAAGACCACCATCGCGCCGTACTCGCTGCGCGGTCGCGAGCAGCCGACTGTCGCTGCGCCGCGCACCTGGGACGAACTCGACGATCCCAGGCTTGGGCAGCTGCGCTTCGAGGAAGTGTTGGCCCGCGTCGAGCGCGACGGTGACTTGCTGGCGCCGCTGGACGCCGATGTGAAGATCCACGACCGGCTGACCAAATACCGCAGTATGCGCGACGCGTCGAAAACTCCCGAGCCGGTGCCGATCGCGAATCCCACTGCCGGCAATAACAATACGTTTGTCATTCAAGAGCACCACGCCCGGCGCCTGCATTACGATTTCCGGCTGGAACGCGACGGGGTGCTGGTGTCGTGGGCGGTTCCGAAGAACCTGCCCGACACCCCGGCGGTCAACCACCTTGCGGTGCACACCGAAGATCATCCGCTGGAATACGGCATCTTCGAAGGCAGCATCCCCAAGGGCGAATATGGTGCCGGCAAAGTGATCATCTGGGACTCGGGCACCTATGAGGCCGAGAAGTTTTTGGATGACGAAGTGATCGTTAACTTGCACGGCAGCCGAATCTCGGGTCGCTACGCGCTGATTCAGACCAAGGGTGACCAGTGGCTGGCGCACCGGATGAAAGACCAGAACGTCTTCGAATTCGACACACTCGCACCGATGCTGACCACGGAGGGCTCGGTCGAAAAGCTGAAGGCGGGCCAGTGGGCTTTCGAAGGTAAATGGGACGGCTACCGGTTGCTCGTCGACGCCGACCACGGCGCATTGTGCCTGCGCTCGCGCCGCGGACGTGACGTCACCAAGGAGTTCCCGCAATTACACGTTGTCGCAGCCGATCTCGCTGACCACCACGTGGTGCTCGACGGCGAGGTCGTCGCCCTCGACGAAGCGGGCGTCCCCAGCTTCTCGCAGATGCAGAACCGGGTCCGCGCCACCCGCATTGAATTCTGGGCTTTCGACCTGCTTTACCTGGACGGCCGTTCGCTGCTGCGTGCCAGCTACCGCGACCGCCGTCGGCTGCTGGAAACCCTCGCCGTCAACGGAAATCTCATCGTGCCCGATCCGCTGCCTGGTGACGGCGCCGAAGCGTTGGCGCGATCAGCGAAGATGGGCTGGGAGGGCGTCATCGCCAAGAAGCGGGACTCGACCTACCAGCCCGGCCGCCGCTCCGCGTCGTGGATCAAGGACAAACTTTGGCGAACGCAGGAAGTCGTCATCGGCGGCTGGCGTGCCGGGGAAGGCGGACGCACCAGCGGAATCGGTTCGCTGCTGATGGGCATTCCCGCTGACGGCGGATTGCAGTACGTCGGCCGGGTGGGCACCGGGTTCACCGAACGTGCCCTCACCGACTTGAAGGAGACGTTGACCCCGCTGCAGACCAAGGACTCTCCGTTCCACCAACGACTGCCCACTCGGGACGCCAAAGGCGTGACGTTTCTACGCCCGGAACTGGTCGGGGAGGTGCGGTACAGCGAGTGGACGTCTGACAACCGACTGCGCCAGCCCAGTTGGCGCGGGCTACGACCGGACAAGACGCCCGACGAAGTGGTGCGGGAAGGAGCCGGCCGCGCGTAGGTCAGCAGCGCGTCGCGGCGCGGATCCGCTGCCGCCGCTCTTTGGGATAGCTCTTGCCGGCGCAAAGGAGCCGCAACTGGTTCGTCGTGTGCTCGTAGCGGCGGTGGGAGGCCGGCGCGGCCGCCTCCGACAAGTCGACGCACATACCCTGCATGCCTACCGGTGTTCCGCGCACGTCAAGCACCGGCGCCCCGGTCATCACCACATCGTGCACGTGACCGTGGATGTCGATGATGCGGTGGCGCGAACTGAACGGTTGGCGGGAGCGGCGCACGTCCCGCAGGATGGCAACCACTCGTTCGTGGTCGCGCGGATGCACGTGCGACAGCAGCAGCCGTGTGCTCGGTGCCGTGCTGTCCGGCGGGTAGCCGTGCATCCGCTCCAGCTCTGGCGACCACGTCCATTGCTCGTCAGCGAAGTCGAAGCGGAACCAGCCCAGATGATCGAGCCAGTTCGCGGGCACCGGTTGACCCAGCTGATGCGGCTGAATAATCGCGGTCATCAGACCTCCAGAAGGCAGTTGCGCGCCCGGGCGACAATGGCTGGTTTTCCAGCAGTTGGGGCGCTGTGAAATCGCGACTACGGGGCGCTGTTGGCTGAGCGACTCATCGTGGGCTAGCGATCAGGACACCACTCCATGGAAGCAGACAAAACCCGCCAGGCTTCCCTGCGACACGGTGACGTTCCGCACACATCCGCTGACCTGCGGGAACGCCAACCCAACCGCTACTTTTTCACTGCCTGGCGAGCCCGGCGATGTCCGGTTCCAGGCCGTGCTCGCGCCGGCGCTCAGTGATGAGGCGGTTCTGCAGTTGCGCGGTCTCAGATCGCCCGGCCACCGTGCCGAAGTCGGCGGCGAACCGGCTTGCCGCCGCGCTGAGTCTGGTCACCTGGTCCAGCAGTCGGGCTTCGGCCTGCGGCGGTAACCAACCGATCAACACCCCTTCGGCGAGCCACACCGTCGGTTCTGCGGTGTCAAAGCCCGCGGCCTGCAGCGCGGCCGGCCAGTCGTCCCGTAAGTCGATGCCGACGGTCCGGTCTGGTCGTAAAGCACCGCCCGGGCCGCGAAGGTGTCCGTCATCCGCGGGAACCCGGCGCCACCGTCGATGCTGACCACCGCGTTGGCGCGTCGGCTGGCCGCTGCCCAGGCGGCGGCCACCATGGTGGCCGTCGCTCCGACGCTGGTCGTCAGGTCCGGAGCTGTCACGGTCGGCTCTGGCCACTCCTTGACGTCCTAGGTCTTCGCGATCACGTTCTCGGCGAACATTTCCAAATTACGGATCTTGGTTTCCAGGGGCTCGGTGTCCGGGCCGACGATGTAGGGCACGCGAAAGCCGACGATGACGTCGGTGACGCCTATGTCCTCCAGCCGCTTGACGCCGTCGCGAGTGAAACCGTCGGGGGAGATGACGTGAATCTCGAATGCGCCGTCACTGCCCTCTTCCTCGCGGAAGCGGTGCAGCTTGGTCAACAGTCCGTCGAGTTCGGCCGGGTCGCCGCCGCCGTGCATCCAGCCGTCGGCCCGCGCCGCCCGGCGCAGCGCGGCATCAGCGTGTCCGCCCACCAGTATCGGAATCGGCTGAGTGGGTGCCGGCGTCATCTTCGTCTTCGGGATGTCGTAAAACTCGCCGCGGAATTCGAAGTACTCGCCGGAAGTCAGGCCACGGATGATGGCGATGCACTCGTCCATCCGCTTGCCGCGCCGGGCGAACGGCACACCCATCACTTCGTAATCTTCCCGCCATGGGCTGGTGCCGACGCCCAACCCGACTCGGTTGCCGATCAGCGCCGCCAGCGAACCGGCTTGCTTGGCGACCAGTGCCGGCGGACGGATCGGCAGCTTGAGGACGAAGAAGTTGAACCGCAGCGTCGTCGTCACCGCACCCAACGCTGCGGTCAGCACGAAGGTTTCGATGAATGCCTTGCCGTCGAGGAACTCCAGACCGCCGTCGGGTGTGTAGGGATACTTCGAAACAGACTCGAACGGGTAGGCGATGCTGTCGGGGATCGTCATGCTCGAGTAGCCGGCAGCTTCGGCGGCCTTCGCCAACGGCATGTAGTACGCCGGGTCGGTCATGGCCTCGGCGTAGCTGAACCGCATACTGCCTCCCGATCCGCCGTTTTCGCGGTGTGTCGGCGCTTACGACGTCAACCGCGCCCATGGGGGCAGCGGCACCTGGAGCAACTCGGCCGCCCCCGGTGCGGTCGTCAGAGCCAGCAGCGCGCTGGCAATGCGCTCGACCGGCAGGACGAAATCAGCACATCCGGTGGCGATCGCGTTTGCGGGCATACTGGAGGCTCGCGCTGTCGCCGGTTCTTGAACGAGCACCCTGCCGCCTCCGCGCTTGACATCGCGACATCCTTCGGCCCCGTCCGACAACGAGCCGGTCAACACCACGGCAACCGTCCGGCTATGGCGAGCCGAGCTGCGCAGTAGGGCGTCACCCGGCATGCTGCCTGGCTGCGTCTCGGCGAGCACCCATTTACCGGTGTCACCAACCACCGCTGTCATGTGCGCGGGCGCAACAGAGACGCCGCGCTGATCGACCGGCGCACCTGCCTCGACCAGCCGGACCGGCAGGTGCGTCCGCTGCGCGAGTATCGCGGGTAGCAGGTCACCGGCGTCGAGCCGGCGTCGGTGTTGGAGAACGAGGACAGGCAAGGGATAACCCTCGGGAAGACCTGTCAACACCGTCGTGATCGCTTGGAGTCCTCCGAGAGAAGCCAGCAGGACCACCCGGCCGAACTCTGGACCACAGGTGGTTCGTCCGTTCATCAACACATGAGCCAGGGTAGCTACTATGTCGGGCGGCTGACTATGTCCTGACAAAGTGGGTATGCGGGCGAGCATGCCGGAACCGGATCTTCGGCGTAACGCGATCCTGGCACAACTGCCGGACCACGAATTGGCTGCACTGCAGCCCGATCTCCACATCGAGCGGCCAGGTCTGCGGCAATCCGCCTATGAGCCAAGGCAGCCGATCGCCGACATCTACTTTCCGTTGACGTCGGTGTATTCGCTGGTGGCAATGGCTGAAGAGAAGATCGCGGTGGAGGTCGCGACCATCGGATACGAAGGAATGGTCGGCTTGCCCGTTTACCTCGGTGCCGCATCCAGTCCGCAAGCGGCGTTCTGCCAGATCCAGGGTGCAACAGCCCGCATCGCCGTGGACGATTTCCGCCGTGCGTTGAGCCGTGACGGTGCGCTGCACGCGTTGTTGAACCGGTTCACTCAGGCAACGATGGTGCAGATCGCCCAGAATGTCGTGTGCAACAGCACCCACCCGACGGACGCCCGGATGGCACGCTGGCTGGTAACCACTCATGATCGAGTCGGAAGTGACGAGTTCCCGCTAACGCGAGAATTCCTTTCGCAGATGCTCGGAGTGCACCGACGGGCCGTCTCGGAGACCGCGCAACGTATGCAGACTGAGGGGAGCATCCGTTACAGCCGCAGCACGATGACGATCGTCGACCGACGCGCACTGGAGCGAAGGACCTGCGCTTGCTACCGCATCGTCAAAGCCGAATTCGATGACCTGCGTGACAACGGAGCTTAGGAATACGGTTCCATCAAGATCACCACGCCGTTGACGGCCTCGTCGGGTGGTTCGCGAAAAGCGTTCAGCGTAAGGCGGACTCGCGTTAGGCGTCCACGCCGATTCACCGCTTCGACCACAATCTCCGAGGATTTGTTCGGATCTACCAAGGCTTTGTCGATCAGCGGGCGCACATGATCCAGCGGCAGGTTCATATCAAGTGACGTGAGGCTTTGGCCCCTGGTTTCGTCAGACCGTAACCCCCACAGCTCCTCACAGCCCCGGTTCCACACCAGTACCCGCATCTCGCGGTCCACCACCAGCAGCCCCAGGTGGATGGAATTGACCAGTGACTCGACGAACGATTTCGAGTCGTCGAGCTCCACACTGCGCTCCCGCAATGTGTCGTTGATGGTGTACAACTCGTCGTTGGTTGACTGCAACTCCTCATTCATCGTCTCGAGTTCTTCATTGGTGGACTGCAGCTCCTCGTTGGCGGTCTCCAATTCCTCTACCGTCGACTGCAATTCCTCGTTGGTGGTCTCGAGTTCTTCGTTGGTCGACTCCAGTTCTTCGTAAGCCACTTCCAGCTGGCGATTGGTGTGCACGACTTTGTCGACCAGGGCCCGGTTCGCGGTCATGTCGAAAAAGACGATCGACACGCCTAGTAGTCCGTTGTCGGCATCGACGAGCGGGTTGACCTGAATTTCGAACCATATGGTGTCCGAACGGGGCCGCTGCCAGCTGACATCCTGGATTCGGGCGGCCCGACGATCGACCTTGGCCTGTTCCAAGTAGGCGCGCAGCTCGATCGGCCGGTAGGACACTTCCAAGTCGCGCAACGGCCGGCCGATGTCGCGGGCCGACAATTCGAATAGCGTTTCGGCCTGCTGATTGATCATCGCAACGGTGTCCTCACCGGTTACCACGATCTCAGCAACCGGACCGGCCCGGAACGCCGAATCCCGCAGTGTAGTCAAGCCGGAGATGTCGGCTTGCCGCTCGTACAGCGCCGCCAAGGGATCGTAGCGGTCGAGTCCGCCCTGGTATCTGTCGACTTTCCCGAAGATCCGGTGCTTGAGATTGAGCGGCGTGAACCGGTCGCTGTGGCTCAACAGCATCTCAGCATGCCCAAGGAACAGCGTTCCGTGCGGTGCCAATGCAAAGTGGAGCCGCGTCAACACATTCCGTTGCGTCTCCGCGTTCATGTACATCAAGGTGTTTCGGCACACCAACAGATCCACTCGGGAGATGGGGGCGTCTTTCACCAGGTCGTTGCGGCCAAAGATCACAGCCCGGCGCAGATCTTTGTGGAAGACGTAGTGACCGTTGACCTTTTCGAAATAGCGCTCCAACATGGCCGCTGGCAGCGATGCAACCGCCTTGGCGTCGTAGGTCGCGGCGCGCGCTTCGGTGAGCGCCTCTTCGTCGACGTCGGTCGCGTAGATCTTGACGCGCTGGCGGAAGTCATCCGGACCCATGGCTTCGGCGAGCAGCATGGCTAATGTGTACGCCTCCTGCCCGGACGCGCAGCCGGCGCTCCACACCCGGATGGGGTCGGTCGGGCCGCGGTCGTCGAATATCCGGGGAAGAACGTCGGAAGTGATGTACGTCCAAGCGTCGGTGTCGCGAAAAAATCCGGTGACGTTGATCAGGATGGTGTTGAACAACGCAGAGAACTCATCCGAGCTGGCCTGCAAGACGTCGAGATATTGATCGAAGGAGTCGTAACCGCCTTGGCCCATCCGGTGGCGCACCCGCCGCATAAGCGAAGTGCGTTTATAGCCGGTGAAGTCGAATCCACGCGCATCGCGTAGGTAGCGCAGTAGCGCTTCGAATGACTCGTCGGAATTCGTGTCTGTCTTCGCAACCATGCCGTCCGGTCCGGCTAAAGCTTATTTTCCGGTCCGAAAACCGCCCACACCGTTTTACCGTTCGGCGTCGGTGTGCTGCCCCACACCCGACACACCGCAGCGACGATCGCCAACCCGGACACCCGCTCGTGGTTGACGAACCGATCCTCATGCCTTACCGGCGGCATCGGCTCCTCATCTTCCACTGCGACGGTGACGGTGCTGCCCGTACTTTCCAGGCGCAACACGGGCGCACTATGGGTGTGCTCCAGTGCATTCTCGATGAAGACGTTGGTGATGACGGCAGCGACCGCGACTAGGTCGGGCAACGACCAGTCCAGCAGCACTTCGGCCACCATTCGGCGCGCGCCCCGAAGGCTGGCCGGGGTGGCGGCCAGTTCGATACGTGTCCGGCGTTTGAACGGTTCAGTTTGGTCGACCAGCCGCGCCAGCGCCGCCTCGGTCGACGCAGATACCGGCACGTACCGGGCCACACCGTTGCGGGCGATCTCTTTCCGAACGTCCTCGTGCGGGCACACCAGCAGGATCGGCACGTCGGGCCAGGTGCTGACATGCCAGCGGGCGCTGGTGAACACTGCCCATGCCGAGGGTGTGGGAACCCTCAACTCGGTGACGTCGACGAGGACCGCCCGTGGTTGATCCATCGCCGATTTGATGATGCTGTTGCGCAACTCGAGATAGGTACTGCTGTCCAAAAGGCCGCTGACTGTCAGCAGACAACACGAGTGCGCGGCGGCCGCGTGCACAGACAGTTGACTTACCGGCTTAGTCATTGATTCCTCCCCCTCCCGCATACGCCTCAGCCAACCGACTGCCCAGCACCTCCAATGCATGCTCTGCCTCGTCGGCGAACGCGTTGTAGCGCTTTTGCAGAAGGCCCGGCGACACTTGGTTGGCCAGCCTTCGGGACAGCCTCGCCTTCTCCTGCAGGCTGCGCACCGCGATCCAGAGTGCATCTTCGACTTCTTGGTCGCGTGCGCGCAACAGCGCGTCATTCGTCCACGCGTGCCCGACCTCACACCGGTAGTTGCCGTTGCTCACCCCGATCAGCGACCCGTTGCAATCAGGGCAGGTGTATCCAGAGGGCGAGCCCAGCTCCTCGGTGTTGAAAGCCGTGGAGAACCGTCGTGCCATCGCAATGCGATTTTCCAATTCCATTCGACTGTCGGGTTCCATCTCAAATTCCTTGACCTCTCGATCGGCCAACTGCTTGAGCAGGCCGCCCACTTCGGCCGCCGGTAAGTCGTTGTGCACCACACCGGCGTCGATCGCGTTCTGCGGCATAGCGGGGAAAAGAGCCTCAGCTGGGGATTGTGCGACGGTTATGCCGCCGCGAGCGTGTATTGCCGCCAATCCCAGAACGCCATCGTCAAGCACACCGGACAGCAGGACCCCGACCGCGCGTTGGCTGTAGCCAAGCGCCGCCGAGCGGAAAAGCGCATTGATCGCGGGCCGATGACCGTTCTCGGTAGGACCCTCGGACAGCAATATCTGGTGGTTTCGTACAAGAAGATGGCGGTCGGGCACCGACACATGAATGATGCCGGGTTCCAACGGCGCGCCGTCGATGGCGGTTACCGCGGGCAGCGGCCCGCTTCGATCCATGATGCGCGCCAGCACACTGGGTGCGCCCGCCGGCATGTGCAGAACGACGAGGACTGCGTACGGAAGTTCGGGCGGTAATCCCGCCGCGAAATCAGTGAGCGCCTCAACGCCGCCCGCGGAGGCGCCTACCACCACTACGTTGAGCGCTTTGTCGTCGCCGGCCATCCCGTTCACCACCATCCAGTGGTTACCCGCGACGTTTCACCGGCAACCCCTTGTCGGGTCTAGGTGCAGGATATCTGTCGCTGGTCGGCAACGATAGAGCCGGCATCGGCGCCGGACAGCGCGAACGGCGGCGCACCGACTCCGGCGATGGAGTGCAAACCCTGCGCGGTTTGCTCGGTGATCCGCGCCGTGGCGCTGCGCTCACCCGCGTCGAGGGTGACCTGCCGCGTCCGCCGGAGGACCTCGCCGGGAAGCGGATCCAGGACGGTGCCTTGCCAGTGGTACTTGCCGTCCAGCGGGTCGACGTGCCCGGTCAATCGGACGTGCACCCGGCGGTGCAGGTCGTCGATCGTCAGCGTCGCCACGCCGTCGTAGGCGTGCTCTGCTCGGTCTGCACCGCTTGACACGTCATAGGCGTGCGGCACCGGGCGATGCCGCAGCGGTCGCAGATGAACGCGCTCGTTGAACACCTGCTGGCTGCTGCGCCGCACTTCGATGCGCGTTGCGCGCGTGTGCTCCATCAGTTGCAGGCACTGCACGATGTGGCGTATCTGCTCGGCCCGATCTGGCCCGGTGAGCCAGAAGTAATTCGGGAACCCGTGCACCGCCACCCCGGCGTAGGGCTCCATGCCGTCGCGCCACGCATGGCGCAGCGGGGACCCGTCGGGAACGGAGAACCCAGTGGCGAAGACGATGATGTCGACGTCGTGGTCGGCGCCGTCCCGAGTGTGGATTCCGGTCGGGGTCAGCGAGTCGATCGGGGACATTACGAGATCCGCACTCGGCCGCCGGCGTCGGGCGCGGCGACGGGTCATCACCGGAACGATGCGCCGCGGCGGGTAACCGAAGACCTTCACCGTAGCGGCGCGGGCGGTCAATTCGCCGATCAGCCGACCGCCTGCGGCGTCACCGCCGACGACCGCGATCCGCTTGCCGGCCGGCTGGACAGTGGGGTCCCATGTCGTCGAATGACAAAACTGTCCGGAATAGCCGCTTGTGCGCAGCGGGTGCGGAATCCAGGGAACGAAGGTCTCGTCGTCGGCGACGACGACGACGCGGCTGTGCCACCGGCCATCGGGCGTTTCCAGCACCCAGGTGTCGCTGTCGTCGTCGAACTCCGAGCTCAAAACTGTGCGCTCGACGACGACATCGCTGACACCGGCCCCGCGGAGTCCGTCAACGGCACGCGAGCCGGTTATGCCCGCGCCTACGACGGCGACGGCGGCCCGGCTCACAGGAATCTGCTGCGCGTCCATTGCCGGCGCGCGATCCGACCCATCAGGCCGACTTCCGCCAGGAATGCCGCCAGTGAGGCGAAGCCGCTGACCTGCACCTCGTGCCGGTGCGGGCTGGTGCGCACGGTCAGACGGGCGTGGCGCGGGTCTAGGCCGGCACGCGCGTAGGGGATCGGATTGGTGAACAGGTAGGCGAAGAAAAGTCCGCCCAGCCCGTTGATGTTGGCGAGGACCCACCGGTTGAACCGCGGCATCTCGGCCACCCGCTTGCGCAAGCCGTCGCGGGCGAACTGGATGTGGCGAGCCTCCTCGGTGACGTGAATCCGCATTAGGCGTTGGATGATTGGCTGCATCTCCGGGTCGTCCATCATCTGACGCTGCAGCGCGTCGAAGATTTCTTCACCGATCAGCGCGGCGACCCAGAGCAGGGCGCCGCGGAACAGCAGCGGCAGGGTGTTGATGATGATCCGCTGATACAGCCGGGGGCGCACCGGCTTGGCCCCGACCCGCTCGATCGCCTTACCGAACATGACCATGTGCCGGGTCTCGTCGCCCAGTTCGGTCAGCTCGTAGTGCGAGGTCCGGCTGGTCGGGTCTTCGTGCATCAGTTTGCGCAGCAGCGCCTGGTTGAGAATGTTCTCGAACCAGATGCCCGCGGACAGCGTGTTGACCAACTCTTGGCGGGACAGCTCGATCTGCTGCGCCCGGGTCATCTCATCCCACATCGGCGTGCCGTAGAGCGACACGATTCGGGGCGGCAGGTAGAACTTGTCCGGGTCGAGTGGCGCGTCCCAGTCGATGTCGACGACCGGCTGGTAGGACTTCTTGACCGAACCCTTGAGCAGACGCTCGGAGAACTCTTCGCGGCTGGGCCCGTCCGATTTAACCGCGGTAGTGGTCATGGCTAGACGTTAGGAATGCGTCGCAAAGAAGTCAATACCCGCGGTACCGGATACCGGCAGTTCCGGATCACCGGCACTAAGCTTTGGTGACATGGCCGGCCGGCACATTCACGTCATCGGCATCGGCGCCGGTGATCCCGATTACCTGACCGTGCAGGCGATCGAGGCGCTCAACGACACTCAGGTCTTCTTCGCGATGGACAAAGGCCCGGCCAGAAGCGACCTGGTCGCGTTCCGCCGCCAGGTCTGCGAACGGTTCATCCGCGAACCCGGCTACCGCTTCGTCGAACTGCCCGACCCGCAGCGACAGGGGCACGGTGACTACCGGGTAGCGGTGTCGGACTGGCACACCGCGCGTGCGCAGATCTGGGCCGACGCCATCGTCAACGAACTCCGAACCGACGGTGTCGGAGCGTTCCTGGCCTGGGGCGACCCGTCGCTGTACGACAGCACGCTGCGGATCTTGGACGCGCTGCCCGTCGACATCAGCTATGACGTGATCCCCGGCATCACCGCGGTGCAGGCGCTGACCGCCCGGCACCGCATCCCGCTCAACGAAATCGGCGAACCCGTCCTGATCACCACCGGACGGCAACTGCGCGAGCACGGCCTGTCCGGGTCGGTGGTCGTCATGCTCGACGGAGACTGCTCGTTTCGCTGTTGTCCCGACGACACCCGGATCTGGTGGGGCGCCTATCTCGGCACCGACGACGAACTGCTGGTCTCCGGCACGCTCGGCGACGTCGGCGCCCGGATCGCGGCGCTGCGCGCACAGGCGCGCGCCCGGCACGGCTGGATCATGGACACCTACCTGCTGCGCCGGTGAGCGCACACTGGATAGATGCCCGAACTGCCTGAAGTCGAAGCGCTGGCCGACCACCTGCGCCGCCACGCCGTGGGCCTGCCGATCGGCCGCGTCGACGTGGCCGCTTTGTCCGTGCTCAAATCGTTCGACCCGCCGCTGACCGCGCTGCACGGCCAGACGGTCATCGGTGCCGAGCGATGGGGCAAATACCTCGGGCTGCAGGCCGGGGAGCTGTTCTTCATCACCCACCTGTCCCGCGCCGGCTGGTTGCGCTGGTCGGACAAACAGGCCGCCGCGCCGCTGCGGCCCGGCAAGGGACCGATCGCGCTGCGAGTGCACCTGGGCACGCCGGGAGAGGCGCCCGGCTTCGACCTCACCGAGGCGGGCACCCAGAAACGGCTGGCGGTGTGGCTTGTCGACGACCCCAAACAGGTACCGCAGATCGCCGCGCTGGGACCTGACGCGCTGGCTCTGGGGCCCGACGATGTGGCCGCACTGCTGGCCGGCAACACCGGCCGGATCAAGACCGTCATCACCGACCAGCAGGTAATCGCCGGTATCGGCAACGCCTACAGCGACGAGATCCTGCACGTCGCCCGGATCTCGCCGTTCGCCACCGCGGGGAAGCTGACCGCCGAGCAGGTGGTGATCCTGCACGACGCGATGGTGTCGGTGCTGACCGACGCGGTGAGCCGACTGGTCGGTCAGAAGGCCGCGAGACTCAAAGGGGAGAAACGCTCCGGCCTGCGGGTGCATGCCCGTAGCGGTCTCCCGTGCCCGGTGTGCGGTGACACCGTGCGGGAAGTATCTTTCGCAGACAAGTCGTTCCAGTACTGTCCGACCTGTCAGACCGGCGGCAAGATACTGGCCGACCGGCGGATGTCGCGACTGCTCAAGTAGCCCGGCCGCGTTCCTGACGGTAGTGGCGCACGAGCGCGTCGGTGGAGCTGTCGGACTGCTCGTCCGGGGCGGCGTCGTCACCGAGCACCGAGATCATCGCTTTGGCCTGCGTCTTACCCAGCTCGACTCCCCACTGGTCGAACGAGTCGATACCCCACAGCACGCCCTCGGTGAACACTTGATGCTCGTAGAGCGCGATCAGCTGGCCCAACGCCGACGGTGTGAGCCGGGTGGCCAGGATCGAGGTGGTCGGCCGGTTGCCCGGCATCACCTTGTGCGGCACCACGTCGGCGGGGGTGTCCTCGGCGGCGATCTCCTCGGCGGTCTTGCCGAACGCCAGCACTTGGGTTTGGGCGAACAGATTGCTCATCAGCACGTCGTGCATGCTGCCGGAGCCGTCGGCAGTGGCCAGATCCTCCAGCGGCTGGGAGAACCCGATGAAGTCGGCGGGCACCAGCCGGGTGCCCTGGTGCAGCAACTGATAGAAAGCGTGCTGGCCGTTGGTTCCCGGCTCGCCCCAGAAGATTTCGCCGGTGTCAGTAGTGACCGGCGCGCCGTCGGCGCGCGTGGACTTGCCGTTGGACTCCATGGTCAGCTGCTGCAAGTACGCCGGGAACCGGGCCAGATCGTCCGAATAGGGCAGCACCGCGTGGGTTTGCGCGCCGAAGAATCCGGAGTACCACGCGTTGATCAAGCCGAGCAGCACCGGCGCGTTGGCTTGCAGCGGCGCAGTCCGGAAATGCTGGTCGACGAGATGAAAGCCGGATAGGAAGTCGGCGAAGCGTTCGCGGCCGACCGCCGCCATCACCGAAAGCCCGATCGCGGAATCCACCGAGTAGCGTCCGCCGACCCAGTCCCAGAACCCGAACATGTTGGCGGTGTCGATACCGAAATCCTCGACCAGCTTCTCATTCGTCGAGACAGCGACGAAATGCTTGGCCACCGCGTCGTCGCCAAGCGCGTCGGTCAGCCAGCGCCGCGCGGCGGTGGCGTTGGTCAGCGTCTCCAGGGTGGAGAACGTCTTCGAAGACACGACGAAAAGCGTTGTCGCCGGGTCCAAGTCGGCTAGCGTCGCAATGAGGTCGGCGGGATCAACGTTGGAGACGAACTCGGCCGAGATGCCAGCGTCGACGTAGTGGCGCAACGCCTTATAGACCATCACCGGGCCGAGGTCCGACCCGCCGATGCCGATGTTGACGACAGTGCGGATGCGCTCCCCGGTGGCACCGGTCCACTCGCCGCTGCGCAGCCGATCGGTGAATTCACCCATCCGGTCCAGCACCGCGTGCACGTCCTCGACGACGTTTTTTCCGTCGACGACCAGCTCGGCGTCGCGGGGTAGCCGTAATGCGATGTGCAGGACCGCGCGGTTCTCTGAGGTGTTGATGTGCTCACCGGCGAACATCGCGTCGCGGCGCTCCTCGAGGTGGGCCGCCCGGGCCAGGTCGGTCAGCAGCTTGATGGTCTCACGGGTGATGCGGTGTTTGCTGTAGTCGATGTAAAGGTCACCGACGGTGACCGTCAATTCGCGGCCGCGGTCGGGATCGTCGTTGAAGAGCTCACGCAGATGGGTGTCTCCGATCTGAGCGTGGTGCTTGCGCAAGGCATCCCACTGCGAGGTGGCCGAAATGTCCGGGATTTTTCCGACGGCAGTCATAGTCTTCGACCATAGTCAGGCGGCCCGGTGGCCGGATGAACGTCGGGCGAAAACGTTCAGTGGCCGAGCCGGCCGCGGCCCAGGCGCAGCAGCAGTATCGCCAAATCCTTGCCCTCGGGGCCCAGCTCGCTGTAGCGCGCGATGACCTTCATCTCGCGGCTGTGCACCAGGCGGGTGCCGCCGGAAGCCATCCGGGCCTTGCCGATCGCCTGCGACACCTCGGTACGGCGTTTGACCGCGGCCAGGATCTCGGCGTCGAGACGGTCAATCTCCTGGCGCAGGTCGTCAATAGCGGCAGGGTCGGGAAGCTTTTCGTCAGCAGTGTCGACGGTCATGGCTGGTGACTCCGTTATGTCGCTGTCGGTGGGTTCTGTTGTCATCCTGATCCGGGCCTCACACAACAGACAAGCTTGAGCACTGATCGACTCTGCCACCAAGGGCAGTGTGAGCGCAAAAGTGTCGCCGCACGGCGGTAAGTTTGGGCTGACATGACTTTGTATGTGACCGCCGCCAGGCCCGTCCCGGACGCAGACCAGCTCCTCGACGGCCTCAACCCCCAACAGCGTCAGGCAGTACTGCACGAGGGCTCCCCGCTGCTGATCGTGGCGGGCGCCGGCTCCGGGAAGACTGCGGTGCTCACCCGTCGCATCGCCTACCTGATGGCGGCGCGCGGCGTCGGGCCCGGTCAGATCCTGGCCATCACCTTCACCAACAAGGCCGCCGCCGAGATGCGCGAACGGGTGGCGCAGCTCGTGGGCCCGCGCGCCAGAGCTATGTGGGTGTCGACGTTCCACTCGACCTGCGTGCGAATCCTGCGCAACCAGGCATCGCTGATCCCGGGGCTGAACTCCAACTTCTCGATCTATGACGCTGACGACTCCCGCCGGCTGCTGCAGATGATCGGCCGCGACATGGGCCTGGACATCAAGCGGTACACGCCGCGGTTGCTGGCCAACTGCATCTCGAACTTGAAGAACGAGCTGGTCGACCCGGACCAGGCCGCAGCCGACGTCACTGACGGCACCGACGACCTGACCCGCACCACAGCCTCGGTGTACGCCGAGTATCAACGCCGGTTGCGCGCGGCCAACGCGCTGGATTTCGACGACCTCATCGGCGAGACGGTCGGGGTGCTGCAGACCTTCCCGCAGATTGCTCAGCACTACCGGCGCCGCTTCCGGCACGTGCTGGTCGACGAATACCAGGACACCAACCACGCGCAATACGTGTTGGTGCGCGAGTTGGTGGGGCGTGACGCCGACACCGGGGACGACGACGCCGGAGACGACGGCGTGCCGCCCGGTGAGCTGTGTGTAGTCGGAGACGCCGACCAGTCGATCTACGCCTTCCGGGGTGCCACGATCCGCAACATCGAAGACTTCGAGCGTGACTATCCCGACGCCACCACGATCCTGCTGGAACAGAATTACCGCTCTACGCAGAACATCCTGTCGGCGGCCAACTCGGTGATCGCCCGCAATTCCGGGCGCCGCGACAAACGACTGTGGACGGACGCCGGTGAAGGTGAACTGATCGTCGGCTACGTCGCCGACAACGAGCACGACGAAGCACGGTTTGTCGCCGACGCGATCGACGTGCTGGTCGATCGCGGCGAGATCACCTACGACGACGTCGCGGTCTTCTACCGGACCAACAACTCGTCACGGTCACTCGAAGAGGTGTTCATCCGCGCCGGTATTCCGTACAAGGTCGTCGGCGGCGTGCGGTTCTATGAACGCAAAGAGATTCGCGACATCGTCGCTTACCTGCGGGTGCTGGACAATCCCGGCGATACGGTCAGCTTGCGGCGCATCCTCAACACGCCGCGGCGCGGCATCGGTGATCGCGCCGAGGCGTGTGTGGCGGTGTACGCCGAAAACACCGGAGCCGGCTTCGGTGACGCGCTGGAAGCGGCCGCCGAAGGCAAAGTTCCGTTGCTCAATGCGCGGGCGGTCAAAGCGATCGCAGGTTTCGTCGAGCTGCTCGACGACTTGCGCGCCAAACTGGCCGATGATCTCGGTGACCTCGTCGAGGCGGTACTCGACCGGACCGGCTACCGGATGGAACTGGAAGCCTCCACCGACCCGCAGGACCTGGCCCGGCTGGACAACCTGAACGAACTGGTCAGCGTTGCACACGAATTCAGCATCGACCGGTCGAACGCCGCGGCCCTTGACGACGTCACCGACACCGCCGACGACGAGGATGTTCCGGACACCGGAGTGCTGGCCGAGTTCTTGGAACGCGTCTCGCTGGTCGCCGATGCCGACGACATACCCGAAAACAGCGCCGGTGTGGTCACCCTGATGACGCTGCACACCGCCAAGGGCCTGGAATTCCCGGTCGTCTTCGTGACCGGCTGGGAGGACGGAATGTTTCCACACATGCGCTCGCTGGACGACCCGCGCGAGCTCTGCGAGGAACGGCGCCTGGCCTATGTAGGTATCACCCGCGCCCGACAACGGCTGTATCTGAGCAGGGCGGTCGTGCGGTCCTCTTGGGGCCAGCCCATGCTCAACCCCGAGTCGCGATTCCTGCGCGAGATTCCCCAGGACCTCATCGAGTGGCGGCGCACCGCGCCCGTGCCGTCGTTCAGCGCGCCGGTCAGCGGTGCTGGCCGGTTCGGCGCGCCCCGACCGTCGCCGGCGCGCTCAGCGGCCGGCAAGCGGCCACTGCTGACGCTGCAGCCCGGGGACCGGGTGTCGCACGACAAATACGGTCTGGGCCGGGTTGAGGAGGTATCCGGGGTGGGTGAGGCGGCGATGTCATTGATCGACTTCGGCAGTGCGGGCCGGGTCAAGCTGATGCACAACCACGCTCCGGTCGCCAAGCTTTAGGCGATCGCGAGCGCGGCTGGACGCCGGGCGAAGCGGGTCGCCGTCAACTGCCTAGGCGATCGCGAGCGCGGCTGGACGCCGGGCGAAGCGGGTCGCCGTCAACTGCCTAGCGGACTCACTCCGGCCGCAGATAGCGCGTGGTTTCCGGACGCAAGGCGAGCACCGCGGCCGCGATGGGAAGCAGCGGCAACAAGTACACGATCCAGGCGACGCGGGCGTCGGTGAGGAACACCCCGAGTTGAGTGAGCAGTGCCACGACGGCACCGGCCACCAGCAGCCGGCGGCCCGGCGGGCGGCGTTGTAGCAGCAGGATCACACCGGAGACGGTGGCCACCGCGAACACCACGGCAAGGAAGCCGACTGCCAGGCAGAACAATTTGTCGGTTCGCCACCAGCCGGCGATCAGGTCGGTAGCCACCACCGACGTCGCCCAGCCGCCGACAATGCTGACGGCGCTTGCGGCGATGGCGGTCCTGGGGCTCGGTTCCAACGACGGGCCGAGAGTGCGGACCGGGTCATCTCGTCGCCCTGCCGCAGGCGGTCGCTGCGAACCCTCGACGTCCGGTGATCTTGGGATGTAAGTGGTGCGCGCCTGGTCGGCGATCACCGGCATCGGGGCCGTCGGCGCTCGCCTGATGATGCGGCTCTGGGGATCATTGCGGGGGGCTGCCCGACCGTAGGGGTCTGGCGGTCGGGGAGGCGGTTGCCCGCCAGGTGAAATGTTGGGCGGCTCGGTCACCGGGTCAACCGGTGTAATTGCCGACGCTGAGCCCCCGCTTTGCGAGCCACGGCACCGGATCTATCCGGTTGGTGCCGCCCAACATGACCTCGAAATGCAGGTGCGGGCCGGTGGAATCGCCCCGGTTGCCCATCGTGGCGATCTGGTCGCCGGCCATGACGTGCTGACCGACGCTGACCAACGCGGTGTTGACGTGACCGTAGAGCGTGACGGTGCCGTCGGCGTGCCGCAATTTGACCCACATTCCGTAGCCGGCGGTGGGACCGGACGCGATCACTACACCGTCAGAGACGGCGTAGATCGGGGTGCCAATCGAATTGGCGAGGTCGATCCCGGCGTGCAGCACTCCCCAGCGGTACCCAAAGTTCGAGGTGAATATGCCTTTGGTCGGCATCACGAACAGCGGCTGCTGCAGGCGCGCTTCACGCTGAGCGCGTTCTTGGGCAAACGCCACGCCGTTGGCCAATTCCTGATTGTGCGCGGCGACGTTCGCTGCCGGCCGCACGGTGACGAGCTGCATGCCGCGGGCAGAGGCGGCCGGTGAGCCGCCGTTGAGAGTGGCGGAGTCGGCGGCCAGCATCGTCTTGGCTTCTGCCGTGTGACTGGGGTGTGTAGCGGCGTGCGCCGCGGCGGCCGCGGCACCGGCGGCCATCGCGCCGATGAGCACCCGTCCCCGGGCGGCTCCGGTGAGCGGCTTGCGGTGCTGTCCGCCCTGCCGCCGAGCGGGGTCGACGCGAACCGGAGAGTCGAGCGTGTGCGCGTGCGCCGGGCGGGGTGCAGCCAACCACTGCGGCGTGACCTCGTCGGTGTCGTTCAGGTCGTCGAGCTCCGGAGCGCGCAACACCTGCGCCTCTTTGTCGAAGGCGGTGTTGTCGCTGAACTCCAGGTCGTCGAGGTAGCCGAGCTCCCCGAACTCGTTGAAGGGGATGATGTCGGTGACTTCATTGCGGCTGGGTTCTGGCGCAGGTAGCCGGGCGTAGCGATGCTGGGTCAACCGGAAAAATCCTCAGGTCGTAACCAAAGCGTTATCTCGGACCCTGAGACGTTAACCAGTTTCCGGCAGCCGAGGCAACACGAGCCTCAAATCCGCGCGGGATTGTGACTTTAATCACTAAAGCCCGTGCGGTGACCTCTGCCACATCGACGGATGCGGCGTTCAGAATCGCTCAGCCGTGTCGATACAGTTCCCGGCAGGCACGGTTGCTAATCCGGCCCGCGCGCAACAGCCGAACTAGATTTCGAAGACAGAGTGGTCATGGATCTTTTCGAGTATCAGGCGAAAGAACTGTTCGTCCGACGGGGCGTGCCCACAACCCCGGGCCGGGTGACTGACAACGCCGACGAGGCTAAAGCGATCGCCGAGGAAATCGGCCGTCCCGTGATGATCAAAGCCCAGGTCAAGACCGGTGGTCGGGGCAAGGCAGGCGGAGTCAAGTACGCAGCGACGCCCGACGACGCCTACACCCACGCCAAGAACATTCTCGGCCTGGACATCAAGGGGCACATCGTCAACAAGCTGTTGGTCGCCGAGGCCAGCGACATCGCCGAGGAGTACTACATCTCTTTCTTGCTGGATCGGGCCAACCGCACCTACCTGGCTATGTGTTCGGTCGAGGGCGGCATGGAGATCGAGGAGGTCGCGGCCGCCAAGCCGGAACGGCTGGCCAAGGTTCCCGTCGACGCGGTCCGCGGCGTCGATGTGGCCTTCGCGCGGTCCATCGCTGAGCAGGGCCACCTGCCGGACGAGGTCCTGGACGCTGCCGCGATCACCATCGCCAAGCTGTGGGGGGTGTTCATTGAGGAAGACGCGACTTTGGTCGAGGTCAACCCACTGGTCCGCACCCCCGATGACCAGATCCTGGCGCTGGACGGCAAGGTGACGCTGGACGCCAACGCAGACTTCCGTCACCCCGACCACGTCGACTTCGAGGACCGCGACGCCACCGATCCGCTGGAGCTGAAAGCCAAAGAACACGACCTCAACTACGTCAAGCTCGACGGTGCGGTCGGCATCATCGGCAACGGCGCGGGCCTGGTGATGTCGACGCTGGACGTCGTCGCCTACGCCGGGGAGAACCACCGCGGTGTGAAGCCGGCCAACTTCCTCGACATCGGCGGCGGCGCGTCGGCTGAGGTGATGGCTGCAGGCCTGGACGTGGTGCTGGGTGACGAGCAGGTCAAGAGCGTGTTCGTCAACGTTTTCGGCGGCATCACCGCCTGTGACGCGGTAGCGACCGGAATCGTGAAGGCACTGGAGATACTGGGCGAGGAGGCGAACAAGCCGCTGGTTGTCCGGCTCGACGGCAACAACGTCGACGAGGGCCGACGGATCCTGACTGAAGCGAATCACCCGCTGGTGACATTGGTCTCCACGATGGACGAAGCCGCGGACAAGGCCGCCGAGCTGGCGAGCGCTTAGACGTGGCGATCGCAAGCGCGGCGAAGCCGGGCGCAGCGGGTCGGCACGAAGGAGACTGAAAGGGACCAATGTCTATCTTCTTGACCGCGGATTCGAAGGTGATCGTGCAGGGCATCACCGGCAGTGAGGCCACCGCGCACACCGCCCGGATGCTGAAGGCCGGGACGCAGATCCTCGGCGGGGTCAACGCCCGCAAGGCCGGCACCAAGGTGGCGCACAAAGACGCCAACGGCGAGGACGTCGAACTGCCGGTGTTCGGGACGGTGGTCGAAGCCATCGAGAAGACCGGCGCGAACGTGTCGATCATCTTCGTGCCGCCGAAATTCGCCAAAGACGCCATCATCGAGGCGATCGACGCCGGCATCGAACTGCTGGTCGTAATCACCGAGGGCATCCCGGTGCAGGACACCGCCTACGCCTGGGCTTACAACTCCTCGAAGGGTGGCAACACCCGGATCATCGGCCCGAATTGTCCCGGCATCATCACGCCCGGCCAGGCACTGGTCGGTATCACCCCGGCCAACATCACCGGGCCTGGTCCGGTCGGGCTGGTGTCGAAGTCCGGCACGCTGACCTATCAGATGATGTACGAGCTGCGTGACTTCGGCTTTTCCACATCGATCGGCATCGGTGGTGACCCGGTGATCGGCACTACTCACATCGACGCCATCGAGGCGTTCGAGAAGGACCCGGACACCAAGCTCATCGTGATGATCGGCGAGATCGGCGGCGACGCCGAGGAACGGGCGGCCGAATACATCAAGGCCAACGTATCCAAGCCCGTCGTCGGCTACGTCGCCGGATTCACCGCGCCGGAGGGCAAGACCATGGGCCACGCCGGTGCGATCGTCTCCGGCTCGTCGGGAACCGCAGCCGCCAAGAAGGAAGCGCTGGAAGCCGCCGGCGTGCAGGTCGGGAGGACGCCTTCGGAGACCGCTGCGCTGGCCCGGAAGATTCTGCAGGGCGCTTAGGGTCTGCATGTCACTCGATCCGCACACCCCCGTCGTCGTCGGAGTCGGGCAGGCCGCGGAGCGGATCGACGACCCCTACTACCGGGCGATGTCGGCTGTCGAGCTGGCGACCGCGGGCGCGCGGGCCGCCCTCGAGGACTGCGGCGCTGACGCCGCGAAGGTGGCCGCCGGCATCGACACCGTCGCCGGGGTGCGGCAGTTCGAGATCTCCGGACCGGCCAAGGCGGTACTGGGCAAGTCGGACAACTATCCGCGGTCGGTGGCCAACCGGATCGACGCCGACCCGGCTCGAGCGATTCTGGAGGTGGTGGGCGGTCAGGGCCCGCAGAGGCTGATCAACGAACTGGCCGCCGAGATTGCTGCCGACCGGTCGGAGGTAGCGCTGGTCTTCGGCTCGGATGCCACGTCGACCAACCGCTTCTTCGCTCACGCCGACAACAAACCCGACTTCTCCGAGCACGTCGACGGTCAGCTGGAAGACCGCGGCCACGGCCTGGACGGCCTGATCTCCCGCTACACGATCATGCACGGCCTGGTCGACGCGCCGACGCAGTACGCGCTGCTGGAGAACGCGCGCCGCGCCGGCACCGGCCTCGGCGCGGCCGACTATCTGCGGCGGATGGGTGAACTCTTCGCGCCATTCAGCAAAGTGGCGGCCGCCAATCCGTTCGCCGCCGCGCCGGTGCAGCGCTCCGTCGACGAGCTCGTCACGGTCACCGACAGCAACCGGATGATCTCCGACCCCTATCCGCGCCTGCTGGTGGCCCGCGACCAGGTGAACCAGGGTGCGGCGGCCCTGCTGATGTCGGTGGCGGCAGCGCGCCGCCTCGGGGTGCCCGAGGCGAACTGGGTATACCTGGCCGGCCACGCCGACCTTGCCGAACAACGGCTGCTGGACCGCCCTGACCTCGGGCACGCCCCGTCAGCCGTGCACGCTGTGAGCGAGGCGTTGACCGTCGCCGGCATCGGTGTCGACGACGTCGCCACCTTCGACCTGTACAGCTGCTTCGCCGTGCCGGTGTTCAACATCTGCGACGGGCTGGGCATCGCGCCGGATGACCCGCGCGGGCTGACGCTGACCGGCGGCCTGCCGTTCTTCGGCGGTGCCGGCAACAACTACTCGATGCACGCCGTCGCCGAGACGGTGGCGGCGGCGCGCAGCGCACCGGGACAGTACGGTCTTGTCGGCGCCAACGGCGGCATCTTGAGCAAATACTCGGTGGGGGTCTACACCACCACGCCCACGCCGTGGAAAGCCTCCCGCAGCCGGCAATTGCAAGCCCAGATCGATGCGCAACCGGTCGAGGCGGTGACCGAGAACGCCGAGGGCCGCGGCACGGTGGAGACCTACACCGTGCGCCGGGACAACGGACGGCTGACCGGCATCGTCATCGGCCGATTGGCCGCCGACAACAGCCGGTTCCTGGCCACGACCGAAGACGACGACCTGATTGCCTTGCTGACTGAAGGCGAACCGCTGGGGCGGTCAGTCACCGTACAGTCGTTCGACTACGGCAACCGCTGCTCGTTGAACTGACCCAGACGGTCACACCGCGGCGGCCAACTTGCCGGCCAACCGCTCGACGTAGCCGGCCACCTCGTCTTCCGAGCGGTCGGGCAACCCGAACAGCACCTCGGTGACCCCGATCTCCGCCCAGTGCGCCAGCTTCTCGGGTACCGGCTTGTAGTCCAGCGCCACGATCTGCGGTGCCCCCTGCCGGCCCGCGGCGGCCCACGCCTCGTGCAGCAACTGCACCGGCTCGTCGATGTCGAAGTCGCGCGGCGTGGTGATCCAGCCGTCGGCGCTGCGCGCGATCCATTTGAAGTTCTTCTCCGTCCCCGCGGCGCCCACTAACACGGGAATGTGCGCCTGCACCGGTTTCGGCCAAGCCCAGCTGGGACCGAAGTTGACGAATTCGCCTTCGTAGGAAGCTTCCTGCTGGGTCCACAGTGCCCGCATCGCCTCGAGGTATTCGCGCAGCATCGTGCGGCGCCGCCCGGCGGGCACTCCGTGATCGGCTAGTTCATCGGTATTCCAGCCGAATCCGACCCCGACGCTGACCCGTCCGCCGGACAGGTAGTCCACAGTGGCGATGGATTTGGCCAGCGTGATCGGGTCGTGTTCCACCGGGAGCGCCACCGCGGTGGACAGCCGTACGCGAGACGTCACCGCGCTCGCCGCGCCCAAACTCACCCACGGATCCAGGGTGCGCATGTAGCGATCGTCGGGCAGCGATTCGTCACCGGTCGTCGGGTGCGCGGCCTGACGCTTCACCGGGATGTGGGTGTGCTCGGGCACGTAGAAGGTGTGAAAACCGTGTTCGTCGGCCAATTTGGCCGCCGCCGCCGGGGTGATGCCGCGGTCGCTGGTGAACAGCACGAGCCCGAAATCCATGCCACGGATTAGAACGTGTTACACCTGGCGCGGGCAAGGGGGCGCCAATGACACGCCGAGCGCCGCACCGCGCCGGACGGCCGGTGCGCTAGCGTGGATGGGCGTATGGCGTCGCCATGCCAGGACGGCCGATGAGACGGCATTCCGCAGCGGTTCACCTGGTGTCGCGGCGGCAGAAGGCACCGGAAGCATAGGAGAAGCGATGACCTACTCGTCCGGCAATTCCGGATATCAATCCGCCCAGCCCACCTCGGGATCGTCTAGCCCGTCCTTCGCCAAATCCGGCGATCAAGAGGGCAAGCTGCCGCGTTACCTGTCCCTCGCGGTGGTCGCACTGGGCCTGCTGGCGTACTTCCTCAGCTACGGTCCGGTGATCAACGTCAACAGTGATGCCGGCCCGCCCCCGGGACCGGGCCACCACGGCGCCGGTATCGCATTTGCGGCGCTACTCGCCGGGCTGTTGGCCGCCGTCGGTCTGCTGCCGAAAGCCAGAAATTACCTTCCGATCGTCGCGGTGATCTCGGTGCTGGGCGCGCTGATGCTGATCGCTCGGGCAGCCACCCTTTTCGACAACGTCTCGGCCGGTTGGGCGCTGTGGGCCATCCTCGGTCTGACGGTGGTGCAGGCCATCGCCGCCGTCGCCGCCCTGCTCCTGCACGCCGGAGTCGTCACCGCGCCGGCGCCGCGGCCGAAATACGACCGCTACAACCAGTACGGGCAGTACGGACAGTACGGCGGCGGCTACTACGGCCAGCCCGGTCAGTCGCCCTACGGGCAGCACGGCGGCCCTCAGCAGTCGCCTCAGCAGTCCGGCTACGGTCCGTCCTATGGCGGCGGCTACCCGCAGGGTCCTTCGACCGGCGGATTCGGCGCTGCCGGTCAGCAACACGGATCTCAGCAGGGCTCGCACTCGGGTCAGCATCAAGGCTCTCCGCAGGGCGGGCAGGGTGAGCACGGCACGTCCACTCCGCCCACCGGCTTCCCCAGCTACAACAGCCCGCAGTCCTACGGTTCCGGCGCCGAAACACAGGCGACGAGCACCGGGGGTGCCGGAGAGCACTCGGCTTCCGGTGGCCAACAGTCCCACGGCGGCCAGCAGTCTCACGGCGGCCAGCAGTCTCAATCACCGTCATCGCCTTCCGGTCCGACACCGTCCTAGCCGGGCGCTGTCGCGCCTAGTCAGGGCCGTGCGCGCGCAGTGACGCCGGTACAAGACCAGCGAGCCGCGGGCGCGCGCCAGGCCCGCGACCTGCTCAGGGTCGCCTTCGGTCCGGCTCTGGTCGCTTTGGTGGTGATCGCGGCGGTCACACTGCTGCAGCTGGTGATCGCCAATAGCGACCTGACCGGGGCCTTGGGGGCCGTCGCAAGCATGTGGCTCGGTGCCCACGGGGTGCCCATCTTCATCGGCGGCCGTGAGCTGGGCGTGCTGCCGCTGCTGCCGGCTTTGCTGCTGGTGTGGGGGACAGCGCGCACGACGGCGCGGGCCACGCCCGTCACCGCATCCTGGTTCGTCGTCCGGTGGGTGGTGGCATCGGCGCTGGGCGGACCGTTGCTGTTCGCCGCCATCGCGCTGGCCGTCGTCCATGACGCGGCGTCGGTGATCACCGAACTGCAGACGCCGAGCTCGCTGCGGGCGTTCAGCAGTGTGCTGGCCGTGCACGCCATCGGCGCGGCGCTGGGCGTCGGCTCCCGAGTGGGCCAGCGGGTGGTGGCTACGACGCGGCTGCCCGACTGGCTGGGCGGCTCGCTGCGGGCCGCGAAAGCCGGCGTTGTGGCGCTGTTCGGGCTGTCCGCGGCGGTGACGGCCGGATCGCTGATCGTGCACTGGGCAACGATGCAGCAGCTTTACGCCGTCACTGATTCGATCTTCGGCCAGTTCAGTCTCACCCTGCTGTCGGTGCTGTACGCGCCGAACGTGATCGTCGGCACGGCAGCCGTTGCCGTCGGCTCCAGCGCGCACCTGGGCTTCGCGAGCTTCAGTTCCTTCGCTGTGTTCGGTGGTGACCTGCCCGCCCTGCCGGTTCTGGCCGCGGTCCCGTCCCCGCCGCTGGGCCCGGTGTGGGTTGCGCTGCTCATCGTCGGTGCCGCGTCGGGTGTGGCGGTCGGACAACAATGCGCCCGCCGGCCGCTGCCGTTGCTGCCGGCGATGGCCAAGCTGCTGGTCGCCGCCGGGTGCGCGGCGCTGGCGATGGCGCTGCTCGGCCATGCCGGCGGCGGGCGGTTGGGCAACTTCGGTGACGTCGGAGTCGATCAGGGCACATTCGGGTTCGCGGTGTTCTTCTGGTTCACCGTCGTCGGCGCGGTCACCGTCGCGATGACCGGCGGAATCCGGCGTCGCCGCAAGCCACCCAAGCCGCTTAAGCCACCCAGGCCACCCAAGCCGGCGCCCACCTTGGATGACGAGGACTTCGGCGGGGTCCTTGAGGCTGGCGCGCAGGAGGACGACACCGTCGATCTGGGCATCGTCGCCGGGGTCGAACAGACGCCGTCAGCCCAGTCAACCGTCGAATCGCCAGGCGACTGAGGTCTGACTGTCCGGCTCCTCCTCGGGCGCTGGGGCGCCCGCATCGTCGCCGGACTGGGTTGGATTGTCCGGCTCCTCCTCGGGCGCTGGGGCGCCCGCATCGTCGCCGGACTAAGTTTGGCTTGTGCCGCAACCGCTTCATGTGCCGCCGAGCGCGCCGGCACGGCTGGTGGTGTTGGCTTCGGGCACCGGTTCACTGCTCACATCGCTGCTGAGCGCCGCCGTCGACGACTATCCGGCACGGGTGGTGGCCGTCGGGGTGGACCGCGACTGCCCGGCCGTCGAGATCGCCCACAACGCGTCGTTGCCTACCTTCGCCGTCCGATTAGCGGACTATCCGGGTCGCGACGCGTGGGACGCGGCGCTCACCCAGGTCACCGCGGCGCACTCACCGGATCTGGTGGTGTCCGCAGGCTTTTTGAAAATCATTGGCCCGCAGTTCCTTTCGGCGTTTTGTGGGCGCGTCCTCAACACCCATCCGGCGCTACTGCCCGCCTTCCCCGGCGCGCACGGCGTGGCAGATGCGTTGGCCTACGGAGTCAAGGTGACCGGCTGCTCAGTCCACCTCGTGGATGCCGGCATTGACACCGGGCCGATACTGGCCCAGCAAGCCGTTCCCGTCTTCGACGACGACGACGAGGGCACTTTGCACGAGCGCATCAAAGTCGTGGAACGCCGACTGCTGGTGGACGTGGTGGCGGCGGTGGTCACCGGCGGTCTCACCTGGAACGGACGAAAGGCAACAATAGGATGAGCTCCGGACTCGGGGACAACGGTGGCGGCGACGGCTCGAAGAGGCCGATCCGCCGGGCGTTGGTCAGCGTCTACGACAAGACCGGGCTGGTGGATCTGGCCCGCGGTCTGCATGCTGCCGGCGTGCAAATCGTCTCCACCGGGTCGACCGCCAAAACGATTGCCGCCAGCGATATTCCAGTCACACCGGTGGAGGACGTGACCGGGTTCCCCGAGGTGCTCGACGGGCGGGTCAAAACACTGCACCCGCGGGTGCACGCCGGACTGCTGGCCGACCTGCGCAAGCCCGAGCACGCCGCGGCGCTCGACGATTTGGGGATCGCCGCGTTCGAACTCGTCGTGGTCAACCTGTATCCGTTCAGCGAGACGGTGGCGTCCGGCGCCGACATCGAGGAGTGCGTCGAGCAGATCGACATCGGGGGCCCGTCGATGGTGCGCGCGGCGGCGAAGAACCACGCCAGCGTGGCGGTGGTGGTGGAGCCGGCCGGATATGACGGGGTACTGGCCGCAGTCGACAGCGGCGGCTTCACGATCGCCGAACGAAAGCGGTTGGCTACGTTGGCGTTCCGGCACACCGCCGAATACGACATCGCGGTCGCCGGCTGGATGGGTTCGACGCTGGCGCCCGAACAGCCGGTATTGGCCTTCCCGCAGTGGTTCGGCGCCGTCTGGCGCCGGTCGGCGCTGCTGCGCTACGGCGAAAATCCGCACCAGCAGGCTGCGCTGTACAGCGATCCAGCCGGCTGGCCGGGCCTGGCGCAGGCTGAGCAGCTGCACGGAAAAGAGATGTCCTACAACAACTTCACCGACGCGGACGCGGCCTGGCGGGCAGCTTTCGACCACGAAGAGATCTGCGTGGCGATCGTCAAACACGCCAACCCGTGCGGCATCGCCGTGTCGTCGGTGTCGGTGGCCGAGGCGCACCGCAAGGCGCACGACTGCGACCCGCTCAGCGCATTCGGTGGGGTGATTGCCGCCAATACCGAAGTCAGCCTGGAGATGGCGGAGTACGTCAGCACCATCTTCACCGAGGTCATCATCGCCCCGGCCTACGCGCCGGGCGCGCTCGACGTCCTGGCCCGCAAGAAGAACATTCGGGTGTTGTTGGCCGGTCAACCGGGCGGCGCTGCCGTCGAACTCCGCCAAGTCAGCGGCGGGCTCCTCCTGCAGCAGCGCGACCGCCTAGACGCCTTGGGCGACGATCCCAACAACTGGACCTTGGCGACCGGAGCGCCGGCCGGCCCGGCCGTGTTGGCCGACCTGGTATTCGCCTGGCGGGCCTGCCGCGCGGTCAAGTCGAACGCCATCGTGATCGCCGCCGCCGGCGCCACCGTGGGCGTCGGCATGGGACAGGTCAACCGCGTCGACGCGGCGCGGCTGGCAGTGCAGCGCGCCGGCGACCGGGTGCACGGGGCGGTCGCGGCGTCCGATGCGTTCTTCCCGTTCCCGGACGGATTGGAGACGCTGACCGCCGCCGGCGTCAAGGCGATCGTGCATCCCGGTGGCTCAGTTCGGGACGAGGAGGTCATCGCCGCGGCCGAACGCGTCGGCGTCACGCTGTACCTCACCGGGGCTCGCCACTTCGCGCACTGACGTCCGGAGTCGTAGCGTGGGGTGGTGACCTCATCTAACAATCTGCCCCGAACCGTCGGTGAACTGCGTGCCGCCGGGCACCGCGAGCGGGGTGTCAAGCAGGAGATCCGGGACAACCTGCTGGCTTGCCTGGCTGATGGTGCAGACGGTCAGGAGATCTGGCCGGGGATCCTCGGGTTCGACGAAACCGTGCTGCCGCAATTGGAGCGGGCGTTGATCGCCGGTCACGACTTCGTTTTGCTGGGCGAGCGCGGGCAGGGCAAGACCCGGTTGTTGCGGGCGCTGACCGGCCTGCTCGACGAATGGACCCCGGTGATCCGCGACTCCGAACTCGGCGAGCACCCCTATTCGCCGATCACGCCGGAGTCGATCCGGCGGGCCGAACAGCAACTCGACGACCTTCCGGTGGCGTGGAAGCACCGCAGCGATCGCTACACCGAGAAGCTGGCCACCCCGGACACCAGCGTCGCCGACCTCATCGGCGACATCGACCCGATCAAGGTGGCTGAGGGCCGCAGCCTGGGCGACCCGGAGACCATCGCCTACGGTCTCATTCCGCGAGCCCACCGCGGCATCGTCGCCGTCAACGAGCTGCCCGACCTTGCTGAGCGCATCCAGGTGTCGCTGCTCAACGTCATGGAGGAACGCGACATCCAGGTCCGCGGATATACATTGCGGCTGCCGCTGGACGTGCTGGTGGTCGCCAGTGCCAACCCCGAGGACTACACCAACCGGGGTCGCATCATCACCCCGCTCAAGGACCGGTTCGGCGCGGAGATCCGCACCCACTATCCGTTGGAGTTGGCCGCGGAGGTGGGGGTCATCGCCCAGGAGGCGCATCTGAGCGCCCAGGTCCCGGATTACCTGCTGCAGGTCATCGCCCGCTTCGCACGGTATCTACGCGACTCCCGGTCTGTCGATCAGCGGTCCGGGGTTTCGGCGCGGTTCGCGATCGCCGCGGCCGAAACGGTCGCGGCGGCGGCGCGTCATCGCAGCGCGGTGCTGGGTGAGACCGAGCCGGTGGCCCGGGTGGTGGATCTCGGCACGGTGATCGAGGTGCTGCGCGGCAAGTTGGAGTTCGAGTCGGGCGAGGAGGGCCGCGAGCAGGCCGTGCTGGAGCATCTGCTGCGCCGCGCCACCGCCGACACCGCGTCCAAAGCTCTCGCCGGCATCGATGTCGGTCCACTGGTCGCCGCGGTGGAGAAGGGTTCGGCGGTGACCACGGGTCAACGCGTGCCGGCGAAAAACGTACTGGCCGCGCTGCCCGGGTTGCGGGTGGTCGACCAGGTCGCCACCCGGCTGGGTGCCCAATCGGAAGGCGAACGGGCTGCCGCGCTGGAACTGGCGTTGGAAGCGCTCTACCTGGCCAAGCGCATCGACAAAGTGTCCGGAGAAGGCGAAACCGTCTATGGCTGACACACATTCGTCAGGCCATTCGACGAAGTACTCCGCCTACACCGGCGGGCCCGACCCGCTGGCTCCACCGGTGGACCTGGCCGAAGCTTTGGAACAGATCGGGCAGGACGTGATGTCCGGCGCATCGCCGCGCCGCGCGCTGTCGGAGTTGCTGCGGCGGGGCACCAAGAACACCCGCGGCGCCGACCGGCTGGCCAGCGAGGTCAACCGGCGCCGCCGCGAGCTGTTGCGCGACAACAACCTCGACGGCACGTTGCAGGAGATCAAGAAACTACTCGACGAGGCGGTGCTGGCCGAACGCAAGCAACTCGCCCGCGCGCTGGATGACGACGCGCGCTTCGGCGAGCTGCAGCTCGATTCGCTCTCGCCGTCACCCGCCAAGGCGGTGCAGGAGCTGTCCGACTACGACTGGCGCAGCAGCGAGGCCCGCCAGAAGTACGAGCAGATCAAGGATCTGCTGGGCCGCGAGATGCTCGACCAGCGTTTCGCCGGCATGAAGGAGGCGCTGGAAGGCGCCACCGACGAAGACCGTCAGCGCGTCACCGAGATGATCGACGACCTCAACAGCCTGCTCGACAAGCACGCCCGCGGGCAGGACACCCAGCAAGATTTTCAAGATTTCATGGCCAAGCACGGCCAGTTCTTTCCGGAGAACCCACGCAACGTCGAGGAGCTGCTCGATGCACTGGCCCAGCGGGCCGCCGCCGCGCAGCGTTTCCGCAACAGCCTGAGCGCGGAGCAACGCGCGGAGCTGGATACGTTGGCGCAGCAGGCGTTCGGTTCGCCCGCGTTGATGCAGGCGTTGGACCGGCTGGACGCGCATCTGCAGGCGGCCCGGCCGGGTGAAGACTGGAACGGATCAGCGGAGTTCTCCGGCGACAACCCGCTGGGTATGGGGGAGGGCGCGCAAGCCCTGGCCGACATTGCCGAGCTCGAGCAGCTGGCCGAGCAGCTCTCCCAGAGTTATCCGGGCGCCACCATGGACGACGTCGACCTCGACGCGCTCGCGCGCCAGCTCGGCGACGACGCCGTCGTCGACGCCCGAACCCTCGCCGAGCTGGAACGTGCCTTGGTCAATCAGGGTTTCCTCGACCGCAGCTCCGACGGTCAGTGGCGGCTTTCACCCAAGGCGATGCGCCGGCTCGGCCAGACCGCATTGCGCGACGTCGCCCAGCAGCTGTCCGGCCGGCACGGGGAACGCGATCACCGGCGTGCCGGTGCGGCCGGGGAACTGACCGGGGCCACCCGGCCGTGGCAGTTCGGCGACACCGAGCCGTGGAACGTCACCCGCACGTTGACCAACGCGGTGCTGCGGCAGGCCGGAACGGGCCAGGATGCCGGTCGCCGTGCGGCCATCCGGATCACTGTCGACGACGTCGAGATCTCCGAGACCGAGACGCGTACCCAGGCCGCGGTCGCGCTGCTGGTGGACACCTCGTTCTCGATGGTGATGGAGAACCGCTGGTTGCCGATGAAGCGAACCGCGCTGGCACTCAACCATCTGGTCAGCACCCGGTTCCGTTCCGACGCGTTGCAGATCATCGCGTTCGGCCGCTACGCACGCATCATGACGGCCGCCGAGCTGACCGGTCTGGAAGGCGTCTACGAGCAGGGCACCAACCTGCACCACGCACTGGCGCTGGCCGGCCGCCATCTTCGGCGGCACCCCAACGCGCAACCGGTGGTGCTGGTGGTCACCGACGGGGAGCCGACCGCGCACCTGGAAGACGTCGACGGGGGAGGTGCGGGTTCTACTGTGTTTTTCGATTACCCGCCGCATCCGCGGACCATCGCCCACACCGTGCGCGCTTTCGACGACATGTCCCGGCTCGGTGCGCAGGTGACGATATTCCGGCTGGGCAGTGACCCGGGCCTGGCGCGGTTCATCGACCAGGTCGCGCGGCGGGTCGAGGGCCGGGTGGTGGTGCCCGATCTGGATGGGCTGGGCGCGGCGGTGGTCGGCGACTATCTGAACGCCCGCCGGCGCCGGCGCTGACTCTCTAAGCGTGTGCTTTGCGGTTTTTCCGCTTGATGCCGACGCCGCCCCACAGCGAAAAGCCGCGCACCGTCACCTTGGGTGCGCCCGGTGTGCCTTCGCCGTTGACGTCGTGGTCGAAGCCGCCCATCACGCCACGGCCATGGATGTCGACGTTGACTTCCGGCGGCAGCAGGATCGTCTGCCCGCCCATGATCGAGTACGCCCGGATGTCGACCTCGGTCGAGGTGAAGTCGGCGTAGCGCAAGTCGATGACGCCGCCGCCGCACAGCGCGAACGTCGTCAATTTCCGCGGCACGTTCCAGCGGCCGCGTCGCTCGAACGCACCCATGATGGCCAGCAGCAGCGTCGACGGCGCCGGCTTGCATACCCCCCCGCGGCGCTGGTTCGTCCTTGTTACGAGCAGGTCCGCACTCAGCTCGTCGAGCTCTTCGTAAGTGGTCGCCGCGTACGCTTTGGTCAGCCGGTCCTCGTAGTCGCTCATCTGCAGTCGACCTCGCGCGGCGGCGTCACTCAGCAGCTGAGCCACCTGGATGCGGTCGGTATCGGCAGCGCGCGGACACTCCCCTCGTGCGTCATTCTGCGCTGAATCGCTCATCTCGACTACGAGCCTACGACGAAGGAAACCGACCGCGGGCAGATAGCCCAGATTGCCGCTGCGTCGTTACCTCACTGAACTGCCGGGCACCCATGGCGGCGGGCGTTTTTGCAGGAAAGCGAGCATGCCTTCGCGGGCTTCGTCGGAGACGAACAGCCGCGCCGACTCCACGCTGAGCCGTTCGGCGTCCCGGTCGAAAGCTGCCAGCACGGCGGCGGTGGTCAGCGCTTTTGACGCGGCCAGACCCTGGGGAGAGCCGCGGCCAAGTTCCGCGGCCAGGGCGGCGACGGCGGCGTCGACGTCGTCGGCCGCCAGGCTGACCAGACCGGCGGTGACCGCTTCGGCGGCGTCGAACTTCTCGCCGGTCAGGTAGTAGCGGGCCGCCGCGCGAGCCGTGATCTTCGGCAGCAGCGTCAGCGAGATGATCGCCGGTGCCACCCCGATACGCGCCTCGGTCAGCGCGAAGGTGCTGCGCGGGCCGGCGACGGCAATGTCGCAGGCGGCCACCAGGCCCATCCCGCCGGCGCGGACGTGACCGTCGACGGCGGCGATCACCGGCAGGGGTGATTCGACGATGGCGCGCAGCAGCGCGGTCAACTCGCGGGCCCGGTCGACAGCCTGCTCGAATGCCGACGGTGGCGACCCGCTTCGCCCGGCTACGCCGCGCTCGCGATCGCCACGCGGGTCACCGCCGGAAGCCTCGCTCAGATCCGCGCCGGCGCAGAACGTGCCGCCGGTGTGGCTGAGCACGACTGCCCGAACCGCTGGATCGGCGGCGGCAGCGCGCAGGCCTTGATGCAGCTGGCCGACCAGCGTGCCAGACAACGCGTTGCGGTTGTGCGGAGAGTCGAGCGTCAGCCGTGCGAGATGTCCGTCAACGGCGTAGCCGACCAGTTTGTCCATCAGTAGGACTTCAGTAGCTTCGAGGCAGGCCGAGCGACGTCTGGGCGACGAAGTTGAGCACCATCTCCCGGCTGACCGGCGCGATCCGGGATAACCGGGACGCGGTCAGCGCCGCGGCGATGCCGTACTCCTTGGTCAGCCCGTTGCCGCCGAGCGACTGCACCGCCTGGTCGACCGCCTTGGCCGCCGCCTCACCGGCGGCGTACTTGGCCATGTTGGCCGCCTCGGCGGCCCCTATGTCGTCACCGGAGTCGTAGAGCGTCGCTGCCTTCTGCATCATCAGTTTGGCCAGCTCGACTTCGATGTGATTCTGGGCCAGCGGATGCGACAGGCCCTGGTGTGCGCCGATCGGGGTGGACCAGACCTTGCGGGTCTTGACGTAGTCGGTGGCTTTGTTGATCGCGAACCGTCCCATGCCGACGGCGCTGGCGGCACCCATGATCCGTTCGGGGTTGAGTCCGGCGAACAGTTGGGCGATCGCGGCGTCCTCGGAGCCGACGAGCGCGTCGGCGGGCAACGGGACGTCGTCGATGAAGACCTGGAATTGGCGTTCGGGACTGATCAGCTCCATCTCGATGGGGGTGTAGCTGAAGCCAGGGGTGTCGGTGGGCACGACGAACAACGCCGGGCGCAATTTGCCGGTCTTGGTCTCTTCGGTGCGGCCGACCACCAGCACGGCTTGTGCCTGGTCCACCCCGGAGATGTAAACCTTCTGGCCCTTGAGGATCCAGTCGCTGCCGTTGCGGCGGGCGGTGGTGGTGATCTTGTGCGAGTTGGATCCGGCGTCGGGCTCGGTGATCGCGAACGCCATCGTGGTGGAGCCGTCGGCGAGGCCGGGCAGCCAGCGTTGCTTCTGCGCATCGGTGCCGAACTTGGAGATGATGGTTCCGTTGATGGCCGGTGACACCACCATCATCAGCAGACCGCAGCCGGCGGCGGACATCTCCTCCATCACCAGCGACAGCTCGTACATGCCGGCGCCACCGCCGCCGTACTCCTCGGGCAGGTTCACGCCGAGGAACCCGAGTTTGCCGGCCTCGTTCCACAATTCGTCGGTGTGCTGTTGGGCGCGGGCCTTTTCCAGGTAGTACTCCTGGCCGTAGTTGGCGACCAACGCGGCGACGGCCTTGCGCAGCGCCTTGCGGTCCTCGTTCTCGATGAAACTGTTGTCGGTCACGGTTGTTCTCCTTCTGCTGACGCTCTTGAATTCAACGAGGTTCAGATTTCGGCGGGGCTTCCACCCGGGCCAGCACCGCGCCGACCTCGACCTGCTGGCCGGGAGCGACGTCGAGCTCGGCCAGCACACCGTCGGCGGGCGCGGTGATCGTGTGTTCCATCTTCATCGCCTCCAGCCACACCAGCGGCTGCCCGGCACGGACGGTGTCACCGACCTGTGCGCCGACCCGGGTGACGTTCCCGGGCATGGGTGCCACCAGCGACCCCTGCTGCATCGCCGTCCCGGGCTCGGGGAAGCGGGGCAGCACGGTGAAGTGAACGGGTCCGTGCGGTGAATCGACGTAGACGTCGGTCGAGCCGTAACGCGCGACCGCGAAGCGGCGCCGCACGCCGCTGTCGTCGGCGAGGTCGACGTGCTCGGCGGTGTAGCCCACCAACTGCACCGACTCGTCGCCGTGCAGCACCAGACCGCTTCTGGTGAAGCGGTACTCGATGCGGTGCTCGTCGCCTTGGTTATCGACATACGTCTTCACCTGATATCCCGACGCCAGATTCCGCCACCCACTGGGGAGCGAGCGCAGCACCGGGGCGACCGCACGGTTGTGGGCGGCGTCGGCGACGGCGGCCGCGACCGCCGACAACCGCACCGCAGCCGGGTCGGTCAGCGGCGCGGACAGCGCAGCCAGGCTGTGGGTGTCGAAGAACGCGGTGTCGGTGGCGCCGTCGAGGAAAGCCGGATGCCGCAGCACGCGGACCAGCAGATCCCGGTTGGTGCGTACGCCGTGCAACCGGCTGCGCGCCAACGCATCGGCGAGCACCAGTGCGGCGGCCCGCCGGGTCGGCGCGTAGGAGACGACCTTGGCCAGCATCGGGTCGTAGTGGATCGTCACCACCGAGCCATCGACGATCCCGGAGTCCAGCCGGATCCCGGTGCGCTGGCCCAGCGTGGTGAATTCGGCCGCGACACCCGGCACGTCGATCCGGTGCACCGCACCGGCCTGCGGCTGCCAGTCGCGCGCCGGATCCTCGGCGTAAAGCCGGGCTTCGATCGAATAACCTTGTGGGGCAGGTGGTTCCGGGTCGAGGCGGGCGCCGTCGGCGACCGCCAGCTGCAACTCGACCAGGTCTAGCCCGGTGGTTTCCTCGGTGACCGGGTGTTCGACCTGCAGGCGGGTGTTCATCTCCAGAAAGAAGAATTCGCCTCGATCGTCGGCCAGGAATTCCACCGTTCCGGCACCGGTGTAGCCGATTGCGGCGGCGGCCAGCCGGGCGGCGTCGAACAGCTTGGCGCGCATCCCCGCCCTCCGCTCGACCAGCGGTGACGGCGCCTCCTCGACGATCTTTTGGTGCCGGCGCTGGATCGAACACTCCCGTTCGCCGACCGCCCACACGGTGCCGTGGGTGTCGGCCAGCACCTGCACCTCGACGTGGTGGCCGGTGGGCAGGTACCGCTCGCAGAACACCGTCGGGTCACCGAACGCGGACTGCGCTTCGCGCTGCGCTGCCGCGACTTCGCCTGGCAGCGCGCTCAACTCGGTGACCACCCGCATACCGCGCCCGCCACCGCCGGAGGAAGCTTTGACCAGCACCGGCAGCTGCTCGTGCGTGACGGCGTCCGGGTCGAGTTCGTCGAGCACCGGCACGCCGGCCGCGGCCATCATCTTCTTCGATTCGATCTTGGAGCCCATCGCGCGCACCGCCGCCACCGGCGGCCCGATCCAGATGAGGCCGGCGTCGTGCACGGCGGCTGCGAATTCGGCGTTTTCGGAGAGGAAGCCGTAACCGGGGTGGATGGCGTCGGCCCCGGCGGCGCGGGCGGCGGCGATGATCGCGTCCGCGGACAGGTAACTGTTGGGGGACGGCAGCCGCACCTGGTAGTCGGCTTCGGCGACGTGCGGTGCGTCGCCGTCGGGGTCGGTGAACACAGCGACAGTGCCCAGTCCAAGCCGCCGGCAGGTGGCGAACACCCGGCGGGCGATCTCGCCGCGGTTGGCCACCAGAACTCGGGTGATTGCCATCTGCCTCACATCCGGAAGACGCCGAAGTTCGACGTGCCCTTGATCGGACCGTTGGCGATGGCCGACAGACACATTCCCAGCACGGTGCGGGTGTCCCGCGGGTCGATGACGCCGTCGTCGTAGAGCCGCCCGGACAGGAACATCGGCAGCGACTCCGCTTCGATCTGAGCTTCGATGGCGGCCCGCAATGCGGCGTCGGCGTCCTCGTCGACCGCTTGCCCGCGGGCCTGCGCGGCGGCGCGGCTGACGATCGAGATGACACCGGCGAGCTGAGCACCACCCATCACCGCGGCTTTCGCGCTGGGCCAGGCGAACAGGAAGCGCGGATCGTAGGCGCGACCACACATGCCGTAGTGCCCGGCGCCGTAAGAGGCGCCGATCAGCACCGAAATGTGCGGCACCGTCGAGTTGGAGACGGCGTTGATCATCATCGAGCCGTGCTTGATCATCCCGCCTTCCTCGTAGTCCTTGCCCACCATGTAGCCGGTGGTGTTGTGCAAGAACAGCAGTGGCGTGTTGGAGCGGTTGGCCAGCTGAATGAACTGGGTGGCCTTCTGCGACTCCTCACTGAACAGCACGCCGCGGGCGTTGGCCAGGATGCCCAGAGGGTAGCCATGCAGCCGTGCCCATCCGGTCACCAGGGACGATCCGTACAACGCTTTGAACTCGTCGAACTCCGAACCGTCGACGATGCGCGCGATCACCTCCCGCGGGTCGAACGGGATGCGCAGATCGGCCGGGACGATGCCGATCAGCTCTTCGCTGTCGTACAGCGGTTCGGTGACCGGTGCGGGTGTCGGGCCCTGCTTCGTCCAGTTCAGCCGGTCCACGATCCGGCGTCCGATGCGCAGCGCGTCCAGTTCGTCGGTGGCGAAGTAGTCGGCCAGACCGGAGATGCGTGCATGCATTTCGGCGCCGCCCAGTGACTCGTCATCGGATTCCTCACCGGTGGCCATCTTGACCAGCGGCGGACCGGCCAGGAACACCTTGGAGCGTTCCTTGATCATCACGACGTGATCCGACATCCCGGGCACGTAAGCACCGCCGGCGGTGGAGTTACCGAAAACCAGTGCGATGGTGGGTATTCCGGCGGCTGACAACCGGGTCAGGTCGCGAAACATCTGGCCACCGGGGATGAAGACTTCCTTCTGGGTGGGCAGGTCCGCCCCGCCAGACTCGACCAAAGAAACTACCGGTAGGCGGTTTTCGAACGCGATCTGGTTGGCGCGCAGTATCTTTCGCAAGGTCCACGGGTTGCTGGTGCCGCCTTTGACCGTCGGGTCGTTGGCGGCGATCATGCACTCCACCCCGGCCACCACGCCGATGCCGATCACCACACTGGCGCCGACCTGAAAGTCGCTGCCCCAAGCGGCAAGCGGGCACAACTCCAGAAACGGCGAGTCGGCGTCGACGAGCAGTTCGATGCGCTCTCGCGCGGTCAACTTGCCGCGGGCATGGTGACGTTCGACGTATTTGGCGCCACCACCGCCGAGTGCCTTGGCCAGCTCTTGGTCAAGTTCGCCCAGCTTGGCCGACAAATTCGACGCCGCCTCGGCGTACGCCGGGGCGTTCGAGTCGAGGGTGGAGCTCAAGACAGTCATGCGCCGCTCCACCTCATCGTCCCCTCGCAAGCTGGGGTGCCCCCGCACTCTGCATCGTCGCGTCGCGAAAAAGGGTCACGACTGGTATCCCAGTAATTTCGCGGCCAGCGCAGTCATGATCTCGGTGGTGCCACCGCCGATGCCCAGGATCCGCATATCCCGGTACTGGCGTTCGACTTCCGATTCGGCCATGTATCCCATCCCACCGAATAGCTGAACCGCCTGGTTGGCCACCCACTCGCCGGCTTCGACGGCGGTGTTCTTCGCGAAACAGACCTGCGCTATCAGGTTGGTTTCACCGGCAAGCTGACGCTCGACGACGTGGCGGACGTAGACGCGGGCGACGTCGATGCGGCGGGCCATCTCCGCCAGGGTGTTCTGGACGGTCTGCCGCGAAATCAGTGGGCGGCCGAACGTCTCCCGGTCGCGGCACCACTGCACGGTGAGGTCGAGACATCGCTGGGCGCTCGAATAGGCTTGTGCGGCAAGCCCGATACGCTCCGAGACGAACGCCTGCGCGATCTGCGCGAAGCCGGTGTTCTCGGCGCCGACCAGGTTGAGCGTCGGCACCCGCGCGTCGGTGTAGGAGAGCTCGGCGGTGTCCGAAGACCGCCACCCCATCTTGTCCAGCTTGCGGGTGACTGCAAAGCCGGGCGTGCCCTTCTCGACGACGAGTAGCGACACACCGGCGGCCCCGGGACCGCCGGTGCGCACGGCGGTCACCACATAGTCGGCCCGCACTCCGGAGGTGATGTAGGTCTTCGCGCCGTTGACCACATAGTGGTCGCCGTCGCGCACGGCGGTAGTGCGCAGATGCCCCACGTCAGAGCCCCCGCCGGGTTCGGTGATGGCCAGCGCGCCGATCTTTTCGCCGCGCAGCGTCGGGCGCACGAAGCTGTCGATCAGCCGGGTGTCGTCGGCGGCGATCATGTGCGGCACCGCGATGCCGCAGGTGAACAGCGAGGCGTACACACCGCCGGGTGCTCCGGCTTCGTGCAATTCCTCGCAGATGATCAACGCGTCGGCACCGTCCCCGCCGCCGCCGCCGACGTGCTCGGGGAAGCCGGCGCCCAGCAGCCCGGCGTCTCCGGCGCGGCGGTGCAGGTCACGGGGCAGTTCGCCGGCGTGCTCCCACTCTGCGGCGTGCGGCAGGATCTCCCGCTCGGTGAAGGAGCGCACCGTTTTGCGGAGCTGGTCGCGCTCCGGCGTGGTCCAGATGCTCACAGCAATCCTTCGGGGATGTCGAGGTGCCGGCTGCGCAGCCATTCGCCCAGCCCCTTGCCTTGCGGGTCGAACCGAGCCTGATAGGCGACGCCTTGACCGAGGATGTCGTCGATGACGAAGTTCACCGCGCGCAGGTTGGGCAGCAGATGGCGGGTGACGGGCAGGTCGGCGGTCTCGGGCAGCAGCCGCTTGAGCAGCTCGACCGTGAGCGTGTTGGCCAGCCAGCGCCACTGCTCCTCGGTGCGCACCCACACGCCCACGTTGGCCGATCCGCCTTTGTCTCCGCTGCGGGCGCCGGCGATCCGGCCCAATGGCATCCGTCTGGTGGGGCCGGCCGGTAGCGGCTCAGACAGCGGCGGCGGGTCGGCGGCGGCCAGTTCCCGGGTTTCGGTGGCGGCGGTGATGTCGGTCCGCATGCCGTCGGGGTGCACGGCGACGTGCGGCACGTCGGCAGCGTCGACGTAGCCCGGGGTGTAGACGCCGTAGACCTGACCGTCGCCGGGAGGCGCTGTGACAGTGAAGCCTGGGTAACTGGCCAGCGCCAACTCGACGGCGGCCGAGGAGAATTGGCGTCCCACGTTGGCCGGATCGGGGTCGCGGACCACGCAGCGCAGCAATGCGCTGGCCGCCTCTTCGGTGTCGGCGTCGGGATGGTCGGTGCGTGCCAGCGTCCATTCCAGCTCGACGGGCTTGACGGTCAGTGCGGCTTCCAGTTGGTGCCGCACGAGTTCCGCTTTGGCGTCGATGTCCAGACCGGTCAACACGAAGGTCGTCGCGTTGCGAAAACCCCCGATGCTGTTCAGCGACACCTTGAGAGTGGGCGGCGGTGGTTCGCCGGCGACGCCGCTGACCCGGACCCGATCGGCGCCGTCGGGAGACAATTCGATGCTGTCCATGCGGACGGTGACGTCGGGGTTGGCGTAGCGGGCACCGGTGATTTCATACAGCAGTTGCGCGGTGACGGTGCCGACGCTGACCAGGCCGCCGGTGCCGGGATGTTTGGTGATCACCGACGACCCGTCCGGGTGAATCTCGGCCAGCGGGAAGCCGGCGTAGGCCAGGTCGGCTACCTCGGTGAAAAAGGAATAGTTGCCCCCGGTGGCCTGCACTCCGCACTCGATGATGTGACCGGCGACCACGGCCCCGGCGAGCTGGTGATAGTCGGTGCGGCTCCAGCCGAAATGCGCCGCCGCCGGCCCGACGGTGACCGAGGCGTCGGTGACCCGCCCGGTCACCACGACGTCGGCTCCGGCGTTGAGGCAGTCCACGATGCCCCACGCGCCCAGGTAGGCGTTGGCGGTCAATGGTGCGCCGAGGCCCAGTTCTTCGGCGCGGGGTTGCAGGTCGTCGCCTTCGACATGGGCGACCCGGGCCGGGATGCCCAGCCGCTCGGAAAGCGCGCGGACCGCGTCGGCCAGGCCTGCGGGGTTGAGGCCGCCGGCGTTCGTCACGATGCGCACACCGCGGTCGTGGGCCAGCCCCAGACACTCCTCGAGCTGGGTCAAGAAGGTCTTGGCGTAGCCGCGTTCCGGGTGCTTCATCCGGTCACGGCCCAGGATCAACATCGTCAGCTCGGCGAGATAGTCGCCGGTCAGGTAGTCCAGTTCACCGCCGACAAGCATCTCCCGCATCGCCGAATGCCGGTCGCCGTAGAAACCCGAGCAGTTGCCGATCCGGACGGTGCGAACAGCGGAAGAAGCCACCTGTTTTCCTCCTCCCGGACGGCGACGGTCCTGCCAAGTCTAGGGCCCAACCAACCGGTAGGTTAGCGGGTACCGCCGGTGTCACGTCAAGGTCGCCGCTGCGGCTTTTGGTCGCATAGCAGGTCACCGGCTATCGTGGGAGATCACGTGAGAACCCGGCTCTTGTGACACCGCTCCAGAGCCCCCACCAAGGAGTTAGGCCCGATCATGGCTGTGCCGAAGCGGCGGATGTCCCGCGCGAACACCCGGAGCCGTCGTGCGCAGTGGAAGGCCAAGCGCCCCGAACTCGTCAACGTGACGGTGGCCGGACAGCAGCACAAGGTGCCGCGCCGGCTGCTCAAGGCAGCACGACTCGGTCTTATCGACTTCGATCGGCACTGAACCGGTTCGCCCGGCTTGCCGTCTGCAACATCGCCCACCTCAACACCGCCCGAAATGGCCCGCTTCGCGCTTATAGTTCGCTTCGCGTGCCCCGTCCGGTGACCAAGGCGGAGCAGCAGTCCTTAGCGCTTTCTCAGGGGATTGGACGAAACTGTGGCCGTGCAAATTCTCGTCGTTGACGACGATCGTGCCGTGCGGGAGTCACTGCGCCGATCGCTTTCGTTCAACGGCTACTCGGTGAACCTGGCGGCCGACGGCGTCGAGGCGCTCGATTCCATCATCAACGACCGTCCCGACGCCCTCATCGTCGACGTGATGATGCCCCGGCTGGACGGGCTGGAGGTGTGCCGGCAGCTGCGCAGCACCGGCGACGACCTGCCGATACTGGTTCTGACGGCGCGCGACTCCGTCTCCGAGCGAGTTGCCGGCCTGGACGCCGGCGCCGACGACTACCTGCCCAAGCCGTTCGCCCTCGAAGAGTTGCTGGCCCGGCTGCGCGCGCTGCTGCGTCGAACCCGATCCGACGACACCGCCGAATCAGTGGCGATGACGTTCTCCGACCTCACTCTCGATCCCGGCACGCGCGAGGTCACCCGCGGCTCACGGGAGATCAACCTGACCCGCACCGAGTTCGCCCTGCTGGAGATGCTGATCGCCAACCCGCGCCGGGTGCTCACTCGCAGCCGCATCCTCGAAGAGGTGTGGGGATTCGATTTCCCCACGTCGGGTAATGCGCTGGAAGTGTATGTCGGGTATCTGCGCCGCAAGACCGAAGCCGATGGCGAGCCTCGGCTGATCCACACTGTGCGCGGTGTCGGTTACGTGCTGCGTGAAACACCTCCCTAATGGGGTCGTTTCGGCGACGGCGGCCTTCCCGCAGAGCCCCTTCCACGTTGACGCTGCGGTGGCGGGTGATGTTGCTGGCGATGTCCATGGTGGCGATGGTGGTCGTGCTGATGGCGGTCGCCGTCTACGCGGTGATCTCCGCGGCGCTGTACAAGGACATCGACAACCAGCTCGAAAGCCGCGCACAGCTGCTGATCGCGAGCGGTTCACTGGCACTTGACCCCGCGAAAGCCATTGAGGGCACGGCATATTCAGACGTCAACGCGATGCTGGTGAATCCCGGCCGCACGATCTACACCGCCCACCAACAGAACCAGACGCTGCCGGTCGGCCCGGCGGAGAAGGCGGTCATCCGCGGCGAGCTGTTCATGTCGCGGCGGACCGCGGAGGGCCAACGGGTGCTGGCGATCCACCTGCCCAACGGCAGCTCGCTGCTGATCTCCAAGAGCCTGGCCCGCACCGACGCCGTGATGACCGAGCTGCGTCTGGTGCTGCTGATCGTGGGAGGCGTCGGTGTCGCCGTTGCGGCAGTAGCCGGCGGGATGGTCACCAGCGCCGGGCTGCGCCCGGTGGCGCGTCTGACCGAGGCGGCTGAGCGGGTGGCGCGCACCGACGACCTGCGGCCCATTCCGGTTTACGGCACTGACGAATTGTCCAGACTCACTGAGTCTTTCAACGCGATGCTGCGTGCGCTCGCCGAGTCGCGGGAACGCCAGTCCCGGCTGGTCGCCGACGCCGGCCACGAATTGCGGACGCCGCTCACCTCGCTGCGGACCAACGTCGAGTTGCTGATGGCCTCGATGGAACCGGGCGCCCCGCCGCTGCCGGAACAGGAAATGGCCGGTCTGCGCGCCGACGTCCTTGCTCAGGTCGAGGAATTGTCCACTCTGGTGGGCGATTTGGTGGACCTCACCCGTGACGAGGCCGGCGAAGTGGCACATGAGCCGGTCGACGTGTCCGAAATCGTGGACCGCAGCCTGGAGCGGGTGCGCCGGCGCCGAAACGACGTCGATTTCGACGTCCGCACCATCCCCTGGCAGGTCTACGGTGATGCCGCCGGGCTGTCGCGTGCGGTGCTGAACCTGATGGACAACGCCGGCAAGTGGAGCCCACCGGGCGGGCGGGTGACCGTCGCGATGCGCCAAATGGATTCTTCCCACGTCGAGATCTTGGTGTCGGATCAGGGTCCCGGGATTCCGCCGCACGAACGCGACCTGGTGTTCGAACGGTTCTTCCGCTCGACGACCGCGCGGTCGATGCCCGGTTCCGGCCTGGGCCTGGCGATCGTGAAACAGGTGGTGCTCAGACACGGCGGGGCGCTTCGCGTCGAAGACGCCGTCCCGGGCGGCCAACCACCGGGAACATCGTTCTTCGTTCTGTTGCCCGGCAGGCCGATACCAGTGGCGCCCGACACAGAATCGGAGGGCGACGAAGGAACCGACGTTACGCCGATCGCGAAAGAGGGAAACTCTCCAGGCGCGACCAACGTTGTCTACGAAGATCCACAGTCCACGCGGGCAAGGTAGCAGCGTTTACTGTTGGGTCCGCACTGTTTGATTCCAAGCTGTGGATCCGAGCCGACGATCAAGGAAAACCTAGCGACATGACGAATCACCCGAGGTATTCGCCACCGCCGCAGCAGCCGGGTTACCGCCCCGCGCCAGCCCAGACCGGTGCTGTGCCGACTCATACGGGCGCCGTGCCTACTCACACTGGCGCTGCTCCTGCCCAGACCGGAACTTTCGCCGGTCATCCGGGTGGGCCTGGCTACGGTGGTGCGGGCCCGCAGCAAGGCTCAGCTCAGCAGTACGACTGGCGCTACCGGCAGCAACCGCCGTACCGCCCGCCCTATGAGCAGCCGTACGGTACCACCCCGCACCTTCCCCCGGGTGGGCCACCTCCGCCGGTAGGTCCGCAAAGACGTTCGCGCGCAGGGTTATTGACTGTCGGTGCGGTGGCAATCGCGGTGGTGTCGGCCGGAATCGGCGGCGGCGTCGCGTCGGTGGTCGATCACGACCGGCAGGTGGCCGCAGGTGCGGGCGGGGGCACATCGCCCGGTGCGGCGCCCAGCGTCCCGGCCGCCAACGCGCCCGCGGGGTCCGTCGAACAGGTCGCCGCCAAAGTCGTTCCCAGCGTCGTGATGCTGGAGACCGATCTGGGTCGGCAATCCGAAGAGGGTTCCGGCATCATCTTGTCCTCTGACGGGCTGATCCTGACCAACAATCACGTAGTCGCCACCGCTGCCGGCGGTGGACGAGGCGGCGGTCCGGGCGCCGGTCCCGGCGGTCCTGGTCCCGGCGGTCCTGGTCCCGGTGGCGGGCCTGGCGGAGGCGGCCCCGGTGGTGGTGTCCCCGGCGGCGGTGCGCCGGCGAAAACGACCGTCACGTTCTCCGACGGCCGGACCGCGCCGTTCACCGTGGTCGGTGCCGACCCGACCAGTGACATCGCGGTAGTCCGGGTGCAGGGCGTCTCGGGGCTGTCACCTATCTCGCTGGGTTCGTCGGCGAACCTGCGCGTCGGCCAGCCGGTGGTGGCGGTGGGATCACCGCTGGGCCTGGAGGGCACCGTGACCACGGGCATCGTCAGCTCCCTCAACCGGCCAGTGTCGACCACCGGTGAGTCGGGTAACCAGAACACCGTGCTGGACGCCATCCAAACCGACGCAGCAATCAATCCCGGTAATTCCGGGGGTGCGCTGGTCAACATGAGTGGCCAACTGGTCGGCGTCAACTCCGCTATCGCCACCCTCGGCAGCGATTCCGGGCCAGATGCCCAGAGCGGTTCCATCGGGCTTGGTTTCGCGATTCCGGTCGACCAGGCCAAGCGGATCGCCGACGAGCTGATCAACACCGGCACCGCGGCGCACGCTTCGCTCGGCGTGCAGGTGACCAACGACAAAGTCACTCCTGGTGCCAAGGTCGTCGAAGTGGTGCCCGACGGCGCGGCGGCCGGCGCCGGGGTGCCCGCCGGCGCTGTCGTCACCCGCGTCGACGACCGGACGGTCAACAGCGCCGACGCGTTGGTCGCCGCGGTGCGCTCCAAAGCGCCCGGCGACAAGATCACGCTGACCTTCAACGATCCCGCCGGCGGCAAGAAAACGGTGCAGGTCACGCTCGGCAAGGCGCAGCAGTGATCAGAGTGGATGCGGCCGGGTCGGGACCCAGATATACCGTTGCAGCCATGGAGGCACCGGAGTTGGTTGGGCGAGCACTTGTCGTTGTGGTCGACGATCGCACCGCGCATGGCGACGAGGACCACAGCGGCCCCCTGGTCACCGAACTGCTCACCGAGGCGGGATATGTCGTCGATGGGGTGGTCGCCGTCGCGGCCGACGAGGTCGAGATCCGCAACGCGCTGAACACCGCGGTCATCGGGGGAGTGGACCTCGTGGTTTCGGTGGGTGGCACCGGAGTGACGCCCCGCGATGTCACGCCGGAGGCGACCCGCGAAATCCTCGATCGGGAGCTGCTCGGCATCGCCGAAGCCATCCGGGCCTCGGGCTTGTCCTCAGGCATCGTCGACGCCGGGTTGTCCCGTGGCTTGGCCGGCATCTCGGGCAGCACACTGGTGGTCAACCTGGCCGGGTCGCGGTTCGCCGTCCGTGACGGAATGGCGACCCTCAACCCGCTGGCCGCGCAGATCATCGGTCAGCTGTCGAGTCTGGAGATCTGACGACCGGCCCGTTGTTCGAGGATCAGTTCGACGAGTCGGCGGCCGACGAGCGTGATCACCACTGCGCCGACGAACGCGAGCAATGGTTGAGAGAGAACCGGCCGCCGCACCACAGTTAATCTTTTTATGTCACAGACGCGTCAAGCCTCGATGACTAATTTCGTCGAAAACTCGCAATTGCCGGCGAGCGGGCATAACGTTTTTCCGGGTGTGTGCCCCGGAATCGCTGCTGGCGGGAGGTTGCTGGAATGTTGAAGGGATTCAGAGACTTCGTGATGCGCGGTGACGTGATCACCGTGGCGGTCGGCTTGGTTGTGGCCTTGGCATTTTCCAATTTGGTGAAAGCGTTCACCGACAGCGTCATCAATCCGCTGGTCGCGGCGGCGCAGCCTGGCACCAAATTCGGCCTGGGCGTGCAACTCGGCGACGCGGGCAATAAGGAGACCTTCCTCGACATCGGCGCGTTTCTTTCCGCGATCATCTACTTCTTGGTCTTCTTGACGGTCGTGTACTTCCTGATTGCGGTGCCATACAAGCACATTCAGAAGCGTCGGGGTGTGACGGTGTTCGGCCAAGATCCCGCCACGAAAGCATGCCCGGAGTGCTTGTCCGACATCCCCGAGGCCGCGACCAGGTGCAAATTCTGTGCGAGCGATCAGCCCCGCGGCGGCGCGCTCAGTGCAGGGTCAACGTCACCGCCTGAACCAATGCCGCAGCGGCCACTGCGTTAGCCGCGCCCGCCGGCAACGCCACCAGCACGACTCGGTCGCTGCCGGTCGCTTGCGCTTTCTGTTTCTCCGACACCAGCACCACGACGGCACTGGTCGCCACCACGCGGGGGCGGGCATCGTTGTCGGCGCTGGGTCTGGTTTCCGATCTAGTTTCCCCTCTAGTTTCCGAGGCGGCCAGCACGTCGACGACGTCGCCAGGGCGGACCAGGTCGACCAGCGCGCTGTCGGCGGGATGCAGCGGCACGATTCGTGCGTCGGGTCCGGCCGCGGACTCGGCCAGCCGGCTGCCCAGCAGCCGGACATCTGTGAGCACTTCGCCGCGGCGGGCCGGACCTGCCAGCGTCTTGCTGACCACTGCATCGACATCGGCCTGCGACCCGTCCGGAAGCGTTGCGGCGGAACGCTTCTCCATCCGAACATCGTCGACGGCCAGCGCCAGACCGGGGCGCAGGTCGTGTGCGGCGACCACCACTTGGGTCTGGTCGCCGTCGGGGTCCGACCGCAGCGCGACCAAGCCGGCCAGCACGACCAGTGCAGCTGCCACGACGCGACGAGCCAGAGTGGTGCGTGCCCAGTCCGGACGCACCGCCTGCCAGAGCCGGCTCGGCAAGGTCGGGTTGAGCGAATGCGGCATCCCGCCACGCTAGGCGCGGCGCCGGGCGCGGCCCGTTACCCGAGAACCCGGTTGTGGATAACCGGCCGGGTCAGCTGGACCTCAGCTGGCGGTGGTGGCGGTGGACTTCGTCGTACTCGACGTCGACGACGCTGACTTGTCGGAGGTCTTGGCAGTCGATTTGTCGGAGGAACCGGACGCCTCACCTGAACTCTTCGACGACTCTGTCTTGTCCGAGCCGTCGCCGCCTTCGCTCTTGGCCGAGCCGTTGCTCGAGCTTTTCACCGACTCGCGGCTGTCGGTCCGGTAGAACCCACTGCCCTTGAATACGATGCCGACGGAGTTGAACAGCTTGCGCAGCCGGCCCGAGCACTGCGGGCAGCTGGTCAGCGCGTCGTCGGTGAAAGCCTGCACTGCGTCGAAGCGGTTGTCGCACTCGGTGCAGGCATAGCTGTAGGTCGGCACAGAAACCTCCGGGTCTGCGAATCATTGGCACTCTACCGTGTCAAGTGCCAGAACCGCCATTTCCGCGTGATGATTCCCGCGTAGCACCCAGAGCAATCAGCCCCTGTCGGGGCGTGAGCGCATGCGTCATCGGGACGTCGTGCGGCTCCGCCGGCAACTCGTCGACCAGCTCGTCGTCGCGCACCACCGCGACCAACGGTGCCCGCGGGTTTCGGTGCACCAGGGAACGGTCGTAAAAGCCGCGGCCACGGCCGAGCCGAACCCCCTGCCAGTCGACCGCCAGCGCCGGCACGAGCAGTAGGTCGGCTGCTTGCGCAGCTGATGCCGGAAGCCACGGCTCGAACGGCTCGAGCAGGCCAAACGGCCCGGCCACAAGCTGCCCGGGCCGGTACTCGGCCCAACGCAGCGGCAGCGGGGCGCCGTCGGCGCCGGTGCGCGCGATCGGCAGCAGCACCCGTCCTGCGCGGCGCAGCACCAGGTCGAGCAGCCCGACCGATCCTGGTTCTGCACCGACCGGCACATAGGCGCACACCAGCGCGCCATCGGCGACCACCGCATCGAGGTGCTCCCCGAGGGCTCTTGCTTCTGCGGCGCGGGCGTCGTCAGGGACTGATCGCCGGGCCGCCAGCAGCTGCTCGCGCAAGGCGGCCTTGCCCGCGGTGGCCATCCGTCAACGATGACAGCCCCGCCATCGGCACCGCCACACGGACGCGGCGCTGCCCTGCCATTATGGTGTGAACGATGTCACGCCCACTTGCCTCGATTCCGCGCACGGCGGTCGTACCGGCCGCCGGCCTCGGCACGCGGTTTCTGCCGACGACCAAGACCGTGCCGAAAGAGCTGTTGCCCGTCGTCGACACCCCGGGTATCGAGTTGGTCGCCGCCGAGGCGGCCGAAGCCGGAGCCGAGCGGTTGGTGATCGTCACCTCCGAGGGCAAGGACAGCGTCGTCGCGCATTTCGTCGAAGACCTGGTGCTCGAGGGCACGCTCGAGGCGCGCGGCAAGAAGGACATGCTGGCCAAGGTGCGCCGCGCCCCGCAGTTGATCAAGGTCGAGTCCGTTGTGCAGCGGGAGCCGTTGGGTCTGGGTCACGCCGTCAGCTGTGTGGAGTCCACCCTGTCGGCGGACGAGGACGCCGTTTCGGTGCTGCTGCCCGACGACCTGGTGCTGCCGACCGGGGTGCTGGATGCGATGTCGAAGGTGCGTTGCGAGCTGGGCGGCACGGTGTTGTGTGCCATCGAGGTGGCGCCCGAGGACATCAGCTCCTACGGGGTCTTCGATGTCGAGGCAGTGCCGGAGTACGGCAACCTCGACGTGCTCAAGGTCAAGGGCATGGTCGAGAAGCCGCAGCCGCACGAGGCGCCGTCGCGGTATGCGGCGGCAGGCCGTTATGTGCTCGACCGGGCGGTATTCGACGCGCTGAGCCGCATCGAACGCGGCGCCGGCGGAGAAATGCAGCTCACCGACGCGATCGCCTTGCTGATCGACGAAGGGCATCCGGTCCACGCCGTGGTGCATCACGGGTCTCGACACGACTTGGGAAATCCGGGCGGCTACCTCAAGGCTGCGGTTGACTTTGCGTTGGATCGTGACGACTACGGACCGGAACTGCGGCGGTGGTTGGTTGCGCGATTGGGTCTGACCGAGAACTAACTGGGCGATTGCACCAGACTGCCCGGGCCCCCTTGACGGCAGAAAGGCGTGCTGTGCGTTCGGTGGAGGAGCAGCAGGCCCGGGTGTCGGCCGCTGCGGTGGCGCCGCGGCCGGTGCGGGTCGCAATCGCCGAGGCGCAGGGACTGATGTGCGCCGAAGAGGTGGTCACCGAACGGCCCCTGCCGGGTTTCGACCAGGCCGCCATCGACGGTTACGCCGTGCGCAGCGTCGACGTGCTGGGCGCACGTGACTTCGACGGTGACGGCCGGGGCAGCGACGAACGCGCCGACGACGACACGGCGCGCGGCGGAGTGAGCCTTCCGGTGATGGCGTCGATTGCGGCGGGTTCTCGCACTCCCGCCCGCTTGCAGCCCCGGCAGGCGGCGCGGGTGCAGACCGGCGCGCCGCTGCCCACGTTGGCGGATGCGGTGTTGCCGCTGCGCTGGACTGACGGTGGGCCGTCTCGGGTGCGGGTGCTGCGCAGTGTGCCGTCGGGTGCTTATGTGCGCCGTACCGGCGATGACGTCCAACCCGGTGATGTCGCGGTGCGGGCCGGAACCGTCATCGGCGCCGCGCAGGTGGGGTTGCTGGCTGCGGTGGGCCGCGAACGTGTGCTGGTTCACCCACGCCCGCGGGTGTCGGTGCTGGCGGTGGGCGGCGAGTTGGTCGACATCTCCCGGACGCCGGGCAACGGTCAGGTTTACGACGTCAATTCCTACGCGCTGGCGGCAGCTGCCCGGGATGCGGGCGCCGACGTCAACCGCATCGGCATCGTCAGCAACGAACCCGAGAAGCTGCGCGATGTCGTTGCGGGACAGGTCAACCGGGCCGAAATCGTGGTGATCGCCGGAGCGGTGGGCGGGGCGGCGGCCGAGGCGGTGCGCTCGACGCTGGCCGAGCTCGGCGAGATCGAGGTGACCCGCATTGCCATGCATCCGGGGTCGGTGCAGGGCTTCGGGCAGTTGGGCCGTGATGGGGTGCCGACCTTTCTGCTGCCGGCCAACCCGGTCAGCGCGCTGGTGGTGTTCGAGGTGATGGTCCGGCCGCTGATCCGGCTGTCGTTGGGAAAGCGGCAGCCGATGCGCCGCATCGTGCGGGCCCGCACCTTGTCGCCGATCAACTCAGTCGCCGGACGCAAGGGTTTTCTGCGTGGTCAGCTGTTGCGTGACCAAGAGACCGGCGATTATCTAGTGCAAGCCCTCGGCGGCGCCGCGGGTGCCTCATCGCATCTGCTGGCGACGCTGGCCGAGGCGAACTGTCTGGTGGTGGTACCCAGCGCGGCCGAGCAGATCCGCACCGGCGAGCTCGTCGACGTAGCTTTCCTGGCTCAGCGCGGCTGAGCGAGACGACGGGACCGCGCGTGAACATCCTGCGTTCCAGCTCTGTTCATCCCGGGTGGCCGCTGGCCGTCGGGCCGATTCGGGTGGCGGCAGGGGTGGTGCGGTTGCGGCCGGTGCGCATGCGCGACGCCGCGCAGTGGAGCCGGATCCGCCTGGCCGACCGCGACCACCTGGAACCGTGGGAGCCCAGCGCGGGGATCGACTGGACTGTGCGGCACACCGTTTCGTCGTGGCCGGTGATGTGTTCGAGTTTGCGTTCAGAGGCCCGCAAAGGTCGCATGCTGCCGTACGCCATCGAGCTCGACGGAAAGTTCTGCGGCCAGTTGACCATCGGCAACGTCACTCACGGGGCGCTGCGGTCGGCGTGGATCGGCTACTGGGTCACCAGCTCGGCAACCGGTGGTGGAGTGGCCACCGGGGCGTTGGCCTTGGGTCTGGACCACTGCTTCGGCCCGGTCACGTTGCACCGGGTCGAGGCCACCGTGCGACCGGAGAATGCGGCCAGCCGGGCGGTTCTGGCAAAAGTCGGCTTCCGCGAGGAGGGACTGCTGCGGCGCTACCTCGATGTAGACGGCGCGTGGCGCGACCACTTGCTGGTGGCGCTGACGACCGAAGAGGTCTACGGGACAGTGACGTCGGCTCTGGTGCGCAACGGTGGTGCCAGCTGGGCCTGACCGGCACCGAACTCTGTCCAGTTTCTTATGTGACACGTGTGACGATTGGTACGAGCCAGCAAATTACAGGTGTGTAATTGGTCACCAGCGCGCCCCAACGCGCCGGCCCGTTGAGCCTGGCTGGGAAAGGAGCAATTCGCCATGCCAAGCATTCCGCAATCGCTGCTGTGGATCTCGCTCGTCGTGCTCTGGTTGTTCGTGTTGGTGCCGATGCTGATCAGTAAGCGCGACGCCGTACGACGCACCAGTGATGTGGCGCTGTCGACGCGGGTGCTCAACAGCGCTCACGGCATCCGGTTGCGCCGAGGCACCAAACCCGCCGCGGGACACCGCAGCGACCCGGATTGGCAACCGGCCGAGGACCAGTACACCCATCCCGTCGACGACCTCGACGACGAGCAGGACCACGACGACGCCGATGACGGCGCGCCGACGCGGCCGACGGTGGTGACGGTTGCGGCCGCGGTCACTCAGGCCGAGTTGATGCACCCGGACGTGCCGGACGACCACATCGAGATCGCCGACGGCGAAACTGCGCCACTGGTAACCGGGGTTACTGAGTCCACCGACGAGATGCCGGCTGTCGTCGTCCATGAGGTTGAGCCAGTCGTGGTGGCAGCGGTGTCGGAGGCGGTGAAGGAGGCCGTCAGTGAGGCGGTCAGCGAGGCGGAACCCCCGACCGCTGATCTCAAGGTCGGCGCGCAGAATGCACCGGAGCCGGCGGGCGACGATGAGGCCGGCAGGTACGAAAGTGTTGACGACACGTCCGGGCTGGAAGCGGTTGAGGAACCGCCCACCGCGGCGGTGCCCACGGCGTCGCGACAACGTCGCTTTCATTCCGATACCGCCGCCGCGGTCAGCGCGCGGAAGTTCCGGTTCCGCAGACGTGCCGTCACGACGATGGCGGTCAGCCTCGCCGTCACGGCCTCGCTCGCCTATTCGCTGACGCCCGCGATGTGGTGGGGCTTCGGAGTTGCGGCTGCGGTGACGCTGTACTACCTGGCGTACCTGCGTCGGCAGACCCGTATCGAGGAGCGGCTGCGCCGCCGCCGGATGCAGCGGATGGCCCGGTCCCGGTACGGGGTGGAGAACACCGGCGACCACGAATTCGACGTGACCCCCTCGCGGCTGCGGCGCCCGGGCGCAGCGGTGTTGGAGATCGACGAGGAAGACCCGATCTTCGAGCATCTCGACTATGCGCCCGCGGCCTATCACGAATACCACTTACCGCGCGCCGCTGGTCAGTAACGACGGTGACCGATCTAGCGTCGGCCCGGGACTGGTAGCCTGCTAGCGATCAGGGGCTATGGCGCAGTTGGTAGCGCGACTCG
>CAWEFS010000005.1:0-74621 GCA_963808375.1 uncultured Actinomycetota bacterium | reverse complement strand
GGGAGGCTCGGGCGGCGCGAAGAACCAGTGCTCCGGATTCTTCGGCGAGTACAACACCGGAATCAGCTGTCCCACCGCCGGCCAGTCATCGACGTTGACGGCCATCCGCTGATACACGGTGTACTCGTCGACCGTCGGGCCGTTGATCACGCCGCTGATGGTGACGTACTGCTCACCGGTGGCATCGGGTCGCGGACTGACGCCGGTGAGCAGCAGGGTGCCGTTCACGGTGTCTTGTGGCTTGCGCCGGAAAAACCGGGGTGCCAGAAACACCACCAGTCCCATCACCAGCAACAGCAGCACACCGGTACTCCACACTTACGCCATGGTAGGACTGCTGCCGTGAGCCGACACGACCTCGCCTTCGCGTTGAGTCTGGCCGATCAAGCCGACGCGGTGACGATCGCCCGATTCGGGGCGCTGGACCTGCACGTCGACACTAAACCGGACCTGACACCGGTGACCGATGCCGACCGTGCGGTCGAATCGGCGCTGCGGGCCCAACTGGCCGGCCAGCGCCCCGACGACAGCATTCTCGGTGAGGAGTTCGGCGGACAACCGACATTCAGCGGCCGCCAATGGATCATCGATCCGATCGACGGCACGAAGAACTTCGTCCGCGGCGTGCCTGTGTGGGCCAGCCTCATCGCCTTGCTCGACGACGGCGTGCCTGTCGTCGGAGTGGTCAGCGCACCAGCGCTGCATCGCCGCTGGTGGGCGGCCGCCGGTGAGGGCGCGTTTGCTGCCGTCGACAGCAGGACCCCGCGTCGGATCGCGGTGTCAGCGGTAGCGGAGCTGGCCGCGGCCAGCCTGTCGTTCTCCAGCCTGTCGGGGTGGGCCGAGCGTGGCTTGCGGGACCGATTCATTGCGCTGACCGACGCGGTGTGGCGGGTGCGCGCATTCGGCGACTTCCTGTCCTACTGCCTCGTCGCGGAGGGCGCCGTCGACATCGCCGCCGAACCCGAAGTGTCAGTCTGGGACTTGGCGCCGCTGGACATCCTGATCCGTGAGGCCGGCGGCGCGTTCACCGGCCTGGACGGCGCCAGCGGTCCGCACGGCGGCAGTGCGGTGGCGACGAACCGCCTGCTGCACGACGAGGTGCTCGGCGCCCTGCGGCCGCGGTGATTCGGCTCTGTGAACGAGTGTGAACTATTTAACAAGCGGTCTATCTTACTCCGGAGTAAGGTAGTCATATCGCACTAGCCATTGAACCGAGGCTGCTGATATGACAGACACTCTTTCCACCCGAAATGGACGTGCCAAGCGGACCGGCCGCGGATCCGCGATCGGTGAGCACAAGCACAAGCGGACCGGCATAGACATGGCGCTCGGACTGCTCACTCCCCTCGTCGGCCAGGAGTTCCTGGACAAATACCATCTGCGCGACCCGCTGAACCGGACCCTGCGATACGGCGTCAAGGCCGGCTTCTCCGCCGCGGGCGCCACCAACCGCCAGTTCAAACGGGTCCAGGGCCGACGTAGCGGCCCGACCAGACTGAAGGCCAGCGGTCATGACTACTTCGATCTGACGCCCGACGACGACCAGAAACTCATCGTCGAAACCGTCAGTGAGTTCGCCGAAGAAATCCTGCGACCCGCCGCGCATGATGCCGATGAAGCCGCCGTCTACCCGAACGACCTGATCGCGAAGGCCGCCGAATTGGGCATTACCGCGGTCAACATCCCCGAAGACTTCGACGGCATCGCCGCGCAACGCTCCAGCGTGACCAACGTGCTGGTCGCGGAGGCGCTGGCCTACGGCGATATGGGCCTGGCGCTGCCGATCCTGGCGCCCGGCGGCGTCGCGTCGGCGTTGACGCATTGGGGCAGCGCCGAACAGCAGGCCACGTACTTGCCCGAATTCGCCGGCGACAACGTCCCGCAAGCCTGCCTGGCGATCGCCGAGCCGCAACCGTTGTTCGATCCCACTCACCTGAAGACGACCGCAACGCGGACACCGAGCGGCTACCGGCTTGACGGGGTCAAGTCATTGGTCCCCGCGGCCGCTCAAGCCGAACTGTTCATCGTGGCCGCTCAGCTCAACGGCAAGCCCGCGCTGTTCATCGTCGAGTCGTCCAGCTCGGGTCTGACCGTGAAGACCGACCCGAGCATGGGCATTCGCGCCGCCGCGCTGGGCCGCGTCGAGTTGGACCGGGTCTCGGTGCCGGTGACCGCCCGTCTGGGTGAGGACGGCGCCAGCGACGCCGACTACTCCCACGCGATTGCGCTGTCTCGGCTGGGGTGGGCGGCGCTCGCCGTCGGCACCAGCCACGCGGTGCTCGACTACGTCGTGCCCTACGTGAAGGAACGCCACGCGTTCGGCGAGCCCATCGCACACCGCCAGTCCGTTGCCTTTATGTGCGCCAACATCGCCATCGAGCTCGACGGGCTGCGCCTGATCACCTGGCGGGGCGCGGCACGAGCAGAGCAGGGCCTGCCGTTCGTGCGTGAAGCCGCATTGGCCAAGCGTCTGGGCGCCGACAAAGGTATGCAGATCGGCCTGGACGGTGTGCAGCTGCTCGGCGGCCACGGCTTCACCAAGGAACACCCGGTCGAACGCTGGTACCGCGACTTGCGTGCCGTCGGCGTCGCCGAAGGCGTGTTGGTCATCTAGGTCGTCGTCCGGGTAGTCATTCAGCCGGTCATCCTCGCAACCGAAGGACCAGTCATGGCAATCAATCTCGAACTTCCCAAGAAGATGTTGGCCGTCGTCGACAAAGCGCACCAAGGCGCTGCGGAGATGATGCGGCCCATCGCCCGCAAATACGATCTCCGGGAGCACGCCTATCCGGTCGAACTGGACTCGTTGTCCGAAATCTTCGCCGGTGTCACGGAATCGGGCACCACTGGCATGGCCGGAGCCGACGCGTTCCGCGCCGGTGAGGACACAAAAGAGAACCGCAACGGCGCAAACATGGCGGCGGTCTTGTCCGCGCTGGAAGCGGCTTGGGGCGACGCCGCGATGCTGCTGTCCATGCCCTATCAGGGTCTGGGCAATGCGGCCGTCTCCGGGGTGGCCACCGATGAACAGCTGCAGCGGTTGGGTCGGGTGTGGGCGGCGATGGCCATCACCGAGCCGGATTTCGGCTCCGACTCTGCAGCCGTGTCCACCACCGCCAAGCTCGACGGTGACGAGTACGTGATCAATGGTGAGAAGATCTACGTGACAGCGGGTTCGCGCGCCACCCACATCGTGGTGTGGGCGACGCTGGACAAGTCGAAGGGCCGTGCGGCGATCAAGTCTTTCATCGTTCCGCGCGAGCATCCCGGCGTCATCGTCGAACGTCTGGAGGACAAGCTGGGCATCAAAGGCTCCGACACTGCCGCAATCCGGTTCGACAACGTTCGCATACCCAGGGGAAACCTGCTCGGTAACCCGGAAATCGAGCCGGGCAAAGGGTTTTCCGGGGTGATGGAGACCTTCGACAACACCCGCCCGGTGATCGCCGCCATGGCGCTCGGGATCGGCCGCGCTGCGCTGGAAGAACTCCGCAAGGTGCTCACTGACGCCGGAGTCGAGATCTCTTACGACCAGCCGTCGCACGCCCAAAGCGCCCCAGCGGCCGAGTTCCTGCGACTCGAGGCCGACTGGGAAGCCAGCTACCTGCTGGCGTTGCGCTCGGCGTGGCAGGCCGACAACAGGATTCCGAACTCCAAAGAAGCCTCGATGGGCAAAGCGAAGGCTGGCCGGGTAGGCAGTGATATCACTCTCAAGGCCGTCGAATTGGTCGGCACCACAGGCTATTCCGAGCAGACGCTGTTCGAGAAGTGGGCACGTGACTCCAAGATCATGGACATCTTCGAAGGCACGCAGCAGATTCAGCAATTGGTCGTTGCCCGCCGCTTGCTTGGCCTGTCGTCGGCTGAACTGAAGTAGCAGTTAGTCGACAACGCCCCGGTGCAGTTCAGCGGACAGTTCGGTGTTAACGCTCGTGGGGAGCCGATACCTCGATGGTCCGGTCGGCACGAAACCAGGTGATCGCGGCGAACGGGGTGAGTTCGTCGGAATCGGCGAGCGTCGCGCTGCCGTCGCCGCGCAACTGGTAGCAGGATCCGTCGAGCATTAGCATTTCGCCGTCCAGACGGTTGAAGGTGCCAAGGCCAAAGTCGCCGTGGCGCAACAACTCCCGGATCGTCACGTCACCTCGTAGAAAATATCTCGCTGCCGTGCCGGTGCCCCGCAGCGGCCTGAGCCCAGCGGCGCAAAACGCCTACGCCGGTGTGGCCCGGAAGCGGCCATCAGTTCACCCGGCTATCCCGGTCAAGCTGGCCCGGGTGTCTTCGTCCAATTCGATGTCCGCGACGGCGAGGTTCTCCTCCAGATGCTGGACCGACGAAGTGCCCGGGATGAGCAGGATGTTCGGCGCCTCGTGCAGCGTCCACGCCAACGCGATCTGCGCCGGCGTGTAACCGAGTCGTTGCGCGGCGTGTTGCACCGCTGCGTTGCCCAGTACCAAATTCGGCTGGGCGAACGCCGATCCGAGGGGAAAGAACGGCACGAACGCAATGCCGCGAGCGGTGCATTCGGCCAGCACCGGACCCGACGACTGATGCGCGAGATTGAAAGAATTCTGCACGCAAACGATTTCGGTGCGCTCGAGCGCATGCAGCAGGTGGTCGAGGGTAACCTCGCTGAGCCCGATACCGCCGATCAAACCCTCGTCGCGGGCGGCGATCATCACCGAAAGCTGCTCGTCGAAGTGAGCGTCCGGCGCCGAACCTTCCATCAGCCGCAGGTTCACGACAGCGAGTTGGTCAACGCCCAGCGTGCGCAGATTGGCCTCGAGATCCCTGCGCAGATCGGCCGGTTCGTCGAGCGGCAGCCAGGCACCCTGGTCGTCACGGCGAGCGCCGACTTTGCTCACCAACGCGAGGTTTTCCGGATACGGGTGCAGTGCCTCCCGGATCAGCTCATTCACCACATTCGGCCCGTAGAACTGCGCGGTGTCAATGTGGTCGACGCCGAGTTCGACAGCCCGCCGAAGCACCGCCAGCGCCTGGTCACGGTCGCGGGGCGGGCCAAACACCCCGGGGCCGGCCAGCTGAATCGCGCCGAAGCCGATGCGGTGTACGGAGTACTGACCAATCGGGAAGGAATCCATCCCGAAAGGCTATCGGGCGGCCGATAGGCTGTTGACGCTCCGGCCGGAAGCTCTCCGGCCGCTGACGGCGGAGGTGGCATGCGCGCGGCACAGGTGACTCGATTGGACGGTCCGGACGCGGTCGAGGTGACCGAGGTCGACGAACCCGAGTCAGGGGGCATCATTGTCGACGTCCATGCCGCCGGCGCGGCTTTCCCGGACGCGTTGCTCACCCGCGGGCTCTATCAATACCGGCCCGACCCCCCGTTCGTCCTCGGCGCGGAGATCGCCGGGGTGGTGCGCTCGGCACCCAAGGACGCCGGTGTGCGTCCCGGAGACCGGGTCGTCGGGCTGACGATGCTCACTGGTGGCATGGCCGAGGTCGCCGTGCTGACACCGGAAAGAACGTTCAAGCTGCCGGACAACGTCAGCTTCGAAGCCGGCGCGGGTCTGCTCTTCAACGATCTGACAGTGTATTTCGCGTTGACCACCCGGGGCCGGCTGCAACCCGGTGAGACGGTGCTGGTGCACGGCGCGGCCGGCGGGATCGGCACGTCGACGCTGCGACTGGCGCCGGTGCTCGGCGCGTCGCGCACCATCGCGGTGGTCAGCACGAAGGACAAGGCCGAGATCGCCACGGCGGCCGGCGCGACCGATGTGGTGCTCGCCGACGGGTTCAAGGACGCGGTCAAGGAACTGACCGACGGGCGCGGGGTCGATATAGTGCTCGACCCGGTCGGCGGTGACCGGTTCACCGACTCGCTGCGGTCCCTCGCCCCGGCGGGGCGGCTGCTCGTCGTTGGCTTCACCGGCGGTGAGATCCCGACGGTGAAGGTGAACCGGCTGTTGCTCAACAACATCGACGTGGTTGGTGTCGGTTGGGGCGCCTGGACCGGCAAGCATCCCAATGCGCTGGCCGAGCAGTGGGCCGGGCTCGAGCAGCTGCTCAGCTCCGGCCGGCTGACCCCACCGGAACCCGTGGTCTACCCGCTGGAGGAGGCCGCGGCGGCGGTCGCATCGCTGGAGAACCGCACGGCGAAGGGCAAGGTAGTCGTCCGGGTCCGGAACTGACCGCCGCCGTAGGGTAGTTGGATGAGCGCCACCGGGCCGTTGCAAGGCGTGCGAGTGCTCGAGTTGGGCACCTTGATCGCCGGGCCGTTCGCCGGCCGGCTGCTCGGCGACATGGGCGCCGACGTCATCAAGATCGAGGCACCGGGCGCGCCGGACCCGTTGCGCACCTGGGGTCAGGCCGAACTCGACGGGCACCGCTTCTTCTGGACGGTGCATGCCCGCAACAAGAAAGCGATCACCCTCGACCTGCGCCGGCCGCAGGGCAGAGAGCTCTTCCTGGAGCTCGTCGAGAAGTCCGACATCGTGGTGGAGAACTTCCGGCCCGGCACGCTGGAGAAGTGGGACCTGGGCTACGACGTGCTGTCGGAACGTCACCGCGGCATCATCCTGGTCCGGGTCTCCGGCTACGGTCAGACCGGCCCGGATGCGCAGAAGGCCGGGTATGCGTCGGTGGCCGAAGCGGCCAGTGGGCTGCGGCACCTCAACGGTTTTCCCGGGCAGCCGCCGCCCCGGTTGGCGCTGTCGCTCGGTGACAGCCTGGCCGGAATGTTCGCCGCCCAGGGCGCTTTGGCGGCGCTGCACCGACGCGCCACCACCGGTGCAGGCCAGGTGGTCGATGTCGCGTTGACCGAATCCTGCTTGGCGATCCAGGAATCGACTATTCCCGACTATGACGTCGGCGGCGTCGTGCGGGGGCCGTCGGGCACCCGACTGGAGGGCATCGCACCGTCCAACATCTACCGCAGCGCCGACGGCACCTGGGTAGTGATCGCGGCCAACCAGGACAGTGTGTTCGCGCGGCTCTGCGGGCTGATCGGCCGGCCGGAACTGGTCGACGACGAACGGTTCGCCAGCCACGGCGCGCGCGGCCGCAATCAAGACGAGCTGGACGCGATCATCGGCGACTGGGCCGCTCGGCGAAAACCGGGCGAGATCATCGAGACGCTGTCCGCCGGCGGTGTGATCGCCGGACCGATCAACACCGTCGCCGAGGTCGTGCAGGATCGGCAACTGGTCGCCCGCGGCATGATCGCCGGGCACTACGACGAGCGAATTCAGCGATCCGTGCTCGGACCGGGAGTCATGCCGATGTTTTCGGAGTCTCCGGGCGGCATCCGCAGCGCCGGCCCCGCCCACCCGGGCCAACACAACGACGAGGTGTATCTCGGGTTGCTGGGCAAGTCCGCGACGGATCTGGAACCTCTGCGGGCTGCGGGAGTCTTATGAGCGCGTTGCCGTCGCACGTCGACATTCGCGAAGTCTCGCTGCGCGACGGACTGCAGATTGAGTCGCCGATCCCGTTGTCAGCCAAGCTGAAACTGCTCGAAGCCATCGCCGCCACCGGAGTTCGCGAGGTCGAAGCCACTGCGTTCGTGTCCCCGTCGAAGGTGCCGGCGATGGCGGACGCCGCCGAAGTGGCCGCCGAGTTGGACCGCTATCCGGACATCGAATTCTCCGCACTGGTGGCCAGCCCCAACGGCGCGCGCAGGGCGGTGGCCGCCGGATTGCGGGCCATCGAATATGTGGTGTCGCCGTCGGATACGTTCAGCCGCGCCAACGTCGGGCGCAGCAGCGCGGAGGCCACCGCGCAGATCAGCGAAATCGTCGGCATCGGACACGACGGCGACGCAGCAGTCGAAGTCATCATCGCCACCGCCTGGGACTGCCCCTACGAAGGGCCCACCCCGCCACAGCACGTCGTTGACATCGTCGAAGCGGCCCGCGCACACGGCGCTGACCGAATCTCGATCGCCGACACCATCGGCACCACGGTCCCGGGCCGGGTGACTGAGCTGATAGCGCAGCTGCGCCCGGTGATCGGTGACCTGCCTCTCGGCGGGCACTTTCACAACACCCGCGGCAGCGGCCTGGCCAGCGCCTACGCCGCCGTCCGTACCGGAGTGACCCGGCTCGACGCGTCGGTCGGCGGGCTGGGCGGATGCCCGTTCGCACCGGGCGCCACCGGCAACATCGCCACCGAGGATCTGGTGTATCTGCTGGCCGACAGCGGTATCGACGTGGACGTCGACCTGCAGGGCGCCATCACGGCTGCCGAAGTTGCGAAATCAGCAGTCGGTCATCAACTTCCGGGAGCACTGCTGCGCGCCGGGGACCGCAAACGGTAGAAGGAGATCACGGTGGATTTCACCCTGCCAGAGCATCTTCCGCAGGTACTGGCCGAGATCGACGACTTCATCGAACGCGAGATCGCTCCCCTGCAGGCGGAGAACGAACAGTACTTCGACCGTCGACGCGAGTTCGCCCGCACCGACTTGGCACACGGCGGCATCCCGTCGCGGGACTGGGAAGACTTGCTCGACGAGATGCGCAGGCGGGCCGACCGGGCAGGGTGGTTGCGCTACGGGCTGCCGGCATCGCTGGGCGGCCGGGACGGCACCAACCTCGACATGGCCGTTATCCGGGAACATCTGTCGCACAAGGGCCTTGGCCTGCACAACGATTTGCAGAACGAATCGTCGATCGTCGGGAACTTTCCGTCGGTCATCATGATGGAGCGCTTCGGCACCGAGGTGCAGCGGCGGGTATGGTCGGAAGCGCTGATCACCGGAGAGCGCTCGATGGCCTTCGGGCTGAGCGAACCCGGCCACGGCTCGGACGCCACCTGGCTGGAGACGCGAGCGGTGGCCGATGGTGACGGCTGGGTGATCAACGGCGCCAAACGCTGGAACACCGGTGTGCACCGCGCCACCCACGATCTGGTTTTTGCGCGTACCTCCGGTGAGCCGGGGCAGGCCCAAGGCATCACCGCGTTCCTGGTTCCGACCGACGCGCCCGGCTTCTCGGTGCCGTATTACTGGTGGACGTTCAACATGCCGACCGACCACGGCGAAGTGGAACTGACTGATGTGCGGGTGCCGGCTGACGCGGTGCTGGGTGAAGTGGACCGCGGCTTGGCAGTGGCGCAGACATTTCTGCACGAGAACCGGATTCGGCAAGCCGCCGGCAGCCTGGGCGCGGCCCAGTACTGCATCGATCGCGCCGCGGACTACGCGACCAGACGGACCGTGTTCGGCAAGCCACTGGCGCTCAACCAGGCGGTGCAGTGGCCGTTGGCAGAACTGCAGACCGAGGCACAGATGGTGCGCCTGCTGGTGTATTACGCCGCCTGGCATTTGGACCGCAGGCACCACCTCGAAGTCTCTGACAAGGTGTCGATGGCGAACTACCGCGCGAACAGGCTGGTCTGTGACGCCGCCGACCGGGCGATGCAGATCTTCGGCGGTCTCGGCTACAGCCGCCACGAACCGTTCGAGCACATCTATCGTCACCACCGCCGCTACCGGATCACCGAGGGCGCCGAAGAAATCCAGATCCGTCGGGTGGCTCAGCGTCTGTTCAAGTTCGGCTCGAAGTGACCGAACCCGCACAGTTGTCGCGGGCGCTGGCTCCGGTGGTGAGCGCCGCGTTGGGCACTGACGCGACGATCGGTGAGCTGCGCGCGCTGACCGGTGGCGCCAGTCGAAGCACATGGGCATTCGATGCGGTGACCGCTAACGAGCGACATGCCTTGATCCTGCGGATCGGCCCGCCCGACGACGTTCATGCGGGCATGGAGCTGGAAGCTCGTGCGCAGGCCGCCGCCGCGGCGGCCGGCGCACCCGTACCGCACGTCCTCGTCGCCGACAATTCCGCTGCGGCACTGGGCAATCCGTTTCTGATCTGTAACGCGATCGAAGGCGAGACGATCGTGCGGCGCATCGATCGCCGGCTCGACGACGAAGGCCGCCGGCGGTTGCTGCGCCAGTGCGCTGAGGCGCTGGCCGCAATCCACCGGGCCGACGCGCGAGACGCGGAGTTGGAAGCCCACGATCAGGTCGGCCAGTGGCGCGACCGGCTGGACGCCATGGCCGATACCACCGCGACGTTCGAGTGGGTGTTCCGTTGGTTGGCTGCGCACCGCCCCCCGCCCTCGCCGCAGGTTTTGGTGCACGGTGATTTCCGGATGGGCAACTTGATCGTCGACGGTTCCCGACTGGCGGCGGTGCTGGACTGGGAACTGGTACACGTCGGCGCGGCCTGCGAAGACCTGGCGTGGTTCTGCATCCGAGCCTGGCGGTTCGGCGCGCCGGCCGATCGCGCCGCGGGCGGGCTAGGCGGCGTCGAGGACTTTCTCTCCGCCTACGAGCGGGCCGCCGCGACTGCGATCGACCGGGCGGCATTTCACTGGTGGCGGGTGGTGGCCACGCTGCGGTGGGGGGTGATCTGCCGCTACCAGGCCGAGCGGCATCTGAGCGGGCAGACCCGCTCGGTGGAGCTGGCGACGATCGGCCGTCGCGTGTGTGAAACGGAGTGGGACCTGCTCAGCCTTCTCGGGGCAGCGCCGCCCGGTGCGGATGGCGGCCGCGTACCGTCCCCAGAGCAGACCGGGCAGCCGAACCCCACCGACGGGTACGGCCGCCCGACCGCGGCCGAGCTTGTCGCGGGCGTCGCCGAGTTCCTCGAGGGCGACGTACGGGCATCCACCGTCGGGCAGGTCAACTTCCATGCCCGGGTGGCGGCCAACGCGCTGCGCATCGTCGAACGCGAATTACTCAGTGGCGCTGCAACCGAGGTCGCCGACGCGCTGCGGCAGCTGGGAGTCGCAGACGAAGCTCAGCTGGCCGCGGCCATCCGTCGCGGCGCGCTCGATGACCGAGCCGATGACCTGACCGGCTGCTTACGCGCACTGGTCAGCCACCGTCTCGCCGTGGCGCATCCGGGATATCAGCGCGAGTAGCGGTCTCGCCGACCGGCCAATTCTCCCCCGCTGCTGGGCTAGGCTCAGCTCGCGGCGAGCCCGGCGAATCGGGTGCGACGGCACGAGGAGGTGCTCGATGACGGCGTTGGAGACTTTGCTGAGCGATCCCGAAACCGCGGGCGTTTGGAACCTTGTGCCCGATCGCTCCAACTTCGGTTTCAAGATCAAGAACATGTGGGGTCTGCTCAGGGTCAAAGGTCGGTTCACCGAGTTCAGCGGTGACGGCCAGGTCACCGGCAAGGGAGCGGTCTTCGGCCGCGTCGACATCGACGTTGCATCGCTGAAGACGGGGATCCGCCGACGCGACCAACACTTGTTGTCGCCGGACTTCTTCGACGTCCAGCATTTCCCGCAGCTGAGCGTGGTAGTCACCGCGGTGCAACCCGGCGCCGGCAAGCACGCCGATCTGCGGGCCGCGTTCACGATCAAGGGCGTGACCGCTCCGGTTCCGCTGCCCGTCGCCGTAACCGTGCTGGACGACGGGACCGTCCGGATAACGGCCGATGCCGAGATCGACCGCGCGACCTTCAACCTGGACTGGAACCGGGTGGGCATGATCGGCCGGACCGCGACCGCCATGGTGGAGGCTTACTTCACCCGCGCGGACTGACCCCGGTGGGTAGCATCTAGCACCGTGCCTGCCGATGACACCTTGCGGATACTCGTGTACAGCAACAATGCCAAGACCCGCGAGCAGGTCATGCTCGCGCTGGGCAAACGACCGCATCCCGATCTGCCCCCGGTCAGTTACATCGAGGTCGCAACCGAGCCGGTAGTCATCCAGCAAATTGACGCCGGAGCCATCGACCTCGCCATTCTCGACGGCGAGGCCGCGCCGGCCGGCGGACTGGGCGTGGCCAAACAGCTGAAGGACGAGGTGGACAACTGTCCCCCGATCCTGGTCCTCACCGGCCGTGCCGATGACGCGTGGCTGGCCAGCTGGTCGCGCGCCGAGGCCGCCGTATCGCATCCGATCGATCCCATCGTGCTGGGCCGGACGGTGGCCGAGCTGCTTCGCGCCCCAGTGCAGTAGCCGGCCCGCGTGCTGGTGTAGCGACCCACGGGCATCCCAGCCCACGTCTCAGACCCCTGAAACCATTGTGACGAATGTGTCCCGATCCGACGATGCACCGACCCACCCTGAATACGTTGCCTCGCAAGGCTTTCCGCACACCCGCGGGAAGCCGCGCCCGCGCGCGCGAGTCGCCTGGCCGGCCCGTGTGCCGTTTGCGAAGCTTGTGGCTGAAGTCACATGTGGGGTCCTGAGCGGAGCACGTAGCGCGATCGTTAGGCTGTGTTTGACCTCACAGCCAGTCAAGACATCAGGAGCGTCGCTGCAGGATGAATCTGTACACACCGATCCTGGTTCTCGGGGGGATTGCCGCCGGGTTCGCGGTGTTCTCTGTGTTCGCGGCGCTGATCGCGGGTCCCACCCGATTCAACCGGTCGAAGCTCGAGGCCTACGAGTGCGGTATCGAACCCAGCAGCCAACCGGGCAACGCCCCCAGCGCGGGCAGCGGACAGCGTTTCCCGGTGAAGTACTACCTGACCGCGATGTTGTTCATCGTCTTCGACATCGAGATCGTGTTTCTGTATCCATGGGCGGTGAATTACGACGCGCTGGGTGTGTTCGCGCTCGGCGAGATGGTGGTGTTCATGCTCACCGTGTTCGTCGCCTACGCGTATGTGTGGCGCCGCGGCGGCTTGACGTGGGATTGAGGTAAAGGGTGGGGATCGAAGAGAAAGTGCCCGGCGGTTTCTTGCTGACTACCGTCGAAACACTGGCGGGGTACTTTCGCAAGAACTCGCTGTGGCCGGCAACGTTCGGGTTGGCCTGCTGCGCAATCGAGATGATGTCGACGGCCGGTCCCCGGTTCGACATCGCGCGGTTCGGGATGGAGCGGTTTTCGGCGACGCCGCGTCAGGCTGACCTGATGATCGTGGCCGGCCGGGTCAGCCAGAAGATGGGTCCGGTGCTGCGGCAGATCTACGACCAGATGGCCGAACCGAAATGGGTGCTGGCGATGGGCGTTTGCGCCTCGTCGGGCGGAATGTTCAACAACTACGCGGTCGTCCAGGGTGTCGACCACATCGTCCCGGTCGACATCTATCTGCCTGGCTGCCCACCGCGGCCCGAAATGCTGCTGTACTCGATCCTCAAGCTGCACGAGAAGATCCAGGAGATGCCGTTGGGCGTCAACCGGGAGCGTGCCGTCGCTGAAGCCGAACAGGCGGCGCTGGCGGTCCGGCCGACGATCGAGATGCGCGGACTGCTGCGATGAGTAGCCCTGATCAAGACCCCAAGGAGGCGGTCGGCCGCCCGACCGACGAAGTAATCGACGTTCGGCACGGCATGTTCGGCGTCTATGACACCGGCGACACGTCCGGTTACGGGCGACTGGTCCGGGAAGTCACGCTGCCCGGCAGCAGCCCCCGGCCCTACGGCGGTTACTTCGACGAGCTGGTCGACGAGATCGGAACAGCGCTGGGCCGCGTCGACGTCTTCTACTCCGACGCCATCGAGAAAGTGGTGGTGCACCGCAACGAACTGACTCTGCACGTGCGCCGCGAGCGGCTGCCGGAGGTCGCCGGTCGGCTGCGCGACGACCCCAAGCTGTGTTTCGAACTGTGCCTGGGCGTCAGCGGCGTTCACTACCCGCACGACTCAGGCCGGGAACTGCACGCGGTCTATCAGTTCAGGTCGATCACCCATGGCCGCAGTATCCGGCTGGAAGTGTCTGCGCCGGAAGACGATGCACACATCCCGTCGCTGTTCGCCCTCTACCCCACCAACGACTGGCATGAGCGGGAGACCTACGACTTCTTCGGGATCATCTTCGACGGCCACCCGTCCTTGACCCGTATCCAAATGCCCGACGACTGGCACGGACACCCGCAGCGCAAGGACTACCCGCTCGGCGGCATCCCTGTCGAATACAAGGGCGCGCAGATTCCCCCGCCGGACGAGCGGAGAGCTTACAACTGATGAGTGAAACCATTAGCACTCCAGCCGATCAGGGCGGCAGCGCCGAAACCGTCGTTGCCGTCGTGGGTCAGGATTGGGAGCAGATCGTCGAGGCCGCACGCAGCGGTGACCCGGGCGAGCGCATCGTCGTCAACATGGGACCCCAGCACCCGTCAACTCACGGTGTGCTGCGGCTGATCCTGGAGATCGAGGGCGAGACTGTCACCGAGGCCCGCTGCGGAATCGGCTACCTCCACACCGGGATCGAGAAGAACCTCGAATACCGGTACTGGACGCAGGGCGTCACGTTCGTCACCCGAATGGACTATCTCTCACCGTTCTTCAATGAGACGGCGTACTGCCTCGGCGTAGAGAAGCTGCTCGGAATCACCGACCAGATCCCGGAGCGGGTGAACGTGATCCGCGTGATGATGATGGAACTGAACCGGGTTTCGTCGCACCTGGTCGCGCTGGCCACCGGTGGCATGGAGCTGGGCGCGATGACCGCGATGTTCATCGGTTTCCGGGAGCGTGAGCTGGTCCTCAACATCTTCGAGTTGGTCACCGGGTTGCGGATGAACCACGGCTACATCCGGCCCGGTGGATTGGCCCAGGACCTACCGCCCAACGCGGTCAACGAGATCCGCGAGTTCTTAGACAAGATGAGGCACCGGCTGCGCGACCTGGAGGGCCTGCTCAACGAGAACTACATCTGGAAGGCGCGCACCCAGGGCGTCGCTTACCTGGACCTCACCGGCTGCATGGCACTGGGCATCACCGGCCCGATCCTGCGCTCGACCGGTTTGCCCCACGACCTGCGGCGGGCCGCACCGTACTGCGGATACGAGAACTACGAATTCGACGTGATCACCGACGACAGCTGCGATGCCTACGGGCGCTACATTATTCGCGTCAAAGAGATGAGAGAGTCGCTGAAGATCGTCGAGCAGTGCCTGGGGAAGTTGAAGCCGGGCCCGATCATGGTCGAAGACCGCAAGATCGCCTGGCCCGCCGATCTCAAAGTCGGCCCCGACGGCTTGGGTAACTCGGAAAAGCACATCGCCAAGATCATGGGCACCTCGATGGAGGCGCTGATCCATCACTTCAAACTGGTCACCGAAGGGATCCGGGTTCCGCCGGGCCAGGTCTACACCGCGGTGGAATCGCCCCGCGGCGAACTCGGCGTGCACATGGTCAGCGACGGCGGCACCCGCCCCTACCGGGTGCATTACCGCGATCCGTCGTTCACCAATCTGCAAGCGGTCGCCGCGATGTGCGAAGGCGGCATGGTCGCCGACGTGATCACCGCCGTCGCCAGCATCGACCCGTTGATGGGCGGGGTCGACCGATGACCGAAGCGCAGGTCCCCGCCGTCGGCTCTTCAGGCGAGCGGGTGTTCATCCAGCTGGGCCCACCGCGCGAAGAGCCGGGACAGTTCGTCGTCGACGGCGCGCCGCAGTCCTACCCCGAGGACGTCGAGGCGCAGCTGGAGGTCGACGCCAAAGAGATCATCGGCCGCTACCCTGTTCCCCGCTCGGCGATACTGCCGTTGCTGCACCTGGTGCAGGCGCAGGACGGCTACCTGACCCCGGCGGGCCTGGAGTTCTGCGCCCGGCAGCTGAGCCTGACCGGCGCCGAGGTGGCCGCCGTCGCGAGCTTCTACTCGATGTATCGCCGCGGGCCGACCGGCGACTACCTCGTCGGCGTCTGCACCAACACCTTGTGCGCGATCATGGGCGGCGACGCGATCTTCGAGTCGCTCAAAGACCACCTCGGCATCGACAACGACGAGACCACCGACGACGGCAAGGTGACGCTGCAACACGTCGAGTGCAACGCCGCCTGCGACTACGCGCCGGTGGTGATGGTCAACTGGGAGTTCTTCGACAACCAGACCTGCGAGTCGGCGCGCCAACTCGTCGATGGCTTGCGCTCCGGCGATGCCCCGAATCCGACCCGCGGCGCACCGCTGATCAACTTCCGGGAAACTGAGCGACTCCTCGCCGGCTTCCCGGATCCACGCGATGACGAAGGTCAGGGCGGTGCGGGTGCAGCGACGCTGGTCGGTCTGCGTATTGCGCAGGAACACGACATGCACGCGCCGCCGCCGGACGCCACACCGTCGCAGAAAGGCGAGTGATGACTCCTCCTGCTTCTACAACCGCGCCCACTACGCCGCTGACGCCGGTGTTCAGCCGCTATTGGGACGACCCGCAGTCCTGGACGCTGGAGACCTATCGCCGCAACGACGGCTACCTGGGCCTGGAGAAGGCCCTAAAGATGGAACCCGGCGACGTGCTGCAGACCGTGAAGGATTCCGGGCTGCGCGGCCGCGGCGGCGCCGGCTTCTCCGCCGGTACCAAGTGGAGTTTCATCCCGCAGGGTGACGAGGGGCCGGCCGCCAAACCGCACTACCTGGTAATCAACGCCGACGAATCCGAGCCCGGCACCTGCAAAGACATGCCGCTGATGTTCGTCACACCGCATTTCCTGGTCGAAGGCAGCATCATCGCCGCCTACGCGATTCGGGCCCACCACGCTTTCATCTACATCCGCGGTGAGACCGTGCCGGTGCTGCGCCGGTTGCGCCACGCGGTGGCCGAGGCCTACGAGGCCGGTTACCTGGGTCGCGACATCCTCGGGTCCGGCTACGACCTGGAAATGATCGTGCACGCGGGTGCGGGCGCCTACATCTGCGGTGAAGAGACCGCGCTGCTGGATTCGCTGGAGGGCCGGCGTGGTCAACCCCGGCTGCGTCCGCCGTTCCCGGCGGTGTCCGGGCTCTATGCCTGCCCGACGGTGATCAACAACGTCGAGACCATCGCCACCGTGCCGCCGATCCTGCAGAACGGGGTGGACTGGTTTCGCTCGATGGGCACCGAAAAGTCACCGGGCTTCAACCTTTACTCGCTGTCCGGCCACGTCACCAAGCCCGGCCAGTACGAGGCCCCGCTGGGCATCACGCTGCGTGAGTTGCTGGAGTACGCCGGCGGAGTCCGGGCCGGGCACCGGCTGAAGTTCTGGACGCCGGGCGGGTCGTCGACCCCGCTGCTGACCGACGAGCACCTCGACGTCCCGCTGGACTACGAGGCTGTCGCCGCGGCCGGCTCGATGCTGGGCACCAAGGCCTTGGAGATCTTCGACGAGACCACCTGTGTGGTGCGCGCGGTGCGGCGCTGGACCGAGTTCTACCAGCACGAGTCGTGCGGAAAGTGCACCCCGTGCCGGGAGGGCACCTACTGGCTGGAGCTGATTTACGAGCGGCTGGAAACCGGCAAGGGCACTCACGAAGACCTCGGCAAACTGGCCGACATCGCCGACAACATTCAAGGCAAGTCGTTCTGCGCGCTGGGTGACGGCGCGGCGATGCCGGTGATCTCGTCGCTCAAATACTTCCGCGACGAGTACGTCGCCCACGTCGAGCAGGGCGGCTGCCCGTTCGACCCGCGGGAGTCGATGCTCTCGACAAACGGAAAGGCCTGACAGCTTCACATGACGACCGCCAGCGACGATGCAGAGCGAAGCGATGAGGAGCTGCGCGCATGACGAGTGTGTCTGATGTGCCCCGATCGGAGGAGTACGGCGAAGCGCCGCCGCCAGAGCTGGTGACGCTGAGCATCGACGGGGTCGAGGTCAGCGTGCCGAAGGGGACGCTGGTGATCCGCGCGGCGGAGTTGATCGGTGTTCAGATCCCACGGTTCTGCGACCACCCGTTGCTCGACCCGGTCGGCGCCTGCCGGCAGTGCATCGTCGAGATCGAAGGCCAGCGCAAGCCGATGGCGTCGTGCACCACACCGGTTGCCGACGACATGGTCGTGCACACCCAGCTCACCTCGGGAGTCGCGGACAAAGCGCAGCAGGGCGTGATGGAACTGCTGCTGATCAACCATCCGCTGGACTGCCCGATGTGCGACAAAGGCGGGGAATGCCCGCTGCAGAACCAGGCGATGTCCAACGGCCGCGCCGAATCCCGCTTCACCGACGAAAAACGCACCTTCACCAAGCCGATCAACATCTCCTCGCAGGTGCTGCTCGACCGCGAGCGGTGCGTGCTGTGCGCCCGCTGCACCCGGTTCTCCGCCCAGATCGCCGGTGACCCGTTCATCGAGATGCTGGAGCGCGGGGCGCTGCAGCAGGTCGGGATCTACGCCAACGAACCGTTTGACTCCTACTTCTCCGGCAACACCGTGCAGATCTGCCCCGTCGGCGCGCTGACCAGCACCGCCTACCGGTTCCGGGCTCGGCCCTTCGATCTGGTGTCCAGCCCCAGCGTGTGCGAGCACTGCGCGTCCGGGTGCGCGCAGCGCAGCGACCACCGCCGCGGCAAGGTGATGCGGCGGCTGGCCGGCGACGACCCCGAAGTCAACGAGGAGTGGAACTGCGACAAGGGCCGGTTTGCGTTCAGCTACGCCAGCCAGCCAGACCGGATCACCACGCCGCTGATCCGGGACAGTGACGGCTCACTGGTTTCGGCGTCGTGGTCGCAGGCGCTGGCGATCGCGGCCGACGGGCTGGCCTCGGCCCGCGGCCGGACGGGTGTGCTGGTCGGCGGGCGCGTGACTTTAGAAGAGGCCTATGCCTACGCCAAATTCGCGCGAATCGCGTTAGACAGCAACGATATCGACTTCCGCGCCAGGCCGCATTCGGCGGAGGAGGCTGACTTTCTTGCCGCGCGGGTCGCCGGCCGCCGGGTCACCGTCAGCTACTCGGACCTGGAATCGGCGCCGGTGGTACTGCTGGTCGGGTTCGAGCCGGAAGACGAGTCACCGATCGTGTTCTTGCGGTTGCGCAAAGCCGCGGTCAAGCGCCAGGTGCCCGTCTACGCCATCGCGCCGTTCGCCAGTCGCGGGCTACAGAAGATGAACGGCCGATTGATCGACACCGTCCCCGGCGCCGAGGCGTCGACGCTGGCGGACCTGGACGCCGCCGGCCATGGGGACCTCACCGAACTGCTGCGCGAACCCGGCGCGGTGATTTTTGTCGGCGAACGGCTGGCGACCGCACCGGGCGCGCTGTCGGCGGCCGCCCGCCTCGCCGACGCCACCGGCGCCAAACTGGCCTGGGTGCCGCGGCGCGCCGGCGAACGCGGGGCGTTGGACGCCGGTGCGCTGGGCGGGTTGCTGCCCGGCGGGCGTCCGCTCGCGGATGCGACCGCGCGCTCCGAAGTGAGCACCGCATGGAATGTCGACGACCTGCCGTCCACACCGGGACGCGACACCGCCGGCATCTTGGCGGCGGCCGCCGACGGCACACTCGGCGCGCTGCTGGTCGCCGGGGTCGACCCGGCCGACCTGGCCGACCCCGAGGGCGCGTTGGCAGCTCTGGACGCCGCGAAGTTCGTCGTCAGCCTGGAGCTGCGCCCCAGCGCGGTCAGCGAGCGCGCCGATGTGGTCTTCCCGATCGCACCGCCGCCGGAGAAGTCCGGCACCTTCGTCAACTGGGAGGGCCGGCACCGCACCTTCACCGCCACGCTGCAGCACGGCGCGATGCCGGACCTGCGGGTATTGGGCACCCTGGCCGACGAACTGGGTGTGGACCTGTCGCTGCCCACCGCCGAGGTGGCCCGCGCGGAACTGCTCGAACTGGGTGCGTGGAACGGTGAGCGCGGCGCAGACCCTGAAGTCGCCGCCGCGGAGGTGCCGCAGCCGGGCAAGGGTGAGGCCGTGCTGGCCGGGTGGCGGCTGCTGCTGGACTCCGGTCAACTGCAGGACGGCGCCAATCACCTGGCCGGCACCGCGCGTACTCCGGTGGCCCGGCTTTCGGCGGAGTCGGCGGCCCTGATCGGTGCCGCCGACGGTGACAAGGTCACGGTCAGCACGTCGCAGGGGTCGATCACGCTGCCGCTGGTGGTGACTGAGATGCCCGATGGCGTGGTCTGGCTGCCGCTGAACTCGCCGGGTTCGGCGGTGCACCGGGAGCTCGGGGTGACCGCCGGCGCCGTCGTTAGCATCGAGGCGCAGTCGTGAGCTCCCTCAACGCCTTCGGGCACGACGTCTGGTGGCTGCTGCTCGGCAAAGCCGTGGCGGTCTTCGGGTTTCTCGTGCTTACGGTGCTGGTGGCAATCCTGGCCGAACGCAAACTGCTGGGCCGCATGCAGCTTCGCTGGGGCCCCAACCGGGTCGGACCGCGCGGATATCTGCAGAGCCTGGCCGACGGCATCAAGCTGGCGCTGAAGGAAGCCATCATTCCGTTCGGCGTCGACCGCCCGATTTTCCTGCTGGCGCCGGTGATTTCGACCGTCCCGGCCATCACGGCATTCGCGTTCATCCCGTTCGGACCCGTGGTGTCGGTGTTCGGGCACCGCACTCCGTTGCAGGTGACCGACCTGCCCGTGGCGGTGCTGTTCATCCTGGGACTTTCGGCGGTCGGTGTGTATGGCATCGTGCTGGCCGGCTGGTCGTCCGGCTCGACTTACCCGCTGCTGGGCGGGGTGCGTTCCACCGCCCAGGTCATCTCCTACGAGGTGGCGATGGGAACCGCGTTCGCGTCGGTGTTCCTCTACGCAGGAACCATGTCGACGTCGCAGATCGTGGCCGCTCAGGACCGGATCTGGTACGCATTTCTGCTCCTACCGTCATTCATGGTGTATCTCGTGTCGATGGTGGGCGAGACCAACCGCGCGCCCTTCGATCTGCCGGAGGCCGAGGGCGAACTGGTCGCCGGCTTCCACACCGAATACTCGTCGCTGGCGTTCGCGATGTTTTACCTGGCCGAGTACATCAACATGACCACGGTCTCGGCATTGGCCGCCACGCTCTTCTTCGGCGGCTGGCACGCGCCGTGGCCGCTGAACATGTGGGCCGGCGCCAACAGCGGATGGTGGCCGGTGCTGTGGTTCACCGCCAAAGTGTGGACTTTCCTGTTCGTCTACTTCTGGTTGCGGGCCACCGTTCCCCGGCTGCGCTACGACCAGTTCATGACGTTGGGTTGGAAGATTCTCATCCCGGTCGCACTGGTCTGGGTGATGATCGCCGCCGTCATCCGCACCCTGCGCGACCAGGGCTACCCGCACTGGACCGCGATACTGGCGACCACCAGCACGGTGTTCGCGGCGGCGCTGCTCATCTATCTGCGAAGACCGTTCAGCGGCGTAGGCACTCACGTCCTCGGGCGCACCCCGCAGGCGCTGCGCGGCAGGGGTCCGGCCGCAGAATCAGCATTCCCGACACCACCGCTTCCCGGTGAATCAGCGGTACCGGCGACCAAGGAGGGCGCACATGGCTAAGTTGCCCAAGTCGTTGGAGGCGGTGGCCGGTTTCGGCGTCACCTTCAGAGCGATGTTCAAGCGGCCGATCACCGAAGAGTATCCGGAACAGAAACTGCCCACCGCGCCGCGCTATCACGGCCGCCACCAGCTCAACCGGTATGCCGACGGGCTGGAGAAGTGCATCGGCTGCGAATTGTGCGCCTGGGCATGCCCGGCCGATGCGATCTACGTCGAAGGCGCCGACAACACCGAGGAGGAACGGTTCTCCCCCGGGGAGCGCTATGGGCGGGTGTATCAGATCAACTACCTGCGCTGCATCGGCTGTGGTTTGTGCGTCGAGGCGTGCCCCACTCGGGCGCTGACGATGACCAACGAGTACGAAATGGCCGACGACAACCGCGCTGGCCTCATCTACGAGAAAGACCGCCTGTTGGCGCCGATGGAGCCCGGCATGCAGCAACCTCCGCATCCGAGAGCTCCCGGGGCCACCGATGCCGACTACTACCGCGGCCACGTCACCGCGCAGGGCGTTTCTCGCGACGCCGAGCCGACAGGCGCGCAGCAATGACGGCGGTGCTGGCGGGCGACGTCATCAGCCGCACATCCACCGGCGAGGCGGTGCTGTTCTGGGTGCTCGGCGCGCTCGCGCTGATCGGTGCCATCGGTGTGGTGTGGGCCGCCAACGCGGTGTACTCGGCGCTGTTCCTGGCGATGACGATGATCAGCCTGGCCATCTTCTACATGGCTCAAGACGCACTGTTCCTCGGTGTGGTCCAGGTGGTCGTCTACACCGGCGCAGTGATGATGCTGTTCTTGTTCGTGCTGATGCTGATCGGGGTGGATTCGGCCGAGTCGCTGGTCGAGACGCTGCGCGGACAGCGCGTCGCCGCGGCGGTGGCCGGCCTCGGATTCGGCATCCTGCTGATCGCCGGCATCGGCACCACGACTACTCCCCCGTTCGCCGGGCTGACGGCGGCCAACGCCGACGGCAACGTGAACGGGTTGGCGACGCTGATTTTCTCCCGTTACCTGTGGGCTTTCGAACTGACCAGCGCGCTGCTGATCACGGCGGCGATCGGCGCGATGGTGCTCGCCCACCGGGAACGGTTCGAGCACCGCAAGACTCAGCGCGAGCTGTCGCAGGAACGCTTCCAGCCCGGCGGCTACCCCACCACCCTGCCGGCACCCGGCGTGTACGCCCGGCACAACGCCGTCGACGTCGCCGCGCTGCTGCCTGACGGGTCCTACTCGAAGCTGTCGGTTTCCCGGGTGTTGGAAAGCCGCGGCGTCGGCAACGGCGACAACGGAACCAATGGCTCTAACGGCTCCAATGGCTCCAATGGCTCCGACAGATCTGAGAGCAGCGCGACATGAACCCGGAGAACTACCTGTATCTGTCGGCGCTGCTATTCACCGTCGGCGCCAGCGGAGTCCTGTTGCGGCGCAACGCGATCGTGATGTTCATGTGCGTAGAGCTGATGCTCAACGCCGTCAACCTCGCGTTCGTCACGTTCGCCCGGATGCACGGCCAGCTGGACGGTCAGATGATCGCCTTCTTCACGATGGTCGTCGCAGCCTGCGAGGTGGTCGTCGGACTGGCGATCATCATGACGATCTTCCGCGCCCGCAAGTCGGCCTCGGTCGACGACGCGAATCTGCTCAAGGGTTAGGGCGCCTCGATGACACATCTGACCTGGCTGCTGGTGGTCTTGCCGCTGGCCGGGGCCGCGATCCTCCTGGTCGCCGGCAGGCGAACAGACCGGTGGGGTCATCTGCTGGGCACCGCCACGGCATTGGCGTCGTTCGGGGTGGGGTTGGCTCTGCTGATCAACATGCTCGGCCGCCCCGTCGATGACCGCACCATCGGCCAGAACCTGTTTCGGTGGGTGCCGGTCGGCGGTCTCCAAGTCGACTTCGGACTGCAGATCGACCAACTGTCAATCTGTTTCGTGCTGCTCATCACCGGCGTCGGCTCCCTGATCCACATCTACTCGATCGGCTACATGGCCGAGGATGCCGACCGCCGCCGGTTTTTCGCCTATCTCAACCTGTTCCTGGCGGCGATGCTGCTGCTGGTGGTCGCCGACAACTACCTCGGCCTGTACGTCGGTTGGGAAGGCGTCGGTCTGGCGTCCTACCTGCTGATCGGTTTTTGGTATCAGAAGCCGACGGCGGCGACCGCCGCCAAGAAAGCGTTCGTGATGAACCGGGTCGGCGACGCCGGCCTTGCGGTGGCCATGTTCGTCATGTTCGCCAGCTTCGGGACGCTGTCCTACGGCGGAGTGTTCGCCGCTGCGCCGGGTGCCGGACACGGTGCGCTGCTGGCCATCGGACTGCTGCTGCTGCTGGGCGCCTCGGCGAAATCCGCTCAGGTCCCACTGCAGGCCTGGTTGGGTGATGCGATGGAAGGCCCCACCCCGGTGTCCGCGCTGATCCACGCCGCGACCATGGTGACCGCCGGGGTGTACCTGATCGTGCGGTCCAACCCGCTGTACAACCTGTCGCCGGGCGCACAACTGGGCGTCGTGATCGTCGGCGCGGTGACACTGCTGTTCGGGGCTTACATCGGCTGCGCGAAGGATGACATCAAACGTGCGCTCGCCGCGTCCACGATGAGTCAGATCGGCTACATGGTGCTGGCCGCCGGTCTGGGTCCGGCCGGTTACGCATTCGCGATCATGCACCTGCTCACCCACGGCTTCTTCAAGGCCGGCCTGTTCCTCGGCTCCGGCGCGGTGATTCACGCCATGGACGAGGAGCAGGACATGCGCCGCTACGGCGGGCTGCGCAAGGCGCTGCCGGTCACCTTCGTCACCTTCGGCCTGGGCTACCTGGCGATCATCGGGATGTTCCCGTTCGCCGGGTTTTTCTCCAAGGACGCCATCATCGAAGCGGCCCTGGGTGTCGGCGGCATCCGCGGATACACGCTCGGCACCGCCGCGCTGATCGGCGCCGGGATCACCGCCTTCTACATGACCCGCGTGATGCTCATGACGTTCTTCGGCGAAAAGCGTTGGGCAGACGACGCGCATCCGCATGAACCCTCGGCCACGATGACCTGGCCGATGATCCTGCTCGCCGTCGGCTCGGTGTTCTCCGGTGGCCTGCTTGCCGTCGGCGGCACCCTGAAGCGCTGGCTGGAACCAGTGGTCCGCAGTGAAGAGAGCGCGCACGCGCTCTCCGTCTGGGTGCTGACGCCGATCACCTTGGGCGTCGTGGCGGTCGGGATCGTCGTGGCTTACCTGATCTACGGCCGCCGTGCGGTGCCGGACACCGCGCCCGAGAAAGTGTCGGCGTGGACGGTTGCCGGGCGCCGCGACCTTTACGGTGACGCGTTCAACGAGAGGGGATTCATGCTGCCGGGCGCGATCTTGACCGCGGCGCTGGTTCAGTTCGACAACAAGGGTGTCGACGGCTCGGTCAACGGGCTGGCGGACCTGGTGAGCCGGGCCTCGAACCGGTTGCGCGGACTGCAAACCGGCTTCGCCCGCTCCTATGCGGCGTCGATGTTGATGGGCGCGGCGCTGGTGGCGGTGGCGATTTTGGTGGTGCAACTGTGGCGATGACCCCGCCGGTGACGATGCAGAGCGAAGCGATGAGGAGGAGCGGCGCATGACTGGGCCGTGGTTGAGCGCGCTGTGGCTGATCCCACTGGTGGGTGCGGTTGTCACCATCGCCTTGCCCGGCCAACAGCGACAGCTCGCCAAATGGATCGGCCTGCTCGTCGCACTGGTGGTGCTGGCGGTGTCGATCGTCGTCGCGGCCAAGTTCTCCCCCGGCGGCGCGCCGTACCAATTCGTCGAATCACACCGGTGGATACCGGCTTTCGGTGCCGGATACGTTCTCGGAGTGGACGGCATCGCCGTCGTGCTGGTGTTGCTCACCACGATCGTCGTGCCGATGCTGCTGGTGGCCGGCTGGAACGACGGCGGCGAGCGTAGCCGCGGCCCGCACGCCTACGTCGCCTTGATCCTCACGGTCGAGTCGATGGTGCTGATTTCGCTGGTCTCGCTGGACATTTTGCTGTTCTACGTTTTCTTCGAAGCGATGCTCATCCCGATGTACTTCCTCATCGGCGGTTTCGGGCACGGCACGGAGCGGTCGAAGGCCGCGGTGAAATTCCTGCTGTACAACCTTTTCGGCGGTTTGATCATGCTGGCTGCCGTGATCGGGCTTTATGTCGTGACCGCACAGCGTGGACCGGGCACGTTCGACTTCCGCCAGGTCGTGGCTTTACTGTCCCATACGGGTTCCTCCGGATCCGTGGGTGCGTCGTCGGCGGTTCTCAAGGCGCTGTTCCTGGGTTTCATGTTCGCGTTCGCGATCAAGGCCCCGCTGTGGCCATTTCACCGCTGGCTGCCTGATGCAGCAGTGGAATCCACCCCGGCTACTGCGGTGCTGATCACCGCGGTGATGGACAAGGTTGGCACGTTCGGGATGCTGCGCTACTGCCTGCAGCTGTTCCCCGACGCCTCAACGTATTTCCGTCCGTTGATCGTGGGACTGGCGATCGTCGGCGTAGTTTACGGCGCAATCGTGGCCATCGGCCAGTACGACATCATGCGCCTGATCGCCTACACCTCGATCTCGCACTTCGGGTTCATCATCGCCGGGATCTTCGTGATGACCACCCAGGGGCAGAGCGGGTCGACGCTGTACATGCTCAACCATGGGTTGTCCACCGCCGCGGTGTTCCTGATCGCCGGATTCCTCATCGCCCGCCGTGACGGCAACCGGGTCATCTACGCCTACGGCGGCGTGCAGAAGATGGCGCCGGTGCTGGCCGGGACGTTCCTGGTGGCGGCGCTGGCGACGCTTTCGCTGCCCGGCCTGGCACCGTTCATCAGTGAATTCCTGGTACTGCTGGGCACGTTCAACCGGTATTGGCTGGCTGCGGCAGTCGGTTCAACAGCATTGATCCTGTCGTCGATCTACATGCTGTGGCTCTACCAACGGCTGATGACCGGGCCAGTGCCCGAGGGCTTAGCAGGGGAAAACCGCATCCGCGACCTGGTGCCGAGGGAAGTCGCCGTCGTCGCACCGTTGTTCGTGCTGTTACTGGTGTTCGGGGTGTATCCGAAGCCGCTGCTCGACGTCATCAATCCCGCGGTCGGTCACACGATGTCCACGATCAAGCAGCATGATCCTGCGCCGACGGTGCCGGCCGGCACGGCGCCGCGAACAGCCGAAGGACCTCGTCGATGAGTATGCCTACCCCCAGCGTCGAGTACTCGCTGATCTCCCCTGAGCTGATCGTTTTCGGCGTTGCGGTGACCGGAGTCCTGGTCGAGGCCTTCTTACCCCGCCGGCTCCGCTACGGCGCGCAGGTCCTGCTGACCTTGGGCGGCCTGATCGCCGCATTCGTCGCGGTGATTGACGTCGGCCGCAAAATCCCATCGTCGGGTCAGATCGCGGTGCTACGGGCGGTGGCGATCGACAACCCGACGCTGGTGCTGCAAGGCACCGTGTTGTTGGTCGCCATCCTGGCCGTGATCTTTTTCGCGGAACGCAGTCGCGACGCGACTGGCGCCGTCGGCCCGGGCGCTGCTACCGCCACTGTCACCGGCCTGGACTCGTTCACACCGCAGGCTTCAGCAGTGCCGGGCAGCGGGGCCGAGCGTCAGGCGGCCGGTGCCGGAGCGGCCCACACTGAAGTCTTCCCGCTGACTTTGCTTGCGGTTGGCGGCATGCTGGTCTTCCCCGCCGCCAACGACCTGCTGACCATGTTCGTTTCGCTCGAGGTGCTGTCGCTGCCGCTGTACCTGCTGTGTGGGCTGGCCCGGCACCGTCGGCTGCTCTCCCAGGAAGCATCGCTGAAATACTTTCTGCTGGGGGCGTTCTCGTCGGCGTTCTTCCTCTACGGGGTGGCCTTGCTGTATGGCGCCACCGGCACACTCACCCTGGGCGACATCAGCAAAGCTTTGGCTGCCCACCCAGACAACTCGATCGGCCTGATCGGTGTCGCGCTGCTTTCGGTCGGGCTGCTGTTCAAAGTGGGCGCCGTGCCGTTCCACTCGTGGATTCCCGACGTCTACCAAGGCGCGCCCACCCCGATCACCGGATTCATGGCCGCCGCGACCAAAGTCGCGGCGTTCGGCGCGCTGATCCGTGTCGTCTATGTCGCACTGGGCCCGCTGCACGGCCAGTGGCGACCAGTGCTGTGGGCCATCGCGATTCTGACGATGGCGGTGGGCACCGTCACCGCAATCAACCAGAACGACGTCAAACGGCTGCTGGCGTATTCATCCGTGGCGCACGTAGGTTTCATCTTGACCGGTGTGATCGCCGATATTCCCGCAGGCGTCTCTTCGACGGTGTTCTATTTGGTGGCCTACAGTTTCAGCACCGTGGGCGCGTTCGCGGTGGTGAGCCTGGTGCGCAACAGTGACGGCGACGAAGACGCCGGAATGCTGCGTTGGGCCGGGCTGGGGCGCCGCTATCCCATTGTCGGAGCGCTGTTTTCGATGTTCCTTCTGGCCTTCGCCGGGATTCCGTTGACGAGCGGGTTCGTCAGTAAGTTCGCGGTGTTCAACGCCGCCGCCCGGGGCGGCGCGGTGCCTCTGGTCATTATCGGTGTCGTGGCCAGCGGGGTGGCCGCTTACTTCTATGTACGGGTCATCGTGCTGATGTTCTTCACCGAGGCGCCCGCCGATCCGCCGCATGTCGTCATACCCAGCGTGTGGAGCAGAGCCGCGATCGCGGTGTGCGCAGCGGTCACCATCGGTTTGGGGGTCTTCCCGCAGCCGCTCCTTGATCTGGTCGAGCACGCCGCACACCTCGTGGGCTGATTTACTCGCACCGCGGCGCCCCGGGGCTGAGTTCTCGGCTAGAACACCGGCGCGGTCCGGTGCCGAGTCGGTGAATTCCCGGTCCAACGCCTAATCGCGGTCACCCAGATACGGCCGGGTGGCCAGTAAGTAGACCCCGAGTACGGCCAGCGGCGCCAGCAGCGGCAGCCACGGCAACTGCAGCGGGAACGACGTCGCCGCCAGGCCGACCACGGTAAACCCCAGTGCAGCAACAAGGGTGGGGAGGCTGGCGGTCACCAGGTCTCCAGTCGCGTGCCGCAGCACCAGATACAGGGTTGCAGCGAGCCCGGACACTGCGGCGAGTATTGGCGAGGGACCAGTCAACGCGATGGCCACGACGGCGAGCACCACCGCCAGCGTCGCCGCCGCGCGATGCGTCGTGCCGACCGCCACCGCCCCGAGTGCAAGCAAGGCGGCGACGAACGCGGGCCCGTGCTGCGACTCGCCACCGGTGGCCGCTACCATCAGTACTCCGAAAGCCGTTGACAGCAGGCGGAATATCATCTCTTCGCCCGCCCTGCCACTTTACGGCGCCGGTCGGGTACCGCGCGCATCGACTGATCGAGAGTCAGATCCGGCCGCCAAGCCAGCACGTCGACGCCGGTGGTGGCCATGTCCCGGTACATGGCCGATCGCTGCAACGCCCACATCCGTTCGATCATCGGGTCCTGCTCACCTTCGAACGGAGAACCTTGCAGCACGTCGACGGCGATCACGACGTGACCGCGTTTGCGTAGATCGATCAGTGCCAACGCGAATTCGGTGTCCAGCATCGTGGAGAACGCGATGACGATCGCGCCGGGCGGGACAGCTGCCCGCGGCGCCAACGTTCCCGTCGTGGTCTCGAACCGCTCGCCGGCGGCGAGCACGGTGTCGAGGATGCGGTAGAACTGGCGCTGCCCGATATCAGCCCCGAGCCAGCGCGGCCGGTGACCACCGAGCGCGATCACACCGGCACGATCTCCGCTTCGCAACGCGGTCTGCACCACTTGCGCGGCGCCTCGCACGGTCCGCTCGGTGGCTTCGGTCGCCGGCCCGGCGGCTTGCGGGTATGTGTCGATCAGCGCCACCACGTCGGCGGCGCGGTCAGTGAATCGTTGTGTGACATGCAACCGGCCGCGACGAGCGCTCACCGGCCAGTTGATTGTGCGCAGCTGGTCGCCGGGCACGTACGCGCGGATGTCGGCATACTCGACTCCCGGGCCGGTGCGCCGGGTGAGGTGGGTGCCCAGCCGGTCGAGCAGCTCGGTCCGCGGGATCGGTGTGGATTGCGGTGGCGCTTCGGGAAACACGAAGATCTCCGCGGCGTCGACGGTCGCCGTCCCCAACCGCAAGCCACCACAAGCGACGACTTCGACCCTGCCCCTGACCGGATAACGACCCCAGCGTTGCGCGGACACCAGAACCGATTGTGCTGCCACCGAGTTTGTTTCGATCACCTCCAGCCGCATTTCGGCCACCGCTGTGACGGTGAGTTGCACCGCACCGCTACCAGACTCGGTCGTCGCCCAGACATCCACTCGGCTCTGTTCAGATTCGAAACAGCGTCGCGATGCCGGTGTGGCGTGCACGCGAACCGTGGGCACCGGGCGCTGCCAGCTAACTGAGCACAACACACCGAGCAGCGGCGCGGCGAACGCGACTAGCTGCCAGCGTGCCGAGATCACCGCGACAGCCAGGGCCAGCGCGGCGCAGGTCGCCATCGAGCGAGTCAACAATGACCCACGCCAGTGGAATTCGGCTTCGGCGCTGCGCTTCTCAGTCACGCCGCACCGGCGCTCATGTCGTCCCGCGCGCTCGCGGCACCGGCACCCGACGCAACAACTCCTCGATGACGTCGGAGCCCTGAATCTTGCGTACCCACATTTCGGGCCGCAGGGTGATGCGGTGCGCCATCGCCGGCGTGGCAAGCGCTTTGACGTCTTCGGGTATCACGTAATCCCGGCCCGACAGCAGAGCGCGGGCCCTGGCCAGTTGCACCAGGTCGAGTTCGGCACGCGGACTGGCACCCACCGCGACCTGTGGATGGTGCCGCGTGGCCGTGGCCAGCGACACCACGTAGTGCAAGATGTCGTCGTGCACCGTCACCTGCTCGACTGACTCCCGCATCGCCACCAAGTCGTGAGAGTCCACAACCTGATTCACCGTCGGCTCGGCCGAACCGCGGTCCAACCGCCGGCGCAGCATTGACGCCTCGTCCGGTTCGGACAGGTAACGCAACTCGAGCCGGATGGTGAATCGGTCCAGCTGCGCTTCAGGCAGCGGATAGGTGCCTTCGTATTCAATCGGGTTGTCAGTGGCTAACACGATAAACGGGTTGGGCAGCCGGTGTGTTTGTCCATCAATGCTCACCTGCCCTTCGGCCATCGCCTCCAACAGCGCCGCCTGGGTCTTGGGCGGTGTGCGGTTGATCTCGTCGGCCAGCAGCAGATTGGTGAAGATCGGCCCCCGGCGGAACTCGAAACGCCCGGACTGCATGTCGTAGATCGTCGAACCCAGCAGGTCGGCCGGCAGCAGGTCCGGGGTGAATTGCACCCGGGTGAACTCCAGGCCGAGCGCCGCGGCGAAGGACCGCGCGATCAGCGTCTTACCCAGACCGGGAAGGTCTTCGATGAGTACATGACCGCGGGCGAGGACTGTGGTGAGAATGAGCCGCAGCGCCGCGCGTTTTCCCACCACCACACGTGCGATTTCGTCGAGCACCGCATCGCAGTGTGCGGTGGTCGTCGCTGCCGACATGCTCGTTTCCGCTGTCATACTTGCTCCAAGCGTTGCAGTATTTCCTCGAGCACTTCCCGCCCTGGGCCTGGCTCGCTGTTGCCGGTGATCGAGACATTGTCGGGGTTCACCCATTCCCACAATGCCGGACCGAACAGCATCCGGCCGGTCGCGTGATAGGCGGCCGGGTTCTTGGATTTTCGTTGTCGGGTGGCCGTCTCGAAACGACCGGCAAGGATCGGACGCAGCCGGCGGTCCCAATCGGATCGGGTCGACTCCGACCAACGAATCTGTTTTTCCGTGCGCGACAACCAGCTCCGCAGCGAGTCCCCCTGCACATCCCGGGCGGGCTGCGCCGGCACTGGACCGTCGCCGCGGACCAGGAAACGACGTACTTCGAGCAGCACCACAGTGACGGCCACTCCCGACGTCCACAACACCAGACGCCGATCGTGGGCTAACAGCGCAAGCACTTCCACCGCGATCACAGCGCAAAAACCAAGCACCACAAGCCGCTTCATGCCGAGCCTCCCGATTGCACCGACAGCTCGGCCAGGACCAACTGCAAAGCGTTGACCGCGACTTCGCGGTGCTGCTCATTCATCACGTGCGGGCTGAACCGAGCTTCGGCGAATAGGTTCACCAGCTGCGTGGCGTTCTGAGCGCTCAGCGAGTGGTGCGCCACGGCGCGGGCCAGCACTTCGGTCGGCGTGTCGAAGTCCTGAGGCGCGGATCCGGGGATCCGGGCGAGCTCGCGTTCCATGGCGGCATAGCAGGCAATGATCGCCTGACGTGGTTCACGGCTATGGTCACCGATCTCGGCGAGCCCGCGTTCGGCGGCGCGCGCCAGAAACTGCGGGCCCGGCCGTTCAGGCGGTGTCGGACCGACGTCAGCGTCGCCGTTTAAGGTCGGCGCCTCTTGCGGGCGCGTCCGGGATGTGATGAGGGTGGCCCCGATGAGCAACGTCAGTAAGAGGATTGTGCTTGCGGAGAGGTAAGGCAGCAAGTGTCCGCTGTGGTCCGACGGTACTTTTGGCCCCGCGGTCGGCGGCTTCGTGGTGCCGGTTCCGGCGGGTGCCGAAGTGCTCGAGCCGGTCGGTGGGGTGTGCCCGCCCAAGCCGTGTTGCAGCAGATGCGTCCACAGTGCCGTCAACAGCAGCCACGCGGTGATCAGCGCCAGCCCGACCAGCACCACCCGCCAGCTCGGCCGGACGGCGCTCCCACCGAGCCGGTTAGGCAGGCTTCCTGCAGCGGGCGCCGCGACGCGCGGCTGCCGCAACCGGCCGATCACCGCGACAACGATGACGCCAAGGGACATCGCCAGCAGCGCAACGATGAACGCGAGGCTCACCGTACTGTTGACAACGGGCTCGTGTGGCGTCGTGGGCCGGCCGCCGGGCAGATACCCGCGTAAGGCTGCGGCAACCACAATTAACAGCACGATCAGCGCGATCACGCGTCTTGTCGCTCTATCTGACATCGGCACACCACTCGACCGGTTGCTGCCGCTGTAACGGCACCGCCTCGCCCCATATTGGCACGCCCGACATATTCGTCGCCAGAAAGCACGTCAGCGTTAATAACCGCTAGGCAAAACGCCTGAGCTTTCGGTTTCTTTGTGACATGGTCAGGTAGCCGACAGTGTCGGGCTGAATGAATTAAGGAGATGGGGATGATTTACGGCAGCAATGAGAAGAAACAGACTTGCCGAAATCCGTTAGCAGTTGTCGGTGGCGGTGTGGCTGCCTTCGCCATAGGTGCGGCTCTAACCGTCACCGGAATCGCGCCGACTGCCGCCGCGGCGGGTCAAATGATCCCGCCGCTCGCCAGCTTCATCCAGGATGATCCGCCGGGGCCGCCTGGACCGCCGGGACCACCCAACCCGCCCGGCATTCCGGGGGATCAAGGAGCACCGGGTGCAATCGGACCAGCTGGAGCACCCGACGCGCCTGGGATTCCGGGAGACCAGGGACCGGCAGGACCGCCCGGTGCACCGGGTGTTCCCGGACCGCCGGGAAGCTGACACCGAGAACGATCAGCTCACGTAGTTGGGGAAATTTCACTTCCCCAACTGCGCCGGTTTTTGCGGCATTCAGCCTTTCGGTCGCCACACTCCGAATCGATTGCCGTGCGGGTCCTGCAGGTGCGCGAATTCGATGCGGCCGTTATCGGTGAATGGCACGATTGTCGTGGCACCGAGTTCTGCGGCTTTCTCGATGGTCGTCTGGACGTCCTCGACCTGAACGTAGAAGATGGCCCACGTTCCGCCGCCCGACTGCCCGGTGTCCCAGACCCCACCTTTGTCGCCCTCGACGGCGCGGTAGCCGCCGGACTCTCCGATGTGCCATTGAAACAAGCTTCCGTAGAACGCCGCCGTCGCCTCGGCGTCGGGCGTCCCGATCTCGAAATAATTGACGACGTCGCTCATGCTCGGCATCCTTTCATCCCTGAACCTAGTTGGCCGGCATCCGTGGTGACACCGTGCACGATGATGGCAGTGGTTTGGTCGATCCAGGCTTCGTCGAGCCGCTCGTCCGGGCGCAGCAACAGCCGCAACAACGTCGCTCCCCCGATCAGCTCGATCAACCGGTCCGGGTCGACGTCGGGGTCAACTTCGCCGCGCGTGACGGCGTCGCTCAGCCGCTCCCGCACGGTGGCGAATAAGCCGGAGAATCGAGACACCACTCGGGCGTTCAGGTCCGAATCGGCGGCCATGTCTGCGACCAGACCGGGCAGAGCGGCGCGAACCACCGGGGTGGCGAAGACATCTCGGGTGGCGGCGACCATCGCACGGATGTCGGCCGCCATATCGCCCGCCGGAGCGACCAGCGCCGTGGGCGCCACGGGGAACACGGCCTCATGCACCAACTCAGCCTTGCTCGTCCATCGGCGATAGAGGGCGGTTTTCGTCGTGCCGGCGCGTGCTGCAATTGCGGCCAGCGTGAGATTCGAGTAGCCGATTCGCACAAGCAGTTCCGCAGTAGCCGCCAGTACGGCAGCGTCGATACGCGGATCCCTGGGTCGCCCGGCACCCGGGGCCTTGTCAGAAGACGACGGCTCTGCTTTCATAACGCTACTTACCGTATCGTAATTGCCTCAGAAGGAGGCGGATGTGACCAGTGATCCGACGGTCAAAGATGTCGGCCGCCTGCAACGGTCGAGCCGCGATGTCGCCGCCGTCCCCGCAGCGATCTCAGGTTGGCTGTCGACGGTTCTCCCCGGCAACATCACGCCGCAGGTGACGGTGGAAAGCGGCATCGACAGCACCGGCATGTCCTCGGAAACGATCATTTTGACCGGTTGCTGGGACGACAACGGAACGCCGGTCGAACAGCGCTGGGTCGCCCGCATCGCGCCGACCACCGAAGACGTCCCGGTGTTCCCGTGGTATCGCCTCGATCATCAATTCGACGTGATGCGCCAGGTAAGCCAGTTGACCGACGTTCCAGTGCCGCGTACGCGCTGGATCGAGCCGACCGGCGACGTCCTCGGTACGCCGTTCTTCTTGATGGACCACGTCGATGGCGTCGTTCCGCCCGACGTCATGCCCTACACCTTCGGCAACAACTGGTTCGCCGACGCGCCCGCCGAACGTCGGCGCGTGCTGCAGGACTCCACCGTCGAAGTGCTGGCCAAGTTGCACTCGATTCCCGACGCGCAGGACAGGTTCGGCTTTCTCAACGCGGACCTGCCGGGTGACACCGCATTGCGCCGGCACTTCGCCTGGGTGCAGCACTGGTACGACTTCGCGGTGCCCGACATCGGACGCTCGGCCCTGCTGGAACGCACCTTCGACTGGTTGCAACAACACTGGCCGGATGAAGAGGCTGCCGGCGACCCGGTGCTGCTGTGGGGTGACGCGCGAGTCGGCAATGTGCTGTATCGGGATTTCCGGCCGGCGGCGGTCTTGGACTGGGAGATGGTGACGGTCGGGCCGCGGCAACTCGATGTGGCGTGGATGATATTCGCGCACATGGTTTTTCAGGAACTTGCCGGTCTGATGACGCTGCCCGGCCTGCCGGACGTGTTGCGTGAGGACGACGTGCGCGCGACTTACCGGCAGCTCACCGGAGTCGACCTGGGGTCCCTTGGCTGGTTCTACGCGTATTCGGCGGTGATGTGGGCGTGCGTCTTCATGCGCACCGGCGCCCGCCGGGTGCGGTTCGGGGAGATGGAGAAGCCCGACAACGTCGAGTCACTGTTCTATCACGGCGCTTTGCTGCAACGCCTGATCGGAGAGGATCGCTGATGCTGGGCCCGCTCGACGAGTTCCCGGTCCACCAGCTACCGCAGCCCATCGGCTGGCCGGGTCCCTCGGACCGTAACTTCTACGATCGCTCTTACTTCAACGCCCACGACCGCACCGGAAACATCTTCTTGATCAGCGGCATCGGCTACTACCCCAACCTCGGCGTCAAGGATGCTTTTGTGCTGCTGCGCCGCGGCAACAGCCAGACCGCGGTGCACCTGTCCGATGCCATCGACTCCGACCGGCTCAACCAGCATGTCGGCGGTTACCGGGTTGAAGTCGTCGAGCCGCTGCGCAAGCTCCGAATAATCCTCGAGGAAACTGACGGTATCGCAGCGGATCTCACGTGGGACGGACTCTTCGACGTCGTGCAGGAGCAGCCGCACGTCCTGCGCACGGGTAACCGCGTGACGTTAGACGCCCAGCGATTCGCTCAACTCGGCACCTGGAGCGGACGAATCGCCGTGGATGGCGAGGAGATCGACGTCGACCCGCAGAGCTGGCTCGGCACCCGCGACCGCTCCTGGGGCATCCGGCCTGTCGGTGAAGCCGAGCCGGCGGGACGCCCGGCCGATCCCCCGTTCGAAGGCATGTGGTGGCTGTACATGCCGATGGCTTTCGACGACTTCGCCGTTGTGCTGATCGTCCAGGAGGCGCCGGACGGGTTTCGTTCACTCAACGACTGCACCCGCATCTGGCGCGACGGCCGAGTCGAGCAACTGGGCTGGCCCCGGGTTACCACGAGCTACCGGTCCGGCACCCGCATTCCGATGAGCGCGGTGATCGAGGCCAGCACCGCCGACGGCGCAGCGGTGCGCTTCGACGTGGAGTCGAAGTTGGCGGTGCCCATCCACGTCGGCGGCGGTTACGGCGGCGACTCGGATTGGCAGCACGGCATGTGGCGCGGCGAGAAGTTCAGCGAGCGGGTGACCTACGACATGACCGACCCTGCGATCGTCGCGCGAGCGGGTTTCGGGGTGATAGACCATGTCGGCCGGGCGGTCTGCCGCGAGGACAGCGGCGCGGAAGTCGAGGGTTGGGGACTTTACGAGCACGGCGTGCTGGGCCGGCACGACCCCTCCGGCTTCGCAGACTGGTTAACCGTTGCGCCGTGATCCGTTGCCCGCCCAAGGCTGAGTTGTCGCGGCCCAAGCCGTAGTCGACGCGCACATGTCGACGTTCGCTTCACTGCTCACGTCAACTCGTCGATGATCGCCGCCAGGGTGTGCGTTGCCAGCGGCGCCGGCTGGTAGAGGCAGACGGTGTCGGCGACGCCCTGCACCCGGTCCCGGATGTGGGCCGCAATTTGGGCAGGCGTCCCACAAGCGGCGATCGTGTGCAGCATCTCGTCGGTGATCAGCCCGCCCATCTCCTGCCAACGGCCCTGCTTGGACAACGCGTTCAGCTCGGGCTGCAGCGCCTCCCACCCGTGCGCCGCCAGCACCGGCTGATACGCCGGCGTCGAGCCGTAGAACGCCAGCAGCTGGCGCGCTCGGATGTCAGCACTTTCCCGCTCGGCGTCAGTGGCGCCCGCGGACACGATGATCTCCGGCACGATGGCCAGATCACCGGCTTGCCGTCCGCTTGCGGCCAAGCCGTCGTGCACCACGGGCAAGGTGCGCTCGTGCAAGAACCGCTTGGTGCCGAATGGCATCACCAGCAGACCGTCCGCGTACTGGGCGACGGCACGGGTCAGTCGCGGTCCGAGCGCGCCGACGTAGATCGGTGGCGGCCCGTGCGGGTTGGGGCCCGGATCGAATGCCGGCGTCATCAGCGTGTGGCGGTAGTAGTCGCCACGGAAGTCGAGCCGTGCACCGGTGTTCCAGGCGGCGAAGATGGCCCGCAGTGCGCCGATCAGCTCCGTCATGCGGGCCACCGGCTGGTCGAACTGCGCACCGAACCGCTTCTCGATCTGCGTGCGGATCTGAGTACCGAGGCCGAGGAAGAACCGGCCCGAGCTCAGTAGTTGATGGTCGTTGGCCTGGTGGGCGAGATGAATCGGGTTGCGCGGAAAGGCGATTGCGACGTTGGTCAGCAATTCCAGGCCGGGCACGCCGGCGGCCAACGTCAACGGCGCGAACACATCGTGCGACCCCTCGAAGGTGGCGACGCCGGTGGCTCCCGCCTCCTGCAGTTCCCGGGCGCGTTCCGCAGCGTCGGTGAGCCCGTACAAGGCGGCGAAGACCTTCACCCGCGCAGCGTACTCACCGACGACAACCGCCGGGATGCGGTTGACTGGTGACCATGTCCACTGAGCCCACCGGACTTGCGGCGGACTGGACCGCCGACGTCGTCGTCGTCGGCGCCGGGTTCGCCGGCCTGACCGCTGCCCGGGAATTGACTCGGCTGGGCCACGACGTGTTGGTCCTGGAAGGCCGTGACCGGGTGGGTGGACGATCCCACACCGGACATGTGGCGGGCATCCCGGTCGATCTCGGCGGCACCTTCGTCGGCCCTACCCAGGACGCGGTGCTGGCGCTGGCCGCCGAACTGGGGATTGCGACCGTGCCCACCTTCGACGACGGCGCAAACCTGATCCGGTGGCGGGGCGCGGTCCGCTCCTATCGCGGCACCATCCCGCGGCTTTCCCTGGGCGGGTTGCTCGATGTCGGCCGCGTGCGCTGGCTTTTCGAACGCATCGCGGGCAAGGTACCGCTGGCCGAGCCATGGACCGCCCGGCGCGCGGCGTGGCTGGACAACCAGTCGCTGGGCCAGTGGCTGCGGTCGGTACGCGCCGGCGCCACCGCGCGCGATCTGCTGGCCATCATGGCGCGCGTGACGTGGGGTTGCGAGCCCGATCAGGTTTCGATGCTGCACGCGGCCCGCTATGTGCGTGCCGCCGGCGGCCTGGACCGACTGCTCGATGTCGACGGCGGCGCGCAGCAGGATCGGTTCGCGGCAGGCACGCAGCAGATCGCCGCAAGGTCAGCGGCCGAACTCGGCGAGCGGGTCGTCCTGAGCTCGGCCGTTCATCGCATCGAACAGCACGCCGACGGTGTGACTGTCAATTGTAAAAGAGGCCGTGCGCGCGCCGGATTCGTCATCGTCGCGGTCCCACCGGCTCACCGCGGGCACATCGAATTCGCCCCCTCGCTGCCTGCCGAGTACCAGCAGCTCACCGACGGTTGGCCGCAGGGCCGGCTGAGCAAGGCGTACGCCGCCTACACCACGCCGTTCTGGCGGTCCGACGGCTACTCCGGGGAAGCACTGTCCGACGAGGGCCCGGTGTTCATCACCTTCGACGTCAGCCCGCATGCAGACGGACCGGGCATTCTGCTTGGTTTCGTCGACGCCCGCATCTTCGACCAGCTCTCGGCTGATCAACGCCGGGAGCAGGCGCTGGCATCTTTTGCGTCACTGTTCGGCGACGACGCCCTTAAACCTCTCGACTACGTAGATCACCGCTGGGGCGCCGAAGATTTCGCGCCGGGCGGCCCGACCGCCGCCGTGCCGCCCGGCTCCTGGACGCGCGTGGGCCCGTGGTTACGTCGCCCGCACGGTCGTATTCACTGGGCCGGCACCGAAACCGCCGACGAGTGGACCGGCTTCCTCGACGGCGCCGTCCGGTCCGGGCAGCGCGCGGCCGGCGAGGTCGCCGGCCGGTTACGAGCTGATGCGGTGCGCCCCGGCAGCAGAACCCGCGAGTAACCGCAGTTCCCGGCTTATCCGCTGCGGCTGCTCCAGCATGGCGCAGTGGCCACCCGGCAGTTCGACGAGCCCGACGCAGTGCGGAAGGGTGCGCGCGATCCTGCGCGACTGGCTGATCGGCGTGAGCCGGTCCCGTTGGCTGCCGACGACCAGCGTCGGCACGGTCAGGCCGGTCAGGCTGATGTGGCGACGACCCACGCCGGCAGCCAGCATCTTCGCGCAGCCGCCGCGGCCCGCCGGCGACGTGGCGGTGAACAGCTCGTAGACCAGCGCGGCAACGGCCGGGTCGGCCTGCGCGCCGACGGCGAGCGTCTTGACGAAAGTGCGGGTGGGACGCCCCAAGGCGGTCGGCATCGCCAAGGAACCGAAGGTGTTGATGAGCTGCTGGGCCGCCAGCACGCGAGCCGCAGACAACTGCCGTGGCACCGGCAGCAGATCCAGCTTGCTCAGCAGGTCGCCATTGGTGGTGTTGAGCAACGCCACGGTGTCCACCCGCTGCCGGACTTTGTGCCGATATCGATCTGACCACGCCATGACGGCCATGCCACCCATCGAGTGCCCGGCAAGCAACGCGGTTTCACCCCGCGCCAGGGTGGCCTCGAGCACGGCGTCGAGGTCCGACGCGAGGTAGCTCAAACTGTAGTTGCGCCGCGGCGGGAGACCGCTGCGCCCGTGGCCGCGCTGGTCGTAAGCAATGACTCGATATTCGTCGGCCAGCTCGGCGATCTGGTAGCGCCACACGCCGGTGGCGCAGGTGAACCCGTGTGCCAGCACGATCGGGTAGCCGCCGGGTGGGCCGAAGATCTCGGTGTGCAATTCAGTGCCGTCCGCGCCGCGGACGGCGAGCGTGCGCTGCGGGGCAATCTCACCGCTTGTCGAGGTTGAAACGCTCCGGTATCCCGGCCGCCGATAGCTCATCGCTGCTTCCCCTCAGCTGCGGCATCATCGCCACATAGGCTGAGCTTACGTTTATTTCAGCTTTCCGGAATGCAATTCCGATTTCTCCGCCTGGCGCGACATCTTGTCTGGAGTGGCCCACTTCGCAGACGCGGGTTTTCCCGGCCGCTGCAGGGGAAACCACTTCGGGTGCAACGCCCCCATGACCCGCCCGATCCGCGGCCTCGCGTCGTGGTGTTCGGAGACTGCGTGCTGGACGTCTGGCTGTCCGGTGGGTGCCGGCGCCTGTCCCGGGAGGGACCGGTTCCGGTGGTCGACGTCGAACAATCCGCTGCTCATCCAGGTGCTGCCGCCAACACTGCCGCCAACTTATCGGCTTTGGGCGTGCGCACCGAGCTGGTGACGGTGATCGGCGATGACGAGGTGGCCGTCGCGCTGCTGCACGGTCTGCACCGCCAGGGCGTCATCACCGACCACGTGCTAACCGCCCCCGGTCGCACCGCGTGCAAGAGCCGCGTCGTAGCCGGGGAGCGGGTCCTGGTGCGCTTCGATCAGAAAGCCGACCACCCCGCGGGCGCTCGGGAGTACCGGCGGCTGGCCGAACGCCTGACCGAGGCGCTGTTGACGGCGGACGCACTGGTCATCTGTGACTACGGCGCCGGCATCGCGCACCCGTCGGTCCTGGCCGCTGTCGCCGATGCACGGGAGGCACTGAAGCTCCTGGTCGTCGACAGCCACGACCTGACCTCCTGGCGATCACTGCGTCCAGACCTCGTGACGCCCAGCGCGGCGGAGGCACTAGGCCTGCTGTCCCCGCAAAGCCGAGAACCGCACCGCACTGGTGAAACGCGGGCCGACTTCTTCGCCCGGCATCGGTCCAAGCTGGCGGCGGCGACGGGAGCCGCTGTCGTCGCCGTCACCCTCGACCGCGACGGCGTGTTGCTTCTCGACGGTGACCGCACCGGCTACCGCACCGCCACCCGCCCGGCACAAGAGGAGCACTGTGCCGGCGCGGGCGACACCTTCACCGCCGCGATGACTGTCGGCCTGCTGCAGGGCCGGTCGGCGGTGGAGGCCGTGCAGTACGCCCAGCTGGCCGCCGACGTCGTCACCGCGCAGCCCGGCACGTCGGTGTGTACCGCGGCCGAGCTGGCGGACCGGTTGGCCGCGGCGAACGGCGTGCCGACCACCCAGGACGACCTGATCCGCTGGATCAGCGGCCACCGCAAAGCGGGCCGGCGCATCGTGTTCACCAACGGCTGCTTCGACGTGCTGCACCGCGGCCATGTCGCTTATCTCAAAGAAGCCAAGCAGACGGGGGACGTGCTGGTGGTGGCGATCAACAGCGACCGAAGCGTGCGCCGTCTCAAAGGCGACGACCGGCCGATCAACAGCGCCGCCGACCGGGCAGCGGTGCTCGGCGAGCTGTCCTGCGTGGACTACGTGGCCGTGTTCGACGGCGACACTCCTGCGGCGTTGATTCAGCAGTTGCAGCCCGACATTTACGTCAAGGGCGGCGATTACACCGCCGACATGCTTCCCGAGACGCCCGTCGTGCGAAGCTACGGCGGCGAAGTCCGCACCCTCGGTTACGTCGCCGAGCACTCGACCACCGACACCATCGCGCGTATTCGCGCATCGGTGGATTGCCTCGACGGTCAGGCCAGCAGGTCGCGCACCTCTTGTAGTACCGCGTCCGCTGAGATGTCCGCCACGAACGACACGTCGTGACTGCAGCCCGGCGCATCGACCGACACACAGTCGGTGTCGCACACCGGGCAGCGGGTGGTCCAGGACATCAACGCGCGGTCTTTCGAGCGGCCGAACGGACCATAGTGAATGAGGTTGGTGGGCAGAAAGATTCCGACGGTCGGTGTGCCAATGGCCCTCGCGAGGTGACGGACTCCACTGTCGTTGCCCACCAGTAGATCGCAACGGGCCAGCACTCCGCACAGCCCCGGATAATCCAGTCCGCACAACACGGCGACCGCGTCGGCCTCCGTTTGCGACAGCTCCGCGCGGGCTCGCTGCGCGATGTCACGCAGCAGCGCTTCCTCGCTGGGTGTGCCGAGGATGACCGTACGTGCCCCGCCTTTCACACAATCGGTCACGACGGTAGCGAAATGCGTTGCCGGCCACCGCCGCCGAGCATCCCGGGCACCCGGGTGGATACCGACTACCGGACCGGATGGCCACGGCAGCACCTGCTGCGCGCACCGGCGGTCGGCATCGGTGACCACGACGGATGGTTCGAAGCTGACCGGCGTTGCCCCGGCCAGCCCGACGACTTCCAGCCACCGCAGCACCTCATGCTGGTAGAGCCGGTAAGGCAGCCACCGGGTCAGGGGTTCGGCGTCCTCAGCCCGCGTTCCGACCGTCCACGTCGGGTTCAGGCTGTTGAGGAACGGGTTCGACGAAGCACCGCCGCCGTGCAGCTGGACGCCCAGGTCGATCGGGTGGTCGTTTACCCAATCCTGTAAGACGTTGCTGTCCGCCGGATCACCGCCATCGGTGGGCGGGTCGTACACGCCGTGATCTGGCGGCAGCGGCAGCGCCCGGTTCACCGGCGACGGACGGCCGGTCAGCAGCGTGGTGTGTTGCGGCGCGCACAGCAGCACCAACTCCGCGCTTGGGTAGGCGGCTTTCAGCGCGTCCATTGCCGGCACCGTCATCAGCAGATCACCGAGGCCACCCCCACGTAGCACGGCGATACGCCGCACGCCGGGCCACCGCTGCTCGACGGGTCCGACAGAGATGTTGCGCACCGACACGGCTCCGGCAATTACCCACTGGACATCGCCGGGAAACTTCGCCAGGCGGCGACCCGCTACTCGTAGTAGCGCGCTTCGACCACGTTGCCGTCGGGGTCAGGGAAGTAGTAGCCCTGAGGCGCCCAGCCTCGTGCGCCGTAGGAGTGGTTGAGTCGGGCGCTGGTGTCCACCCCTTCGGCCTGCAACCGGCGATCCAGCGCATCGTATTCGGCTTTGGACAAGGCGATGCAGACGTGGTTCACCGGATGCCCCGCGCTGCCAACAACTTTCGTCATCGACTCGGTCCCCTCGGCATTGTCTACCGGCATCAGGTCGATGATCGAGTCGTCAGACACCCGGACGCTCGGAAACGGCGCCTCGCCGGCCTCGAACTCCTCCAGCCGTAGCGGATTGAACCCCACCACCCGGGTGTAAAAGTCCACCGACTGCTTCGGATCGGCGGTCCACAACACGACGTGATCGAGGCGTGCCATCTTTTCCCTGCCTTCTCACCGCGAGTGCGTTTCCCGTCAGCCGCGCTGAGCGGGTTGTGAATATCGTACTGACACGCCGCTTGACACCTAGGAGCGACTTAGCAGAAGCCAGGATCAATGGCGCTTTTGGCGAATATCGAGCTTTGCGCGAGCGAGGTTCTCCCACAGCTCGCACCGTCCGGCAGGCTGCAGCGGCCCGAGGATTGACAACCGCGCGCCGTGGCTGCATAGTCCTTCTAGGTTAAATGAAAACAACGTTCTCATTTAACGCACCTGGTACCTGCAAAGGCGGTGTGAATGTGAGCGCTGCACAGCGGCCGATGGCGTGGTTACCGCACTCGATTGCCACGGCCCACGAGGGCTCACCAGATCGTGCGGACGTAGGGCTGCCCGACGCGTGGTCGCAACTGCTCCGAAAGCTCGAGGACGCAGCACAGAACGTCGAGTCGGACTCCGCAAATCGCAATCGCGTCGATTCCGCAGCGGGTGTACGGCATCTGCTGGTGTTGCTCGCGGTCGGTATCGATGAGGTTTTGCGATTGGACCTCGAACCGATTCTGCGTGTCGAACGCGCGAGCACAAACGATGTCTTGACCTGGGGAATGGAATGTCCCGACTGCCTCTATACCCGTGCCACCATGCACGGCGGTGAGCACTATCGCCTGTCCGGAAACCGGGGAACTGCCCGGTATGTGGGCCTGCAGACGATGAATGGCGTCGCATCGACAGCAAACGCATTGGTCGACGAATTGACAGTCGATGCGAACGGCAACTTCGAGGTGGTGTTGTCTGGCGAAGAGCACCCAGGGAATTGGCTGCCGATCGAGGGCGCCCATCCCACGTTGACGGTTCGGCACTTCTTCTACGACTGGGACACCGAGGTACCGTCGTCGTTACAAATCGAACGGATCGGCGCTTCTGTCGAGCGCACCAACACCGCGATCGATCCGGAGGTCGCGGTCTCCCGGCAGCTGGTCGCCCTCGGCGATTTCATTCTCGACAATCTGCACTTCTTTCTGCAGTTCGGTGCGGCAGCCCCACCGAACGGCTTTCTTCCCCCGGTCGATTACACCGCGATCGGTGCGGCCGCTGAGAACAGGCCCGTCATCGGCCGCTGGGAACTCGACTCCGATGAGGCGCTCATACTCGAAGTCGAACCGCCCCGCGGGATCTATTGGAGCTTTTCGCTCGGCAATCCGTGGTGGGAGACCATTCACTACGGTCGCCATCAATCCAGCCTGAACGGCCATCAGGCGGTTGTGGATTCGGACGGGCTGGTTCGGGTGGTGGTGTGCGGGCGGGATCCCGGAGTAGCGAACTGGCTTGACACTGCCGGATTCAGCAACGGCGCAATGATTCTGCGCTGTGTGCGCACCGCAACCGCACCGACACCGCGCGCCAAATTAGTGCCTTTCGACGACCTCCTCTCCGCCCTTCCCGCTGACACCCCCACGATCGCACCGGACGAGCGGGCCGCGGTCATCGAGCGACGCCGACTCGCGGTCCACGAGAGGTTCGCCCGGTAATGTTCTCGGCCGACGAACTAGAAGCGGGCGCCTGCGCCGCGACGGGCTTCTACGATTTCGGGTCTCCTTATTACCGGGAGGGCCTGCAGCGCACTGTTGACGCGTTGAACAATGAAGCGGAACTGTCGGAGCTGGGCCGGGTCATCCAACACGCGACCATCAGCAACGCCCTCATTCAGCGCCTCAAGATCGAGAACGCCTATGCCGAGCACCCCGACATCGACAACGAGGTGGTGGGCGGTCCCGTCTTCATCATCGGACTACCCCGCACCGGGACCACGGCACTGAGCCAGTTGGTGTCTGCCGACCCCCAATTTCGTTCACTGCGGATGTGGGAATCGCAGGCCCCTACGCCACCGCCGGAAGCCGCTACCCAACACAACGATCCGCGCATCGCCCAGGCCGAAGAAGGCCTGAGGATGCTGCACGAGATGTTCCCGTTGATGAAGACGCTGTACAACTCAGAGGCGACGGCGGCCACTGAATGCCAGGACTTGATGGGCATGAGTTTCCGCACCTTCCATTTCGATGGTGTCGTCCGCGTCCCGAGTTACCTGACCTGGCTGATGCGCTGCGACATGCGCGAGACTTACACGTTTCACCGCCGGGTGCTCAAACTGCTGCAGTGGCACTGTCCACCAACGCTGTGGCACCTGAAAACTCCCGTACACATGTTCGCCCTCGACGCGCTCACCGAGGCATACCCGAACGCGAAATTCCTCTGGAGCCACCGCGATCCAGCCAAGGTGATGGGTTCGGTTTGCAGCCTGATCCGGTACGTGCGCAGCTGGAGTAGCGACCGCGACGACCCGGAAGAACTGGGCGCAGAGCAAGTAGACAGCTGGGCGGAGGCTACCCGCCGGGCGATGAACTTCCGTGAGCGCGTTGGTGACGAACGGTTTTCCGATGTCACCTTCGCGGATTTGCAGGACAACCCGGTGCGGACGTTGCAGACCGCCTACGAAACACTGGGGCTCACCTTCTCCGACGCCAGCGCACACTCGGTCGAGCAGTGGGCGCGTGAGCACAGGCCGGGCTCGCGTGGCGCACATGACTACGATCTGGCCGACTATGGCCTGACGCCGGCGGCCGTCCACGAACGATTCGGGGAATACCTGCAAACCTACGACGCGACAGCATGACCCACCCATCTACCCGGCGGCGGAACAAACTTGCCCCTGACCCGGGCATTCGCGACGCCATCGTGACCGCGGCGTCGGAGACCCTGCGCGAACAAGGAGTCCGCGGGCTCAGCATCGCCACGGTGCTCGATCGCGCCGAATTGTCCACCCGGGCGTTCTACCGGCATTTCGAATCGAAAGACCAACTGATCGCCGCCGTCTTCCTCGAAATAGCACACGCCGAAACGCGAAGGCTGAAAAGGAAGATGGCGAAGGCCGCCGGCCCAGTCGAGGCGGTGGCGGCATGGATCGACGGACGCCTCGACTTGGCGTTCGACAACAACATCGAGTCAGATCTGCGCCAGCTCTCTGTAGAAGCCCAGTCGCAGATGTTCGCATCCCCCGAGCAAGTACAACCTGCGTATGCCGAGATGCTGCGGCCACTGGTCGAGCAACTCCGCCGCGGGCTGACTGACAAAGTCTTTCACGACATCGATCCGGCGACCGCCGCTCAGTCGATTCAGGGCGTGGTCTGGGCGGGAACTGAACGACAATGGGCCGCGGCCAATTGTGAACGCGCCGACGTGCGCGAAGGTACGCTGCGTTTCTGCTTGCGCGGACTCGGCGTGACGCCCGATGCGATCGCCGAGATCGCTGCGCGCCAATGACTTTCAGGAGCGACGAATGGACTTGGGCTTGGCCGGATCGAAAGCGGTCGTCACCGGCGGCAGCAAAGGGATGGGGCTGGCCATCGCGCAAACCTTAGCGGGTGAGGGTGCCAGCATCGCCGTGATGGCCCGGAATCAGTCGGCTCTGGATGCCGCAGTCGAATCACTCGTTGCGGCAGGCGCGCCTGATGCCGTCGGAATAAGCGTGGACATGCTCGACGCCGAATCCGTCATCGCCGGCTTCGCCGCCGTCTCCGAACGTTGGGGTGAGCTGAACAGTCTCGTCCACACCATCGGTCCGGGCGACGGGTACTTCGAGCAGATGGACGACGACGACTGGGACGCGGCGTTCGCGCTGGGCACCATGTCGGGTGTGCGTTCTATCCGCGCCGCATTGCCCATGCTGCGCGCCGCTAAGTGGGCTCGCATCGTGACGCTGTCTGCGCACTCGATTCAACGGCAGAATCCGCGCATCGTGGCCTACACCGCAGCGAAGGCAGCACTTTCCAGCGTCACCAAGAACCTCTCGAAAAGTCTGGCCAAGGACGGCATCCTGGTCAATTGCGTATGCCCGGGCACCATCGTCACCGCCAGCTTCACCGAACAACTCAAAGACCTGCTCGCAGCCGACGGCCTTGACGCCACCGACCCGTACGACGTTATGACGTGGATCGACAACAACTTCCATCAGCCCTGCGATCTCGGCCGCGCCGGGCTGCCCGAGGAAGTCGCGTCCATCACCACCTATCTGGTTTCCCGGCGCAACGGCTACGTCACCGGCGCGACGGTCAACGTGGATGGCGGCTCGGACTTCGTCTGAAATCCGACGGCTCGTTCACTCAGTGTGCTCGCCGAATGCTGGACCCGCTGTCAGCACACTTCGAATCACCGGTGCAATATCAATTTCCCGCCGAGGCGGCCACTGTGGCCTTGAGCGCGGCCAGATCCGCCGCTGAATAGTGCCTTCCCGCTCGCACGACCGCGTTGATCCGATGAAGGTTCTCGACGTCCTCGAGCGGATCCGCGTCCAGGATCACTAAGTCGGCCCGCCGGCCCGGCTCGGCGGTTCCCATGATGTCCTGCCGTGCGAGGTACTCAGCCGGGTTGATGGTGGTCATTTGCAGTATTTCCAGCGGTGAGAGACCGGCCCTGGCAAGTTCGGCGAATTCCTGACGAAGGGTCAGGCCGGGCGCCATCATGGCTCCGCCGTCCGTCCCGGTCATCATCGAGACACCGTGTTCGGCGAACAGCTTGGTGAGTTTAAGTTGGCATGGGTACAGCGCCCGGTACGTCGCGCGAGCTTCGGCGGGCAATTCCTGAAACTTCCTCGTCACTTTGCGCCATCTTTTGATGTTTTTTGCCGGCAGGTAGGTCAGCAGCTCGTCGCTTTCGTATTCCGGCGCGCCGGCGTACTGCATACTTCGCAGCCGAACCAAGGTCGGCACCTGCCAGGTGCCGTGTTCGGCGAGTTGTGCGGCCACGCCGACGGCCTTGTCCTGGCTGTACGTGTCCACCGCGCGCTGAATGCGATCGACGTCGGCCGGATCAGCGAACGCGGCAGGATTGACCAGCAGTTTCCGCATCCGCCACGCCACAATGCGCTCCAGGAAGGGAATCTTGACAGGCGGCGCTTTGATGACCGGTCGCTGTAAGGCCAGGCGTCGCAATTCCTCACCACAGCTGGAACACGACGTCCACACCGGCGACCCGGGTCCAAGGTGCTCGACGGATCGGAATCCGGCCTGTGAAGCGGCCACCACGTCGACGCCTTCTTGGAGGTGACCCAGGATCGGAATCCCCACGGCGACGGCTTCGTCGACTGCCGACATGAAGACGTCGGGACTGGTCATCACCACCTTGACGAAGTCGGCGCCTTGCGCGTGTTGGCGCCGGATCTCGTCGGCGGCGGCTTCTCGCGATCCGGCGTTGAGTGGAGTGAGGATGGCTCCGGGCATCTCCAACAGGGCCGGTGCCGCTGTCCCGATCGGTAACCGGTTGTCGCGCCGCTTTGCCAGCAGCTCGGGCGAACCCGACATCTGCCGAAATCCGGTGACGCCTTCGGCGAGCATTAAGGCCAGGCTCCCTGACGGATCACTGAGATTCAAAACGTGCGAATGCATGTCGTTGTAGCCCGGCACGACGAACTTGCCCGATACATCGATGCAATCTGTCAATGGATCCTCATGGGCCGCTCCGCCCGGAAATAGATCCACGATGCGCCCGCCCTGTATCAGTACATTGGCGTTGGCGGCGGTGCCGTCACGGGGATTCACGACGGTCCCGCCGGCCAGCAGCAAGGTGGTGCGCGACGATGCGTGATCGAGCATTTCCAAGTCACCGCGGCGCCTCGTATACCTTGACAGGCGTGGCGCCGAGGCCGGCCGCTGGTAGGCGCAGCAAGAACAGCCGGTTCCTCGCATCTGAAGTACCTACCTTCGTTCTCCGATCATGGACCGCACCGCCGGTGGGCACCCTCCGTGCATCTGATCATGACGCACACAGCCACTCAGGAAATCAGTTCAGAGGATTCAGAATCAGCGGTCCGCAGCGTCGTCGAGAAATGTACGCAACGACGTCTCGACGTTCCTCGAGCACGCCGGACTTTCCGAGGCCGACACCCACGCTATCGCTCACTCGAACGCTGAAGCACTGCTTCGAATTTGACAAGCGGTTTCGGTCGGCCCGGGTCCCACCGCAGCTGGCGCGTGCCGATTATTCTATGGCAGTGACCAGCCAGCAAATACCCGGCGGCGTCGTGCACGAGCTGCCCGCTGATCTACAAAAAGCGTTGACGGCCAACGCCACAGCCCTCGCGGCCTGGACAGACATCACCCCGTTGGCCCGCAACGAATTCATCTGCTGGGTCGAGGATGCCAAGAAGGAGGCAACCCGGAAGCGCCGCATCCGGCGAACTCAGGAGGAGCTGGAAGAAGGCCAGCGCCGACCCTGCTGCTGGCCGGGGTGCAAGCACCGCGAACGCACCGGCCGGTAGCCAGTCACCGGTCAGCCTCGAAACACTGCGAACCACATGGCGATGTAGTGACAGATTGCCGCGACTGCAGTGCAGGCGTGGAACAGTTCGTGATAGCCGAACGTCGTCGGCCACGGGTCGGGCCGGCGCAGCCCGTAGATCAGTGCACCGACGCTGTAGAGCACGCCGCCGACTCCCAGCAGCACAATCGCGGCCACCCCGGCGTTGTGCAGGATCAGTTTGGTGTACCACACGCCCACCCAGCCAAGCATCAGGTAGAGCGGCACCCCCACCCAGCGCGGCGCCGTCGGCCAGAACAACGCCAACGCGACACCGGCCAACGCGGCGCCCCAAACGATGGCCAGCACTACATGTCCCGTCGAGCGCGGCATCGCGAGTCTGGCGAACGGCGTGTAACTGCCTGCGATGAACACGAAGATCATCGAGTGGTCGAGCCGCCGCACCCAGCTCCGCACCGTCGCCGATTCCCAGTCGACGCGGTGGTAGGTGGCGCTGACCGCGAACATCGCCACGATCGCCAGTGCATAGGCCAGCGTCGAGTGCCCGGCTCGTTTGGATTCCACCGCCCACGACACGGCCACCAGTGCCGTACCCGCAACGGCGGCCACGATCGCACAGTAGAGATGAATCCATCCGCGCATTCTCGGCTTGGTGACGATCTGTGCCGCCCCGTCGAGGCGCGGCACGAGGTCGTCAACGACGGCCAGCGCGGCCGAAGACGCATGCCGGTAGGCCACGTTAGTGTCGCTATCCAAGACCCCTCCCCTATCTTTTGACTCGGCAAGTCCGTTGTTGAACAACTGATCCGGTCCTGGTGAGCATCGTCGCGAAGCGCTATGAGTATCCGCTGAATCGACGCTATGAATCACATCTGCTTTTCCTGCACGGGCGACGCGAGCATTCCCTCCCAGTCTTCGGCGCCCGATGCATCGGCGTCGCAATGACGCTGGTGTTTCTGGCCGAGCTCCACCAGATTGCAACTCACAGATCACACCGCGGCTCAGCACCAGTTGCAATAAGGTCACAGGAGGTCAGTGATCGGCTCCGACGATGGCACGATGAACCTCACGCCGGTTCAACGGGTTTGAGTTTGACGCTCGCAGCCTACGGCTCGGCGACCCTCAGATGTAGTACGTTTCCTGCCCGGTTGGGTAGCCACCGCCGTCGGTGGCGATGTGGACGTGGTCGTAGTGGTTGGCGGTTTCATTACCCAAGTCCGCCGTCCAACTCGGCGCGCCGATGCCCGGGTAGTAAGCCTGCCGCCAGATGACATGCAGTACCCCCCAACGTTTGGCGTTGGCCAGCGCAAACCCGGCGATCTGATTGCCGAGCTGAATCCCCTGCGGGCTCCGGTAATTCGGAATCATGACGTCGATGGCCAACCCGTTGGGATGCCACCTGAGCGCATCCTGGCGAAAGCCGCCGATCGTGGCGATGTCCGGGAACAGCACGCTTATGGCGCGGGCCGCTCTGATGGTGTGCACCTGCAAGCCGTTCTCCGGAGCGACTCCGGGCGGTAAGGCGAACGGGAATTCCTGGCTGGTGAGAGGTGCGTTATCCGCCATTAACTCCGCCGGCGAGCGCGCGACGATGGGCGCCGCGCTCGTCGGCGCAGCTACTTGGCTTGCCGGCACAGCCTTGGGCAGCTCGACACAGCACCGCGGGTGGGTGCCGTGGGCATGGAAGATCGCAGCGCTAGTGGCAAGCGAAGCCGCCAATGCCAGCCAACGCCCCCTGCCGGCGGCTAACAAGGCGCTCCTCACCAGCAGCACGTTACTGCTGTGCCCCGTGGGATGTGGGTGCTTTCGTCGCCGGACTTTGGGGCGGTTCGGGCGGTTCCAGGTAGGCGACGATGGCGTTGGTCAGGCCGCGGCGGGCCTCGTCCAGATCGGCGTACGTGCCGAGTTGCCGTTCCGACGTCAGGCCTCGCATGGCACCGGGGATCAGCGTGGCCACCTCGCGGACCCGTCGCGGGTCGACATTCAAGTCGGCGAACGCCTTCTGGCATGTCTCGTGCCAGCTTCTGCCCCACGAGCGCAGCTCTGCCGCTGTGCGCGGATACAGCCGTTCCAGTTCGGCATGCTCACGCGGCAGCGCGGCCCGCAGATTCTCGATCGCCCGCGAATCCGGAGTGTCCAGACCCTCATAAAGGGTGTCGACGATGTCGGCGACCCGCGCCCGCAGCGAAAGCCCCGTGTCAGTAGCGGTGAACAAGTTCGCCCGTCGCTCGGCGGTGTGATGCAGGACCGCTGACCACAAACCGTCGGCGTCGCCGAATTGGTACTGGACGGTGCCCCACGTCACGCCGATCCTTTTGGCGATGCGGTTCGCTGACACCGCTGCCCGGTCCCCGGTGGCAAGGGCATCGATGGCAGCGGCCAGCAATGCCTCGCGAGTGGCCAATCCGCGCCGATTAGACCGGCGAGACGCACTGTCCGGTTCGGGCACCATCTGATGGTAACGCCGCCGCCCTAGAGTTTCATTGACACCTCTACGAAACCTTTTTAGAGTCCGTGGTGGGTGTCAGTGGTGCCGACCGAAAGGATCACCGGTTATGGCGAAGCCGCCGCTGTCGATGAAACCGACCGGCTGGTTTCAGGTGGCCTGGTCCGACGAGATCGAGCGCGGCAGTGTCCACCGCATGAAATATTTCGGTCAAGAACTGATCGCCTGGCGCGCCTATTCGGGCCAGCTGACCGTGATGAACGCGTACTGCGAACACCTGGGCGCGCACCTCGGCTTCGGCGGAACAGTTAAAGGCGAAGTGCTGCAATGCCCGTTTCACGGCTGGCAGTGGAATCAACAGGGGCGCAACGTGTGCATCCCATACGAGGACCGACCCAACCGCGGCCGGCGGATCCGCACCTATCCGGTGGTGGAACGCAACGAGTCAGTGTACGTCTGGCACGACACCGAGGGTCGGGACCCGTTCTTCGACGCGCCGGACATCTTCGCCTCGTTCCAGGACCAGCGCAGCACTGCGGACTACTACCCGCAGCAGCGGCTGTTCCGAACGGCGCTGGAGATGCACCCGCAGTACGTCCTTGAGAACGGCGTCGACTTTGCGCACTTCAAGTACGTTCACAACACCCCTATCGTGCCGGTGTTCACCCGCCACGATTTCGACGAGCCGGTGTCGCACGTCGACTTCACTATCACCTTCGAAGGCGCCGACGACCAGAAGATCCAGGACGTCCACAGCGGCGTTGAGGCGGTCAATGGCGGCCTCGGCATCGCGGTGACCCGAAGCTGGGGCATGGTCGACAACCGCACCATCTCCTGTGTCACACCCGTCGACGAGTCCACCTCCGACGTGCGGTTCACCGTCTACATCGGCCGGACGCCGGGTAAAGACACCGAGCGGGCTGCGGCCCGGGCCCGCCTGTTCGGCGACGAGGTGATCGCCCAGTTCAGCCAGGACATTCACATCTGGTCGCATCAACGCTATTCCGACCCGCCGGCTTTGACGGGAGCCGAGTTGCAGGGTTTCAGCGCCCTTCGCCGGTGGGCGCAGCAGTTTTATCCCGACGGTAAAGGCGGCAGTGCCGCCGCCTCAGCCACCGACTTAGCCACCGACTTGGCCACTGCCAACGCCGACAATCGAGCCTAATTCGTACCGCCGCGAGGAGGAGCGAGAAAGGGAAGCCGCATGGGTCAGCCGATCAAAGTCTTTCAAGTGGCCACCGGAAACGTGGGCACCGAGATGATCAAGCGGATCGCCACCCAGCCCGATCTGAAACTGGTTGGCGTGCACTGCTATTCACCACACAAGGTAGGCAAGGACGTCGGAGAGCTGGCCGGCCGGGCGCCCATCGGCATCAAAGCCACCGGCACAGTCGCAGAGATCATCGCGGTGAAACCCGACGTGCTGACCTTTCACGGTGTGTTTCCCGACGAGGACCTCTACGTCGAGGTGCTCCGAGCCGGCATCGACATCGTCACCACCGCCGACTGGATCACCGGCTGGCACCGCGACCGCAACCATCCCCACCACTCCGGCAAGCCAGTCACTCAGCTGCTTCAAGAAGCTTGCAAGGCAGGCGGTTCGACGTTCTACGGCACCGGAATGAACCCCGGTTTGAATCAGATCTTGGGCGTCGTGTGCTCAGCTGACGTGGCCGAGATCGAGAACGTCACCACCATCGAATCCGTCGACGTATCTTGTCACCACTCGAAGGACACCTGGATCGAGGTCGGTTACGGATCGCCGGTTGACGACCCGGAGGTTCCGGCCAAGCTCGAAAAGTACACCCGCGTCTTCGCCGACAGCGTGCTGATGATGGCTGACTGCTTCGATCTGAAACTCGACGAGGTGAAGTTCAGCTGTGAGTTGGGCGCTTGCACGAAGGACGTCGACCTGGGCTGGTACACCTTGCCGAAGGGCTCGTTGGGCGGCAATTACATCAAATACCAGGGCATGGTCGACGGCGTACCCAAAGTGGAAACGCACCTCGAGTGGCAGATGACGCCCTATACCGACCCGAGCTGGGATATCAAGGGCTGCTACATCACTGCGATCAAGGGCGATCCGAACATCTACAACAAACACATGATCTTCCCGAAGCCCGGAGTTGATTTGTCCAACCCCGAGAGCTTCGCCACCATCGGCATGACCGTGACCGGCCTGCCCGCGCTCAACGCGATCAGGTCCGTCGCCGCCGCCCCGCCCGGCCTGCTGACAAGTGCAGACCTCCCGCTGCGGGGATTCGCCGGACGGTTCAAGCCGGCTGACCGCGCAGTACGGCGTGGCTAGCGCGCAACTGCCCGCACGAACGCATCGGCGAAGGTGTCGCAGCACTCGTCGATGTCGGGCACCGTCGCCCGGGGTACCGCCGCCAGATCCCGACGCATCATGCAGTGCACCGCGATCGGGCTCAACAATTGCTGAAGCAGCAAAGGCCGGGAGATGTCGCGGATGCGGCCGCCAGTCACTTCGCAGTTGAGCCAGCTGGCCAGATCGGAGAGGATGCGCAGCCAACCGTAGTCGACCAACACCTGCCCGGTGGATTCCCTCGGGCGAGCCAGCGCTTCAGTCATTACTGCCAGCAGCACTCGCGGTTCGCTCACGAGAGCCTCCGCAATCGAGCGGTAGATCGCCCGCACCGTCTCGGGCAAACCGGATGGGTCGGAGGTGGCGTCTTCCAGATCGACTGCAGGAATATAGCGGTCACATACCGCGTACAGCAACGCATCTCGGCTACCGAACACCGCGTATAGGCTGTGCACAGAACAGTCGGCCTCCGCGGCCACAGCTTCGAAGGTTGCCGCATCGACACCTTCGGCGCTGATCAGCGCCGCCGCGGCCGCGGCCGCGCGCAATCGGACCGGAGGACGCCCGCCCGGATCGACACCGGAGTCGCGTACCGCGTCGTCGAGTGCTCTGCGGGAACCGCCGAGCTGGCGCAGCAGTGTGCTACGGGACACGCCAAGCGCATGGGCGATGACGGCGATGGGTACGTCGGCCACATCGCGACCGAGACGTTCAGCCGACCCCAGCGCGGATTGGATGACGTCGGCCGGCACAGCCTCGGACCGGCGCGTCTTCCGTCTAGATGACACAGCTATGAACCTTCTTTTGAAATACGTATCAAAAGATGCTACACCTGAGTCCTGACTTTACCGGACGCAGGGAGATTTGCCGATGCATGGTCGACCGTCACCGCGGCACCGGCGCGCTGATGACCGGTGAGACGCTGGCCCAGCGATTCGGCCGCATGCTGGAAAAGGTCACCAGGCAAAGCGGTCGGCTGGCCGAGACATCGTATGGCTCGTGGATTTTGGGTAGCCCGTCGGAAAGTGAGCAGCGTCGGCGGATACGCCTGCAGTTGCTGCTGACGGTATTCATGTTGTGCGCCAACATCATCGCGATCGGTGTGGCCCTGCTGTTGATCACGGTAGTCATCCCGGAACCCGACGTCCTCGCTCCGCGCGCGCGGTTCATCTCTGTGGTGATCGCGCCGATGTACATCGGGGCAGCTCTCCTGATCGGCTGGGTGTGGGCCACGAGGCGCGTCGTGCACGATCTCCGTTGGGCCATGGAAGAACAGCCGCCGACCGCCGACGATCAGCGCAACACCTTCCTGGCGCCATGGCGGCTCACCCGCATTCTCGTCGTGCTCTGGGCGATCGGCACCGCCCTGTTCGCCACGCTCTACGGTCGCATCAACGTCGGTTTCATTCCGAAAACCGTCTTCGGTATCAGCTTCAGCGGCATCGTTGTTTCGGCGAGCTGTTACTTCGTCGCCGAGTTCGCCTTGCGCCCGGTGGCGGCTCAGGCGTTGGAAGCCGGGCGGCCGCCGCGACGGCTCGCGCCCGGCGTGATGGGTCGGGCGGTGGCGTCGTGGCTGTTGGGATCGGGAGTGCCGGTGGTGGGGATCGCCCTGGTCGCCGCCTTCACACTGACATTGCGCAACATGACGACCGCGCAGTTCGGACTTGCGGTGTTGCTGCTGGCGATCGCGGCGTTCGTGTTCGGCTTCTTCCTCATCCTGGTCGCCGCCTGGCTGACCGCGACGCCCGTGCGAACGGTGCGCGCGGCGCTGCGACACGTCGAAGACGGCGACCTGGACTGCCAGCTGCAGGTGTTCGACGGCACCGAATTAGGCGAGTTGCAGCGTGGTTTCAACGCCATGGTCGAGGGATTACGGCAGCGCGAACGCGTCCGTGACCTGTTCGGCCGACACGTCGGACGTGAAGTCGCCGCCGCCGCCGAGGACCAAGAGATCGAATTGGGCGGCGAAGAGCGGCACGTCGCAGTCCTTTTCGTCGACATCGAGGGCTCCACCGAACTGGTGTCGGACCGGGCCCCATCCGAAGTGGTGGAGCTGCTCAACCGATTCTTCGCCGTGGTCATCGACGAGGTCAACGAGCGCAAGGGGCTGGTGAACAAGTTCGAGGGCGACGCGACGCTGGCAGTCTTCGGCGCGCCCGTGCGCGCGGAGTCTCCGGAGACCGATGCGTTGGCCGCCGCCCGTGCAATTGCCCGCCGGCTCGCCGACGAAGTGCCGGAGTGCCCCGCCGGCGTCGGTGTAGCCGCCGGAACCGTCGTGGCCGGCAACGTCGGTGCCTACGAGCGGTTCGAGTACACCGTCATCGGTGACCCGGTCAACGAGGCCGCCCGGCTCTGTGAGTTGGCCAAGTCCAAAGCGCCGCGCGTGTTGGCTTGCGCAGCAGCGGTGCAGGCCAGTTCTTCCGACGAACAGCGGTGTTGGGAACTCGGCGAGGACGAAGTGCTGCGCGGTCGCAAAGAGCCGACTCAATTGGCCCACCCCAAAGAGCCGGCATAACCGCCGCACTCACCTACAAGAGATCCAAGGAGATCTGATGCTCGACGACATCGCACAGTCGGCCGACCGAACCCGCCATGTCAAGGTGGCGATCGTCGGAAGTGGCTTCTCCGGGCTGGGTGCCGCGATCCGGTTGGACCAATCTGGTCATCGCGACTTCCTGGTGTTCGAACGCGGCAACGACGTCGGGGGCACTTGGCGCGACAACACCTACCCCGGCGCCGCGTGCGACGTGCCGTCACACCTGTACTCCTATTCGTTTGCGGCCAACCCGGAGTGGACCCGTTCGTTTTCCACCCAACCTGAGATCGAGGACTATCTTCGCCGAGTCGCCCGGGAAGCCGGCGTCTTGGACCGCCACCTGTTCGGCTGTGAAGTGACAAGGGCGTGGTGGCGAAGCGAGCAGGCGATCTGGCAGCTGACCACCAGCCACGGCACCTTCACCGCTGATGTGCTGGTAGGGGCGTTCGGCGCGCTGGCCGAACCCAGGCTGCCGCCGATTCCGGGGATCGAAAATTTCACCGGTGAGCTGTTCCACTCGGCGCGGTGGAATCATGACGCCGACTTGGCGGGCAAACGCGTCGCCGTCATCGGTACCGGCGCTTCTGGAATTCAGATCGTTCCGGCGATTGCCGATCAGGTCGGACAGCTGGACGTCTACCAGCGCACCGCGCCCTGGTTACTGCCCCGGCTAGATCGCCCCTTCACCGCAGCTGAGCGATGGCTGTTCCGCAGTGTGCCGGCCGTGATGCGGCTGGCCCGCGCCGGTGTCTACCTTGCGCGCGAAAGCCAAGTGGTCGGGCTGGCTAAGGCGCCTCGCTTTATGCTGCCCTTCGAGTTGCTGTCCAGGAGCAAGATTCGTCTCGAGATCCGAGATCCGGAGCTGCGCAAGAAGGTGATGCCGAACTTCCGGATCGGGTGTAAGCGGATGCTGATAGCCAACGACTGGTATCCCGCCCTTGACCGCAGCAACGTCGAATTGGTCACCGACGGCATCGCCGAGATTCGCGGCAACGCCATCGTCGCCGAGGACGGCACCTCAAGGCCGGTAGACGCCATCGTGATAGCGACTGGCTTTCATGTCACCGACTCGCCGATGTTCGAGCGGATATGCGGCGCAGACGGACGCAGTCTCACCGAGACTTTCAAAGAGCAGGGCATGCGGGCCTACAAGGGGACCACTATGGTCAACTTTCCGAATTTGTTCGTCCTCGTCGGGCCGAACACTGGTTTAGGCCACAACTCGATGGTCTACATGATCGAGTCGCAACTCAACTACCTGGTCGACGGCCTCAACGTCATGAAGGAACGCCGGCTACGCACCATCGAGGTGAAACAGGAGGCGCAAGATGCCTATCACGATGAGCTGCAACGCAAACTCGCCGGATCTGTCTGGATGACCGGCGGCTGCGCGAGCTGGTATCTCGACGCACACGGCAACAACACGACGCTGTGGCCTGACTTCACCTTTCGCTTCCGTCGGCAAACCAAACGCTTCGACCTGGACGCCTACACGACGACCGACCAGACACCGGCGCCGGCGGCCGGCACCGTCAACGGTGTGTCGGCATGAGCACCTTCACCGGCAAAGTGGCCGTGGTCACCGGCGCAGGGTCGGGAATCGGGCGGGCCCTGGCGCTTGCCTTGGGCGGGCGCGGAGCGCGACTGGCGATCTCGGATGTCAACGGTGACGGGCTGACCGAAACCGCACACCAACTCGAATCGCTCGGCGCAGCAACGCACGCCGCCCAGCTTGACGTCAGCGACCGCACAGCGGTGCAGGCATACGCGAGCGCGGTCGCCGAGCATTACGGGGTCGTGCACCAGCTCTACAACAATGCCGGGATCGCCGGTGCCTCCGCGACGGTGCAAGAGACCGAGTACGCCGCGTACGAGCGGATCATCGCGGTCAACCTTTGGGGAGTCATAAACGGAACCAAAGAGTTTCTTCCGCACCTGATCGCGTCGGGCGACGGACATGTCATCAATGTCTCCAGCCTCAACGGGCTGATGGGACAAGCGTCGATGACGGGCTACTGCTCGACGAAATTCGCGGTCCGCGGGTTCAGTGAGTCCTTGCGAGCAGAGATGCTCTATAACAGACATCCGGTGCGCGTCAGCGTCGTTCATCCCGGCGGCGTCAAGACGAACATCGCGACCGCTGCTCTGGAGGAGGCCGGCGAGGCCGGTGCCGCGCACACCGCTCGAGCGCGCGTGTATAACGAGAAACTGCTGAGACTTCCCGCCTCGAAGGCGGCGGACATCATCGTCGCCGGGGTCGCCGCCAACAACCCGCGCATCATCGTCGGCAAGGACGCGCGACTTGTCGACGTCATGGTGCGCGCGCTGCCGCGTGCGTATCCCCGGCTCAGCGCCTGGTGGTCGCGACGCATCTTCAGCAGTTAGTTGGAAAGCGGCGCAGCGGTCATCTCGCGGCTGACCAGATCGACCATTCTTTATTAGCCTGGACAGGCCCGTTCCCGTTTGCTATGAAAAACAGACCGGGTTGCCTTAAGCAGGTAGGGCGTGCTTTCAGTTCGGGGTCCGCGCGCGGCGGGGAGGGTCGCGTCGTAAGCACGGTCCGGAGATTCCGGTTCGCGTTCACAGTGCTTCGTCGGCGGCCGGCTGGCCGTCGCGACGCGGTGGTGTCGACCTGGGCTGAAACCCGGTGGCTTACGACGGGCCAGTAGGACGTCGGCAAACCAACATGTGTTGATTAGCCAAGTTTGGTCAACACTGTCGCCGCAAATGAGTAAGGCTAGGACGTTCGACGAAGTCGGCCAAGCCTGGAACATGCATTACTGCGAAAGGTAAAGGGGTGGACGTGGACACTCGACACTGTGTGAAGCGACTGATGGTCGGCGGATTTGCGGCCGCTGCGTTGCCGCTGACGACTTCTCTGCTCCCTGATATGGCGGCGAGCGCCCTCACAGGGTCGGCGACCGCGGCGCCGTGTCCCGACAGGGAGGTGGTGTTCGCACGCGGTACCGGTGAGGCTCCCGGTCCGGGCCCGACCGGAGATGCGTTCATCGGGGCGCTGCACAACCGCGTCGGCGATTTCGCGGTTTACCCGGTGAACTACCCCGCCAGCGAGGAGTGGTCCACCGGCCTCGACGGCATCAGGGATGCTGCCAATCACATTAACTCCATGGCGAACAACTGCCCGCAAACCAAGATGGTGCTGGGCGGCTACTCGCAGGGCGCGGCGGTGATGGGTTTTGTCACCTCGCCTGCGGTGCCCGACGGTGTTGACCCTGCGACCGTGCCGAAACCGCTGTCGCCGGATGTCGCCAATCACGTAGCCGCCGTCGTGCTGTTCGGTATGCCGAACGTCCGGGCGATGAACTTCCTCGGCCAGCCCCCCGTCGTGATCGGCCCGGTCTATCAAGCCAAGACCATCAAGGTGTGTGTCCCTGAAGATCCGGTGTGCTCTGACGGACTGAACTTCGCCGCGCACGACACATACGCGACAGACAACAACTTCATCGACACCGGGGCGGATTTCGCCGCCAGTCGCCTTGGCGGACCGGCTCCCGCTGCGCCCCCGCCGGCCCCGGGCCTGCCACCGGTTCCCGGCCTGGCACCGCCGCCGCCGGCCCCGGGCCTGTCACCGGTTCCTGGCCTGGCACCGCCGCCGCCGGCCCCGGGCGAACCGGGCCCTGACGTTCCGCCCCCGCCCGGCGCACCGGAGGTAGCCTCCGCCTAGGGTTTAACAGTCCGCATGGAAGCGGCTCCCGGAGACTTTCCCGGGGGCCGTTTCTTCTGCCCTAGCGAAGCGTTCACGTCTCGGCGCGGCATTTGGTCACTCGGGCCGGCTCGGCCCGAGTTTCGCTGGCGCGGACCGTCACTTCGGGACAGTCAACTCATCGGATACCTTCGTTTATCCGATGCGGAGCCGTCTGCATTTGAGTGAAGGAACAATTCGATGGACGCTGATGTCATCGTCGTCGGCGCCGGCTTGGCCGGCCTCGTCGCCACCCATGAGCTGACCCGCCGGGGCAAGAAAGTGGCCGTGGTCGACCAGGAGAGCGCGCTCAACCTCGGCGGCCAGGCGTACTGGTCGTTCGGTGGCATCTTTCTGGTCAACAGCCCAGAGCAACGCAGGAACCGCATCAAGGACTCCGTCGAGCTCGCCTGGAACGACTGGCAAGGCAGTGCCGCATTCGACCGGCTTGACGACGAGGACGTGTGGGCCAGCCGATGGGCGCGCGCCTACGTGGAGTTCGCCGCCGGGGAGAAGCGCGCGTACCTGACCGAGCAGGGCATCTCGTTCCTGCCGAATGTCGGCTGGGCGGAGCGAGGCGACCTGACCGCTACCGGGCACGGCAACTCGGTGCCCCGCTTCCACGTCAGCTGGGGCACCGGCACGGGCGTGGTGGAACCGTTCGTCGCCTCCGCCCTGCACGCCGCGTCCAGCGGGCTGGTCACCTTTTGCCACCGTCACCGCGTCGATGAACTGGTGCTCACGAACGGATCGGCGACCGGAGTACGCGGGAGTGTGCTCGCCCCGGACGACGCTCCGCGCGGCGCGCCTTCCAACCGGCAGGCAGTCGGCGAGTTCGAGCTGAAGGCACAGGCCGTCGTCATCACCACCGGCGGCATCGGCGCCAACCACGACATCGTGCGCAGATATTGGCCGAAGCGCATGGGCACCGCGCCGTCGTCGATGATCACCGGCGTTCCGGCCTATGTGGACGGGCGCATGCTCGACATCGCTGCCGACTCCGGAGTGCGACTGGTCAACCGGGACCGCATGTGGCATTACACCGAAGGCGTTATCAACTGGAATCCGATCTGGCCCAACCATGCGATTCGTATCCTGCCGGGCCCGTCGTCGATGTGGTTCGACGCGCTGGGCCGGCGACTGCCGGAACCATTCCTGCCCGGTTACGACACCCTGGGCACGCTGCGCTATCTGCGCACCACTCCGGAGATCGCAAGGTACGACCACTCGTGGTTCATTCTGACCCAGAAGATCATCGAGAAGGAGTTCGCGCTGTCGGGCTCCGAGCAGAACCCAGACATCACGTCCAAGAGCAAGACGGCTTTTCTGCGGGAACGGTTGTTCAACCGCAACGCACCCGGCCCAGTAGAAGCGTTCAAAGAGCACGGCGTCGACTTCGTCGTCGCCCAGAACCTCGAAGAACTAGTCGGACGGATGAACGCACTGACCGACGAGCCGCTGCTCGACCCCCTAGACATCCGCCGTCAGATCGAAGCCCGCGACCTGCAACTCGCCAACCCGTTCAGCAAAGACGCCCAAATCCAAGGCATCCGCAACTCACGAAAGTCGCTGGGTGACCGGATTGGACGCACCGCGGCCCCCCACCGCATTCTCGACCCCCAAGCGGGACCACTCATCGGCGTCAAACTCCACATCCTGACCCGAAAGACGTTGGGCGGCATACAGACTGACCTTGACTCTCGGGCCATAGGCTCGGACGGCCAGCCCATCCCCGGACTCTACGCCGCGGGTGAAGTCGCCGGCTTCGGCGGCGGCGGTGTGCACGGCTACAACGCCTTGGAGGGCACCTTCCTCGGCGGCTGCATCTTTTCCGGGAGGGCTGCGGGCCGCTGCCTGGCCGCCGCGCTCTGAACACGGCCGCCTCACCCGACGAGTTCGGCAGTGTCTGTCGACTACGCGATGCGGTGAGCGGTGCCTACCGCGCGACCCTACGCGAGCTTGTCGCGGTGTCGCGCCGCCGACGGCCGCGACGAGGGATTTGACGGCTGGATACCCGGGCGTCAAGCATGGCGGGCGGCTTCTTGGGCGAGCTGCACGCGCGAACTCAGGCCGAGTTTGGTGTAGACGTGGGTGAGGTGGGTCTGCACGGTGCGCGGTGAGACGAAAAGCTTTTTCGCGATGGCGTTGTTAGCCAGCCCTTCGCTGACCAGGCGCACGACGTCGCGCTCGGTGGGTGTCAATGAGGCCCAGCCGCTGGCGGGTCGTTTGCGTTGGCCGCGACCGCGTTGGGCGTAGGCGATCGCCTCTTCGGTGGATAGGGCGGCTCCCTCGGCCCATGCGTTCTCGAAGTCGTTCTGACTCAGCAAGCTTCGCTGTGCCGCCACCGTGGCTTGGTAGCCGGCGTCCCAGACCTTGAATCGCACCGCGCCCATACGATGCTGGATGGCCTCTGCCGCGCCGAAGAGCCGGACCGCTTCGCGGTGACGGCCGGCAGCCCCCGCCGAAGTGCCGAGGCACTCCAAGGTGTCGGGAAGACCCAGATAAGTCCGCATGCCGGCAGCGATGGCGAGTGCGTCGTGGGCATCGCGCTCGGCCAGCTCCGGCTCACCCTCCGCGGTCGCCACTCGGGCGCGCGCGGTTAACGCCAGCATCAGCCACCAGCCGGTTGTCGTCAAAACAGCATCGTCGGCCCACCGGCGGGCTGCGGCCAAATCCTTGTTCGCAAAGGCGGCCAGCGCGCTGTAGGGGCGCAGCATCGCCGTTGCCGCGGCGAGGGCACTTCGTTGCTGAAAGACCGCTTCGCAGGCTTGCTGGGCCGTCGCAGCATCGCCGGCGGCCAGGGCGGCGGTAGCCAACGCCCCAGCGGCGGCCCCCGCAGACAGCGTGCCGAGTTCCGCCGCCGATTCGACGGCGGCGTCGGCGACAGCCCGGGCCGCAGCGGTCTCGCCCTGCCACGCTAGTGCGAGGGCCTGATACGCGAGGCTGTGCACCCTGCGGACCTCATCGTGGGCCACCTCGGCCTCTGTGATCAGTGCGGCGAATTGTGCGACGGCTCCAGGCAGATCACCGAGCCATAGATGTGCAGCTCCGAGGGAGAAGCGGCACTGGCGTGAGTGGCTCACGTCGCCGATCGCCTCGGCAAGTTGGCGCCCTTCTTCTGCGGCCGCGCGCCCCACGATCGGATCGCCCGCCACGACCGCTGCTCCGAGCGCCTGCCCGCTGAGGAGCTCGCTGAGCCGCCACCGATCATCCACCGCCCGCGCCAGGGCGATTGCCTCGGTGAAGTACGGCCGGCCCACTTCAGGAGTGGTGAAGACGGCGATTCCACAGCAGGCGGTCAGCGTCCGGGCCAGCAGGGCCGGGTCATCGACCTCGCGCGCGATTGCCACCGCCTGTCGGGCCTGATCCAGGGTTGCGGCGCCGACGCCCCAGGAGCCGAGTAATGCCTGGTCGGCCAAGGCGCGGGCTCGTACCGCGGGCTCCACCTCTGTGTGCTGCACGTCAGGGTGGGTGAGAGCGGTGTCAAACCAGCCCAGCCCTTCCCGGAGGCGACCCCGCGTCACCCACAGCGGCTGCAGCGACGACGCGAGCACCAAGGCGATCTCGAATTCAGAGTTTTCCCGGCTCCAGCCGAACGCGGCGCGCAGGTTGTCGATCTCTGTCTCGGCCTGCTCGAGGCGCTGCTCATAGTCGGTGCCTGCCGGCGCGTCGAAGGAGGCCGCGAGCGCGGTGTAGTGGTCGCGGTGGCGCGTGCGCACGGCGTCGGCTTCACCGGATTCGCCGAGCTTTTCTTGCGCGTACTGGCGCACCGTCTCCAGCAGCCGGTATCGCGTTGCGGCGGCAGTCTGTTCGGCTACCACCAGCGACTTGTCGAGAAGCAGCGTGAGCAGGTCCAGCACCTGGAAGCGCTCCACCTCGTCATGGCCGGCGATCGCTTGGGCGGCGGCCAGATCGAAACCACCCACAAACACCGCCAGCCGGCGAAACAGCACCCGTTCGGGCTCGGTCAACAGCGCATGTGACCAGTCCACCGAGGCGCGCAACGTTTGTTGACGGCGCACAGCGGTGCGCGCACCGCCGGTCAACAGCCGGAACCGATCATGCAAGCTGTCGAGGATCTCGGCCGGCGACAACGCCCGCGCCCGTGCCGCCGCCAATTCGATCGCCAGCGGGACTCCGTCGAGGCGCCGGCAGATCTCGGTTACCGTCGGGGCGTTGTCGTCGCTGAAGGTGAAATCGGGACGTACTCGTCGCGCGCGGTCGGTGAACAGGTCGATGGCTTCATCGGCCAGTGGCAGTGACGGCACCCGCCAGGTCAGTTCACCGGCTACGCCGATCGGCTCACGACTGGTCGCCAACAGCGTCAGCCCCGGCGCCGCCCCCAGAAGAGCAACAACCAACTCAGCGCTTGCGTCCAACAGATGCTCGCAGTTATCCAGTACCACCAGCAACTGTCGATCGGCGACGAAGCGGGCCAACGTGTTCATGGTGGAGCGGCCGGGCTGGTCGGGTAGGCCCAATGCACGGGCCATGATGGTCGGCACGAGATCAGGGTCGGTAATCGGCGCCAGATCGACGTACCAGACGCCGTCGGCGAATTCGTTCGCGATTTGGCTCGCGATCTGGATCGCCAGACGGGTCTTGCCTACCCCGCCGGCGCCGGTCAAAGTCACCAGCCGGTTCTCGGCCACCAACTCCCGCACCTGGGTGATATCAGCCTCACGGCCCACAAAGGTGGTCAGCTGCACCGGGAGGCGTTGCGAGTTAGCAACTTCAGAGACTCGCAGCGGCGGGAATTCGTTGACCAGGTCCGGATGGCACAGTTGGACCACCCGCTCGGGGTGGGGCAAGTCACGTAGCGGGTGGGCACCCAGATCGGCCAGCCACGCGCCTTCGGGAAGCCGGCCGACGGCGAGCGCTTCGGTAACGCCCGATAGTAGGGTCTGACCGCCGTGGCCCAGGTCGCGCAGCCGCGCGGTGCGGTTGATGGTCGGGCCCGCGTAGTTGGCTTCGTCGCGCAATTGGATTTCGCCAGTGTGAATTCCGATTCGGAGGCGGATCGGGGCCAGCGGTGCGCGTTGCAATTCCAATGCGCAGGCCACCGCGTCGGAGGCCCGGGCGAATGCGGCGACAAAGCTGTCACCCTCACCCTGCTCGACCGGGCGCACACCGTCATGAGCAGTGATGACTTCCGACACGACGCTATTCAGTCGCGCGATGGCCGCGGTCATCTGCTCGGGCTGGCTCTCCCACAGCCGCGTGGAGCCCTCGACGTCGGCCAACAGCAACGTCACAGTGCCCGTCGGCAACAGCCCGCTCACGCCAAGCTCGCTCCAGTCCACCAGCGGTGTCTCCGCGCGTGGATCGATTCGACTCATAGTAGGCAGGATGCCGTCCGTCGAGCAGCAGAACATCAGCGAAAACGCGCAATTCGCAGGGCGTCGTAAGCGTAGCGACGAGCTTTCCGCGGACAGACCTTATGTCCTAGGCAACGCATGGCTGAGCCGCGTCTTCTGATCGCCATAAGCTTGAGCCATGGCGACGGCATCCACGCCGGCCACATCCACCACGACCCACGCTGGTGGCCGAATCCCGAACACTTTGATCCGGCCCGCTTCCTGCCGGGCGCCGACGGTGGGCGACCCCGCTCGGCCTATCTGCCCTTCGGTGGCGGACGGCGCAGCTGCATCGGCCAAACGTTCGCGCTCATGGAAATGGTCCTGATGACGTCGATCATGAGCCAACGGTTCGTCTTCGACCTGCAGCCTGCTCATTCGGTCGAACTGGAAGCGACGCTGACCCTGCGGCCCAAACATGGCCTGCACGTGATCGGGCAACAAAGGGCTGCGTGAACCGCCGTGGTCGGACGTGCCCTGCCCCGGGACAACTCTCGAGCCGTTGTCAGGCGGTCAAGCTGCTGCGCGCCGACAAGGTCGTGTCCTCGATCGGTGCGCCCCCCGGGGCGAAGAAGGTCGCGTAGAAGGCGGTGCCGTAAGCCGCCAAACCCCCGAGGATGAGCGGGCCGAAAAGCAGCGGGTAGCTCGCCATAGCCTCTGCGAGGTAGCGGCAGCACACCAACAGGACCGCCAGCAATGCCGCCCCGAGAATCGCCAACCACGACCAAACACGACCTCGTACGAAGTCACGCAGTGCTGAGTCGACCGTCATGCACAACACCGCGCCGGCCACAAGGTCGACGCCGTAGTGGTAGCCGAAGCCAAGCGTCGCTCCGATGGTGCAGACCAGCCACAAGGCGCCGCCCCAACGCAACCAGCGTGGCCCGCCGCGAGAGTGCAGAAAAATTGCCAGCGCCCAGGCGGTGTGCATCGACGGCATACAGTTGCGCGGCGTGAAGCCGTCGAAAGCAAGGGGTCTGGGCGAGAGCTGAATCGGAGGCATCGTATGCGGCCAGTAGTTGCCGACTTGAAAGGATCGACCCGCGCTGCCGAACGCGAATTCGGGGCCGACTACGGGGAAGAGCAGGTAAATCACCGGCCCGACCAAGCTGAGCAGGAGAAACGTCGGCACCAGGAAGTGACGCGGCCAGCCGGCAGTCCTGACGTTGCGCAGCTCGTAGATCGCCACGACCATGGCCGCGAGAGGCAGCTCGATGTACACCCAATGCAACGCGGCGTTCGGAACTGGGCCGCCTGCCTCGACCAGGCGCCCCACAAGCCACGACGGTTGTGCAAGTGCGTGATCGGCTAGCAGGGCGTACTCGTCGAAGACTTTCGGCCGAACGATCGCGGTGACGCGCAACCAGCTCTCGATTGCTTCAGTCGCGATGACAAGCAGCAGGCCGAAAGCGACTCCGCGGAAGGCGGTGGTCCGCTCGGCCCTCGCCCAGCGCTGCCAGGCCACCATCACAGCTAATCCGGTGAGAACAATCAGCGGCCCGTTGCCGAAGCTGAACCCACCGCCGCGCGACATCCTCTCGGCGGCAAAGACGACGTCGAGCGCCGCGGCCGCCGACAGAGCGGAAATCCGGCACCGGTTAGACAACCCGACCGCGGCCACGCCGAGGCCGACCCACGGCACTGTGGACGACTTCGGGGTGGCGACGTAGTCACTGATCAGACCAACCAGCGGACCTCGAAATCCGGCACAACTGGCGACGACTTGCAGCCCGACCAGCAACAGGACGAGCAAGACGACCGCCATCGGCATCCAGGTTCGGTCGAGCTGGGCACGTAACTGCACTCGTCGCGCATCGCCAATGAACACCCGACGAATATTAAGTGCCACGCAGACATCAGCGGGGAGAATCGCTTCAGTCGGTCGGCACGGTGGGGCGGGGAAAGGGACACCGCTTCCTCGATAGCCAGTCCATCACCACTCGCAGCCGAGCCGGCTCTATGGCATGAAAACAGCCCCCGGAGAAGTCTCCGAGGGCCATTTCCACTGGTAGCGGGGACAGGATTCGAACCTGCGACCTCTGGGTTATGAGCTACGTACTGTGGGTTTCCCCATGTCCGCTTGATCTAAAAGCGCAGCTCAACATGGGTTAGACATCTCATGTATGCCGAGCGATCGCAGTGATTTGAGCCAGTTTCGCTACGTTTCGTTCCCATATCGGTTCCCAAATTCGGAGACCAGAGGTCTGCCCAGGAGAGCCCGGTTCGTGGTGATTTCGCCCGGGATCATCTCCAAACCGAGGTCGCATCGTCAGGACCGAGATGCGTGTTCCAGACGACGAAGGATGCTCCGTATCAGTGCATCTCGTTCGTCGCGAGTCCATTCTCGAATCTCAGGCATCGCGAGAGGTTGGCCGAGCGGGTCGAGCACGGCGTTGACGTAGTCCTGACACCAGGTGCGCCATTCCGATGCGGCGAACCGGTCGACACGGTCTGGCAGCTGCTCGATGACTCGATCCATCGCGGCGATTTAATCACGCAGTTGCAACCCCTCGCGCCAACGCGCGTGCTGGTCTCGCAGGACTTCTGCGCGTACATTCTGGGCGTGGAGAACGCGCGCCCGGCGCTCGGCCTCGGCCTGGAGCCTTTCACGCTCGATCGCAGCCAGTCTTTCCTGCTCTCGCCGACGGTCGGCCTGTACAGACTGTCGCTCGATCTCCCACAGAATCGTCGGTAGGAGGCTCTCAACCTTCGTGCGCTTGGCAGGGGTATCCGACCACGTCTCACTGATCCGGAGCGGCCGCCAGACTCCCAGATGAGCCCAACCGCAAGAGAATCCCCGATGGTGTCGTCGGGGCGCTTCGCTGGCTTTCCCCAACGCGGGGGTGGCGCCTCTCGGTATTTTTGCCACACGGCGATCGTGTAGCGGTAGTCGCGCATCCTGATCGCGATGTGGCCAGCTTCTGACTGTCGATAGTGGTAGCGGCTGGGCGGATTAGCGGGTTCGACCCGGTGGCCGCGTGCGTCAGCCTCGACAGCGAGCGCTTGCAGTATTCGCAGCATTCGGCGCTGCGAGGTCGTCGACATGGTCATGAAGTCCCGCCCCCGAAGGCTTGCAAGAGCCGGATGCCATTTGGCGATTCGTTGTGCTGAAACGACCTCGGGCGCAGGTGTCGTCAGCCAGCTGGGAGCATCCTCTAGGCGGATCACTGAAATCTGCCACCGACTGCCCATCTCTACCGTTAATTGCTTGCCCTTAGGTGCGAGCTTGTGACGGTTGACTGCCGCGGCCAACACTGCGTACGGCCGCCGCCCTTCTTTAGATTCACGCTGGATTTCCCCGCCAGCGGCGAGCACATCAGCGAGCAGTTGCCGCGCAGGACTGGGTGATTGATCCTTTGACGTCGCACGCGCGGGAGCGCCGCGATGTCGCTCGACGGGCCTCTCTGCGACTGCGAACGGTTTGATAGACCCATCGCGATGGATGTGTGGCCCGCGAGGCCTCTTAGCCCAGTGCCCCTCCGGGTAGACACCTTTCGTCAGGTAATGCTCGCCGGCAGGCAGGATGGCGGCACTCCAGACACCGCCTCGCTTCGACACCGCCACCAGTCGCCGCCCAGCGAGCGCAGCGGCCGTGGTCTTGAAGGTAAAATCTGTCCACCGGCCATCGGGACAGCCATCACTGATCCAACGCAGAACGTCGAGTTGTCCGTCGTTAAGCGGAGTATCGAATGCCACGTCAATATAGTCGGACAGTTCTAGCTGCGGCGCAGCCGCACGACCTCTGCTTCGAGCTCCTCAATCCGGCGTTCGAGTGCTGCCCGCGTGGGCTTCCGCACTACTGGAACCGGTTCGGGTTGAGGGGGTTCGACCATGAGGCCCACAGCACGTGCGTCAATCACTGTCGCTGGTTCGCAGCCGCATTCGGCGCATTTAATTGAGCCACTGAAGGCGGCATGCACGGTCCGATGGCTTCGATGAGCAGTCCGTTCGACCACGTGACCACAGTAGAGGCGCAGCCGCCAGACCATCAGTTCGTGGGGACGCGTCGGCCCCATCAGCGCGCGAATTCGCTCCAGTTGCAAAGGCGAAAGCGGCGGCGCAGGACAGCATTTGCCGCAATGCTTTGTCAGCGAACCCGACACTCCATGGCTATGAGATCTACATGATGAGTGCGCAGTTTTGAAACGGGACTCCTCGGCGTCATAGCGCACTCGTTCAGCATTGGAAAGATTCATCGTGCCTTTGAAATCGAAACGTTCGCTGTCGGTGTACGGGCGACCGCAACCAGGGCATGGCACCCCTGCGCGATACTGCTCGAACGTCAACGGTGCGACACCACACTGCACCGAATCACGCAGACGCTCACGCTCGTCCTGCCGACGCTGGTCTTTCGCAGTGACCTCGAACGGCTTCGCTAAATCACCGATCCGCTCGTAGGCATCAAGATCAACTGGCACCGACGGAACATAGAAGCCCGCTGTGTCGCCGCGGTAGATCCGCGACACACAGGAGGTAAACACCTGCCGGCCACTCTCGCCGCTGCCCGGCTCGTTGGATTCTCGGGAAGCCGAACCCGCAATCAACGGATTAGCAATCCTTAGATCCGGTGTCTGCCGGTCAATACCTGTTACTCGTTGCGCGACAACCGGATTGACGATCTTAAAGCCTTGATCGAGCCGGGCGATTCCGGCGGCTTCTGAGTCATTGGCGGCTAATAAACGAGCAACCGCTCCGGCGCGGAAAGTGGCGTGCGACGGCAGAGGTGCCTCATTGAGCAGCAAATTGAGGGCGGACTTCGAAACTAAAGTACGACGAGTACTGATAACCGCCCCGGACGTCTCCATCAAGGGCGTCAAAACCGATTAGCGCTCCTTGCTTCGTGAGAAAGTCATCCGAGATTGGAGCGCCGTTTTTGCCCTCTGCCGGGCGACACGTGAAGTGGTTGTTGCACAGGCGTGCCGTGCCGTCGATATATGCCAAGTTGAATAACTCATCACTGAGCATCGTCACTCCGCCGTAGACCTCGCCGGGTTCCGCGTCGGTAGATGTGATGAACCCGTTGCTAAGAATGCGCCGGCCGGTGCAGGTGGGCAAGCGGACCAAGACTCGAGTCCCCTTCGCGACATCGGCGTTGCTCTCGGACGCGCTGTTGTGGATGTAGATCCGTAGCCTGTATGTCTTGCCGCGCTCCACCTTTATCTGAAACTCGAAAGGGCTAGAGTCGGGCGCGGCGGAATCGCGGATTCCGTACAAGCCACGCTCATCACCGTATTCATCCGTGGCATCGAGATTGAATGATGGAAATTCGCTGTATTTGTCCGGTGCCAACAAGTTGCGTGCCGGACCCCAGCCAGCGACCTCTGTATCGCTATCTCGATCGTCCGTGCAGCCCAGGTTCGGATTTTCGGGGTCAGTCGATTGAGGCGGTTGAGGGGCTTGACGACCGACTTGGATGCCGCAGAACTGTAGACACGCGGAACTACCAACCACTTGCGAATTGTGCTGGCCGTTCGGGCTCTTATTGCTGTTCGTGTAGACCGCGACAGCCGCCGCAACGATGGCCAGTGTCGCTGGTATAGCCAGCACTCTCAGCCACCAGTGCCATCTCCGCTCGGTAAACGCCTGCGGAGATTCAGACTGCTGGGCGTCGGGTTCGCCATCCATCGGGCAATCTTCACACTGTCGTGCCGCGCTGCGCCCGCAAAGACAGATGTCGCGGCGGCGGCCATCAGCTTGCGCACAAGCTGCTCTGGACTGTGCCGTTTCTTCGTCGCCATGATCCCCTCGAGCCTTCCGCCCAGAACGTGGGCCGCAAGACTCTCATAAGCCATGAATCAGTGGTGTACCGTTACACACCTGGCAAATAAGAGCCTGGTTGGAGGATGCGATGATCGAGTGCGCTTCCCACATGTCACCACTGGGGTAGAAATCGCCGCGGCCGCCGACGCAAGCCACCACCTACGGCCGAGGAGGCAGACTTACAATGACAGATCCCACGCTACCTTTGACGGGCAACCAAGCCAGCGGCGTCCCACTTGTCACCATGGAAAACTCCGGAACTGGTTGCGGAATATATGGGTCGAGTGTTTCGGCTTCCGGCGTTTATGGCTTTAGCTCTGCCGACTCAGCCACAGCAGGAGGGGTTCACGGCTACAGCACCGCTGGACCAGGAATCTTCGGACAAGGCTCTCCAGCGGGATCTTTCCTGGGAGACGTGACTATCACTGGCGATCTAACTGTCAAAGGATCCAGTATTCTTCAGCTTCTTGGCGCACTTCAGCAGCAAGTTTCGGGTTTGCAGTCTCAGATCGCGACCTTTCAGGCTCAGATCGCGGGCTTGCTGGCTCAGATCGGCGACTCGTAGACTTAGCTCAACACCCTCCCGGTCAGCTTGTTTGCCGCCGTCGGGCTTTTGTGCCCAATCTAAAGTAATAGCTCTTCCTAACGAACTCTGGACGCCTACCAAAGGTGGCCTGGAGTACCCTCACTTGTCTCGATCTCAGTGATGAAAGTTCTCACCGCATCACGCTAGCTTCCTGTCCTCCCCCTTCCTCTTAGCGCCGATCCCGTGCTTAGGAGCGGGTGTAGTGCATTGGGGTCGGACTACGCTGCAACATCTTCGGCAAGTCGGTGCACTGCACTAAACCTGCTTGGGCATGCCCGCCGCCTGCCACTGGTCCGGTCCTCCGCCCAGGACAGCGGCATGTAGAACTCCCGCCGGTCATTGTCCCCATGTGGCCTCCTCCCTACAGCGGCATCAGGCCGCCGACATCGTGCGGAAGGCCTCCAGCACATAGCCGTCATGGCCGAGTTGCACCAGGGGGCTGGCGGCATCCGGTCGTTCCAAGTCGGTCACCCCGGAGATGACCCTCAGGGTCTCGGCCGGCGCGAACAGGCGCGCGGCCAACAGCCCCAGCGCGGCCGCCCTCCGCCGGTCCCGATCCGTGCCGCCGAGGTCGGCTTCAAGCGCGTTACGAACAGCGGCGGCGATGCCTGGTTCGGGATGGCGCAGTGTGGCGAAATGTAGGACCGCGCGCCGGTACTCGCGCAGCCGGTCGTCGAGAGAGGCGAGCAGCCGTGAGTCGATGCCGCCAGCTTCGGCGAGCGTGTTGATGGACTGCGCGACAACGATAGGGTTCGCCGACTCCAACTGATCGCGAAGTTCGGTGCGTGCTGGACGCACTTGGACGGCGTCGGCTACCTCCATCTCCCACCCTTCCGGAAGGAATACGGACGTCCTCGTTCGGTGCGGCGGCGTCGGGCGTGATAGCGGCAGATCACGGTCCCGCCTAGAGCAAAGGGATCAAAGACGCCCTGTCGCGTCACTCCACGTGTACGTGGGAAGCGGCTGCGTCCAGGGAGAAGCGCCCGTCTCTGCGTCTTTGTCGAACCGGCTATCACCGTCAGTACCTGAAATCGTCCTCACGAAGCAGCATGCCCGGTTGATTCAGATCGGCTTTGACGCCATCACGGTCGACCATGCGTCCTGTCTTCCCGTCGATGATACTCCCGGAATGGTCATCGACCCGCTGCGGGTAACTCTGGGCGTAATGAACAGCACGAACTGACACACCGGTGTCACTCTCACCCATCCTTTTCCGAGGTCCATGTCGAGAGAATTCCTCGCATAACCGCACGGACGTCGGTGGAGCATGTGCTGAGCCGTCGCTGTCGCCAGCGACAGGGCACTCTCGACCATTTTGATCTCCTCCGGCTCGGGTCTCGCGCTTTCTCGGCCCTCACGGGTAAGTGAAGGTCGTATTGCCACCCACAGGGATCAGGGTCGCAGTCGTCGGCGCCAAGTTGGCCTGTACGCCTACGGCAGGATCGGCAGTCGCCGGCGCATCCGCGGTCGCCGTCGCCTGCTGATTGGCTAGGGAGCTGTCCACGTTGAGGTCCCAAACTGCCTGCCTCAGCGCGCAGAACTGGTTGGTGGACGCGTCAATATTATGCAGAGGTTCCGGAAGTGCTCGAGTCGCGTCGTGTTAACGAGGGTATAAATCCGGAAGTGCCGATAGGCAGAACTATCGGCAACCAGAACGTCGGCTGCACGTCTTGACCAGGCGTGTCGCTGCTGGTGGCCGCGGCCCCACCGGGGCACCCCACTGCACTCTGTCCACAGCGCTCCCGGGATCCATGCTGTACAAAGGGAGCCGCCCCCGACAAGCCATCGTTCACCGGCTGGGCCACTGATGGGTCGAGCTCTCCGTATGCTGAAACGAAGTAGGCACAGTGACGGTGTAGCCGGACGGAGCGGGTCGGCCCCAAGTTATTGTCGGGCTGTCATAGGTGCTGGTGATGGCGAAGTTGCTGCTCTCCTGCATAATACCGACGCGCAGTGTCGTGAGCTGGGGCACAGAGCAGTCCACACCATTGGGATGGATGGTTGCGCTGGAGCTAAACGAGACCGCTACACCGCCCGGCACGGTGAAGGAATTACCCACCAATCCATAGTTGCCGCCTTGTGCGAGATTCATCGCTGCGGGATTGAAACTAACCACAGTTATCGGTTTTCGTGGCGATGACCGGCCCGGCTGGCGGCCCATGGAAGGCGGGTTTCGCTCTCGCCACGATCATCCCGTCCCCGATGGCGCTGCTGGGAGTTTTTCCAGCGATCTGGAACGGGACCAAGCCCCCGCCTGCCGGGCAGTGTCACGGTCGCAGTAGCCGCATCCGGAAAGCCGATGGCGCCGGCGCCCGTGTAATGCAGCTTCGACGATGACCGGGCTCGGGGATGCCGAGGTCAGGCGGATTTGGCAGTTCACGACGGCTCTTCCAAATGGATGCGCGCAAGCCACTAGCACCACGTCGTCGGTCGCCGACGGCGAATCGTTCCACCTGGATCTCAGCAGTCGGTGCCATATCCGTCCTCTCCCCCGGGCTCGTGTCTGTAGGGGCGGTGAAATTGGAAAATGCGACAGTCCGACGAGGAAGCACATAGTTTTGCCAGCACCAAGGCAAGCATGAACTCAATGCGCAGTCCGGCAGCGCCGCTGGAACGTGCTGTCCGCAATACAGCCTCCCGCGTTTGACTGTGCGCCATTCGCTAAGACTCTAATCTCGATCTTTCTTGAGGTGTGCGTGTTGGCCGCAGCGGGTTGGACTTTTGTTTCTCTCGGTGCTGTCATGCGAGCAACCTTTTCGGATCGCGCCGCGCCACCTTGTTCTGGCATGCAACTTGGACCAGCTACTATTCATGCTGGTTGCAGCCGCTGCCTGGTAGGACGAGAACCTGCGACCACTTTACCCCAGTCGGACGTGGGCCAAATTCCGTTCTTCGTACAACTCAGGACCCGCTCCACCCAGCAAGAATCGTATCTTGGCGGCTCCCGTCGACT